>CP064953.1 GCA_015679245.1 Actinomycetaceae bacterium zg-1166 | reverse complement strand
AAAGCTGAGAGCTTTAAGTTATCCACAGGTGTGAATGTACGACGTGGAAGAAGATGAAATTCATAATGACGTGATGTGATCTCTGAGAGACGTATCACGTGAAGTCCTTCGTTCATTGATTTTTGGCTAGAGACTCGCGTAAAGTCGGCTAGTCACGTGTGCGTATATTCCGCACATCGCCCTGCGAGGTAACACTCGCTTCAACCGAACGTGGGAGTAGAACCGTGGTCAAGCGGACTTTCCAACCGAACAATCGCCGTCGTGCCAAGGTGCACGGTTTCCGCAAGCGTATGAGCACGCGCGCTGGCCGCGCTATCCTCGCGGCTCGTCGTCGCAAGGGTCGCGAGAAGATTTCGGCCTGATTTTGCTTCCTGCCGAGCACCGTATGCGGAACTCGGCGGACTTCGCTGCAACCCTTCGTGGTTCACGCGGCGCAGCAAGCCGGGTTGTCGTCTCAGTCCAGGCGCTTCACCAAGCCGACCTTCAACCTGTGAAGGTCGGCTTCGTCGTGTCCAAAAGTGTTGGAAATTCAGTGGCACGCCACCGCATCTACCGCCAACTCCGCCATCTTATGCGCGAAAGAATCACAGGTATTGAAACCGGAATGGCGATTGTGGTGCGTGCACTTCCCCCTGCTGCTCAGGCATCTTCGGCTGAACTCGGTGCTGATCTCGATACTGCTCTTGCTAAGGCGCAGAAGAAATTCGTTCGACGCGCCGAGACAAGTGTGCGGGGCTAAGGGAGCAGGCAATGTCGCGAGTGGCCTCCCTCTTTATCCTCCCGATCCGCTGGTATCAGCGCACAATATCACCAGGACAGGCGCGTCGATGCCGCTACTGGCCCACATGTTCGCAGTACGCAGTGGAGTCACTTCGAATTCATGGGGCTCTCAAAGGTACAATTCTTAGCGTGTGGCGGCTCCTTCGGTGCAACCCCTGGAGTCGGGGTGGAGTGGATCGTGTACCTGCCACAGGTGCATGGCCTACGCGCCCTCTTGACCACGACGAACTTCTTGAACTCTACGAACAAGAAGACGCCACGAACTCTCCATAGGCCGCTGCGGTCACTGCGTGGAATGGCTTTGGCGTGATAGGAGCCTTTCTTAGGTTCACGAATAGACGTGCGGGCAACCAGCCCGCGGCAACCGAAAGTAGACGAGTGGATACCATTCTCTTTCCGATTATGTGGCTCGTTGCCTGGGCCATGTACGGCATTCACAAGGGCCTGACTCTCCTCGGCATGGAAGCAGGAGCTGGCCCTGCCTGGGTCATTGCGATTCTCGGACTCACCGTGCTCGTACGCATCCTCGTGCTTCCTCTCTTCAACCGTCAGATCAAGGCACAGCGCCAAACTCAGCTTCTTCAGCCGGAGATCCAGAAGCTCCAGAAGAAGTACAAGGGGAAGAGAGATCGGATCTCCCAACAGCGCCAACAGGAGGAGCTTAGTGCCCTCTACCGCAAGCATGGAACATCGCCATTCGCCTCGTGTATGCCGATGCTTGTACAGATGCCGGTTCTCTTCTCACTCTTCCGCCTCTTCTACGCCTTCCCCAAAATTGCGCAAGGCACGTGGGGGCACGGCAACCAGCTAGGGCCAATCACTCAAGAAGTGGCCGAACACTTCCAGGAATCCACCTTCTTTGGCGTTCCACTTTCCTCTTCTTTCACTGTTCCTGGTGCGGCTTCTAACCCCACAATGGTGAAAGTAGTGGCGGGTATCCTCGTCGTATTTATGTGCTTCTCGATGTACTACACCCAGAAGCAAATCACGATGAAGAATATGCCGGAATCAGCGATGGATCCGAGCAACCCGATTTTCCGCACACAGAAATTTATGCTTTACGGTATGCCGGTGATCTACATTTTCTCCGGTATGGCATTCCAGGTAGGTGTGCTCCTCTACTGGACAGCAGGCAATATCTGGAATATTGGCCAGCAGACCTGGTTCATTCGTACGAACCCAACTCCCGGATCCAAGGCTTACCGCGACCGCGAGGAACGCCTGCGCAAGAAGCGTCAGCGTGAAGGGCTTTCCGAGGAGGAGATTGCCGAACTTGAGGAGCGAGAGTCTCGCGGTGGTCAGCGTCAGCAGCCTCTTGGCAAGGCGCGTTCAAAGAAGGTAGCAGCGAAAGGGATTACTCCTTCCACTACTACCTCACGTGCTAATTCCTTCTTAGATCCTGCTGCTGGTGGTACACGTGAGTATGGCGAGGAGGGCACCGAGGAAGTTCGCGGCAAGGATGGTTTAACCGATGCGGAACGTGCCCGTAAGCGTTATGAGCGCCGCCAGGCTGAGCGTGCTCGTTCGCGTGATAAGGCTCAAAAGCGCCAGAAGAAAGCCCAGAAGAATGCGAAACCTCGCAACTTCTGACAGGGAAAGATGCGCCACTGGCATAGGGCATTCTGAAAGGCGAGGTTGTGAATTCACAGTTGGTGGTAGAGCGCTACCGAAGGTGAACCTTGATTTACTTATAGAAGGCCTCGTTCAAACGGTAAAGGTAGCGACGTTTGCGATCCGGAGTTGAACTGAGCGCACGACTCCCATCTCTCACACACAAGCGACGTATTACCCACAGTTTGCTGTATTGCTCATACAATAGATGTCCACGAAATCCGGCCTCTCGGCCACGACGAAGAAGGTGCTCACGATGAGTGAACCAATCGACAAAGCAGATCTTGTGAAGAAGCTCGACGAAGAAGGCGATATCGCCGCAGACTACCTTGAAGAGCTTCTCGACATTGCCGACCTCGATGGAGATATTGAGATTTCGGTGGAAGCTGATCGTGCTTCCCTTGCCATCGTCTCCGATGAGGGTGTAGATCGTCGCCTCAAGCGCCTAATTGGGCGTGAAGGCGAGGCACTTGACGCCTTGCAGGAACTCACACGACTAGCTGTGCAGACTCAGACTGGCGAACGAAGCCGCCTCATGCTCGATATTGCAGGATTTAGGGCAGAACATCGAGAGGAAATTGCTGAGATCGCGCGCGAGGCTGTTGCCACAGTGCTGGAGACTGGCGATGAAGTTGAACTCGAACCAATGAATCCTTTCGAGCGTAAAGTGGTTCACGATGTCGTGGCCGCTTCGGGGCTCGTCTCGGATTCGGAAGGCGTGGGGCAGGATCGACACGTCGTGATTAAGCCTTGCGACGAGGAAAATGGCGAAGAGGGCGAAGGAAGTGTGCCACTCGACTCAGTTGACTCTGCGGAGAGTGAAGAGAATGCTGAGTCTACAGAGAGTGCCGATTCGGCAGAATCTACCGAATCGGCTGAATGAGCCTAATCGATCTAGTTTTGCCACAGAGAATCAGCAGAATAATCGTGATGATCTGGTGGTTTGGATTTTCGCGACTGAATAACATAAGTGAATAACGTGCGACGAGGGGCAGTAGTTGCGAAAGTGGCTACTGCCCCTCGCGGTTTGATAGTGTTACGGTTTCTCACTGCTTGATGTGTAGTTTCGTTTGTTACTACTCTCTTTGTGTATTTCTCTTTCCTCCTCTAGCTTCCTATATTTTGGCTTTTACTCCTCTTCCCTACTGCTAACCTCACCTGTTTTCGGAAGGTCTGAGGTGGTGCGTGATAACCTGTCTTGGATCACGCCAGGTGACCGTGATGTCACTTACCAAGGCAAGGAGAAATAATGGACGCAGAGAATGCAGTGGAACCCACACCTTCGGGAGGTGCCTCCCACTTCGGGGAGGACATATGGGGGAAACTTGAAGCCTTCGCTACTCTCCTTGTGCAAGAAGGTGAACTTCGTGGCCTTATTGGCCCCCGAGAGTTAAGCAGACTCTGGACGCGCCATCTTCTCAATTCAACGGCGATTTCGGAGTTCGTTCCCGATAAAGCTTCGGTGATTGATGTCGGTTCAGGAGCAGGTTTCCCAGGTGTAGTTCTCGCCATCATACGACCAGACGTGAAGGTAGTTCTTATTGATTCAATGGAACGACGTTGTGACTGGCTAAATGATGTTAAAAGAGCGATAGATCTTGATAATGTTTTAGTTCGACGAGGACGTTCAGAACAGTTTTTTAACGATTACTCTTGTGATATAGTAACTGCGCGAGCAGTGGCTGTACTCAAGAAACTTCTCCCCTGGACGATGCCCCTCCTTAAACCTGGCGGATCTCTTGTGGCACTTAAAGGATCACGTGTTGATGAGGAAATTGATGAGGCTGTGCCGCAACTTCAGAAGTTTCGCGCGAAATGGGCTGACGTTCATGTGGTAACTCCGTGGGGTACACATGAAGAGACGCGCATACTTGAGGTTCGTAAGAAAGGTCAAACAAACCGTTAGCTTCACTGGAATGTATGACCTGTGAACTCGTTGCTTTACTTCGTGCCATGAGCACACGTATTCGAGTCTTTTATGAGGTTTTCTGTTTCACGTGAAACGGAAAAGTTAGGCTCTATCTGATGAGTGGGACACTTTTCTTTTGTGTGTTTTAATTCCAATGTAGATGTGTGCAACCTATATGTGTATGTACTTAAGTATGCACTTAATTTTTTGAAGATACTTGGATCGTGGTACACAGATATGCGTATAGATATGCATATGTATCTGAAACAGTCGGTATCTGAAATATTTGGCATACACACATTTATCTGTTGGTTTCCTTGGAAATCCCTGACAGGTTCAAAGTTGTAAGTCTTGTGGCGGATACGGTTCAACACGTTCTAGTTCTGATTCTCGTTCCTAGATCGAAAACTGTCGAAGGAACACTTCGTATGTTTCACGTGAAACGGAGCAGTGTGACAACACATCTGGAGTGAAGGTGGTACAGGGGCTTGTAATTTGAGACATTCACCACAGTTCATAAAGTTGTGTGCTATGTGGCGTTGTCATGTAACGTGCTCTTGGCTCTTGGCTCTTGGCTCTTGGCTCTTGGCTCTTGGCTCTTGGCTCTTGGCTCTTGGCTCTTGGCTCTTGGCTCTTGGCTCTTGGCTCTTGGCTCTTGGCTCTTGGCTCTTGGCTCTTGGCTCTTGGCTCTTGGCTCTTGGCTCTTGGCTCTTGGCTCTTGGCTCTTGGCTCTTGGCTCTTGGCTCTTGGCTCTTGGCTCTTGGCTCTTGGCTCTTGGCTCTTGGCTCTTGGCTCTTGGCTCTTGGCTCTTGGCTCTTGGCTCTTGGCTCTTGGCTCTTGGCTCTTGGCTCTTGGCTCTTGGCTCTTGGCTCTTGGCTCTTGGCTCTTGGCCTGTGTGATGTTATATGGGTGTACGCATGTTTCACGTGAAACATGTCGTGTCAGCTTTCTGAAGATGGGAAAATGAAAGAGAAGGTCTGAGTTCGAAGGCATCTCTAGATTGAAAACAGTGAGAGGTATCTAGCGACATGAAAACGAATCAAAGTCATAGATGTTTCACGTGAAACAATGTCGGCAGGTGAGATAGTTTGCGAAATACATCGTGTCAAAACGAATCACAGTGCTGAGTTATTCACAGGGTGCCACAGGAATAAAGAGAGCCGGTAGACTTAGATCTTGGAGATGAAAGGCTGAGGATGACAGAGCTAGATCCCCTACGCGCACCCCTTACGGGCGAGAACTGGGCGCGTTTTGCTGCAGAAGATACGCCGCTTGCTGCGGGTCTTGCGCGCGATATGCAACGCCTTCAATCTGTAGGCACAGATCCTTTCCGTGTGCCTTCACAGACACGTATCCTCGCTGTTGCTAACCAAAAGGGTGGAGTGGGAAAGACAACCACAGCCGTTAATCTCGCAGCAGCTTTAGCGCAAGGCGGATTGAGAGTACTTGTTATTGATGCCGACCCTCAAGGAAATGCCACCACGGCACTTGGTGTTGAGCGAACAGACAATCTTGCCTCGATATACGATGTCCTCGTAGGGCGAAACTCTCTCACTTCCATCCTTCATCAAAACTCACAATACGAAAAGCTCTACGTTGCGCCTGCCAGCATTAATCTTGCAATGATTGACATAGAACTAGGTGACGAAGCTGATCGCCGCTACCGTCTCAAACAAGCGCTTGAGCATACGCTGATAGAGCTTGAGGAATATGGTCGCCACATAGACTATGTCATTATCGACTGTCCGCCTTCGATGTCACTCCTTCCTATCAATGCACTTATTGCTGCACGTGAAGTTCTCATCCCTGTTCAATGTGAGTACTATGCCCTCGAAGGCCTCACTCAACTCCTTCGGACAATTGAGGGTGTTAAACAGTCAGCAAACCCCACGCTTGAAGTCTCAACAATTGTCCTGACAATGTCCTCAAAAAATACGAACCTTTCTGCAGAAGTTGCAGCAAATGTGCGTGAGTTCTTTCCGACCCAAACTCTCAATACAGAAATTCCACGATCGGTAAGGATCGCTGAGTCCCCCTCCTTCGGAGAGACAGTAATTTCATTTGCCCCTCGATCTACGGGAGCAATTGCATATCTTGCAGCCGCCAAAGAGCTGGCTGATCGAGCGAAGTGAGGTTGAGAATGGCAGAACGTAGGCGGGGACTTGGTCGAGGTATTGCGGCTCTCATTCCCGATAATCAACGTGAGCAAAAAGATCGTCCGATCGATATCTTCTTTGGTGGGGAGAAAGTAGCTGAGAGTGAGAATGTTTCACGTGAAACATCTGGAATGCCAGTTCCAGCTACACCTGATGAAAGTGGGTCTACATCCACGTCAACGCGCAACTCCTCTACAAGCACAGCTTCCTCTGTATCTTCCACGAGAAAAAGTACGAGCAAAACCAAAGCCGTAGCGAGCAAGAAATCAAGTTCAAAGGAGCGGAAGCCTGTATCACTCTCTGAGGTAACACCACCCAAGGAAGGGAATCTTTCTGCTGGGCAAAATAGCGAAAGGTCTAAATTGACCAGTGATGGAGTGAAAAACGCAGCTTCCTTCGCAAGCACAGAAGAAAACAAGGTCACCACCAAGGTCATATCCACGAAGAAATCTCCTGTGCAGGCGAAAACTACGGCACAGCCAGCGATTACCCCTTCTTTCGAGGAACTTACCACTTCTACCACCGCGGAAACGGAACACGCACATGATGAAAACGACGAGCTTGTCGCTGTTCCTGGGGCGACATACGCGGAACTTCCTCTTGAGCAGATAGTGCCGAATCAGAAGCAGCCACGCACTGTGTTTGACGAGGACGATCTCAACGAACTTGCCACCTCTATTCGTGAGGTTGGTGTACTTCAGCCTGTGATCGTACGGCCACTCAGTGAACCGTTACCTGATCACCCTGAAGCTCGCTATGAACTCATTATGGGTGAGCGTCGCTGGCGTGCTTCACGCCTAGCCGGTGCGGAAACTGTGCCGACAATTATTCGTCGTACAGCTGATGAAGATCTCTTACGAGATGCTCTTTTGGAGAACCTTCACCGTGCGCAGCTTAACCCCCTGGAAGAAGCGGCAGCATACCAGCAACTTCTCGATGATTTTTCCTGCACGCAGGAAGAACTTGCACGCAGAATTGCTCGTTCACGACCGCAGATCTCTAATACTTTACGACTTCTCAAGCTCCCCCCACTCGTTCAAAAGCGGGTGGCTGCACAGGTCCTTTCTGCTGGGCACGCACGCGCTCTCCTCGGCCTCTCCGATCCCGCAGCGATGGAACGTCTCGCTCAGCGCATCGTCGCCGAAGGTCTTTCGGTGCGTGCTGTGGAGGAGATTGTGGCTCTAGGTGAGGAGCCTTTACCAGAAAACCGTGTCCGCCGCACAAGGGTTGTCTCTCCACATCTCCAGGAACTTGCTGGGAAACTTGCTGACCACTTCGATACGAAGGTTGCCGTGAATATGGGTAAACGTAAAGGGTCAATCAAGATTGACTTTGCATCTCTTGAGGATCTTAATCGTATTCTTGAAGTTCTCGCACCTGAATCCTCTGATCTACGTGCGGAAAATTAGGATCACTTCTAAGCTCTCCTCTTGAGGTATTCTCCAGTAAATATCTCACTAACTATACGGGTTCCTCATTTTCCGTACATGGAAAATGAGGCCTATAGGACATTTCGTGTTGGTTTGGAGTAAACCCTGTTTGTTAGACAGCGAGTTCGTATTGTTGTCGGTATTTTAGTGGGCTGGTGTGTAGTCTGCTGACGATTCGTTGGGTGTTCCACCAGTGGATGTATTCGGTGATGATTCGTCGGAGACTTGCTTGTTTGCTGCGTGCGCCTTTGGAGAGCCCAAGCTCAGCTAGGCGACCATCAGGCAGAGAACCTATCCCAATCCATATAAGCGGGTCATCAGTTTCGTGACGTTATCGTGAACGTATGAGGTTGTTCCATGCGTAGCACACATCGTCAATGGACGAACCGATAGCAAGCGTCGTAGGCTTCGAGAGCGTTCATCACGTCCTCGACAGCGAAAAGGTGCTGTTGTGTTCGCTGATTTCATCTAGTGCGGGCATGAGCAAGAGCGCATCAGCTTCGAGTTCTTCACGCTCGATACCGCATTTCACTGCGTGTAGATAGCCAGAGCCATACTTGCGAAGTAACGGCGACTTTCCCGGAGCTTAGACACGAGGAGACTCTTCCACCAGTTTGCAGTGCACGAGAAACTGTTCATGAGCCTTTGGGACAACCCTCGATAATACGTTTGTGGTACCACTCAGGGTTGGATTTCTACAGCTGGATGAGTTGCCTAGGAGCCTCTGTGGAGTTGGGCGAGCTTAGGTGTTGTCCCTCATTCAGTCTCTCAGTCACGCTCAACCTTCGCAAACACTCAACCTGCATTCACACTCAACCCTCATGAACAGCCGCTTCGAGGAGCTTCACGTAAAGTTCGTCCACACTGCCGCCATGCTCGCGCACGTAAGCAGCTGCAGCCTGAGGCAACAATGAAGTCTCCGTAGTTCCCGGCGCCACATTCACGTCCATGACACGCACAGTTCCGTCAGCCTCAAGCAAAATATCAGTGCGCGAGAGCTGCCCCAACCCAAGCAAGGTATGTGCGCGCACAGCAACGTCCGCAAGGGTTGCGGCTTCGTCGTCGTTCAAACGAGCTGGAACAAAGTACTCTGAACGCCCGGCGTTATAGCGAGCATCGTAATCGTAGGGGCCATCCGTCACGATCTCTACGGCTGGAAGTGCCCATGGCCCACGCTCGTCGTTAGTATTCAACACAGAGACAGCGATCTCTCGCCCTTCCACATATTCTTCAATACGCGCCTCGCCACCATAAGCGAAGCAATCCACCATCGCCCCAGGTAGCGCAGCAGCATTCTTAACGATCGTCACACCGAGTGCCGATCCGCCTTGCGAAGGTTTAACGACGAGTGGGAAGCTGAACCTCTCCTTGATGAGCTCAAGTACTGGGGCTACGCCAACCTCGCGGAACAAGGTCTGCGGTAAGGTCATGGAACGAGGCACAGCGATTCCCGCGCGTTCCAAGATAGTTGCCGCCACAGCCTTATCTGAGGCCATACGGCAAGCCCCAGGACGTGAACCGACATACGGTAGCCCTGCAAGCTCTAACAAATCCTGTATGGAACCATCTTCACCCGTAGAGCCATGGAGCAGTGGCCACACAACATCTGGTTGCATTGAGGCGAGAGTTTGGAGGAGTCCTGCGTCTACATCCAGGAGTTTTACCTGCATCCCAGCATCGCGTAGGAGAGCTGCCATACGCCGACCAGAATGAAGAGAAACTTCACGTTCGTGCGTAAGCCCGCCGGCCAGAATTGCCACTGTGAGCGGTTGTGTCATGAAAGCCTCCCTTGCCTCAAGCACATTCGTTGTGACTATACATGTACTCTAATGCGGCCTGCCGGTTAATTCCGCACTGGCCGGTCCTGCGCTCCGAACATCGCGACGAGTTCAGCCTCAGCTTTCACCACCTCAGAAAGGCGGCGCACACCTTCCTCGATCTGCTCAGGTGTAGGGTAACAGAAGGAGAGTCGCATATGGTCGTGTCCCTGTCCATCGGCGTAGAACGCGGTGCCAGAGACATAGGCGACGAGATTCGTCACGGCGCGTGGCAACATGTCGTGAGCGTCGAGACCCTCGGGAAGTTTTACCCAGGTATAGAAGCCACCTTCCGGCTTGTTCCACTCGCACATCGGCATGTACTTCTCCAGCGCACGCTGCATAGCCTGTCCACGCTCATGATAGACGGCACGATATTCCTTGACTTGCTGATACCAGTCGTAGGTTCGCAGATATTCGGCAATCGAAAGCTGACCGAAGGTAGTTGGGCAGAGCAATGCGTTTTCGTTCGCTAGAGTAATGCGTGCCGTCACCGCTGAGGGAGCAAGAGCCCAGCCTACCCGATACCCTGGTGCAAAAGTTTTGGAAAAGCTGCCCAGATAGACGACGCCATCAGGGTTGAAAGTCTGAATGGCTGGAAGTGGATCTCCGTCGAAGCCCAAAAGTCCGTAAGGATTATCTTCGACGATGAGGACATTGTGGCGCTGACAAATTTCTGCGATACGTGGGCGACGTTCACGCGAGAGGCACACTCCTGCAGGGTTGTGGAAGTTAGGAATTGTGTAGAGAAACTTGACAGGCCGCCCTTCAGCCTCTAGGTGGTTGAGAGAATCCTCCAGATGCTCAGGGATAAGACCATCTTTATCCATCTCCACATGAACAACATGTGCCTGGTAGGCACGGAAGGTTCCCAGAGCACCTACATACGAGGGAGCCTCAGCGATAACGACATCTCCAGGGTTGAGGAAGATCTCGGAGATAAGATCAAGAGCTTGCTGTGAACCTGTGGTGACGGTGATATCGTCCGGGTGGCCGCGCACACCATCAGGTCGCATCACTTCAGCGATCATCTCACGCAGTTCCTCGGTGCCTTGGCCAGATCCGTACTGAAGAATTTTTGTACCCTGGTTCCGAATGAGGCGTGCGGTCATATCGGCGAGAAAATCGAGGGGAAGGCCAGAGATATTCGGCATTCCTCCTGCGAGGGAAACAACTTCAGGGCGATTTGCGACAGCGAAAAGTGAACGAACTTCTGACTGTTTCATACCGAGGGCACGATCAGCGTAGGTGTTGTACCACGGGTCGAGACGAGTTCCGGCAGCGGCGGCTGCGCGATCTCCTGCTGTGCCGTTGCTGCTCCTCGTCTCATCCCTGGTGCTCATCGCATTCTCCTTGAATTAAGGGCACTCATTGTGAGTGCCAGATACTGTGGCTGTGACTTCGCTTGGTATCCTGCCAGTTGCGTGTTTTACCTGACACGATAGAGGAAATCTCCGCAGTCCGTTCCTATCCGACAACGAAGGTTCCTCGCTTGCGCCTGGGAATGCCACCCCTGTGGGTGGATCTGGTGGCAAAACACACATCCCTAAGTGTGCCATGTCTAACTCTCAGATCACGAGAGGAAGGAGTGGTGTGGACATACCTTGACGATCTCTGCCGTAACTGAGATGCGTGTGCTGTCAAAGAAGCGTAAGACGTGAAAAGGTATGGTATGGAATTTTTGTAGGGATTTTCGATATAAGGAAATGTCTCATATATATTCTCTTGTGAGATACGTTCTGCGGAGATCACTGCGCACAGATCTTTATAGAAAAGATCTCATAAAATAATAAAAACTTAGGTAGTTTGTAACTAGGTAATTACTTAAATCCATATATCTTCTGCACTAGAACGATGAGGATGATCGCACATAGTATTAACACTGCAAAGATAAGAGCGAAGTTAATTTCCTTTCGCCTTTTCGAAGATCTACTCCATAAGCAGCTGAAAAACCAACAATGAATGCAAAGATGATACTTTTCCCACGGCAGTAAAAGCAGTAAAACAGGTGTATGTGGCCGACGTATGCAGTTGAGGGAGGCTCCGATCTCATCGACAGTGTTGTACGTCCCTACCGAACCACACGAGGAAGAATTATTTACCACGAACCGTAAGATATGACCAACAATAATATGAAAGAGCTTAGCGTTTACCTTCTTCTATGACGCTAAGAATTCTCTCACGTAGAACGATACGTGGAAGTTGCCCGACGAAACGTTCAACGATTTCTCCATGCACGCTCATCTGCTCCTCGCTCGCAGATTCTTCACGCACAAGCAGTATAAGCGGCACAAAATCAATAGATGCAAGAATCTCTGTACTTACACGTGGTGGCTCAATAGGTGTGAGGTGATTCTGTTCTTCGTCGTCAATATCTATAGTGACACTGCGAAATCGGAGATCCTTCCGTAGCTGACGTATATCTGCAACAACGTCGCCGAACACCTCGGCCATGGGGATAGCAGGATCACACCAGCGAGCACTCGCGAAAACGAGTGTCCACCGTGCCTCAGTCGAAATTTCTGAAGTACTCATGCCTTTTGCTCAGGTTGCCCCGCCAAGCCTACGCTACCGGGTTCTCCACAGGCTATCCGAGGCTCCTACACTCACACCATACTCTGTAACCTCAAGCATTCACTCAGGAAGTCGTCGCCTCAAGATATGCCTGCGCATCCAGTGCAGCACGGCAGCCGGAACCCGCAGCCGTGATCGCCTGACGGTATGTGTGATCCACGACGTCACCAGCAGCAAAAACACCAGGAATACTTGTGCGTGTGGAAGGTTCATCGACCACAATGTAACCGTTTGCATCTAGTTCAAGTTGCTCACCCACAACGGCTGAGCGTGGCTCATGCCCGATAGCTACAAAAAGCCCGGAGACAGGAAGTTCGCGCTGTCCACCACTCACAGTATCTTCAAGTACTGCTGCCGTGAGTTCATTCTCCCCACGCAGCTCGGCCACCTTGGAATTCCAATGAATCTGGATCTTTGGTTCAGCGAGAAGACGATCTACCATCACCTTGGATGCACGGAGCTGGCCACGGCGGTGGATGAGATGAACAGTGGAGCCGAAGCGCGCAAGGAAAAGAGCTTCAGTAGCGGCTGAATCACCGCCGCCTACTATGGCAATCTCCTGATCTTTGAAGAAGAATCCATCGCAAGTGGCACAGTAGGAGACTCCCTTTCCAGAGAACTCAGCTTCCCCTGGAACTCCCAGCTTTTTGTACTCCGAGCCTAGTGCGAGAATAAGGGTTCGCGCGCGGTACTCCTCATCCTCAGTGGCCACGAGCTTGATGGCTCCATCAAGTTCGAGCCGCACAGCATCCTCGTAAAGTACTTGTGCCCCGAATTTCTCCGCCTGTTCCTGGAGCTTCTCCATGAGTTCAGGTCCCATAATGCCCTCAGGCCATCCGGGGAAATTCTCCACCTCAGTAGTGGTCATGAGAGCGCCACCAGCATCGAGTGCGCCAGCTAAGACCAGAGGCGAAAGCCCTGCACGTGCCGTGTAAATCGCTGCTGTCCACCCGGCAGGCCCAGATCCTACGATGATGACTTCGTGCTCGTTCCCCACGTTCTCTCCTTCAGACATAAATTCTTCCCCACACTTTAATCTTCTTTGCTTCTGGCCTATTTCTTGTTCAGCTGACGACGAACCTGCCTCAACCTAACGAAGGAGCCTACCTACTCCTCGATGACGAACGTTCCCGTACCTACTTCACCTGTACCTGTGCGAGGGAGATTCGGTAGCGCCCTTCATTATCGGTAGGTAGCTGCGTGAACCAGAGAATAACGGTATCGGTGGCGATTGGTTCACTTGCCTTGAGCGCGGTGGAAGAACTCATTGCACCTTCGGCTATAACGTTACCTCCGTTAGGAGCTGTGGCGGTGGTGTTACGCCACTGGACGTTGCCACCTTCCCCATTTACCTGCAGGTTGACCTCACTCACGCGAGATTCTGCTGCCAGCTTTACCTCAAGTCCGATACCTTCTTTGCGTACAAAGTTGGGATTGGAGTACCACCACGAACGCCACACTGTATTCGGGTTTGAGTCAATCGCATTCGTAACAGTAGCGGGGCTATCTTGCTCAGCTACCGTGGCTGGATCAAGCTGTGCACCCTGTGGATTGAGTAAGGCGATCGAGCTGATTATTGGTGCGGGAAGGGACTCAACCGAAGGCTGAGTAGGTGTAGGTGCGGGCGTGGCAGATCCGGCGCTCATACTCGGTTCGGAGGTGAGCTTAGGTTTGGGGAGTACTACTTCCTTCGTCGGTGAGAAGAACGTGGTCACAGCCCAAATTCCACCGATTACTACCAGTGCTGCTGCACCTGTAGTGAAGATCCAGGAGAGGCTACGACGCGAAGTTGTGCGTCCTGGACGAGTTATTCCCCTGCGCCGAGTCAGGCTTCCTTTTATTCCCGCTATTCCCGCGCGTTGAGTCAGAGCTCTTTTTTTCTTGTCCGCCGACGAACCTGCAACCGGGCTTTGTGTATGAGGGCGCTCCAGTTTCATCTCAGAGGTTGATTCGCACTCTGGGTCAGGCTCGTGGTCATGGTTAGAGCTGCGAACATGCTCAGGTTCAGCTTCCAGCTCAAGGGAAACTGTGGATTCAAGGGAAGCCCCAGAATCAAGAGGAGTTTCTACCTCTGGCTCGGGATGTACGCCCGATTCTATTTCCCGACGTGGCTGACTCTCCTCTACCTGCATGTTAGATTCGATATTCTCACTCTCGACTTCTGAAAGCGGAGATTCTCCTTCACCGAGAGAGGGAAGTACCACCGTCTGAGGGGCCTTCTCCTCATAATCTTCTTCCTCATCCTTGTCGTCGGATTCGGTTTCATCTTCCGCAAAGTCTTTAGGGCGTATCCAGTGAGGAGTCACGGGTGGAGCTTCAGGAGGTGTGAAGCCGAGTTCCTTGTCGATTTCCTTACCCTTGTTATCATCTTCCGCAGTACCGACGACTTTTCCGTATTTCTGTTCGTACGCTTCACTATTTTTGAGAGCCTCGGGTTCACGCTCATTCATGAAGTCCTCGGCCTTCGTTTCATCTCCCTGCTCGTCCCTCGTCTTAAGTGCAACCTCATCATCAGTGTGCAAAGGCGGGAAAAGTGATTCATCCTCGTCAAAAGTAAGGGCATCCTCGTCGGGTGAGGGAGCTGAGGCAGACGTCGAAGGCGTAGGTGCGGTTGTCTGTTCAGCTTTCTGTGCAAGGGATGAGTGTGTCGGTGTGGCAAAGACAGGCGGCGGTGCCCACCCAAATTCCTCTTGCGTGCGTGGGAATTGATGAGGTGCTACATAGGGCCAAGGGGCAAGCTCACGGATAAGTTCTGCCGGGGAAAGAGAACCTTCACCTGTGTTTTCACGGGAAAATACGAGGCGAAGTTGATCGTCAAGATCGGGATCTCCTGCTCCCTCAGCAATTGCTTGGTGAGCAGGAACAGTGGGATCGCCCACCAACATACTCGCTGCCAACCCCACAATTCCACGGGCTTCGAGGCGATCGGCTTCTACACCGAAGAGTGGATCTCTACTCAGCTCCACGGCATGAGGAATTCCTGCGAGGAAGGCTGCATACCCGAACCCGTCTATAAAAACTTCACCAGCCAGATCTACATAAACACAGGAGGGGTTCAGGGCGAGGTGGCGAATGCCGTGTTCACGAGCTCCGGAGAGAGTCGTCGCGATTTCCCCGCACACAGCATGGATCTGTGCAGGTGGGAAGGGCATACTGTTGAAAAAGGTGAGGAGAGGCTCTCCATAAGGGAGTTCAGTGCAGATCCATGCAGGTATCTGGCCAGACTCACTCACCGAGAGAACCCGCACTGCTCGTGAACTAGAGAAGATCGCTGTACGCCTGGCAGCATCGAGAGCCTGCACTGTGGCGGGGTTACCTGGATCAAGGAGGAGAAGGCGAACCTGAGCTGACCGAAAGGTATCAATGGCATTCCACGCTTCCACACGAATACCGGCCTGGCTACTTTCGCTTGAGCCAGGCACAAGGAAAGGCTTGGTGAGTTGGTAGCGTCCGTCGATCAGGTTTCCTGCTTCTGCGAAAGTCACGGCATGTCCTCCTTAGCGAACCTGCTGGTGTGGAAATGCCATTCTATCGCTGACGGTCTAGTGTTGGCCCAGGCCACACCGAGGAAGGAAGTGAAGGTGAGGAGGCTCCTCGCGCATATTCCTCGGCTATATCGTTGCACGTAGTAGCCTCTTCCGCAGCTTCGGGAGCACTCTCCTCGCAGGAACTCCTCTCCTCACTAGGAGTAGCTTTCCCCTCGCAGGTGCAAGATGCCACAGCATCACAATCGGTATCTTCATCACCAGGATGAGAAACCTTGCCCTCATCGGGAGTTCCAGAAGAAAATCCTGGCCCACGCAGCTTCGCCTCAGTAGAACGCCGTCCGTGGGAGAGAGAACGGAATACTCCCACCATAAGCACCACACATAAAGCCCCACCCAGAATGATGGTTCCTGTATTTTCCCAATCGGCGCGCACTCGCACATGCATGACTTGTGGTTTGCCAATTTTTTCTCCAGAAGGAGAAAGAACCTGTGCCTCTACAGTGATATTGCCTGAACCTGTGGCCTCCACGGGAACACGTGCCTTTGTACTTCCATGTGCAGGAATTTTCACAGCTACTCTCTGTGAGGAGACAAGGCGCTGATCTTTGCTTGTGAGAGCTACCACCACTCCGATATCCACAGAGAGGCGGTTATCGACAAGGATCGGAAGAGAAGCCTCCCGAGAAATCACATTAATCGTCGAGGAAGGGGCGACGACGATTGAGTTGACATACCCTTGGGCGAGGAGGG
Organism: Actinomycetaceae bacterium zg-1166; assembly: GCA_015679245.1. Classification (GTDB taxonomy): domain Bacteria; phylum Actinomycetota; class Actinomycetes; order Actinomycetales; family Actinomycetaceae; genus Changpingibacter. Next base: position 1,908,068 of record CP064953.1, on the reverse strand, counting down.
AGAAATCTTGGATATGCCGTGTGCGCGCCTCAGGATCGCTACGCCAGGCGAGTCCTGCGAGTGAAGCCGATATTTCGGTGGCCGGATCTACAAGTACGTCTGGCTGAACAGAGAGATTGGCGATTCTCGTAATCGACGAGAGTGTAGTTGTCGCACTTGTGAGTTCTTCTGTGAGTGCCTCACCATCGCTGATGTATTTCTCCGGGAGGTCGGCACGCTGCACAGGAGATTCTTGCTCATTCAGCAAACCACTTACGGTGGTGGGTACCACCCAGGGTGCGGACATAAGAGCAGAAATTGTTTCGGCGAGATTCGTGGACGATATTGCATGTGCAAGGCTGGTATCAGTCGGATCTGTGGCACCGTAGTGAAGAAGTTCTGGGCGATCCACAGCCAGAAGCATTGCGCGCTGATCTGCTGGGCGTTCGAGATAGGTGATGGCACTGAGCGCCAAAGTGAGCTGGCGGGCATTGAGGGGGCTGAGTTCCTTCACCTCCGTGGCACGTGCCACAGATTCACCTTCACCTACGAGATAGCCAGCCAGGGCTGCCGAAATCGTCGCATCTGTCGCTAGAGCTGGAAGGCTCTCCTCGCTCTCACCCTTGTGATAAATCACGGAGGTACGAGCCGAAGGTGCAGCGTACTGATAGCCGGTAGCTGGGATCTCGTCGCCTGGAACGATGACGGCCTTCACTCCAGCGCCAACAAGTGCCCCCACCGTTTCTCTATCAGCTCCAGGGGCAAGAGCAGCAATCATAGATGTGGCATTGACACCCGCTGTGGCAAGAGCTGTCGCTCCAGTGGTGTAGGACGTGGCCAGATAGGAGTCCTTTCCGGCGTGGGCGAGAGCTGCGGCATCTGCATCGTACATGGCACTCGCGATTACTTCCGTAGCGGGATTTTCTGAAAAAAGGCGCAAAGCTGATCTCGATGCAGAGGTGTCTTCTCTGGCAGTGTTCTGTTTTGTAGTGTCTGGTGTCGAATCTGTGTCGGTCTGGCTGTTCGTCAGAGCATCAGCTACGACATCAGGCTGAATAAGAACACTGACTCCTGGTAGTGCAAGTACCCGGAGGGTGTGAGCCATACGTTCAGTGATTCCACTTTCCTTCTCGCGATCCTGGTGCATAGATTCCTGTGAACTTTCACCTGCTGAGGGAGAAGGAGAATCCCCATGTGAGTCATCTGTGGTGGGGGAGGTATGTGAGTTCTCCTGTGTGGGTGCTGGTGTTTCATTCGGCGAGGGCGAGTATATGGTGCGATCGTGCACGGAACTCTTCCTCGCAAGATCCTTAGTCGTGGAGGTAATTGGCACAAAAACTCCCGTGGGTGTACCTGGAAGTTCGTAGTTTGGCGCAAGCACAGTGAGGGAACGGGCGGTAAGGATGTGAGATCCCTTCCCGTGAACTGTGTGCACGCGAGCTTCAATCCCCCGGGGTCCCCAGGAATTAATACCATGTGTCCAGCCAAGATCGCTGTGTGGCACATTTACAGGGATCTCCACGCTAGCACCAGGAGCCACAGTGAGATCCGAAGGTTGCGCCCATAACGTGCGCAAAGGCGTGTTGGAACCGTCAAGGAAAGAGAGCACACGCACGCGAGTTGAGGGAGTGGAACGGTGCCCCGCAATTTCAACACGGGTGAGGTCGAGAGGTTCGGTGCTTGGATTCCTCACGGTGAGAGTGAGGGAGAGATCTTCCTCTGGGCTGAGGAAGGCACGAGTAAGCGCCGAGATTTCAAGACTGGGAGAGGAATCCTGGGTGGGAGAGGTAGGAAGTACTGTGGCTATTCGCGTTGCGGGGATTCGCGCTGTGGCGATAGACCTTGTGGGGGTTCCTCCTTCCCTGGGGGTAATGCTGGCATGAACTAAGTTGAGGCTAGTACCCATACTTCCGGCCATGAGGAGGGAAGCGGCGAGAGTGAGGCGTGCGAATGTGTGACGAGAACGCAGACTCCCCGAGTTTAATTTTTCTCGTACACGTTCCCGTAAGCTCCGACGCTCCGCCATCAATCGCGCCCCAACAGAATCTCACGCGCCACGGCAATGATCTGACGCTCGTTGGGGTAGGCCAGTCGGGAAGGGACGCGATCGAGGAGTACCCATTCCACTTTCTCCGCTTCGTGATCCGGATCATTCTCCGTGGTGAGAGTGCCAGAAAGAGCCTCAAGTAGGAAGTGATGAACCACTTTATGAACTCTGCGGTCAGTTCCCGAAAACCAGTAGTCAATTGTGGAAAGATGGCGCAGCACACGCCCTGTGATTCCTGTCTCTTCTGAGACCTCGCGAATTGCGGCTTCTTCGGCTGTCTCCAAACCTTCAAGGTGCCCTTTGGGTAGGCACCATTCGAGGCGTCCTCCACGGTTACGCCGGGCAATCACAGCGGTATAGGCGCGCCCACCTTGCACCGAGACAATCACTCCCCCTGCACTTGTCTCATTGACAACCGGAAGGAGTGGGTGCGGTGTCGCACTTCCCTGATCCATACGTCCATGGCGCAGATGTGGACGATAGCGTCGCCCTATTCCTCCACGCGAAGTGGCACCAGGAACAGGAGCTGCGCTCGCAGGAGTGGGCACGGGGTGTGGCTGAGCCGTGTGTGCGGAACCGGCTTGGCCTACTTTGTCTTTGCCTGCGGAAGTCTCTTTATTCGTAGTGTTTGGGGTTAGTTCGCGTTCGCTAGAAGCACGTGTGCTAGGCATGATGCCGCTGGGAAAATTCGCACCTGTGCGTATGCGTGGGCGCTGAGGCGGCGGCGCGGGTAGTGGTACCGGCACCGGGACTTCACTCGACATATCTCACAACCGTAGTCTCTCCGCTCGTATGCGCGCTAACGGTATGCCGTGGCACCCTTGTAAGGTGAGTGAGCGTGAAGCAAGCAACGAGACGGATACAGGGGCGAGGATGGAAAACGGAAACCGCCGGGCACTTCTCCTTATGCAAGGTGAGCGAGCCCTTCGGCACCTCCCGCGTGCCATCCATGAACTAGGAACCATTTTCTCAGATTCAGGCCATGAATTGGCGCTCGTGGGCGGGCCTGTTCGTGATGCCTTTCTTGGCCTGCCGATTCACGACTACGATTTGACCACCTCGGCGCGTCCGGATGAGACGGAAAAACTGCTCGCCACCTGGGGTTCAACTACGTGGGATATCGGCAAGGAATTTGGCACAATTGGCGCTCAGCGCGGTGCTTTAACGGTGGAAGTAACGACCTACCGCAGTGACTCCTACGAGATTGGCTCACGCAAACCTGATGTGAATTTCGGCCTCACACTTGAGGGCGATCTCACTCGCCGCGATTTCACAGTCAATGCAATGGCAGTGCGATTGCCCACGATCGAACTTGTGGATCCTTGTGGAGGACTTAGCGATCTTGTTGAGGGAGTGTTGCGCACTCCTGTCACTGCTCGGCAATCTTTCGACGACGATCCTCTGCGTATTTTGCGGGGTGCACGCTTTGCTGCACAGCTTGGTTTCGATGTGAGCGAAGATGTCATGGCAGCGATGGACGATATGGCCGAGCGTCTGGAAATCGTCTCTGCTGAACGCATCCGCAGTGAACTTGAGCGCCTTGTGCTCTCTCCATCTCCGCGCCGTGGTATCGAGATTCTCACGTACACCGGAGTGAATGAAATTATCCTTCCCGAGGTAGCTGAACTTTGCACCACAGTGGATGCTGAACACCGACACAAGGATGTCTACGAACACACTCTCACAGTGATGGAACAGGCGATTTCTCTCGAAGATCGCAAGGGAGAGGAAGCTACATCTCTCACAGCTGAGCCTTCTCTGGGTGGACCTCTTATTGGCCCCGATCTTGTGCTTCGTCTCGCTGCCCTTTTCCATGACATCGGCAAACCGGCTACGCGCCAGTTTGAGCGTGATGGCTCGGTGACTTTCCGCTGGCACGATGTCGTCGGTGCGCGCCTGGCTTCCGCTCGTATGCGCGCCCTTCGCTTCGATAAACAGACAGAGAAAGATGTTGCACGCCTCGTTGAGCTTCATCTTCGAGCTTTTGGTTTCTCCGAATCGGAGTGGACTGATTCAGCCGTACGGCGCTTTGTGCGTGATGCTGGCGATCTTCTACCCCGCCTCTTGCGCCTTATCAGGGCGGATATCACCTCGCAGAACCCTCGCAAAGTCGCCCGACTTCAGGCAGCAAACGACGAGCTCTCCCGCCGGATCGTGGAGATTGCCGCGCAAGAAGAGCTTGACGCGATTCGCCCGGATCTTGACGGTACACAGATTATGGAGATCCTAGGAGTAGGGCCAGGGCGTGTGGTGGGTGCTGCACGTAACTTCCTTCTTGATCTTCGTCTTGAGGAAGGACCTCTCAGCCATGAGGAGGCAGTGGCACGCCTTATGAGTTGGTGGCAGGAACACCACGATGAGTTCTAACGTTGCTCATCCATAGCTCGCCCGCCTGTTTCTCTGAGAAAGTTCTTTATGCGTCTCGTTGATGATCTCTCTGCCCTCGCCACAACCTCAGGCTTCCGTAAGCTCTTGGCTGTGCGCCTCGTCTCACAATTAGGAGACGGGATGCTTCAGGCGGGTCTTGCTTCGCTCTTTATCTTTAGTCCCGAGACGGCAACATCGGTGGCAGGGGTAGCGGCGGCGCTTGTTGTCATGGCCTTGCCCTATTCTCTTGTCGGCCCATTCACAGGGCCTTTCCTTGATCGATGGCGCCGCCGTCAGGTGCTTGTGTGGGGAAATCTCTTGCGTTTTGCTTTAGTGCTCCTCATCCTTCCACTTATGTTCGCTAGCATGATGTGGGCTGTCTATCCTCTGGTACTCCTCGCTCTTGGTGTTTCTCGCTTCATGCTGGCCGGGCTTTCGGCGGGATTGCCGATGGTAGTGGCGCGTGAACGGCTCCTTATCGCCAATTCCCTTGTTCCTACTTTGGGTGGTGTAGCTACGGCCTTCGGTGCTTGTGTGGGGATTGTGCTTCGCCTTGCTTTGCCTAATCCCGAGCTTCGCAATGTGGGTTCTCTCGTCGTGGCGACCCTTCTTTTCCTTGCGAGTTCTGCGGTGGCACGCCTATTTGGGTGCGATGAGCTTGGGCCAGAGCGTGTGGAGAGTCGTGGTCGTCTTGGTTCTCAGATCACTAGTGCTGCGAGTGATATCGCCGCTGCTGCACGCTATCTTGTGAGGCGTGGGACTCCTGCCGCTGCATTGGGTGCGATGGCCGCACACCGCTTTGTCTACGGAATGCAACTCATCATGCTCATCCTCGCTGGGCGTAATCTTTTTGCTGATTCTGCGAATGCCGATGCGGGTCTCGCCTCGGCAGGTGCACTATTTGGGGCGATGGTGGCTGGACATGGGGTTGCTGTGCTTCTCACGCCGATGGCTCGTGCGTATGTGCGCCCTTCAACGTGGATCGTCGTGTGCCTAGTTGCTGGCACGGTAGGGCAGATCTGCATTGTGTTATGGCCTTCACGCTTGTGGTATCTCCTTGGACTCGTGATCTTTGGTGTGGGTGTGCAAGGGGCAAAGATCGCGGTAGACACGATTGTTCAGTCTGATACGGTCGACGAGTATCGAGGGCGAGCATTTTCGATCTATGACGTTCTCTTCAATATTGCCGAATGTGTGGCTGCTGGCGTGGCAGTGATAGTGGTTCCTATCACGGGATGGTCACGCCCTGTTCACATTGTTTTAGTGGCGGTGGTATGGATCGTCGCAACTGTATATTCCCTCATAATTTCTAGGTTAAATGGCGAACCACGTATCGTATAAAACTGCTGTTGAGAAAATTACCTATCAAAATTTTAACGAGCTTTGTGTACATACCCTTGGTGGGAGTATCTTGTGCTCCAATGTGTATCTTCTGTGTATTTGCAGGGATTTTGCACATCTTTTAGAAGACGTACATGGGTTCATCAGAGCGCACTTTATGTCGAGGATTGCGATTTGGCGCTACCGCGAGAACTGAGAGCTGGAAGCTCATAGATTTACCTAGAGACTGAGGATTGGTGCCTTCTGAAGAATGGGTACCTTCCAAAGGAAAGTGTCCACCTTCTTCCCGCATCACTTTCTCACATGTGCCGCGCCTATCTTCCAGTGTCTGCCGGTAGGCACATAGGCTTAGCACAGACATATAAGCAGGAGTACATGCGAGGAGAGGCACATGGCCGAGACGCCACGCAGCGGCACGAATGACATACCTAGCACCAGCGCAGTGACTACTGCTGCACGCGCACAGGAAGGAGCTGTCCCACTTACCCAAGCTCCACTTACCGCACGGATCGCAAGTCCGGCTAGCCTCCCGGCGGGATTTAAGTTTCTTATTGTCGGAGCATTGGCCACGGTTACCTGTGCGGGCTTAGGGCATATCAGCAGCTTTTTCATGCCGCTTTTCTTTGCTCTCACTCTCGTTCTTACGGTGCGTCCCATCCACCGAGTTCTTATGCGTCAAGGCGTGCCACCCTGGCTTTCGGCTTGTGTCACCCTCATCACCATTGCTCTTGCGCTTGTTCTCCTCCTTGGGCTTATGGCATGGTCCTTGATGGGTCTGCCAGATGTTATCCGGGAGTATGCGCCTGCCTTCCAAAATGCCATCCGAGATCTTCTCAAACTTGCTAATGAGCACGGCCTTGCCACAGAGGACATCACCTCGAAGGTACTCAACTCGTTCAATGTGAGCCAGGCTCTCGACACGGTTCTCACGGCTGTGAGTTCGCTGAGTTCGGTGGGTAGCTTCGTGGGAGTTATGGTGCTTAGCCTCGTCTTTCTTACGATCGACACTCTCACGCTTGGCACTCGCTCTGAGATTGTGAAGAATCACGATTCGATGCTCTTCGATGCCCTCGCCTCCTTTGAGGGGCGTGTACGCCAGTACTGGCTTGTCTCCACGATCTTTGGTCTAGTTGTGGCTGTCATTAACTACATCGTTCTTGAGGCTCTCCATGTGCCGATGCCAGTGGCTTGGGCGCTTTTCTCCTTCATCACGAACTACATTCCCAATATTGGATTCGTCCTGGGAGTAATCCCACCTGCTCTTATGGGTGCCCTCGATTCGGGATGGCTCACGGGACTGTGGGTGATCCTCGCCTTCACGCTGATTAATGCGGTGATCCAGGGAGTGCTTCAACCTAAGATCACGGGGGAAGCCGTAGGACTCTCCACCGTGGTTACCTTCCTCTCCCTTCTCTTTTGGACAGCAGTAGCCGGGCCGATGGGAACTATTCTCGCTGTGCCGCTCACTCTCTTCGCCAAAGCACTTCTTATCGATTCGAGTCCGCATACGCGGTGGATCGCAGCCTTCCTTGTTCCAGAAACTGATGCTGCACGCAAACACTCCACCGGCTATTACGACGAAGAATCACCACATTCAGAAATTTTTGTAGATTTCACCGCGCGTTCCTCAGAAAAGGGTGAGAAGATTCGCTCCACACTACAAGCTCTCTCGCGTCGCAAGCGTGGAGCACGAACGGAGGCGAACTGATGGCACAGGCATCCACGAGAAAGGGGCATCGTCGTCGTAAGATCTGGAACTATCCACGCAGAGGATTAGGGCCTGTGCGGCGCTGGATGCCAAGCTGGCGCTTCCTCGTCGCCTCCTTCTTTTCCTTCATCGCGCTGGGTGCAGCCACCTTTGCAGCTCTCTACATTTTTATCAAGGTACCCGATCCCTCAGACTTCGCATTAGCCAAGCGCACCACTATTACCTATTCCGACGCACATACGCAGATGGGGACTTTCGCTGACTATGATCGAGTTCCTGTGAAACTTGAGACCCTCCCGAACTACGTCTCCACAGCGATCGTCGCCTCCGAAGATCAGACTTTTTATACAAATAACGGGATTGATCTCAAGGGAATCGCGCGTGCCATTGTGAATAATGTCAAGGGTGGGGCGCGTCAGGGTGGATCTACTCTTACCCAGCAGTATGTCGAACGCTTCTATCTTGGCACCACCACGGGTTATGCAGGGAAACTGAAGGAAGCAATCCTCGCTCTAAAAATCGATCGACAGCAATCCAAAGAAGAAATTCTAGAGAACTACCTCAATACGATCTACTTTGGGCGCGGAGCCTATGGAATTCAGGTGGCAGCGCAGAAGTACTTTGGGATCGATGCCTCTCAGCTCAGCCTCTCTCAGACGGCGCTACTTGTGGCTGTGGTACCGGCACCGAGTGCCTGGGATCCGGCTATCAATCCCGAGCGAGCGCAGGAACGCTGGCAGCGTGTGCTTACCAATATGGTGAAAGAAGGGTACCTGGATCAGAGTGAAGCTAACGCACAAACCTTCCCGGAGACTCGTGAACCGAAACAGAATTCGAGTTTTGCCGGGCCTGCGGGATATGTGCTTCAGGCGGCGACGAACGAGTTGATTAACTCTGGGAAGTTCACGGCTGACGATCTCAACACTGGTGGTTACACGATTGTGACGACGATCGACAAGGAGAAGCAGGAGGCAGCAATTGCCGCAGTGGATGCACTTCCTGAAGATCGCCCGGAAAACAACTACGTAAGTCTCGTTTCTGCTGACCCAAAGACAGGGGCGATCTACGCCCTCTATGGAGGCAAGGATTACTTGGAGCGTGAACGCAACGGCGTAACTCAGGATCGTGCTCAGGGTGGTTCTACGTTTAAGCCCTTCACTCTGGTGGCGGCACTGGAGAACGGGATCCCTCTAAGTAAACGTTACGCATCTTCTACCCCCATGAAAATCGGGGACATTGAAGTACAGAACTTTGACGGAATCGATCGAGGGCACATCAATCTGCTGACAGCTACGAAGTACTCCGTTAATACAGTATTCGTGCAACTCAACGCTGAGGTAGGTCCGGATAAGACTCGTGACGTTGCTATTCGTGCGGGAATCCCTGAAGACACTCCTGGTCTTGATTCCACGACGACGAATGTTCTAGGTTCGGCTTCTCCTCGATCAATCGACATGTTGCGTGCCTATGCGACCTTTGCGAACCAGGGTGTACGCCATGAGATGTATCTGGTCAGTAAGGTTGTCAACGCTTCGGGAGAGGAAGTGTACTCAGGGAAGAATGGTGGAAAGCGCGTCTTTGATTCCAACGTCATGGCGCAGCTCACCGAGGCTCTTGAGGGTGTGACGCAGAGGCAGGCAACAGGTGCCACAGCAGGCAAACTTGAACGTCCGGTGGCAGGAAAGACAGGTACGTCCTCAGGGCCGTGGTCGGCGTGGTTCGCAGGCTATATTCCCCAGATGGTAACTGTGGTGGACATGTATCAGATTGGTCCGAATGGAGAGGAGCAGGTGCTCGACGGTTTCGGGAAGTACTGGTACGGGATCGGTGGAGGTTCTTTCCCCGCTGAGGTATGGCTGCGCTATATGGAGAAGGCCACGGAGGGTATGCCGGTAGAGAATTTCGTGAAGCCAGAAGGTGCCACTGCCAGTCCGATCCCTCGAAATGTTCCTGAGGAGAAAGAGACAACTGCTCCTGAGGATGCAGGCGAGACTGAACAGATACCTGCCCCAGCAAATCCTGTGAATCCAGCTCCTTCTCCTGCAGGTGGAGCAGCGACTCCTGTCCAAGGTGCTGGTTCTGGAAGTTCTAGTAGCGGCGAATCTGATTCCACTAACGGAGGTAGTGGTGGATCTAGTGAGGTGAACAATTCTGAGGAAGGTGGAGATTCTGGTGAATCTGGTGTGGGGTCAGGAGGCAACTCGGACGGCAATGGATAGCTCACAAAATTCCCAGGGCTCTAGATCGCGTCCACTCAAACAGATAGAGTAGGAGGGTGCGCTCTCTACCACATGGTAGGGATGCGCCAACGCATTGTCCCTCCTGTCATGGAAAGACCATGACCGCTAAGACCAAAGGAGGTGGGAAATCATGCGTGATTACGAGATGATGATTATTCTCGATCCGAACGTCGACGAGCGCAACATCGTTACCTACGTCGATAAGCTGCTTCAGGTTATCCCAAATGAGGGTGGTTCTCTGGAGAAAGTCGATATTTGGGGTAAGCGTCGCCTTGCCTACGACATCAAGAAGAATTCTGAAGGAATCTACGTGGTTGTCAATATGAAGGCAACTTCGGAAATCGCTAAGGAGCTCGATCGTCAGCTTGGCCTCAATGAGGACGTGCTGCGCACAAAGCTGCTTCGCGTGGAAGCCTGAGAGTTTAGGGAGGAATCATGACAGGCGAACCAATTGTGACGATCGTCGGTAACCTCACTGGCGATCCCGAGCTACGTTATGTGAGTTCTGGAACGCCTGTTGCAAGTTTCACCGTGGCATCCACGCCGCGCACGCAGAACCGTCAGACGGGTCAGTGGGAAGATGGCGAAGCCATGTTCATCCGCTGCTCTGTGTGGCGTGAATACGCTGAGAATGTAGCCGAATCGCTCCTTAAAGGGATGCGTGTGGTTGTTACTGGGCGTATGACTGTGCGCAACTATGAGTACAACGGCGAACGCCGCACCTCTATCGAGCTTCAAGTTGATGAGGTAGGCCCCTCCCTGCGTTACGCTCGTGCCCAGGTGACAAAGGTTCCTGGTAGCGGGGGTCAGAGTGGTGGCTACGGCGCGCCTGCTCAGAACACTCAAGGTCGTGTCTCATATACCGCGCCGCAAGGAGGTTCGGCTGGCGATCAGTGGAGCCAGCCTCCTGTAGGTGGGTCGAACTTCGACGATATGCCTCCCTTCTAACTTCTAACTGAATTTCATCCTTCATTCTTCTTTCCACTTATGTGGATATATTGACTACAGGCGGCAGGATCGCGAAACGCCCGAGTACATGCTCGTGGGGTGCCTCTACGAGATGCGTGGCTCGCGAACTTCGTCGTCGCAAACTAAAAGGAGCCAAAAATGCCGAAGCCTGTGCTTCGCAAGCCCAAGAAGAGGGCTAATCCGCTGAAGTCAGCGAAGATCGAGAACATCGATTACAAGGACACCGCAACTCTGCGTAAGTTCATCTCCGACCGCGGCAAGATTCGCGCTCGTCGTGTTACCGCTGTCACCGTTCAGGAGCAGCGCAAGATCGCCAAGGCCATCAAGAATGCCCGCGAAATGGCTCTGCTTCCTTATTCGAGCTCTGCTCGCTGAGAAGGGAGACATCCATGAAGCTCATTCTTACGCACGATGTCTCCGGCCTCGGTGTTGCCGGTGAGGTTGTCGAGGTGAAGGACGGCTACGGTCGCAACTACCTCGTGCCACGTGGTTACGCCGTGGTGTGGACTAAGGGTGGCCAGAAGCAGGTGGATCAGATCGCTGAAGCTCGCCGTAAACGCGCTATCGCGTCCCTTGAGGAAGCTCATGCTCTGCGTGATGTTCTTCAGGCTGCATCACTGACGATTGTCAAGACTGCTGGCACAAATGGCCGTCTCTTCGGTGCTGTTTCCAATATCGATATTGCCAACGTGGCCTCCGAGGCTGTTGGTAAGGCAGTGGATCGCCGTTCCATCACGGTACCCACCCCGATCAAGTCCACTGGCGAGTACAAGGCCTCCGTAAAACTCCACGACGATGTTGTGGCTACGCTGAGCCTCACTGTCGTTGCGGAAAAGACAAAGAAAAAGAAGTGATTCAAGTGCCCGGATGAGCGCTTGATGAAGTTCATAGAAGGCGGAGATTCTGAGGGATCTCCGCCTTTTGTGTGTGGGGGTTGTTTTGGGGTGTGGTTAGGTTCACCCTGTTGGGGGTTGCTAGTGGTGTGTGGGGGTTAGTAGTGTGTTCATCTGTCGCCGGGGCGTTGCTTGTTAGAGTGGTGTTCTTGTGCGAGTGGTAGGGATTGGGTTTTCTTGATTCTTATGCCTCTCTGGTTAGGCGCGGTGAGAGTCGCGGGTGGCTGGGGTGTGGGTGTGGTGTTTGGGTGCTTGATAGTGTGTTGGATTTTTGGGTAGCTGCTGCTGTTGTTTGGTGGTGGTGGTTTTTGTGGTTGCGTGGGCTGGCTGTTGTGGTTGGTTTGCGTGGCTGTTTTTGTTTTTTTGGGTCTGTTTTGGATTCTCTGTTTTTTGTGGAGAGTTTGATCCTGGCTCAGGACGAACGCTGGCGGCGTGCTTAACACATGCAAGTCGAACGATGAAGCTTGGTGCTTGCGCTGGGTGGATTAGTGGCGAACGGGTGAGTAATACGTGAGTAACCTGCCCTTCACTTTGGGATAAGCCTTGGAAACGGGGTCTAATACTGGATATTCCTGTCTGGTCGCATGGCTGGGTGGGGAAAGTTTTTTCGGTGGGGGATGGGCTCGCGGCCTATCAGCTTGTTGGTGGGGTGATGGCCTACCAAGGCGTCGACGGGTAGCCGGCCTGAGAGGGTGACCGGTCACACTGGGACTGAGATACGGCCCAGACTCCTACGGGAGGCAGCAGTGGGGGATATTGCACAATGGGCGCAAGCCTGATGCAGCGACGCCGCGTGGGGGATGAAGGCTTTCGGGTTGTAAACCTCTTTCGACACGGAACAAGGCTCAGGTTTTTGTTTGGGTTGAGGGTACGTGTATAAGAAGCGCCGGCTAACTACGTGCCAGCAGCCGCGGTAATACGTAGGGCGCGAGCGTTGTCCGGAATTATTGGGCGTAAAGAGCTCGTAGGCGGCTTGTTGCGTCTGCTGTGAAAATGCGGGGCTTAACTTCGCACGTGCAGTGGGTACGGGCAGGCTAGAGTGCGGTAGGGGTGATTGGAATTCCTGGTGTAGCGGTGGAATGCGCAGATATCAGGAGGAACACCGATGGCGAAGGCAGGTCACTGGGCTGTTACTGACGCTGAGGAGCGAAAGCATGGGGAGCGAACAGGATTAGATACCCTGGTAGTCCATGCCGTAAACGTTGGGCACTAGGTGTGGGGGCCTTTCCGGGTTTCTGCGCCGTAGCTAACGCATTAAGTGCCCCGCCTGGGGAGTACGGCCGCAAGGCTAAAACTCAAAGGAATTGACGGGGGCCCGCACAAGCGGCGGAGCATGCGGATTAATTCGATGCAACGCGAAGAACCTTACCAAGGCTTGACATACGCCGGGATTGCGCAGAGATGTGTGAGTCTTCGGACTGGTGTACAGGTGGTGCATGGTTGTCGTCAGCTCGTGTCGTGAGATGTTGGGTTAAGTCCCGCAACGAGCGCAACCCTTGTCTCGTGTTGCCAGCGCGTTGTGGTGGGGACTCACGGGAGACTGCCGGGGTTAACTCGGAGGAAGGTGGGGATGACGTCAAATCATCATGCCCCTTATGTCTTGGGCTTCACGCATGCTACAATGGCAGGTACAGAGGGTGGCGATATCGTGAGGTGGAGCGAATCCCTTAAAGCTTGTCTCAGTTCGGATTGGGGTCTGCAACTCGGCCCCATGAAGTCGGAGTCGCTAGTAATCGCAGATCAGCAACGCTGCGGTGAATACGTTCTCGGGCCTTGTACACACCGCCCGTCACGTCATGAAAGTTGGCAACACCCGAAGCTCGTGGCTTAACCATTTTTTTGGGGGGAGCGGTCGAAGGTGGGGTTGGCGATTGGGACGAAGTCGTAACAAGGTAGCCGTACCGGAAGGTGCGGCTGGATCACCTCCTTTCTAGGGAGTTTTAGGGGCCTGTGTGCATGCTCGCGTGGTGTGGGTGTGTGGGTCTTTTTGGGATGCCCTTTGGTTCAACATGCTGTCAGGTTCTTGGGTTCTGTGCCTGTCTGCCTGTGTGGCTGGCTCTCTTGTTTGGGGGTTGGTTGTGTGGTGTTGGTGTGGTGGTTGGTTTTCGTATAGTGGATGCGAGCATCTGGCTCATGGTGCTGGCCTTTGTGGTTGGTGTTGTGGGTTGTAATGCAAGTGTTTTTGTAGGTGTTTTAGGGCGTTCGGTGGATGCCTTGGTGTGAAGGGCCGATGAAGGACGTGGCAGCCTGCGATATGCCTCGGGGAGTTGGCAAGCGAGCGGTGATCCGAGGGTGTCCGAATGGGGGAACCTGGCTGGGGTTATGCCTGGTCGCGCATGCTTGAATGTATAGGGTGTGTGTGGTGAGTGGGGGAAGTGAAACATCTTAGTACCCTGTGGAAGAGATATTCTGTGAGTAGTGGCGAGCGAAAGCGGAGGAGCCTAAACCGCGTGTGTGTGAGAGCCGTCGGGTGTTGCGTGCGTGGTGTTGTGGGGTTGTGTGTCGTGCCTCCGACGGGGTGCGTGCCAGTGATAAACCGGTGTGGTAGCTGAAGGGTCTGGGAAGGCCTGTCGTAGAGGGTGAGAGCCCCGTAGGTGAAATCATGCTGGCTGGTGATCATGATGCCCGAGTAGCACGGGGCTCGTGGAATCTCGTGTGAATCTGCCCAGACCACTGGGTAAGGCTAAATACCCTTCATGACCGATAGTGGATAGTACCGTGAGGGAATGGTGAAAAGTACCCCGGGAGGGGAGTGAAATAGTTCCTGAAACCGGGCGCCTACAATCCGTCAGAGCCTTCTTGGTGGGGGTGATGGCGTGCCTTTTGAAGAATGAGCCTGCGAGTTAGTGGCATGTGGCGAGGTTAACCCGTGTGGGGTAGTCGTAGCGAAAGCGAGTCTGAAGAGGGCGTGAGTCGCGTGTTCTAGACCCGAAGCGGGGTGATCTACCCATGGCCAGGGTGAAGCACGTGTAAGAGCGTGTGGAGGCCCGAACCCACCAGGGTTGAAAACCTGGGGGATGAGCTGTGGGTAGGGGTGAAAGGCCAATCAAACTCCGTGATAGCTGGTTCTCCCCGAAATGCATTTAGGTGCAGCGTTGCGTGGTTCCTTGCGGAGGTAGAGCTACTGGTTGGTTGATGGGCCTTACCGGGTTACTGATGTCAGCTAAACTCCGAATGCCGTGAGGGTGAGCGTGGCAGTGAGACTGCGGGGGATAAGCTTCGTAGTCGAGAGGGAAACAGCCCAGATCGCCGGTTAAGGTCCCTAAGTGTGTGCTAAGTGGGAAAGGATGTGGGATTGCTGTGACAACCAGGAGGTTGGCTTAGAAGCAGCCATCCTTGAAAGAGTGCGTAATAGCTCACTGGTCAAGTGGTCTTGCGCCGATAATGTAGCGGGGCTTAAGCACACCACCGAAGCCGCGGCTTCCGCACTGTGTGTGTGTGGGGTAGGGGAGCGTCGTGTATGGGGTGAAGCGGCCTGGTGATGGTGTCGTGGACTGTATGCGAGTGAGAATGCAGGCATGAGTAGCGAATGACGGGTGGGAAACCCGTCCGCCGATTGACTAAGGGTTCCAGGGCTAGGTTCATCCGCCCTGGGTTAGTCGGGTCCTAAGGCGAGGCCGACAGGCGTAGTCGATGGGTAACCAGTTCATATTCTGGTACCGGTGAAGAACCGTCCGATGGTCTGTTGTGTGATACTAACCATCCCCAATCTTTGCTGTCACTTTCGGGTGGTGGTGGGGTGAGGGCGTGGGGTCTGAGCGTGATGGGTCAAGCGTGTTAACAGGTGTGACGCAGAGTGGTAGCCCCGCGTGTCTTATGGCTTGGCACGTTTAAAGGCGCAGGTGGTCTTCTAGGTAAATCCGGGAGGCGTGAGCATCGAGGCCTGATGGTGACCCCCGTGTGTAGGGGGGAAGTAGGGTGATCCTGTGCTGCCGAGAAAAGCATCGACGTGAGGTTTGAGCCGCCCGTACCCGAAACCGACACAGGTGGTCAGGTAGAGTATACTGAGGCGATCGAGAGAATCGTGGTTAAGGAACTCGGCAAAATGCCCCCGTAACTTTGGGAGAAGGGGGGCCTGAACCCTGAAGTGGCTTGCCTGCTAGGGGTGAGGGTCGCAGAGTCCAGGGAGAAGCGACTGTTTATCAAAAACACAGGTCCGTGCGAAGCCGTAAGGCGATGTATACGGACTGACGCCTGCCCGGTGCTGGAAGGTTAAGCGGACTGGTCAGCCATTCTTTGTGGTGGTGAAGCTGGGAAGTTAAGCCCCAGTAAACGGCGGTGGTAACTATAACCATCCTAAGGTAGCGAAATTCCTTGTCGGGTAAGTTCCGACCTGCACGAATGGCGTAACGACTTCTCTACTGTCTCAACCATGAACTCGGCGAAATTGCATTACGAGTAAAGATGCTCGTTACGCGCAGCAGGACGGAAAGACCCCGGGACCTTTACTATAGCTTGGTATTGGTGTTCGGTACGGCTTGTGTAGGATAGGTGGGAGACTGTGAAGTGGTCACGCTAGTGGTCGTGGAGTCGTTGTTGAAATACCACTCTGGCCGTGCTGCACATCTAACCTCGGCCCGTGATCCGGGCTAGGAACAGTGCCTGGTGGGTAGTTTAACTGGGGCGGTTGCCTCCTAAAAGGTAACGGAGGCGCTCAAAGGTTCCCTCATCCTGGTCGGCAACCAGGTGTTGAGTGTAAGTGCACAAGGGGGCTTGACTGTGAGACTGACAGGTCGAGCAGGTACGAAAGTAGGAACTAGTGATCCGGCACTGGCTTGTGGAAGCGGTGTCGCTCAACGGATAAAAGGTACCCCGGGGATAACAGGCTGATCCTGCCCAAGAGTTCATATCGACGGCATGGTTTGGCACCTCGATGTCGGCTCGTCGCATCCTGGGGCTGGAGTAGGTCCCAAGGGTTGGGCTGTTCGCCCATTAAAGCGGTACGCGAGCTGGGTTCAGAACGTCGTGAGACAGTTCGGTCCCTATCCGCTGCGCGCGTAGGAGAATTGAGGAGGGCTGTCCCTAGTACGAGAGGACCGGGACGGACGAACCTCTGGTGTGCCAGTTGTTCCGCCAGGAGCATGGCTGGTTGGCTACGTTCGGGAGGGATAACCGCTGAAAGCATCTAAGCGGGAAGCCTGCTCCAAGATGAGTTCTCCTTCTAAACCCTCTTTTTGGGGGTTTAGGTCAGGCCCCCTATAGACCATAGGGTTGATAGGCCAGAAGTGGACAGCCTGTAAGGGTTGGAGCTGACTGGTACTAATAGGCCGATCACCTACAAGACAACACACCCCCCTTCTTTTTCTGGTGGGGGTGTGGTTGATTGACATGCTTGCATCCACTCTACGGAAACAAACCCCCACACCCCCACACGCACACGCGTGTGTGTGTATACGGGTGGGTGTGTAAGGAAGGCACGTGAATCCAACCGTTGTGGCGGTGGTCATAGCGGTGGGGAAACGCCCGGTCCCATCCCGAACCCGGAAGCTAAGCCCACCACGCGCCGATGGTACTGCACTCGAAGGAGTGTGGGAGAGTAGGACACCACCGCCACCCCTCCTTTCCTTTTCTTTCCCTGTACGTGTACAACACGCACGCAACGAAACACACACCACTACAAACAAGAAAAAGAAGACCACCACTAATCTATCGTCTAACCAGTGTGTGACTCCTCAATTTGCCTAACCAATGTGTGATTCCTCCCCTTAACCCCCACACCCCGGACACACACCCCAATACACAACCTCAGCCTCATCAATTACGTAACCATAAGTTGTGCTGGCCTGAAGGCAGGGACGATACCCTACTGCGCACGGCACATTCTCGATTTTGCGGCATATCCGGCAGACAATATGGTGGTGATTGTCGCAAGTTTCGATCTCGTACATCGTCGGCAGACCCACAGGGCGCACCTCGCGCAGAATCCGCTTCTCAGTAAGAATATGGACGATGTCGTACACCGCTTGCACCGAGACGCTGCCGATCTTGGCGCGCACGTGATCGCGCACGTCGTCAACGGTGCAGTGCCCTTTTTCCGCGATAAAAGCGAGGGCAGCGAGGCGTGGTTGGGTTGCACGCAAGCCCGCATTGCGAAGTTCAGCAGCGAAATCCATGAACGCACCGACTTTCCATAATCCAGTCCAACAATACTAACCTCTTACCAAGATGGGAAAAAGCTAAACGCGCAGGTCTTGATGTACAACCGGGTATAGCAGGCCTCTTAAGGAGCCTAGGTCAAGCCGGATCTTGGCATACTTCACGCCCAGCTGACACAATCTACACAATTAATCCAGCTCAGGAAGCTACCCTTATCCCATGGTATGGACTCAGCTCGATTCACTGGATTCAGAGGAAGAACCCACTCGTGCAGTGGGCAATACTCGTGTAGCTCCAGCTCTCGCAAAGCCATTTTCAGTTTTTGACATGTTCTCTATCGGCATTGGTCCATCTTCCTCTCATACTGTGGGGCCGATGCGTGCTGGATTCCAATTCGCACAGGAACTTTGCCAGGTTTATGAATCCGACGAGACTGCTCCACTCACCTCTCTCCATGTGGATCTGCTTGGTTCTCTCGGTGCCACTGGGCGTGGACATGCCACCGACCGTGCTGTTGTTCTAGGATTGGCAGGATTTCGCCCCGACACCGTGCCCGGAGATGTCGTCGCCTCCTTTGTCGATAACGTAGAGGAGAGTGGAATTCTTAACCTCGCAGGTCATCTTCCTGTCCCCTTCCGTATATCCACAGATATTCGATTCCTCCCCGAAGTCATTTTCCCCTACCATGTCAATGCACTTACGCTCACGGCTCGTCATGGTGGGGCAGTAGTGCTTGAACGAACGTATTATTCCGTGGGCGGTGGTTTCCTCATGCAGGAAATCGGTGATCCACGCCTTTCTCCCAGCGTCATATCACTCGACGATTTACCTGCTCCGCGCCTTCCAGAAGTATCGGAAATTCTGGATGCACAAAGTGAATGTGGCGCAGATATAGCAGATATAACTGTAAATATGAGTGAGGGGAGTGTTCCTTACCCCTACACCACAGCGCGTGAACTCCTTACTATCTGCCATGAGAACAACTTGCGGATCTGGGAAGTTGTGGAAGCCAACGAACTTGCCACCCGTTCGCGTCAGGATCTTGATTCTTACATTGCGAGGGTATGGCATGTGATGCAGGAGTGTATTACCGCAGGATGTGAGGCTGAGGGCTACCTTCCGGGGTGGCTACAAGTGCGCCGGCGTGCTCGTCGTCTCTACACCGAGCTGAGTTCCCGTCCAGCCTCGAATGATTCCCTAGCTGGAATGGATTGGGTAAACCTTTATGCACTTGCAGTGAATGAGGAGAATGCCTCTGGCCACCGAGTTGTTACGGCGCCAACGAACGGCGCTGCAGGCGTGGTTCCTGCTGTTCTTATGTACTGGTCGGAGTTCATGTGTGAACGCACAAGTGCAGTAGAAGATTCATTCTCACTAACGAAATCTTGTGGTAAACGTGGTGAGCCAAACCATGAATTTGCACTTACTGAGGGTCTGCGCCGCTTTTTCCTTGCAGCTACTGCGATTGGAGGTCTTATTAAGCAGAATGCTTCTATCGCTGGAGCTGAAGTAGGCTGTCAGGGAGAGGTGGGCTCGGCAAGTGCGATGGCTGCAGCTGGGCTTGCTGAGACAATGGGTGGAACTGCGCTCCAGGTGGAGAACGCCGCTGAGATCGCGATGGAGCACTCGCTTGGACTCACCTGTGATCCTGTGGGTGGACTCGTACAAATTCCATGTATTGAGCGCAACGCTATTGCAGCGGTCAAAGCGATTAATGCGGCACGCATGGCGTTGTGGGGAGATGGACGGCACGTGGTAGATCTTGATACCGTGGTGGAGACGATGCGCCAGACCGGCGTGGATATGCTCTCTAAATATAAAGAGACATCACAGGGTGGACTCGCCGTGCATATCGTCGAATGCTGAATGTAGCTACAGCATCGGCTGAATGTAGCAATCGTCAAGTGCTCATGCGTAGCCGTGTGGGATAGCTCCGCTTTTTCTCCGCGCACTGCGTTTGATCTTACGTACTGCGATTCACGGTGGTGTACCGCGTTTGACCGTGGCGCACCGTGATTCACAGTGACAGATGAAAGGAAAGTAGGGCTATGAGAGCGGGTGCACATCGGAGAGTTTTGGTAAAATTCCACTCGACGCGCTAAGCTGGCACCTGCTGCACTATCGTTGTATTCGGTGGTGGCCTGCTCAAGTGGCGGAATAGGCAGACGCGCACGGTTCAGGTCCGTGTGCCCGAAAGGGCGTAGGGGTTCAACTCCCCTCTTGAGCACCGGAGTTCCCCGGAATCTCGCTTAAGAGTGGTTCCGGGGTTTCTTTTCTCTAACCTAGCCTCAGCTTATTGGGCTTATTGACCGCAGAGTCGTCCTCTCTAATTGCATAATCACACCTACACTTTAGCTGCGTTCTTTGGCTAATAAGCCTTCTTTGGGTGTATCTTGAACACTCCCCTCAGACGATATGCGATGAGCGCACCCCTAGACTCCACGAAGGGACCTCGCTGTTTTTGCAAAATACATTAAGGAGGAGCATGAGGAAGGTGACTAGGAATAAGGCTGCGACGGTAAATCCTGTTCCGCAACCGCCCCATACTACTGCCGAACCCGTGCGTCCTCTTGTGGCTTGGACACCTCGGAGATGGCCAAATTTTCTGAAAACTCCACGTGAGGAACCCCCACAGATCACCTCCTCTGCTCGTGGGATCCTCCTGCACACATTCCGCCGCAACTGGAAACTTATGCTGGTTTCAACAGCCCTCATGGGGGTTGGAGCTGTGGCGATGGCACTTCTTCCTCGCGCCATCGGTGAGGCTATTGATGCTGGAATGTCCTATGGATTCTCCTCGAATCTCCTCCAGCCAATTCTCACGGCGTGCTTTCTTCTGTTCTTAGGAGCAGCGGGTTCCCTCACAGAGCCAGTGCTCATCGTGCTCTGGTTGCGGGGCATGTGGGAGCCGATGCGTCGCCTTGCTCGCACGATTTTTTCACGGCGCACCACGGCTGCACGCGACATTCCTTCGGGAGATATCGTCGCTGCTGCCACCTCCGACGGTGAGAAGATCGGCCGACTCATCGCCTTTGTTCCCGAAGCACTCGCCTCTCTCCTTGCTCTCGTCGTAGTGTCCGTACTCATGATTCGTGTATCCGCACCTCTTGGCATTTTTGTGGCGATCGGCCTTCCTCTTCTCATGGTGGGTATTACCTTCGTGATTAAACCTCTCCAGAAGAAAATTGCTGTCCAACGTGAAGAAGAAGGAAAACTCACGACACTCGCCTCCGATGCCGTGGTCGGTTTGCGTATTCTACGCGGTGTAGGCGGAGAAGATACGTATAACGAGAAATACTGCCACCAATCTGAACTCCTTATGGAAGCTGGAATCAAGGTGGCGAGACTGCGTGCGTTCCTCAACGCAATCCAGACCGCAGGGCCGGCGATTTTCACGGCTGTTGTCGTTTCTGGGGCACTTGTGCTCACTTTTGAGGGGAAAATAAGCCCTGGTGATCTCTTTGCCTTCTACGGTTATACAGCCTTCCTTGCTCTACCTGTCAGCGCGCTCTCCAACTCGATCCAGACACTCACACGCGGCTGGGTAGGAGCTAAAAAAATCGCACGTATCCTCGCAACTAGGCCACTTGTGGATGATTCCACCGTGCGTCCGGGTTACGATTCTCACTCTGAAGATCCACGTTACCCCCACATTGATTGGGCGCATACTTGCTTGACTGATGCCACCTCAGGTGTGCGTGTGGAAGGCGCGAAGTTTACGGCGCTTGTCGCTCTCAATCCGGCGGAATCCACGGCGATTGCCACTCGCCTAACCCGTGTGGATGATGCGGATACCACCTATGCCGGGGAGGTGGATTTGCGTGAGATTCCGGTGCACGAAGTGCGTGAACATATTGTGCTTTCGGGTGCGATTGCCGAACTTTTCACAGGCACTTTACGTTCGGGGCTCATGGGGCCGGAAGCTGAGGATATTCAAGCCCGCGAAGTTCCCGAGCAGATTAGCGATATCCTCGCTGTGGATGGCCACGCTCGCGCCCTTTTTCAGGAGGAACCGGGAAAGCGCCCTGCCGATCCTCTTCTTACTGAGTCTCTTGAGATCGCTCAGGCGGGCGACGTGCTCACGTCAGTCTACGGTGGACTTGATGGCACAATCTCCGAGCGTGGGCGTTCACTTTCTGGAGGGCAACGCCAGCGTGTTGCTTTGGCTCGTGCCCTCGCTCGCCGCCCTGATATTGCAGTGTTTATTGAGCCAACGAGTGCCGTAGATTCGCATACTGAATCCCATATAGCTCACCAGCTTGCTTCTGCACGACGTGGGGCAACGACGATCGTCGTTACTTCCTCTCCTCTTATTCTCGACATGAGCGACGAAGTTGTGTTTATTGCTAAAGGGAAGGAAGTAGCACGAGGAACCCACAGAGAATTATTGGGGCGAGAGGATTACAAAGCGGTAGTTCAGCGCGGTGGCGAGAACCAGAATGAAGAAGTCGTATATGCCAACGAGGAGGAGACATGAGACTTCCTATCGCCTCGGGAAAAACGGTACGTCGCAAGCTCTTCGGAATTCTCAAAGAATTTCGTGGATGTTTCGCTTATGTGCTCACTCTGCAACTGATGGGTGCTTGTATTGCTGTCGTAACTCCGCAGCTTATCGGCCATGCTATTGATACTGTGACACGTGGAGCTACCTCCTCCTTCATCCGCGATGTCATCATCGCTATGTTCCTCGTTGTCATCGTTCAAGCCATCCTCGCCTATATTGGCGAATATGAGGCTATGAAGCTAGGTGAGCGTGTGTATATGCGCCTGCGCAACCGCGTAGTAGAGGCTGTTACGCATCTGCCGCTCTCACTCGTTGAAGAAGCTGGCACGGGTGACCTTCTGGGGCGCACCACACACGATGTGGAGCGGGTGGCTGGCTTCATCCAGAGAGGGATTTCACGAATTATCATTATTTCTCTGACGATCATTGTGACGATGGCAGCGGCAATTGCTGTAAACCCTCTGCTTGGGGTTGTAGTACTGGTGCCCTTGCCGCCTCTCTACTTTTCATTGCGTTGGTATGTACGCCGCACGATTCCGGCCTATCTCGCTGCTGCAGCATTGTGGGCGGGAAGCTCAGGTATGGTATCCGAAACCGTTGAACAGTTGGCCACAATAGATGCGCTGGATATGGGAGGTACGCGGATTTCACGTTTCGATACCCTCATGCGCGAAATGTGGCGCAATGAGCGTTATACCGCCTGGGTTCGAGGAGTTTTTATCTTCCTCCTCATGCTCATTGTGGCTTTTCCTGTACTCCTTGCCGTGCTCTGGGGAGTGTTCCTTCTTCAACGAGGCCTCGTAAGTGTGGGAACGATTACCACGGTGGCGCTCTACGCTCAGCACGTGCGCTCACCACTCACAGAAATCAGCTGGTGGGTAGATGCCCTCCAATTCACCACTGCTTCTTTCTCCCGAATCTTTGGGGTAGAAGAGCTGTATGAGTCCGCGCAGATGCAGGATAACTCAGCCGAAAGTACAGGGGAGAAAGCGAGAATATCCGAGCCTGACATCCTTGCTTCTCACACCCCTATGAGGGGAGCGCAAACTCAATTGTGCACGGAGGACGTTGCCGTGAGCGTGCACGACGTGCGTTTTGCTTATTCCTCCGGTCGCGACGTTCTCCATGGAGTTAACCTGGATATTCGCCGAGGTGAAAAACTTGCGATAGTTGGTTCTTCCGGAGCAGGAAAGTCCACACTTGGTCGCCTCATCGCTGGAATCAATTCCCCTGAAAGCGGTTCGATCTGTGTCTATGGCAGGAAAGTGTCGAGTATTGCAGAGCAGCAGCGGCCGAGCGTCGTGGCGCTGGTGACTCAAGAACACCACTCTTTTGTGGGGACTCTGGCAGAGAATCTGCGCCTGGCGCGAGCGGAGGCGAGTGAGGCGCAAGTGCTGGCTGCCCTCGAAGCAGTGGAGGCCGGATCGTGGGTGAACGATCTTGAGGAAGGCGTGGCGACGAGGATTGGAGCAGGTGGTCTCCAGCTCACGCCGGCGCAGGCACAGCAGGTAGCTCTCGCGAGGATTGTGCTCCTCGATCCGCACATTCTTGTGCTCGACGAAGCTACGTCACTCCTTGATCCAGGAGCAGCTCGTTCACTTGAGCGCGCTTTAGCTAGAGTTGTCGAGGGGCGCACGGTGATCTCAATTGCTCACCGGCTCTACACAGCACACGATGCGGATCGTGTGGCTGTGATGAGTGAGGGGCAGATTGTTGAACTGGGAAGTCACCGCGAACTTGTGGCATCCGGTGGGCAGTACGCTTCACTCTGGCACACATGGCAGAGCGAATAGGACGCTTTTCATTCCTGTAGCAGAGCCTAGTTAAGACCTTTCTCGTTCAGCTTCTTCTGCATTGTGATCGTGCCGTCGATTGCCTGGTAATTCACATAGCCGCCCACAAAGGCATTGCCGATGAGCATGGCCGGGGTTCCTCCCAATCCCAGCCCTGTAGCTATAGATGTCTGCGCAGACACCTCATGTGCCACATCGGTGGAGGCATAAGCCTCGCTCCATGCTGCCATATCTGGCACACCTGCCTGTGAAGCGATTGCAGCTACAGATTCATCAGTGTATGTGGGGTGTTCACCTTCGTGTGCAGAGTTGAAGGCAGCAGCGATAAACTCCCACATTCTCCCCTGTTGCGCTGCGGCAAGTGCGCCGCGTGCAGCCTTCCCAGAACCGTACTTTTCGTCGAAGATAACGAAGTTCGTGAACTCAAGGCGAATGTCGCCTGCCCTCGCTCGTGCTTCGAGCTGCGTGAAGGTGTCTTTGTGGAGTTTCACGCAGATTGGGCAGGAGAAATCTGCAAAGACACGCACGTGAACGGGTGCATCTGCCGGACCGAGAGTGAGGCCAGAGCCATCGGCAGCTTGGGGGAGTTGAGCAATTGCTGTACGAGCCGCGCTGGCCTGGGAGGGAATGTAGTCTGTGCCTGCCGTGAGTTTTTGTGCTGCTGCCAGATCGGCTTCAGCTTGCTGGTAAGAATCGAGGTGCGCCGTTTGGGTGGTGACGTCGGGGGTGTGTGTATCTGAAGAAGTTTGTGCCTGGGAGGCAATACCCTGATCCCAGGGGCGAATAAGTGCGACAACGAGTGCCACGACAAGCACGGCGATTATTGCGACGAGGCTCACTGTGAGGGTATTGACGTTGCTTCGAGGTTTCGAGGTGGGAAGGGGAACACCAGCGATGTCAAGGTTGTCGCTCGTTTCCTCCGGCGTGTTGCCAAGTGGTGTCTTGTGTGTTGACATTAGTCCTCGATCCAGTTGGAGACTACGCGCGTGTAACGTTCGGCGTCGTGATCGTCGAAAATATTGAAGATGACGAGGCGAATGACATCCGTCCCGTGCTTTGAGAGCCACTTACTTACTGTGCTCAGAGCAATGCGTGAAGCCTCTTCGAAGGGGAAACCATTGGCTCCTGTGGAAAGTGCGCAGAAGGAAACGGTGTGGATATCCCCCTTCTCAAGAGCAAGATCTAGGCAGGAATTGTAGCAAGAGGCAAGAGCAGCACGATCCGTATCGGTAACACCCTCAGTGCCCACACGTGGGCTTACTGTGTGTAGCACGTAGCGTGCGGGAAGGCGATAACCACGAGTGAGCTTTGCGCTCCCCACAACTTCGTCATGCCCCTGCATTTCACGGATAATTGCACAATCGTTGCGCATCCATGGCCCCGCCTGGCCTTGAATGTGATTATCGATGCACGGATGGTTCGGATCATGGCAGCCCTGCAGATCAGGGAGTGCGGCATTGACCACGGCATCGGCCACGAGTTCACGCACATCACCGCGCCACATTGCCACATTCCGTGCAGCCGAATAATCCGAGCTTGGCCACATTTCTGAGATACGCATGAGGTTGGCACCTGTGGTGCGTCCAAGGTGAGCCGAGTGGCGGTAGAGAAGAGTGTCGATAGCTTGAGAGACATCTAGTGGAAGGAGGCCGGGTGTGCGTTCGATGAGTTCTTCACGCAGAGTTTTGTAGAGTCCACTCATCGAATAAATCGCACGGTCAGGATCGTCGTCGCTGGCTGCGCGCCCCCTAAGACCATTGAGTGCGAGATTGACAAGATCCGCGTTCGACCGCGGATCGGGGTCGGGGGTGGGGATGGGCGTGTCGAGATGGATTGCCTCACGGTAGGCAGACAGGGGCAGCATACACTCTCTCCTTTGTGCAAATTCCACTCCAAATTTACCCGGCGCACGTCATCCATGCATGAGATGGAGACGGGCTTAACTCTTTCGAGTCACACTTTGTCGCAGCTCTGAGTGCTGTGCGTGCTCTCTTTGCGAGTTGCTTGTCATCACTCTTGGGCTATGCCAGCTTTCAGACGCTCTTCTTCATGCTGATCTCTGGCTTCTTCATGTGGATCTCTCGTTCAGGAAATCTGATCTCAATTCAGCTTTACTCATCTTCTTTCTTGTACTGCTCTCTCGTCGTTTGTTCTCTCGTTATCTGCCTTGCGCTATAACGATCCTCTATGCTGGGCACATGAGTACGTGGCTCCCCATCATCGAGATTGCTGACGAATTCCGCCTTGAAACACACGACGTTCTCGCACGTTTGGAAGATCTTGGCTTTGCTCAAGGTGCTCATGCTTCTGATCTTGCTGTGCGCCACGGTTTTGCCACTCTCTCCTCAGCTGACGGTGCCCGGCTCACCCTCTGGCACGAAGATATCCTGAGTATTCTCGAAGGGATCGGCATGGTGCGTGCGTTGCCGGTAGTCTCGGAGAGGGAATGGAACCACACGCTTTTCGACGACGAGGGTACCCACGACGAGGGTACCCACGATTCCGAGGGGATTGAGAACTCCAGAAGGATTGAGAGATCCGAAGGGATTGACCGTTCGCACCCAGGCTCGGTGGGGCACATTTCCCCTGGTTTTGATGCCATTATTGCCACCGACGGAGCCTGCTCAGGAAATCCTGGCTCAGGAGGTTGGGCTTGGGTAGAGCAAATCTCGGGAGTGCGCGCAAGTGGTGCAGCGGCGAGAACAACAAACAACATCATGGAACTTACAGCGATGATCCGAGCCCTTGAATATGTGGGGCCTAAAGGAGATCTTCTCATTCGTTGTGATTCCACCTATGTGCTCAATACGATGACGAAGTGGGCACCGAATTGGCGGAGAAAGGGTTGGAAGAAGGCTGACGGTACACCTGTGGCCAACCGTGAGCTAGTGGAGAGGCTTCTCGACCTATACGAGGGGCGTTCTGGGCGCACTGAGGTGGAATGGGTGAAGGGTCATGCCGGGGATAGTGCCAATGAACTCTGTGATTCCTTGGCGGTGGCACAGAGTAAGGCACAGGGGTAGGCAAAAGCCGCCCTGGGAGGGTGCGATGTGCAGCGAGGTCGGGTTTGGGTGATTGACAGTGATTCTACCCTGGGCATTCGCTAAGATCGTCGCTATGAGCGATCTTGAGCAGGGTGTGACCCACAGCAACGCTAACATCACGACATCTGATTCTTTTGCCGCTGCACCTTCCGTGGCGGGAGATTCAACAGCAGCTCGTGCGCGTGCCGCACAGGCACCTGTGGCGAAGAAGGTTCCCACACAGCGTATTTTTCATGGGGATACCTATGTAGATAACTACGAGTGGCTTCGCGAGAAAGACAACCCGGAGCTTCTCGCCTTGCTTGAGGAAGAAAATGCGTGGACAGCTGCACGCACGGCAGAGCTTGAACCTCTCATAGAGTCGATTGCCGGTGATATTGCGGCTCGCACACAACTCACAGATACTACTGTTCCCACACGTCAGGGAGAGTGGTGGTACTACCGCCGCACATGGGAGGGAAAGAACTACCCCGCCGAATTTCGTGTACCTGCCACGGTAGGAGTCACACGTTCGTCGGCTTGCGAAGCTAACTCGCAAGAGGTAGAGGCAGCTGCATCTTCCGCAGATCTTCCGCGCCCCACTCAGGCCGAATTGGCTGAAGGAATTGCGGGCGAACAACTCGTGTGGGATGGAAACACCCTCTCTGAAGGGGAAGAATTTTTCGGAACCTCAGGGTTTCTTCCCGCGCCAAATGGGGACATTGGTGTACTCGGTGTGGATTTTTCGGGCGACGAACATTTCACACTCCGTATCTTCGATATCACCAGCGGAATGGTTCTTGATGATGCTGTCACGGGTGCTGGCTACGGCCTGGCCTGGAGTGCTGATTCGCGCGCGATCTTCTACGCAAAGGTGGATGAATCTTGGCGAACCTATCAGGTGTGGCTCCACACTGTTGGCACGCATCCGAACGACGATCGTCTCATCTTCCAGGAGGATGATCCTCAATTTGATCTCTGGCACGAGCCTTCGCGCGACGGTACCTGGGTGGTGCTCACTTCACAGTCTGTCACCACCACGGAGGTGCGCCTTGTCTCCACTGCACATCCGTTGGCTGAACCCATTGTCGTCGCTTGGCGAGATCCTGGCCTTGAGTACTTCGTAGAGCCAGCCGGGGATCACCTCTTGATTACGCACAACGCAAACATGGAAGATTTTGAGGTTGCGACGGGTCCAATCCGCACCTCACAGCCGAACGAATGGGTGAGTGTGCTCAAGCCGAACACAGGTGAGCGAATCAGTGAGGTGGAGGCTTTTCGAGATTTCTTCGCTGTGGTGATGCGCAGTGAGGGGGAGACTTCGGTGCGTGTGGCACGGCGCAGCCGAGCGCAGGTGCTTACCGTTTCCCAGCAAGTCACCTATCGCGAACCCCATGAACGCCAGATTTGGGGGGATCTTACAGAGGTGCCACGTCGCCGCTTGGCCACAACAACGATCTACGCCCCAGCTTGGTGGGAGAGTTCAGAGATCCTTATCTCCACTGAATCGGTGCTTTGCCCTTTGGAAGTGGCTTCCTACACTGCGTCCAACGGTGAGCTGCAGCAGCTTAAATCCGTAGAAGTTCCCGGCTATAATCCAGATCTCTACGTGGAAGAAGGTGTGCAGGTGCGTGCCGCTGACGGCACGATGCTTCCTCTCACTCTCATTCATCGAGCAGATGTTATGGCTGATGGCACCAATCCTGGTTATATCTACGGTTATGGCTCTTATGAAGTGTCGAACGATCCTCGTTTCCTCCCAGCATTCCTTTCTCTTCTTGAGCGCGGAGTAGTGATTGGTTGGACCCATGTGCGCGGGGGCGGTGAGATGGGTCGACAGTGGTATCTGCATGGCAAGTTTCTGGAGAAGAAGAACACCTTTACTGATTTCGTGGACTGTGCACGCTGGATGGTCGATTCTGGATGGGTAGCACAGGGGCGTTTAGCTGCCGAAGGGCGTTCAGCGGGTGGTTTGCTCATGGGGGCTGTGGCGAATATGGCTCCAGAACTTTTCCGTGCCATTCATGCGGGTGTACCCTTCGTTGATTCTCTCACTACGATTCTCAAGCCGGAACTCCCGCTGACTGCAGGGGAGTGGGAGGAATGGGGTAACCCGATTGAGGATGCTGAGGTTTATGCCTATATGAAGTCCTACTCTCCCACGGAGAATGTGCGTTGCGAACTTTACCCAGCGATTCTTGCCACTACTTCGCTCAACGATATTCGCGTTTCGTATGTGGAGCCGACGAAGTGGGTGCAGATTCTTCGTGAAGTGACGCAGAATGATCCGGTAGCTCGGCCGATCTTGGAGAAGATCGAGATGGTAGCTGGGCATGGTGGGAAGTCTGGCCGTTACGAGAGATTCCGTGAACAAGCCTTCGTGTACGCCTGGCTCTTGGATCAGATTGCGGCTGCATCAGTCTAAGGGATCAGATTGCTGCGGAAGATATAGGCAGGTAACCTGCGGCAATTACTGTGATACCGGCGATGAGGGGTCAGGTTGAAGAGGTGAGGGAAGTTCCATGAGGGTGGAGTGGCTTTTCTTCAGATGTGGGAGTTTGCGCAGCATCATTTTCTGATAGGAGCTTCTCGTCCTGGTTCGTTCTGTGCGTTCTGTGTGCGAACTGGAGTGAGGTAATGTAGCACGACTGAGCAGCTTAGGAGTGTGCATCCCACGGGGAGAAGAAGGTGTAGTCCGACGAAAGTTACGGCGTTAACTACCGTGTTCGTTGGCTGTACAAGAGTGGGGAAACTAGGACAGAAAGTAGGGAAAGTCCGATCAGAGCGAATCTGAAAATGTGATGTCTCATGTGACCCTACTTCACTGCAATACTTCCGAGGGAAGAGTGTCATTTTCATCTGGTTTATCAACGTCATATGTGCCGATATTGACCCTATTTGAGGGTGCCGAGAGGCGGTATCTGATGGAAAGCACCAGATACCGTATGTGTGAAGTGTGCACATCTACAATTTTTGTGAGTTGCGATTCAATTAAGTGAGGGTATGTTAAACCAGCCACCACCCTTGGTGAACATTGAAAACTCGCTTAAATCTGCGCCTCGTGGGTAGCTGCACGCCAGGAACCAAAACGCTGACGAATAGCAGCACCGGAAGGAGCAGTTCCTGCCCTGTGAGTCTCCTTGATCCATATTTGGTAAGACTTATACGAGGGTGCCGAGCCGCGTTTGGCTGACCATGTGGAGAATTGACGAAGAGCCTGAATGTAGTCCTTATCGCTGAACTTGAGGCCACCTCGTTTACGCCCAGTCTGTACCTTGAGGCCAATATCAGTGAGCGCATCATTCCAGTAACCGTTGAAACGCTTAATGATTGTCTGAGACGTAGGAGGCCACGCAAGTTTTCCACGCCCTGTATCCACACCACTTTCCTGCGCGATACGTATGCGCTCGCGATCGTACTGTTTTGCAGTGAGTGTGAGCCCCAAATCTGATTCGATTGCTGTGCGAGCCGCACCCGCAAGGGAGAGGATTGTATTGATCTGCTCCGCTGTGGCTCCGGGAAGATTCTCCGCAACCTCGTCGCGCAAGGCGGCATCTTCGGGGTGGATTTCGCCTGGTTCAAGGTTATTTGTGCGTGCGAAAACCGTCCTCAACCCCAAGGAGAGGAGCGGAACGGAGAACTTCTGGCGTGGGCCTGAAGGTGCGGGCTCGGCAAGGTAGGTGAGCACGTCCAACGTAGCACGAGCTGAACGCTCTGCCGCACTATCAAGAGCCATGTGGTAATCCTGATCTGCGGTGGGGCCACAGAGATCGGAGACACAACGCACTGCAATATAAGGAATATCCCACGCTGCACACACTTGTGCGGCAGCTGTTGTCTCCATATCAGTGGTGAGAGCCTCTGGGAAAGTCTGGCGCATATCACCCACGTTTGCAGCGGTAACGAAGGCATCCGAAGATAGCATCTGCCCAAAACGCAACGGTAAGGTGCAGTGTTCAAACAACTCGCGTGCACCCTCAAACACGGCTGGTTGGCCTGGAACCTGGCCACGCGCATAGCCGAAAGCTGTTGCATCCGCAGTTCCGTAGGCATACGAGGTGCCGACGACGACATCTCCTACATTGATATCGGCGGCGAGTCCTCCTGCGGTTCCGGTGAAGAGCACTACTTTAGGTGTGAATCGGGCGAGAGCCCACCCCAAGACGCTTGCTGTGGACACAAGCCCAATCCCCGTCTTAATGACGATGATATTTCCGTGGGTTGAGGCCGTAATCCAAACGGTCGCCACAGGGCAGGCAAGGCGCACAGGCTTCGTCGCCACGGAATCAAGAGCGTTGAGGATAGGGCGAACTTCTTCGTCTTGAGCAGCCAAGACGATTGCACGCACGCGTGTCATTGGGTGGCCTCCTTTGCCCCTTCGACGATCTCCCAGGAAGCACGCTCATTCAACATTGCTTGAACGGCTTCCTGGGCTGCGGAAAGGCTGTGGTTTGCTCCCCAGCCGCACTGGACTTCGTTCGCGGCGGGAACTTCGGTTGCGGATAAAAGGTCGGTGAAAGTAGCTTCGAGGAGCGTGGCGACAGAGGAAACATTAGGCTCCTCGGCAAGGAGAAGATAGAAGCCTGTCTGGCAACCCATGGGAGAGAAATCAATGACGGCCTCGCTGTGATTGCGAATGAGTTCAGCTACAAGGTGCTCAATGGAGTGAACAGCAGGCATATCGAGGTGAGTTACGTTGGGTTGAGTGAAGCGAATATCGTACTTGGTGAGGGTGTCACCTCCGGGAAGATGCTTCACATCGGCAACACGGATGTAAGGGGCGGTGACGGCGCGATGATCGAGGTTAAATGACTCGACGTTCATCCGAGGCATACGGGTGCTCCTTAATGACGAAAAGGTGCGAAATCCAGAATTGTACACGTATGACGCAGCGCTCATGGGGACACTTCCCTAAGGATACAGTGAAAGTACACAAATAGACGCTTTTGGCCATTTTCACTGTATCCTCGCGTGTCTACACTTATAGCACGTGCCATGTCGATATGTGTCCCATACTCGCTGTCCCATGCCACCTATCGTGTCCAGTTACGTGCAGTGAATAAACGCTCTGCAACCGCTTACGTAGCGGCGACGAGTATGTGGGTGGGGAAGTGAGTATTCGAATGTGGTGATGAGTCAGTCAAGCTGACCAACCTTCAGAGTGCTGAGCGACGAACGTGGATACGTGGAAGGCTGGTAGATGCGCTACTCCGTATTTCGTGGCGCACACTCTACAATCATTGTGAGATATATCACGTCTCTGGCCTGTGGAAAGAGAGTTTTCAGAGGATTTTTCACTGCTCTTGTGGTGAAGGAGGGGGAAATCTCTTCATTCCCCCTAAATTCCCAGGTTCGTTTCAACTTTATTTGAGGGAGGCCGTGTTACATGGAGGCTGTTGGCAAGGCCAAGAGCGTGACTTGGCGCTTGACCAGGCACGATGGACACGTGTCATAATTACACAGGTGCTTTCGTCTCGCTCTCATGATGTGTGCACAACGTACTTCCTGTTGTGGGAGAGCGAGTTCTAACGGAAGACCGCGGAAGCGGGTGGCAACTATCGTGGGGTTGTCACCCGCTTCATATATGCCACAACAACACGAGATGGCCTATAAGCCTTATGTATCTGCGGTTGAGCGAAACGTCCTCAGTTCCACAGATCCTCAGTTCCACAGATCCACGAGCACCTTGCCCGATTTCTGTGAATCCTTTGCCACTGCGAAGGCGTCCACAACCTCGTCGGCGGAAATCGTATGCGTCACAACAATGTCCCCGATCTCCGGACGCTCGGCCAGAAGTGCGATGGCTTCGTCGATCTCGTTGTTGAAACGGAAAGATCCGCGAATCTGAACTTCTTTAGAAATCACTGAGGCAAGAAGGATCGGCTGTGGTGTACTCGGCATCATTCCCACCTGGGTGTGGATACCGGCCTGGCGGATGGCGGCGAAGGTGGCGTTGATGGCCGCCGGGATACCGGAACATTCAAGTACCACGTCGAAGTAGTTGCTGGGCAGCGCCTCCTTATCGACGCGTACCGTCTTTGCGCCGAGCTTAGCTGCACGCTCAAGTGGCCCATCAAGGACATCGGTACACACTACTTCGGTGGCACCAGCCGCGATTGCGCCTGCAGCGGCGAGTAGACCGATCGGTCCTGAACCTGAGACCAGCACCTTCTTACCTTCCACGCCACCGGCGATATTGATGCCATGCAGTGAAACAGCAAGAGGTTCAGCGAGGGCAGCAAGGCGCAGGCTCATCCCTTTAGGAAGTTCTCGAACCATGAAGTCCTTGACGATGAGGTATTCCATCATACCCCCCTGTGTATGTGGATGTGTGGAGGCCGAACCGAGGTAACTACCGCCAGGGAAGAGGTGACGTTTATCCTCGATTCCTGGAACCACAGCCCCGAAGGTAGCTGGATGCACCGTCACCGGAGTGTTAGCGCCGAGCTTCCCAGAAGGATCGTAATCCACGTAACCAGAGACTTCATGCCCAGGAGCCATCGGCTCTTCTACGACGAAGGCGCCATTGGCTCCCTCGAAGTAGTAGTGCAGGTCAGAACCACAAATTCCTGCATATGCCATACGAAGGCGCACTTCACCTTCTCCAGGTTCGGGTAGGGGAGCCTCTTCGAGGCGAATATCTTGTTTTCCGTGAATGTAGAGAGCTTTCATGAGTGATCCTTGTACAGGGTTGTGTGAAAAGAAGGTTGTGCTGAAAGGAGATGGATGAGGGGAAAGTAATCGGTTAAATCCACGAAGGAGTGGGAAAGAGATGTGGGGAAAGATGTACAGCGAGGTTTGTGATCCAGAAACAACGTTCGGAAGAGAAGCGGAGACCCGGCCACAAAGGTGTACCACCGGGTCTCCAGGATTCTTTCGGGGAATACGCCAGCGTAGAGCCTCCCACTCCCGCCATAACACCGGGTATCCCCGCCACTATTAGCCGATGAGGAAGATCACCACCGAGAATGCGAACACCATAAGTGATTCGAATGTCTGCTGTACCGTCCATGTCCGCAGTGTGGTAGCGGCGTCCATGCCCAAGAGTCGACCCACCAGCCAGAAGCCGGAATCATTGACGTGTGAGGCAAACACTGAACCGGCAGCGGTTGCCAGAGTAATAGCGATGACCTGAAGTTCTGAGAAGTCGCCACTGAGTACCGTAGCACTCATAAGGCCAGCTGCGGTGGTAAGAGCAACAGTTGCCGAACCCTGTGCCACACGCAACGCCACAGCGATGAGATAGACAGCCAGAATAACTGGCATTCCAGTGTTGGCCAGAAGATCCTTGAGAGCATCACCGATTCCAGAGGCGCGAAGCACACCGCCGAACATACCACCAGCACCAGTGATGAAGACGACGGAGGCGATAGGGCCGAGCGAGGAGTCGAGGAGGGCTTCAAGTGCGGTGCCGTGCACACCGCGGCGTGTGCCGAGTACTGGGATGGCCACGATCACCGAGATGAGGAGGGCAATGCCGGACTTCCCTAGGAGGGTGCCCACGTGAGCCCACATCGGGATGACAACTTCGGCGAGAGGATTCTTCGGGTCAGCACCGTAGGGGCCAAACATATCGGCCTTAATCATGAAGTCCACGCCAGTGTTGAGGAGGATCAGTACCATGGGTAGGAGGAGAATGAGGATAACGGTGCCCACCTTTGGTGGGTTCTTCACTTCGCCGGAAGTGTTGCCGAAGATCGTCTTTGTAATGTCGATATTTGGGAATTTCTTGGCGCAGTAGCGCCCCCACATGACACCGGTGACGTAGAAGGTGGGAACAGCCACGATAACGGCAACGAGCATGAGGAGGCCAAGATTAGTGCCGTAGAAGGTGGAGGCGGCAACCGGGCCTGGGTGTGGTGGCACAAAGACGTGCATGACTGAGAAGGCGACAGCCGTGGGGATGGCGTACATGAGGATCGGTCCGCCCAGGCGGTAGGCCACGGCAAAGACGATCGGCAACATGACGACGAGGCCAGCGTCAAAGAACATCGGGAAGCCCAGGATGAGTGAGGCTGCACCTAGCGCGAGTGGTGCGCGTTTCTCACCGAACTTCTGAATCATGTAGTCGGCGAGCACTTGTGCACCGCCGGAGTTCTCGACGAGCTTTCCAAGCATGGCACCTAGGCCGACGAGGATACCCACGCTGCCTAGTGTGGAGTTAAAGCCACTCATAACCACGTCGTAGAGCTTGTCGAGTGGGATACCTGTGATAACGGCAGTGAGCACCGAGACGAGGACGAGAGTGAGGAATGCGTGGAACTTGAACTTAATAACGAGGATCAAAATGATTGCGATAGATGCAGCCGCGATGCCGAGGAGGGCACCGGGAGACATCGTCTGAACCCAATCTCCCATAATTTTCTCCGTTGAAATTGTGGATGTTCGTTATAGAGGTTTGTGAGCAGCACCGCCCGAAAACCTTAGCACCATATTAATCCGATTTTTTTCGTTTTGTCACGAACCATCATAAATTACCAGGGTTTTTGGGGGAGAGACGAAGCTAGTGCGTTCGCTGTACCTCGCCATACCGCACTGTACGTGTGTTGCTTCCTGAGTGTGAAACTCAGCCTTAGATTCTTATAGTTGTGTCTGTGGGCAGTGAGGGCACAATGGAGAAAAATGTGACCGCACCTGTCTCATATCCATCTCTATGAGCGTAGATAGAGG
Organism: Actinomycetaceae bacterium zg-1166; assembly: GCA_015679245.1. Classification (GTDB taxonomy): domain Bacteria; phylum Actinomycetota; class Actinomycetes; order Actinomycetales; family Actinomycetaceae; genus Changpingibacter. The sequence goes on along the minus strand of CP064953.1, from coordinate 1,872,438 downwards.
TAGTGAAAAATTTAGAACTTTAGTTGTACGGTGTCGTAACTTCCCTATGAATCAACGTGATGTAGGTGCGTGAGTATTCGGCGGCTTGACGTGCATCGCCGTTGCTCACGGCTCGTGCTGTGGCAAGGTGACCAAAGGAGGCTTCAGTATTGGGGATTGCGGGGGTGAGGCCGTGTTCGTTGCGTGAGCGCAACGTCTCGCTTACTGGAGCAATCAGTGGTAGAAAGAGTGGATTTTTCGAGGCGGTGAGGAGTAGCCCATGGAATTGGATATCGGCAGCGAGGTACTCGGCAGAATTGCCGAGTCCTTTTTCGCCAAGGTCAAGGAGAATACTCGCCAAATTCATGAGTTCCACGCATTCTTCAGCAGTGGCGTGGGTTGCGGCAAGCTGGGCGGCCATAGGTTCGATTGCCATGCGCAGTTCGGTGAATTCTTGGAGGGCTTGCCTGCGGTGTGGTCCTGAGAGTCGCCAGCGAATAAGGTGCGAATCAAGCGAATTCCAGTGGGAGCGATGTGTGATGGTGATACCTACACGCTGGCGCGATTCGATCATCCCAATGGATTCGAGTACGCGAAGTGCCTCGCGCACAGTGGTGCGAGATGCTTGGTAACTCGCCTCAAGTTCGGCTGCGGTGAAAATAAAACCTTCGCGTAACTGTTCGGCTTCGATTCGACTTCCCAGGTCGTTGAGGATCTCGCTGTGACTTGATCGGGCCATTGCGTAAACATCCTCTTCTTTGGTAGTGAACCTTTGGGCTGAGTGTTGCTGAGAAGAGGCGAGGTTTACCTCGTCTCAGCGTGAGAGTGTTCGGCGGATGTAGCTGGCAGGTAGAGCGGCATACGACGAAGGTTCCCAGCATTCGCATGGTGCCTTGCTGTAGACGTATGCAGTACCACGTGAGGTGGTCTACCCGTGGTAGGCAAGGTGTGTGGTAATACCTGTGCACCTTGCGTACTCGACATTCGCGAGGAACGGCATTTATCGTACCCGCAGATGGGGGCTTGTGTGCGACTTTCCGTGTGGAAAGCGTGTATGTGGCACACAGGTGTGTATCTTTGGTATCTTCCCTGATTTCCAGCGGAGGGGGGTTCCTTTCTCTATCTCGAAAATGCTGTGATGTCGAACCCTGTGTATATGTGTGTGGTTGTATGCAGGAAAATATGCGATGTACTCGTGGGTTACTGCATCTAGGTAGCTCTGTGTGTATCCTCATTGTCGTTAAAAAGTGAAGTAGAACACTATAGTGAAATAGTATGATTATTTCCCTTACGATAGGTCTACTGGTTCACATCGAAGCGACGAGGCGCGAACATTTCTCCTGCCACCGCGTCGATCCTGGCCTGGAAGCTACAGTGTTGTTAGCGCACGCACATATGGAGAGTATCGATGAAGATTCTTGTAATCGAAGCGAGCACGAGTTCTGCCAAAGCAATGGTGTTTGATTCTGCGGCTGGTGTGCTCCGCGTGGCCGAATCCCCCTACGGCGGGCGCTGCTCCACTACCTTGCACGACCTACGCGATGTGATGACCTCCGTGACGACCGTGGCTCAACAAGCCCTCGCCGGTGAGGTCGTCGAAGGAATCGCCCTCGTGAGCGCGTGGCACGGTCTTGTTCTTACCGACGAGGAGATGAATCCCACTACTCCTGTCTACCTGTGGTCAAATATGGATGCCCAGCAGATCACCGACGAACTGCGCCGTGATACAGATTTCGTCGATCGCTTCTACAACCGTACTGGGTGCATGGTGAATGCCACCTATCCAATCTTCGAACTCCTCCACCTTGCCAAGAGTGGCACCGACACCACAAAGGGGCGCATCCTCGACGAAGGTTGCTATCTCAATTGGCTTCTCACCGGGAAGTACGTGCAAACTGAGTGTCTCGCTTCCGGAACGGGTCTACTCAATTTACGCACACGAACCTGGGATCAAGAACTTCTCACCTTTGCGGGTATCAGCGAGTTGCAACTTCCTGAAGTGGTCAACTCACGCACCACATTCCCACTTTCCCCCCAAGGTGCCAAACTCCTTGGTTTGCCTGAAGGAATCCCTGTTGTTCCCACGAACTCCGATGGCGCTCTCAACCAAGTGGCAGCAGCCGAAAGCGAACGCAACGTTATGTCCTTCTCGGTAGGAACCTCGGGAGCTATGCGCATGAGTGTTCCTTCCCCGAAACTCGCTGCCGACCACTCCACCTGGTGTTATATCTCTCCCGACGATTGGGTGAGCGGTGTGGCCACTGCAGGAGCAGGCAATTGTGTGAACTGGCTGCGCGACGTCGTAGCACGGGGTCAGTGGGATTTCCCCGAGCTTGAGCAGATGATCGACGAGAATTCCGAACCTCCGATCTTCCTTCCATTCCTCTTCGGTGAACGCTGCCCCGGCTGGCTGGACAAACGCCAGGGAGGATTCCACGGACTCCTTCCAGGACACGGCGTGGCCGACATGTACGAGGCAGTTCGTGAGGGGATCCTCTACAACCTCAAACAGTGCTATCTGTCCATGTGCGAACTCAACGGCAAGCCTGAATGTATCAAGATTTCTGGAGGTATTCTCAAGTCTGCTTCGTGGTCGCAGATGGCTGCGGATGTTGTGAATATGCCGCTGGAGATTGACCGCACCCTTCACTCCTCAATGTATGGCGGAGCGAAGAACGCCCTTCGTGCCATTGCTGGAAACTCTGGAGAAATTACCACGTCGCCCACCGTGGCCGAGATCATCACACCTCGGGCAGCAAAAGTGGAGGTTCTTGAGCGCCGCTATCAACGCTACTTGGAGAAATACCGCCAGGGCAGGAGTGAACTCACTTCCGCTTCTTCCTGAGAATCCAAGAAATTTTGCTTCACACCTTAATTGGTGAGTCCGCACCTGGCGCCGCCCCATAACCACTGTGGGCTCGCACCTGTGGCGCTCACATAAATACATGAAAGGAAAAACAATGGTGTCTTTCGATATTGCAGGCAAGCGCGCCATCGTCACCGGTGCAGCCCAAGGTCTTGGACAGGGTGTTGCGGAGGGCTATCTTGAGGCTGGTGCTACCGTCTGTCTCTTTGATGTCAACCCCAAGGTTGAAGAAGTGGCTGCCGAATATGCAGCTCAGGGCTACAAGGCCTGTGCTGTAGTTGCCGACGTGCGCGACGATACAGCTCGCGCGGAGGCCTTCACGAAGGCCGTGGAGAAGCTGGGGGGACTTGACATCCTCGTTACCGCCGCCGGTGTGCAGCGCCGCTACCCCTCCACTGAGTTCCCCATCGAAGAGTGGGACTTCGTGATGGACATTAACTTACGCGCCGTATTCTCCCTCAACCAGGCCGCCGCTAACCAGTTCATTGCCCAGGGTGGAGGCGGTAAAATCATTAATTTCGCCTCAATGCTCACATTCTTTGGCGGCTACACTGTTCCAGCCTACGCGGCCTCGAAAGGCGGAGTTGCCCAGCTCACCAAGGCTTTCGGTAACGAGTGGGCCTCGATGGGGATCAACGTCAATGCGGTCGCTCCTGGCTACATGGCCACCGACATGAATACAGCCCTTCTGGATCAGTCCAACCCACGCTACAAGGAGATCACGGATCGTATCCCCGCTCATCGTTGGGGTACCCCCGACGATATGAAGGGCGTAACGATCTTCCTCGCCTCGCAGGCTTCTGATTACCTTTCTGGTGCCATCATCCCAATTGATGGCGGATATCTTTCGAGGTGAAAACATGTCACGTGCACGTGTCTTAATCACTGCTCGGTCCTTCGGAGCAGCCAACGACGATGCCCTTACTCTCCTCACTGAACAGGGGTACGAGGTTGAGCGTGTTGCTGAGGCTGATCTTGCCGCAAAGATCAGCGAGGCTGACGCGGTGATCGCTGGGCTTGAATCCTACGACAAGGATCTCCTCGCCAGAGCTGACAAGCTCAAGGTGATCTCACGCTACGGGGTGGGCTTTGATGCAGTGGATCTTGAGGCTGCCACAGTCAAAGGAATCGCTGTGACAAATACGCCCGGTGCCAACAACGAATCTGTAGCTGACCTCGCTTTTGCACTCGTGATGGCTGTGGCGCGCAACGTGGTATTCATGCACCAGAGTGCTGCCTACGGTGCGCCGGTTCGTCCTATCGGTATCGAAGTTGTGGGGAAAACAATCGCAGTGGTGGGCACCGGCGCTATTGGCAAGGGATTTGCCCGGCGTTGGCGTGGATTCAATGCGCGTGTACTCGCTTTCGATCTTTTCCCCGACGAGGAGTTCGCTCGTGAGAACGCGGTGACGTACGTTGAACTCGATGAGCTTCTTGAGCAGGCTGATGTCATCTCACTGCACTTGCCTCTCAACGAACACACTCACCATCTCATTGATGAGAACAAACTTGCACTGATGAAGCCAACGGCAGTTCTTATAAACACGGCTCGGGGTGAACTCGTCGATAATCGCGCGCTCTTTCGCGCCTTAAAGGAGGGGCGATTGTGGGGTGCAGGCCTCGATGTTGTTGAAGGTGAGGACGAAGTTGTTGCGGCGATGTCGAGCCTACGCAATTGCATTATGACTCCACACGCAGGTGGGGCAACGCTTGAGGCGAGCCATCGCATGAGTATAGGTGCGGCACGCAATGTGATTGACATTGTGGAGAAGGGAAGGAGTGAGAATCTCGTCCCTCCCCAACGCGGCAAGCTCTGAGTTTATGTGCACCGGCATGGTGGTTCGTGCATGTCGGCATTGCCTCTCAGAGCCGCTGGTGTGGTGCTAGTAGGCGTGAGGAAAACTCGTGCGTGATAGGTGCGGCTCGCGTGCTGACATGTCAGAGTGAGGATCACCGATGATCCGCCTCTCGCAGGGAAGAACGCGCGTCAAGCTGGGTACACATGAGCACCATTGGGCTGGGTTCGTTCAAGTGGACAGGTCAGCTACACAACGGAGTGAGGCTCACGCCACCAGGCTCATTCCTGCATACACGAACAAGGGCATCTGCCCGACTATTACAACAAGGAGACAACATGACAATGAAGTTCCGGGCATCAGTTGCCCTTCTCTCCCTCGCTGCTCTTTCGCTGAGTGCGTGTGGTTCAACTAACTCGAATTCCAGCGGGGAGGAGGTAACTCTTAAGCTCGCAATGGTGGATAACACCACCAGTAACTATTACAAAGGTGCACAAGCAATTGCCGAAGAAGTGGAAAAAGCCACTGACGGTAAAGTGAAAATCAATGTTGTTGCTGGAGGTGCACTCGGTGATGAGCGCGGCACCGTGGAAATGGCAATGAATGGGGATCTCGATATTGCCACCGCCGCTAATCCAGTAGTGACAAATTGGATTCCAGAAATGAAGATCCTCGACCAGGCATTCTTATGGGACAACGCTCAGCAAGCTCATGCGGCTGTTGACGGTGAAGTTGGCAAACTTATAGAAGAAAAAGCCAAAGGTTTAGGTCTACATGTTCTTGGCTACATGGAATCTGGATTCCGCAATGTCTTTTCCAAAAATCCCATCGAAAAGATCGAGGATTTCAAAGGTGTGAAGATCCGTACGATGCAAAACGAATACCACATGGGTGCGTTTGAATCGTTCGGAGCAATGCCTGTGGCCATGCCAGCAGGAGATCAGTTCACTGCCTTACAGCAGGGCACGATTGACGCCGCAGAAAATGCAACCTCGAACATGCTGGTAAACAAATTTTATGAGGTCATTAAGAATCACACGACAACAAACCACGCTTTCGTTTATATCCTCGTCATGATGTCAGATAAAGCCTGGAAGAAGATTCCTGAGGATTTGCGTGAACCCGTGGCCAAGGCCATCGAACAAGGCGCTAAGCGACAGCGTGAATTCCTCGTCGAAGCCAACGAAGAAGCGGCAACGAAGCTCAAAGATCTAGGCGTTAAATTCCATGAAGTTGACCGCGCCTCTCTCAAGAAAAAGTACGAAGAACTCGCCGCATCAAAGGGCTGGACTTTTGATCCCACATGGCAGTCTGCGGTGGATTCCGCTCTGCAAAAGTAAGGCGGACAAGCGGGAGGTAGGAGAATGCGACTCATCCGTTCGTTACAGTGGCTTGAACGTGTGATCCTCGTGGCCTCGTTCAGCATCATGGTGGCCGCCATGTTTCTGCAAGTGGTCAATCGCAATTTCATACATATGGCAATGCCATGGCTTGAGGAAATTGCGGTGTATTCGATGATTTATCTCGTCATGATTGGCACAGAAATGGGTCTTCGTGATGGCACACAAATTAGAATTACGGCACTTGTTGACCGCTTTTCTGGGCGCACACACGCAGCAATAAACCTTATCGCACGCGCGATTGTGCTCATCTTTGCCGGTTACATGTGTAAAGCCTCGTATGGAATTTTCCTTCAACAGGTACATTCCGGGCAGACTTCGGCTGCTCTTCGTATCCCGATGTGGTTTCCCTACCTCTCCTTCGTCCTCGCCTTTAGCATCATTCTCCTTGCGCAGGCAGCGGCATTTATTGTGGAAATCGGGGAGCTTGTGACGGGAAAGAAGAATGACAGCTTTACCAGAGCTTTTGTTGGAACATTCTCCGACGAAGATTCTTCCCTTACCGATTCTTCCCTTACCGAGGGGAGTGACGAACGTAGCAGTGACGAAGCGGGTGGCGGCACTGCTGTGAGCAACGGTGGATCTTCCTCTTCACATGCCGGTTGTGCCCGAGGATCACATGCCGGTCGCACCCAAGGAGGAGATGCGTGATGAATACTGTTGCACTCATCATGTTTGCGGCATTTGCGATTATGCTCATGATCTCGGTTCCCGTGGCCGTGGCACTCGCGACTTCTGTACTCACTGTCGTCCTCGTCGATGGCTCAATCTCCCTCGGCTTTGAGGTGATTGTCCAACGCATGTACGCAGGCTTGGAGTCGAGTTCAATCATGGCGATCCCGTTCTTCATTCTTGCGGGTAACATCATGACGAAAGGCGGTATTTCGCGCCGTCTTGTCGACTTCGCCAACGCCCTCGTCGGCGGAATCCGTGGAGGCATGGGTCTCGCTCTCGTTCTCGCCTGCGCCTTCTTCGCTGCACTTTCTGGTTCAGCGCCAGCCACAGTGATCGCTATTGGTCTCATGCTTTTTAACGACATGGCACGCTTGGGCTATGACAAGAACCGCACAGCAGGAATGCTTGTCGTCTCCGGCGGCTTAGGGCCGATTATCCCTCCGAGCATCATCATGGTTGTGTACGCAACTTTAACGAATGCGTCAGTGGGTGACATGTTCAAATCTGGCATGGTCATCGGCATGATGATCGTGGCTGTGCTCATGATGATTGTGCTCATCCTCGCCAGCAAAGAAAAGTGGCCGCGCGATACTCAACCATTGAGCATCCGGCGCCTCCTACGCGCGGCGTGGAAGGCAATTCCAGCGCTTATGCTTCCCATCATTATCTTGGGCGGCATTTATTCCGGGCTTGTCACTCCCACCGAATCAGCTGTTCTTGCAGTGGTGTGGTCGCTTTTTGTCGCTATCTTCGTCTACCGCGAGATCTCGGTGAAGGATCTTTTTGGAATCTTCGTTGATTCAGCGAAGAGTTCAGCAATGATTCTCTTCATCATTGCTGCCTCCACCTCGTTCTCATGGCTCTTTGCCTTCTCGGGCACGAGCAGCGATCTCGTCGCCTGGATCACGGGAATGAATCTCAGCCCGATGGTCTTTGCGATCGTCGTGTCGATCGTCCTCGTCATCTTTGGAATGTTCCTGGAAGGCATCGCTACTGCGGTACTCATGGTGCCAATCTTGTGGCCTGTGGCTGAGGTGTTGGGGATGAATGTTATTCACTTCGGCATGATCGTCGCAATCTCGAACGTCATCGGCACGATGACACCTCCGGTGGCCGTCAACATTTTTGCCGCACAAACAGTTTCCAAACTCAAGGTGGGGCAAATTGTGCGTGGTGAGTTGCCGTTCTTCCTTGGGTATGTGGCGGTATTCTTCCTCGTCGTTCTCATCCCTGCGCTGAGTACGTTCATGTTATGAGGAAGATGAATAGCCTGCCACCTCGGTGAACTCAGCATTCCTGCCTGGGTGAACTCAGCATTCCTGCCTGGCTGTGCTGCGGGGAAGTACTGAGTGGAAGGTGCTTCTCAGCTACGAGCGTGTGTAGGAATTCTGGGCGAGCCGAGGTGGTACATGGACGGCGAGTGTGGAGGCTTCGCCGTCACTGAGAGTGTGGGGAGAGGATTCTCCGTTGACCTCTCCCCACGCCTTCTAGGAAGGAACATGTAGCTAAATGTGCAGTGCAGGTGGCATGTATCGCCACACTGATCCTTCCACTTACTGTTGATTTTTCACATGTGTGAGGCGATAAAACCTCACATCTCTTGTGCGATTGTAAGGAGTTCTTATGACCAACCCTCAACGCGACCGTCTCGAATCCTGGCGCGTCCAATCTCCAGAAACTCCAGGCTGGCACGCCGTCATCACTCCGCAGGTTCACGAGTGCCGTCATGCCCACATCTTTCGTCTCAATCTCCCAGCGGGACATCGCCACACGGTCGATGAAAAAGAGCTTGAACTTAACCTTGTCCTCATTCACGGTACGGCGCGCGTGAGTGGAGGCGTGGAAGGCGAATTTTCACGCTTCGATTCGATCTACATTCCAGGCGGTACTCGCCTAGAGATCGAGGCAATCGAGGAGTGCGTATTCTATATTGGAGGTGCGGTGGAAGAAGGGTGTGGCGAGGTCTATGTGCAGCATTTTGACCCACACCTACCCCTTGGGGATATTCACCAGATCCACGGTGTTGGCACAGGGCAGCGTGAAGTGATTTTCACCCTCCCGCCACAAGTTCCAGCTTCGCGCCTTATCTGTGGGCTGACCTGGTCCAATCAGGGAGGGTGGACAAGTTGGCCACCACATCAGCACTCTGCCGATCTTGAAGAAGTTTACTGCTACTTCGATATGCCCTTCCCGAAGATAGGATTCCACGTGAGTTACCTCGAATCGGGGAAGATCGACGAGGGCGTGGTACATCCAGTTCATTCAGGTACATGTGTTGGGGTGCCCGAAGGGTATCATCCAACGGTGGCAAGTCCGGGTACAGTTAACGCCTACATGTGGGTTCTTGCTGCAGTGCGTCCGGAGAGTCGAAGCTACGACCTCGCGATAGAAGATCCGCAGTTTGTCAATCTGCGTGGCCAGTGATGCGGGCGTAACTGAGGTAGTGCGTCAACGGTACATACTGGTGCATACTCACCGGTGGTGATGCGTCGTTACCGCGATCACCACGTAGGTGAGAGTGTTTCATTTGGCGGCAGGAGCGACTCGGCTATAATCGTCGGCTGTACAGCCGCGTGGTGGCAGGGCGCGGGTCATTCTACTTCCTGGGGGAAAATTATGCCTGCCGAAGGCGTCAACGCTATGTCCACAGACGATGTACGTGTGCGAGAGAATGATTTGCACACAAAACACATAGCCACAGGAACGCGAGCACACTCCGCTGCCTCGGCACACAGTGAACCGGTAGAAACAACTCACGCAGGCACCCACATCGCGAGTATTTCCTCCGTATCTGATGCTGGAAAAGTACCCACTCGGGGGATCTACGACATTGTTGCCGTCTGCTTCGTCGCATTTCTTCTTCTCTCCAATATCGCTGCGACGAAACTTATCGAACTTGATGCTGGCCCGCTCACCCTCGTTTTTGACGGCGGCGCGATCCTTTTCCCACTCACTTATATCGTGGGTGACGTCCTTTCTGAGGTCTACGGTTTCCGATTTGCGCGGCGTACGATCCTCGTGGGTTTCGTCGTGCAAATTCTCGCCTCGTTCACCTTCTGGCTTGCGCAGATTGCTCCCCCTGCTGCTGACTACACCGGGCAAGAGGCTTTTGCTGCTGTGCTCGGTGTTGTTCCACGCTTCGTTGCTGCCTCAATCTGTGGTTACCTTGTGGGGCAGCTTCTTAATTCCTACGTGCTTGTGAAGATCAAGGAACGATGGGGCGAGAAGCATCTCTGGGCGCGCCTACTCGGTTCCACAGTGGCGGGCGAAGCAGCCGACACGGTGATTTTCTGTTTTATTGCCTGGATTGGTGTGGTGCCGTTCTCGACGATTGCCAACCTTGCGATCGTTGGTTACATCTACAAAGTAGGTGTGGAAGCAGTGCTCTTGCCGTTTACCTATGCGGTGGTTGGTTGGGTCAAGCGTATCGAACGCACTGCTATTGAGCGTGAGCACATCGCTTAAGTTGCCTGAAAGGAGCACCCATGCCCGATTCTCTCCCGCAAGGAACTACGGCGTTTCCTGGGCAAGATTCCTCGCAAGTGCAAGACCCGCAGCAAACGCACAGCTTGTCGCAAGCGCGCGGTTTCTCGTCGCAAACGCACGGTTTCTCGTCGGCCTCGTCACCCTCATCCTCTCCCACGACAGGTTTCACCCTCGGAACTCGACTTGAGAGTGGGCGTATCGGCTCTACCTCGGATCGTCCTCTTGGGCGTACGGGAATCCTCCACACCCCGCATGGTGACATCCATACTCCAGCTTTCATTCCCGTGGGTACAAAGGCCACAGTAAAATCAGTGCTACCTGAATCTGTGGCTGAACTCGGTGCCCAGGCCGTGCTCGCCAACGCTTATCATCTCTATCTACAGCCCGGTTCAGATATCGTGGATGAAGCAGGTGGCCTCGCCGCATTCATGAATTGGCCTGGCCCTAGCTACACCGATTCAGGCGGTTTCCAGGTGCTTTCGCTTGGCTCAGGTTTTAAGAAAGTGCTCTCAAAAGAATTCTCTGGTTCCGGGCGTGCCGATACAGAGGTTGCCACCTCGAAAGAACGCCTAGCGAATGTGGATGAGGATGGCGTGTGGTTCCGCTCCCATCTCAACGGTGAGCTTCACCGTTTCACGCCGGAAGTCTCCATGCGTATTCAGCACGAACTTGGTGCTGACATCATTTTTGCCTTCGACGAATTGACTACACTTCTCAACTCGCGCAGCTACCAGGAGGAAGCTCTTGAACGCACGCGGCGTTGGGCTGAACGTTGCCTTCACGCTCACCGCATCCTCACGGCTGAACGTAGCGGAAAGCCCTATCAGCAGCTCTTTGGTGTGCTCCAAGGCGCACAGTATGAAGATTTACGCCGCAAAGCCGCACGTGACCTCGGTTCGATGGAGATTGAAGGCCAGCGTTTCGATGGTTTTGGCATTGGCGGTGCCCTCGAAAAGGAAAACCTTGGCACGATTTGCTCATGGGTGAGCGACGAACTTCCCGAAGATCGTGCCCGCCATCTTTTAGGGATTTCTGAACCGGATGATTTCTTTGCCGCGGTAGAGGCAGGAGCCGATACGTTTGACTGCGTGAATCCTTCGCGTGTGGCACGCAATGCGGCAATCTATTCGCCAGATGGGCGTTTTAATATCACGCGCGCGCAGTTCAAACGCGATTTCTCACCCGTAGTTGAGGGGTGCGAGTGCTACACATGTACGCATTACACCAAGGCGTATCTGCATCACTCTTTCAAAGCGAAGGAAATGATTTCCTGCACACTCGCCACAATTCACAACGAATACTTCACTGTGCATCTTGTGGATAATATCCGTGCAGCGATGAAGCGTGGAGATTATCTCGCCTTTAAGGAAGAGACACTCGGACGATTTTATGCGAGCAAAAGGGGCAGTACGCAAAGCTGAAAGAGTGCTCCTGTGCATGGCTACATAGTGTGCTTAAACCTCATGCAACACTAGTCATCCCTAACCTTAGGGTGCGCGCCCACCAGCTCTGCAGCCACCACGGGTAACATAGAAGGAGTGAAGCGAATTATCTTTTTGGATATCGACGGAACTCTCATCACCTCGAATCAAGTAATGCCCGATTCAGCGCGTCTAGCAATTACTCGCGCTGTGGAGCTCGGCCACATCCTTGTGCTCTGCACGGGGCGCTCACGCCTGGAGATCTACCCATGGCTGTGGGAACTCGGCTTCACGGGACTTGTTGGAGCAAATGGTGCTTATGCCGAAGTGGGTGGCGAAGTTATCCGCAATACTTCTCTCAGCCAGGAGGAAGTCGAGGAGATTACGTCTTGGCTGCGCGAACTGGACGCCTACTGGTTTTGGCAGGCTCCAGATGGCCTCTACCAGTCACCGGGTTTTGTAGAGACCTTCACGAAAGGTGGAGTTAATGGATCGGAGGCAGGGGATTGGAGTGCCTTTGCCTCCCAGGTTCTCCCCTTCGTTCGCACTGGTGTACCCGAGCGTGCTGCCAAACTTACGTTCATCATCCCATCTGATAAGGGTATTGGCCTTGCCGAGGCTCGTGCCCACTTTGGTGAGCGTTACACCATCGTCGATGGATCTGTCTCCTCGGAGGTGGGTTATACCGGTGAACTTTCCGACGGTGGTGTAGATAAGTCCGTGGGGCTGCGTGCCGTCTGTGAACATTTTGGTGTTCCTGTGAGCGAAGCTATTGCGATCGGTGATTCGGCCAACGATGTGGAGATGTTGCGTGCTGCCGGAATCTCGGTTGCGATGGGCAATGGTACCGAGGAAGCTAAAGCTACTGCTACCTTCGTCACGACTTCGATTGACGACGATGGCCTTGCCCAGGCTTTCGAGAAACTCGGTTTGCTCCACGGGTAGGTGGTAGTGAGCCCATCTGACGTTCATATGCGTGTGGGATGGTGACATGCTCTATGGTGTGCCAGTGATTCGTGTGGGCACATGCGGCAGCGGATTCGCCATCGTTTGATACTCGCCTCCTCGTTTAGCGTGGGGAACAACTCGCCGCACGTGGGAGGTGAACGTATGATGGGAGGACTTCCTGCTTACGAATACGGAGAGGAGTGTGCCAGATGCCGAAAATTGCAGCGCCAACGGTCAAAGAACACCATGCGATGGTCAAGGCACAGCTCGTCGGAGCCGCCGAAGAAATTCTGCGTGAGGACGGGCCAGAGGCTCTCACTGCCAGTTCAGTGGCAAAGGTTGTGGGGATCAAGCGCAATTCCATTTACCGTTATGTGGATTCGGTGGATGATCTCAAACTTCTCGCGCTCGAACAGCATATTCCTCAGTGGGGCGAGACTATTTTCCAGCATATCCGGGAGGACGATTCCCCGGATGAACAGCTTGTCGCCTTTGCTTGCGCTTCGCTTAAGGCTTCCAAACGCGCCTCGCACGGCTGGCTCATGAGACTTATGGGGGAAGGTGGGAATCCGAATCAGCGTGCCGCTACTGCAGGAAGTGTGAGCGATGTTCACCGCCAGGTGGATGCCTTCATCCTCCACTGTTGGCAGAATCTTGGCGTTGACGCGGCGGATCTCTGGGCCTCCTATACTCGCGCTGTTATTTTTGAGGCTTTTACACAGACGGAATCTGGAGCCGATTTTGAGGTGGTGTGCGCCTCTATGAGTGCCTCTCTCCGTGGAATCGTTGCAGCAGCGAGGGATCTCTAGTCGAAGAGGAGAAAGTGTGGGAATACGCCGCACTCTTTTCTGGTTCTTTTATTGTGGCTCTCCACATAGTTAAGCAGTGAGCAGAGAGCCGTCTTTGCACAATGTGGAATGTGCAATCTCCAGGTTGCCACTCTGCCGTAGGGTGAATGCCGAAAGTAGAGAGTAAAGAGCGCAAACTTGGGGGTAAAGAAAGATCATGTCAAAGATCCGAATTGCACTTAATGGTTATGGAAATCTTGGCCGTGCTGCTGAACGGGCAGTTCTCGCTTCGAAAGATCTTGAACTTGTCGCGATTTTCACGCGCCGTGATCCCTCCACACTCTCCACAGCCTCGGGGCGCGCGGTGAGTATTGAGGAGATGCCAGCGTGGAAAGATCGTGTGGATGTCTGCCTTAACTGCGGCGGTTCTGCCACCGACCTCGAAATCCAAACTCCGCAGGCTGTGCGTTACTTCAACGTTGTGGATACCTTCGATACCCACGCCCGAATTCCTGAGCATTTCGCTGCCGTGGACGCTGCTGCCCGTGAAGCAGGTCATCTTGCACTTATCTCAACAGGTTGGGATCCAGGGATCTTCTCTCTCATGCGTGTGTGTGGAGAAGCGGTGCTCCCTGAAGGTTCGAGCTACACCTTCTGGGGGCCGGGTCTTTCTCAGGGACATTCTGATGCACTTCGCCGGATTCCAGGTGTGGCTGCTGCTGTTCAGTACACGAAACCTGTGGTGGAGAACGAGGAGCGTGTACGTGCAGGGGAGCGCCTAGAACTCACCACACGTGAGAAACATACGCGAGAGTGTTGGATTGTTCTGGAGGAAGGTGCCAATGAAGCTGAGATTCGCCAGAAGATTATCTCCATGCCGAATTACTTTGCAGACTATGACACCACAGTGAATGTCATTTCTCGTGAGGAGTTTGAGCGCGATCATACGGGTATGCCTCATGGAGGCACAGTGGTTCGTATCGGTGAGACGAGCCCTGGGGTTACCCAGGTTTTCTCTTTCAAGTTGGCTCTTGATTCGAATCCAGAGTTCACTGGTTCTGTGGTGGTTGCCAGCGCTCGCGCAGTGGCACGTATGGCAGCTGAAGGAACGCGTGGGGCGATGACGTTGCTTGATGTTCCACTAGGCAAGCTCTCTGCGGAGAGTCCAGAAGAATTGCGTGCGCATCTCCTCTGAGTTAGTGAGGACGACGAAGAAAACCCTAGGTATACACATCTGGGGTTTTCTTTTTCCGTGGGTATGGGCACTCTCGTTCTGTAGCGTGGGTGCTCTCGGCACTTTCGTCGTGTGTTGCTGAGTGTGCCCATAGTAGCTAGGGGGCTTTGGTTGCTGTGGGCTATAGGCCGCTAGGCAAGGGATTTGTACGGGATTTGGCCTGTCTACTCTGTTATTTCAGCTTCGACGAGTTTGGCGGCGCGCTTTTGCTTTGAGCGTTTGCGTAGATACCCCACAAGGATTGGAAGTACGGAGACAAGGACGATGATGATCGCGATGATGTCGATATTTCCAGCGACGAAGGGAATCTGCCCTAGGAGTAGGCCAGCGCCGGTCATGAGGCCGAGCCAGGCGAGTGCTCCCACCATGTTGAATACGACAAAGCGTGAGTAGTTCATGTGTGCAGCACCTGCGGCAATCGGCACGAAAGTGCGAACGATTGGGATGAAGCGTGAAAGTACTAGTGAGGAAGGGCCGTGCGTGTCGAAGAATTTTTCTGCGCTATCGAGGTATTCCGTTTTGAGGATACGGGCATCGGCGTGGAAGAGTCGGCGGCCAAATTTTGCGCCGATCCAATATCCCACTTGCACTCCGAGGAAAGCGGCGAGGATTCCTACGCCTAGCATCGACCAAATTGAGAAACCGAACTGGGTATGCAGCATAGCAGCGGTAAAAATAAGGGAATCGCCGGGGAGGAAGGGGAAGAGGAGTCCGGACTCAACAAAGAGGATGAGTGCGAGGCCGGGCAGTACGAAGGCACCGAGCGTAGAGAGGAGAAGCTCGGGGTCTGAAAGGAATTCCATGGTGTCAAGCATACGGAGAGCGTGCTCGCTTGTAAGGAGTGGAAAGTGTGAATCGCGTCGGGAGTTGTGAGGGTGAGATAGCGAGGAAGCGTAGTGAGGATTGTTGGAGGTCGATATGGGGGTGAGTGTGGCGGTATGGAGGGGAGATAGTGAGACGAGAGCGGGGATGTGCCTGCTGAGAAGAGTGCTATGAAAGAACAGTATGGAAATGTGGCCTAGATAACTTTTTGTGATGAAGTGGTGGAAAGTTGTGTGAAATGTGGCGGAATTGCGCCAGTTGCGACGAGGTTCGCGGAGTGCTGTCGTGTGTGCTAGCGCAGATACATCTCTTGAAAACCGCGAATTGGTGCGGAAAACGCGCCTATGAAATGTTGTAGATCTCAATTGTTACCGAAACGTGACATTTGGTTATTCTCCCGTTATTCTTTTGTCTGTCAGACGTGTTGCACTGTCGCTTCGATATGTGGCATGTGTCGAATGAACAAGGAGAGCACCAATGGCAGGACGCCATGCGATAAACCGCGAGGCTGCGTTCAACGCCTTCCAAACCCCTGCTGGGCGTGGAGCTGTTGCAGCTGTGGCGGTAGGTGCGATATTCGGCGTTACTGTGCCGGCTGCACATGCAGATGAAAAGGTCTCTGAGGCCACTCTCCTTGGGACTATTTCGGCTCCTACGGCTGAGGAAGCAGTGACTTCCACAGAAGCTGTAACAGCTCCTGTTGATGCCGAGTGGAATGTGGAGCAGGTCTCCCTCTCAAACCCCACTGACTCCGTAGAACTTTCAGTGAGCGTAGACCTTCCTGCGGCCACTACTCAGACCACCCGAACCACTCAGGCAGCTACCCGTGAGAACGCCTTCGTTCCACGCGGCGAATCTGCTAACTCTGCTACCGTGAGCGTTTCTTCTGAAGCGCCAGTTGGAAATTCTGCCTCAGGTACAGGTTCTGCAGTCCTCTCTACTGCACTTTCCTATGTTGGTAGCCCTTATGCCTGGGGTGGCACCACTCCTTCTGGTTGGGATTGCATCGGCTTTGTCCGCTACGTGTACTCTCAGTACGGTGTCTCCATCGGTGGCTACACCACCTCGGTTCTTTCAGTGGGTCGCCGGGTTCCTTACTCAGAAGCTCAGCCGGGTGACATCCTCTACTGGCCTGGTCACGTGGCCATCTATGCCGGTGGCGGCAAGAATGTAGGTGCGTGGAACGAGAGCATGGGTACGAAGGTTGGCCCAAACTCCTGGGCAGGTAGGCCTGCTGCGGTGATCCGCGTCTTTAACTGAGTTTGGCGCTTATTGCGCTTCCACTATCTTCTCGTGGGGTTGGCAACATTGCCGACCCCACGTTTCTTAACTACCAGCATTAAGAACCCACATTCGTTCCCTGTTATCCCAACGAAAAACCCTAATCACAGTGGACTGAACCCCCTTCTTTGCTAAGAAATCTGGGTTAATGGTCAAAATGTGGCACGTATGCCTGGGATAAGACGCGCACACTCAGGTGGCTTTCCTCGCCAAGAAATCTGGGCGGGACAAAGGTCTGAAAAAACTATGTCCCTACTCGGGAGGAAAGCAGAGAAATTTTCGCGGTTTTGATCGCGAAGCTGTGTCGGTGTGGGTGGGCATGAGAGAATAGTGTCACATGCAAACCAGGGGAGGTGGCGCAATGGCCTACAAGCATGACAACGTCGTCGTGTGTGGTGTGGATGGTTCGGAGGCTTCCTACAATGCCCTTGATTGGGCGGCGCAGGAGGCTCGCACGCGCAGGGCGCAACTTGAGATTCTCTGCTGTCATGAGCAGCCTACATTTACGGCTCATCAGGGCACTGGTGAAACTCGTGGGGGAATATCTGAAGATAATGCTCGTCGTATCCTCGATAAATCGGTGGCGCGGCTGCGCGGCTGCGGTGTGGAGATTACTCCTGTCCTCGACGCAGCAGATCCTACGACTTCGCTCATCAAACGCTCAAAGCATGTGGCACGAATCGTCATCGGTGCGCGTGGTGGTTCGGGTGGCTTTGCCGATCGCCTCATGGGTTCAGTTGCCTCGGCTGTGTCTGCGCGTGCCTACTGTGCTGTGGTGATCGTTCCCGCTACACCGGTAGAGGCTGTGCTACCTGTGAAGCATATCGTTTGTGGTTTTGACGGATCTGAGGCTTCCAAACTCGCTCTTGGTTTGGCAATCCGTGAAGCTGTGCGGTGGAATGCGAAGCTCTCCTGTGTGAGCGCCGTGAGTTTCGCCGGAACGACGTGGCTTCCTGGAGCTGATTATCACCAGGAAGTGCTCGACGATGTTCGTTCCGGCCTGCGTGAGGCTGTGGCTAGCGCAAGTGAAGGCTACGATGTGGACGTGCGTTGCCACGCCATTGAAGGTAAGGCAGCCTCGTTGCTCACGGAGTTCTCCACAGCGGTGGATCTGGTGATTGTGGGTACGCGTGGACGTGGAGGCTTTGCGGGATTGCTTCTTGGATCCACCAGTCAGGCCGTGATTCAGCACGCCGCTTCGCCGACGATTATTGTCCCCAAGCGCACACGGGAAAATGAGGATATGGGACCGCTTGTACCCTGGGAACGCCCGATGCGTGGTGAATAAATTCCCGATGTACAAGCAAGCGCGGCGCGCGTGTATTAAAACTCTTACGTTTGCTGTGTACTTCATGGGGAAATGAGCGTGGCTCGCAGGTGAGCAACGTGAAGAGAATAGTGCAGGGCTGAGCGACGAAGGGCGGGTTGTGTTCTTCGTCGAGAAAGCTCGCACGCGCAGGGCGTGAGAGGAATGAAAGTGTGGCGCAGCCCCTTGGGATTCCCTGGGGGCTGTGCCGTATCATTGTGGAGTTGGCCCTTGTAGCTCAGGGGAAGAGCGACCGCCTCCTAAGCGGTAGGTCGAAGGTTCGAATCCTTTCGGGGGCACCACGCCGGAGCCGACACATCGCCTGGCACATACGGAGCAGGCAACCAACCACTATGCCCGTCACTAACCGGCATAAGATCCGCGATACTGATCCCGAAGTAAGCACTCGTGCGTAAAAGATCCTGTGCAGTCCAGTGTTGTGAAAATTCGCTTCGTCAGAATATCTGCGCTTCCCGGCTTTTCAATTTTAATTTGACCGGCTCTTCGGATTTGGGTGTTAGGGGTTCTTCTGGTTTAGGTGAGTATGCACCTCACTGTGAGTTATCTGGGTTGTTGGGGAGAATCCTGTCAGTAGCACGTCGATGTTAGTAGCGACGAAGGGGAGCTCCACTTCTATCAGTTGGTGTGTGGTGAACGGAGGGGTAAGGCTTGCTTTATTTGGATGTCCGTTCCGCTTTGCTTTCACAAAAATCCTCACAAAAATTGAGACAATCCACATTTTTTGTGTTACTCTCAAGGTGATGCGCAGCTGCATCGGTCAAGGACGATCGTGAAAGGTGACATAATGACAACTCAGAACCGACTCGCTGATGGCCCTCTCGTCGTCGCGGTGGATTCTTCAACCCAATCAACCAAAGCCATCATTGTCGATGCTGCCGGCAACGTGTGGGCAACAGCTAAGCGCCCGATTCCAATGCTCACTCCGGCGATGGATTTCTACGAGCATGATCCACGCCTGTGGTGGAAGACCACCCACGACACGATTACTGAAGTACTCGCATCCCTCGATCAGCGCGACCGCGATCGCGTGGCTGCTATTGGCCTTACTCACCAGCGCGAGAGCTTCGCCCCCTTCAAGGAGGACGGCACTCCGTTGGCCAATGGAATCCTCTGGCTCGATGGGCGCGCAGTGGATCAAATTGCCGAATACGGTAACAGCCACATTCATCAGCTTTCTGGCAAGCCTGCTGGCGTGACACCAGCCATCTACAAGATGGCATGGGTGAAAGAGAATCGCCCGGAAGTTTTCGAGAAGGCCGACCGTGTGGTGGACGTTCTGGGCTACATCTCCTTCAATCTCACCGGCCACTGGCTCTCCTCCACTGGTGCGGCTGATTCTCTCGGCCTTTTCGATATCGTTGCGCGCACCTGGTCCAGCGAGCTTCTCGAAATCGCAGGCCTTACCCAGGAGCAGATGCCACAGCTGGTTCCTCCGGCGACGAAGATGTGCAAGATCCGCCCCGAGCTTCGTGAAGAATGGAAGCTCTCTTCCGATATTCCTGTGATTGCGGGCGTGGGCGATGGGCAAGCAGCTGGCATTGGTGCTGCGGCTGTGGATCCGGGTGTGGGCTACCTCAATATGGGTACAGCCGTGAATGCTGGTATCGAATCTGAGCAGTACATTTACAATCCGGCCTTCCGCACGCATGTTTCGGGTATCCCAGGAAACTACGTGATGGAAGTACTACAGTCCTCCGGTTCCTATCTAGCTGACTGGGTGCGCAAGACCTTCGGTGATCCAGAGAATCCGGGTAACACAGATGTCGCACTTGACGATCTCGCTGCCTCGAAGATCGCCCCTGGAGCTGAAGGCCTTCTTACTCTTCCCTATTGGAATGCCGTGCAGTCCCCCTACTGGGATGCTATGGCTCGCGGTGCCGTCATCGGTTGGCGTGGCACACATGGGCGCGCCCATCTTTACCGCTCAGTTATGGAATCGATCTGCTTGGAGATGCGTCGAAACCTCGATTTCCTGGAGTCGGCCTCTGGCGTACCGATCACCGAGCTGCGGATTATGGGCGGTGGAACCCGCTCTCCACTCTGGCGTCAGATGATGGCCGACACTGTGGGAGTGCCGCTTACTGTGTGCATTGCCGACGAAGTTACTGCCCTCGGTGCGGCCGTGCTCGCGATGGCGGGTATCGGCGCTCACTCCTCTGGAACAGCCAAGGGTATGCCGGACGTCGCTGCTTCGGCCAAGGCTATGGCAACCTTTGGTGAGACTGTTGAGCCAAATATGGATAATCACGATGTCTACCGCAAGGTAGGTGCGATCCAGGCCAAGATTTACCCGGTGCTCCAGGAGCTTTTCCACGAACTTGACGGCGTGGTGCGCCACACTGAGGGGGAGGAGTAATCCTTGACATGAGTAACCCCGCGAGGAGTAAACCTCGAGGGGGAGGAGTTGTGAAAGAAGTGCGAAGTGATGCTGTGACGGTGGGTTCTCACCCTTCGTCGTGCTTGAGAAAGTCTTGATGATCTTCACAGGCGCGATTTGCGGACACCCATCGGTAGTGTGGGTACGTGTGTGTGAAGCTCGGAAAGCACCTGATGTTGCCCGTCTGGTCTTGTTGTGAGTTCTTTCCTGAAGGAGACTGGGCGGGCCATCGTGGTGGCGTGAATGCGGCGATGGCCTCACGGCGGACATGGACATGAACAATAAAGGAGTATTTCAGAATGTCTATTATCACCGTCCTCGGTGCCGGTGCAATGGGTTCGGCACTCACCAAACCTCTGGTTGATTCTGGTTGGGAGGTGCGCCTGTGGGGGACGTGGCTTGACGATCACCTCATTGATGCGATTGAAGCTCAACGCCCTCATCCACGTACGGGTGCAATTGTCTCTTCTGCCGTCACCACGTATCGTGCAAACTCCTTGGAGGCGGCTCTTGAAGGTGCAGATGTTGTGGTGATGTCTGTTGCTTCTGTAGGCGTACCAAGGGTGACGGAACTTGCACTTTCTGGCATATCGAAGGCGAAGGCTCTCTGGCTCACCTCGAAGGGTTTTTGCCCGAACGACGAAGGAGTTATTCAGCTTCTTCCTGAAGCTATCCGTACGATTGCTGCTAAGCACGGGGTTACGCTCCCTCCGATTGTCGCAATCGCTGGGCCGGTCAAGGCTAACGAATGCGCTGAAGGTAAGCCCACTGCCACGATCTTCGGTTGCCGCGACGGTGCCCTCGCTGAGGAATTTGCTATTCGTACCTCCACACCTTCCTACTCCATCGTGTCTACAGATGACGAAGTAGGCGTGGAAGTGTGCGCTCCGATGAAGAACGTCTACGCGATTGCGCTGGGTATTGCTGATGGCCTAGGTGAGGCGACCGGCGTCCCACACCACAATCTCAAGGCCGCTGCCTTTACTCAGGCAGTTAAGGAAATGTCGCTGCTTGGTCAGGCTCTTGGAGCAAAGGCAGAGACGGCCTTTGGTTTGCCTGGCGTGGGTGATCTTGAAGTCACTGGACTCTCTGGACGCAATAAGGTCTACGGCGTGCGCTTGGGTAAGGGTGAGAACCCGCAGGAAGCAATTGCGCAGATGGAGCGCTTGGAACAGACAGTGGAAGGTGTGCCTGCTGTGGCTTTGGCACTCACTCTTGTGGAGCAGACCGGGGGTGTGAGTCTTGAGGATATGCCGCTCTTGAGGGCAGTGGCTGGGATTATTGATCCTTCTCAGCTTCTTGATCCGCTCACGGCTGTTCAAGAGGCGGCACTTACGCGCCGCTGATCATTTTACTTAAGGATTATCACCACAAGATCAGGAGCGGTGAGCCCGATACGGGTTCACCGCTCCTTCCCTTAGGCTAGGTGAAGCGAAAGGAGTGTGAATGGTACGCACAAGCGCGAGTGCGCGAGAGAAGAAACTTCAAGCTCTGGTGGATTTCGTCGGTGATAAAGGAGTGGCGAGTGTAGAGGAACTCACTGAGTATTTGGGAGTTTCTTCGATGACGGTGTACCGTTACATCTCCACGCTTGAGGCTTCTGGGCTTGTGCGGCGTGAACATGGGAATGTGGAGCTTGCACCTTTCACGCTGGCTGAGGCGGCTGCTCTTATGCGTAGCGGTACGCAGGTGGGGGCAAAGGAGCGTTTGGCTGGTGCTGCGCGTGAGTTTCTTCGTCCTGGTGTTTCGCTTGCTATTGATGATTCGACCACGTGTATGCATCTTTTTCCTGCAATTGCTGATTTGACGCCGATGACGATTATGACGAATTCTCGGATGCTTGCCGCTGAGGTACTGCGGTTTCCTCGTATTGAACTTATCCAGATTGGTGGGCATTACATTCGTTGGGCGGATGCTTACGTGGGTTCGATGGCGGTGGCGCAAATGAACATGCTTAACCCTGATTACTGCATTATGTCTACTACGGCACTTACTCGTGGGAGGCTGAGTCATCCCGATTCGCAGATGGCCGAAGTGAAGCGGGCGATGCTAGAGAATTCGCGAACAAAAATTCTTGTGCTTGATAAGACGAAGTTTGTGCGCGGGGCTCTCCATAATTTCTATAGCATCGGTGACATTGATGTGGTGATTACGGAGAAATCAATTCCTTCTTATCTGCGTGCTGAGCTGATGGAGAAAGTGGGAGAATTAGTTCTCGTTTAATTCGTTTCGCTGTCGGGAGACCTTTGTGGGCGAATGCGTAGGCTGCGAGTGGAACGCGGCTCCTGAAGGTTTCGGGTTTTCTTCGCGGGCGAATGTGGAGGGGCATTTTCGTTTTTAGGCTTTCTTCGTGTCATAGTCATGTATGTCGGCAAGGTCTTGTGCCCTCAACTATGCTTCATGTCATGGCACAAGATTTGGTGGCTGGTGCAGTTGAGAGGATTCTTGAAGCGATTGCTTCAGGAACTTTTTCTATTGGGGAGTCTCTGCCTGCTGAGGTGGCCTTGGCTCAGTGGCTTGATGTCTCTCGTCCGACGATGCGCGGTGCTGTGCGTACTCTCGCTGAGCGTGGCGTGCTTGAAGTGCGGCATGGTTTGGGTACTTTTGTGGCAGAGCCTTCCCAGTGGCGTGATCTTGGCACACTCATTTGGTGGCTTTCGCGCACGATTTCCTCGGTAGAGCTGGGGACGTATCTTTCTCAGGTGCGTCGGATGCTTGAGGTTGGAGCGGCTGGTTTGGCTGCTCAACATCGAAGTGAGGGCGATATTGCGGCAATGAAGGGATATTTGGCTGAGTTTTCCGCGAAGGCAGAGGACGGTGATCTCGAATCTGCTGGGATTGCCGATATTTGTTTCCATAACCAGATTTTCCAGGCGTCGGGAAATCCTTTTCTTCGTGTAATTATGCAACCTTTGGAGTCGGCTCTCGTGCAGTCTCGTCAAGAGACGACGAAGTTTGCGCAGGTGCGTGCCCGAGCTACGACTCATCATGAGGCGATTCTTGCTGCGATTGGTGAAGGTGATCCTGAGAAGGCGAAGGCGGCGATGCGTGCGCATATGACACAGACAGCTGAGGATATTGAGGCTTATCTTGGGGCATAGTTCTCGCATCTCTTTGTGGTTTGTGAGGACAGGGAGATGAATTCTGTACTCTCCTAAGCTATTCTAGAGAGGTCAGAGGACTGAGGAGTGGCCTTAGTTTGATCACGATGAGGTGAGACATGCTTTCCTACAACGATCTTCTTACCGGACACTGCCCACCGGCATCGCTCAGTGCTGCGCAGGTACGTGAAGCAAATGCACGCCTCGGTGCACCCACATTTATTGTTCTCGACGACGATCCCACTGGCACACAGTCGGTAGCCAACTTGCCCGTACTTACCTCGTGGAAACCAGAGGATCTTGCGTGGGCACTGGAGACTCATGCTCCTGCCATCTATGTGATGACAAACTCCCGATCACTTGCACCGGAGGCGGCTGAGGTTGTTAACCGTGAGGTTGTCAGTGCCACATATGCCGCACTAGCTGCGGTAGGAGAGCGTGAGGTTGCTTTTGTTTCGCGCTCTGACTCGACGTTGCGTGGTCACTTCCCTCTCGAACCGCGCGTGTTAGCCGAGGAAGTGCGTGCGCATTCTCCTCTGGCTGGAAGGGAAGAGGAAGAGATCGACGGTATCATTCTCGTTCCTGCCTTTCCTGATGCCGGGCGCATTACTGTGGATGGTGTTCACTATGCTGGCTCAAAGGAAGTGGGCTTCACTCCCTGCGGCGAGAGCGAATTTGCCCGCGATGCCACCTTCGGTTACCGTTCCTCGCACTTGGCTGAATGGGTAGAAGAAAAAACGGCAGGAGCTGTTTCCTCCTCAAGCGTTATCAGTGTGAGACTCGATGACCTTCGTGCCAACCTTGAAACTGTGCGCGCACAACTGCGTGGAGCACACTCACACATCCCGATTGTTGTCGATGCTGTTGAAGAATCGGATATGCGCGCCCTTGCATTGGCCTTGGCGGATGTGGAGGCTGAGGGTAAACGTTTCCTCTATCGAGTAGGACCCCCCTTTGTACGTGCTCGAATTGGACAAGAACCTTCTGCTCCTGTGAGTGAGGAAGAACTCTCACAGATCCTTAGTGCACCTTCGGGGAGTATTACACATGAGGTCACGGGGCAGGTACAGGGGCGTGGTGGCCTCATCGTCGTGGGTTCTCACGTGGGGTTGACTACCCGGCAGCTCGCCAAGTTTGAGGAGACAGATCACCCTATCCGCGTGGAACTTGACGTAGCTAAGGTTGTGGCCACTGCCGGATCAGAAGATGAGGAGATGACACCTGCGCTCGCGGGGTATCTCTCACACGTGGCAGGTGAGATCGCTGGTGCACTCGTCAGTACACATGTGGTGGTGAGTACGTCGCGCACGCTCGTAACGGGGCGTGATGCGGAGGATTCTCTGCGCATTGCACGTCTCGTTTCTACCGCCCTCGTGCAGGTGGTTCGCGAGGCTGTGCTCAGCGTGCGCCCGGGATTCGTCGTCGCAAAGGGCGGAATCACCTCCTCAGATATCGCCTCAAAGGCTCTCGGAATTGGCAAGGCGCGCGTAGTCGGGCCTATGCTCCCCGGCATTGTCTCCATGTGGCAGGCGCGTGATGGTATTGCCAAAGGCGTGCCTTATATCGTTTTCGCTGGCAATGTTGGCAACGAAGAATCCCTTCGTGAGGTCGTTGCACGCTTAAACGCGCATCTGGTCTAAAGCAGAGGTGAATCTTCTCTTCCCTATGAGTGAGAAGTCAGCAAGGCAGTTGAATAAAGGATTCGGCGCTTGTAGCAATGGTGGAAGCTGCGAGCGCCGCAAGGAGGAATGGAGTCCATTCCCTCGGGCTTCACAAGAAGAAAAGGAAAAACGATGACGACGATTGCAGTGCTTGGCCTGGGTGCGATGGGGCTTCCCATGGCGGAAAATCTCGCGGAGAGTTTCACGGTGCATGGCTATGACATCAATCCAACGCGCAGCGAACTCCTCAGTGAAGCCGTCGTGCCATTCTCTAGTGCGCGACAGGCTGTGAAAGGAGCAAACTATGTACTCCTTGCGGTACGCAACTATGCCCAGCTAGATGAAGTACTTCACGGTGATGACGGCATTCTTGAGGTACTCCCTCGCGGTGCGGCGATTATCCTTACCTCCACTGTGGGCGTGGAGGTGGCAGAAGCTGCCGATTTGCAGCTGTCGGTTGCCGGTGTAGAGCTTATTGATGCGCCTGTTTCCGGCGGTCCTGCACGTGCTCGCACGGGTGACCTTCTCGTGGTGGTTGGTGCGCGACCGGAGGTATTCGAGGCAGCGAAGCCAGTGCTTGAGGCAATGTCTTCCACTCTTGTTCACGTGGGAGATACCCCTGGTAAGGGGCAAGCAATGAAGACGGTAAACCAACTGCTCTGCGGTGTGCATATTGCAGCAGGTGCCGAAGCACTGGCACTGGCAAAGAGGCTCGGTTTGGATATGCAGCAGTGCCTAGAGGCTCTCATGGCCGGTGCAGCTGCATCTTTCATGTTAGGCGATCGTGGCTCACGCATGATTGAGGGATTCACAGGAGAAGACGGTCCTGGAGGGGTGGAGGTGCGTTCACGCCTTGATATCTTCGTCAAGGATATGGGTATCGTGACGTCGACGGCTAAGGAAGCTCAACTTCCTGTACCACTTGCTGCTGCGGCACAGCAGCTCTACTTACTTGGGCAGGGATTAGGCATGGAGGCGTACGACGATTCTCAAGTGATTCGTGTGGTGAGCCCGAAGTAAGAAGATTATTTCAGTTTCCTTGCTGTGTGGTAGGGGCGTATAACCGCAACCAAGACGATCTGGCCTGTAAATCAGCAGGATGAATTTGAAGAAATGTGTGTGGGTGGCTCCATTAGAGCCACCCACACACATTGAGAAATGAGTTTTCTGTGAATTACGCAGAGGGTTCGTTGTGTGTAGGCATTTGTGGATCGCCAGACGCAGCCGCCTCAGTGGGCTGAACCATCGGGGCAGGTTGAGCCATCGGGGCGGGCTGAGCAGCCGGTGTTGGCGGAACTTGAACTCCCTCAGGCATCGGTGTCGCACCTGGGGCGGAGTAGGCCTGGGGAGCGCCGGGAATGGGAGATTGTGTGGCGTAAGGTTGGGGAGTATCAGGTGTTGCCATCATCGGCACACGTGCACCCGGCACACCTGCTGGTGCCCCAACAGGTGGAACACCGTAGGCATGTCCTTCACCGTAAGGGTAGGTGGGGTATGCCGGATACTGAGGCATGTTCTTCTTGCGTGAGCGAGCAATAAGAACGGCAGCAATGACAAGGATTACCACTACTGCGATAAGTACACCAGCGACGATCAGTGTGGTAGAAGAGTGCGAAGAGGAACTTGACGCGGCAGAAGAAGAACTGCCAGGCCCATACTTTGAGCCAGTGACCGTCAATCCTTTAGAGAGCACGAGCGGATCGTCGTAGGTAACCACATTTCCTGAAATTGACCCGCCATTCGTCGCTTCGGTGATATCTCCAGGCATGATGACGCGGAATGCGAAATGCAATTCACTGAAAAGTGAAAGATCGGTGTCGTCTATGCCAAACTCATTATCATCTGGCAGTTTGAATGTGTAGGTTTCCCCGTTATCCACAACTAATTTATCGTCCACAACGCCAGGGACATCGAAGGATATGCGGCATCCAAGTTTGTTTCCCTTGGAGACGTCCTCCACGGAGTAGTTTTCCATGGGAAGGTCGCTGATTTCTTTGTCCATGTAGCTCTGGAAGTCGGAGCAGGACATGGTGCCTTTGGGAAGTATTCCTTTGTCATCAACGAATTCCATCGCCACCTTCATGTTGCCTTCGGTGGTGACTTCCATGGTTGTTTCAAAGGTGCAGGCGCTGAGGATGAGCGCAAGTGGTGTGAGGAGAGCCAGGAATAGTGCACCGCGTGAGCGTGTGCGAATTCCTGGGATGGGTGTGGAGGTAGACATGGAGAGCCTTTCTCTATGCCAAGGTGGCAATGAGGAGTGTGTGAGCTGGCGGGATCTCCGCTATAGAGCGCGTTTTTATGATTTTCTCGATTCTCCAAGGTTATCGCAGCATATTGATCTGAGGTAGTACATACAGCTGTGAGGATTGTGCTGGGTCGATGGGCTCACTAACTCCAACATGTGAGGATAATGGAGGAGATTACTGGGTATAAACGTGCGAGTCGGGTAGTGCGACACAAGAAAACGCGCAGGTGTGGGAGAGGTGTGAGACGCCACACCTTGAAGAGTTCCAGTTAGTGTTGTGAGAGAGAACTGGCGAGATTGCAGTACTTTGTTTCGTACATATGGAGTGTTTCGCCATTGGCAAAAGAGATCTAGGACGAATTTCGTAGGTATTACCCAGGTGAGGTTGCGACAATAGACGGTGTTCGTGATGCAGAGATTGCATCGCTTCACATCGCTCTCTCAGGAAGGAAACGCGATGACGTCCGACAAGACTTACACCGTTGAGGAAGTTCGCGCTGGTGCACCAGCCGAAGCTCCCGAAGCTCTCGTTGCGTGGGTGACCGACAAGGCCAACCTCGCCAAGCCCGATTCGATCTACTGGGCTGATGGCTCCCAGGAAGAATGGGATCGCCTCACCACTGAAATGGTAGAGAGCGGCACCTTGACCCGTCTCAATCCCGAGAAGCGCCCGAATTGCTTCCTGGCTCGTTCGCTTCCCTCCGACGTGGCTCGTGTGGAGTCGCGCACCTTCATCTGCTGCGAGAAGGAAGAGGATGCCGGCCCCACGAACCACTGGGCCGATCCTGACGAAATGCGCGCCACCCTCAACGAGAAGTTCGATGGCACCATGCGTGGTCGTACGATGTACGTTGTCCCCTTCTCTATGGGTCCTCTCGGTGGTCCGATCTCCCAGCTGGGTATCGAACTCACTGATTCCCCTTACGTCGTGGTGAACATGCGCATTATGACGCGCATGGGTGCTGGTGCTCTCAAGCTCATCG
The DNA here is from genome assembly GCA_015679245.1 of Actinomycetaceae bacterium zg-1166. Classification (GTDB taxonomy): domain Bacteria; phylum Actinomycetota; class Actinomycetes; order Actinomycetales; family Actinomycetaceae; genus Changpingibacter. The sequence continues at coordinate 1,844,048 of CP064953.1, read as the reverse complement.
CCGAAGGTAAGCCGTGGGTTCCTGCCATCCACTCGGTTGGCTACCCGCTGCGCGATGCGGAAGGCAACACCATTCCCGATGTGGCCTGGCCTTGCAACGACGATAAGTACATCACCCATTTCCCCGAAACGAACGAGATCATCTCCTACGGTTCGGGTTACGGTGGCAATGCCCTTCTTGGCAAGAAGTGCTTCGCTCTGCGTATTGCTTCGACGATGGCTCGCCGTGATGGCTGGATGGCTGAGCACATGCTCATTCTTCGCCTCACCCAGGAATCAACTGGCCGCAAGTTCCATGTCACCGCTGCCTTCCCCTCAGCATGTGGTAAGACGAACCTCGCCATGCTCCAGCCCACCATCCCTGGTTACAAGGTCGAAACCGTTGGCGACGACATCGCCTGGATGCGTCCTGGCCCCGATGGTCGCCTCTACGCCATCAACCCCGAAGCTGGCTTCTTTGGGGTTGCACCTGGTACGGCATACACCACCAACCCAATGGCTATGGAGACGATGAAGGCTAACTCCATCTTCACCAATGTCGCTCTGACCGATGATGGCGATGTGTGGTGGGAAGGTATCGACGATCCGATGCCCGAGCACCTCATCGATTGGCACGGCGAGGACTTCACCCCAGCCGATGCTGCCGAGGGTAAGAAGGCTGCTCACCCCAACTCCCGCTTCACCGTTCCGGCATCGCAGTGCCCGATCATCTGCGAGGATTGGGAAGCTCCTGCCGGTGTACCGATCGATGCCATCCTCTTCGGTGGCCGTCGCGCCACAAACGTGCCACTCGTTGCAGAGCAGTACGATCCAGCTCATGGCGTGTTCATCGGTGCTTCGGTTGCTTCCGAAGTGACTGCTGCCGCTACCGACGTCAAGGCTGGCTCACTGCGCCACGATCCCTTCGCTATGCTTCCCTTCTGTGGCTACAACATGGCTGACTACTGGGGTCACTGGCTTGAGATGCAAGCCACGCTTGGCGATAAGTTCCCCAAGGTTTACCAGGTTAATTGGTTCCGTAAGGACGAGAACGGCAAGTTCATGTGGCCGGGTTATGGCGATAACTCGCGCGTGCTCGATTGGATCGTTCGCCGCGCCGCTGGCGACGTTGAGGCAATTGACGGTGTGACGGGTCGCTACCCGAAGTTTGAGGACTTCAACCTCGAAGGTCTTGATATCGACAAGGCTAAATGGGATGCACTCTTCGCCATTGATCCCGAGGCTTGGGCTGCTGAGATCGACGACACTGAGGAGTACTTCGCCCAGTTCGGCGATAAGCTCCCGGCTGCTATCACTGAGGAACTTGGCAAGTTCCGTGAGCGCATCGCGGCCGCTAAGGCCTGATAATGCTCCAAAGTGAGCTCGCCTAGCCCTCACGATCTGAGGTATGTGAACTTGCTTTGGTTTGCTTCTGAGAAGGGGAGGCTCGACATCTGTCGTGCCTCCCCTTCTCTTACCCTCTTCACGCGCATAAATATTGGCTTATACGACAGATTCGGTTTATAAGCCACGAATGAAACCCCACCAACAGGATTTGTCGTATAGGCCTAAATATTCATTGATAGATATAGATGGAGAGCCATATGTTCTTCAGTTGAGGGAGTGCGTTTCTGTGTGTGAACAACGATGTACGCGCTTCCTCCGAAAAACGTAGAGTTGTGGTGTGTTGGGCTTCGCGGCTCCCACGGAGCTTTTCACGCTGGGAACAACCAAAGGAGTTTGCCATGTCCGCGCGGGTGGGAAATCCTCTTTCTGATTGGATACACGTCTATTCAGGGAAAGTGCGCGATATCTACGTTTCTGCCAGCACTTCTCATCACCATGGACGGGATACTTACCTCGTTGTTGCCTCGGATCGTATTGCTGCCTTTAACACTGTGCTTCCGACACAAATTCCTCACAAGGGTGAGATTCTCACCAAGCTCTCACTGTGGTGGTTCGAGCGCCTTGCAGATCTCATCCCCAACCACGTTATTTCCACTGACGTACCTTCTGAAGTTGCTGGGCGTGCGATGGTGGTTAAGCGCCTAGAGATGTTCCCCATCGAATGTATAGTGCGTGGATACTTGGCTGGTGATGCCTTCCGTGATTACGTCACTAATGGCACGGTCGCTGGCAACACGGTGGGGGAAGGCCTTGTGGAGGCTTCGCGCCTTGCATTTCCGGTTTTTACTCCGACGACGAAGTCGAAGCCTGGTGAGTGCGATGAGAGCCTCACTTTCGAACAGGTGTATGCAAAGGTGGGTGGTGCGGCTCATGAGCTTCGATCCCATTCCATGATGCTCTACGAGAAGGCTCATGAGATCGCACTCTCACGCGGTGTGATTATTGCTGACTCCAAGTTTGAATTTGGCACAGTTGTGGATTCGGGAACGCGCGAACTCGTGCTTGGTGACGAACTCTTCACACCTGATTCCTCACGGCTCTGGTTTGCCAAGGAGTATGAGCCCGGACATCGCCAGGCATCTTTTGACAAGGAACTTGTATGCGAGTGGCTTACCTCGCCTGAATCAGGCTGGGATCCTTCGTCGAGCCAGGTGCCGCCCGAACTTCCTCAAGAAGTTGTTGAACGCACACGTGAACGCTACATTCATGCCTACGAAACTCTCACAGGTGAACGCTGGCAGTAGTCGAATGAGCATAGTGCCAGCATGTCGCGATGGTTTTCTGGAACATCATGTGTTTCTCGACGTGTGTTTCTCGACGTGCGAGCTGACCTTAAGAACTGTGTTTTACTTAACTCCGGTAAAACCTATCCATAACTTGAAACATCTCGCGGTGTGTTATTCAACCGTGGCAAGATGAACGCGTGAATCGGATGGAAAATCCTTACGGATGACCAACCATATCGAGATAGACGCCTACTTTCCCCATTATGAGGAAAGTAGGGAGTTGAGGCTTCGTGGCAAACGCCCACGCAGGTATTCTCAACTTCGTGCGTCGGTAGACAAGGGAGAAGAAGATGGATCAGCGCATCGAAGGTGTTTACGAATCAGTTGTCGCGCGCAATCCCGTAGAACCGGAGTTTCTCCAGGCTGTACGTGAAGTACTTGAATCGCTCGAACCTGTGCTTAAAGCGCATCCTGAATACGCTGATGCTGCCATTCTTGAGCGTATCGTGGAACCTGAACGCCAGATTATTTTCCGTGTGCCGTGGGTGGACGATGCCGGTAAGGTGCGCGTCAATCGCGGTTTCCGCGTCCAGTTCAACTCGGCTCTTGGACCTTACAAGGGTGGTCTTCGCTTCCATCCTTCGGTAAATCTAGGAATCATCAAATTCCTTGGATTTGAACAAATCTTTAAGAATGCTTTAACTAGTCAACAGATCGGTGGTGGCAAGGGTGGTTCTGACTTTGATCCACACGGCAAATCCGATCTTGAAGTGATGCGTTTCTGCCAATCCTTTATGACGGAACTTTATCGCCATATTGGCCCGAACACCGATGTTCCTGCCGGTGACATTGGTGTGGGTGGCCGGGAGATCGGTTATCTCTTCGGCCAGTACAAGCGCCTGCGCAATAGTTTTGATGCGGGTGTTCTCACTGGAAAAGCCCTCGGTTGGGGTGGATCTCTCGCCCGCCCGGAGGCGACAGGATACGGCGCCGTGATGTTTGCTTCCTCGATGCTTGCCACGAAGAACGATTCTTTTGAGGGGAAGCGCGTCGTGGTTTCTGGCTCGGGTAATGTGGCTACCTTCGCTATTCAGCGAGCCCAGAGCCTTGGAGCTGAGGTAGTCTCCTGTTCAGATTCCTCGGGCGCTGTGTATGATCCAGCAGGTATCGACCTTGATCTGCTTCGCCAGATCAAGGAAGTTCAGCGTGGACGTGTGGCCGATTATGTGGCTCACCGTCCCGGTGCAGAATTCCGTTCAGGTGAGCGTGTGTGGTCTATCCCGGCTGATATTGCTCTTCCCTGTGCTACTCAGAATGAGATCAGTGCGGCTGACGCGAAGGCTCTCGTCGCCGGCGGTGTCAAGCTCGTGGCAGAGGGTGCGAATATGCCTTCTACTCCAGAGGCAATTGAGATCTTCTCCGAGGCTGGCGTGATGTTCGCCCCAGGTAAGGCGGCAAACGCTGGTGGCGTAGCCACATCTGCTCTTGAGATGCAGCAGAATTCGGCGCGTCAGCAGTGGGACTTCCAAACCACGTGCGGCAGGCTTGAGGCGATCATGTCTGATATCCACCAGACCTGCCTTGAGGCTGCAGAGGAGTTTGGACATCCTGGCGATTACGTCCTTGGTGCCAATGCTGCGGGCTTCCGTAAGGTTGCTGATGCGATGCTTGAACAAGGGATCTGCTAAGTTGCGATAAAAGAATAAACACCTAGGTAGTGCGGGAGGCTGGAGATATCATGGGTATTTTCGGCCTCCCGCAATTTTGCTCTATGGAAGGCGGTGCGTTCAGAAGAAACGAAAGATAGAGTGAAGGAGTCCACTCTTTACGATATGAAGGAACAATGATGTCCGACGTTTCACGTTTTGCAGGCCGATCTATCGGGCTTGCGGCGGCTCTTGCAGTGAGTTTCGCTGGATTGGCGGCAGCTCCCGCAGGGGCAACGGTTGACGGTGATAAGGTGAAGATCAATCTCGCCGTCATCTCTGATTTCCATGGCCACCTTGAAAATGCGGCAGTTTTGTCTCAGAAGATCAAGGATATGAAGGCCGCCAACCCGGATACTCTCTTCGTTGCCAACGGTGATCTCGTGGGTGGCTCCGCATTCGTCTCGGCCATTCAGAAGGACGAACCCACTCTCAAGATCCTCGGTGATATGGGTCTCGATGTCTCTTCGATCGGAAATCACGAATTCGATAAGGGCTATTCCGATCTCGTCAATCGCATCAAGGATCGCGCCTCTTGGCCCTACCTCGTGTCGAATATTGGCACTAACGACTTCCCTAAGCATGCCATTCTCACCACGCCCTCAGGAGTGAAGATCGGCTTTGTTGGCGGAGTGACCGACCAGCTCCCCACCCTCGTCTCTTCTGATGGAATCGCGGGCTTGACGATCACCGATCCGGTTGCCGCAGTCGATAAGGAAGCAGCCCTCCTCAAGGACGGCGACGAGTCCAATGGTGAAGCCGACATCGTCGTCGCACTCATTCATGAGACAGCTGGAATTTCCAAGAATGTCGGCCCGAATGTCGATGCAGTCGTGGCCGGGCACACCCACCACCAGGTGAAGGAGACAACAGCCAGCGGCGCCCTCGTCGTTGAACCGGGTGAGTACGGTAAAGCTGTAGGCGATATTGCCCTCACCTACAACACGGCGACAAAGAAGATCGAGAGCGCCACATCCGAGATTGTTGACCTCGTCATGAAGGATTCGAACGGGAAACTCGTCCCGGCTTTTGCTGAAGATCCAGCAATCAAGGCTGCCTACGAAAATGTCAAAGTGAAGTCGGACGAGCTGGGCGCTGGCACGGCAGGAACAATTGTCGGTGGCGCAGATCGTGCGACGAACAATGGTACTAACCTTGGTGCCAACCGCGGTTCTGAAATGACAGCCGGAAATATGATTGCCCAGGCCTTCTACGAGTACTCGAAGAAGATGACCAAGCAAGCTGACTTTGCCGTTATGAATCCCGGTGGTGTGCGTGCAGAGATTGACCCTGATCGCGACGGTGTCATCAGCTTCAAGGAATCCTTCAGTGCACAGCCTTTCGGCAACACCTACGGCACCATGGATCTGACGGGTAAGCAGGTCTACACCCTCTTCGAACAGCAGTGGGCCGATAAGTCCACGCAAATCTCGCGTCCGATCCTTCAGCTCGGCATGTCAGATTCGGTGTACTACACCTACAATCCAGATGCCCCCTTTGGCAGCCATATCAAGCAGGTTTTCGTGAACGGAAAACTTGTGGCACGCAACGATTCTCAGACCTACACCGTTGCCTCAAACGCGTTCATTCTTGGCGGAAGTGACGGTTTCAACGTGTTTAAGAAAGGCACGAACTTCAACGACACTGGCATTCTCGACAACGAGGTGTTCAACGAGTATTTGGCAGCTAACAAGGATCTCGTTGTTCCTTACGATCAGCGTTCAGTCGCTATCACCGGCGAAGACACACTCAAAGCTGGTGCTAAATCGACGATTAATCTTGCCTCACTCTCGATGACATACGCCACGAAGGAACAGCCTCTTCCTACTACCGCCATCCTCAAACTTGACGGTAAGGAAATTGGGAGCGCTGCGATTGATAACACCGTGACTGAGAATCTCAACGAGACGGGCAAGGCTACTGTTGTGGTGAAGATTCCATCCGATGTCACCGCTGGCGAACACACACTCACAATTGTTGCCGGCCCGACAAGCCTCGACATTCCCGTCATGGTCGCCGCTGCAGACACGATGGTTGAGCCTGGCCAGCCGATGGAACCGGTTCCTCCGGTTGTTGACGACAGCAAGATGCCCAGGGAATCTCTTGCAGATTCCACACAGGTATCGGCTGAGAAGAAGCCGATGAAGGTGAAGAAGTCTGGAAAGAAGCTCGCCTACACCGGTAGCAATGCGCTGCCTGCAGCTGGCGTAGGTGCTCTCGTCCTACTTCTGGGTGCCGCAGCCGTGGCTCGCACGCGCCGCGAGGCCTAGTGATTGTCCACTCTTGTTTCTGAGCCATCTTAGGTGGCTTAGAGCGAGGTGATGAAAGGGCGTTCCTCTTGTGGGAGCGCCCTTTCATCATGTGCACATTCGTGCTGGAACGTTCTCGTCGCTCTAGATTTTTGCTATGCGTGAGGTTCCGATGCGTGAGGTTTCGATTGTGCAATGTCCTCCACAGGTGAGTAGCTTGCGAACCCTCCTTATGCTTAAAAGGCGCTGACCTTGCAACCTTCTGTGAGTGTCCTCGCCTATTATGAGGTGATGGCACGGAAAATCGCGGTTGAGGAAGGAATGCGCGCTCTCGCTAAAATTAGGGCTTCCCACGAACTTGGCCGAGCAGAGGCGCGCCTTGCTGCACGCTTTGCCCTTGAAGAATTTGCGCAACGCCACCCTGGGCGCAGTGTAGAGATTCGCGTCCCCTTCGCTGGTGCGATCCAGGTGATTGAAGGGCCAACACATCGTCGTGGAACCCCACCTAACGTCGTCGAAATGGATATAGCTACGTGGCTTGCGATTGTCGTCGGGAAAGAAAGCTGGTTGCAGGCACGAGAGGCAGGAGCTATCGATGCCTCGGGAACACGCGCAGATCTTGCGGCCTACCTTCCACTCTTTGGTGGATCTACTTTGGCGCGCTGGGAGGCATAGAGGAGGCAATGAGGGAGAAGGTGATGCCTATTATGTTGTGCTACCGTTACCGTTCTTTCACTCCCAGTGCTGTGCCCCTTATGTTGCCCTGTTAGGGATGAACTTCAAGAGGAACTCCGGCGTAGCTCTGGCAGGTATGCCCCTCATTCTCTTTGGGATGAGCATCCACAAGTTGGCGATAAACATATCATCTCATCTGTACGTCCACTCCGCCACGTAGTCACGTACAGTAGCCGTGAGAGCTGCACATATGTGGCACACATATTCGCGACGAGTCCTCGTCAAAAAAGGTTGACAAGCCCAGCCTCGTCGGGAAGAGTGAATGAAGTAGGCAACGTCGCCACATGATTTTGCTGGAGGTAGGCAAGGGGTTCTTCCCCCGTACGTCCCATGCGCTGCCGATGCCCGCACTCGCACCAGGCGCAACTCTCCCGCACCTGGCAACTGATGGCCAGAAGCTCACACTGCCGTGAGTATTCCACCACGGATATGGCCCCAAATTCTCCAAGGAGTAGAACATGTCAGAACTCGTCATTGGTATTGACATCGGTACGGGATCCACAAAGGGCGTGCTTGCCGATACTGAGGGAAATGTGCTTTTCAGTGAAGTGATTCGCCACGAGACATCCTTTCCTAAGCCCGGATGGGCCGAACATGATCCCGACGAAATGTGGTGGCACGATGTCGTGGGTATCTGCCGTGAACTTACGACACGCGCCAAAGGGGACGTAGCAGGCCTCTGCATTTCTGGAATTGGCCCAGTATTCCTCGCAGCTGACGAACGCGGGCAGGCGTTGCGTCCAGCAATCCTCTACGGTGTGGATACCCGCTCTGCCCAGGAAATTGAGGATCTCACCGAACGTTACGGCGGCGAGCGCATACTCGATATCTGTGGCAACGGACTAACTTCGCAGTCTGTAGGGCCGAAGATTGAATGGGTCAAGCGTAACGAGCCTGACGTGTGGGCGCACACCCGGCGCTTCCTCATGGCACACACGTACTGTGTATTCCACCTCACCGGCGAATATGTGCTCGATCACCTCGCTGCTTCAATGTGTGAGCCACTTTACTCTCCTTTCACTAACGACTGGGTGAGTGAGTGGGTAGAGGACATGTGCGGTGAGCTCCCCATGCCACGCCTTATGTGGTCGAATGAGGTGGCCGGTTATATCACTGATAACGCTGCACGTATCACTGGCTTGCGCCCTGGCACACCGGTAGCGGTGGGATCGGTAGACGCTTTTGTTGAGGCACTCTCGGTGGGTGTGAGCAAACCGGGTCAAGTCATGCTCATGTATGGATCCACAATGGTGGCCGTCCAGATCTCTGACAAGGCTCTCCACGGGCCCTCGCTGTGGTCGTGTGCTGGCCTTCTTGAGGGGACGTCGAACCTCTCTGGCGGTATGTCCACGACGGGTTCTCTCACGACATGGGTAGCTGAACTCACCGGGAAGGGGTACGACGAGCTCTCTGAACTCGCTGCCGCAAGTACTCCCGGATCGAATGGCCTCATTATGTTGCCTTATTTCTCTGGTGAGCGTTCACCGATTGCTGATCCTATGGCGCGTGGACTCTTGGCAGGTCTTAACCTTACTCATTCTCACGGTGATCTCTACCGCTCGGCTCTTGAAGCGACAGGTTTTGGTTCACGCCATCTCCTTGAGACGATTCATGGCTGTGGCGGGGAAGCTAGCGAGTACTGGGCTGTGGGTGGCGGTACCACAGGTGGCCTCTGGCCACAGATCATGTCTGACATTATCGGTATTAAGCAGTACATCCCGAAGGTGAGTATTGGTGCCTCTTATGGTGATGCTCTCCTTGCTGCGGCAGCCGCGGGGCTTATTGATCCGAACACAACGTGGAATGAGGCAGTGCGCGAGGTGGTACCAAATCCAGAGAACACTGAACGTTACTCGCAGATGTTCCAGATTTATCTCGATCTGTATCCTGCAACGGCACAGATGAGCCACAAACTTGCCGAGATTCAGCTTCAGTAGTTGGGTGCACTCACTTAGGTGGAACTTACTGCGAGGTGAACTCAGGTTTGTGAACTCAGCAGGTTCCTTGTGTGATATACCCGAAATACTCGAAGGGACTGCTTTCTGGCGTACTCACGCTAGGAAGCAGTCCCTTCGTTGCTGCAGGTCAACGAGAAGAACGCGAACGCGGCTCGATCTCCCAATCGTCAATTGCGGGAGGGATCTCGTAGTAGTCCTCGTCCTCTTCCTCCGAACGCTGGCTTGCTTTAAGTTCACGTTCGAGAGCCGCATAATCTGTTTCTGGAGTGTAGTACTTGAGATCTCGGGCTACCTTGCGTTGCTTAGCCTTCTGACGGCCGCGCCCCATGGCTCGACCCCCTTCATCTCATCGTGGGGGAGAATCGTGACCTCCCCTGGGCGGAATCTATACGTTGCTTAACATTACCTTGTGCTCACTCCGGATTCCATGTGGCTCGGGATGAGAAGGGCAACAGAGATATGTTACCTCAGCAACACAAACCAAGCACGGGAGGCGCGAGGTATGGGATGGTGAGCTTGCTTATGTGTATTCCACGCATCTCACCCGCGCGTTACCTGCGTTTCACATACGTGAGTTTATGTGCGGTAATCGCGTGGGTGGAATTGCGCGCTGTGAAACCGTGGCCGGAGGTGATATTCAGATGTCAGCTACTTTTTGCGGTGAAGTAGCAGAGTGAATGCACAGAGGCCAGCAAGAGCTACGCTACCGAGAGTGGTGAGAGCCTTGCGATCTCCAGCCTTTGCTTTCTCGACAGTGTGTTCGGCGCGTTCACGGATATCAGAGAGTGCCTCAGAGGCTGCATGGAGTGCGTTCTGTGCTTTCTCTTGAGCCGTTTGTGCGGCGGTGGTTACTTTATCGCGTGCCTGTTCTGCTGCGTCCTTCGCAAGGGTTTTTGGGTCGAGACGGTTGGCGAGTTCATTGACGGTGGCTATCATTTCTTCGCGGGTGCGCTGGAGATCGTGTTCGATCTGTTCAGCTGAACGTACCTTGCTCTCGTCGAGAGATTCACTCATTTATCTAGTCCTTTCTTGAAGGCATCTACGTCTTGTTGGAAGCCGCCTTTAGGGTCTACGACGTGCTTTTTTGACGCCTTGAGCTTCGTAAGGCCGATCACTACGAGAAGTACGGTGAGCGCAAGCAAAATTCCTGCGACAGAGAGGAACGCTGCCCACCAGGGCATGATGAGAGCAAAAGCGGCCACGGCTCCAAAGAGTAGGAGTGTGAAAGAAAAGATGGCGAGGGCGCCCCCTGCGGCGATGAGAGCGCCACCAATGCCGATTTTTGTGAGTTTTGCTTTGAGATTGACGGTAGCGAATTCGATCTCGTCGCGAATAAGCGAGGAGAACTGCTCGGAGACTTTCGCGATGAGTTCGCCAATGGTGCGTTCTGACCGGGAGGGTGAGGTGCCTCCTACGGTCTGTGTGTGCGGACTCTGGGCCTCATTTTCCACGAGCTACTCCTTTACACAGGCTCGATGTACATGTCCTATTGTTGCTGAATTGTGCGGTCTTGGCGAGCGGGTTGTGGTGAGTATGGTGGGGTGTGGGGTGGCGCAAGGAGATGATGAGCTTGTTATCTCTGTGTTCTTTCGTTCTCTACACCATTCACATACCCTTTCTGTACTAGTAAAAGTAATACATAGTGTATTATGGTTAGTAATACAGGAAGGAGGAGGAATGTTAATTGAGCTTGATCCTCATTCACCTGATCCACTTTTCCAGCAGATTCACGACCGCATTGTCGAAGCCATTGCCCACGCGCGCCTCACCGACGGCACACGACTCGATCCAGTTCGCCGTGTAGCCGCTGATTTTGGTATCAATCCGGCCACGGTGAAGAAGGCCTACGATCTACTTCAAGACGAAGGAATCATCATCACCGAGCCGCGACTCGGCAGTGTTGTCCATGTGGCTCATACCTTCACTCCCGAAAACGAAGCTCACCTGCTCCGTGATCTCTCACGCACGATCGCACGTGCGCATGTGCAAGGATGCAGCGCACACACAATCAGATCGCTCGTTGACGAATTGCTCGCACAGTTCACTCCTTCCACTCCACCTAGCGCACAGAAGTAAGTACCATGCACGAAATCACCTTTCCTCTCCTCATGTCCGCCATTTCCCTACTCCTTGCGTACTGCATGAGTATTACCCCGCGCCTTGCTTCACCTTCAGCTCCTTTAGGGGTACGTGTGCCAGTTGCTTATCAGAATGCAGATGTGGTGCATCGTGCTCTTCGTCGCTATCGACGCATCTGCGTGGGAGGGGGACTCATTGTGGCACTCCTCTGTACTGCCGCATGGCGTGTGTTTCTGTTTGGAGCTGTGAGTTCACTACTTCTGATCCCCATCAGCCTCTATGCCTATGTCAGTTCGAGGCGTCTGATTCTTGAGGCCAAACACCGCGAACGATGGTTCGACGATAGTGAAACGCGCATCGTCGGAAAGATCACCCACGCACACGTGCCGGAGGTGCCAGCACCTTCGATTCCCTGGATTGCGATTTTCAGTTCACTCCTTATCCTCGTGAGTGCAGCGGTATTCGTCGCCTCACATTGGCAGGAGATTCCCGAGCGTTTTGTGACGCACTGGGGGAGTGATTTCCAACCCGATGGGTGGGCAGATAAATCTATTGGCTCCGTTTTCTTTGCCACATTCATGGGTCTGGGCGCGGTCGCCATTTTCTTGATATTGACCTGGGTTATTAGCACCTTGCGTGTCCATCCGCGCACCGACCGTTCCTATCGTGGATATCTTCGCACGACAATGTCGCTCGCACTGTCGAATAGAATTCTGGGTTGGCTCATCCTTGTCATGAGTGCGGGTATTGCGGTGTTACACATTGTGACTCTCATGCCAAGTGTGCAGGCGTATATCTCTGCGGCGATCATTGCTTTCCTTGTGCTTACGGTAGGTTCAGCGGTGGCAGGTATTGCTCTTATTGTGCGTGAGCTTTCGCACTTCAACCGTGCCCTTGCTGACTTTGCGCTGCCCGATGGGATGAAAGATCAAACTGAATCACCCGACAACGATGAGTTCTATGTGTGGGGAATTTTTTATTACAACCCCGACGATCCCGCAATTCTCGTCGATAAACGTTTCGGTGTGGGTATGGATTTCAACTATGCGAAATGGCAGGTTAAAGCAGGGCTTGCGATCTTTGCTGCTGTATGTGTGGGTGTCCTTATAGTTGTGATTGTGTGAGTTGTGCTTGGCTAATCAGCCCTTGATACGCTGCAGCCCTCATCTTGATTTTCTGTACGGTATGTCATTTGTGTGTCAACAAGGATTATAAGTATTCGGGGCGCAGGCGTGCGGTTCCAGGATTGAGAAATGTCCACTGAGAGGCACGCACACAATGAGGAGCCAGTCTGTAGCGACCAGCCCCTCATTCTGGAGCAGAGTGATAAGAAGCTCTAAAGCGGAATTGTATGCATACAAATCCACGTGGCTAGTGCTGACACCGCTGCAGCAGCTGGGAGTGTAAGCACCCAGGCTGTGACGATATTTCCAGCAATTCCCCAGCGCACAGCTGACTTCCTCTTCGTCGCACCCACGCCCATGATGGCGCAGGTAATCGTGTGCGTGGTGGAGATTGGTGCGTGGAAGTGTGCGGTAGTGAAGAGTACCGTGGCACCCACAAGCTCGGCCACAAAACCTCGCGAGGAGTCAAGATCGATGATCTTTTGACCGAGTGTTTTCATGATGCGTGCACCCCCGGAATAGGTGCCCAGTGAGATCGCGAGAGCAGCCCCCACCTTCACCCACAACGGGATCACAGAGGGATCTTCGTGGTATCCGCCAGCGACGAGAGCGAGGGTTACCACACCCATCGTCTTTTGAGCATCCTGGAGGCCGTGCCCCAAAGCAAGAGCCGCAGCTGAGGCTGTCTGAGCGTGGCGGAAGCGGCGCATCGTCGGCTTATATGTGGCGTTAGATAGAAGCCGCAGGACAATCTTCATGAAAACAAAAGCGAAGAGGAAGCCGACGAGCGGAGAGAGCACCATCGGAACTACCACTTTGTCCAGGATGACACTCCAATGCACCGTGATAGAGGCTGTGAGGCCGGCTCCGCACAGACCGCCGATGAGGGCGTGTGAAGAGGAGGAAGGTAGGCCAAACCACCACGTGATGATGTTCCACGTGATAGCGCCGATGAGGGCGCCCAGCACAATGATGAGGCCAGTATGTGCCCCCGCAGCATCGTTGATGTTGACGATGCCACCTCCAATCGTGGAGGCGACGGCCGTGCCCAGCATAGCGCCAATAAAGTTCATGATGGCGGCCATCGTGAGAGCTTGGCGTGGAGAGAGTGCTCTCGTTGCCACGGAGGTAGCGATGGCGTTCGCTGCGTCATGGAAACCGTTGGTGTAGTCGAAGATGAATGCCACACCGACGATAAAGATGAGCAGCAGTAACGTCTCGTTCACTGTCAGGACTCCTTGATGGCAATCGACTCAACGGTGCCCGAGAGGTGCTCGAAAGCGTCGATCGCATTCTCGATGACGTCGAGAACCAGCTTGATGCGCAGCACTTCGAGAGCATCGGTGGCGTTCTCGAAAAGTTCAGAAACCATTGCGCGGTAGATCTGATCCCCCTGGTTTTCCAGTTGGTTTACTTCGATCCAGTAGTCGCGTGTGCTCGCGTCAATCACAGAGAGGCGACCCATAATCTCGTGAGTGAGGCGGGCGCAGTTGCGCAGAATCTCCACCTGAGTCTGCACACCTTTGGGAAGTGAACCCGGCTTGTAGAGGACGATGTTATCGCCAGCTTCGTCCATAAGGTCAAGGCAATCGTCCATGACGATGGAGAGTGTGTAGAGATCCTCACGATCGAAGGGGAGAACAAAGGATTGATTAATTTTGTTGAGAACTGTGTGGCAGGCTTCGTCAGCCTTGTGTTCAACCTTGTGAAGTGAATTATTGAGTTCAATGCGGCTAGCCGGGTCGGCGCTAATCACCTGTCCAAGGAGATCAGCAGCTTCGACGAGGAACTGCGATTGCACTCGCAGAAGCCCAAAGAGCGAATCCGACTTCTCAAACTTTTTGCGGGCCACGTATCCTCCCTGGAGGTTAGGGCGCCATCTCGGTAACGGCGCTCCACCTAGTAGAATAGGGGATGAACGCAGACAGGAACACACACAGAGCATGTGATGGATCACTTTTCAGTATCTGACAGGCTAGGCTCAAAGGTGGTACACACCACAAGGTTGGTAGTATAGGGGCATTGAGCAGCGCGTCTTTTACGTGACACCGAAGCCACAGCGCGTTTGAGATGGGAGTAATCATGAAAGCAGCAGTGCTCGTCAGCCCAGGAAACCTTGAACTTCAGAATGTCCCAGATCCACATGCCTCTCCTGGCGAACTTATTCTCAAAGTGGGAGCTAACACCCTCTGCGGTACAGATGGGCGTATTCTCCGGGGGGAAAAGACGGCTGGCATCGATTTTGGTGTGATTCTTGGCCATGAGATCGCTGGTTATGTCACCGAGGTGGGTGAGGGTGTGCATGGCTACAGCGAAGGTGATCTTGTAGCTGTCAATCCCACGGTTCCCTGTCTGCGGTGTTACTACTGCAAGGCGGGTTTCGACCACTTGTGCGATCACGCCAAACTTTTTGGCTACGCCATTAGTGGCGGCCTCGCTGAATATATTCGTATCCCTGCTGAGGCAATTGTGCGTGGGGGTATCTACAAGGTAGCTGCAAGTGTCACCCCGGTGGAGGCGGCACTTTCTGAGCCGCTGGGTTGCGTGCTCAACGGCGCGAGTAACTACAAACCTTCTCCTGGCGATACTGTGGTGATTACGGGTGCTGGCCCCATAGGGATGCTCCACACGCAAGTGGCTCGCCTCCACGGAGCTACGAATATCGTCGTCTCGGATCTCTCCGAATCGCGCCTAGAGAAGGTGGCTAGCCTCGGGGCTACTCATACCGTGAACCCGAAGGAGACTGACCTCAAAGAATTCGTCTTTGACCTCACCGGTGGTATTGGTGCAGACGTGGCCGTGCTCTGCATCGGCGCGCACGCTCTGGTTAATGATGCGCTTGGCGTGGTGCGCAAGCGCGGGCGTGTCAATGCTTTCGCCGGATTCCCCAAGGGTGGGATTTCTGAGATCGACCCGAATATCATCCACTATCGCGAGCTCTTCGTCTCCGGTGGCTCGAACTGCCGCCGTGAAACACAGGAGAAAGCCCTCCAGCTCATCGCCTCGGGACAGATTGATGTGAAGTCACTGCACACAGATACCTACGTGCTTGACGATGTTGTTGAGGCCATCGAATATGCTGCCTCTGGTAGGGGAATTAAGGTAGCTGTGGTTCCTGAGTGAGCTATTGGCTTGAGCTACCTTCCCCCTCGAAACTAGTGCTCTGACCATGGCGGCACTCTCACCATGGCGGCTCTTCTGCGCCTCTACGGTCGGTGTCCATGACGTGCTACTCATCCTCGTGAGTAAATCTAGAGAAACGAGAAGAGTCTTTCCTCGGCGAATCCGCCGAGGAAAGACTCTTCTCTGTGTTGCTCCTGTCTCGCTCTTACGTCGCTCCTGGCGCGAGGAGAACTTAGATGTTCTCTGCCACTACGCGAGCTACGCGCACGAGTGAGATCGCACCAGGATCAGGCGTGCCGAGCGACTTCTCACCGAGAGGTCGTGCACGCCCGAGCTTGGCCACAAGATTGGCCGTGGAATCGGCACCTTGCTGGCCAGCCTCCAGAGCTGCGGCAGCCTTGGCCTGGAAGTCACCTTCGGTGGTGGCGAAGGCTTCAACCAGTGGGACGAGTGCATCGACGAGGGTCTTGTCACCAACTTGTGCTCCACCAAGGCGCTGGACGGCTTCACGGCCAGCTTCAAGGGCGGCTACAGCCGTGGCGAGATCCGGTTTTGCCTCATTGCCGAAGGTGGAGCCAAACGCAGTGAGGAGACTTCCCCACAAAGCGCCTGAGGTACCGCCAGCGCGATCAGACCAGGCATCTCCTGCGGCTGCCAGAGTTGTAGAAAGGCCAGCGCCTTCGGATGCGATGTGAGCGGCTGCGATGGCTGCGGCCTTCGAGCCATTGGCCATACCGATGCCGTGGTCGCCATCGCCTGCGATGGAATCGAGTTTGCCAAGCTCTTCTTTTGCCTCTTCGAGCATGGTGGCAATCTTCTCAAGCAGCACAGCAGCCCTGGCAGCACCAGCTTTGGATGCCTCAGAGCCTTCTGTGTGTACCGCGACCTTTGTGGCCTCATTGTTGAGCACACTATCGTCGCGTTCCACTTCGCCCACTGAGCCTTTACGGTAGGCCGGGGTGTCACAGGGGGCATCCCAGTAGCCAAAGAGTTCCTCGTCCACCCAGGTGAGGGTGAGAGAAATACCAGCCATATCGAGTGAGGTGACGAATTCGCCTGATTCGAGATCGGCAACATCAAGGCCGGCCTCAGTGAGGAGGTCATATACGGCTCCTGCCACGACGAAGAGTTCCTCATACTTTGTATCGCCGAGGCCATTGACCACGGCCACTACGCGCTTACCAGCACCTTCGGGAGCTTCGGCGAGGAGTCCATCAACAAGAGTTTTTGCCACTTCGTTGGCACTGCCGAGGGTGGCTTCATCTACACCAGGCTCGCCATGGATCCCTAGGCCGATGCCCATTTTCCCCTCGGGTACCGTGAAGAGTGGGTCTTCAGCTCCGGGAAGAGTGCACCCGGAGAAGGCCACTCCAAAGGAGCGGGTGGCGGCATTTGCCTTGGCGAACACGCGCTTGACTTCCTCGAAGTTCTTACCGGCTTCGGCGGCAGCGCCAGCAATCTTGAAGATTGGGAAGTCGCCAGCGATGCCTCGGCGCTTCTCGATCTCCTCGCGAGAGCCGGAGGCGATGTCGTCGGTAACGACGAGGGTATCAGCCTGGATTCCTTCTGCGCGTAGGCGTTCAATGGCTTGGCCAAAGTGGAGGACATCGCCAGCGTAGTTACCAAAGCCCATAAGGACACCAGCACCGCGGTCGGCTGCCTTGAGTACGGAGTACGCCTGGGCACCGGAGGGAGAGGAGAAGATGTTGCCGCAGACCGCGCCGTCGGCGATACCTGCGCCGACCCATCCGGCGAAGGCTGGGTAGTGACCGGAGCCGCCACCGTAGACAACGGCGACTTTTCCTTGAGGAGTGGCTGTTGAGCGCACGACTCCGCCGTAGACTGGCTTGACGTAGCGCTTATTGGCGAGGACGAAACCACGGAGCGATTCGGCAGGGAAATCTGCTGGGATATTAACAAGCCGCGTCATTGCGTACCTTTCGTTGGGGCGGTGCGGAAGATGTCCGCAAATGCCACTTCATTCTAAGTGTGACGTAGGTCAACGTGCAATCATTTTGGATGTGAAAATTCACAGTGTACGTGCGATAGCGGGGTTGTGTGGTGAGTTGCCCGTGGTATCCCACGCCCCGCTCTCCTTGGAAAATTCCACATGGGCAGGGGTGAGATTCATTTCGATGCGCAAGGCTTTCCCACACGGAAAATTCCGCCTGTGCAGGAGATTAAGACTTAAAATTCTGCATGGATCGCGTGGCTTGTGGGCATGCACGAATGTACGAGATATTCACGTACGAGGTGAGGAAAATTGCTATGTGATAAGTCTGCTTTTAGTTTAGGTAAATTCAATTGCGCTGGTGAGAGGTGGTAATTACCCTGCTTAGGTAGTATATGGGTCAATCTTGAAGCGAGGTGGCTGGGTGAAAGGGGTAGGAGCCTGGTGGGTGAGGGTGTAGGAGCCTAGTGCTTTTGGGGCGATACGGCGGAGTTTCTCGTGGAAATTCACAACGTTTTTGTGAATTTCTATATGAGCGCGTGTGAATGTATGAAAGAAAATTTTCCTCAGCGTATATCTAATAATTTCTCCCACGCGAAAGGCATGTAAGTGCTAAGTTCGTATCAGCAGTGGTATGCACCAGAGTAGGAGTGCGCTACCCTACATGAAACCTCGTGTAGTTAAATCCTAGGTTCATGCTGAGCCTACGAACCGAAAGGTGAGGCGGTGGCGATGACGCTAGTGACAAAAGTAAAAAGTGTGGTGTGTGCTGCAGCTCTGGTTCTGTCTGGGGTTGTAGTTGCATCTGCGAATGCCGCAGGTGCTTTAGGATCGGATTCTTGCCTCTGGGGAAATGCGTGCCTCTGGTCTAAGCAAAACTATAGCGGCATAAGAACTGTCCATAGTTACGACGGATGGCACGCTCCGACGCACTCGAATTCAGCAGTAGCTAATGGAAGGCTGTGTTATAAGACAATGTTCTCATCCGATGAGGCTAGTGGAGATGCACCATATTTCGTTCTATTCAGTAAGATAAATGTTGGAATGAACTACCAGGATTCATACTTGGCAGATGGAGCAGGTACCGGCCCCTTCTCGAATCAGAATTGGCAAGATCGCGTTAACTATGTGGAGTTTTTCAATGGTCCGAATTGCCGGTAGGTAAGGTGATACCGGGCATACATATGTACATGCCTGGCATGCCCAAGAGAGAGGGAGAGATGAAAAGATTTTTGATACTCGCAGGGACGGTAGCTCTCGTGATCTGCGGAGTTCTCGGATTTCGATGGAAGGGGAACTCCTCAGCATCTCCTATTGTCCCTCAGTTGAGTAAAGTGGAAATTGAGTCACGTTTGGCATCGTTGCAGCGCCACCCACTCTATGATCCAGTAAATGGGCGTGTTATATTTCCAGCAGACGATTTTTTCATCCAAGACAATCCTGTATATGGGGCATATATTGAAGCGCAGATTGCCGTCTGTGCACGAAAGAAATTTGGGGCTGATCTTAAAGTAGAATACCCTCGTAATCGACCTCTTATTGACAGTGCGTGGAATAATTATGGGCCGTGGACATACGAAATTGCAAAAGAATTTGGTTTTACACATCCAAATTCAGGCGAAGGACGCATTCGCCCTCCTGATCCGCCAATTATGAGCTATTCAGAAGAGGTGCGGCATCGCATCGATGTTGAATGTGATGAGAGTATTTATGAGTCCATTAACCTTCCGGGTTATCCTGCTGAATTCATAGAGGTGGTATCTTCAGGAGATGTTAGTAAGGATCCTCGGGCAATCGAAGTCAATGAAGAGCTCTCCGTTTGCATAAGAGAAAAAGGCCTTTCTCCTAGTTCCCATGGGAATTGGGGCTTACTCGATAATAGTACTGTAAAGACGTATAATGATGAACAAGCTGAGCTCGCAGTTCAAGTTGTTGAGTGCAAGGAAAAAGTAAATTTCACTCAACGAATTGCTGAGCTTCAGGCTGAACAACAAGTCCGTATTATAGAGAAATATGCTCCTGAGATTTTTGCTGTCAAAGCATATGAAGAAGATCTCATGAGGCGTGCAGAGGAGTATATTCGCGATCATCAATCGATATTTATCTCACCTCCACAGAGAGGTTCAACCACCTCATAGTAAACGTAGCAAGACGATTAAGGAAGATCAATGAAGATTCGCTCTGCGGTGCTAGGCATCGCGGTGACCCTTATATGTGCCCCACTTCTTGCGGGATGTGGAGCCAAAGATCGTGCTGGTG
Organism: Actinomycetaceae bacterium zg-1166; assembly: GCA_015679245.1. Classification (GTDB taxonomy): domain Bacteria; phylum Actinomycetota; class Actinomycetes; order Actinomycetales; family Actinomycetaceae; genus Changpingibacter. The sequence continues at coordinate 1,824,253 of CP064953.1, read as the reverse complement.
GAGCTGCCTCAGCTCCACCGCATTCGTTTCCGCACGAAGCAGTTATTGATCGTGACTCGGCAATAGTTCACTTCCCGAGTGACTCTTTCGCACGCTGGGATCAGGAAGGTGACGCCATTCTCACGGCGGCATACTTGGGGGCGCTTGCAGTCTGTGCCCAAACAAAATTGAACATTCCCTGGCGAACCGATACTCCTGATCCCTATTCACCAACAGCTCATATGTGGAATGCCTACGGGCCATGGACGAAGGAAGTGGCCGAGAAGTTCGCTTTTGTTCGCCCGAAGGGGGATCGAGCACTCGTGACGAGCGGGATCGTCGAAGCTCCAGAAGGATATGAGGCTTTCCCGGATCTCAATGAAGGAATCTCTCCTTCCGACCGGGAGAAAGTACAAGTTGAATGCGCAGAAGATCCTCAAGTACGCATGTTTTACGATGCAATGACTGTTTCACCAGGCCCGGGGCAAGAGGCGCTGAATGCGGAAGTTGAGGGCAGAAAATCCGATCCACAGATTACTGAAATTATTTCCGATCTTTCGCAGTGCTACACAAGGGAAGGTATGGAGATGAGCGAGCAACATACTGGATATCCTGTGACTGCGAATCTTCGCCAGATCACCGAGGAACAAATTCAGCTCGCACTGCGATCCGTTGCCTGCAAGGAGGAAGTGAGGTTCGTTGAGAGAGTCTCCACGGCAATCGCGGCTCGGCAGGTTCCGATCATTGAGGAATACTATGAGGATCTAGCTGGGGCTCGTGAACAGTGGGAAGCGAACGTCAAATCTGCTAAGGAATTTATCGCCGCGCACCCTGATGTCTACGTCCAACGTTAAGACAAAGAATGACATGCCGTTGAAGTATGGTTTATCGATAGTGGTGGAATTTCCATGAGAAAAGGGCGATGGATCCTCGTTGTTACCTCAGTATCTCTTCTCATTCTGTGTGCTGGCTTTTGTGCAGGTTTCTTTATTCATTCCCCAAATGAAGAAGCAATAAGGAATTCGTCAGTCCTTCCTCGCGTGACAGCACGCGCTGAACTACGTGAGTTGCCACCCTTACGCGCAACTGCGAAAGGAGTTGCGCATCTAGGGCGTACATGGAGCGTGAGTGCGTATGCCCGAGAGGGTGCTTCTCCTCTCGTCACCCACACGTATGCGCAAAATGGAGACCATCTGGCCTCGGGTGCACTCGTCGCTGAGGTTGCCGGGAGGCCAGTCATTGCTCTGGAACTCGGTTTTGATCTCTATCGCGACATTGTTGGTGGATCGGCTGGGCCAGATGTCATCGAACTTCAACATGCACTCGCAGGGGTAGGTGTGTATCGGGGAAAAGTTGATGGACTTTATGGACCGCAGACAGCAGAAGCAGTGAAAAATCTCTACCAACGCCTTAGCGTTGAGCCTCCAGAAGTTCTTGAGAGCGACCAAGAAGCCCTGGAAGAAGCCATCTCGGCTCTCCAATCTGCTGAACGTGAGCGCGATTCTGCTGAGCATGAACGCAATAGCGCAGGGCAGATATATAGTGAGGGAGAGCAGCCCTCGCTTGAGAGTGATACGCGTGAGACGGAAAATTCCTCTGCACAAGCACAACAAAACCTTCTTCGTGCGCAACGAGCGTACAACAAGGCTAGTCTTGCAAATCTCACTCCGTTACGAATGAGCGAGATTCTCTCCCTCCCGATTGGAGGTGCGCAGTTGCTCTCCTTGAGTGGGGTGAACACACTCGTAAGTGAAGAATCTCCCCTTGCCACATTGCGTACAGGAGGAGCACGAGCGACAGTTCGAGTGAGCGTAGGCGATAAGGATATGTTCGTCTCGGGAACTGAACTTACGGTGGCCCTTGCCAACGATAGTACAGTGACATTTTCAGGAATTGCGGGTGTGCTGAGTGAGTTCCACATGGCCGAACCTCACAATGGTAGTGATATTGCTGGCTATGACCTCACCGTGGACATTGGAAATTCCGAGGGACTGACTGATGGAGCAAATGTTGTGGTGACATCCACGAAAGGTGCGGCACAAAGCGGAATTGCTGTACCTATTTCCGCGCTTCGTTCCCAAGCTAGTGGGGCATATGTTGTTCTCGCGAGCAATAACGAGAAAGTTCCAGTATCAGTGAGCCGTACACACGATGGCTGGGCCTTCCTTGAAAAGGGTACTATCACCGAGGGCACCGATGTGATTGTGGCCGTTCCATGAAGGCAGAAACTGTAGAGAGTCAATATTTCAAAGAATCTGACTCGGATCTCATTGACATGCGAGGAATCGAAAAGACATACGACGTCTCGCCGCCAGTTCACGTGTTACGCAATCTGGCGTTGCGCGTCACTCACGGAGAAAAAGTAGCAATCGTTGGTCAATCTGGCGTCGGGAAATCGACGCTTCTCAACATCGTAGGGCTTCTCGATAATGCCAGTGCGGGGACGTATATTCTTGCGGGTGAGGATACAGCGCACTTAAAGCCACGCGAACGTGATCGTCTCCGATCTCAAGTTCTTGGCTTTGTCTTTCAGGATTACCATGTGCTCGGCCATCGAACCGTATCGGAAAACCTCGACATAAAACTCTCGATCAACCAGGTTCCGCGCCATGAGCGGGGAGAGAAAATTGCCCGCGTTCTTCACACTGTTGGGCTCACTGATCGTGAGAATTCACCTGCTCGTTTACTTTCTGGGGGAGAAAAGCAGCGGCTGGCTATTGCCCGGGCGGTCATCTGTGAACCGCAGATCATCCTTGCCGACGAGCCTACTGGGAACCTCGATAGTCTCAATAGAGAGGCGATATTAGAGATCCTTGATGAGCAGGTTGCCCAGGGTGTGGCAGTTGTGGTTATCACGCATGACGAACATCTCGCACAGTGGGCGCAGAGGGTGGAGACTCTTGCCGAGGGTAGGTTGTGGTTGCGCTCTGATGTGAGGGCGACACGTGAGGAAGGCATCTGCTGTGTCTGATTCACCTTTACGTCGCGATCCGCATGAAGAGAGGATTTCACGATGGTTGCGACTCTACACAACCTGCCTGGATCTTATTCATGATGTCATTATTGATATGCATGCGCGGATGTTTCGCACATTCCTTATGACGCTTGCTGTTGCACTCTCAATCGGTGCACTTGTTGCTTCAGTGGGAATTTCACGCAACGCTGCACGGCAAATTGATTCTGATATTGCCGCCTCAACGCTCACTGAGGTGATAGTGACACCACGATCGCTGATATCAAATGGTACTGGCAGAGAGAGCAGGCAGGAGCTTGGAGATACGGGACTTCTCTTTCCCGAAGGTGTGGAAGAACGGGTTGAACACACTCACAATATTCTTGCAGCAGGTAGACGAATGGCTTTGGAAGGGGAGAGGATCATTGATCGTGCCTTAGTGCAGAAGTATGGAATTCATCTTCATGTTGAAGGAGTGACCTCACGTTATTTTGATGCCACTGGAATATCCGTTTCTGGGCCGACGTATCTTCTTGATACAGATATGAATATCGCCTTCTTAGGCAAAGAGGCAGCACAACAACTTGGTATTGTTCCCACGGGTGATACATCTGGTATTTCTTTCGAGATTAATGGGAAAAGCTATTCGGTAGCGGGATTTATCCACGGAGATAATGGGCTGATCTCGTCAATAGTTCTTCCGTATGCGCGAGTGCTATCGACGAATCAGCGCGACGATTCAGCGAGTTTGTATGTGCGCACAGCCCCTGGCGCAGGTGCTCAGATAGCCCGAGTTGTGCCGTATGTGATTTCCCCAGATCATCCAGAACGTTTAGCGACATCCAGTGTCGTCATGCATGCCAAAATTCGTAATGACGTTGCCGCTCAACTCACTCGTCAAGGAGTGTGGATAGGAACTTTTCTTATGACACTCACAATTCTCCTTGTGGCAAATTCTATGATCGTCGCCGTGACTTCCAGGATTAGTGAAATAGGTGTCCGCCGCGCCTTGGGGAGTTCTCGTGGTGCTGTTGCAGCAGTATTTTGGGTAGAAGGCGCGATCGTCGGGTTAGTGGGCGGATTCTTAGGGAGCGCCGTAGCAGTCCTTGTGATCCTTGTCGTTGCACTGTCAAGCCAGTGGGGAATCTATCTTGCTCCTCTCTGGATAGGGCTTGGTCCCATTCTTGGTTTAGCTGTGGGGCTTCTTGCTTCCGCATATCCAGCTTTTCGGGCTGCACGGATACAACCGGCGTTGGCGGTTCGAGCAGAGTGAGGCTCCTTAAGAGGAGAACGCTGAGAGGGCAGTAGCGGGCTTTTAGGGCGACGAGGCCGCATCGTGAGGGGTGTGCGCGTACTTCCCCGTGGAACACATGCAAGTGGAATCCATCTCGGTGAAGGTATAGTGTTGAGTTAACAATACCCCCTGGGGGTATCGAACATGTGAAGGAGGTTGCGATGGAATCGCGCGAATACAAGGTCACTGGAATGAGCTGCGGGCACTGTGAGATGTCGGTGCGCGAAGAAGTGGGAGAGATCCCCGGTGTCGAGTCAATTGAGGTGAGTGCCAAGGAAGGGCGCCTTGTTGTCTCGTGTTCTGAATCTGTAGCTGACAATACTGTGATCGCTGCTGTTGAGGAGGCAGGTTATTCAGCCACACGCGGGTGAGGTAAGAGAGCGATAACTGGCGGCGAAATGAAGGAGTTTGCATTGTGGTTGCCGTGAAGAAGGAAGCGGAGTCCGGGGTAGTAGAGCTTCCTGGCCGTGTCATTGACCTTGCAATCAGCGGGATGACGTGTGCCGCTTGCGCCAATCGCATCGAACGCAAACTCAACAAACTTGTGGGTGTGAATGCCTCAGTCAATTTTGCTACAGAAAAAGCGCGCGTCCATGCGCCAGCGGATGTGAGCGAAGCACGTCTTATTGAGGCAGTGGAACACGCAGGTTATGGCGCTAGCGTGCGTAAGGCACCTGTAGATCCTCAGAGAGAGGCGGCGATGCTCGCCCGTCGTCTTATAGTGACGGTTTTCTTCGCTCTGCCTGTGCTCCTTGTGGCGATGGTGCCTCCGCTACAGTTCCCAGGTTGGCAATGGGTGAGTTGTGCACTTACTACTGTAGTAATTACGTGGGCAGCTTGGCCTTTTCACGTGAGTGCATGGACGAATCTTCGCCATGGTGCAGCCACAATGGATACCCTCATCTCTATTGGCACTCTTACCGCATATCTCTGGTCAATCTATGCTCTCATCTGGGCAGGAGCTGGGCGAATCGGTATGCGCCACGAATTTTCTCTCGCTCTTGAACGTAGCCACGGTGAGGCCGCAATCTACTTCGAGGTTGCGGCCGGGGTCACGCTTTTTATCCTTGCAGGGCGCTACTTGGAAGCAAGAGCCAAACGCGAGGCAGGTAGCGCCCTGCGTGCTCTCCTTAATCTAGGAGCCAAGGATGTCGCTGTGCTGCGAGCGGGTGAAGAAGTCCGAATCCCTATCAGCGATCTGGCTTGTGGGGATGAATTCGTGGTGCGCCCCGGAGAAAAAATAGCTACAGATGGCCTTGTGATCTCGGGGCATTCAAGCGTAGACAGGTCTCTCCTTACTGGAGAGTCAGTGCCAGTAGATGTAGCTGAGGGGAGCGAGGTCACTGGTGCAACCCTCAACATTGAAGGGGTTCTTCACGTGAGGGCAACTCGCGTGGGAAGCCACACCCAACTGGCGCAGATGGCAAAGCTCGTTGAAGATGCCCAAACTGGAAAGGCGGAGGTGGCACGCCTAGCGGATCGAGTGGCCGGAGTTTTTGTTCCAGTAGTTATTGCCACCGCGCTACTCACGATCCTCACCTGGGTGTTTACCGGGCATCCACTCCCTGTAGCTATCACTGCTGGAGTCGCGGTGCTCGTCGTGGCATGTCCGTGTGCACTTGGCCTCGCCACTCCTACAGCACTCCTTGTTGGCACAGGGCGAGGCGCTGAACTTGGCATCCTTATTAAAGGCCCGCAGGTTCTCGAATCCACTAAGCGCATCACCACCGTAGTGCTCGATAAGACGGGAACTCTCACCACCGGGAAGATGACTCTCACGGAAATCTCTCCAGCTCCAGGTGAGGACGAAAAAGAAACACTTCGCCTCGCAGCGAGCCTCGAAATGGCATCGGAACACCCTCTGGCAAAGGCCGTCGTACGCGCAGCCCAGGAGCGAGGCCTCCACCTTGCTCCTGTTGAAAACTTCCTCAACACCCCAGGTATGGGCGTAAGTGGACAGGTGGAGGGAAACGATATCTGGGTGGGCAGAGTCGGTACGGATTCTCCTTATGGGGATAGCTACAAAGCATTTCCACCTTCTCTTCACGAGGCGTGCGAGGCAAGCGAAGAAGCAGGAGCCACAACCATTGCGGTGGGTTGGGGAGGGAAGGTGCGTGCCCTCTTCGCTCTCGCTGACACTCTTAAAGCTGGAGCGCGCGAAGCTATCAAGGAACTGCGAAGCCTTGGGCTTGAACCGATCCTTCTCAGTGGTGACAGTGAGAAAGTTGCTCGCTCCATTGGTGCTCAGGTGGGAATCAATCAGGTAATCGCCGGAGTCCTTCCTCAAGAAAAGGCCGGGCACATCCAGGCTCTTCAAGAGGAGGGTAACGTGGTGGCAATGGTGGGAGATGGCGTCAATGACGCTCCTGCACTCGCGAAGGCTGACCTTGGCATGGCGATGGGAAGCGGTGCGGACGTAGCGATTGAAGCTGCGGATATCACTCTCGTTCGCGCCGATGTGCGCAGTATTCCGGCGGCGATCAAGCTGTCCCGAGCCACCCTTTCTACCATCAAAGGCAACCTCTTCTGGGCTTTTGCCTACAACACGGCAGCTATCCCGATCGCAGCCTTCGGCCTACTCAATCCGATGCTTGCGGGTTTGGTGATGGCGTTTTCCTCGGTCTTTGTGGTGGGGAATAGCTTGAGATTACGGACTTTTGAGGGGTAGTTATGGAAACAACTCGCACACATCGCACAATGGACAAGACATTGAACGCTTCCCACCGCACGCGGAATGAGGCCGATCATGCGCCCGGTACAGGCATCCCCACATCGGGTGTAGCCGAATCCTTACTGGAGGGTCTTCTTGAGAAAAATTGTGGCTGTGCACAAGCGCGTGAATCGGAGGAATACGCGGCTGGTGGCAAACTTCCGAGTGAAAGTGGATCCCATCGCCACGGTTATGTTGGCAGCAAAGAGGCTTATCTTCGTCGCATGAGACGCATTGAAGGTCAGGCGCGAGGAATTACTCGCATGATTGACGAAGGAAAATACTGCATCGACATCCTTACCCAGATCAGTGCCCTCACACGGGCGCTGCAAGGAGTAGGAATCGGTCTCCTTGAGGATCATCTTCATCATTGCGTTATGGATGCCAGAGCTAGCGAGGACGACATGGAAGTCAAACTTGACGAAGCAACGAAAGCCATTGCGCGCCTCGTGCGCTCTTAGAAGCCGCCTCTAGAAGCTGACGAGATGTTGTGTACGGCTCGGCCTCGTGGCTCACCTGTGTACGACTCGCACTACACCCGTGGCTCTTTGACCTATTTTTTCATTTTTTCGCTCTGAAATCCGCGCCCGTTGCATTTTCTGAGTTGTATCACGACACCAAAGTGCAACTCATTAAATGAGTGTGACTCATTACTACGGAGTAACGCCAGCGTCTATACGGCTCCCATACTGAGATCCCAAGAAACAGGAGGGCAGCCTTGTTCAGTCAAGAGGGCATTGACCTTCGAGAAGGGGCGCGAACCGAAAAAGCCGCGAGAAGCTGAAAGGGGAGAAGGATGAGGTGACATCACTACAGGCGTGTTGCCTAAGAGGGGGCGAAGCTCTTGAGCAGGGCGACCCCACAGCACGGCGACAAGTGGGGTTCCTCGCGCAACGAGAGCGCGGATCGCATAATCAGTGATCCGTTCCCATCCCTTGCCACGGTGAGAAGCAGGTGCTCCGGGAGTCACCGTGAGAACTCTGTTGAGTAACATCACGCCCTGCCGGCACCAGGATGTGAGGTCGCCATTTTCAGGAACCGTAACCCCCAGATCCTCGTGTAGTTCGTGGAAGATATTGACAAGAGAACGCGGTAAGGGGCGTACAGCAGGATCAACAGAAAAACTCAAACCCACTGGATGCCCCGGAGTTGGGTAGGGGTCTTGCCCCACGATGAGTACTCTCACCTCTTCGAAAGGAAAGGTAAACGCGCGCAACACATGTGCTCCTGCGGGGAGGTATTTTCGCCCGGCAGCGAGTTCAGCTCGCAAGAAGTCACCCATTGCATGAATGTCTGCCTCCACGGGAGCCAAAGCACGAGCCCATCCTGGATCAATAATCTGCGAAAGTTCCTGCATATTTCCAAGCCTACTAGGCCACTTCGCCTAGTCCACAGAGCTACATACGTGTGGGGTACACGGTACCTTTCGAGTATGTGTGCCTATTCCCACCCCGGAGTGGGGAGCAGTCTGAGACATAATGGTGAGAGTGATCGCCGCCAATTTCCACCCACGTCGCAGAACCGTGGAGAGAAGTTCTCGGAAAAGGCGGTGAGCACGCTACTCGTGCGTGTTCGTTATCTGACTCAAAGTAAAATTCCAAGCAGAACCAAGCAGAACAGATATGGGAGAAAGGATGGCCTATGGAAGAACGACCTCTCCCTCCCTTGCCAGCCAATATCCCCCCACTTGATGAGGTGGAATATGCGATTTTGGATCTGGAAAGTTCGTGGAAGCCACAACGAGGGAAGAAATCTCACGCCATCGCCACTCTCGGGATGAACGAGACGCAGTACTACATACGTCTCTCGCATTTACTTACCAATCCGCGTGCCGAACTCGAATACCCAGATCTCATTCGTCGCCTGCGCCGCCTGCGTGAACGTCGAGCTCGCGAAAGGCATAGCCTCTTTGAAAGCGAGGAGCACTCCTCATGACAGTTGTTCGTGAAGGCAGGCAGAGAAAATGGGTGATGGCAGGTAAGGAAAGTGAGCGATAGTAGGTAAGAGAAGTAAAAGGTGAAGGTGGCTGGTGACGGAAGCTGGAGTGTGCCGCATAGATCCAGAGTGATCTGCGCGGCGAAGATTCCCCAGCTGCGACGAACGCGGTAGGCTAGCGCCGTGGCAGAGAATAAATATCCTGAGGACGAATTCGATCTCCTGGCCAAGGAACGTACTGTTACAGGCACGCATCGTCGGGTGAAATCCAATATGTCGTGGTGGATTGCGCTTATCGCAGTTATCGTACTTGCGCCCACGGCTGGTTGGGCTTATATCCATTTCCTTGGAGTTCCAAACTTCAATCACTCTGCGCGCCCCTCAGCCACATCTACTACCTCGGTCAGCAACGAGCCGAGTGAGGAATCCACACCGACGAGTGAGATGAGCGAATCTTCGCCAGCACTCAGCCCGAGTAGAGAGGCAACTCCGACTCCATCACCCACGCCCACAGTGAAAGTAGATCACAACAAGTCGGTTGTTGTTTTCAATGCTGCGGGTGTGCGCGGCTTGGCTGCCGCGAAGCAAGCCATCCTTGAAAAGGAAGGCTTCACGAGTATCAGTATCGGTAACTACCAGTACGAAAAACCGGCTGCAAGCCAAATCTTTTATCCTGCTGAGGCTGATGAAGCAACCGTCAAGGCCATTGCCACAGCATTGGGAATTTCGGAGTCGAACTTCATTCTCAACGCTGATGCCACGAAAGGCGACCAGATTGTCGTTGTTCTTGCAGGAGATATCTAAATATTTCAGTTAATGTCAGCCTGATGAGAAGGGCTGGAGGGGTGCCGCTGCGAGAGGTCGAAGTGGCACCCCTGGTGTGTGCGGCTCGTGTCCGTGCCGAGACTGCCCTAGAACCCCTGGCCTTGGCACCCCCTTTGTGTGTGCCGTTCGTGCCACAGTTCCCGCATGGACGAGGAAACAGCCCCGGTGAGCTGACAGAAATCTGAGAAAGCTGCTGTTTTCACGTGGACGAGGAAGTGGTGCACGTGGGCACACAGAATGAACGTCGAATGAACGTCGAAACGAGACAAGAGAGGAATACGTGGGAATATGAGTGCGCCAGGTAGGTAGGAAGAAATGTGAGGGCGCAGGTATGCAGGAACGTGAGTGCGCCGGGAGTGAACAGAGCTGTATCGAGATTGCTCTCACCTTGCACTCTCACACTGAGAGTGCCAATATCTCTATTAGCACTCTCGGTGTGAGAGTGACAGATTCATGTAGTCGATGAGGTGTGTGCCAGCGGGGAAGGCTCGCAGGTTCTCGCCGTCCGTCGCGGGCATTGGCTGCCAAACCGTTTCTACGGGAGGAAGTTCGCATGGCAAAGACCATTGCATTCAACGAGGAAGCACGCCGCTCTATGGAGCGCGGGCTCAACTTGCTTGCCGATACCGTCAAGGTGACACTTGGCCCTAAAGGTCGCAACGTTGTGCTTGACAAGAAGTGGGGCGCTCCCACCATCACGAACGATGGCGTTTCCATCGCCAAGGAAATCGACCTTGAGGATCCCTACGAGCGCATTGGCGCCGAACTGGTGAAGGAAGTCGCTAAGAAGACCGACGATGTCGCTGGCGACGGCACCACCACTGCTACTGTTCTCGCCCAGGCACTCGTACACGAAGGTCTACGCAACGTGGCCGCGGGTTCGAATCCGATTGCTCTGCGCCGCGGCATTGATATTGCTGTCAAGGCTATTGCTGATCGTCTCCTCGTTGATGCCCGCGAGGTAGAAACGGAAGAGCAGATCGCAGCCACTGCCTCCATCTCCGCTGGCGACCCTGAAATCGGCGCTAAGATCGCTGAGGCCATGGAGAAGGCTGGTAAGGAAGGTGTTATCACCGTCGAGGAGTCCAACACCTACGGTCTTGAACTTGAACTCACCGAAGGTATGTCCTTCGACAAGGGTATTCTTTCCCAGTACTTCATTACCGACCCTGAGCGCCAGGAAGCCGTGCTTGAGGATGCCTACGTGCTCCTTGTCGATTCGAAGATTTCCAATGTCAAGGAACTCCTGCCTCTCCTTGAAAAGGTCATGCAGGCCGGAAAGCCCCTCGTCATCATTGCTGAGGATGTCGATGGTGAAGCCCTTGCCACCCTCGTGGTGAACAAGATCCGTGGTCTCTTCAAGTCAGCTGCCGTGAAGGCTCCGGGCTTCGGTGATCGTCGTAAGGAAATGCTACAGGACATGGCTATCCTCACTGGTGGTCAGGTCATCTCTGAGACGGTAGGCCTTAAACTTGAGAACGCTGATCTCGATCTCCTCGGCCATGCCCGCAAGGTTGTCATGACCAAGGACTCCACCACCATCGTTGAGGGTGCTGGTGACGCTGAGCAGATCGCGGGTCGTGTGGCTCAGATCAAGACCCAGATCGAGAACTCCACCTCCGAATACGACACCGAAAAGCTCCAGGAACGCCTGGCTAAGCTCGCTGGTGGCGTGGCTGTGATTAAGGCTGGCGCCGCTACTGAAGTAGAACTCAAGGAACGCAAGCACCGCATCGAGGATGCTGTACGCAATGCTAAGGCTGCCGTGGAAGAAGGCATTGTCGCTGGTGGCGGCGTCGCTCTTATCCAGGCTGCTGAGGAGGCCTTCGCTGAGCTCAACCTTGAGGGCGACGAGGCAACTGGCGCTCAGATCGTCAAGCTCGCCATCCAGGCTCCGCTCAAGCAGATTGCCGTCAATGCTGGCCTTGAAGGTGGCGTTGTAGTGGAGAAGGTTCGTTCGCTTAAGAAGGGCGAAGGCCTTAACGCTGCCACCGGTGAGTACGAGGATCTCCTCGCAGCTGGTGTTATGGATCCGGTCAAGGTGACCCGTTCGGCTCTGCAGAACGCGGCTTCCATCGCTGGCCTCTTCCTTACTACCGAAGCCGTAGTGGCTGATCTCCCGGAGAAGGCTCCGGCGGCAGCCGAGGGCGGCATGGGTGACATGGGTGGTATGTACTGATCCACTCATTCCCCGCCACGTCCGAGCCTGAAATCTGGCCGTGGTTTGTGTAATACCAGTGTGTGCGCCTCGCCTTTGCGGGGCGCACACATATTTTCGCTATGAGTACCTTTCCCAGGAGTTCTATTTCCGACGATGAAGTTCATGTGCCTCCTTTCACCTCGCGTCCTTCTGAGGAATTGGGTACTTCCGGAGAACTAAGTGCCTGGATCGTTGGTAGAAAAATAAAGAGGGGTTCTCCGGAGAAAAACTGAGCGTGTGGTAGCTAGAGCAGCAGAGCGAGATAACAAAGAGAGAGGCGCACTAAGTGAGAGAGGTGAGAATTGCCGAGAGGGAAAGCCGAGTATCACTAAAGTCAGAAAAGTAAGAGTCACCAACTGGGAGAGCTCAAAGTCACCAAAGTCACCAAGGTGGAAAAGCTGAGAGCTGCCGACCGGGGAAAGCTGCGCATCATGGAGAAGGTTCTATGCCTGTGCTCAGGGCGAGAGTGAGCATGGGGTAAGGCCTTAGATAACCTCATGTACTCGGAGTTTATGGCCTTGTGCGCTCGTAGGGGAGTAACCGGGAGGTACCCGAGATACTGGTAGACTCAAGAGCGGATATATCCAACGGGGGTTGCCTGAATACTCCCATATCACTCCCAGATGGAGGTCTCTCATGGGATTCTTTAGCAAAGATGATGCGGTACCTACCCCTGTCTCTTCTGCCGCCCCACTTGCGCCACTCTCGCTCGAACGCGTGACCGAACAACTAGATCATGAAGGGATCGTGTATTTCCGCGACGAAGATAACGACATCGTCGCCACATGGGATAATTCTGCCTTCTGGTTCATGCTGGGCGGGGGGAGTAACGAATTCTTGCGTGTCCAGGGCCGCTGGTACGCGACCCTTGATCCTTCGCGCAAGGCACAGGCTCTTGAACTAGTTAATTCGTGGAATGCAGAAAAGCTCTGGCCCAAGGTCTATATTCAACTCAATAATCAGGCACGCCTCGTTATTATGACCGAACATGATGTGGACTATGAAGCTGGCCTCACCGACGAACAGCTTCGCCTCCATCTGCGTTGTGTCATCTCCACATCGATGCAGTTCTTCGAGCATCTCGCCCAGACTTTCCCGGAGGAATGGAAGCAATTTGAGGCAGAGCGTGCTCAGGCTCAAGCTGAAGGAAAGGCTTCCTAAGTCTAAAAGCGTGGGCGTAAGTGGCAGTGCCAATTCACGCGAGCGGGTTTCGTCGCTGAGCCAACTCCCTGTGTACGACTACACGAAGAGGTAGAACACTTGCACTTTGCTGCCGGCGCGTAGTCTCGGTTACAGGCGCATGCCCTCGCTCTGCCCCGCCACCGGATAATCACACGGCTTAACCACAGTTCTACCCAAGACTTGAACTGAGTTTCTCGCCCGAGGTAACCGACAAGCGCCATTAGATGCCCGAGTAACGCGTAACCGTTAGCACAAGCCTGAAAGGAGAGCATCGTAGTGACCTATCGTTTCCAGGTAGATCTCGCTGGGATGGTGGATCTTCTCTCACGCCACCTCTACTCTGGCCCACAAGTCTATATTCGTGAGCTCCTCCAAAATGCGGTAGACGCGATGACGGCACGCCGGGAGATCCAACCCGATGCTCCCGCACGCGTGCGTTTATCTCTCTCCACAAACGAAGAAGGTGCTCCTACTCTTACCGTCACCGATACGGGTATAGGCCTTACTGCTGACGAAGCTCGCGAACTTTTGGCAACGATTGGCCGCTCGTCTAAGCGTGATCCTCTTATGGGATCCTCACGCTTGGAGTTCATCGGACAGTTTGGTATCGGTATGCTCGCCACTTTTATGGTGGCCGACGATATTCGTGTAACGTCACGCACTGCCAAAAGCTCCGAATCAGCGATTATCTGGCACGGCCATGCAGACGGCACTTTTTCTCTTGAAGAAATCGATCCTGCGGGTGTTGACATTGGTTCGAGTGTTCACATCACCGCGCGCCGCGATTGCGAGCACTGGCTCAGCCAGGCAACCGTCACTCAACTTGCGCAGGAATACGCCTCACTCCTACCTTTCGACATCTCAATTGCCACCGAGGTATCTGGCAAGCAGAAGTGGCGCCGCCTCACCTTACCAGCACTCCCGTGGGAAATTACAGCACCGAGTATTGCCGTGCGGGAGGATGCTCTTGCCTCCTACTGTGAGGAAACCTTCGGTTGGCGTCCGCTCGGTTCAATCCCGCTCTCTCTTCCCCTCGCCGGTCTCTCCGGTGTGGCTTTTATTCTTCCCCAAGCGGTTGCTCCGGGAAGTGGGCACCATCGCGTGTACTCCAAGCGTATGCTCCTGGGATCTCGAATCACGAAGATCCTCCCTGAGTGGGCCTTTTTTGTGCGTGCTGTCATCAACTCTGATTCACTCACCCCCACTGCCTCACGTGAAGATCTCCATGAGGATGAACTTCTCTGGGAGATTCGCGAGGCATTAGGAAACCAACTCAAGCAGTGGCTTGTCAGTGAACTCGAAGGGGGCGGTTCCACAGCTTTCCGTTTCGTCGAAACGCATCACCTCGCTTTGCGAGCTGTGGCGTTGACCGATCCTGCCATGCTCGATCTCGCAGCGCGCATTCTTCCGTATGAGACAACAAATGGAATACTCACTTTGGAGGAAGCCCGCGAGGAAGGTGTTCTCACTTATACGAGCACACCGGAAGATTTTCGACGCATTGCCTCAGTAGCACGTGCTCAAGGGCTCTGTGTGGTAAATGCCGGTTATGTGTATGACGCGGATATTGTGGCAGGCCTCGGAAACGCGGGATGGAAGATTCGCGAACTTCAGGCTTCGGATGTGGTGCAGATTCTTGGCTTGCCCCCGGCCTCTCGTCTTGCTGAGGCTTCTGGGGCGATCTCTCATGCGGAAGATCTCCTCGAATCGGAGGATTGTGCCGTAATTTTACGTGAATTTGAGCCAGCAGATCTTCCTTCTCTCATTCTCAAGGATTCGCAGGTACAACGCCGCCGCAATCTTAAGAATGAACATGAAAAAGATCCTGATTTGTGGGGAGGTCTACTCGGATCGCTCGATACGCAGATTGTGGAGCGTTCGCGCACCCTTGTGCTCAACGACAATTCCGAGGTAGTGCGCCGTACGCTGAGTGCGCAAGGCTCGCAAATCTTTGATTCGGCGCTTTCCTCGCTCTACCTTTCTGCGTTAATGCTGGCAGGTGAAGGCTTGGGCGGGTCGCAAGCACGTGCCTTGGGCGCAAATCTTGCTGACCTTCTCGCTGCAGCATTGAAAAATTCATAGTGACATCTCACGAGAGTTACCGCGCGGATGTTGTCTCTAGCTCCATTGTGTTGTAGACACAATGGAGAGTAATTTACTGCTCGTTTGGGTAACTCGAAGTGAAAGCTCGGCGCAGGATTCGTCGTCCATCATCAGGAGAGAACAGATGACCCGCACAGAAGCAATTATGGAGTTTCGGCGCATCAGCGCGATGCCCCACGGCCAGGCGCGCATCATTGCAGCGGAAAAGCTGGTTGACACGGTAGTTGAAAGCGGATTTGACGACATGCTCGCCGCCTCACTCCTTGATCTCGTGGAGGCCTACACTTTTGCTAACGAAGGAATCCATGCCATTGCTACCTTTGCCCGTCTCTTGCATACCTACGACGAGCGTCCTGAGATTTTCGACGAAATAGACCGCCGAAATTTGTATTGGGAATACAAATGGGTCATTAACGATGCTCTTGAATTTCCGACGATCAGTGCCACCCAAATTGAGGCACTTATCGCGGATATGGAGAGGCGTTACCGCCTTGAAGGGCTAGGGCTTGCACCGATTCGTGTTGCCGAGTTTTCTTGGGCTGCCCACCGAGGAATGCTAGATACTGGCGAACGTCTCACAGCCTGGCTCACTGAACCCGCGTCTGAAGGTGATGATTGCCGCGCATGTCAGATTAGCCACCAAGTCGCTTATCTCCTCAACGCATGTAAATATGAGGAGGCGATTAAGCTCGCTCTCACTCAACGGTGGGAGTGCAACCAAGAGCCGTGGGGAACGCGGACGGCACTCATGATGGCTGCTCTATACAGCGGGGATGAGGAGCTGGCAGTGCGCGCCTACAAAGAGGCACTCTCAGCCAAGAGTAGAGAGCCTCATGCGAATGTTGGGGATGCGCGCCAGATTGAGTTTCTTGCCGCCACCGGGCATGTGGATCAAGCTGTACGCATGGCTGACGAATGGGAGCGCACAGCGCGTTCATCTCTACCTGGCTCAACTTTCACCCATCTCCTCCACCTCATACGTGGCCTCAGCGTTGCAAAGGAAGAACGCTACGACGATCTCCGTGCACGTTATATCGACGAAGCCCAAGAGATCGCGCAGCAATTCGACGCACGTAACGGCACATCTTACTTCACTCAGAAACTTGAGGATGCGATTTCCTGGCCCTTCCAAGTTCGCTACATTGACCTCGACGCGCAGGCAAAAGTTGTGCTTGAAGCGTCGGCTGCGGGGGAGGAACTTCCAGAGATTTCCGCCCCTCTCTTCACCGATCCACCTGAGCCAGGTGTGGGGGCGCAGGATAGGCGAGTCTCCGATACTACCGAGCCGGGCAGGGGTGCGAAGGCTTCTGAAAAAGCCTTAGAATCTACCTCCTCGAATCTGGAGAACGAGGATCGGGACTTGCCGGTGAGCGAGAAAGATGTGGCTGAAGATCCGCAAGGACAGGCTGCCTGGGCAAGGGCTGAGGAAGAACTCGCTGCTGGGGAGTATCTTCGGGCAGCCTATTTCTTCCGGCGTGCCAGTGCGAAGGCGGAAGAATCAGGCTACCTTGAGAAAGCCGGACGCGCTCTCGCCGAGGCGGCACAGTGCCTTCATGCCGCAGGGGAGGGTATTGCGAGCGAGGTATTCTCCACAGCGGTGCCACTCATGCGTGCCGGTGACGCCCCTGTGGCTATCATTGCCAATGTCCTCGCAGCGTGGGCACCACTAGCATACGAATACGGTCATATTGACGATATCCTTGTCCACCTGCGGGAACTTTCCGACAGTGAACATGCGAAGTTTGTGGAAACTGGAGGGCTCGTCGAGAAGGATAATCAAGAGGATAGCCAAGAGCGAATCGGAGGTGACACTACCACTGTGAAGCTCCATGTGAGCCTTGCGCGCACAGTAGCCTCCCTCAAAGATTCTTTGGCGCGGTGCCTTCTTGCCTGCAATCTCAACCTTGAAGAAGCTCATGGAGCGGCGTGCGATGCTGCTTTCGCATACCATGCGGGAGCAACGAGTGCTTCAGATGAAGCCCATTCCCTCTGGCTCGCCGGAAGAATAGCTGTGGCGATGGGAGATACACTGCGCGCCACCGAGGATCTCGAATCTGCTTTCGAGAACTTCACAGTGGCACGCAAACTGGAAGAGCGCTCGCGGTGCGGGGAGGAACTTCTTACCCTCTACCGTTCTACTGGCCAGGAGAGTAAAGCCGAAGAGCTTCTCGGGGTGCTCTGAGCTAAGAGAAAATGGCAGCGGCTCCGCATTTCGTGAATTTCTCACACACGCAAAGCTGCTGTTTCCTCAGTAGTGCTTTCCCAGTGTTACTTTCTCAGACAGTGCCCATCTCAGAGAGAATTTTTTACCTCAGCAGTGAGTTTGCTAGGACAAGCGAACCAGTAAGGCCAGAGAAATCACCGAGTTGAGGAGCAGTGATGTAAGTGTCTGCTGAGCGGGTTGCGGGGTGATCGCCTCCCAAGTATCCGGCGATGAGTTCAGAGAGCTGGCGCTTAGCTGAGTCCATTAAGCCGGGAGTTTTCATGACACCTCCGCCGATGACGATACGTGCTGGAGCCACGGCGAGAATGATAGTGAGAAGGAGCTGTGCCACGTAGTAGCCAATGATCTCTACTTCCTCACCTTGAGCAGAATGTCCCCAACGAGCTTTAATTGCCGGGCCACATGCGAGGCCTTCGAGGCAGTCGCCGTGGAAGGGGCAAATTCCCTCAAATGTATCTTTGGGGTGGCGGCGCACAAGAATATGGCCGAGTTCAGGTGTGCCGTGCCCCGTCACGAGACTGCCGCCTACGAGTACACCGACACCAATCCCCGTGCCTACAGTTGCGTAGGCGATGTCGTTCATACCTACGGCTGCGCCAGAGGTGCGTTCACCAAGAAGAGAACCTGAGACATCGGAAATGAAGGCAATGGGCGAATCGAAGCCGAGCAGTGGCACAAGTGCGCGTAGATCCGTATGCGACCATCCCGGTTTCGGAGTTGCCGTGATGTAACCGTAGGTTGGAGAAGCCGGGTTCGTATCAATGGGGCCGAAGGAAGCCACACCGATCGCTTCGGGCGCTACCTCAGAGAAGTGTTTTTCGAGGAACTCGCGCACGGCTCCAAGAGTTTCCTGGGGTGCCGTTGTCGGAATACGGACACGGTCAATGAAAGTGGTGGGATCAGCACTCTCTGCTACTGCGCAGAAGAACTTTGTGCCTCCAGTTTCGATTCCAGCGATCATAGTTCTACACTAGCCGAATCTGTGAGCCAGGACATCCACATGTCGCATGTGTGGTAGTGAAAATCTTCCAGTCTCGGCACTGTGCTAGTCACCCTGCCAGCCTTGGCAGGGCACTAGTCACCCCACCCTCTCGTCACTGTGTCAATCATGCTCATACGTCACTCGCGGTGACGATTCTGCTTCTTCGTGAAAAGCCATGCAAGCCCGTATTCGTCAGAGTAATTTTTCTGCGCGAAGTGCGGCGAGAATTGCCTCTATTTCGTTCTGGTCTGTGCTTACTCCGTCTGATCCAGGGGCGCGCATGTGTACCTGCGTGGCACCGCTGGCGCGTACAAGAGCGGCCACGTTTGAGCTGCGTAGACCCCCTGAGGCAAGGATCGCGATGGTAGGAGCATCCTCGTCGTTCTTGGATTGAAGGTTGCTTCCTTCAATCGGAAGATGTGCTGCGAGTTGACGGAGGTGTGTGAGCTGGATGGGTTGAGCCTTGGAAGGATGTCCGCCAGTGGTAAGTACCCGGTGGTAGCCGAGCTTGGCGAGTTGTGCGAGAGCTTTGCCCTGATCGGAGACTTCGTCGAAGGCACGGTGAAATACCACTGGATTGGGTCTGGAGGCTTCCGCAAAAGCCTGTGCGGCTGGGAGATCGATATGTCCGTTACTATCGAGGGCTCCCACGACGAAGGAGATGGGAACTTTTTTCTCTACCTTCGTGCTCTTGTGCACCTCGCGTATTGCGTGGATCTGGGAGCACATCTCCTCAATTTCCTCACGGGAGTAGACGAAGTTTCCTGGGCGCGAACGCACGAGAAAGGCAATTCCTTGGCAGGGAGCTTCAGGTAATGCCAAACGGATGCGATCGAGAGGAGCGGTCAGTCCTCCGCAGCTGAGATCTTCGCAGAGTTCCACACGGTCGGCACCGGCGAGATGTGCTGCGCGCACGCCCTCGACGGTTTCTACACAGATTTCGACGAGTGTCATGGTTCTTCAATTCCTTGCTTCATCTCAGCCTCATCTCATAGCGACTCACATCCGGCCAATTTCGTTTTGAGGGCGACTCTAGCCTGCTACACGAGGAGTGAGGTTTACCTTAAATCCTTGAGATCCTGTGTCTCCGACTGCCTATCGCAGCATCCACCCCGCCTTGAACATACTCAGTTCTTTCCGGCTATATCTAAACGTGCCAGGCTTCATAGGAGAGGCTTCCGGCTGCCTTACATCCTAGAACTGCGGCTCCCCATCGCCCGACCATTGCGCCTAGGCGTGAGGCTACCACGGGGGGCGGTTCGCGCCAGGCGAGATGGCGAGATAGAGCCTTGCGGACGGGAGTGAGGAGCTTATCTCCAGCACCGGAGAGTCCACCGGCGATGACGAAGGCACCAGGATCGAGAGTAAAAGTGAGTTGAGCTAGAACGAGGGCTAGTGCTTCGGTAGCCTCTGCCCACACCTCGTCAGCTAGGGGATCCTTTCCTAGGCAACGCTCTACCTCGCGAGCTGAGGGAGGTTTGCCGGTTCGTGTGGCATAGCGCAGTCCGATATTGCGAGCCGAGGCGTAAACTTCCAGGCAGCCACGCTGCCCGCAGGAGCAGGCTTCACCTCCTGGATACACGGGAATATGTCCAATCTCTCCGGCCTGGAAGGTTTCGCCTTCCCATACCCGGTCGGGGAAGCAGAGCGCGGCAGAGATTCCTGTTCCAATGGGCACCACGACCGACGAAGCCCACTCCTTAGCCGCACCGTAGAAACTCTCGGCGAAACCGGCACCTCGCCCGTCGTGATCGAGGCGTGCTGGGCGGGCGCTCGCTTGAGCTACCTCAGCTGCCAGAGCGACGTTGCTCAGTTTGAGGTTAGAGGCGTAGTGCACTACACCTGCCTCAGCATCGACAATGCCCGGAGTGATGACTCCGATTCCAGAAATCTGGGGAGTGCGTTCGACGAGCTGTGCGGCAACTTCTTGCACAAGCTCGACGATTCCATCGGGGTGAGATTCGCGGGAATCTTCGTCGAGAATCTTTCCTTCCTCATCCACGACGAGAGATTTCACTGACGTTCCCCCGACGTCGATTCCGGCGTAGGCGGCGTTCATGGCCGCACGACAATCTCGTGAAAGTGGCTGAGTTCCATATCGGGATCGAAGGGGAACATTGGGCGGTCGATGCACATATGCCCCAGACGGATGAGATCTTGATCTACACCGCCGGGAGTGAGTGCCATCATCCAGTCTTTTTGGGTGTTGTAGAGATCGGGTTCTAAATATCCGATCTTCACTACCACGATGCTTTGCGCGCGAATGTCGATTCCGAGGCGCTCGAACTGTTCGTATTCGGTGTACTGGTTGCGGTTTGTGGTAACGATGATGAGGAGGCCTCCCACTCGCACGGCTGCCGTATGGCCTCCGCGTGGATCATCGCACAGGGCGTGGACGGTGCCGCACACATTGAGTGGGCCTGGATCGCGGGTATCAATATGCCCACCCAAGTTGAGTGTCACCTTTCCGCCGATTCCTTCGTGCCAGCATTGGCTGGCTGAGTGTGGGTCGTAGATTGAGGCGTAGACAGCTTTCTCACCTGCAAGGATTGATTCGTAGGCCAGGAGTGCGGAGAGGGCGAGGGTGCAGTCATCGGCTCCGCCTGCTCCTGGATTATCTCCGGAATCTGAGATGAAGTAGGGGCGTGCAGCTCTATCAGCGTGGGCGAGGCACTCCTCTATGGTGCCCACGGGTGCGACGAACTCGAAATCTTTGCGTACTCGCCAAAATTCTGAAGCGAGGTATCGTGCACGATCTGTGACCATAGATTCGTCGTCGCCAGTTACGACGATTGCTGCCTTGCAGCGAGGTTGATCGGCCCAGGCGAAACCCACCCAGATTGCCGCATCGAGAATACCTGGGGTGGCTTCCACCTCGGGTAGGAGTCCGTAG
Organism: Actinomycetaceae bacterium zg-1166; assembly: GCA_015679245.1. Classification (GTDB taxonomy): domain Bacteria; phylum Actinomycetota; class Actinomycetes; order Actinomycetales; family Actinomycetaceae; genus Changpingibacter. Next base: position 1,802,973 of record CP064953.1, on the reverse strand, counting down.
AGGCTTTTGGCTGGCTCGATGCGGGTGGAGGTTTTTTCTCCGGGGAGGAGGATGGGTACGTGGATGAGTGCTTTGACAGGTTTACTTTTCCCGCTCAGGATTCGTTCGACGAGATTGTATGCGGCGCGGCGCCTGGAGACAAGGGCATCTTCATGTGGAGCCATTCGGTAGCAGGTGAGGAGGTCGCAGCCGGCAAAGAGTTCGTCGGAGACATTTCCGTGTAGATCCATTGAGGCTGAGACGATCGGATCGGAGCCGATAACTTCGCGGATTGCAGTGATGAGGTCGCCTTCTACATCGTCGTAGCCGTGCACGCTCATGGCACCGTGAATGTCGAAAAAGAGGCCGTCAAGTTTCTCTGTGTGAGAGAGGCCGTCAAGGATTTCTGCTTTCCATTCCTCGTAGGCTTCGCGTTCGACAACACCGCCAGGAAGTGCGCGGGCATGGAGGATTGGCACCCACTCCACGCATGTGGCCCAGTCTTCCTTGATCCAGTAGAAGCGAGCGAGGAGATCGTCACCTCGGGTGACGATGAAATCGCTGGCAGTGGAAGTATAAGGGGTAAAGGTAGAACTCTCAATATGGAGGCCGCATACGGCGATACGTGGTTTCATGCTGCACGTTTCCTTGCTTGATGGGGGTGGGGATGCGTAGAAGTGGGAAGAAGGAGGGAGCTTACCGCACTGGCCAACCCCCAGAGTGCGGCATCCATGCCAGCGAGGGAGGCTTCCACGGCAAGATCAGCGACGATGGAGTGGAGGCAGAGTTCGTGGAGAGCCTGGGCAACTCCGGAGCAGTATGCGGGGACAGCGGAGAGTGTGCCGCCGATAATGAGAGCCTGGGGTGCTAGGAAGGCGATATTTCGAGCGAGGGCTTCTCCCAGATGTACCCCTGCCTGGCGAATCACGGTGACTACTTCAGGTTCTCCGTCAAGTGCAGCGGTGATAAGTGCTGAATTTGTGGGGTAGTTGTAGCCGCGTTCGCGCAGTTCTTCGCGCACAGCGGTGGCCGATGCAATTGTGTCGAGGCAGCCGGTGTTTCCGCATTGGCAGGGGCGGCCACTGGCCGCATCTACTCGCACATGGGTGATGTCTCCGGCAATACCGCGTGCTCCAGTGTAGACGGTGCCGTTTTCTACGAGTGCTCCGCCGATGGCAGATCCTGCTTTGACATAGACGTAGTCGTTAAAGATTGAACCCGGTGGATCAAGGTGGCGACGATAGGCGTATTCACCGGAGGCTCCAATCCTCGCATCATTTTCGACGACGAGGGGAAGATCTCCGATCTGTGTGAGTAGATCGGGGATTGTGCAGCCGTTCCAACCGGGCATGCGTGCTGGCCCAATTACTGTGCCACTGGCAGCATCGATGGGGCCAGGGATGGCAATACCAAATCCACCGAGTTCGCATTCTGTTTCTTGGGCGAGATTTTCGCCGTATTCGAGAAGGGAGGCGAGGATCTTCTGAGGGCCGAGCGAAATATCGATCATGCAGTTGCGTTGCTCGGTGAGGATTCCGTGTGCATTAGCGAGGCCGTACCTGACATGGTGAGCTCCAAGTTCGGCTACCAGGCAGCGAGTGCGTGTAGATGCAGCTATGAGAATGGATCCAGGGCGGCCACCGGTGGAGGATTTTGCGCCTGCTTCGGTGATGGCACCGGAGGTGAGGAGGCGTTGAACTATCCCGGTGACGGTGGAGGGAGCAAGGCCGGTGAGACGAGAAATATCGGCACGGGTGCTTGCCTGTCCGGAGGCTATAAGTTCAACTATCTCGTGATCGGAGTTTGTACGACCCATGGCTGACTTTCTTCGTTTTTATATAAAAAGGTGAATGTCTGGGATCTTGGGGAAATGTGAGAAATGTGTTCCCCCAAGCTGTGCTTAGTGGTTATACTACCAAGTGCAACCGATATTGCGAATACTTTCATAAGAACTCGTATAAAGGGGTACATTCACGTAATAAGGCTCGTTCCTTCAATTACAGCGGAGTGTTCGCAGGTCGGATGTGTTCTACAACTGGAGCCAACCACAACAACATTCAGGAGCACTCATGACACGCACATTTTCAAGGCTGAAGGCGGCGAGTATTGCGCTCGTGCTCGTTTCAGCACTTGGCCTTTCTGCGTGTGGTTCCGGTGGCGGTTCGTCTAGCACCAAATCCGGTGCGGCGAGCAGTGGCAAAGATACGGTGACGATGGCGTTCCGCACTCCGAACTGGATCCTTCCTATCTCCGCTCCCGGTTTCACACAAGGTGAGAACGCAATCTTCGGAAATGCGCTCTACCGCCCTCTCTACAGCTACGACCTCAATTCCAAGGCTGATTACTACGTCTACGCAGAGAAATCTTTGGGTGAAGCGCCCAAGATTTCCGATGATGGCCTCACCATGACGATCGCTCTCAGGGAAGCTACCTGGTCTGACGGAGAGAAGATCACCACTCGCGACATCGAGTTCTGGTGGAATCTCGTCACAAACAATAAAGATAAGTGGGCTTCCTATCGCAAGGGATCCTTCCCCGATAACATCAGTGAATTTAAGGTGATCGACGAGAAAACGTTCTCGCTGACCACCACACAGAAGTATTCACCAAACTGGTTTGTGGATAACCAGCTCAACAAGATCGCTGTGATGCCCCAGCACGCCTGGGACAAGAAGTCTGCTGAGGGTGAGGTTGGCGATTACGACCGCGATCCTGCCGGAGCAGCAGAAGTATTCGATTTCCTCACTGCCCAGTCGAAGGATCTCTCCACCTACGCCACCAATAACCTGTGGAAGGTTGTCTCTGGCCCGTGGACTCTCTCCTCCTACGTGCCCAACGGCCAGGTGGAACTCGTCCCCAACGAGAAATACTGGGGAGCAGATAAGCCCAAAATTAAGAAGCTCGTCATGCGCCCCTTCACCGGTGATGATGCCGAATTCAACGTCCTGCGTGCAGGTGAGATCGACTACGGCTACATCCCCGCTTCGTCGGTTTCTCAGATCGACTACATGAAGAACAAGGGATACAAGGTTGACCCGTGGTACGGATGGTCGATCACCTACATGCCGTTCAACTTTGCTAACCCGCAAACCGGCTCGATCTTTGCCCAGAAGTACGTGCGTCAAGCAATGCAGATGCTCATCGATCAGGAGACAATCTCCAAAGTGATTTGGGGTCAGATGGCTGCACCCACATGCGGTCCAGTTCCAATGCCCAGCGCAGATATGGGCACAATGAAGGGATGTGCCTACAAGTTTGATCCCGAGGGAGCTAAGAAGCTCCTTGAGAATCATGGCTGGAAGGTTGTTCCTGACGGCAACACAGTATGTGAAAAGTCGGGCAATGGCGAAGGTCAGTGCGGCGAAGGCATTGCTGAAGGTGCCAAACTTGAGTTCAAGCTCATCTCCCAACAGGGATTCTCGGCTACCACAAAGATGATGGCTGAGATCAAGTCTCAGATGGCCAAGGTAGGCATTGTTCTCAACATCCAGGAGGTTGACGATTCTGTGGCTGTCTCGCAGAAATGCGAGGCTGACGCGCCGTGCAACTGGGATCTCTCCTTCTTCGGTTCGCAGGGTTCGTGGTACTTCCCGGTTTACGCTTCAGGTGAGCGCCTCTTCGCCTCCGATGCCCCCGTCAATCTCGGCCTCTACTCGAATGCGGAAGCTGACACGCTCATCGAAGCTACACAGTTCTCCGATTCCACAGATGCCCTCGACGCCTACAACTCCTTCCTCGCTGAGGATCTTCCGGTGTTGTGGATGCCTAACCCCGTTTACCAGATTTCCGCGTACAACTCGGATCTTGAGGGTATCGCCCCTCAAGATCCGATGAATCTCATGTACCCGGAGAACTGGTCCTGGAAGTAACGTGAGTGCCCAGGCGTATGCTGATTTCTCGGTGTATGCCTGGCATTCTCCGGGCTGCGGGGCGCAGTGTCAGCCCCGCAGCCCCTCAACCCCCAAGGGAATAAGATGGGTCGATTTATTCTCAAAAGGATCGGGCAGGCGATCGTCGTCGTCATCCTCGTGACGATGATTTCTTTTGCACTCTTACACGCTCTTCCTGGTGGAGCCGCCAAGGCAACTCTCGGTAAAGAAGCCACACCCGAACAAATCGAGCAGTTCAACCACGACAACGGCTTCGATCTCCCCCTCCACGAGCAATACGTTCGCTACGTCAATGACATCGCTCATGGAGATTTTGGATACTCCTACAAACTCAACCAAGATGTTTCAGACGCCATTAGTCAGCGTCTACCCAAGACGATCCTTCTTTCGTTGATCTCCACCATTCTCGCCATTGCAATTGCTGTGCCTTTAGGTGTGTGGCAAGCAGTGAAGAGAAATAGAGCTCCCGATTACGCCATCACTATTGGGGCAATGCTCGCCTATTCCACACCGATCTTCTTTCTCGGCCTCGTTCTCATCATTCTCTTCTCTCAAGTCTGGCCAATCCTTCCCCCTGAAGCTCCCCAAGGTTATACGGTGGCTGAAGTTCTTGGTGATCCGCGAGGCTTCATCCTTCCCGTCACCACACTCGCCATCGTGACGATTGCCTCCTACTCGCGCTACATACGCTCCTCGATGGTGGATAACCTCAATGAGCAGTACGTTCGCACAGCTCGTGCAAAGGGAATGAGCGAGGTTCGTGTTGTCTTTGTGCATACTCTGCGCAATGCACTTTTCCCTGTCATCACTCTTCTTGGCCTCTATATCCCAGCTCTTTTCTCTGGTGCTCTCGTGGTGGAAACCCTCTTCAACTACAACGGTATGGGGCTTCTCTTCTGGCAGGCAACGCGCAGTCGGGACTACCAGATCCTCCTCGGTGTGACGATCATCTTGGCTCTGGCCACCGTGATTGGTGCTCTCCTAGCAGACCTTCTCTATGCGGTTGCCGATCCTCGAATCCGATTGGCAGGAAAGAAGAAATGAGCATAAAAATCTCAACAGCTTCGCCCACCTCGGCTCGGTCGGGAACAACCGTGATACGCCGTCGTTCTGTCTGGCGTCAAGGCGTGGAAGTTTTTCTCCAAAACCGCCTTGCCGTACTTGGTCTCGTCATAGTTCTCACCCTTGTTGCATTTTCCTTCATCGGCCCAATTTTCTACCACACAGATCAGATACATACCGATCTTTCTCTCTCCTACCTACCTCCATCTTCAGAACATCCTCTTGGCACGGATGGTCTGGGGTACGACCAGCTTGGGCGCATGATGGTTGGTGGGCAGACCTCAATCGTCGTCGGCCTACTTGCGGGAATTTTTGCCACCACACTCGGAACAATCTGGGGAGCTATTGCAGGCTTCGTCGGCGGAACTGCCGATTCCCTCATGATGCGTTTCGTCGATGCCCTTATGTCGATCCCGGCGCTCTTCCTCTTCATGCTCATGGCAACGATAGTGACGCCCACCCTTCCACTCCTCATCGTTATTATTGGTGCCCTCTCCTGGCTTGGGCCTGCGCGTCTAGTTCGCGGTGAAACTCTCTCACTTCGCGCACGCGAATACATCCTCGCAATGCGAGGAATGGGTGGCACTTCTTCGAGGGCAATCCGTACACATATCGTGCGAAATGCGATCGGTACGGTGGTAGTTAATGCCACCTTCCAGGTTGCCGATGCGATCCTCTACGTCGCATACCTCTCCTTCCTCGGCTTGGGTGTTCCTCCGCCAGCAGCTAACTGGGGTGGAATGCTCTCCACGGGTCTCAACGACGCTTACTCAGGCAATTGGTGGCTCATTTATCCCCCCGGCATTGCCATCGTCCTTATCGTGCTTGCCTTCAATTTCATCGGTGACGGCCTGCGCGATTCCTTCGAAGTTCGGTTGAGGAAGAGGTAGCGAATGGAGCACCTACGGACAGTGCCCTCAACGGTGCAGGCAGAGCGCGAAGCTACCGCGCCGCTGCTTCGCCTTGAAGGCCTACGTACCCATATTGATGTACGTGGAGGAACCGTCCACGCTCTCGGTGGAATCGACCTCACCGTCAATTCGGGGCAAACCATCGGTATCGTTGGTGAATCTGGATGTGGCAAGACGATGACAGCCCTCTCCGTTATGGGGCTTCTTCCTCACGGAGGATATGTAGCTGATGGCAAGATTCTCCTTGACGGGGTGGATCTTGTGGCTGAATCACGTGCAGATGTGCGCCGTCTGCGCGGAACGAAGATCGGCATGATCTTTCAAGACCCTCTTACCTCGCTCAACCCCACCATGACGATTGGTAAACAGGTGGCTGAGCCGCTGCGCGTACATCAGAAGCTCTCAAAGAAAGAAGCTCGTGAGCGCTGTCTGGAGACTCTCACACGCGTGGGGATGCCGCGCCCAGATTCGGTACTCGATTCCTACCCACATCAGCTTTCAGGCGGGATGCGCCAGCGCGTCATGATCGCAATGGCTCTGGTCTGCCAACCTCGCCTCCTTATTGCTGACGAACCCACCACGGCGCTCGATGTGACAACCCAGCGTCAGATCCTCGAACTTATCGACGATCTACGTGATGAATACCAGATGGGCGTTATTCTCATTACGCATGACCTTGGAGTGGTGGCTTCGCACACTGATCGTGTGGCCGTGATGTACGCGGGGAAGGTGATAGAGGAAGCACACACGCGTGAGCTTTTTGCCCACCCTCGTCACCGTTATACAACAAGCCTCCTGGCTGCCCTACCAGAGCGAGCATTGCGCGACGAGACACACTTATTCTCGATTCCTGGTACTCCTCCTACCCTGCGTGTAGAACCACCTGGATGCCGGTTTGTGGAACGTTGCCCTTGGGCGAGAGAAGCCTGCGCGAGCACGATTCCGCAACAGCAGATGCGCGACGGCCATCTGGTAGCCTGTCTCAACCCACGCCTGGACACTGAGAATGACGTGCCGAGAGATTCAGGCGCTGGCTCGACCCACGTAAGCAACTTCGGGCATAGGGAAGAAGCCAGAAAGATAGACGGAAGTGAGAGCGCCGAGGAGCAAGAGGCTCACGCGCTTCTCCATGTCGAAGCCGTTTCCAAGGAGTACACGGCCACAAGTTCGGGAACTCTGCGGCGAAAACTCGGCACAGTTTCGGCTGTTGATCGTGTCTCCTTCCACCTTGAACGCGGTAAAACGTATGGCCTCGTCGGTGAATCAGGCTGTGGGAAATCCACAATCGGTCGCCTCATTGCTGGCCTTGAACCTACCAGCGGTGGCACCGTCTCGATCGGTGGCACTGACATCACCACACTTTCTGGTAGGCGTAAACGCCTTGTTCATCGCGATGTGCAGATGATGTTCCAAGATTCCTACGCGGCAATGGATCCGCGTATGAGGATTGATGAAATTTTGGGTGAACCACTGCGTATTCAAGGTGTGGGGACGCGCGAGGAGATCGCTGAACGCATAGAAACAATCCTTGCGCAGGTGGGGCTTCCTCCCGATACTTTAGATCGCTATCCTCACGAGTTTTCCGGTGGGCAACTCCAACGCATTGGTCTTGCCCGTTCTCTCGCCTTAGAGCCAGATATTATCGTCGCCGATGAACCTGTTTCAGCCCTAGATGTCTCTGTTCAAGCTCAAGTACTCAATCTTATGAAAGATCTCCAAGCAGAGATGGGAATGTCCTACGTGTTCATCTCTCACGATCTCGCTGTGGTGCAGTATATGGCCGACCGTATTGGCGTCATGTATCTGGGGCGAATCGTGGAAGAAGGGCCAGCACATGAGGTTGTAGCCAACCCACTTCACCCTTATACGCAGGCTCTCATTGACGCAATTCCGGTTCCCGATCCTGATGCAGTGAGAGAGGATTCCACGATTCGTCTTCAAGGTGAGCCTCCCTCAGCGATTAACCCACCTGAAGGTTGTCGCTTCCGCCCGCGCTGTCCCTTTGCCACTGAGCAATGCAAAATTCAGCCAGTTTTGCAGGGCGAGAGTCATCAAGTAGCCTGTCACTATCCTTTGACGAAAAAGGAAGGAGCGGGACGGCTCGTTTCCTCGTAACACGTGGGGGACGGCTCCCACAACAAGGTACATATGAGTTGGATTATCCTCGTTCTTTCTGGCCTCTTTGAAGCGGTCTGGGCAACGGCACTCTCGAAATCTGAAGGTTTCACCAAACTCCTCCCTTCTCTCGTTTTCTTCGTGAGTGTAGGGATTTCAATGGGAGGTTTGGCCTTCGCACTGCGTGAGATACCTGTGGGTACGGGCTATGCCGTATGGGTGGGTGTGGGTGCGGCCACTACTGTTATATGGGCGATGGCAAGTGGAGCCGAACCAGTTTCTCTTGTGCGAATCGCCTTAATAATAGGGATTATCGCGTGTGTGGCAGGGCTCAAACTCACTGCGCACTAAGCCTGGCTTTGCTTAGATCTACTGTTGACTGCCAGATGGATACGCCAGCTCACTTATAGCTCACTCACAGGGAAGTGCGCTGTGACTGTGCCCGCAATCGGATCTAACGTGATCTGCCCGCCGTAAGGGAGTACAAGCTGGGGGCGGGTATGTCCAAAGGGCAGTCCGAGGCACACCAGAAGGTCGCTGCGATAACGCGCGATATTCGTCAGTACATACTCCTCGTAGGCATCTCGTCGCACACGCGCAACCTCGTCGCTCTCCATACCTGAGCGGTCACGCACCACAGGTTGCGCAAAGGCAAGTCCAGATGCAGCTGTGAGGTAACCGCGTTCACCGAGAGCGCGGATCCACCTTCCCACAAAGTCGGGCGGCGGAAGTATTTCCGATGTCTCAAAGATGAGAATTGCTCCTTCTAGTTCACTCGCTTCAGGAAGTCGCCCTGCCAACCCCAGCTGGTCGATCACTTCGAGGCAGCCACCCCATGTTCGCCCACGCACAGCTGTGACTGAGCCGACGAAATCCACGTGAACTTCGTCGGGTCGTGGGCTCGCTTCGGTAAGGCAGCGAGGATCGGACCAATCGAAACCGAAATCCTGGGTATGTGTGGGGAGAGGAAGGATGAGATCCCCTCCGCCGAAAAGTGCACTTCGAAGGCAGGCGAGATGTTCTTCGTCGACGGAAGAGCCAGAGCCAAAGTGAACCATCGACGCGCCTCCATGGTACGAGGAGATTCCAAGATTCCAGAGCCAGGCGAGAAGATTCGTATTATCCGAGTAGCCAAAGACAGGTTTCGGATCGGCACGAGGGAGTTCAGGGTTGAGGTGGGAAATGACCTGGATTTCGTCGTCCCCGCCAACGGTAGTAAAGATGGCACGGATAGAAGGATCAGCGAAGGCAGCGTTGAGATCTGCGGCGCGTTCACAGGGACTCACTCCCAGGGCGCTCGTCGTGGGAAACTCCACGATGGAAAGCCCCAGAGCCTCTTCAAGCCTGGCGACGGCCTGGCGATGTACCTGCGGGAAATAAGCGGGAGCTGCCCAAGCGGGGGAGAGGAGAGCTACGCGATCTCCTGGGTGAAGCGGCGGAGGAGTGAGCATAGAGCTATCGTAGCGAGCGGATATGGCGAGTAAAATTAACCCTTATGCATAAAGGTTTCGCTGAACTTGTGGCGCTCGTCGGCTTTCCCACCTATCAGCGGGGGATGGCCTATGCAGAAGAAGGTCGTGCGTACCTCTATACCGCTAACTCAGTGAGCAATCCCGAAGATCATCGCCTCACCTGGACGTGGACATTCCTCACGGGATCGTGCGACGGTTCGCATGGAGCGTGTTATTCCACAGAAGTGACCTTTGCGCTTGCGAAAACAGGCGTCATCACGAGGATGGAGGCTTCCTGTTCCTGCCCGGTGAGAGGCAACTGTAAGCACGCGGTGGCTCTCCTTGTCACCCATCTGCGCGAAAAGAAGCATGTCACCTCCACCTCGCCTCAGTGGCACGCCGCGTTGGGAGAGATTTTCGAACACCCAGCCCCGTATAAAGAGCTTGCCCTTGTTTTTAACTTTTCTGAGCCTGATAACCCACGTGAGCGCGAGAAGCGGAATCGGGAGAGGCTGGAGCATGTCGCTTCGGGGATGGCGAATATGGGAGAAGTAGGCTCGCTGACAATTCGACCGATGAGTCAGGGACGGCACACACCGTGGGTCGCCAACGATGCCTCGTGGCAGCACCTTGAGTATCACAGAATTGAGGGCGCCGACCCTGTGCACATGGATGCGCTTGACCGCATCCGCCAGCTTCACGATGCGACGAGCCGCTACTACACTCGGGGGGAGTGGATTCACCTCACTGCCGTCGATGACCCGGCGCTGTGGCTCGCCTTGCGTGAGGCCGAACGCACGGGGGTGACATTCGTGGAGAAGTCAGATTTCTCTCCGGTACTCCTAGAAAAAGAGTTCGCTCGGGCTGATATCGAGGTAGACGACGAAGCCGCGGGTGGGATTTCTATGCGCGCTCGTCTCACACATCCAGCCTTGGAAGAAGGCGTGTCCGTAGTGAGAATCGGACGGCCCTTCCACGGGATCGCCTGGCGTGATCGCGGTGACGATAACGGCGAGGGTGATGCTGATGCTTCTGGTGCTGGGCAGCAGCCGAAGAGATCAGCGGGGAGACTCCACCTTGCTCAACTTGAACAGCCGGTGAGCACTCCCTGGCTCAAACTGGCTTCCATGCCGGAGGGTATCACTGTTCCTGCTGAGGAACGAGTGGCCTTCGAACGCGATATTCTCCCTCTCATTTCTCGTGTGGGATGGGTGCCTGCGCACCTCGAATACACTCCTACAGCCGCAAAGGAGAGCCTGCATCTGGGAGTAGGGCTTGTGCCGCGCGAAGCTCTCCCAGATGCGCCACGTGCACTTATTAGCTGGTCGTGGGGAGTGGATATAGAACATGTGGCTGCTCTCCTTGCGGCGTATGCGGAAGAAGCGGGAGCCACGCGCAGCAGGCGGCTCGAAGATTTCGTCTCTCACGACGACACTCTCAGCGAATTTGTTCGATCGATCGCGCAGAGTAAGAAGAAACATCCCCTTACGCTCAACAGTGATCTCCTTCGTCCTCGCCATAGGGAGCACCGTCGCCATCTCGAAGCAGAGGACGAATACCTCGCCTCGATAGTGAAGGTAGTTTCTGAACTTTCCGACCTCGTGAGTAGAGATCCTCGTACAGGTAAGGAAGGTTTACGCAAAGAGTCTCTTCTTCGTGGCCTCGATGTGGTGACTCTTCTGGAGGATCTGTGCCCGCGCCTTGCGGCGTTGGGTGTGCACATAGACGTGTTAGGCGAGATCCCAGACTTTCGCCAGGCAAGTGCCCCGGTTGTGGAGGTGGGAACCCGCACGCATTCGGGAGCGAGCCAAGATTGGTTCGATCTTGACGTGCGAATGGTGGTGGGTGAGCACTCCATCGAGATGCCCGTGCTGCTCAAGGCTCTTGTTGAGGGTGAGGAAGCAGTATTCCTTGAGAGTGGGCAGTACGTGCGCCTAGATACTCCTGAACTCATGCGATTGCGCGAACTTCTGATCGAAGCTCGGATGCTCAACGATCGTCCTCGGTCAGGGATTCGCGTGCCACGTGTGCGCCGCACATGGTGGGAGGAGCTCCTCTCCCTCGGCATCGTGCAGTCAAACGCACATGCTTGGTTGGATGCTGTGCGTGAGACTGTACGCAACCCGCCCACACCCGCCCCTATCCCTTCTGGTCTCACCGCCACATTGCGCCCCTACCAAGCTGAGGGGTTCCGGTGGCTTGCCAACTTGCGCCGCGCGGGGCTTGGCGGTGTACTTGCCGACGATATGGGGCTAGGCAAGACAGTTCAGACTCTCGCAATGATCGAGGACGAAGTAGAAAACCCTGTTGTGAGGGACGAAACTCGCAGGGCTGATTCTGGGGAGGAGACGAGTCAGGCTGAAGAGCACACTCCTGGCCCGTGGATCGTTGTTGCCCCCACGTCCGTGGTGAGTAACTGGAAGAAGGAGGCAGAGAAGTTCACTCCAGGGCTCACAGTACGAACAGTTGAGGCAACACGTAAACGACGAGGTAAGCGCCTTGCTGAGTACGCGCATGGAGCTGATGTACTCGTGACGTCCTACACGCTGTTGCGTTTGGAGAGCGCCGAGTACGCCGAACTTGCCCCACGAGCCGTGGTGCTTGACGAAGCGCAGCAAGCCAAAAATCCGGCCTCAAAGACCTTCACCAGCATCATGAGCCTGGGCGCTCCTACTTTTGCGATCACTGGCACACCGATAGAGAACAATTTGGGTGAGCTATGGGCAATTTTTGCCCTCACGGCGCCAGGACTTCTGGGGTCAGCCAAACAGTTTGGTGAACATACTCGTCGTCCTATCGAACGTGGAGATCATGATTCGGCACAACGCTTGGCTTTGCTGCGCCGCCGTATAGCTCCTTTCCTTTTGCGGCGAACCAAGGCTGATGTGGCGTTAGATTTGCCTGAGAAGCAGGAACAGTTACTCTCTGTGGAACTTGAAGGTGGGCATAAACGTCTCTACGAAAAATATCTACAGCGCGAACGCCAGCGAGTATTGCGCCTAGCTGAGGATATGGAACACAATCGCATTGAGGTGCTCAGCGCTCTTACGCGCCTTCGCCAGCTTGCCATTGACCCGCGCCTGGTGGATGAGGGATCAACGGCGCCCTCGTCAAAGCTCAATGCTCTTATCCCGCTGCTCCAATCGGCTCAGATAGAAGGGCACCGTATGCTCGTTTTTAGTCAGTTCACGCGATATCTCAAGATGATTGCTGCGCGACTGGAAACCGAAGGGATCGCTTATTCCTATCTCGATGGTGCCACGACGAACCGCGCCGGAGTGATCTCGGGGTTTGCTTCGGGAAGTGATTCTGTGTTCCTCATTAGTCTTAAGGCCGGTGGTGTGGGTCTCAACCTCACAATGGCTGATTACGTGGTGCTCACTGATCCTTGGTGGAATCCGGCTGTTGAAGAACAGGCTGTGGATCGCACTCACCGCATTGGGCAGAAGAAGTCGGTGCATGTGTACCGCATGGTGTCTCTTGGGACGATTGAGGAGAAAGTGGTGGCACTTCAGGATGCGAAGCGCCAGCTTGTAGCGGGTATTTTTGCTCAAGGTGAGAGTGAGGAAGGCGCTGGTGGTGATGCTGTAGATACTGGCGGTGTGGCATCCGGTGACGAGGTCGGGCAGAGTACCCATGTGGGAGGGGCGAAGCTCACGGCTGAAGATCTCCAGATGCTCCTGGGATAGGGCACAAAACACAGTAGGCCGAGGTGTCCACAAAGCTATAAAACGCAGCAGTACAAGCAGCAGTCCGATGTAGCCGGAAAAGAGATAGCTAGAAAACCGGAGTTAAAGGCCAGAAACCGGATGCCTCAGGAGGAAGAACTACCTCCTGAGGCATCCGCACATGTGTCCCAGGAAAAAGCGGAACTATCTCCTGGGACATCACAATGTGCCCCGAACAGGATTCGAACCTGCGGCCTTTCGCTCCGGAGGCGAACGCTCTATCCCCTGAGCTATCGGGGCGCCCCGCAATTCTAGCAGCATTGGTACCTCAGTCCGCGTGAACCCACTCTCAACGCGCCGCCGCCTGCAACCCACATCGTAGAATACGGAATGTGACTCCTGAAGAACTTGCCCAGCATATTTCCTCCCAGCTCCAAGCCGCTCTCACAGAAGGCGCTATCGCGATTGACGATCCTCTTCCCGAGGTGAAGGTAGAGCGTCCACGCTCGCGCGAGCACGGAGATTGGGCTACGAACATCGCAATGCAGTTGGCTAAGCGCGCCGGCATGAGCCCGCGCGATCTTGCCGCACTTCTTGCTTCACGCCTCGAAGCTATTCCTGGAGTGAGCAGCGTGGAGGTGGCAGGCCCTGGCTTCCTCAACATCCGCCTCTCAGCTGCCTCGGCTGGTGAACTGGCTCGCACAATCCTTGAGGCAGGTGCCGATTATGGGCGTACCACCACGAACGTTGGGCGCAGTGTCAATCTTGAGTACGTGTCGGCCAATCCCACAGGTCCCCTTCATATTGGTGGTACTCGCTGGGCGGCGGTTGGCGATTCTCTTGCTCGAATTCTCGCTTTCACAGGTGCCGAAGTAGTGCGCGAATACTACTTCAACGACCATGGCAACCAGATCGATCACTTCTCAGCCTCCCTTCTGGCTCGTGCGAAGGGTCGCGAGGTTCCCGAAGATGGGTACGGCGGCCAATACATCGAGGACATCGCGAGGAAGGTAATTGAGCAAGCTGTCGCAGAAGGTGAGCCAGATCCGCGCGATCTACCTGATGAGCAGGCTCAAGAAGTTTTCCGCGCCCGTGGTGTGGAACTCATGTTTGCTGAGATCAAAGAATCTCTCCACGAGTTCCGTTCTGAGTTTGACGTATTCTTCCACGAGCAGTCCCTCCACGATTCGGGAGCCGTGGCTGCTGCGATTGAACACCTACGCGCAGATGGCCAACTCTTTGAGAAAGAAGGCGCACTCTGGTTGCGTTCCACCGATTTTGGTGACGATAAGGATCGTGTCATCGTCAAGTCCGATGGCGAGACGGCCTACTTCGCTGGCGATATCGCCTACTACCTCGATAAGCGTGAGCGTGGCGCAGATCAGTGCGTCTACATGCTGGGTGCCGATCATCACGGTTATATCGGTCGAATGTATGCGATGGCTCGGGCTTTTGGGGATACCGCTGGAGCGAGTGGAAACCTTGAAATCCTCATTGGGCAGCTTGTCAATCTTGTGCGTGAGGGCAAGGCTGTGCGTATGTCCAAGCGTGCTGGCACAGTGGTGACGATGGAAGATCTCGTTGAGGCTGTGGGGGTGGACGCTGCCCGTTACTCCCTAGTGCGAGCCTCTGTGGATACCACGCTTGAACTTGACCTGGATCTTGTTGCCTCGCATACAAACGAGAACCCCGTCTACTACGTCCAGTACGCTCATGCTCGCACCTGTTCGGTAGGTGTTAATGCTACTGAACACGGGGTGCGCACGGAGGACGGTTTTGAGCCGGAGCTGCTTGAGACTGCTGATTCTGATCTTCTAGGAACTCTTGCGCGCTTCCCGGATATCTGTGCACAGGCCGCACACATGCGTGAGCCACACCGCGTGGCTCGCTATCTTGAGGAAGTGGCCGGAGCCTACCACACGTGGTACGCCAAGGCGCGCGTCACACCTCGCGCCGACGAAGAAGTTACAGGCCTTCACCGAACTCGCCTGTGGGTGAATAATGCGGCACGTCAGGTGCTCGCTAATGGCCTTAATCTCCTGGGAGTGAGCGCTCCAGAAAAGATGTGAGGTTGCGGAAAGCGCAGGCTCGTATTCGTATCTCGCCGATGTGTGAGTGAGGACGCTTGCGGGTAGGAGTAAAGCTGATCTCAGGGAGGGGAGGATTTGTGTATCTTCCCCTCCCGTGTTTTACGTGGGGGAAAGGTGGCAGGCTTTTACACCGTCCATGTAGCAGTACTTCGCCTCAACCTCGCACTTACTCTTGCTAGTCTGCCCACTAAGCGGTAGCACGCCAACCTACCATCCCAACCAGCAACCTCGTGTCTGCGTTCCTCATCGGACGCCCTCACTTTAACCGAGGCTCGCCAGCAAGGAGACGATCATGGAGAATTCGCACGCACCACACCCAACACCGCTCGAAAACTTCGCCGCCCCCGAACCTGATGGTTCTCGTGGTGGCCTATGGTCAACAACCACAGCTCGCCACGGCGGTGAACTCACTGTGGGAGGTGTGGGTGTGCGCACTTTGGCATCCACCTACGGAACCCCGCTTTTCGTCATCGACGAAGAAGATATGCGAAGGCGTGCCCAGGCGTGGAAACAAGCAATGGAGGAAGCATTCGCGCCGCTGTCAGGCGCACAGGTGTACTACGCCGGGAAAGCGTTCCTCAGTGCAGGTGTGGCTACATGGATGAGCGAGGAAGGCCTGTGCCTTGACACGTGCTCGCTGGGTGAACTCGTCACCGCGCTCGCGGCAGGTGTTGAGGGAAACAAGATTGGGCTGCATGGAAACAACAAGTCGTGCGAGGAAATCCGTCTCGCCTTGCGCAATGACCTCGCGCATATCGTCGTCGATTCTCTCGCTGAACTTGCTCTGGTAGAGACTCTGGCCAAAGAGGAGCAGCGGCAGGCCAATATCGTGCTTCGTGTGACTACCGGAGTTCATGCTGGAGGGCACGAGTACATTTCCACGGCACACGAGGACCAGAAGTTTGGTCTTTCTCTTGCCTCAGGGATGGCGATGCGTGCCGCTGAGGAAGTGCTGGCTTCTCCCCACCTTCATCTGGTGGGTCTGCATTCGCATATCGGCTCGCAGATCCTCAATCTCGACGCATTTACACAGGCCGCAGGGGTTGTGATGGATCTGCGTGCACAGATCGCCACGCACCTTGGCTATGTGGTGGAAGAAGTGGATCTCGGTGGCGGTTATGCTGTGCGCTACACCGTGCTTGACGATATCCCCCCAGCTCCCATCGAATATGCACGTGCCCTTGCTTCTGCCGTGCAATCGCATGGGAAGGTGAGCGGCCTACCAGCTCCACGCATCTCCATTGAGCCAGGGCGTTCAATTGCCGCGCCTTCCACTCTCACCCTTTACACAGTGGGGACGATCAAAGCGGTGCCACTTGAGGAAGGTTCACGCCGTTACGTGGCTGTGGATGGAGGGATGAGTGATAACATCCGCCCGGCTCTCTATCAGGCTGACTACACGGTGACGTTGGCTAACCGCGAGCCTTCGCACGATGTGGTGCGTTCGCGGATTGTAGGTAAACACTGTGAGAGTGGGGATATTGTGGTGCGCGATGTGGCGCTCTCGGCGAATCTTGGTCCAGGTGACCTCCTGGCTGTCCCTGTCACCGGAGCGTATGGTGCTTCGATGGCTTCGAACTACAACATGGCGGCACGTCCAGCTGTCGTGGCGGTCAACGGCGGGAAGTCGCGTCTCCTCATTCGTCGTGAGAGTGTGGAAGATCTTCTTTCTCGGGATGTGGATGCTGAAGGCTACGAGCTGAACAGTTAGTTGGTGTGCTCAGCAAGAAAGGTACAAGGAAGTGTGTCGCGGCTTTGTCGCAGGCGTGGATCTTCCCATTACCGGTCGGAGGCGACATGCCGATAGGTGGCTTTGTCGTAGGCACGAACCCCGCAGATGTGGGCTGTGCAGGCATGAGCTTCGCAGATATGAGCTGCAGCCCAGTCATCATCTGATGCAGTTTCTACTGAGTAAGCCCGCTCCAGGCCTCGATCTGCCGCACAATTCCCGCCGCTTTAGCCAGGGGCACCTGGCCGGGGGCGGAGACATCACCGATGGAGGCAAAGGTAGCGGCGCTCCCAAAAATTCCTCCTACTAGGCGCGAGGCGACACCGATTTCTCCCATTGCCATTGTGATGAGAGGGATCTGAAGGAGGGAGGCCGCCTCAGCAGTAGCTTGCGCAAGCAGTGCAACGTCACGCGCCGAGGTTGCAGTGGTAGCAAACTTCGCGACATCGGCACCCATACTCTCCATCTCTGCAAGTGCATCGACGATTGCGGCGGGCTTGGGCGTTCTGGTGGTTTCATGTTTGGAAACGATGACGCTCACACCTACCCGGTGCGCGTGTGTGATGAGGTCAGTGCCTCGTCCACGTTCAAGTTCTATGTCGATTCCCGCAATTGAGCCGGTTGTGGCAAGAGAAATGAGAAGGCGCTGGTACTCCTCGTCGGAAATGTCACGTTCACCACCTTCGGCTGGTGTGCGAAATGTAGCAATAAGGGGTTTGTCAACCCGTCCGGTGAGCAGAGCCGCCATATGCGAACAGGCGCGAGGATCGGGTGCCTCTTCAAAGTAATCGACGCGCCATTCTACGAGGTCAGCGTCGGTGTGAGCAGCGAAACTAGCGGTGGTGAAGGCTTCCTCGCGTGTGGCAGGAGTGAGTGGAACGATAAAGACGCTGGAGCCAGCGCCCAACTGCACATGCCCGAAGGAAGCGGGCTTTGCTGAATGAGCCATGTTCCTACCGTAGCGCACGCATGTGCCTACTCCTGGTGACAAAATTCCTGGCCAGTTCGCGCTCTTCCCTTACCTCCGTGAAACTCACGCAGGGCGAGGGGAATGAGGAAACCTTCTCGGGTTTCGTCTCACTTGCGGTCAAAACCCACGTGAGAAGTAAGGGAGTGAGACATGCGCCAGCTCGGCCACGTACTCAGGCTGGCTAAAACTCACGTAGGGAACAAGGGAATGAGACATGCGGCGCGCAGTTCGCACGATCCCGGTAGTCTTGTGACAATTGGCCTGGCGATTCGGCGCGCTAGGAGAGAGATTGAGCCGAGGGGAGAAGCATGAGCGAAGTGAACGTGGCTGTGCTCGGATGTGGCACGGTGGGCAGCCAGGTGGTGCGCCTCTTGCAGGAACAGAGCAGTGAACTTGCTGCACGAGCAGGAGCCCACCTCAACCTCATCGGTGTGGCCGTGCGCAATGTCGCCGCTGCGCGCGAGGTGGAGATCTCTCCCGCCTTACTCACTCAGGACGCTACGGCACTCATCTCGCGTGCCGATATTGTTATAGAACTTATCGGCGGGATTGAACCGGCTCGCACGTATATTCTTGAGGCCTTTGCTGCAGGTGCCTCCGTGGTGACTGGGAATAAAGCTCTTCTTGCAGCTCATGGCCCCGAACTCTACGAGGCTGCCGCGCGAGCCAATGTGGATCTCTATTACGAGGCTGCCGTAGCTGGCGCTGTGCCAGTAGTTTATGGACTGCGTGAATCCCTATCGGGCGATCAGATTACCGCTGTGCTCGGCATTGTCAACGGCACCACAAACTACATTCTCGATGAAATGACCACGAAGGGGCTCACTTTTGAGGCGGCTCTTGCTCAGGCTCAGGCTCTCGGCTACGCCGAAGCTGATCCCACTGCGGACGTCGAAGGCTATGATGCTGCCGCCAAATGCGCCATTCTCGCTTCTCTCGCTTTCCATTCGCGAGTGTGTCTCGACGATGTGCATGTTCAGGGGATTCGCCATATCACTGCTGAGGATATTGCTTCGGCTACCCGTGCCGGCTTTGTGGTGAAGCTCATTGCTACTGCTCGTCGCCGCCCCAAGGGAATCGAAGCCTTTGTCGCTCCCGCTCTTGTGCCCACGAATCATCCCCTTGCCGGTGTACACGGCCCCTTTAATGCTGTCGTGATTGAAGCTGAAGCAGCTGATCGTCTTATGTTCTATGGGCGCGGAGCAGGTGGTGCTCCCACAGCTTCGGCAGTTCTCTCTGACGTCGTTGCCGCAGCAGCTCACCGCGTGGATGGCGGTCATGCTCCGCGCGAACTCATCTATGCCGACTTGCCTGTGCTTTCTCCGGGGGCGACGATTTCTTCCTTCCAAGTGCAGCTTCTTGTGCACGACGAAGTTGGGGTGTTAACCGAGGTCACGGGAATTTTTGCCCGACATGGAGTTTCGATTGGCTCGGTGTGGCAAGAAGAGGCTCCGGGCGAGAAACACGCCACCGCTCATTCGCATCTTGTCGTGCGCACGCACGCAGCAACCCAGTCCGATCTTCAGGCGACGATCGAAGAACTCACACAGGCAGAATTCGTCGCCGGTGTTCATTCTGTTATCCGAGTGGAGGAATCCTGATGGCTCATCAGTGGCAAGGAGTAATTCGCGAATACCACGAGCGCCTTCCTTTTGGCGCCGACGATCCTGTTGTCACCTTGGGTGAGGGTGGTACTCCGCTGGTGCCAGCACCCGCACTCTCGTCGCGCACGGGCGCGAAAGTGTACGTCAAGGTGGAAGGAATGAACCCTACGGGTTCCTTCAAGGACCGTGGCATGACGAGTGCGATCTCGCAGGTGCTTCACAGTGATGCCAAGATCGTCGCATGTGCCTCGACGGGAAATACGTCGGCTAGTGCAGCGGCGTACGCTGTTGCTGCTGGGCTTTCCTCGGCTGTAATCCTTCCGGCTGGGAAGATTGCGGCGGGTAAACTTGCCCAGGCTATCGTTCATGGTGCAAACCTCGTTGCGGTGGATGGAAACTTCGACGATTGCTTGCGAATTGCTCGTGAACTCACGGCAAATTACCCGGTGGCTCTTGTTAATTCGGTCAATCCCTACCGCCTCCAGGGGCAAAAGACAGCTGCTTTTGAGGTTGTGGACGCTCTAGGTGATGCTCCCGATATCCACGTTCTTCCTGTGGGTAATGCCGGCAATATTTCCGCCTATTGGATGGGGTACTGCGAGTACGCTGGACGCACTACTGCTGCGTCAATGGGGAGGAGTGCCACGGAGCTTGCTCCTGTTGCCTCGAAGGTTCCCCAGATGTGGGGGGTGCAGGCGTGGGGTGCAGCACCGCTCGTACTCGGACATCCAGTGGAGAAACCTGAAACAGTAGCCACGGCAATCCGTATCGGTAATCCCGCTTCCTGGAAGCTGGCCGAGGAAGCTCGTGACGATTCCCAGGGGTGGATTGATCGCGTCACTGACGAGGAAATCCTCGCAGCTCAAGCTCTGCTTGCTGCCCAGGTGGGTGTGTTTATTGAGCCAGGTTCTGCCGCCTCAATCGCCGGTCTCCTCAAGGCGGCTGAGGCGGGGAAGGTGCCCGAGGGCGCTACGATCGTCTGCACGGTGACGGGCAACGGTCTAAAGGATACGGCCACTGCCTTGAGTGGGCGTGATCTCGATATCACTCCAATCGAGGCCACCACTGAAGCAGCTGCTCGCGCATTGGATCTCTAATGCGTATCGTGCGTTCAAGCGCACGCGTGCGCGTGCCAGCCACTTCTGGGAACCTTGGCCCTGGCTTCGATTCCTTAGGTATGGCTCATCCGATCTACGACGAGGTAAGTGTGCGCCTGACCACAGGTGCGACGTCCGTAAAGATCGAAGGAGAAGGCGCGGAGGTTCTTCCCACCGACGATTCTCACCTCATCGTGCGTGCGCTGCGTCGCACTCTCGACGTGGCCGGGCTTCCAGGTAGTGGTATTCAGCTGACCTGCCGCAATGCGATCGCACAGGGGCGCGGCCTGGGTTCCTCTGCGGCTGCTGTAGTCGCTGGAATTATGCTTGTTCGTGGGCTTGTGGATACTCCTGAACTCCTTGATGACCAAAGTGTTCTCACCATTGCCAGTGAGTTCGAGGGACATCCGGATAATGCGGCACCGGCGATCTTTGGTGGTGCAGTGCTCTCCTGGATGGAAGGAGCTGAGAACCGGCAGAGCGATACTGGCACTGGTACGGACGAGAGGGGTGTGTCCTCTTCCTCCTTCGCTGGGCAGATGCGCCGAGCCCATGCGGTGAAGATTCCGGTGAGTTCGGCAATTCGCACCACGCTTTTGGTTCCCGATTCTCAGTTGCTTACTGAGACTGCGCGTTCGGTGCTCCCTCCACTTGTGCCACATGCCGATGCGGCTTTTAATTCCTCGCGTACTGCGATGCTTGTGCTGGCACTGGGAGGGCGCCCTGATCTTCTTCTGGAGGCGACGAAGGATCGCCTCCACCAGGATTATCGTGCCGATTCAATGCCAGCTTCGGCTCATCTTGTTCGCGCTCTGCGAGAGGCTGGATGGCCTGCTGTGATCTCAGGCGCAGGCCCCTCGGTGCTGGTGTTTGACGAACTCGATCCGGCAACGGTTGAAGTGATCCGTGCGCAAGGTTTCCGAGTGCTGCGTGGCGGGCCAGCTGAGGGTGCCAGCGTCGTTCCTGGAGAAAAATAGCTGCGGGCATGATGCGCGTGTAGGTGGCGGAGAAGCCTGTTGGGTTTTCTCGGGTCGGAGCTGTGAGGCACGCTTTTGTGCACGCAGGCACAAATCCTGCTAGGATCGACACGTCCGGTAGAACGGGTTCCTCCCGAATCCGGTTTTCTGCCTGCGTGAGAGGCTTCGCACCTTAAGGGAAGAAGTTCGGCTCTCAGATCGAGGCATTTGTATCCCCCTTCTCACTCGCGTTTGCGAGGTTATGAGAATGTGAGAACACGCCCCTGCAGGTATTCCCTATCAAAACAATGCTGTCGCCTCAGATGTGCGACGAACCCCAGGTAAAGCCGATGGCTTTCCGAGGAAGGAACCTCGTGAGTGAAACCCGCACGAGCGGCGCAATTTCCACAATGCGCCTGCCTGAACTCAAGGAACTAGCACAGTCCTTGGGGATTGAGGTTGATCCCAAGGCCCGCAAGGCCGATCTTGTGGCTCAGATCCGAGCTGTTCGCGGCCCCAGTAAACCGGGTCGCCCGCGCAGGGCTGCCGTACTCGAAGATGCGTCGGCACCCGTGAGCTTTGCTGCCGCTACCGAGAGAAGGGCTTCTGCCGCGTCGGTGCCAGGAACTGCATCAGAGAATTCTTCTGTAAACGACGAAACTCCTGCACCTGGCCAGGTTGCCGCATCCTTTGCTGCTGCTCGCGCCGAACGTGCAGCTCAACGTGCTGCTGCGGCCAGGCGCGCAAGAAACTCTTCTGGCTCTGACAATCTCGCCGATGCAACTGCGAATATCCTTGAGGATTTGCCTCAGCGCCCCTCGCACCCTCTGCGTTCAAGCCGTCCCCGCTCCATCGATGACATCGTTCTTCCCGAAA
Source organism: Actinomycetaceae bacterium zg-1166 (assembly GCA_015679245.1). Lineage (GTDB taxonomy): Bacteria > Actinomycetota > Actinomycetes > Actinomycetales > Actinomycetaceae > Changpingibacter. The sequence goes on along the minus strand of CP064953.1, from coordinate 1,780,575 downwards.
AATCTGATGATGAGTCGGAGAAATCCGAACGCTCACGCCGTCCGCGTGTGGAGGTGGCACGCCGGGATCGTCGCCCGAGGGATCGTCGCCCTGAGAATCAGATGAGCGAAGAAGATAAACGCGCCGCTCTTGAGGCTATTAGCGCTGCCGCTGAGCAGCGTAAGGTCAATGCAGACGAAGATTCTACGAATCGCCGTCGCCCACGGCGTGAGCGTGGTCGGCGCGATAACTTCCAGGACACTCGCACCGAACCTCGCCGTGGCGAGGAGAACGAATCGCGTTCTGAGGATGATGTTCTTATTCCCGTGGCTGGAATCCTTGATTTCGAAGGAAATCAGGCTTTCCTGCGCACAGGCGGCTACCTTCCCGGCGTGAATGACGCTTCTGTTGCGATGCAGATGGTGAAACAGTATGGGCTTCGTCGTGGTGATGCGATTGTGGGTGCCGTGCGCCAACGTGGTGAATTTGAGGGTGCGCGTGGGCGTAACCAGCATCGCAAGTTCAATCACCAGAAGCTCAATTCTCTCGTACAGATTGATACGATCAACTCTCTCGAACCGGAGCGTTCAGCTCAGCGTCCCGAGTTCCAGAAACTCACTCCTCTCTACCCGCAGGAGACTCTGCGCCTAGAGACGGGTGCGAAGGCTCTGACGGCTCGCGCTATTGATCTCGTTGCCCCGATTGGTAAGGGTCAGCGTGGCCTCATCGTCTCTCCGCCTAAGGCTGGAAAGACGATGGTGATGCAGCAGATCGCTATGGCGATTGCGAATAACTACCCGCAGGTTCACCTCATGGTGGTGCTAGTTGATGAGCGCCCCGAAGAAGTGACTGATATGAAACGCCTGGTTAAGGGTGAGGTTATTGCCTCAACTTTCGACCGTCCCGCCTCGGATCACACGATCGTTGCCGAGCTTGCAATTGAGCGCGCCAAACGTTTGGTTGAACTCGGCCAGGATGTTGTGGTGCTTCTCGATTCGCTCACGCGACTTTCGCGCGCCTACAACCTTGCTGCTCCAGCTTCTGGGCGAATCCTTTCAGGTGGTGTGGACGCGGCGGCGCTTTACCCGCCCAAGAAGTTCTTTGGTGCTGCCCGCAACATCGAACATGGCGGTTCGCTCACGATTATTGCCTCGGCTCTTGTCGAGACAGGCTCGAAGATGGACGAAGTGATTTTCGAGGAATTTAAGGGAACTGGCAACATGGAGCTTCGCCTTTCGCGTCAGCTTGCTGATCGTCGCCTCTTCCCGGCTATCGACGTGAATGCTTCGGGCACGCGCCGCGAGGAGATGCTCTTCACGAAGGATGAACTCAAGGTGATCTGGCAACTGCGCCGGGCACTGGGCACTCTTGATGTACCTGAAGCTGCGGATTTCCTTTTGGGTCGTATGCGTAAGACGGAATCGAACGCCGAGTTCCTTGTCTCGATTCTTCGTCAGATGCAGCAGTGAGAGAGGTAGACGAAATTCTCGCACTCTCGTCGCCTTTCTCACGTTCGCGTGCGCGTAGGCATCCTCTCGTGCGATAATGTCACGTCGGCTTCCGGTTCACCGCTTCGCTGCTACGTTCGCCTTATGTGGGTGTGGCAGGGCACGCTGCGTCAGTGCGCGGCACCTGCGATTCGGACCCGGAGCACCAACGATTCCCAAGGAGAAACCATGAAGCAGGGTATCCACCCCGATTACCACGCCATCAGCGTCACCTGCACCTGCGGCAACGAGTTTGAGACTCGTTCCACGATTGCTGGCGATCACCTGCGTGTGGACGTATGCAATGCGTGCCACCCCTTCTACACGGGTAAGCAGAAGATTCTCGACACCGGTGGCCGTGTGGCGCGCTTCGAGGCTCGCTACGGCAAGCGTACGAAGTAGTTCTTCATAGCTTCATGACGCCGACACAGGATTCTGTGTCGGCGTCTGGCATAAAGGGGTAGGGAGAGTAATAAAGCTCGTGTACCCCTAGGGTGGGGCTGTGGCCGCATCCCTCTCTTTGCCATGAGGTGCACACGCATACGTACCGAGGAAACAACGAGGAAAGAGTGAATAACCAGAGCGATGTGGCAGCATCAATGCTGGCTGAATACGAGCGTATTGAGGTAGAAATGGCAAGCCCTGCCGTTCTCTCCTCTGCGCAGAAGATGCGTTCCCTCGGGCGGCGCTACGCCGAACTTGGGCGCGTGGTGCGCGTCTATCGCCCTTATCTCCAGGCGAAGGAGGATCTCGAAGAAGTACGCGAGATCGTCGCTGCTGGTGGCGAGGATGCTGAACTCTTTAAGTCTGAACTTCCTGACCTTGAGGAATCGTTCGCAGAGTTGTCGGAGAAACTTAAGGAAGTTCTTATCCCGCGAGATCCCGACGATGCCCGAGACGCGATTGTTGAAGTAAAGGCTGGGGAAGGCGGGGAGGAATCTGCCCTTTTTGCTGCTGACCTTGAACGCATGTACGAACGTTACGCCGAAAGCAAAGGCTGGCAGGTTCAAATACTTTCAGCCACACCTACCGAGCTGGGCGGATACAAGGACATTCAACTTGCGGTGCGCACGCGCTCAACTCCAGAAGATCCTGCCGATGGGGTGTGGGCTCACCTCAAATACGAGGCTGGAGTACATCGTGTCCAGCGTGTGCCTGTTACAGAATCGCAGGGGCGTATCCATACCTCGGCTGCCGGTGTCCTTGTCTTTGCGGAGGTAGACGATCCTGGTGAGGTTGAGATTAACGATGCTGACCTACGCATCGACGTTTACCGTTCAAGTGGGCCTGGCGGGCAGTCAGTAAATACCACCGATTCGGCTGTGCGTATCACGCACCTTCCCACCGGGCTTGTTGTCGCCATTCAAGATGAAAAATCTCAAATTAAGAACCGTGAAGCAGCTATGAGAGTGTTGCGCTCGCGCCTGCGCCAGCTCCAGCTGGATCAACAAGCTGAAGAAAATGCGGCTCTACGCCGCTCCCAGGTGCGTACAGTAGATCGCTCTGAACGGATCCGTACCTACAACTTCCCGGAGAATCGCATTTCCGATCACCGTACAGGCTATAAGGCGTACAACCTTGATCACGTACTCGCAGGGAATTTGGAACCGCTTATTGATTCAGCTCGTCAGATGGATGAGACCGAACGCTTGGCGAGTGCTGAGGAGTGAGTGCGCACTCACATGGCTCTGTTTCTCACGAATGTGGAAATCCAACACCCGCTCAGAGCCAGAAGGATCAGGTAACTGAACCCACGCGGATAAGTGAACCCACGTGGGGGGAACTCGTGCGTGAAAGCGCAGATCGCCTCGCTGAGGCGGGGGTTCCTAGCCCGTGTGTGGACGCGCGTGAGCTGGCCGAAAATGTCGCTGGAGAATCGCGCTTCCTCGAATGTGTGCCGACGAAGGAGCAGTGTCTGCGCTTTGAACACCTCATAGCTCGGCGCGCTGCGCGCATCCCACTCCAACATTTGACGGGGCGAATGTACTTCCGTTATCTCGAACTCGTCTCGCGCCCTGGCTGTTTCATTGTGCGTCCAGAGACAGAGATGGTTGCGGAGGCTGCAATTCGTGCAGCGCGAGCAGCAGGCTCTTTTTCCAGTAACCAGCGTGGGATTCGCGTTGTGGATATGTGTACTGGAAGCGGTGCGATTGCCCTCGCGATTGCCACAGAGGTTCCTACGGCTCGGGTGAGTGCTGTGGAGATTTCTCCGCAGGCCTTTGCTTTGGCTGTGGAGAATAATCACGCCTACGGTGACCGTGTCACTCTTATCCAGGAGGATGCTCTCACCTGGCTTCCGGCTCAACCTGTGGATATCGTCGTCTCAAATCCTCCCTATGTACCTGCGGGAACGGAGCATTCCCCGGAGGTGCAAGCAGACCCAGCGATCGCACTCTGGGGTGGGGGAGACGATGGTCTTGACTTTCCTCGTGCTCTTCTTGCTCGGGCGCGCACTATGCTAGTTCCCGGCGGTATCCTCATCATGGAACATGCCCCGAGCCAGGCGCGTGAACTACGTGAAGTGGCGCGGGCGGCAGGTTACGATCAGGTAAGTACGGGGTGCGACCTCACTGGGAGGGAACGTTTTCTCCAGGCGAGGTGGCCGTGAGCCACACTCGTTTCTCATCCCTAGGTGTCAACATCTACGCTGAAGGTGGAGAGAGAAGGATTCATGAGCGAGATCATCAACTGCCGTACAGAACCTCGGCGTGCTCTTGTACGCGGCGCAGAGGTTGTGGCTGACGGCTCGCTCCTTGTTCTCCCCACAGATACTGTCTATGGGTTAGGTGCTAATCCGCTGAGTAAGGCAGCGGTGGATCGCCTTCTCACCGCCAAAGGTCGCGGGCGCGATAAGCCTTCTCCGGTTCTCGTCGCCTCTATTGAACAAGCCGAATCAATTGCTGCACAGATTCCTCGTGTTGCCTCTCGTCTCATGGAGGCTTTCTGGCCTGGCGCTCTCACGCTCGTCTTGCCCGCGAGGGAACACTTAGGTTGGGATTTGGGAGAAACCAATGGGACGGTCGCTTTGCGGATGCCCGACGATCCTTTCACCCTCGAACTTCTGCGCACGGTTGGTCCTCTCGCCGTTTCGAGTGCGAATCTCACCGGCGAGCCGCCTGCCGTGAGTGTCCAAAAAGCGCAGGCTCAGCTTGGTGAAAAAGTGGCGCTCTATCTCGATGCTGGTGAATGTGGCGGAGGTGAACCTTCCACAATCCTTGTTGTTGATGGAAAAGGCAGCCAACTCACGATCGTTCGCCAAGGAGCCATCCCTGGCGAGGATGTGCTAGCTGTGGCGAGAGCCGAGCGTGGAGAGTAGAGGAATCTCGCGTGCGCGTCTATCTCCTCATGATGGTGATTGCGGCGGCGATCACCTTCCTTCTTGTCCCTGTGGTGCGTCGTCTTGCTATTACGGTGGGTGCAATCACGCAGGTGCGTGCTCGCGATGTTCACACCACGCCGATTCCTCGTCTGGGTGGGCTTGCGATGTTTGGAGGTATGTGTGCCACCTTCGCTATAGCTTCACAGATTCCTTACCTCACGCGCGTCCTCGGGTCAGGTTCGGGGGCGTGGGGTGTACTTATCGGCGCGGGGCTGATGTGCCTCGTGGGGATTATCGACGATATCTGGGAACTCGTCTGGTATGCCAAGCTCGCGGGTGAGATACTTGCGGCAGGGGTGATGGCCTGGCAAGGAGTAACGCTGCTCAGCCTTCCTTTCATGGGGTTGACGGTGGGATCTTCACGCCTCACGCTTTTCGTCACAATCATGATTGTGGTGACTGTTGTTAATGCGGTGAACTTCGTGGATGGGCTCGATGGCCTTGCAGCGGGGATTGTGGGAATCGCAGCGTTAGCCTTTTTTGCTTACTCCTATTACCTCACTCGGAATGTTTCGCCGGGGGACTATTCTTCGGTGTCCTGTGCTGTGGTCGCGACACTTGTGGGAGTGTGTGCGGGTTTCTTGCCGCATAACTTTCATCCGGCTCGCATTTTTATGGGAGATTCGGGTGCCCTTATGCTCGGTGTGGTTATCGCCGGGGCAGGTATTTTAGTGACGGGTCAGATTGATCCGTCGAACACGTCGGTGGGGTATTCTCTTCCGGCTATCATGCCTCTTCTTGTTCCCGCCGCCGTGATTCTTCTCCCGCTCATTGACTTTATGTGGGCTGTGGTGCGCCGTCTCGCCCGTGGCCAGTCCCCCTTCCATGCAGATGCGGGTCATCTCCACCATCGCCTTCTCCGACGTGGGCATTCCCATTCTGGGGCAGTGCTGATCCTCTATATGTGGGCAGGGATTGCCTCATTCTCCTGCGTGGCCTTTGTGATTTTCCACAATGCTGTGGTGGTGATGATCTCCGCCCTGACTGCTGTTCTCGGAGTGCTCCTCACCCGCAGAGAGCTGGGGGGCTGCTCCTGTGCGCCCAGCCCGCCACTGTGCTCTGGAGGGAGCTTCTTCATGAAAGATGAGTCCTCAGGTGAGGCGAAGGAATCTTTATCGGTGAAACAGGAGGTTCTCCCTCCTCTTGTTGACGAAGACGCTCCTGCTCGCCTCGCCCAGGTTGCTCGACTCACCGCTCTTGTGTTGGGAGGGGGTGGGATCCTCTGTGCTTGTGTTGTCTGGCTATGGTGTGACGTTCCTACGAGCCTGGGGATTGTTGCAGCCTCACTTGTTGTTGTGTCTTTTGGCGCAGGGACGGCGCTCTTGAGTGCAAGGCTTCGCTCTAGCTCTCCGTTGGGTGCGGCTTTCATCTATATTGGGTCTTACGTCCTTAGTGCCTGTGTTCTCCTCGCTGTGGGAGAGTTTGCTCGGCCTTGGCTCAACATGATTGCCTTCACTTTCGCGGTAGCTCTGGATCTTGTCACGTACCTCGTTCTCGCAAGTTTCCTCATCCTTCGAGGAACGCCGCACGACCCGTTCGTTTCCCGTTATCGTGAGGCCTATCCAGAGGAGGATGAAGAGAAAGTCGAGTAGGCACACATACATGCTCGGATGAGTGCGAGGCGAAGATATCGTCGTAAAAGAAATAGGTCAAACGTCCTAGATTGTGGAATGTGTGGGGAATTTTCCTTTCCGTTACGCTTTGGGGCAGTTTTCTCTGTATGATCTAACTCGTGCCTTGAAGGTAATGGCTCCTTCAAGGGGGATCCGCTTCGACGTTCGGAGGAATCGGCGTGTCGATGAACACTCTCGCTGGCTTGACTGCGGGCATGTCGTCGGGAGACGGATTTACTCCTCCTACTGTGGATGAGCTTTTCCCTGCCCCGATTCTCTTTGCTGGAACGCCCTTTGAGATCAATCGTGTCATCCTCATTCGTCTTCTTGCAGTTCTCGTTCTGAGCATCCTCCTCCTCGTATATTCGCGCCGTGCGAAGCTCATTCCTGGGCGAGCGCAGAATGCTGTAGAGATGCTTCTCGACTTCTCTAAGGTGCAGATTGGTGAGGAACTCATTGGCCCCAAAGCCAAGCCCTACCAGCCGATGATTGCCACGATCTTCCTGGGTGTTCTCTTTATGAACATCACAGGAATTATCCCTGGACTCCAAATTGCTGGCACTTCCGTGATCGGTATGCCCCTTGTTTACGCCCTTGCCGCCTATGTCACTTTCATTGCGGCGGGAATTCGTGCGCACGGGGTTGGAGGATTCTTCAAATCACAGCTCTTTCCCTCTGGGGTTCCGTGGCTGATCTACCTGCTCATGACCCCCATCGAGCTGCTCTCGAATTTCGTGCTTCGCCCGATAACTTTGGCGATCCGACTCCTCGCTAACCTCGTTGCTGGCCACTTCCTCTTGGTTTTGTGCTTCCTCGGAACGAACGCACTCTACTTCTCGATGGGTGGACCAATGGGAATTGCTCTGGGCACAGCAACTCTGCTCGGAGGAATCATTTTCACAGTCTTTGAAGGTTTCGTGGCCTGCCTGCAGGCCTATATCTTCGCTCTTCTCACGGCGGCCTACATTTCGCTGTCGATTGAGGAACACTGACAACCACTGTCACTTCAACAAAGGAAAGTAACAATGATCGGTAACATCGCTACCATCGGCTACGGTCTCGCCACAATTGGCCCAGGCCTGGGTGTGGGACTCATCGGTGCCAAGAACCAGGAGGCCACCGCTCGTCAGCCTGAACTCAAGGGCTTTCTACGCGTGAACATGTTCCTCTCCATCGCTTTCGTCGAGGCACTCGGCCTCCTCGGCTTCGCAGCGGGATTCGCTTTCCGCGCCTGACATGCTGGCCGAAGAACATTCCCTCCTATTTCCGGCCCTGCCGGATCTAATCTGGGGAACGGTTTCCTTCGTCATCGTGGCGATCGTGGTCTACAAGTTTGCTTGGCCCACCTTCATTGCCACACTTGACGAGCGTACCCAGAAGATCGACGAAGGGCTCAATGCTGCGGCACGCGCGCATGAGGAGATCGAAATTGAACGAGCTGAGCTCGCCAAGCAGATCGACGATGCTCGGCGCGATGCCACGCGGATCCGTGAGCAAGCCCAAATCAATGCCACCGACATCGTCGCCACGGCAGCGAAGAAGGCTTCGCTTGAGGCTGATCGGATCACGCAGGCAGCTCAGGACAAGATCGAGGTGGAAGTGCGCCAGGCTCGCCACACCCTACGTGCGGACGTAGGTGAGTTGGCCACGAAACTGGCTGCAAGGATTGTGGGAGAACAGACTCTCGATCCTCGGGTTTCTGCGGGCGTTGTGGATAACTTCCTTGAGGAGCTTGAGAACACGGGAGCTACCACAAGGAGTGCAGATGCGCTCTAGCAGTCAGGTGGCTCTCGCAAATCTGCGCACTCACTGGGAAGATGCCCTGGGGCACGTTCCTGGTTCCCTTGTCGCGCTCTCGCGTTCCCTCTTCGAGGCTGCGGATTTTCTTTCCGACGAGCGAGCGGTGCGCCGTGGATTTACGGATCCCGCACGCAGCGGGGAGCATCGCATCGCCTTGGTTCGCGCCCTCTTTGAAGGGAAAGTTGAACCCCAGGTGCTCACTGTACTGGAAGGGGTGGCTCGGGCTAAGTGGTCGAATGAAGCTGATGTGGTCGAGGCACTTGAAGAGCTGGGAGCTCAGGGCATACTCATCAATGCTGAGCGTGCAAGACGCCTCGATACCGTTGAGGGAGAGCTCTACCGTTGTGCGAGGCTTTTAGCTCGCCACCGCGAACTACGCACAGTACTTGCTGACCGCACATATCCACTCGAATCTCGTCGTGCTCTTGTGCGCAAGGTTTTTGCGCACTGCGGGTCTGAAACTCTCGAACTCGTGTCGCGAGCTGTGGAGAAAGCACCAAATCCTGCGATCACTGCGTCCCTTTTCCGCTACGTCGATCGGGCTGCCGAGCGCAGCCACCATCTTGTCGCTGCGGTGCGCAGTGCGAGTGAGCTTTCCCCGGCTCAACGCGAGAGGCTCACGACGATCCTTTCCCAACGCTACGGGAAACCCGTATCGGTGCATGTCTCCCTCGACCCCAGCTTATTGGGCGGAATGCGGATCCGAGTGGGGGAAGATGTTATCGATGCCTCCCTTGCTGCGCGTATGTCCAAGGCGAGGGAACTCCTGACCACATAAACACCTCGGTTATGCGCCAAGTGCGGCGCGACCCCGACCCCAAGAATCTGTACTCCTGGCCAAGCTCGTAGGTTGGCGGAGAATTCGCGGCGAAAGCCGCATACGAGAAGGAAAGAGGAATGGCTGATCTGACAATTAAGCCCGAGGATATCCGGGCTGCGCTCGATAGCTTCGTCAGCTCCTATGAGCCTGCCACGTCGGCAAGCGAGGAAGTCGGCCATGTTACTTTGGCTGCCGACGGCATCGCCCGTGTGGAGGGCTTGGCCGGCACGATGGCGAATGAACTTCTGCGCTTCGAGGATGGCACACTGGGCCTCGCGATGAACCTCGAAGAGCGTGAAATCGGCGTGGTTGTGCTCGGTGAGTTCTCCGGTATCGAAGAAGGCCAGGAAGTTCACCGCACTGGTGAAGTGCTCTCGGTACCTGTGGGTGAAGGTTACCTGGGGCGCACTGTGGATCCCCTGGGTAACCCTATCGATGGACTTGGCGAAATTGACAAGGTTACAGGGCGCCGCGCTCTTGAACTTCAAGCACCTGGCGTTATGATGCGCAAGAGTGTGCACGAACCGCTACAAACAGGAATCAAAGCCATCGATGCCATGATTCCCATTGGCCGTGGACAACGCCAGCTCATCATCGGTGATCGCCAGACGGGTAAGACGGCTCTCGCCATCGATACGATCCTCAACCAGAAGGAAAACTGGGAGTCGGGCGATCCGACGAAGCAGGTGCGGTGCATCTACGTGGCGATCGGGCAGAAGGGTTCGACAATCGCCTCCGTGCGTTCCACGCTGGAAAAGAACGGAGCCATGGCCTACACGACGATTGTCGCTTCTCCTGCTTCCGATCCTGCCGGATTCAAGTATCTCGCCCCCTACACTGGCAGCGCTATTGGCCAGCATTGGATGTATGAGGGCAAACATGTTCTCATTGTCTTTGACGACCTCTCCAAGCAGGCTGAAGCCTACCGAGCTGTCTCGCTTCTCCTTCGTCGCCCACCGGGGCGTGAAGCCTACCCAGGCGATGTTTTTTACCTGCATTCACGCTTGCTTGAACGCTGTGCGAAGCTCTCCGACGAACTCGGTGCAGGTTCGATGACGGGGCTTCCCATCATCGAAACGAAGGCAAATGATGTCTCGGCCTACATTCCGACGAACGTCATTTCCATCACCGACGGCCAGATCTTCCTTCAGTCTGATCTCTTCAACTCGAACCAACGCCCGGCTGTGGATGTGGGTATTTCCGTTTCACGTGTGGGTGGCGATGCTCAGATTAAGGCAATGAAGAAGGTGGCGGGCACACTCAAAATCACCCTGGCGCAGTATCGTGCTCAGGCGGCCTTCGCCATGTTTGCCTCTGATTTGGATGCCACGACACGTCAGCAGCTCACCCGAGGTGAGCGCCTCATGGAGCTACTCAAACAGCCGCAATACACCCCTTACGAGGTTGAAGATCAGGTGATCTCGATGTGGGCAGGGACGAAGGGCTACCTCGATCCTGTTCCTGTGGAAAAGGTGCACGCGTTCGAAGCGGGGCTTCTGGATTACATCCGTCACAACACTTCCGTGATCTCCACTCTCCAGGAGAAGGCTGTGCTTGACGAGGCCACTGAAGAGACTCTACGCAGCGCCACCGAGGATTTCCAACACAGTTTCCTCGTAGCTGAGGGGCTTATCACTGAGGGCGAAGGGGAGAGCGAAGCCGAGCAGGAGCACGAAACTCTCGTGCGAGCCAAGCGGAGCTGATCGTGGCAGGTGCACAGAGAATCTTCAAGGAGAAGATTCGCGCAACCAAGACCTTGGAGAAGGTATTCCGCGCGATGGAACTCATCGCGGCCTCGCGTATTTCGCGAGCCCGCGAAGCTGCTCGTCGTCTTGACCCTTACACGCAAGTGCTCACCCGTGCTCTTGCAGCTGTAGCAGCCAACGATTTCAACCACAACCATCCTTTCCTCACTGAACGTGAGGATACGAATAGAGTAGCGGTGCTCGTGGTGACATCCGATCGTGGCATGGCTGGAGCCTATTCAGCTTCCGTGCTGCGTGAGGCAGATCGTTTTATTGCCAAGCTGCGAAAGGAAGGCAAGGAACCGCTTATCTACGTCTCGGGAAGGCGCGCTGAATCCTACTACCGTTTCCGCGGAGTGGATGTGGTGAAAACCTGGACAGGTGAATCCGATAAGCCGTCAGAGAGCGTGACGGAGGAGATTTCTCAGACCCTCCTCGATGCTTACCTTGCCCCAGCGGAGGAGGGAGGCATTGGCGAAGTACACGTGGTATTTACGCGCTTTGAATCAATGGTGCGCCAGGTGGTTCAGATTCGTCATATGCTTCCAATGGAGATCGCCGATGCCGACGACGAGGTAGTTGAGGATTCTCCACGCGATCGTTTTGGTGATTTGCGCGGGGCGGCGCTGCCGCTCTACGAGTTTGAGCCTTCTGCCCAGGAAGTATTCGATACCCTTTTGCCGCTCTATGTGCGCCAGCGCATTACTTCGGTGCTGCTGATGTCGGCAGCTTCTGAACTTGCCGCTCGCCAGCAGGCTATGCATTCCGCTACCGAGAATGCTGGTCAGCTCATTGAGGAGTATACGCGTAAAGCTAATAACGCACGCCAAGCTGAGATCACTACCGAGATCACTGAAATTGTTTCGGGTGCTGACGCACTAGCGAGTGCCTAAGCCCGGATTCGAGGAGAAGAACATGACTGCCACAACACCGGCCGCCGGCGCCCAGGGGCGCATCGTCCAGGTCATCGGAGCAATCGTCGACGTCGAATTCCCGGCCGACGCACTGCCTGAGATCACCAATGCTCTTACCACCCATGTGGATCTCTCTACCCAAGGTGAGGGAGAGAATTCCTACGAGATGACACTTGAGGTTGCACAACACCTGGGTGATAACATCGTGCGCTGTATCGCGATGAAGCCCACCGATGGTCTTGTGCGCGGTGCTGTGGTGCAAGATACCGGTTCCTCTATTACTGTGCCGGTAGGTGAGGTGACGAAGGGGCATGTGTTTAATGTGCTCGGTGAATGCCTCAATGCTAAGGAAGGTGAGCGTTTGGAAGTTACCGAGCGCTGGCCGATTCACCGCAAGCCCCCGGCCTTTGATGAACTCGAACCTGAGACGCGCATGTTCCAGACGGGCATTAAGGTGATCGATCTTCTCACTCCGTACGTGCAGGGTGGAAAGATTGGACTCTTCGGCGGTGCCGGTGTGGGTAAGACGGTTCTTATTCAGGAGATGATTCAGCGCGTGGCTCAGGATCACGACGGTGTCTCCGTATTCGCTGGTGTGGGTGAGCGTACTCGTGAGGGTAACGATCTCATTCACGAGATGGCTGATGCAGGCGTGCTGGATAAGACGGCTCTTGTCTTTGGCCAGATGGACGAGCCGCCGGGGGTACGCCTTCGCATTGCTCTTTCTGGCTTGACGATGGCGGAGTACTTCCGCGATGTGGCTCACCAGGACGTGTTGCTCTTTATTGACAACATTTTCCGTTTCACACAGGCCGGTTCTGAGGTTTCTACGTTGCTGGGCCGTATGCCTTCGGCTGTGGGTTACCAGCCCACTCTCGCTGATGAAATGGGTGCCCTCCAGGAGCGTATTACTTCCACGCGCGGACATTCGATTACCTCGCTTCAGGCTATTTATGTACCTGCGGACGATTACACTGATCCCGCTCCTGCCACGACCTTTGCTCACTTGGATGCCACGACAGAGCTTTCGCGTGAGATCGCTTCGCGTGGCATCTACCCAGCCGTGGATCCTCTCACCTCTACGTCGCGTATCCTTGATCCTCAGATCGTAGGCAAGACTCACTATGAGGTGGCCACTCGGGTCAAGGCGATCCTCCAGAAGAATAAGGAACTCCAGGACATCATCTCGATTCTGGGTGTGGATGAACTCTCTGAAGAGGATAAGGTGACGGTGGCTCGTGCCCGTCGCATCGAGCAGTACCTCTCGCAGAATACGTACACTGCTGTGAAGTTCACAGGTGTGGAAGGTTCCACAGTGCCTGTGGACGAGACGGTGGAAGCCTTCCGTCGCATCTGCGATGGCGAGTACGATCATATCCCCGAGCAGGCGTTCTTTAATATTGGTGGTATTGAGGATCTTGAGCGTGCATGGGCCAAGATCCAGGCGGAGAACCGCTGATGAAGGTTGCTATTGTCGCTCCATCAGGGCTCTTATGGCAGGGGGAAGCGAGCCAGGTGCGCGTACCTGCCATTGACGGTGATCTCGGCATTTTGGAAGGGCACACTCCGCTCATGGCATTATTGTCGAAAGGCAACGTTGTGATCTCGGCTCCCGAGGGAGAAAAAGTGATGGAAGTTCGCGGCGGATTCGTGACCGTGGATTCTAACGTCGTCTCGGTGCTCGTCGATCAGGCGGGGAAGGTGAACATAGCCTGAGCGCAGTGAGGGGCGGGTACTGGCTTGTGCTGGCCTAAAGCGGAATGAGAGTTAACTGAGTAGCTACGTGTGACACCCTCAGGCAGGTAGACCGTGTGTGCTGTGCGGAAGATGGTTGAAAGAGGAACGTGTGAGACTTGTGAGTAGTGGTTTCGTTGATATCGTCCTCTTTCTTCTTTTTCTCCTCATCCTTACGGTGGCAGCGGCAGCGCTACGTCTCGTTCTTCTTCAGCGCCGCCCTGGTTCTCTCCAGTGCTCACTTCGTTCGACGGCGTCACGTCCCTGGCGCACAGGTGTGCTTGTATTAGGCCCCTATTCGCTTGAGTGGTTTCGCACCCGAACGCTCAGCCTTCGCCCAGAGAAAGTCTTTGAGCGCTCGGGTTTTTCCATTCTCAAGCACAAGCCTGGAGGAGCAGCAGCAGAATTGACGATTGCGAAGATTGATTACCGTGGTGAGGTGTTTTCCATTGCTATGAGTCCGCACTCCTTCGCTGGTCTTATTTCGTGGATTGATGCGGCGCCTCCTGTCGAGGAGCCAACGAATATCTGATATCCCTCAGCAGGATATGGCGGTGAACGAGGAAGAATGGTGGGCAGCTTCGTCGTCGGAAAATGGAAGAAGTAAGGAGCGAAGATGCGGGTTGTATTCGCTGAGTGTGCTGTGGAGTATGCTGGGCGGCTCGATGCTTACCTTCCGAGGGCACGGCGAATGCTCATGCTTAAGGCAGATGGGGCTGTGCTGGTTCACTCGGATGGTGGATCGTATAAGCCACTGAACTGGATGAGCCCGCCGTGCACATGCTGTGTGCGTGAGGCAGTGAATGACGAAGTCGAAGCTGGGATCATTCAGGTGTGGGAAGTGAGCCACGCGAAAGCTGAGGATCGCCTCGTTATTCAGATCTTCGAGGTGATCTCTGAGTGTGAGGTGATGCTTGGTGAGGAACCGGGACTCGTCAAGGATGGAGTAGAAGCTCACCTTCAAGCGCTCCTGGCTCAGCAGGTGGAGAGGCTTCAGCCCGGTGCACAGTTGGTGCGCCGGGAGTTTCCCACACCGATTGGCCCTGTGGATCTTATGGTGCGCGATAGTGTTGGTGGCTATATTGCTGTGGAGGTCAAGCGCCGTGGAGAAATCGACGGCGTGGAGCAGCTTTCGCGTTATCTCCAACTTCTTGGGCGCGACCCGTTTCTCCAACCGTTGCGTGGAGTTTTCGCTGCCCAGGAAATTAAACCCCAGGCTCGCGTGCTGGCTGAGGATCGCGGGATTGAGTGTGTGATCCTTGATTACGACGATATGCGTGGTATCGACAACGCCGAAGATCGCCTGTTCTAGTCCTTCTATTATTTCCTGGATCTTCGTGGAGTATTTTTGGATCGTCCTGAAAAACTGCTGACTTTTCCCAAAGACCGCCGATCTGATTCTGGCTGCGCTGCGTGTAATTACTGGAGCATAATCTGGTGCAGAAGAGGTAGGAGCCGTGGTGTAGTCGCTCGTGGGGTGTGAAGTTCAATCGAGGTGAGGCACGGCAGTGAAGGGCGGAGGCATAGAATGGCTAGCGTGTTTGGACGCTATGCCCCTTCACCTACGGGCGATCTTCATCTTGGGAATCTTCGCACGGCTCTCCTTGCGTGGGCCTATGCGAAAAATTCTGGGCGTGGATTCCTTATACGGATGGAAGATCTCGACGAACGTTCACGCCCTGAGTTTGTGACCAGCCAGCTTAAAGATCTTGAAGCATTGGGTCTCACGTGGGAAGGTGAGGTCATTTTCCAGTCTCACCGGATCGATGAATACGAAGCGGCTTTCGAGCACCTGAGTTCGCGTGGCCTACTCTACGAGTGCTACTGCACGCGACGTGAGCTTGCTGCCATCACTTCTGCTCCACATCGCCCTCCTGGTTCCTACCCTGGAACTTGCCGAGATCTCAGCTGCGAGGAGCGTGAAGCTGGGCGCGCCAAACTTGCGGGAACGGGGCGCGGCCCAGCGTTGAGGCTGCGGGTGGAAGGTGAGAATGCACCGCTGCATATCGCTCTAGTTGATGCGATCTGCGGTGAGTTCACAGGTATCGTGGATGATCTCGTTCTGCGCCGCGGTGATGGGCCGTTTAGCTACAACTTCGTCTCGGTTTACGACGATGGGGTTACTGGTGTGAGCCAAGTGGTGCGTGGAAACGATCTACTCCCCTCCACTCCACGTCAGATCTATCTGCAAGAGTGCCTGGCGATGTCGCGTCCTGAATATGTTCATGTGCCAATGGTGATGAACGCTGAAGGGGTGCGTTTAGCCAAGCGCGATGGCGCAGTGACGATGAAAGAGCTTGCGGCTTATAGCTGGACGAGTGCGGATATCATCGAGCTTCTTGGGCGTTCATTGGGGTTTGGATCTGTGCGCAGTGCACAAGAGTTTGCTGCGGCTCTTGCTGGAGAGAATGTGGGGAGCAAGCCCTGGCTTATTGATCCGAAAGAGCTTGAGCTGGGACCGGCGTGCATACGTGAGTAGTGTCGCTTGTGTGTGTAGGTGCACTGTGATGCACGGGCGCGTACCTGTGCGAGTATCCTGATTGGGGAGGTACCACATGGATGACGACGACATGACACGCCAGGTAACTGGGGGCTACGATTTCGGCGGCTACGTTCCTGGCACGGACTACATGCCTAAGCGGCGTTCGAGGCGCTTACCGCTCCTTATCTTTGGGGGAGCTCTTCTTGCCGCTGTTGTTGTGGTGGTGCTTATTATTCTTTGAGGCTACCTGGCGTTCGTACTCGCGAAAATAGAGCACTATGACTCTAGTACTGTGGCTCTGTAGTGCTGTAGCCCTGGAGTGTGGCCTACTAGTGCGGTTGTGTAGTGTACTAATGCATCAGAGCCTGTAAATCTCCTTTCCTGCGCATTGGTTTTCCTTGCTTCTCAGAAGTGGTGGTTTCGGGTACTCACAGAACTGGGGTGCCTCAGAATACGTGCGTGCCCCAGAATATGGAGTGTTCCAGGATACGTGTGTGCGTCAGAAGTGGCGGTTGTCGTCGGCAATTGGAGCAAAACGCGCATTCACAAGTGTGGCAAGCTCACGCGGAGCTACATCCACTGACATGGTGCGTTTACCACCTGAAATAGTTATGTGGTCGAAGTTGAGTGCACTTTCATCGATAAACGTGGGAGAGGTACTACGTTGAGCAATCGGTGAAATCCCACCTGTGACATAGCCGGTAAGACGCTCGGCTTTGGAGGGTTCCATCATCTCGGCTTTTTTGCCACCGGCAGCTTTTGCGAGCCTTTTGAGGTTGAGCATTCCGGTGGCAGGCACCACGGCACACGCCGGTTTTCCATCGACGAGCAGCATGAGAGTCTTAAAGATTGTGGCAGGATCGCGTCCGAGAACTTTTGCGGTATCGAGCGCATAGCCACCTTCGAGATGATTGGTGTGTTCGTACTCGATGAGATTGAAGGTAATACCGGCTGCTTCGAGAGCAAGGAGGGCTGGTGTGCCTTGGTGTTGCTGTTTTTTCTTTGCCATGAAGTCATTGTGGGATAGTGCGAGCAGCGACACGCATGGTGTACAGGGTGTGTTTCCGTACGAACACCTGTGAGATATCAGATCAAACTTGAGTGGAATAGACTCAACTTTGGGAGCGTTCTTTTCTTATAGAACCCAGACCGAGGGTGCACAATGAGATCGGCGTTGCCGTAGCTTCTCACGCCTGCTAGAGGCTATGGAGACGTGTGGCTGCCTACACTCTCACCTTCTGGGAAGAGAAAACTACCCCTAGGAGGGTCATCATGGACAAACTGACAACGAAATCTCAAGAGGCTTTGGCCGAAGCAATACGCCTTGCCACAGATGCCTCAAATCCGCAGGTAGAACCCACCCATCTGCTCACAGCCTTACTCGCGCAAGATGGCGGTATCGCACCTGCCCTCATCGATGCAGCTGGTCTGGTGCGCTCGACACTGCTTGAGCGCACCCGCGCCGCCCTCGCTGCCTTGCCCACAGCTCAAGGTTCCTCGGTAGGTGGGCCGCAGGCTTCCCGACCACTCTCGCGCGTTCTCTCCGACGCTGGGAAGGAAGCAACTGCCTTGGGTGATTCCTATATTTCCACCGAACATCTGCTCATGGGTGTGGCTACCTCGCAATCTCAGGCAGGGGAGATCCTACGTTCGGCTGGCGTCACACGCGATCAACTCGCCGCACTCATTCCGAATGTGCGCGGTGCATCGAAGGTCGATTCTCCAGATCCAGAGGGCACTTTTCAAGCTCTTGAGAAGTACGGCAGTGATCTCACCCAAGCTGCTAGAGAGGGCAAACTTGATCCGGTAATTGGCCGTGACCAGGAGATTCGTCGTGTTATCCAGGTGCTTTCGCGCCGCACGAAGAACAATCCTGTGCTCATCGGAGAACCTGGTGTGGGCAAAACAGCCGTGGTGGAGGGCCTTGCCCAGCGCATTGTCAATGGTGACGTTCCCGAATCTTTACGGGACAAGCGCCTTATTCAGCTCGACGTTGCCTCGATGGTGGCTGGTGCAAAGTATCGCGGTGAATTTGAGGAACGCTTCAAGGCTGTACTGAAAGATATTGCTGAATCGGCTGGCGAAGTCGTCACTTTTATCGACGAAATCCATACGATCGTGGGTGCTGGCGGTGGTAGTGAAGGCGCGATGGACGCGGGCAATATGCTCAAGCCTATGCTCGCCCGAGGAGAGCTTCGCCTTATCGGTGCTACCACGCTTGACGAATATCGCGAGAATGTGGAGAAGGATCCGGCTCTTGAACGCCGCTTCCAACAAGTGTTCGTGGGTGAGCCTTCGGTGGAAGATACCGTGGCGATCTTGCGTGGTATCGCTCCAAAGTACGAGGCTCACCATAAGGTGACGATTTCCGATGGGGCACTCGTGGCAGCAGCGCAACTCTCTGCGCGTTACATCTCTGGCCGTCAACTTCCTGATAAAGCTATTGATCTTGTCGACGAAGCTGCTTCGCGCCTGCGCATGGAACTCGATTCTTCTCCAGAGGAAATCGACGTGCTTCAACGCCAGGTTGATCGCCTCAAGATGGAGGAAGCCTACCTTGTAGATACGGAGGAATCCGGTGATGAAGCAGCAGCTGAGCGGCTTGAAAAGTTGCGCAGCGAGCTTGCTGATAAGCAGGAAGAGTTCTCTGCCCTCTCGGCACGCTGGCAGGCGGAGAAGGCCGGGCGCAACAAAGTTGGTGATTTGCGTGTAAAACTTGATGAGCTGCGCACCGAGCTTGATCGTGCGGTACGAGAGGGGCGCTACGAGGATGCAGGGCGCCTACAAAATGGCGATATTCCTCAGGTGGAAGCACAGATTGAGGCAGCTGAAGCTGCTGAGGATACGTCGAGTGTCGGTGAGCCGATGATCGCTGAGCGTGTGGATGCTGATGAAATTGCCGAAGTGGTGAGCGCGTGGACGGGTGTGCCGGTAGGTCGCCTCCTTCAAGGTGAGAGTGCGAAGCTCTTGGAGATGGAAAAGATTATTGGTGAACGCCTCATCGGGCAGAAGCGTGCTGTGGCCAGTGTGGCCGATGCCGTGCGACGCTCGCGTGCTGGAATCTCTGACCCGAACCGCCCCAGCGGTTCCTTCATCTTCCTCGGGCCGACAGGTGTGGGGAAGACGGAGCTGGCGAAGTCTCTTGCTGATTTCCTTTTCGACGACGAACGCGCCATGGTGCGTATCGACATGTCTGAGTATGCGGAGAAACACTCTGTTTCCCGCCTTGTGGGTGCTCCTCCGGGATATGTAGGTTACGAAGAAGGGGGTCAGCTTACTGAGGCGGTGCGCCGCCGCCCATATTCGGTGATTCTTCTGGATGAGGTGGAGAAAGCGCATTCGGATGTCTTTGACATTTTGCTCCAGGTGCTCGATGATGGCCGTTTAACTGATGGTCAAGGGCGCACCGTGGATTTCACAAATACGATCCTCATTCTCACCTCAAATTTGGGTTCGCACGCTCTCACTGATCCACGAATGAGCGCAGAAGAAGCACGTGAAGGTGTCATGGCAGCAGTGCGTGCTGCCTTCAAGCCGGAGTTCATTAACCGCCTTGATGATGTTATTGTCTTTGATCCGCTGTCGATGGAGGAGATTGGTAAGATCGTCGATCTCCAGATCGCTCATCTGGCTAAACGCTTGGCGGCGCGTCGAATCACCCTTGAGGTGAGTGAAGCATCTCGTGAGTATCTGGCGATGGATGGCTACGATCCTGCCTTTGGTGCCCGACCACTGCGCCGTCTTATTCAGCGTGAGGTGGGCGATCGGCTTGCCCGTGAGTTGCTGGCAGGGCGCGTGAGCGATGGCGATCTCGTCCAGGTGGATATGGCTGGGTTCCAGAGTGCCGCCGATCCAGATACGGGTGAGCGCCCAAGTGCACTGACGTTGTGTGTGGTGCGCCAGTAAAGGCAAGCAAGTGGACTAGGCAGGTGTGTGCCTGAAAGAGGAGAAGTTCACAGGGTGAGGCGCGTATCCACGTGCCTCACCCTGGGTGTTCTAGGTTCCTTTTCGACGAAGTTGCTTTCATTGCGCGGTGCCTGCACTCTGTGAATGTTGACCCTTTGATGCTTGAGCATTCCGTAGAATGCTCAATCTTGACGCACTGCACAATACTTGCCTTAGTGCCTTAGTGCCTTAGTGCCTTAGTGCCTTAGTGCCTTAGTGTTTTGGGTGCTTTGTGCTCACTTTAGTGCCCTCATGAAATACCTACCTTTAACCTTTAACACCCCATAAAATTCTTACCCTTTATCATCCTTAGCGCCCTGTGAAATTCCTATCTTCAGAGTGAACGCATGAGGTTTGTTAGTTGGGGCCAGATCTGACGGTGGAGATCACCAAAGGGGAGTTCTCCAAGGAATACGCCAGCTCTCCCAACGCTGGGATCTACCCAGCAGAAAGAACCAGATTGCCCGAAATGTCCGAAGGAGCGCGTGGAGAAGTCACTGCCGAGCCAATGTGGGGATTTTTCTCCTCGGATCTCGAATCCGAGGCTCCAGTCATTGGGTTTCTGCCTCCCGTATCCAGGAAGAATTCCTGAGAGGCCGGGGAATTGAACTGTACGAGCAGCGTGAGCCCCGAGAGGGCTCACCAGAGTGGGAGTGAGCAGTTCTTTCGCAAAGAGCAGGAGATCTCCAATGGTGCTCACTCCCGAATGTGCCACAGAACCCTCGATCCTCGTCGTCCTCATTCCTAGGGGTTCAAGGACGCACTGGTGAATCCATTCCTGGATCGGCATACCTACACATTCTTCAATTTTCTTCCCCAGGATCTCAATTCCTATATTCGAGTAGATGCGGCGCTCTCCTGGTTGGGCAAGAATCGCACCGCGCTCAAAAGGTACGCCAGAGGCGTGAGCAAGAAGATGCCGGATTGTTGAGCCTTCTGGGCCAGCTGGGTCGCGTAGGGTGGCATATCCTCGATCAAGGGCGACGAGTACGCTCCATGCGGTGAGGAGTTTTGTGACCGAAGCGAGCGGGAACTGTTGTGCGGTATTTCCTTCGGTGTGGAGAAGAGTAGGCGGCTTGCCTCCTACCACTGCGAGGGAGTAGGTAAAGGGGATCGTCATGAGGGTACTCACGCGTTAAGTTTGCCATGTCATGAGGCTTATAGTGTTTTTATGGCGTGTATCTGAGCTTCGTATATGGGTCTACTGGCAGGAAGGCAGGCGATTTCCTCAAAGTCGAAGCGGTATAAATTCGACGAACCCGCGACATGGGTACCTCGGAGGCTCTAAGCTGAGAGGGTGGAGAAGCGAGAAATTAAGAATTGGCTCACCGATATGGACGGTGTGCTCATCCATGAGGAAGTGGCACTGCCTGGGGCAAAGGAATTTATTTCCACGCTCCGCGAGCGTGAGATCCCTTTCCTCGTACTCACAAATAATTCGATTTTTACTCCTCGTGATCTTGCTGCGCGTCTTGAATCGACTGGTTTGCCTGTGCCAGAGGAGAATATTTGGACTTCGGCTCTGGCCACAGCCACCTTCCTCGCTACGCAGTCTGAGCGTCGCCGCGCGTATGTGGTGGGCGAAGCTGGCCTTACTACGGCGATGTACGAGCACGGTTTCATTATGACGAATGATCGTCCAGATGTGGTGGTGCTTGGAGAAACACGCACGTATTCGATTGAAGCTCTTACTCAGGCAATTCGCCTCATTGAGGACGGTGCGCGCTTTATTGCGACGAACCCTGATGTGACCGGTCCTTCGGCTGATGGTTCGATTCCTGCTACGGGTGCTGTTGCGGCGATGATTACGGCGGCAACGGGTAAGGTTCCCTACTATGTGGGTAAGCCAAATCCGGTAATGCTCCGCAAGGGTCTCAATAAGATTGATGCGCACTCGGAAGATTCAGCTCTTATCGGGGATCGTATGGATACCGACATTCTGGCGGGCATGGAGTCCGGACTCCAGACGCATCTCGTTCTTTCGGGTTCTACTTCACGTGAGCAGATTGAACAGTTTGCTTTCCGCCCGGATTTCATCCATCCGGGAATTGGTTCTGTGGTGGAGTTGATCGGGGCGTAAGCCTACTCGTCGAGGCCTAAGCCTATTCAGTACTCGTGTGCCCTCAAACTTTGAGGTTGTCACTCTTACATGGGGGCGAACGGTTGTGGGGCGAGCTACGAGGGAAATTCCATAAGAAAAAACCGCAGAGCGGGGTGGGCGTGCATGGTGCATCGGCTCCGTTTGCTTCTGTTTACAGTGCTGCCTTCTCGGCATGGTGCCTTCTAGAGTGAGGTGGGAGTGTGATCCTGCTTCGGTGAGCAGGAGGCACGGAGAAGGCATGGAGGAGAGATGCGCTGGCGTTGCGATAAGTATGACGACGCACGGCTGTGTGTCCTAGAGGATTTCACGTGCGGCGAACTTGCTTGGACTTTCTCAAAGAGCTTTCTAAAAAGTAGGACGTTAGTCCTCAAAGAGGAGTATTCTCAGATATACAGGTGAGAAAGTCGCTTCCTTGTGTAGATGCAAGGAGAGGCTCAGTGGGCAGAGTGTGGCTTTCGCATTCTGTACAGAGAGAAAGGCGTCTCGATGACGAACGTTGTTGTCCATATCGACGAAGAATCTCGCTGGGATCAACTCCTCGCAAACCTCGAATACTTCACGGAACACTACGGGCGGGACTCGCGTATTGTCGTTGTCGTCAACGGACCAGCCGTGCGTTCTTTCAATGGTTACGATGTTCATCCTGAGCATCGCGAGCGCATGAAGGTGCTCTCTCAGGCGGGTGTGATCTTCAAGATCTGTGCGAATTCTTTGCGCAATCGTCAGATTGATGAGGAGCTTCTGCCTTCAATGATGGAGGTTGTTCCACAGGGGGTGGCCTATATTGTGGATCGCCAGGGAGAGGGCTACGCCTACATTAAACCGTGATGTTACGTGTGGCGTGTACGTCACGTTGTGCGGCAAGGTTCGTGGTGGGGCGGTGCCTCAGAGTGAGGCAGCTCCCGCTCCATACGAGTAATACGAGTAGTAGCAAGGTGTGCGGCGTGCGGCGGAGAAAGCCGGTAGTTTAGGGTGATGGCCAGAGCCACATCACCTTCAGATGATTTTCAGGAAACTTCCGGTTAGCGTTGTAGCTATGCAGGTTACATCAATGTCAGAGATGAGAATGTGCCAGGTATCTGGCAGATCAAGGAGGCATCGATGAATGAGGATAACGCACAGCCCACAGGTGAGGGCACCGCATGGCCAGTAAGCGAACAGAACGCTCAGCCTACAAGTAGTTATGAGAGCGCCCGTAGCGGTGCCTACGAGCAGGTGGACTCGGTGCGTTCGGGAGCTACCTGGATCGCTTCTTCTGCTGGCGTATCGGCTCCTTCCGAGGAGGCGACGATCCACCCTACCGCGATCTACACTCAGCCCAGTGCCTATTCCCCACAGAACGGACATTTTGGCATGGAGCAGAATGCGGGAGCACGCCAGTACGGAGGAAGTAGTCAGTATGTAAGCGCAGGCCAGTACGTAGGAGGTGGTCACTACGTAGGAACTGGATTTGCAGGCGGTCATCCTGCCGGGAATTCTGCAGGCTCAGAGCATGGCCTTCCTGGCTATGGGAATTTTGCCCCTGTTGGATGGGCTGCTCCCTCTCTTGCCCTTGCAGGCCGTGCTCCCAAACCGCGCCACCGTTGGACGCACTCGGCACTCGCGGCAACCGCAGTGTTTTCACTGCTCGTTGGTGGGCTTATCGGTTTTGGTGTTCGTGACATCTCTGTTCCTCATTCCTCTGCTTCCTCGGAGAATGTGATTCCGCAGATTCCCTCTTTCCCTCAGTTCCCTGGCACTCAGCCGCAAGGGCAGGCTCAGGGAGAGACAGTGGATTCGGGTACGGTGGTTGATAAGGCTCCTGGGGTGGTGCTCATCAATACCACGCTGATGAACGGAGCGGGTGCTGGCACGGGAGTAGTTATCGATCCTTCTGGCCTTGTACTCACGAACTACCATGTGGTTTCTTCCTCAGAAACTGTGAAGCTCACGGTGGCGGATACAGGTGAGGAATACCAGGCGAAAGTTCTGGGTCACGATGCCAGGAATGATATTGCCCTTCTTCAGATTGAAGGGAGAGGTAAGTTCGATACCGTAACGACGAGTACTGAACGAGTTAAGGCTGAGGCGAAGGTCTATGCTGTGGGCAATGGTTCAGGCCAGGGCTATCTCACGCGCGTAGATGGCACGGTGACGAAGCTCAATCAGACGATTCGTGCTCAGGATTCTTCGTCGGCTTCCGAGGGTGAGACTCTCACCGGGCTTATTGAGACGAGTGCCGACGTGGTGCCCGGCTATTCTGGTGGCCCTCTTATGAATTCTGATGGCAAGGTTATTGGTATCACTACGGCTGCCTCCACAGGGCAGACTTCCAGTGAGGTCAATGGGTATGCTGTGCCGATCTCCACAGCTCTGGAGATTGCACAGAAGATCAAGAATGGTCAAGCAACTGAGGGCATTGTCATTGGCCGAAACCCAGCGCTTGGTGTGATGATCCAGAACGCACCGGGCGGGGCGCGCGTGGTTCAGGTGATTGAAGGTTCTGGCGCTCAGGAGGCAGGAATTTCCAAGGGCGATATCATCACCGCAGTGGATGGCAAGCAGGTCAGTGACGCGAGTGGCCTTTCCTCTCTCATACTTGGACACTCTGTGGGCGACACGGTGACTCTCTCAGTGACTACTGAATCAGGCACAACGAAGAATACGAAAGTCACTCTGGGCGAATCCAGTGTGAACTGAGCTAGAGCAGGTGAGATTACTGGCTCTATTGAAGCGGACATGAGCGGGCTATATCACTAGCTCTTATGGCGGCTGGGAATATCTTGTGGGTATTTCCAGCCGTCTTTTGGCCTTTAACCCCGTCTTTTGTTGTGCGGTTGGGTTGGGGTGCTGAAGAGGGAGAGTTTGTCTGAGGGGTCTGGTCTAGCTGCTAGTAGGTACCTGCGGGTGCCTCATCGTTGTTTTCCGGGTGCGAGTATTGCCTCGGCGTTGAGCCGAAAAAGACCCTAGCCAAAAGGGGAGCATGTTTCGTGGTGGCAGGCGAGGTTCAATGCAGAACATACCCAGTGGGGGATGTCCTACTCGGAGCAGGGGTGTACTGAATACGACGTGAGCGATGGGTAAGAGCCTCGTCGATGCTATGTGCTTGCGCGAGTTCATGAAGGTGAAAACGTGTGGGAGCCACAAGGGAAATTTCTCCGCGCTCGGCTTGAGAGAGAAGATCGAGGGGGCGAGCCCACGAATGATCGCTTGCCTCAGTGGAGAGAAGTTGAGGATCCTGCCCTTCGGGAAGAAGGGCAGTAAAGAAGGCCACGTGGTAGCGGCGCGGGAGGAAGCTCGGCGTGATCCACGTGCCACGGTAGGCGAAAGTATCGAGGAGAAGGCTCACTCCATAAGCGGCAAGGAAACTGGCAAAGCTGTACTCGTGAAGTTCTACTCGTCGGCGTTCAGCGAGGATACGTGCCTGGATTGAGGCATGAGAGAGTGAAGTTTCCTCAGGGTGGGGAGTCAACTCCCCGGTTGCCCTCTCATGCTTACAGTAATCTGGAGTTCTTTTGGGGTAGGGAGCCAGGAGCACTCCCGTCTCTTCGAAAACTTCACGCACTGCCGCAGCGAGGAGGCAATGGGCGGCTTCCTCGTCCTCTCCCATGAGGTAGGCCCACTGGCTCAATGGAACCCGTGGTTCAAGTGGGGTAGCGAGATCGTCGGGTCGAATAGAACCTCCGGGAAAAGCTGTAACTCCGGGAGTGTGTTTCATCGTTGCCGAGCGTCGAACAGTGTAAACCTCAAAGCCGCGAGGGGCTTCGCGTAGAAGGATCACTGTTGCTGCTGGGCGTGGTGGTGTGGGTGGATAAGGGGAGGCGAGCCAGGCACGAGCAGCTTCAACCTGGTGGGCAGGGAGCGGGAATTCTTTCATGTGTGATCTTTCCGTGTGGTTATGTGGTGTGAGAGTACGAAGATAGTGGAAGGTTTGGAGGTGACTCTACGCCAGTGGCCTTGAGAGGGCTACAAGAAGTGGAGATAGCTCCGTGTGGTGAGGTGGGGATGTGAGCGCTAGACGGAGTTCGGATATGTGTCTCTCTATGAGGAAGCAGAGAAGAGTTTTAAGAATGTTACGCCCTTCAGCATTTCTAATCTCCATACGAGGAGGGGCGGGAAAAGAAAAGGTGGGAGCCTCCAGGTCACCCCAGGAAGCTCCCACTGTTGTGTGCTCGTAACGCGAGCAAGGAATTTAGCTTAGACGTGCCGAGGCGATTCGTGCTCCTTCTGCCAGTGCCTCAAGTTTGGCCCATGCGATCGAGGGATAGATACGCCCACCGAGCCCACAATCAGTGGAGGCGATGACGTTTTCTGCACCGACGAGCGAGGCAAAATTCTCGATACGTTCAGCGACAAGCTCCGGATGTTCCACTACATTCGTCGAATGTGAAACCACACCAGGAATAATGACCTTTCCTTCGGGGAGTTTCACATCACGCCAGATCTTCCATTCGTGGGCGTGACGAGCATTGGCTGCCTCGAAGGTGTAGCCTTTTGCCTTCACCTGGAGAACCTGATCCACGATGTCGGCAAATGGAATGTCTGTGGTGTGCGGGCCGTGCCAGGAACCCCAGCACACATGGAAGCGCACAAGTTCTTCCGGGATGCCCTCAAGTGCCTGGTTAAGGGCATCGATACGCACCTGGGTGAACTTGCGGTAATCCTCAAGTGATGGCTCGGGAACAATCTGATCCCATGCCTCAGCGATTGAAGGATCGTCGATCTGCACGGTAAGTCCAGCGTCGGTGATCGCCTTGTATTCCTCATGGAGGGCTTTCGCGCAGGCTTCAAGCACGTCCACGTCATTCTTGTAGTAGGCGTTGGAGATTCGGGCGGCTGAGCCGGGGGAAAGAGCGGCTACGAATCCACGTGAGGCATCGAGGTTGTTGGCCTTAAGTGCCTTGAGGGTGAGGTTGATATCGCGAGTGACAGCCTCGTGCCCGATGTATTCGAGCGGCCCGGTGATCGTTGGGAACACCCTCGGTTTGTCGGACGGACGGGATACGTGGATCCCGGAATCCGGATCGGCGTAGGCATCGGCAAAGCGCGTCCAATCGCGGCGTTCGGCGAAACTTGCGAGCTGAATCCCACCTTCTTCGGAGGTGGGCGGAGCGAAGCCGAAGCGTGAATCGGTGGAGAGATCAAGCCCGGAGAATCGCGAGAACGAATAGAACCACCACGCTCCATAATCCACGGATTCAGTCATGATATGGCCGTATTCGCCGTCGTTGACGATGTCGATACCGATGTCATTTTGGCGTTTAATCACGTCAGCTACAGATTCGTCAAGAATCTCGGTAAATTCGCTCTGAGTGATCTCGCCGGCTGACATTCGCGCATTAGCCTCTAGTAGCTGCGCCGGGCGGGGCAAAGATCCAACGTGTGTGGTGCGAACGCTCATGTCACTCCTTCTTTCGAGTTATGGCCGACGAGGCCGTGGGGTTTCTCTTTTTCTAGCCTCCTGTGAGGGGCTAGTGTGGCTTCCCACGAGGGGAGCCTATGTTCGACGGATGAGCGTGCTAGCAAGAGCGAGCTAGTGGGCTAGGCGGCCTCGTGCAAGGATGAGATCTGCACGCTGCACGGTTATCTAACGTACGTTCATCCAACGAACTTCGTTTTAGAGTACGTGTGTTCCACATGGTGTGAGTTTTTGTATCAGAGGGTGGACGGTACGGATACGGCGTGAGGGCGGAGGAGCCGTGGTGCATTTTGCACGCGGAGTGATTCCCGCTATCCTTGAAGGGCGTCATGCGGGCGTAGTTCATCGGTAGAATGGAAGCTTCCCAAGCTTCAGAGGCGGGTTCGACTCCCGTCGCCCGCTCTCTAGGGGGCAGTTGCGCACGGCTGATGCGCCGCCAACCAGCGAAGGTATTCGGAGTGTGAAACGCACGGAAGGGGTCGATGAGTTATTGATCCGAATGAATGAAACTGTGTCTCCTTATCATACCTTGGTTCGAGAATGTGAAAGAATTAATGACACCGAAACGGTCGAGCTTGAAGGATGCACCTATCTGGAGTACGGAGCACAATTTCGGGTTGATTGGAAGAGGGAAAATTCAGGTTTGGAGCTAGTCGTTCCTGTCACGGAAAAATCAAAATATGTTACCGTAACAATTCAGTACCCTAATGCTAATGGTTGGGATCGGACTACTGAAGGAAATCCTGTGAATCATGCAAACTACGCATTTGTTCTTACAGACAATTAACCCAAAACTGGCATCGAGAGCAAATGAAC
Source organism: Actinomycetaceae bacterium zg-1166 (assembly GCA_015679245.1). Classification (GTDB taxonomy): domain Bacteria; phylum Actinomycetota; class Actinomycetes; order Actinomycetales; family Actinomycetaceae; genus Changpingibacter. The sequence goes on along the minus strand of CP064953.1, from coordinate 1,752,362 downwards.
ATAGCCCCGGACTCGTTTCGGATCTAGTTTTTAACGGGTTTGACGCTCGAATAGTTCTCTTATTGCCCCTAGAAATCGACCGTGGAGAAACTACTTGGAAAACTCTCGCGTCTAGATACAAAATCTCCGCCCCTGGTCATTGCTTAACTCAAAAAACATTCCACAATTGTGGTGCTAAAGGTATTTATTATTCAGAGGGGCAAATTCTTAATAGTCAATTTGCGTCTAAGCTAGCATCTATATTGTCCGATTTTTCTGAGAGTTCTTCCTGGATTGGTATTTTTTGGAGTGGATATTCTGAACAGCAAAGTCAAGCTCATATTATGGGACCAGAAGATTCAGCGTTTCTTAGACCAGAACCATATTCCATGATACAGGTTCCGTCAGCACAATTGGGAGCTTTATTGCAAGCACACTTGCCTTCGATACTTTTTGACGACTCGGTTTCGTGTGTGGTCACTCAACCAATTTACGGAGATCGAATTTATGTTTCGTGTGAACACAGACTTGCGACAGTTTTGGCCTCTGAATTCAGTGATGTTTTCCCTATTTCGCCAACTGACCCCATGCCAGATTATCTGCCGTACTAACGCTTATGAGTAGTTTTAACCAGCTCGTGTTTGCAAGTTATCATCAAACCGTTTTTATTTAATGTGGATAAATATTTATCCAGTCATGGAGTTAATGCGAAGAAACTAGCTCTTCGGATTTGGGTGGGGTTGAGGGCGTGAAAAGGGGGGAAGGTGATTCATGCTTAGTGTGTGAATAGAAAGCCTGAATCGACCTTCACCGTGGCTGATCCTAGCGTGATTTTGCGTTGTGTGGTGAGTTTGAAAGATGTCCGGGTGCTGGGGTATTTCCGTGATGGTCCGGTCCAGGCCATTGTTATTGAACAATCATTGTCTGGGGTGGTGTGCCCGGCCTGTGGTGGGCCAGCCCAGATCATTGACATTGTCCCCTCGCGTACCTATGTTGATGTCGCCACATATCTGCACGCCCAACCACAAGCATGGAAAGACCATATCCGTTACGCGACTCTTGATATGAGCCCGACCTATCGGGCCGTCTATACCGTGGTCTTACCCAAAGCAACCCAAATCGCTGACCACTTCCACGTGATCATGCTCGCGAACCGGGCTCTAGACGAGGTACGCCGACGAGTTCAACAAGAAACACTCTCACACCGCGGACGTAAACACGATCCCCTGTACCGAATCCGTAAAACCCTGACTCAAGCGCAAGAAACCCTCAACCAGGACACCAGTGAACGACTGGCACACCTATTGGCCCTGGGAGACCCGAACGGGGAAGTCGCTATCGCCTACCGGATCAAGGAACAGCTGCGTGTTTTCTACCGTCTCAACAACAGCGACCAGGCTTACCGCGAGCTCGACACACTGATCGACACCTGTCAAGCCAGACCCATGCCACCCGAAATCAAAAGACTTGGACGCACACTCAATCAGTGGAGATCCCAGATCATGGCCTACCACAAAGCACACCTGACAAACTCGATCACCGAGACCATGAACAACCTCATCAAACGCACCAAACGAATCGGCTACGGCTTCACCAACTTCACCAACTACCGCATCCGCGTCCTGCTCTACGCCGGCAAACCCAACTGGAGAATCCTCAACACAATCTACCCCTCAACCCCACCCAAATCCGAAGAGCCACTATACGGACATTGCGGACGAGCCAATGACTCCATGTTTAAGGTACGCAAGATGCTGCTCGCCGACCTCGACCTGCTCACCACTAAGCAGCGCAATAGGCTAGAGACGCTGTTCACTCACGACGAGTATGTCGAAGTCGAGGCAACATGGGCGTCTACCAGGATACGGTCGTGGCCTATCGTGAGCCCAACAGAACCAAGGGCATATGCATCGTGCAAACGTTCATCGGCGATATCTCCAGTGGCGCGCCTCGCGCAGAGCGCCAGGCGCGCCACCCTGGGAAGAACGCTAAAGAAACGCGCTTACTGACATCTTGGCCTATTTTTCGGCCCGCCTCAGAACCGTTGCTGGTTCTGAGGCGGGCTTTCATAACCTGGCCAACTACATCACCCGCAGCCTCCTAGAAGCGGACGGATTTAGGCCCAGAATACATCCCCTTTTGAGATGAGCCTGTTTTTGTGTAGGCGTTATAAATAAACATAAGTAATCCCGTACTAAGCTAACGCCTACTACAAATAAGCCATTAGCCTGTACTTTTTATTGCTCGCATTATTCTTTGCGCCCCTTTAATGCTCTGAGTCCCAATAACAATGCACCTGCTAATGTCATCAATCCTGCATACAGCGCTAGATTAACTCCATTCGCTCCCGTCGCTGGTAATGTTCGATTGCCCGGCTTGTTAGGCCGATTATTTGATGGACTATTCGGCTTATGTGGTCCGTCGGTTGGCGGGGTGTTGGGCTTGTTGGGGTCGCCGGTTGGCGGGGTGTTGGGTTTATTCGGATCACCGTTTGATGGGGTGTCGGGGTTGCCTGGCCCGCCGGTAGATGGATCATCGTCCGGCGCCGTCACTGCTATGACGTTCTTTACTGTGAGTTGAGAACCATCCACAGTGACGTTCGCATGCTTTGCCGCTTTAATCTTCCCATCCTTATCTACGTGGAAGCTGAATTCGGCAAGAGTCTGATAGTTCTCAGGAGCTCTTGTCTCTTGAAGAACGTAGTCACCTTCATCAAGTCTGAGAGACTTAACCTTCTTGTCACTGGTCCAGCTTGCAACTACCTCTTGAGAGTCCTTAGGAGTGATGGCTAATTCCGCTCCTTCAAGAGGATTGCCGTTCTCATCTACCTTGCTGACAGAAATCTCAGGCTTGTACGTGTTGACAAAGGTGACAGGTTTGATAGCGCTCCTTGGCACCGAATATAAGCCAAAATTCTTCGGCCCCATCTTTGCGTAGTAGGCATCCGCTTCTTCCACGGAGTTAAAGATCATGAAATCATCGTTGAAACCTACTATATCAACGATCTTGATCTCGTGATTAGAGGCAATGAGGTCAGCATCCTCCCCGGTAGGCTTCCCTTCTCGGAGGATGTATCTCCTAATTCCATAGTCGACTTCAGATCCATCAGGCGCAGTATAGTTAGCCTTCAATTTAGGGGTAAGTTCCGTAAATGTCGGAATGTCATCCTGAAGAAAATCTCTCTTGAAAGCCTCCCTTACCGCTTCCATATCGGTTGCATTATTCTCAAAATCTCCTCCCCTGGCGGGTTTGGGGCGCCATAAAGACTTGGATACTGAATTGATAGTTCCGTCCGCATTAATATCCTTATGGGTGAACAAAGTTCTTTGTACAGAGCTTGCATAATAGGTGAGTGGATATGCCCTTAAATTATAGGCCTCATCATAGCGGAAACTATCGAAAGAGTACTCTATTAGAGACTGACAACCGTCATCGAAAGACCCTGCTCTTTCTCCACCTTCATAGAAGCAGCGCCACGCCATAGTGTCCTTTGGCCAGCCGTTCCGCTCGTCATCAGTATAATAAGCCTCGTCTCCAGGTTTGTAGAAGTTATAGCCTGCCTGTGCGGTCTGAATATGATCACTGGACCTCAGCCCACCCCAGTTATACTTGATACCGCGCTCCAATATGTCGGCCCCGTTATCTGGATCATTATCCAGCAAATCGGTCAGCTTCTCATCATAAGCATCATCCGGATTGAAGTTGACGACTTCCCACTCCGCTTCGTTCCCTGAATTAAATTCACCCTTTTGGATAGAATAACCCTGCGCCGCACCAATAGATTTTCCGATGCCGTATTCTTCTTCCTTGCCCTGCGGTATCTCACTGAGCACAAAGGGAACGGAGAGTTTAGGCACCCTCGTTCTGTTGGGGGCATTAGTCATGTCCAGTTTCTTCTCAAACCGAAACTGCCGGACGAGATCGGGACCAGTTTCTACGTTCTCCTGTACCTCCCATTCATAATCAGGGCCGGGCTCTTCCGCTGCATGAACCGAAATCGGGTTCATCAACAAACCTGTTCCAACTAAAAAAAGATCATAGCAAAAGCTAATAACCTTCTCTCAATCAGTTTAGAAAGCATCTAAATCCTCTTCGACTATTATTTATACTTCTTGAGCACCCTTACTTCTTCAACATATCCTTCATTATTGACTTTTCAAATCAAAAATCAAAAGGTTTGTTTCGAAGGGTGGAGTTTTCCATGATCCGATGGACAGAACTACAAAATTCTTAACTCCAGTAGACCAGAATCATGACTCCTCCTTGTTATCAACGCTGGTGTGATACACGCTCTGGGGCGCTGAATAAGACCTCTAACTGGATAGGACGCGGTAGCGCTGTGTATAGAGTGCCTAGCTTCCAGGCAGCTTCTAGTGTGGTTAGTCGCGAAGACAGATCTTGACGATCTCAATTCAACCATGTCGCCACCCACCTAGATTCTTGAATCAGCATCACGAGAGAAACACGTCGTGATGTTAAAACGATATAACCCCTCCATAATACACCGATCCCTCGACCACCAGCCACTAAAAAACTTCGCAACCAGCACCATCAAAATCACCAGACCCACACCCAAGCCCAACCAAGACGAACCAGTCCAGATCGACACTCAGATCGATACCCACAGCAACAACCAAACACCCTGGCAAGACGGCCTGACCATCCACAAAGGAAGGCTCCACAACTAACGAAGTGCCACCATTAGACCCACTTTTTGAGGATTAACCCTCCGCTTAGGCCCCAAACAGACGTCTAATAGAAGAAAACCGCTGGTAAACAGGAGGTCAGGTGGCGAGCGATCACCGAGCGATCACGCCAGGTATGTCGTTGGGCAATGGCGGAATGCCGCATTATCCGGGTCGCTCTCGATCCAATTTTGTGGCACATGTCGAGCTGATTTGTTGTGTACGTAATCGTGCTTTCCACGTACGTAATCGTGCTTCCCACCAAGAATCTCTGTCGATCACAAAGGCGACGAGGAAGAGGTTCGGTGTTTGATCGGTTATTAGGCAGGAATCTACATGGTTGCCTCTAGCATTGATCCGAAAGCGGCTGCCTGGATTGCCAGCAACTCTCGTATCTCCGCTGTGTTGCGCGAACAACCTGGGCACTGCTGTTGCGCGAACAACCTGGGCACTGCTAAAGCACCCGTACTTCGAACTTGGTATGCGCCAAGGGTGAGGCAGCAGCGTTGCTGTTTCAGATCGTCCGCTGAAAATGAACCCACAACGGTCGGAACTGCACTCACCCCAGGCGTCGCATCTATCCCGGCCACAGTTGGTTCACTACGGCCTTGAATGTGATAAGGGAGAAAGAAATCTCACCGAGGCTTCAATTGGAGTCCTCGCAGATGAGCAGACTCTCGGCTGTAGATCATGTTTCGTTAGTTATTCGGGGTTGTTAGCTTTGAGTTGTTTGTTGAGTTTGTTGACGTTCGTCCGGGCATGTAGGTAGAGCGCTATCCAGATGACTAGGTAGACGATCAGGATGGTTGCCAGGCTGCCAAAGAATTCTGTTACGTTTCTCCACCAGTGCAGATAGAATCCCACGCTAAGCCCACAGCCTGCAATGATTGCCACATTCATGGCTGTAGATAAGACGAGAGGGCGGTTTTCGTTTTTATAGATTCTTCCCGCAAGTGCGCAAATTACACCATAGAGTGCGTACACAACTCGTTCGATAAGCACACCTATATGGATATTGCTGTACTGTTCGAGGAAGCTGGGCATACCAGGCGTGTATGTAGGCTCTACTGACGCTGAAAATATCAGCTCGATGCTGGTGCCGATTGCGATACCGGCGCAGGCGCCGAGAACGAGTTCGGGGAGAATGTTTTTAATTTTCATGGGGACTTTCCTTTGTATTGAAACGTTTATTGGTGACGACGAGTGCTCTGTACGGGTGAGCTGCATAGCCTCATTGAGCATTGCGCCGTGTTGACAATCCGAGTTTTGCCTTAAATGCACCGAGCTGGCGGCGGGAGACGTAGTAGCGGGTGCCGTCTTTGAGGCAGACGCTGATTGCGCCAGCGAGAGAAAGGTCAAGATTTTTAATCGCGCTAATGTTGACTATTTCTGCTTGCGAAATACGTGTAAAAGCGTCAGCCGGTAGCGCCTCTTCAATTTCATAGAGGCGCTGCTTGAGCCTCCATTCGCCGTTCATCGTGTGTGCCCATACGGCTTTATCTTTCGCATAAAAAGCAAGCACAGTGTGCACATCGATAATGGCGGTGTTACGGCCTTGCATCCCAACGATCCTCCGCAACTCGCCACGTGTCCCTGCGAAAGCTATCTGCTCGATAGCGCGCACGTCGTTATTAATCTTTGCGGCGGTGACGGCGACGCATGTTTCGGGCACACTCGGGTCTATCGTCAATGTAAACTTCATGACCTTTCTTTTTCTCTCTCTCGTTGGTTTCTTACAGTTCAAGTAAACATGGTGGTGGTAGAGGAGTAGAGCCAGAGCAGACGTGCGGTTGCATAGTAGCGACAAGTGGTATGTGTAGCGCAGTGTGAAGATCGGAAATTGGAACGTTCCCGTATGTTGCCGCGCTCAAGGTGCACCTACGCCCCAAGGTGCACCTACGCCCCAAGGTGCACCTACGCCCCAAGGTGCACCTACGCCCCAAGGTGCACCTACGCCCCAAGGTGCATCTCCACCTCAGGGCGCACCTCCACCCCCACTCAACGCACTCGGCTCGACGAAAACGTGCTGGGCTGGTACTCGTGTACCAGGTTCGACGAGGCGGAGGGCGGCGGGTAGTAGCAGATATGAGCTTTTCTTGCGTGGCCTTTCGGGGTGTCGAGAGTAGTGGGACTTTAGGCGTGCAGTGGTGTATGGAAAATGTCAAATTTAATGAGGGTAAAAGTAGTGAAGTTTATCACATTTTAGGAGTTGTGTTAGAGGTAAAAATCTGCTTTATACAGGAGTTTTAGTTTTAGCGGGGGGGGGGGTAGGGGTGTTTTACTCCAATGCGAGCGTTGGTGTATGTAACAGATAGGACGTAGGTCGCATTGGTGTTATGGGGTCTTCGTCTGCGTAGTCAGTTAATGGTTGATGTGAAAGAACGAGAATGAGTAGCCTTTGGAAGAGATCGAGAGCGTTCTCGCGCTCGAAACTCGTAGCTCCCTTCGGGGTTGCTGCTTTAGTGGTCGCAAGTCTCGGTGTGGGAACTGGTGGAAGCGCTTACGCCTCCACTCGTGCTGATGCCGGGGATACCGGGGATACCGGGATAACCTATCCCGGCATCACCGATCGGTCTGTGTATCTGACAGGGAGCGGTGAACCACGCTACGTGTACACCAATCAGGGGATTAAGTACCCTGATGCCATTGAGTCACCCTCAACGGTCGATGCCACCAAGACTGTTTCCGGGCAGGTTTTTGTGCAGCGGTACGGCCCGTTCGCCGTTAATGCTGAGAACAACCGGAAGTTCCGTGCGATTCCGCTCCAGGGCGTGCGCGTCTATGCCCAGTGGAAGGAGAAAAACGGAGTTCTTTCCCCGGTGTACACCACCACAACGAATGCTGCGGGTGAATACGCCATCAAGATGGCTGATTTCACCACTCCAGATGGAGCGGCGTACGAGTTCACAGGAGATCCAAACCTCCCAAGCGGCCAGAAGGTGCGTATCTGGGCAGACAATCCTGATAAGAACACTCTGGCGCAGCTCTCAAACTTCAAGAATGGACAATTCGGTCCACAGGACTATGCGTATGACACCGAAATTTACTGGGGTGTTGGCAAGAACATTGTCAAAGATGCGCATATTCGTTATGGCCTCAAGCCTCAGAATGAGGTAATGCACAACCTTGCCACTGTGAAAGAATATGCGCCGGTTGATGGATTAGGGAAGATCAAAGGCGGCGTTCGTTGGGAACTGGTCAAGGCTGCGGGATCTGTCGGCTGGACCGGCGGCTTCATTCCACGGTACGCACCGGACAGCGCGGATGTTGGTGCTGATGGAGTAACTGTCTATGCTTCCTATCTTTCTGACTACGCCTTGGAGCAGATTTATTCTGAATCGCCGCGTACATTTGGAACGAATGGTCGTGTGCGTGATGGCTCCTGGACGGCGGATAACGAAGCGCAGCTCCAGGATTGGATTCGCCAGAAAATTACTGCCGAGGGTAAAGAAAAGTGGATCGCAGAGACTGTCTCCACCAAGACGAACAATAGGGGATGGTATGAGATCCAATTTGCGGGAACCTATGGCGTTTCCTACAACAATGTAGGATCTTTCCCGGACGAAGCAGCGCGTGCTTCCTTCCATAAGGTCGCTGAATCACCAGCTATTGGCCGCTGGGCTACTACCGCTGGCGACGTTTCCAAGTTGGGTGGTGCGCTTTCTAAGCACATCAATACCGCATGGGTTTTCGTTTCAACGGATGTTGCCGATGGTGTTGCTCTGGGTACACCGTGGATGGCCAATGGCTACATCAGTGAAGATGCTTACAACGCTACTCTCGCAGGCTGGGCGAATTCTTCCGGCTACGCGGGTATCAACCATGCGGATATTGCCCTCTACCCCGACTATGTGACTTTCCGTGTCAACGACGGTGAAGAGGATCCTCGTTCTGGTAAACCGGGTGATGTCGCGCAGACTGAGACATCTGGTTTGCCCAGCCAGTTCGTTGACGGCCTCGTCTACCAGATCGAGTGGACAGAAGCTAAGACAGGTAAGGTCGTTCAAAAGGGCCCGATTGTTCCCGCTAATGCAGATGGAACAATTCCTTCGGTTCCCTTGAGGACCGATCCGAATCTGAAGCACACCACCATTTACACGGCAACGCTCTACCCCATTAACAAAGCCAGTGGGGAACGCGGTCAAGCCTACGGTTCTGACTACTACGCGGTGATTGTTGGGCAGGCGCCCGTCTACGACCAGGTGAAAGGTCGACCAGGTAGCACGCTGACCTCTCCCGTCAAGGGCTTCGATCTAACAAATACGGATGAACAAGAGCGCAGAGCTATCAAAGACTTGGATCCGAAGCTGGCGAAGGAAAAGCCGTTCTCGGTGGGAGAACTCAAGGTGAAGCTTCCTCAGGAGAACTCTTCCCGAAGCGGAGCTTCCTTCCGCAGCAGAGCTTCCCGTGATGCTGATGGCTACAGCGCCACAATTAATGAGGCTACCGGTGTAGTGACACTATCTGTGCCTGATGATGCACAACCTGGCACAGTGATCACAATTCCAGTGACGGCCAGATTTGCTGATGGGACATTCACGCGTGGAGAAGCTAGCTTCGTCATCGAGGGTCCCGATAAAGATAAGTATGAGCCTGCGTACACAGCTGTGACGGTGAATGAGGGGCGGGCGATCAACATTTCTGCGCCCACCTCCACTCCTGCTCTACCTTCGGGAACCTCTTTTGAGATTTCGGATAACGCGGGTATTACTGGCCTGACGATTAACGCGAATGGCTCGATCTCGGGCACTGCTCCGCAGGTTGAAAGCAACACTTCCTATACGGTGAAGGTGAAAGTCACCTACCCCGATGGCACATCTGAAACGGTAAACGCGATGGTAACCGTCAACGATGTTCCAGCTGTGGTTACTCACCAGAACGATGAGCATGATCCTGGATACAATCCTGCAACAGGTAAAGCTGGCGACACTGTCACAGTGCCACAGACCGGTGATGCAAATGTGCCGGCGGATACCCGGTTTACGGTTCCAGCAGGCTCACCTGTTACCGTCAATGCCACCACTGGTGAAGTGACAGTGATGATTCCTGCGGATAAACAGCCTGGTGATGTGATTGAAGAAACGGTGACGGTTACCTATCCCGATCACTCAACAGACACAGCGCCGGTTACGGTAACCGTTGTTCCTGAGGCGCAGACCTTGGATCCTCGTCCAACCTATCCTGTGACGATTGTTCCTGCTGGAAAGACGACCACTGTAGCCCCGACAAATGATGGCGACGAATACCCGCAGGGTACGGTGTTCTCCATCACTGGCGGCTTTACCGCTCCGAGTGGGTACACAGTGACGATTGATCCGGCGACGGGTGTTCTTACAGTAGTCACGCAGCCTGCTGGTGCGAATGGTCCGGATCGAGAGGAGTTCACCGTTCCGGTGACGGTGACATATCCTGCTGAGTCTGGCGCTGTTGCTGATCGTGTGAACGCGAAGTTCCAGCTTGATACCGATGGCGATGGAACGCCTGACATCAACGATGACGACGACGATAACGACGGCGTCTCGGATGAAGAAGAGAAGACCAACGGCACCGACCCGAAGAATCCGGACACGGATGGTGATGGTCTCAATGATGGGGATGAGAAGACCCATAAGACCGATCCGAATAACCCCGACACCGATAACGATGGCATCAATGACGGTGACGAGGTCAGTGGGGCGAAGAATCCGTTCAAGGACAATAAGTTCGATAAGGACGGAAAGCCCGGTAACACCGATCCGAATAACCCCGACACCGACAATGACGGCGTGAAGGACGGTGATGAGGTGAACCGAGTTGGCGAAAACGGTGAGCCTGCTCCGACCGATCCGAACACTGCTGACACCGATGGTGACGGTGTGAACGACGGTGACGAGAAGAAGGACGGCACCGATCCGAAGAAGGCTGACACTGATGGTGATGGTCTCAACGACGGTGAGGAGAAGAAGCTCGGCACTGATCCGAAGAAGGCTGACACCGATGGTGACGGTGTGAACGATGGTGATGAGGTTAGCGGTGAGAAGAATCCGTTCAAGGACGATAAGTTCGACGAGAACGGCAAGCCTGGTAACACTGATCCGAAGAATCCCGACACCGACAATGACGGGAAGAGGGACGGCGAAGAGCTCAACACCAAGGTAGATCCGGAAACAGGTAAGACGGTTGACGATCCAGATGCAACGGATCCTAAGACCAACCCGAACTCAAGCGATGCCGACACCGATGGTGATGGTCTCAACGACGCTGAGGAGAAGAAGCTCGGAACCGATCCGAACAACCCTGACACCGATGGTGACGGCGTGAACGACGGTGACGAGGTTAGCGGGGAGAAGAATCCGTTCAAGAAGGATAAGTTCGACGAGAACGGCAAGCCTGGTAACACTGATCCGAAGAACGCTGACACCGATGGTGACGGTGTGAAGGATGGTGAAGAGCTCAACACTAAGGTTGATCCGGAGACGGGTAAGACGGTTGATGATCCGGATGCAAAGGATCCGAAGACCAACCCGAACTCGAAGGACACCGATGGTGACGGCGTCAGCGATAGTGACGAGAAGAAGGACGGCACTGATCCCACCAAGGCTGATACCGATGGTGACGGTGTGAACGATGGTGACGAGAAGAAGGATGGCACCGATCCGAAGAACCCGGACACTGACGGTGACGGTCTGAATGACGGTGAAGAGAAGAAGCTCGGAACCGACCCGAAGAACCCTGACACCGATAACGATGGTGTCAACGATGGTGATGAGGTCAGTGGGGCGAAGAATCCGTTCAAGGACGATAAGTTCGATAAGGACGGCAAGCCTGGTAACACTGATCCGAAGAATGCCGACACTGATGGTGACGGTGTGAAGGATGGTGAAGAGCTCAACACTAAGGTTGATCCGGAGACGGGTAAGACGGTTGATGATCCGGATGCAAAGGATCCGAAGACCAACCCGAACTCGAAGGACACCGATGGTGACGGCGTCAGCGATAGTGACGAGAAGAAGGACGGCACCGATCCGACCAAGGCTGACACTGATGGTGACGGTGTGAACGATGGTGACGAGAAGAAGGATGGCACCGATCCGAAGAACCCGGACACTGACGGTGACGGCGTGAACGATGGTGATGAGGTTAGTGGGGCGAAGAATCCGTTCAAGGACGATAAGTTCGATAAGGACGGCAAGCCTGGTAACACTGATCCGAAGAACGCCGACACCGACAATGACGGTGTGAAGGATGGTGAAGAGCTCAACACTAAGGTTGATCCGACTACGGGTAAGACGGTTGATGATCCAGATGCAAAGGATCCGAAGACCAACCCGAACGTCAAAGAAGCTGACAAGGGCGGGTCGATGAAGGATGAGCCAGTGAAGAAGGGAACAGCCAAGTCCAAGGCCAAGTCTCTACCCTTCACAGGTGCCGACATCTACGGTCTGCTCGGTGCGGCTGGGCTGGCAATCCTTGCCGGAGGAGCACTAGTGCTACGTCGACGCAAGGGCTGAACACACCTGTGCTTGCAGTTGTGATTGCAGTGGAGCGAACCCACATCAACCAGGACTGCTAGACACATAAACCCACCAGAGTGAGGGTCTGATCTCGGGAAATTCCCACGATCAGACCCTCACTCACATGCTGATAGCGATGAGACGATTCCGGCAGAGGGGCAGGCTCTTATAAGCCATGAGACGAAGCTATATTGAATTTCGGTATGCCGAAGAATAGTATTCGTAGTACCGAATAACGCTTGTACCTGCGGAAGAACCCCAGATGCAGCGCTCCATCTCTCGTAAGGAATCAGATGATAATTCAACTCAACTCTCATCATCCTCGCCCCACACGCCGCCTATATGTGATTGTGGCTTTTCTGTTTGCAAGTGCCATGGCGTTAGGGGCGTGTAGTCCCGCACGGGAAGCAGACCAAGGAACAGATTCCGAGCGCCCCAGGGTTCTTACCACCTTCACCGTGTTGGCAGATATTGCACGCAACGTTGCCGGAGATCACTTAGACGTTGAATCCATCACCAAACCCGGCGCAGAAATTCACGAATACGAGCCGACTCCCGGTGATATCCGCAAGGCCTCCTCAGCAGCTCTCATCTTGGATAACGGCCTCAATCTCGAATCGTGGTTCGAGAAATTTGTCGAAGATGCGCACGCCAAGCACGTCGTCGTATCAGAGGGAATTTCCCCACTTCCCATCACGGAAGATGCCTATGCGGGCAGGCCCAATCCGCACGCCTGGATGAGCCCTCTCAATGTCCAAACATATGCCAAGAATATGGCGAAGGCTTTTGCGCAGCTCGATCCCGCACATGCGCAGGACTACCACAAAAATGCCGAAGAATATGTGGCCAAACTCCAAAAAGTACACGATGGCCTCACCAGCTCACTCGACAAACTTCCAATACAGCAGAGAGCTTTGGTGACGTGCGAAGGAGCCTTCTCCTACCTCGCTCGTGATGCCGGCCTCCAGGAGAAATACATTTGGCCGGTCAATGCAGAACAACAGGCAACTCCCCAACAAATAGCCTCCGCAATCACATTTGTGCGAGAAAACAACGTACCCGCAGTATTCTGCGAATCAACAGTATCGGATGCACCCATGCAGCAAGTAGTCCAGGCCACCGGAGCAAAATTCGGAGGAACTCTGTACGTGGATTCACTCTCGCAAGCCGACGGTCCAGTTCCCACCTACCTTGACCTCATTACTCACGATGCCGAAGTGATTCGTCGTGCTCTCACCATAGAGAATGCTCAATGACTCCTGCGATTGAACTCGATGGTATTACCGTTCGATACGGCGATGTCGTGGCTCTTGACTGCGTGAGCTTGAGCCTTGACGCGGGTCGCGTGTGCGGACTCGTCGGAGTAAACGGTTCAGGAAAATCCACGCTCTTAAATAGCATCGTGGGGCGTATTCGTCCGCAGGCGGGCACCATCAGACTCGGCGGCATTCACCCTGCCACCGCACGGCGGCAGGGAATGGTGGGGTATATGCCTCAAAGCGAACAGGTCGATTGGAACTTTCCCCTCACTGTACGCGATGTCGTGATGGCCGGACGATACGGGCATTTGGGCCCTATGCGACATGCGCGACGCGTCGATCACGCAATCGTCGCCGCTGCACTTGAGCGAGTTGAACTCAGTGAGTACGCTACTCGTCAGATCGGGCAATTGTCGGGTGGGCAGCGCAAACGTGTCTTTTTGGCTCGCTGCATCGCCCAGCAGGCCTCAATCCTCCTTCTCGACGAACCTTTTGCAGGAGTTGATAAACGTTCTGAAGCGACGATTACGCGATTACTTCGCGAACTTGCACGCGAAGGTGCCTGCGTCGCAGTTTCCACCCACGATTTGCAGGCATTGCCCGAATTGGCTGATGAAGCCGTTCTCCTGAAGAACCGAGTACTCAAACACGCAAACGTAGAAGAGGTCATTTCTCCAGAAAGTCTCTCGGCTGCCTTTGGCCTCAATGTTCTTGGGGAGAGACCATGATCGTGCCAGGTGTTGTTCTTGGGGAGAAGCCATGATCGTGCCACTTGCCACTTCTGGGATAGTGGATCTGTTGTGTGAACCTCTGCGATATGACTTCATGGTGCGGGCGATAACAACAGCGATCTTGGCCGCCTTCGTGTGTGCGCTGCTCTCGTGTTGGCTTGTCCTCGTCGGATGGTCACTCATGGGCGATGCTGTATCGCACGCTGTACTCCCCGGCGTTGTCCTTGCGTATATTGTGGGCGCCCCCTATGCGGTGGGTGCAACGATATGTGGTTTCCTTGCTGTCGGACTCATCGGTGCCCTGCGCTCCACCTCCCATATAAAAGAGGATGCTGCCATCGGCATTGTGTTTACAACCATGTTTGCCGGTGGACTTGTATTGATTTCAATAACTCCCTCACACACCGACCTTAATCACATCATTTTTGGAAATATCCTGGGCGTGAGCCAATCCGACGTTATCCAGGTTGCCGCGCTCACCCTCCTCCTCGTCGCAGTGATTGCAGTCAAAAAGCGAGATCTCACACTTTATGCTTTCGATCCGCTTCATGCCCATGCTATCGGCCTACGTCCCCAACTTCTCGGGGCTTTACTCCTCGCCATGCTGGCACTGACATGCGTTATTGCTCTCCAGACTGTCGGCGTCATCCTCGTCGTGGCGATGCTGATTACGCCGGGAGCTACTGCCCTGTTGCTCACAAAGCGGATGAACCGAATGCTCATACTCGCCCCACTTATTTCGTGCATATGTGCTGTTGTAGGGCTCTACCTGAGCTACTACGCGGATACCGCCTCGGGAGCCATGATTGTGCTCACTCAAGGTGGAGTTTTTACTGTGGTCTATCTGCTTACCGTGGGGTCAGCCTGGATTCGGCGCGCCCGGCACCAGAAAATCTAAAATTTCCCGATTTCGTGGCAGTGGCGTAGAGATGGGTGGGCAGTGGTTGCCGGGGCGGTGGCTGTTACCGTAGGGGTGGGCGACGAAGGCTGTGAGGGCTGGTGATGGAGAAGCCTGCACCGAGGTGACAGGCTCCTGAGCTGTAGGGTCACGGCTGTGGAGGTTGCAAAAGGTGGGTGGTGTGGGAGCCTATATTGGAGTAACAGGCTCTTGGGGCACGAGGGTGCAGGAGCCGCGGAGTTAGAGGCGATAGCTACTTTCGATCTCCTCTCGCTGCTGGCGAGTAAGAGTGGCGATGGAGCGGACACTGCGCCAGGTAAGGCCGTGATCTGCTGCTTCAGCACGCACGAGCGCGAGGCGTGGGCGCCCAAAGTTGACATGGTCGGCGTTGAGGATCGACCCGAGAGTAGATCCGAGATCCATGGCGCTTCCGTAGGCTACCTGGATGCGCAATGGGTCAAGCGCGCGCCCAGTGAGGGGGCTAACTCGGGCACCGAGTATGCGAGAAGTAGCTTCACACCACTCCTGCCAATATTCCGAGGCTCCTTCCAGCGTGAGGGAGTTTCCGCTCATGGCGAGAGCTTCGAGACGGAAGTCATCTTCGGGAGCATCCGGGAGCTCGGCAACGTCGTCGAAGGAAGAATGGCCGGACCATTCAGGGATAAGAACCGTGTGAAGCCACTGCACGGGTACGGTGACTAAAGTGTTCGGCAAAATCGCCGAGAGGCTTGAAAGTTCTTCCACGTCGGGGAACGTGAGGATCCAGGTGAGGGAGCCAATCTCTGGGGCGTTACTCCCTGCCGGTCGTGTCTCAAACTTCATGCGGCTAGTTTATTCACCCCGCACATATTGAACTGCTCCGAGTTGTGTTCCTCGGTGTTGACCCTGTTGTCCACTTACTCTGAAGCATCCGCCTGTTCCCACGTGTGCCCGTGAGTGGTGGGAGCGTATGAATGGTGAGTGGGCAGAGCATGTGAGTGGGCAGAGTGCGTGAGTAGGTGAGTAAGTGAGCGAGCGAGAGACTCATCTCATTTTGCCCTACAACCATATAACCCTATCTACCCACTGAGTTAGTATCATTCCTGTGAGGTGAGAGCCTCATGAGCGTATTGCGAGGTTATCGAGGGTTTCCAGGCATGTTACGCATCCCCACACCCTGGGGTTACGTGCTCACAAGGGTGGAGTTAGGCTCCGCCTGTCCCTCCGATTAACCGTATGACATCCACACGTCTCACCCAATGAAAGGTGCCACTATGTCACGCTGGACGCGCACGACGCGCATTATGGCAACCGGCCTCGTCGCCACACTTAGCCTCGCAGCCTGCGGTACTTCCACTTCCTCCTCCACCGGCTCTCACGCTGACAGCAAGGAAATTCTCATCGGCTCCACGAACGAGCCTACAAGCCTCCAGCGCAACATCGGTGGATCCTCTGGAATCTCCGAGACCACGACCCGTAACGTGTATGAAGGTCTTACCTCGATCGACGATTCTGGCGCCGTCGTCCCCACCCTCGCACAATCCTTCGATGTCTCCGACGATGGCCTCACCTACACGTTCCACCTGCGCAGCGACGTTACCTTCCACGATGCGACACCCTTCACAGCCAAGGACGCGGCGTGGTCGATCAATCAGACAATCGCCCCGGAATCACAATCAGCTCGCGCCTCTGATCTACGTGTGATCTCAGGTGTGGAAACTCCCGACGATTTCACACTTATCCTCACCTTGAGCCACAAAAGCCACTCGCTTCCCTTCCTCCTTGCATCGGTCACTATCGTTAAGGACGGCGATACGGAGAACAGTTCGGAAAATGGCACTGGCCCCTATCAACTCAAAGAATGGGTACAAGGCGATCACATGAGCCTTGTACGCAATGAGAACTACTGGGGCGAACCAGCTAAAAATCCTGGTGTGACCTTCCAATTTTTCAAGGATGAGACGGCGCTCAACAATGCACTTAAAACGGGAGCTGTGGATCTTGTGATCCAGCAGGAAAGCCCCGATCAGCTCGCAGAGTTCGAGAACAACAAGGATTACACCCTCACGAACGGCAACTCCATCAAGAAGTGGGTATGGACCTTCAACTCTGGCCAGGCTCCATTTTCTGACGCGCGCGTACGCCAGGCTCTCTACAGCGGAATCAACCGCGATGCGATCCGCAAGGCCGTCTGGGGTGATTACGGTGTCGTACTCGGCTCTATGCCACCTGTCTCTGAACCCTGGTACGATGCCTCGTTCGCGCAGATTCACACCTACAGCCAGGAAAAGGCGAAGGCCCTGCTCACCGAAGCAGGGCAGGAAAACCTCAGCTTCAACCTCACCTATGTGGCAGGCTCGTCTGAGGAGATTATTGTTCAGCAGATTAAATCAGATCTCGCCAAAATTGGCGTCACAGTGAACCTCGATCCGATCGACGATTCCACGTGGTACGAAAAGGTCTACACGAATCGTGACTACCAGACCACACTCATGAACCACAACAACCCGCGCGACATCCTGTGGTACGCCAATCCGAAGTTCTACTGGAACTACGACAACGCCCAAGTTCAGGCTCTCAAGCTGCAATCCGACGAGGCATCCACAGACGAGGAACAGACCAAGGCTATTCACGAGCTCTCCAGGATCATTGCCACAGAAGCACCCTCAGCCTGGCTCTTCCAAGCCCCACAAATCCGCATTGCCCGCGCTGGCGTGACGGGTTTCTCTCCCGACAAAGTGGCTGAGCCCTTCTATGTTGCCGGTATTGTGAAGGCAGACTAAGTAACTTGGTGAGAGCGAAGCCGCTGGTTTTCCGGCGGCTTCGCTCTCACCAAGGCGAAGATAAAAGTTACGAGGCGAAGATAAAAGCCACGTGCATCGTCGTCGAGAATCATGCAGCCTCGCCTTGTAATAAGGCGGAGACACCTCAGGCTTCGTTGCTGTTGAGCGCGCCGGGCGAGAGGCAAAGATACCCCATGGGCGACAAGGAAGCCCACGCAGGAAAGCTGGAGAGCCAGACTAATGGAGACTACATGAGTACCACGTGGCTATCAGGAGCAAGAGGAGTGGCAAGGAATATCGCTTCGCTTGTGATCTCCCTTGTTGTCGCCT
The DNA here is from genome assembly GCA_015679245.1 of Actinomycetaceae bacterium zg-1166. GTDB lineage: Bacteria > Actinomycetota > Actinomycetes > Actinomycetales > Actinomycetaceae > Changpingibacter. The sequence goes on along the minus strand of CP064953.1, from coordinate 1,734,225 downwards.
CCCTTATTACTTTCGTACTGTTGCGTCTCTTACCTGGAGATTCGGCAGGAGCGAACCTAGGTGTGGGGGCAACAGCACAGCAACTAGAGCAACTACGCCACGAACTCGGCACCAATCAGCCAATCCTCACACAGTACGTTCATTGGGTGAGCGACCTTCTGAGCGGGCAGAGCGAATCCTTCATTTCACGCTCCACCTTTGGTGAACTCATTTCCCATCGCCTCACAATTACTGTGCCACTCTCACTTCTCGCTTTTCTCCTCGCTCTCCTCATCTCAACGCCATTAGGAATCCTCGCCGCCACGCACCGCACCTCTCCTGTAGGTCTAGCTATCTCTGGCCTTTCTCAGCTAGGTCTGGCTGTGCCCGTATTCTGGGTGGGAATTATCCTCGTATGGATTTTCGCCTTAAATTTTGGTGTTCTCCCTGCGGGGAATTTCCCGCGCACAGGCTGGGCTGATCCGATAGCAGCTCTGCGTTCTCTCGCTCTGCCAATCCTCACGATTGCGATTGCAATGAGCGCCACAATGGTGCGCTTTATCCGCTCAGCGGTCATTGACGTTCTCGATGCTGATTACATGCGCACTGCTCGTTCGCTTGGATACTCACGATTGAGAGCACTCCTGCGCCACGGGCTTCGCAATGCAGCCGTTCCCGTCATTGCTATCTGCGGAATTGAGCTGGGAACCTCGCTCCTGGGAGCTGTCGTGATTGAAAACGTCTTTGCCCTTCCTGGCCTCGGGCAGCTTCTTCTCTCCTCTGTTTCCGCGCGTGATCTTCCTGTGATTCAGAATCTTGTCATGCTGCTTACGGCAGTAGTTCTTATCCTCAATTCTCTCGTTGATGTAGCTCAGAAAGCTCTTGATCCTCGCCTGAAAGGAGTGAGCGCATGAGTGCTGCACACCATAATTCGCCACAGGTGCACCGTCGCCTCAGCCCTTCCCTCGTGGCAGGATCTCTCATGGTGAGCCTCACGGTAATCGTCGGGATTCTTGCTACTTTCTGGACTCCCTACCCGAAAAACGCCACCGGAAGTGGTGGGCGCCTAGAACCTCCGTCAAGTCGATTCTGGCTGGGCACCGATAAACTCGGGCGTGATCTCTTTAGTCAGTTCCTCTCCGGAGCACACTCAGCGATCATTGTCGCAATCTCTACAGTTCTCATCGCTGCAACTCTGGGACTTCTCCTTGGGATCCTCGCCGCAGCAACAAAACAATGGCTCGATACAGGAATCTCGAAATTCGTTGACATCCTCATCGCCTTCCCCACCCTCTTATTAGCAATGCTCGTGGTGACGGTGCGCGGAGCTTCGCTCTCCTCGGCAATCCTGGCAATCGGGATTGCCGGTTCGGCGGTGATTGCTCGCGTTACCCGTATCAATGTTGCACGGGTGCTACGCGAGGATTACGTGAGAGCCGCGCGCACCTCGGGCACACGATGGTTAGGGATTATGGCTCAGCACGTCCTTCCCAACATTTTCCCCATGCTGCTGGTTCAGCTCATGCTTCTTGCCGGTTCGGCAATCCTAGCCGAAGCCTCGCTCTCCTACCTTGGCCTGGGCGCACCCCCGCCAGCTGCGAGCTGGGGACGTATGCTCCAGGAAGCACAATCCACAGTGAGCCTCACTCCCGTGGCTGCACTCGCCCCCGGCCTCGCAATCGCCTGGACAGTCCTCGGCCTTAACCTTATGGGCGATGGTATCCGCGACTACACCGACCCAACTTTGAGAGGCGAATAATGAGCCTTGTTGTAGAAAATCTCAGCGTGCACACACGCACTGGCCGCACCATCCTCAAAGACTGCTCCTGGCAAGTACCCACGGGAGGCCGCCTCGGGATTATCGGCGAATCTGGATCAGGAAAGTCGATGAGTGCACTTGCGATCCTTGGTCTCCTTCCCGAAGGAATGACGGCAAGTGGATCAGTACGCCTGGATAGTGAAGAAATCCTAGGGCTAGGGAAGGCGCAGTTGCGCCACATTCGTGGAGCACGCATTGCGATGGTATTCCAAGAGCCGCTCACAGCGCTCGACCCGCTCATGAAAGTGGGGCGGCAAATTGCTGGCCCTTTGCGCCTGCACACGAACCTGACAAAGGCGCACATTCAGGAGCGCGTACATGAACTCCTCACTATGGTGGCACTCGATGATACTGAACGCATTGCAGCTTCTTATCCTTGGCAGCTTTCGGGTGGGCAGCGGCAGCGGGTGGCACTGGCTATGGCATTAGCCTGTGAACCGGAGGTGCTGATCGCCGACGAACCCACCACGGCTTTGGATGCCACAGTTCAGGGTGAGGTGCTTAACCTTCTTTCCGAACTCGTGGAAAAAATGGGAACCACACTCGTTTTCGTCACTCACGATCTTCCCGTGATCGCGAAAGTGGCTGAGGATCTTGTGGTGATGCGCCACGGTGAGATTATCGAGTGCACAACGGTTGCTAAGGGGCTTCATGCTCCACGTGAGGAGTACACGCGCCAACTCGTCGAGGCAGCGCTCTCCCTCAGTGTGCGCGCATCAGATTTGGGTGGGTGTGTATCAGATTTGGACGTGCGTGCATTAGAACGGGACGTGCAAGTATCAGACCCGAGTGCGCGAGTATCAGATCTGGGTGTGCGAGGTGAATCTGAAAAGGCGGCTCTACATGAGTGAGAAAGAAGCTCAAATGAGTGAAAAACTTAACTCAACCCCACTTCTTGAGCTGGAGAACGTGACACGTGATTTCGGAGCGACACGTGCTCTCGATTCTGTGAGCCTGGCAGTATATGCGGGACGATCAAGCGGAATCGTCGGTGAATCAGGAGCTGGAAAATCCACGATTCTCAATATCCTTATGGGTCTTGATACCCCCACGAGTGGCGAAGTCCGCTTCCGTGGTGCTCCTTTACCTCGCACGCGTGCCGATCTGCGCACTTTCCGCTCCACTGTACAGATGGTGTTTCAAGATCCGCGCTCCTCGCTAGATCCTCGAATGAATGTAGGGAGGATCATCGCTGAGCCGTTGCGCTCCCTCAAAATTCCAGGCGATCACCGCGCCCGCGTGGACGAGGTATTGAAGATGGTGGGGCTTGAACCGGATATGACCTCACGTTTCCCCGCACAGTTTTCTGGTGGGCAGCGCCAGCGTATCGCTATCGCCCGCGCCTTGGCTCCCAGGCCAGAGCTTCTTATGGCCGACGAGCCTGTGAGTGCTCTCGATGTTTCAGTCAAAGCACAACTTGTCCAGGTGCTCGCTGAACTCAAAGAGAATCTGGGACTCACGATGCTTATGGTGAGTCACGATGTGGGGATCGTGCGGCTTCTGTGTGAAGAGATGGTGGTGCTCCGCCACGGGCATGTGGAAGAAGCCGGACCAACAGACCGCATTCTCGCATCTGCCACGCAGACTTATACCCGCGAACTCCTCGCAGCAATCCCTGTGCTCTGAGGGGTATGGCTCTGTGGCTCTCGGGCTGACGCTTTTTGGGGGAGGGCTTGAGCCTTGGGTCGGTGATCTAGGCTTGGCGCCCTCGGGACTGATCTAGGGCTAGCTCTCTAGAGCTAACTTTTCACGAGATACACCCGTATTGTCCTGCTGAAACCTGATGGGAGACTCCTGAGTTTTGTAACAAAGGTTCAGATCTGGCACACTTGACTAGTTGGCGCGGGAGAAAGCCTCGCTGCCCAGCGTTGCCGCCTTAGCTCAGTTGGTAGAGCAGCTGTCTTGTAAACAGCAGGTCATCGGTTCGAGTCCGATAGGCGGCTCCACTAATCGTTCCACACGGATACACGCCGCTAAGGGGCTTCCACTGGCCGGGCGGCCTATTTTCCTTGATATCGCGAGAATATGTGTCTGGTTTTCTCTGCTCACTATCTGCTTGTCTAGAGCCACTGTACAAGCTGGTGGAACGTGGCTTAAAGGCGACGGATCTTGCAATGCGAATTGATTCATTAACGGGTTGATTTTTCTCGCCGGTGGAGAAGCGGAGACGCATACTTGGCTTAGCATAAGATTGCAAGGATCCCACATTCTGCAGCAACCTGAGATAGTTACGAGCGGAATTGTGGGATGTGTAAGCGTAATCAGCTTAGCGATCCTCACTAACTTTCCACTCTTCAAAATAACAAAGATGCGTAGTGCTTTAAAGGCTGCTCCAGAGGCAAGGAATGCTTTGGTCGATCTGTTAAATGTAGGGAGTGTTTACAGTGAATGCTTCGAATAAATCCATTAGGTTAATTTCACTTCTCAGGATTCTTGGCTTATGTAGTGGGATTGTGGGATTGGTGCTTATTGTTCTTGACTTTTGGTACGATATCACCTTTCCTAAGGGGGTTCTCTGCGCAGTAGCGATAGTTGTTCTTACAGTCACAGAGCCAAAAGTAAACAGATCTGAGAGTAATCATGAGGCTAATTAGATATAACAACCGAGATTTATTCAGATATATCTGAGGATATCCAGGATCGTATTGCCGTGAGGATCGATGATCGTGCTGCCTCACCATCACGATGAAAGGGTTCGTGAACTCGTCGTGCGTGAACTCGTCGTGCTCGGTGCGGAAGAAAGTTGCTGCATTCCAATGGGGGTGAAAGCTCAAGCCTGCCTTACGCGGCGCGGATCTACTCTCTGAAGCTAGCTTTCACGACGGTGATAGCTAGCTTTCCTGTGTGTGCTTGCTCCCTAGCATTCTCCGCGAGAATCCGGCGACTGTTGTGCCAATGTGAAGAAAAACCGATCGTCAACGCTAGAACACCAGTGAATAGAGAGCTGAAGGCCTGTAGGTCGGGAGTTGATGCTCACAGATGTTGATGCTATTTCCTCAATGGATAATGTCAGCACAGCGAGAACAATTCACGAGTGGATCAAGCTCACCTGCCGGGATGGGTAAACGGTCATGACGTTTGTGCACTAACCGTGGTGTTCCTCGCGGTTTTGAGTTGCAGTTCTGTCGATACTTGCTAGTATGTATTGCAAGGTACTAGGTGAAGCGAGGTAAGCTGTGGCTGAATCTCAGTTACGTAAAGGGGCGGTTGAATTAATCATCCTGGGCTTACTCGACAAGACTCCCAGTTATGGTGGTCAAATCCTTGAGCGACTTCAGAGCGAGGCTGGTATTGACGTTTCTTCGGGCACGCTCTATCCGCTCTTGTCGCGGCTTCGTAAATCTGGTCTTGTCGCAACGTCGTGGGAAGAGTCCCCGGTAGGTCCGCCAAGGAAGATATACGCGCTCACTACTTCGGGTCGGCAACGTGCGAAGCAGATGAAGCGTGAGTGGGATGTGCTTGCCCTGGCAGTAGCACAGGTGATGGATCGAAAGGAAGAACAGCAATGAAGTGGTTCGGCTTGGACGACGAGGGGCAGATGAGAGTATGTGGTTTACCGTTCTCTGGCCTGTGGTGTGGAGATAGTGATGCACTCATGGAAGGGTTTGAGCCAGAAAATCCCACTCTTGTTGTTCCCCGAAAGTACGGTTTGGGTTGGAGCCTAAATCTGGGAGCAATAGCGGTTAAAGCTGGGTGGATTCGCCCCGACGATTCCCTTCCTGATCTGGCAGATCACGTTCCAGACCGCTTACGCAAAACCCTTGCAGTCGCTCCACTTCTTGGTGGAACACTCACCGTGGGAATGTCAGTAGCTGTAGCCCGGAAGAAAACGGTTGCAGCCAGATGGTCGCTTCTTGGTAAACCCCTGAAGTTCGCGTCGGGATCGAAGGCTGCTGTGGCACCACTCGTACTTTCTGGAGCGGTGGCTCTACTGCCGCAACTTGCGAGGAAGAGTACCCCCGAGTCGCAAGTAGCAATTGACCTCACTAGGCGCGCGGATATCTTAGGTGTACAGGCAATGGCTCTGGCTGGTGCGATTGCCAGCTATCGCAGTGCCAGCCACCCAGAAAAACGGCAGGCGCTTGCTGCCGTAGCACCATTATTGTGGCCTGTAGTTTCATGTGGTGTGCAAGTCGTATGCGTCAAAACAGCACTACTCAGAATCAATGCTGACTTACGAGCACACCATGAAAAGTGAGGAAATTGTGAACAGCATTGCAGCAGTGAAAAATCTTCCCGCTCCCGTCCTAACGGTTCTTGGTATCCTCGTCGTTTGCCAACTTATTGTGATGGTCTGGGCATGTGTTCACCTAGTGGGCGATAAGCGTGAACACGTCGTCGGGCTGCCGCGCCTTGTCTGGGCGCCGTTTATCCTCCTAGGAGGACTCATAGGATCTACTGTGTTCCTCATTCTGCATATCCGGGAACAGAGTGCAATAGCTGAGCAGCGTCGTTATCACAACACCCACCACCAAGCCGATAGGAGCCAGGGAAAACGCACCTCAACGGTGATAAGTAGCTTGTACGAGGCTTAAAACACCATGGAATGGGCGGTGAGGACGACACATCTGTGCAAAACCTACGGTGCGCATCAGGTGCTCCATGACGTGGATCTGCAAGTGCCACAGGGATCAGTCTATGGGTTCGTCGGTGCAAATGGAGCTGGTAAGACCACCACAATCCGGATTCTGCTCGGCCTTACCAGCTCAACGCGAGGGAGAGCTACTGTGCTCGGAACCTCGCGCGGTAGTCTGCCACCTACTCCGATTCGTGGAGTCTCTTATCTGCCTGACGTGCCGAACATGAGCCCTTGGTTAGGCGCCAAAGATGCTCTCATCTCACTTGCCCGCCTCGACAATGTCTCTTCGGATATAGCGTCGCAAAGAGCAGATGATCTTCTTGACCTCGTGGGGCTTAAGCATACGCCAGGAAAAGTAGGTGTGTTCTCCAGAGGTATGAAGCAACGTTTGGGGATTGCTGCGGCGCTCGTCACCGCTCCACAACTATTGATTTTGGACGAACCAACCAGCGCTCTTGATCCTGTGGGGCGCGCTGATGTGCTGGCCATCATCAAGGAACTTTCCGGGCGAGCCACCATCATGTTTTCCTCGCATATTTTGGCGGATATTGAGAAAGTATCCACTCACATTGGAGTGCTCCATCGCGGTCATCTTCTTGCTCAAGGGTCGATTGAGGAACTCTTAAAACCAGCCGAAAACTCACGTTCCTACTTTGGTCTCACCACCCGCACCGAGTATGCCGAGCAGATTGTCAACGCCGTTCGCGCTATTGACTCGCAAGCCCTGATTGAGGCTCAACACCAGGGGTTAGAGCGCTTCTACGACGACCTCACAACGAGGGGGAGGTAAGGCAGTGAAATCTCAACAGATACTCCCCATCTGGTGCTATCACACGGTTCGGCTACTGCACTCGGTGAGCACGTGGATCATGATTGCGCTAGTAGCCATCGTGGCGGGAAGCCAGGGTCTTATCGCCGAACATATGCCTGCGATTATGAAAAGCCTGGCTGGCTCAGACGTGGCGAAAATTCTGGCCTCAACGCTACCTGACCCATCCTGGCAGCAAGCCTATACAGGATGGATGAAAAACCTTTCCCAAATCATCACCCTGGCAGTGCTCACCATCAACGCGATCGGCTACGCCACCTTAACCAGTAACGGTGATATTCCCTTCATTCTGACGAAAAATGTTCAGCGTTCGCACTACCTAGCTACCGGAATCATCACCACCTCGTGTGCCAGTGTCGTCTATGCGATCATTGGAGCGACACTCACCTGGGCTGGTACCACACCAATCTTCCCCGAAGTGCCATACGCACCCGTACTACTCGCCAGCCTTATCTGGGCACTAGAAATCATACTCATTGGCACATTCCAACTCCTCGCAGCAACCCTCAAACCTGGTATAGCGATGCCACTACTGGCTGGGGTGTGTCTGTATCTACTCATGACCATCGCTGGGGCGTGGGAAAAAATTGCTGTCTACAGCCCTCTAGGACTCACTCATGTGAGAAACTGTATTTCTACTCAATCCCAGGTAGAGAACTGGTTGTGGCCAGTGATAACTTCACTAATTCTCCTAGTTATTGCGTTTAGTTTGTCTATACAAAGGTTTAACCGCAAAGAACTCAGCTAAATGCGACATAGCATGAAAGGGCAAGATTCGTGAATAAAAAGAAAAAACGTATGAGTAACTAGATAGAGAACCATGTGTGGAAATTTGCCCTCACACTGACACTTATCTTCTCCCCACTGATTATCTGGGGAGAGCGGGAAACGATTAGTAGTGCGGAATCGATCGCTATTCTTATTGCTCTGAGTGGTGGCAGCATCGTCGTCACTTATGCAGGGTGTGGCTTGACGTTTTCCCACAGAGCCACCCAGTCACCAGATACCGATACGTGTGTGAGGGTGCGCCACCACCTTGCCCTGGAAAATGCAGTGTGCGCGCAGCCACAACCTGGAGGAGCCACAAAGGCGAAGGTAAAAGGTGCGGCACCAGTGTTTTTCCTGTTTACTCATATGCGTGAGCCCAATTGTTCACAATTTTTGTATCTGCGGCGTGCGCCTCGGCAATCGCCATCGTATCGGGATACGGTGGACTCGTGAATCGTCTATTCAAGCGCAATCGTGACCGCGGGGAATCCTCTGCGAAGGCCACAGCTCCGGCCGTACCTTCCTCTAAGGAAGATACGCGGGCCGTCTCGTCTACCAAGGATTCCGCAGCCACGGAACAGGATTCTGGTGGGCGGGTGAACACAACCACCGTTACACCGCAGGAACAGATAGAGGCTGCCTATAAGGAATGGCACGCTGCGCTTTCGCTCCTTGCTGCGCAGGGCTCGCGTCCGATGAGCGCTGTGGATACGTCGGTTATCGATATCACCTCGCCTCACCCCACGGGTGCTGCACAGTTGAAATCGGGGATGCCCACGTTGCTCTCCTCACTTGTGCGTGAACGGAATGCTCTGAAAGCGGCACGTAAGCGCCTTGTCAATCTCACGAATCGGATCACCGAACTTTCCGAACAGTACGGCTATGCTCCCGTATCACTTGCGATCGGTGAACTCACATGGAGCGAGCTGCCACAATCTCATGACGGTGAAAACGAAGATCCCATCTGGCTTCACCATGCGGCACAGAAAGCTGAAGGTTCTGGGTCGGCTCAATTTGCTGTGAGTGCCGTGGATACCGGAGCCACCTTGGCCGTTGCCACAGGTGCGGTTGGAGATTCTTCCACGGCGAACGACGATTCCGCCGAGCAAACTCCCGCCGCGTCCCCAACCCCCGCTACGTCTTCTGCCCCTGCGGCGCGGGCTGTGCATGTGATGATGGAGGCGGCGCTTATCCGCACAATTCGCCTGGAACCAGCAGGAAACGAGGACGCCTACATCACGTTGACTGCACGCTGCGAGATCAACCCCGTGGTGCTGCGAGCCCTACGTAACCATGGTATTGATGCTGAAGCTATTGCCGATCTTCGTGAGTGTGTCGCTGATCCGAGCCGGGAAGATGAGGCTCTCGCACGAATTCGCGAATTAGGACGCGCCTACCTGCCTGGGTTTGGTTACGAGACGCGAACCCTCGTCGGCAACTTTGTCCATCCTGGGAACGTTCTCCTCGCCGATCTTGAGGCGATGAAGCCTTACATCGAGACTTCAGGCGTCATGGCTGCCCTCGCAGGAGATCGTGAGACTGCCTCTCTCACAGCAGCGCCGCTTCCTCCGCCTGAACGCCGCGACCGTACCCCTGAGGCTGAGCGAGGAGCCGGAGATCGCGACGTCGACGAACTCGCCGCTATCGAAGCTGTTGCTGCTGGTCGTTCGATCGTCATTAATACGCCACCTGGCTCGCAGAAAGTCGGGACACTCGCAGGAATCGTCGCAGATGCAGCTGCTTCGGGGCGCTCTGTGCTGTACATCCCAGGCCGTGCGTCCGCTGGACGTTCCTTCGTCGACGAAATGGCAGGGCTAGGGCTTGAAGATCTCGTCCTCGACTTTTCCGAACTCGAAAATGTGGCGATGCGCTTGCGCACGGGGTTACGTCAACGCGAGGAGCATGTGAACACTGAAGCGATCCTCGCTATGCGCTCCGAACTCACGCGCACTCGCAAAGAGCTGGGTCGTTACATTGAGGATCTTCACCGGGTGGATCCCACGTGGGGAGAATCGGTCTACTCACTCCTCCAGCGCTTGGCGGCACTGACCTCCACACCTGATTCTCCACGGAGCCAGGTGCGCTTAACTCCCGAAACAGTGCACAATCTCGCAGGGAAAGTGGAGGAGGTACGCGCCGATCTTCACCGGGCGGCACACCTTGGCGTCCTCTCTGCCACAAACCCTGGAGCAGTCTGGGCTGGCGCACGCATCACCTCTGCTGAAGAGGGAGAGAAAGCGATTGCACGCGCCTCACGTCTAGCTTCAGAAACTCTCCCAGTGATTATGGCTCAGTCACAGCGTGTGGCCGCAGAGACAGGGCTGACGAGAGCCACTAGTTTCGCCGTCTGGTTAGAGCAAATCAACATGCTTGAAGGTGTGGCCACCACACTCGACGTATTCACGCCACAAATCTACGAGCGCTCGGCCATGGATATGGTGATTGCCACCGCCACACGCGAATGGCGTGATCGGCACGGAGAATCCATGAAAGGTTCCGAGCGGCGCCGTCTCACCCGCCAGGCTCGCGACATGCTTCGTCCTGGAGCTAGTGTGACAAACCTCCATGAGGAACTTGCCAAGGTACAGCGCCAGCGTGATGTATGGCGACGCTACTGTGTGGAAGGTGGCTGGCCCAAGCTGCCTGATGGAATGGCGCAGATCAAAGCCACGGCCTCAGAGGGAATTGCAGAGCTTCGTTCCCTTGAACAGATGCTAGCTGAAGGAACCCGCCTCGCTTCCATGCCGATGGAAGAACTCCTAGGTTTCACACGCCAGCTCGCTGCCGGTGGCGACATTATGGAGACTTTGCCACAGCGCAACCACGTGGAAAACCAACTGAAAATGAGGGGGTTGGGAGACTTCCTTGAGGATCTTCGCCAACGCGGGGTTGGTGAAGAGAAGATCGACGATGAACTCGATCTCGTCTACGCTTCTTCGGTATTCGAACAGCTTGTGAGCACATCCACAGCACTCGCAGAGATAGGTCCAGCCGATCTCACGCGCATGTGCGCTGATCTTCGTCGCCTTGATAAGGAACATACGCAAACTCTTGCCGCCCCGGTTCGCCGTGCGGTAATCCGCCTGATGCGCGAAACAATTTCCCAGCGCCGTGAGGATACGATCGCCCTCGATGGCCAGCTTGAGCGCTACTCCACAGGAGCTTTGCGAGATGTCATTGCCACCTATCCACGCCTTGTCCAGGTAGCGCGTCCAGCGTGGGTAATTCCTTCAATGATGGCGGTAGAGTTTATTCCGACGATGCCGTGGGCAGATGTGGTGATTATCGACGAGGCAGACTCAGTGGAGTGTGCGTGGACGATTTCGATGCTCATGCGCGGACACCAAGTGGTGCTTATGGGTGATCTTCAGCGTGCAACAGAGCATTCGGCTGGAGCATCTTTTGCCGAAATCCTCCCGGTATGTGAGCTTCCCACTGACCGTGCAAAGTACGACGCTCTCGCCGCCCACACCTTGAGTGAGCAGGGTTATGCTAGTGTGCTCACTCCGGTGCCCGAGGTACCGCGAGCCGATCGTGCTCGCCTGACCATCGTCGATGGGCAAGGGATACCCAGCCCCACCACCGGAATGGTGGAGAGTCCACGCGCTGAGGTGGAAGCGGTGATCCAGGCGGTCATCAACCACACAATGACTCAGCCTGAGCATTCTCTCGCCGTGGTCTGCGTATCAAAGCACCACGCCGCCCGCCTACGTGAAGCAGTGAAGAAACTGGTGGCGAGATCGGCCACGCTGAGTTCGCTGGCAATCACTGATGTGCGTGAACCTTTCACTGTGGTGGATATTACCTCGTGTGCGGGGCTGCGCCGTGATTCGATTATTCTCTCCGTAGGCTTGGGCAAGACGAGCCACGGGCGCGTTATCCATTCTTTTGGTGCGCTTTCTACTCCCGCTGGAGTGACGGGTCTCGTCGAGGCGGTGGGAGCTGCGCGCACAGAGCTGCAGATTATTTCTTCGCTCGCACCAGGAGATATCAAGCTAGAGCGCATCTCCTCTCCTGGCCCACGCCTACTTGCTCATCTCATCGATCGAGCCGGTGGGGAATCTTTGCCTCTAGATCCTGCACCCCAAGCGGGGCTGGTTGCTCCGCTCATCAACGATCTCGCTGTACGCCTGCGGGCGAAGGGATGGCAGGTGGCCGCAAACTTCGGTTACGAGAATGGAGTGCAGATACCACTCGTTGCAGGGGATTCCTCCCTACGTGGGGTGTGGCGTGTGGCCGTTCTTGTAGACGACGAAGCCTACGCTCGTGAGGCTTCTTTGCGCCGCCGCGACCGCTACTGGATAGAGCGTTTGGAAGAACGCGGTTGGATTGTTGTTCAGACCTTCTCCACCTCCCTGTTCATTGATCTTGATGGACAGGCGGACGCTGTAGATGGGATTTTGCGCCGCTTGCGTGAGGAAACTCTAGCTGCCGCTTCTACGGCTTTGGGGTTTGATCCCTCGTCTCGGAGTATGGGTACACCTCGCGGTGCTAGCTCTCAACCTGGGGATGATACAGCTTCAGATGTGGGGACTATTCCCGGTGACAGTGGCGTGCAGGAAGAATCGAGCTTTACTGCGAGCCTTACTGAGACAGCAGATTCCAAAGAATCAGGGCTAGAGAAGAGTGCGAGTGTGCTCTCGGCTGTGCGAAGCCCGCGCCCACGCATTACCCCTGGCTTACCCTTGGCTGCCTACACCGACGATCAGCTTGACGAAATGCTCACATGGATTGTCTCTGATCGGATTGCGCGTAGCGAAGACGAGCTTCTTGAAGTTCTGCGCGATGAACTCGCCCTTCACCGCCGCGGTGTCCAAATCGAGACGGTACTGCGCAATGTTGTACGCCGCTCGGGATACGTGAGCGAGGAGACGGGAACATCTACGCCGCTCACTGACACGGCAACACAAGGGATGGAAGCGCTCAAAGAGCGTCTGACTGGGCAGATTCCTGTGGCGCGCGTGGATGAAGCGCAGGCGAACACAGACAGTGAGGCGAGCAGCTCCCACGAGTGAAGGTGGTGGCAGTATGCACAGTAGTGGTATGAGCAGTGACAGCCGACGAGAAGAAAAAAGCTGCGCTGAGAGCACGGGGCATGATGATACCCAGAGCGGTGACTCTTCCCAGTTGAACAGGGATCGCGGTGCTCGCCGTCACAGCCTGGCGATTCGCCTCTCGCGGGTGGATCGTGAACGCCTCGAACGCGGCGACATATCCGAGCCAACCCAAGCTCTACATCTCAATGACACAGCTCGCACCCGTGAAAAACGCCCTTCCATCCAGGCGCGTGATGCCAATGAACGCCGCCTCCTTGAAGATCGCCCTCCACACTTCGGCGCCCTCTAAAGGGTTGTGCCTACGGTAGGAGCTATAAGGAGCTACAGTGCGGGATCATACCTTCGGCTCCTTCGGCTGTGCTGTGCCACGGGACCGAATAATGGGTGTATAGGCTATTTGGTGTTGCTGTGGACTGACATTTTTGTTACTAGAAAGCGGTTTTGTGGCTGAAAAGTCGATACATGCCTTCGAGGTGTGGTTGAGGAAGAAGGGGCGGCTGGAAAACCCAGCCACCCCTTCTTTTCTACGCTGCTCAATGAGAGAGGCGTGCAGAGGACGAGTTAATTCTGGTGAGCCAGAAGGTCACGGATCTCGGTGAGAAGAGCGACATCGGCAGCAGGAGCTTCTACAGCTTCTTCGACAGCCTTCTTTGCTTCCTGGCGCTCACGCACTTTATTCATAGGAAGCACGATGCAGAAGTAGAGCGCAGCAGCGATGAGGAGGAAGTTCACGAGAGCCGTGATAACAAATCCGGGGGCGATCGTCGCTTTACCGATGGAGAAAGCGAGCAGGGAGTTAAAGTTCGGCTTGCCAGCGATTGCAGCGACGAGCGGCATAAGCACCTTTTCGGTGAGAGCCGTGACAATCGGAGTGAAGGCACCACCGATGATGATGCCCACGGCCATATCGATGACGTTACCGCGAGTGATGAATTCCTTGAAGCCTTGAAGCATGTGTAGTCCTTGAATAGTGTGGCGCGTGCTAAACGCGCGATCGTAGAAGTTTCAAGGAGAAACTATAGCCGTGACCAGCGATAAAAGTAATGGCCAGAAAGGTGACTCTGCTCGCTTTCTGGAGTAGTTCTAAATTTTATCTCCTTGTGGTTTCTTTCTGATGATGTGCTAGTGATGTGCACTGAACCTCTCTATTCGAGGGGTGTGCACTGGTGGAGGCGCCCTCACCCTCCTGCCGTGTGTGCGGGTGAGGGTGAGGTGTGCGTGCCGAGACGCTACTGCACATGGTCGCCTGTGTAGGCGAGTACGCGCATCCGCCCACCCTCGCGCTGATTCACCACGGCGGCGGCTTCCTTGAGCGGGACGGCAAGATAAAGCGGGGCGGATTCTTCGGCTCTCATGATTCCTCCACGTCCTGCTTCGCCGATCCCCACCACATAGGCTAGAGGCACGAGGAGTTGAGCTTCTTCACTCCCTTCGTGCCCCGGAGCAAAAACAGCCACACGAGTACCCGGTGTGAGAAGAGATTCACTGCCGTGAGCAGGAACATCGACAGAGAGAATGACATGCCCAGCTGCCGCAGCCGAAAGGAACTCGGAACTGAGGAAGAGGGGAGGGGAAAGAGGGAGACCAGCCGGGTAGGCGGCTGTGGTCACTTTCCCCTCGGCTTGCTCGCGTGCGGTGAGCGTATTTTCGGGAAGAAAATCGCGTGGAAGGGAACGAAGTTCGAGGTCAGAAGCAGTGAGGGTATGCCCGGCGGGAACTGCGTGTGCGAGGACGAGCACCGGGGTGCGAGGAGGACTAAGGCTGTTGAGAGCCGAAAGAATCGCGACGAGGGTGGCAAAGAAGGCAAGGGCAAGAAAGACAAATCGTGCCCGCCACAGTGCCGCGTGGAGGCGAAGAAGGTTCATGCCGCCAGGCTATCGAGTAAAACATCCACTCATCGAGAGTCCCCGGACGTAGTGGATAACATGCCCCTGTGGATAAACATGAGAGAAAACGTTTTTAGGCGAGGCGACCAGGAGCTGAGAGTGTGGGCTTCGTCGAACCTGAGGAAGCAGCAGATTGATTACCTGCACCTGTGGAAGAAGCTGAATTTTCGGTAGAGCTGCCGGCGGATGTACCCGTGTGGGCTTGTGTATCTGTGCCAGGGGTTGCTTCCTCGGAGGAGGCGTGCGATGTTTGGGCATGTGCCGCCTTCGACGAGGATGCGGAGTCCGTACGGTAGAAGCCAGAGCCTTTGAATACGATGCCTACCGAATTAATAATCTTGCGGAGATTTCCGCCGCACTTCTCGCAGATATGCAGCGGATCTTCGCTCATGGATTGGCGGACATCAAACTGGTTGCCGCAGGCAGTGCAGCGGTATGTGTACGTTGGCACGTGTTCCTCCCTTTTCTCCGAGCGAATATGTTACTCCGAAGAACGCCCTAGAAAATGTGAGGTTCACGCCCCGCGTACGAGACTTACCTCGGAGGAGGAGGGCAATTGAGGGCAATCGGTTCAGGCTTCCGCGTACGGGGGTTTACAAGACCAGGATTTCGCCAAGCGACGACGATGGGGCACTCCCATGTAAGGAAACTTAAGCAGCTTCGTCAGTATGGTCTAACGAGCATGCCTCCCAATGGTCGGGAAGTAGCACATAGGGGACACGGCGATCCATATCTTCTTGGGGAAGTTCCTGATTGACATACTCCTCGGGGTAGACCATTGCGCCGATGCGTGTAGAGGAAGAAACCTGCTTGAGAACGCGGTCATACCATCCGCCACCTTGCCCGATACGGTGCCCGACACGGTCGATAAGGAGAGCCGGCATGATGATGGCATCAACGTTGGCAAGAATCTCTGCACTCACAGCTTCACCACTCGGCTCTGGAGGGCGACCAGGAGCATAAACGCGCAGATCGTCTTCGCCTTCGTACCATGCCCATTCGCGAGCAAGGCGCGGGCCGAGCTTAGGTAGGAGAATACGCACACCTGCATGAGCCGCAGCTTCGAGAATGAGGCGAGTAGGGGGTTCGTCGTTTACCGAGACATAACAGGCAACGGTGCGAGAACTACCGATGAAGTCTATGGCAGTTGTGACCCACTGTGCCGCGAGCTGATCGCGTTCGTAAGCAGAGCGGCGAGCACGCCGGCCACGGACGATAGTTCTGAGATCCTGTTTGGCATCTTCGACATCCAGGCCGGCGACATCGGGGAGAGTCACCATTGTTGTTCGCATACCTCTATTCTCCCATGAGCACGCCCCACTAGGGGAGTGCACGGCACAATTCCGCTTCCTGAGAACGCGGAAGAGGGTGCGAACCTTCGAAGAGAACAGAGCATGAGGAGAGAAAGGTGAACCGATCCTTATCGTTATAAGGAGCCAGGCTCCGGTCGTGCCTTCTGTGCTCGATGGAGCAAGCTGCTCCTTACATAGGGATTCAAGCTGAAAATGGAACATATAGGGATTCAAGCGGAAGATAGACGAGGCCGAGTATGGCCGTCAGAGCTACTTCTCGATACGGGGAGTCAAAGCGTGATGAGGCAGGAGATAGGCATGTGAACGAGTAAGCGGGTAATCTGGGAGCGGCCATAGTGAGGGAGGAACCCATGAAACTAGTGGAGACACATCTGACAGAGTGCCTCGAAATCGCCGAGCCACTCGCGCCATTCGATGCGGAGCTCCCCGATGCAGTCGGCTGCATACTGGCCGAGGATGTGCGTGCCACGCACAATGTTCCCTATGCGGATCTCGCCGCACGCGACGGCTATGCGGTGCTTGCCAGCGAGGTGTGTGGTGCTGGTGCCTCAACTCCTCTCACTTTCCGTGTCATGGAAGATGTATTCGCCAACTCCACAGATACCCCCACTCATGTGCCTGGCACGGCGATCCACATTGCTTCCGGTGCGCGTATGCCCGGAGGAGCTGACGCGGTGATCCCCCTCGAATTCACCGACCACGGCTCGGTCAGTGTGCAAGTATTCCACGAGGTCAGTGCGGGAGAAAATGTGCGCACTCTCGGCCAGGATATGCGCGCTGGCGATGTCATCTGTGAGGCAGGCACTCGTGTAAGTGCCCGCCATGTTGCCCTCCTTGCTTCCGCAGGCCGTGACCGCGTGCGTGTGCGCCCAGCTCCGAGAGTCGTCGTCATGAGCATCGGCAGTGAACTCGTCGCCCCTGGGTTGGCGATTACGCCAGGGAAAACCTACGATGCAAATTCCCATGCCCTCGCCGCTGCCGTCCAAAATGCCGGGGGTGTGGTCTACCGAGTTCCCGGAGTGTCTGACGATAAGGCACTTCTGCGTGACGCTCTCGAAGATCAGCTTGTGCGAGCGGATGTCATTATTACGACAGGTGGCCTCTCCTATGCGGGTGGCGACACAGTGAAAGAGGTACTTTCTCCACTCGGTTCAGTGCGCTTCGATAATGTGGCGATGAGCCCTGGTCGTCAGTTCGGCGTGGGACACATCGGTGAGGGTGTGCTCATCTTCTGCCTACCTGGCGATCCCGTGGCGGCGCTCGTTGCCTTCGAGGTGTTTGTGCGCCCCGCATTGCGAAAAATGGCAGGACATTCCGCCAAAAGCCGCACTCTCGCTGCGCGAGTGACACGCTCACTTATCTCGATGCCTGGTGTGAGAGAGTTCGTGCGTGTGCGCGTGGGAGGTTCTCCTAGCGAAGGTTACGTCTGCGAACCCGTGGGCGATGATGGCCTTAACCTTCTTACAGGCATTGCTGCAGCTAATGGTCTGGCGATTATTCCCGAGAGCGTCGAAGAAGTGCGCGAAGGAGAAGGGCTCGAATGCCTTATCTTTGCTAGTTAGAAACTAGATTTCCGATGCGGATAGATATATGGGGTTGATGTTCTTCTCATATTCATCTTGGTGGGGTCTAACTGGAGAGATCTAAGTTGCTGTTTTCACCCTTGCGACTACAGGCGGGCAATGACGAAGCTCTCGTAGGCATGTCTGGTCAGCTCCTGCCTGTTCGCGACTACAGGTGGGCGATGACGAGGGCAATTCCGCTAAATGTGGCGCAACACGCGCCGTGGCTTCCTCGGCGGTGCACCTACCAGCGTCTACCTTAGAAACGTGGGCGTTGAAGGGTATGCGTTGGCGATCGTCGTAGCACTTTTGCTGTGTATGGTCGTTCCGGCGCTTCTTCGTCGCCGTGAAATTCTTGCCGAAACCCGAATTGACGAGCGTTACGCGGAAGGCCTGCGTATGCTCAACCTCGCGGAATCGGCTCCCGCTGATCGTGAGAGCGAAGAGCGCGGCAGCATATTCTTTCGCACAGTGGAGGTCACCATGAAGCAGGCCGAACACTCACGCGCAACCTCTGCGAATGAGTTCCGCCGATACGCCCGTGAACAGGCACGCCGCCGTGCGCGCCTCTCCCGCCGTGCCGCAAACCGCAAGATGTGGTACGTGGGTGCCGGTGCTTGTGGTGTCCTTGCTGGAGCCGCATGGGTGGTAGCTGCTCTCACATCCCTCGCAATCGCTGTTCCTCTTGTGGCCTCCTTCGTCTTTGGTTTCTACCTTTTGGGATTAAGTTACGTTACTGGCGCAATGAACCGCGCCGACGAAGCCGACCGCGTAGCCCTCGCAGAAGCCGAAACCTATCTCGCTGGCACACGCGGAGCGCGCGCAACCTCTCCTTCTCGCACAACCCACGATTCTCTAACGTCTCGTGTTCGCGGCGTGCCTTCTTCACCTTCGCTTCCTAGCCGTAGCGCCCACATGGTGGCCGAGCATGAAGCACGTGGGCAGGTGCGAGGCGATAAAGCCGACGATGTGCCAGATTTCCCGCTTGAAGCTGTGCAGCATGGCGACCAAGTGCGAGAACCTCTGCTTCGTGATGCTCACGAAGATGATTCTTCCGAGGCTATTGCTATTGTGGAACATGCGCGCATTCGTGAACGCATGTTCGTAACGCAGGTTTCGACAGCTTCAACCGAGGAAAGACGGGTTGCAAAGGCTTATGTAACGGAGGATGAAATCAAAGCCTCGACTCCGAGTTACACGCTTAAACCTGCCGCCTTTGCTCGGCGTACAGTACGTCCCTATGCTGCTCCCGCCGAGGCCACTGCTGCCGTGCCGTATCGCCCGGCAAGCGTGGGCGAACGTTTCGCAGAGGGCGCACCAGCGACTTCGCGTAACGAGGGGATCGGCGCTGCTGAAGCATTGGAGAAAGCTCTTAACCGCCGCCGCGCCTAGTTTTCTGTGGTGGGATTTCTCTTGCTATCGTAAGTGATTCTCACTAATAGCAGCAGGAAAATGAACTGAATTCCCCGCCGTCTGCAAAATTGAAGCCTCTGACACACGGTGCTAAACTTGTGAGGTCTTTGGGGCTATGGCGCAGTTGGTAGCGCGTCTCGTTCGCAATGAGAAGGTCAGGGGTTCGAATCCCCTTAGCTCCACTCTGTGATGTCTCGCGACATAGTTCCGGCTGTGTCGCGAGATATTTTTTATTTTGTGTTGGTATGTCTCGCGTCATCGTTCCGTTTTTTTGGGTTGGTGTGTTCGGGTTTTGTCGATGGTGTGTTCGGCAATGATGGTGCCTGTTTCGCGTTCGATGGTGATGGTGTTATTGGCGTGGATGAGCGTGATGACTTGTTGTTCTCGGTAGTTGTATCCGGTGTGGAGTTTGCGTAGTTCTCCGGCGTATCTGAAGTGTCCCAGGTTTTGTTCCGTCTGAGTAGATGGGAAAATCTTTAAACATGCCGAAGAAGTTTGATCAGGATGCCAAAGATCGCGTGGTCCGCTTAGTTGAGGATCGTATTCTGGCAGAGAATCTTTCAATGCAGGCCGCCTGTCAGGCAGTAGCCCCAAAGCTGGGAGTCGTGGCACACGGCTCGCCAGTGGACGCAAGCCGCGCGTCGTGAAGGGCGTGTAGCTGCACCACTGCCTGAAGACCTTGCTGCTGAAAATGCCAGGCTACGGTGCGAAGTTCAGGAGCTGCGAGATACCAATGAGTTGCTGAAAGCCGCTTCGGCTTTTTTCGCGTCAGAACCAGACCCCCAACGTCGAAAATGATCCAGTTCATAGACGAATACCGGGATCGTTTCACGGTCGAGTTCATCTGTTCGACGTTAAACAAACAGCGCCAGGGAGGCTTCATCACCTCCCGCGGGTACCGCCAGTCCAAGGCCCGCGGCGCGAGTGCCCGTGCTCTTCGCGACACTGCCCTGATGGAGCACATCCGCCAGGTTTACGCCGAAAACTACCAGGTCTACGGCGTAAAGAAGATGTGGCATGTGCTTCGCCGCGAAGGCATCGACATTGGCCGTGAGCAGGTTGCTCGTCTGATGCGTCTGGCTGGTGTATCTGGCAAAACCAAAGGGAGAACCCCTGTCACCACACGTCCAGCTAAGGGCAAGGATCTGCGCCCAGACCTGGTCAAGCGCCAGTTCACAGCGATACGCCCGGGCGCATTGTGGGTAGCAGATATTACCTACGTGCCCACCATCAGTGGGTTTGTCTACGCAGCTTTTGTCACCGATGTGTATTCCCGCCGGATCGTTGGGTGGGCGCTGTCAGACTCGATGCGCACCAAGGCGTTACCGCTGCAAGCACTGAACTAGGCGATTGCCTGCGCTAGGCAAACTACTGGGCTGATTCACCATTCGGATCACGGGTCGCAGTACGTGAGCATCATCTACAACCAGCCCTTGGCCGAGCATGGAATCACTGCTTCTGCTGGGACGGTTGGCGACTCCTATGACAATGCTCTGGCTGAAAACGTCAACGGGTCGTACAAGAATGAACTCATTCATACCCGGAGGTGGGCGGACGTTGTCGAGGTTGAGATCGCGACCTTTGAATGGGTGAACTGGTGGAATGAGTCACGGCTTCACCAAGGCCTTAACTACCGCACACCGGTTGAGGCCGAGGAAGAATTTTGGCGTCAACACCCAACCCAGGAAATAATGAAAATCAAGGCACATGCCTAGGAACAAAACCCGGGGCACCTCAGACGACAAGGCGAACACCCAGGAACAAAAACCAGGGTAGTTCATACCGAGGAAAAAACCAAGGCACTTCAATACAAGATTTTATTTTGTGTTCTATATCAGTAGGTATAATAACTGACCACTGCAAACCCTATAGGTTCAATTCAAGCACGGAAGTCATCCAGAGTTAAAGGACAAAAATAGTTGGTTTTATCTGAGTTTTCTTTAAAAAATTCCACACTGCGTCAAATCGATAATTGGCTTATAATTAACAATGTTGCAACGAATACTGGCTATAGCTGATAAAGGTGCGATTACTAACTTTTGAGAGTTTTCTCTCGTAGTTTACCTTGGTAAGACCAAGCCGCCTATCCTAGGGCAACATCGATACCTACTATCTCCTAGAGATATAATTACCGTTTTCTCTTTTCTTGTTTGACCAGCATTATGCTTGAGAAAGCGCGTAGCAGCTCCAATTATGTTCACCTATATTGCAAAAATACTCAATTAAAAGTGGAGGCTTTTAGACCAGGTTCCTACAAGTGAAATATTGAATGTTTTTACGATTGATATTAAAAAGCTCGCGTCTGGTATCCACCTCACACTTCGCTTTTGTGTGACCATATAGCTAACCCTTAAGATTGTATATGACATACATCACCCTTACGTGGATAATTATTTTCCCCTAAACTATGAGGGTGGTTAATAATGAAATTACTGTCCTGAGTATTAACGGCCGGCGCGTCTATGGGTTAACGGCTTTTTTTGCGTGGCTAGGCGTGGCGTTGACTTTGATTGTTGAGTTATTTGATGGCTATGTCCGCGTTCCAGTTAAGGCAGGCATGTTTGGCGCCACCCCTACGGGTTGGGCTGGAGCGGCTGAACGTATTTTTGAAACACTTAGTTATTTCACTGAGTGGTCTAATATCTTGGTGGCTTTAGTGGCTACTTATGTGGCACAGACGCTTAAACCAGTCGGTGTTTGGGGGCGCGCTTTGCAGTTATCGGCAACCATGATGATTACGGTTACGGGAATCGTCTATGCCACGATGATTGCCCCTTACGTACATTTTTCGGGGTGGAATCTGGTCACCAGTCCGATCCAACACGCGGTGGTGCCAGTGTTAATGCTGGTGGCAGCTTTTGGTTTTGGTCCACGCGGCGGTTTGGGGTTAGCGACTTTAGCTCGCGCCCTGATTGTGCCTTTAATCTGGATTGTCTTTATGCTCCTGCGTGGGGCAATTTGGCACACCTATCCTTATAGTTTCGTTAATGTGGTTGCCTTGGGCTACCAGCAAACTCTGCTTAATACTGTGGGTATTCTTGTTGGTGGCTTAATTTTTGTGGCACTAATTATGTTTATCGACAAGGCAATCGTGCGCGCACAGCGTAATTCAGTTGAGTAACTAGGTAACTAGACAGGCCAGTTTTGTGCTCTCTAATAGCGCTTATCAGCCCTACTTTCGGATAACTATAGTTTTCTACCTTCGGCATTAGAGTATAAGCCCATAAATCTAATATCAGATTAGCCTGGCTAATCCGGGTAGCGTGTACAAGCCGAGCAGCGCGGCGTGTACACGCTGCTCATTTATATGTCCGATATATCGATAGAGAAAGTATAGCTATCCAACCCGTTACCGACGGGGTGTGATTCTCTACTTAAGAGATCCACGTCATGTACTGCGAATTATTCTAAAAACTTGAGTAGTGAACCACCTTAGTTTACCGCTACACCGCCTGAATCGTAGTTTTATCTGCGCAGCTTACCAGCGCTCATTGACTAGCTTTTCACGTGCACAAACGAATTACTATCCTAATTATCTGCCACATCAGCGCAGAGAATTTCACACCTATAGCGTTGGGCTGAAGTGCTCTTACATAATGCGGCATCGAAAGTAGCTTGTGATTGTTAGCTAGCAGTTGCGTGGCAGCTGCGCTAGACGTGGTGGGGACATGGAAGGCTTTAGTAAAAGTAGTTCCGCCCAGTTGCGGCATTGCACCCAGGCGCGGGAGCGGGTGCCTATATGAGTTATATCAGCCAAAGTTTTGCCCGATTTTACAGCTAATTGGAAAGTTACCGGTACCAACACTTCTTCGCCGAGAACTAAGGGTAAGCCGTGATAGAGCGCGTCCAACGCGGCACTTACTGTGCTTTCGACGGAGTTTTCGATCGGTACTACCGCCCAGTCAACTTTACCGTTGCGTACCGCGTCATGGCATGGGGTGCCGAGCTATACGGCAGGGCTTCACACCGCACTAATGCTCTACCTGCCACCGCTCTGCTTAGTGAAGGTGCCAAAGGGATCTAAAACGCAATCCAAACCGGGGTAGTAACTAGCTTACGACACTAGTTCATGCGCTATTAGGGCTTTAACCTGGCTTTTAGGTATAAAAATACCCGCGGCGGGAGTTGGTAGACCATTTCGGTTAACAACCCCGACTGCGGGTACTTTAATCAGGCGCGACGCTGACGACGTAGCACTAGACCCGCCCCAAGGAGTAAGAGGGGCAGGGTGGCGATTAGGGGTACGTTGATTCCGGTCTTAGCTAATCCGTTACCCCACTGCTTGTTTACCGTAGCCGGCTGGGTTGCCTTTGACAGCTCAGGTTTAGCGGTTGGGGTTAGGGTCGGCTTAATCGGGTTAGTCTGAGCCGTCTCAGTAGGCTGCTGGCTTGGTGTGGGCATACCAGGTTCCGTACTGGGTAGCGGTTCCGTTGGTTCCGTGCTGGGTGCGGGGTTGCTGGGTTCTGTAGTGGGCGTGGGTGTGCTGGGTTCCGTGCTGGGTGCAGGGTCACTGGGTTCCGTACTGGGTAGCGATTCCGTCGGTTCCACGCTGGGTGTGCTTGGTTCTGTACTGGGCGCAGGCTCGCTGGGTTCCGGTTCCGTCGGTTCTGCACTAGGGTCAGGCTCAGCCGGTTCTTCAGCCGGCGGTATCGGTAGGCTCGGATCAATATAGTTGAGTGCCATAATGTTGGAATTGGCACTAACCGCTTTAATCTGACGCATAATGTACTTGGCCAACTGAGCATGACCGTGGTGGTTTAATTGACCGCGCGTATTAAACCATTGCTTAGCTACATCGCTATCTAGCCCATTCAATTGTGTAAAATAAGCGTAAGCGTCAATTACCGGCAAATCATTAGCTTTAGCCAAACTATACATTTCTTCGGCATAAGCTGCGTCGCCGCTATTAACCGAAGCTGGAGTAATTAGAATCGGTTTAGCACCCTGTTCTTTGATCTTGGCGATCAAAGTATTGAGATCGGAGCTAAACTTTGCTACATCGGTTTCAACTGCTTTACCTTTAGCATCGCGTATATCGGGGTTAATGAACACTAGATTCGGCGCATAGCGGCCCACAAGCTGCTCATAATTTCTATTTACCGTGGCAATACTTTGCCCGTCATTAGCGGTGTTGATGAAGAATTTGGCACGTCCATTAGCGTGGTAAGTACGCGAGATTTCCCAACGTACTGCCTCGTCTACCGCCTCAACATAATTCTTAGCCAAGCCCTGCTTGAGATTACCTTCGGTGGTTGCTCCACCTACAAAGACCCAGTTCGAACCCCCATCTATGCGCAGATGCGGGGTTACGGTTGCCAGTAAATTACCGTTGGCTTCGGTAGTTAATTCTTGCAATGTTGCAATATTGCTGTCGTGATTTAGTAAGGCCGCATAATTAATAAATCCGGTTGCTTTCTCGGCACCCTCAGGGTGAGCGCTATCAACTATACAACCAACCGTAAACTTATCGGCTGTAAAGCGCGAAGGTGCCATTGAGTGTGCAGCATTCTTGGACAAATCGACGTCGTTGGCAATTATGCCATCAACTGTCATACGCATTCGTGAAGCAGTCATACTAACGGCAACGGTATGCCAAGAACCATCGTTAAGCACTACTCCACTTTTATAGTCGGTGTAGAAACCATCTTCGGTTCCGAAGTTACGATTTACTCGCATTTTACCGTTATTTAGTACCTGCACATTAACTTTGCTGACACCGGAAGAATTGGAGAAAGCCGCTAAAGTAACCGTCTCACTGCTAGGCTCAATACGTACTCGGGAAACTAAAGTTGCTTCACCTAAGGCATTCATAACCTCAGTATCTAATTCCTGTTTCTGGCAGGAGCTACCGTCGTAGCGGGCGTTTTCCTCGCCAACACCTGCCAGTACACCGGTCATTTCCGGCTGTTTTCGGTTGCCCCAAGCCAGGCGACTAGTGTTAATTATCTTGCCACCTTCAAGCAAGGTGGTGTCAGCGTCTTGCCAAGTTGCCAGTCGCGAATCGTCAGCTAATAAGCCTAGGGCATTCATTAGCCCCTTAGCCCAACGCAGGTGACCTATTTTATTGGGGTGTAGCTGATCGTTGCGGAAAGTAGCAGCAACCGCATTACCTTCATTGGCATCCAAGAAAATCCGGTTAGCGTCAATGAGCATAACCTTTTCTTCTTCGGCAAGTTTGCGCTCGGCAGCGAAGAGCTTGTCAAGGTTAGTGTTGAGGCTGGCAGTGCCGGTGTAATTTTGTGTTTGCAGGATCGGGATACCGCCATTAGCACGTACTTTAGCGATATCACTACGCAGATTTTCAATATAGGTGTTAAGCGGTACAGCCGGCGGATTGGTACGACCGTCATTCATACCAAAAGCTAGAAATACCACATCGCCATGCTTGGAGCTGACCCAGTGATCCCAGTTTTGTGCAGCATCGGCAGTGGTGGCACCGGAAATACCAGTATTGATGACGACGTCATTGCTACGGTCATGGCCGTTGAGGGGATGGTTTTCGAGGTAGTCACTGAATAATTCACTGAAAGTACGCTGACCAGCAGTGTGCCAAACTCCGTGAGTGATGGAGTCACCGGCAAATACCCAATTCATCGGGGGGGGGATGCCAGTCGTGTAAGGAGCTTGTGATATTCAGGTTGCGCCTGGTTGTAGGCTTTCCATTCATCTAAAGTTACCGGCGAGCTGGCTGCCGAAACGGTAGTGCTAAAGTGGCTCGTAGCCGAAGCAGAAACATTCCCAAAAGCACCGGGAACAAGAAGAGCACAAGCTAAAGCAGTTGCGATCACCGCAGATCTTAGAGGTATCTTTTTAGTCATCAGTGACTCCTAATGTGTTGGGGATCAGAGCCAAACACGCACCTTCACGTGTTCAGATGTCAGACAATTAGCCTCATCGCTGATGATACGTTTACTTGAATTGTTAAGCAATGCAAAAACCAAACAGCTGTGTTCGCATTTTACAAGCGGCGAACACAGCTGGAGCTCTTAGCTGCTAGGTTGCACAACCGGTAGTGCCGACCGTAAGAAATTGATTCGAAGATTGGTATATTTCCAAACACGGTTGGGATCAATAATCGAAGTGAGTTTCTTATCGGTGACTACGATGCGAGTATCAACTATTGCGCTTACTCCACCACACGTGGGTGAATATCAATCTGTGCAGTTCACTCTTCCTCCTCATATGAGAGATGAGGTGTGTATCATGACGGTTTCCCATGCTATGCCAATGTTGATGGATTCCTCTGGTGGCTTGTGTGGAGTTTATTCATCTTTTCCATATAAGTATTCCTGCACCTGTGTTGAGGTGCAGGAATACTCAAGAGATGAGTTGCTATGTGAAATGCAGGGTGGCGGCTTCGTCGCCTAGAAAATTTGAGTACTCCACGTACTCCGCCCAGGCTATTCCACCCATGCCATCGGTGAGACGGGCACAGAATCCACGCCATCGACACGAAGCGGACCCAAGGTGAGAAACTTGATCTTTTTATCTCCGATAATGGCCATCGGCATATCTTCGATGCCGGTGATGATGTGGTCGGTGTAGTTACCCAGGAGCCAGCGGTGAGCCTCAGGCCCGTGATCGTTGGCGGGTGAAGCGATGGAGAGCCAGTCCATTGCGATAACGTCAAGTGCAGGAAACTCAAGGTTGAGCCACTTGCCAAGTTCAGCGTGGATTGCCGGGCCATGGTGGATGTAGAGGTCTGGATCGGTGCGCTTGTACTTCTCGAAGCCGGTGCGCATAAGAAGAATCCGTGCGTGTGCGAGCTTCTGGCGATAGGGTTCGAGATCTTCAACGGTGATGACGGATTCTGGCTTGCACTTTTCAGGAAGATCTACAAGGAGAATCTCATCTTCGAGGAAACCAAACTTTTCAGCGGGGAGGGTGTTGAATTCGGCACCCTCGGCATTGAAGTGATGGGGGCCGTCGATATGCGTGGCGAAGTGGTTGGGGAGGTGAAGGATCACGGAGTTGAAGGGTTTGCCATTCTTGCCGATCACGGAGTCCTTTTCCACGGTGAGGGTGGGTTCGCCTGGCCATGCGCCGTCAGTCTCATTGAGCGTATGCGAGAGAAAAATGAACATAGGTTCCTCCTTGAATCTATGCGCGTGCGGCCACAGTGCCACAGCGCCCTCCACCGCTACACATAAGGTGATGAACGGCAGATGGCACGATTGTAGGTCAGAGGTCAGAGGACTTCAAGGGAGGTGTTTTAAGGAGGATAGGCGAGATAAGTGCTTTAAGAGCGAAGGGTACTCTAAGAAACTCTTCACAAGAGGTGTTTCACGAGGGATAACCCAAAAGAAGTGTTCCAACAAGGGTGTTTGAAGGGGTGCTCCAAGGGAAGCACCCCAAGAAGAGTTCTTCACGAGAGGTATCCCACAGGAGGTATCTCAAAGAGAAGTGTTCCGAGAAGAAGCCTAAGGAAGGTACCCCACGAGGGAAGCCCTAAGAAATATACCCAGAGAGCTACCTCAAAGAGAAGTCTCCCAAGGAAGGGAGAGATACGCTTCCCTCTAGCAAAACGCCTCTCACTACTGCTAGATCCATGAGTGCAGCCACATGTGCATATGCCAGAAAGTGTAGGAGACTGTGCCTCCAGTCCAGAGTGGGAACCAGAAAATTGCGGTGATAACGACGAACCCAGCCACGGCCATGAGTGCCAATACCTGAGCGCGCTCTAAGCCCTGTGGAAGGAAGTGGGTTATGGTGGGTTTCTCCGTTACCTGCACGGATAAGGAATGTGTGGAAGAGACGGAAACACCGGAAACAGGAGAAACCCCAGAAGCGACGGAAACACCGGAAACACTGGAGGATTGCGCAGCAGTTTCGTCGTCGGTGTAAAGCAGCTTAGCCTTCGACCCACACACCTCAGTAAAGCTACGGGCGGGCATACGTGCCGGGCATAGCAGACCCAGGATGTAACTCAGGCCAAAGGCAAAAGCCAGCACCACATAAGGGAGGAAAGCCACTGCGTAGAACTGGAAGATTGTGCGGTTCGTGTAACTGAGCCACGGCACCCACATAGCGCCGTAACCAGCGAGGATAGCCCAGGCGCGCCAATCGCGTTCACGCAGAGCTGCCCAGATCACTACGGCGAGGCCAAGTAAGGCGATGAACCACACGGCAGGATTGCCGATCGAAGTGATGGCCTGGACACATTTTTCCCCAGGGCAGGTTTCGGCCATGGCATCAGTACCACGCCAGTAGAAGGAGACAGGCCGTAACTGGAAGATCCATTGCCATGCCTGTGACATGTAGTTATGTGGGGAGGAGAGGCCATTATGAAAGGTCCACATCGAGTCGTGGTAGTGCAACAGGGAGTTGAGAGATTTGGAGGCCCAGGGAAGGGGGAGATCTAGGCCAGCAGCAATGCGCTCGTGTGCCCAAGAACGCCCATAGGAATGTGGATTCAAAAACCATGAGAGCCAGGAGGCGAGATAGCCCAGAAATGCAGGGACGAGGAAGGCGTAAAAGGCCAATATGCCGTCATAGACGAAACCGGAGAGTTTCCAGCAACGAATCCCAACAGCTCGTCGTGCGCACATCCCCCAGATAAAGACCATGATTCCGAAAACGGCGATGGCATAGAGAGCCGACCACTTGATACCACAGGCAAGGCCGAGGATAAGTCCAGCTAGAGCAAGCCAGGGTCTCCACCACAGCGCGGGACCTCCCAGAGCTGCAGGGGTCACGAAAACTGATGTGCAGAACTCTCCAGAACAAGATTCTCCAGAACGGGAGCTTCCAGAACAAGATTCTCCAGAAGTTGAGCCGGTAGTCCCACCTTCAAAGAAAATTTTCTCGCGGGCACTACTGCGCGCGAGGCGTGCACGCATATTTTCTCGGTCGAGGAGGAGTATGTAGAAGGCGAGGAGTACAGCGCAAGAGAGAAGGTTATCGAGGATTCCGGTACGCGAGAGCACGATCCCCATGCCATCGAGAGCAAGGGCGCCACTGGCCAGTGCTGCGACAACGGGGGAACGGAACATGCGCATGGCGATACGCGCCACCAGGAATACGCAGGCAATTCCGGCGAGAGCTGTGCTGATCCTCCACCCCACACCGTTATCTGTACCAAAGATTGCCTGGCCAGCAGCCATGAGCCACTTGCCCAGTGGAGGGTGAACCACGTAGTCAGCGTCAGTGGCAGAGAGGGCGCTGACATCCCCGCGCAGGAAGTGCGCGTTCACTGATTCGCCACCCCATTTTCCTTCGAAGCCTTGGGTAAGGAGCGAGGTGGCACCCTTGACGTAGTACGTTTCGTCGAAAATGAGGGCGTGGGGGTGAGCGAGGTTCCACAGTCGTGTGAGCGCCGCTATAAGTGTGGTGATCGTGGTCACGATCCAACCACGTAGGCGGATCTGAGAGGGAAGTGTGAGGCCACGAGGGAGTAATCCGAGTCGTCCGCGAAGTTCATCCTCCCAAGCTGCGGCTTCGCTATCGCTGAGGGTACGACGAAGGGTTGGAGAACTAGTCTCCCCCTCGTGTGGGGATTGAGAACTGCGCGACATCTCCACTCTTCTTTCTGTCCATGGAGGCTCTGAGCGAAATTCTAGTCGCCTAGTCCCAGTAGAGTTGAGACATGATTGTGCTGGCAGCAACGCCTATTGGAAACGACGAGGACGCCTCGCCTCGCCTTCGTAGCGAAATTGCCGAAGCTGAGGTGATTGCGGCTGAAGATACCAGGCGCTTCCTTAACCTGGCTGGACGCCTCGGGATCGAGGTGCGTGGCCGGGTGCTCTCGTACTATGAGCACAACGAAGAGAGCCGTGGGTCGTATTTGGTGGAACTGGCACGCACACAACGCGTCCTCGTCGTCACAGATGCAGGGATGCCTTCTATCTCAGATCCAGGTTATCGCCTCGTCGCCCGTGCTCACGAAGCCGGGGTGGGTGTGACAGTTATTCCTGGCCCTTCCGCTGTTCTCACGGCACTTGCACTTTCAGGTCTGGCTACCGACCGTTTCAGTTTTGAAGGATTTCTCGCACGCAAGAGTGGCGAGCAACGAAGCCAGCTTGAAGCTCTGGTGGGCGAGGAGCGCACGATGGTGTTCTTCGAATCGCCTCGCCGCCTCACAGAGAGCCTTACCGTGATGGCTGAGGTATTTGGAGCTGAGCGTGAGGCGTGCGTGTGTCGTGAATTAACTAAGGTGTACGAAGAATCACGGCGTGGAAGCCTTGGTGAACTTGCAGAGATTTTCAGCGACCAGGTGCGCGGCGAGATTGTGATCGTCGTTGCCGGAGCTTCACGTCATGATGAGAAACGCAACCTCGCGTGCGCACTCACCCACGTACGTAAACTCTCTGAGCTAGGGGTGCGCCTCAAAGATGCAACCCGCTATGTGGCAGAGCGTGAAGGCCTTCGTTCTCGTGAGCTTTACGAGGCGGCACTCGCCGCGCGCAATAAAAGCTGAGTGCCCCAAAGTAGACGATTCTACTCAGCGTTGTGCCTGCGTTTGTGAGGTCAAGTGCTGTGCTTGCGATTCTGGGAGGCGTATCCGCTGGTCTCACATGCGAAAATCGATATCAGAGAAGTCGAAATCGGAATCGTCAGCCTCACCAGAAAAATCAATATCCTCGATCTCCAGATCGGCCATATCGTCAAAATCGGAGAGATCACTATCCTCCTCGTAGAAGGAGGAAGCGTGAGTTACAGGTGCCTCTACGCTGGAGGTGGTGCCCAGCGTACTGCCCCGCCCTGAAGTGGGATCATGTTCACGCTTGCCCATGAAGGCGGCTATGTCGTCCTCAACATCGTCGAGGGAAGGCTCTGTGTCGAAGCTACCTGCCGTGAAGTCATCTTCCTCGTAGAATCCAAAAGCCTCTGAGCTGGTGAGAAGCGTAATGCCAGCTTCATCCATCTCTATACGAGCCTCGCGCCCGGCCTTCTCGTCCACGGGGATTGTGAGGTCAGTCAATGTGCGTACCTGGAATCCGAAACGTACAGCGTCTACTGCGGTAGCGCGCACACAGTGGGATTCAGCCAGCCCCACCACGTCCACATTGTGAATCTCTGCGTCTCGAAGAATTTCCTCAAGGGTGCGCTCGTCCTCATCGCACCCCTCAAAACCTGAATAGCCAGGCCCGTACTGCCCTTTCTTTACCAGGACATCAATGGGAAGAGAGGCAATTGCTTCGTGGAGTTCGGCCTCGGGAGTGCCTGCCACTGCGTGTATAGGCCAGGAATCGACGAAATCTGGGGTGGCGGAGAAATGCGAGCCAGGGCGGATGTGCCAATCCTGGGTTGTGAGGATGAGGTCATAATCTTCGGCATGGTCAGTGACGAAATCAGCGATCTTCTCCGCGATGGCGTTGCCTCCTTCGATCCCCAAGTTTCCTCCCTCGCAAAAAGCAGGTTGGACATCCACGATCACAAGGGCTCGTGCCGCTGTTTCCATGATCTCTCCTCACACTTGGGTGGTTGGGCTTTACCGTTATATGCAGGCTTCGCCGTTATGGCTGGGCTTCGCACCTTGTGGGAAGATCCATCGACACGAAGCACCTTCTAGGGTAATGCGCGGGCGAGAACCGTGAAAGGTGAGATTTTGGGAAGGCGGGATTTCAGAAGCTGAGATTTTAGGAGGTGAATCCTGATTGGGACGGAACGAGGAAGGTCGGCGACTTTTCTAAGAAAGATTCGTGAGGTAGTGAGTAGAAACTCACCGATTCGTGGCGGACACGCCCCACACAAGAAAGCGATCAAACGTGGAACGTATCCCGCGTGAACAAAAGCGATCAAACGTGGGGAGAGTGACACCTCCTCATTCTTCTGGCGGGCGCAAGGTGTCCAGGTGAACCCCTAGAATAAGAGGCATGTCGCATATTCTCTCTGCAGTTGCATGGCCCTACGCCAACGGCCCGCGCCATATTGGCCACGTTGCCGGTTTCGGCGTTCCTTCCGATGTATTCTCGCGCTACATGCGCATGTGCGGTGAGGATGTGCTCATGGTTTCCGGCACCGACGAACATGGCACCCCGATTCTCGTTGCCGCCGACGAAGCTGGCGTCACTCCCAAAGCTCTAGCCGACAAGAACAACCGGATCATCGTCGAGGATCTCGTAGCTCTTGGCCTCTCCTACGATCTCTTCACTCGCACCACCACGCTCAACCACGAGCATGTTGTACAGCAGATGTTCCGCACCTGCCGCGATAACGGCTACATGATCGTGCAGGAGACATCCGTAGCTATCGATCCCGTTTCTGGCAACACTCTGCCCGACCGTTACATCGAAGGTACCTGCCCGATGTGCGGAGCCGAAGGCGCACGAGGTGATCAGTGCGATAACTGCGGTAACCAGCTTGATCCACAGGATCTCATCGCCCCAGTCTCAAAAGTTTCTGGAAAAACACCGCTCTTTAAAGAAACAGAGCACTACTTTCTCGATCTACCGGCTCTTGCTACGGCACTGGGTACCTGGCTCGATAAAGTAGAAAAGACGGGCGGATGGCGCCCAAACGTCATCTCCTTCTCCAAGCACCTGCTTGAGGATGTGCGCCCGCGCGCAATGAGCCGTGATATTTCTTGGGGAATCCCCGTACCAGGGTGGGAAGCCCAGCCGAACAAGCGCCTCTACGTGTGGTTCGATGCCGTAATCGGCTACCTCTCTGCCTCAGTAGAATGGGCGCGCCGCCGCGAAGCTACAGGGCAGGGCAGCGCCGAGGAATGGCGCGCATGGTGGAACGATCCAGAAGCTCTTTCCTACTACTTCATGGGTAAGGACAACATCGTTTTCCACTCCCAGATCTGGCCTGCCGAACTCCTTGCCTACAACGGTGAAGGAGAGCGCGAAGGAAGCTCCGGTAGCCTTGGCGCCCTTAACCTCCCCACACAGGTTGTGGCTTCTGAGTTTCTCACGATGGAGGGTAAGAAGTTTTCTTCCTCGAAGAACGTCGTTATCTATGTGCGCGATGTGCTCTCGCGCTACCAACCTGACGCACTGCGGTACTTCATTTCGATTGCAGGCCCAGAGAACTCAGATGCCGACTTCACGTGGTCGGAGTTTGTGCGCCGTAACAACTCTGAACTCGTAGCCGGCTGGGGTAACCTCGTCAATCGCACTGCCGCAATGATCGCGAAGAACTTCGGAGAGATCCCTGCAGCTTCTGAGCGCGAGGCTGTGGATAACGAGCTACTTGAAGCCGTGCGTGGCGGTTTTGAGACTGTAGGCGATCATATTGCGCACCATCGCCAGCGTGCCGCACTCGCGGAAATTATGCATCTCGTAGGTGAAGCCAACGCTTATGTGGCACGCACGGAACCCTTCCACCTCAAAGCTCCCGAGCAACGCGAACGCCTGGCCACCGTGCTCAATACGCTTGTGCAGGCCGTGAGCGACCTCAACACTATGATGAGCGTGTTTCTCCCGCACTCCTCTAATGCGATTGACCGTGTGCTCGGCGGAGCTGGTGACATTGCCCCGATGCCGCGCCTGGAGGAAGTAGAAGATCTTGATGGCGGCGATCCCTACCCGATTATCACTGGCGATTACACCGATGTGCGCGAATGGGCACCGCGTGAGGTTGTGCCTGGTACGCCGATCGCCAAACCTAAGCCTGTCTTTGTCAAGCTCGACGAATCCGTTGTGGCCGAGGAACTCGACCGCCTCGGTTTGGCTGAGGAATCCTAAGCGTCGAGGAAGGCGGCACGGAGGTAGGTAGTTCTAGGCGTATGCCTCCCCGCTTTCCTGGTAGATCGAGAGTGTTCGCCATGATCGCTACCCAGACAACGCTCAGCAGTATGAGCGAGCTGTGGGAAGTGCGCGGGCGAGCTGCGGGAAGTACCGCCGCGCAAAAGACACGTACACGTAAAGGAAAGGGCACGCTGAGAGTGTGAACTGAGAGGAGAAACGATGGGGAAGAAAAAGCGAAATATATTTCCCGACCTGCCAGAAACACTTGCGCACCCGATTGTCGATAATCACACGCACTTACCCGTACACGGAGAGAACTATATCGAGGACTTTGGCCTGAACACGTCGATATCTGGCGAGGGCGGGTCAGATACAGGTGAGAGCCACGAGGTGCTACATACGCTCGTCGCTGGGAAGGAACCTGGATCTGGGTCAATGACAGTGCCACGAATCATCGAGGCGATGGAAGTGGTGGGGGTGCGCCACACGATTAGCTCAGGGTGTGAAGTGCCTACGCTCGCGAGCACTGTAGAGGTTGCTGAACGCTATCGTTCCCACGTGAGTGCCGCGATCGCGATTCACCCTAACGATGCTCCGCTGCATTGCGGGATTACCGACGAAGCCCCCGATGGCCTCACGCACGGGCTTGACCCGTGGCACCGCGAGTACAGCCTCGAAGATGCTGTGGGACTCGTCGCTGATCTCGCACGTTCAGAGGCCGTGGTGGCGATCGGGGAAAGTGGGCTTGACTATTTTCGTACGGCTGAGGCGGGAAAATCGGTACAGATTGAATCCTTCCGGATGCATATTGCTTTGGCTAAGGAGTTGGATCTGCCGCTCCAGATTCACGATAGGGAAGCTCACGAGGATTGCATCCGTGTGCTGCGTGAATGCGGTGCACCCGAACGCACTGTGTTCCACTGTTTCTCTGGAGATCGTGAGATGGCCGAGCTCTGTGCGCGTGAGGGCTGGTATGCGAGCTTTGCCGGGCCTCTCACATATCCAGCTAATAAGGGTGTGCGTGAAGCATTCCTCGCCTTCCCGAAGGAACTTGTGCTTGTAGAGACTGATGCTCCTTACCTCACGCCGGTACCTTGGCGAGGTCATCCCAATGCGTCATATGCGGTTGCCTACACTGCGCGCTTTATGGCTGAGCTTCGAGGTATCGACGAGGAAACGTGGTGCGCACAGCTGGATGCGAATACGCGAGAGGTGTATGAACTCTAGGTATTGAGCTAGTGTGTTGAGTCGGCGCGTGTTGGGCTAGTGCGGCACTAGGTAAGGGGCTTGCCCTAGGTAAGACTAGGTAAGACGTGGCGACCTGCCCTTGAGGTTTCTGTTCCTTATTCCCCAGCTGCGGGTGAAGGTAGATGAGGGCTACGAGGTGGTAGAGGTGGTAGGCCAGGAGCTTTCCCCCGCATTCGCCAAAGGGATTGAGCTACCTGCCTGATTCGTCGTGGGCGTAGAAGCCGAGTTCGGAGCAACGAAAGTTCCGTGCCACGATTGAGGTGTTGGGCTAGGCATTGAACTCGTCTCTGCGGATATCACCGCCGGATAAGCATGTTCAGGTGCTCTTACTGGATATCCACTTGTTGGCATATCTTGTGGATAGCCAGCTCCCTCATGCCCCACGTACCCTCCAGTGACCGGGTGCGCTTTGCGATAATCAGCACTTGTGCGTGAGGTCATCGACGTAAGGAACGTGAGACTGAAGAGGATAAGTGCGAGGCAGCCCAGTGCAATTGCCCAGAATCCAAGATCGCGGTGCCAATAGCCGCCACGTATGCTGATCTCCTCAATAACGTCGTCAGTAGGCTCAATGTTGAATATCAGGAAGGTAAGGGCGATTGCCACGGCCACCACAGGGAGTAATCCGGCAAGAATCCGGAAGGGGCGTGGCAGCTTTGAGCCTACCGCCTGGGCGAGAAGGGCAATGGCCGTGAGAATCGTCGTTCCAGAGAAAAGCAGAAGTGAAGATATAGGAAGGCCGCTCACAATCGAGACACTCCCTGAGGGTTCTCCGGCGCGGTTTATTCCTGAGAAGTAGGGGAGGAACATTCCAGCTACGACGAACCCCACACAGAAAACTCCTGCCGCGAGGAAAGCGCACTGGGTGCGCCAGGAGGGTGGGGATGCGTGGGAAGGTGTGTGAACTGCAGAGAAAGATGTTGGATAAGGAGTGGGTGCTGGCCTTGCGTGGCCTAGCGGCACATGTGGTGCAGGAGTCGCGAAGGCAGGCTCAGCATTGTATGGAGCTGTTGAGTTCGGTAAAGAAGGTTCTGGCGCTGCTGAACTTGTTTGTGTTGGAGGTGAAACTTCAGATTCACCGAGGCTATGAGGCTCGGGAAGGTGGAGTGATTCTTCTGGCTGAATCGGTGTTGTCCCCTGTGCGTGAGTGGGAAGTTCCGGGTTCGGTTGCGCAGAAGGAGTAGAAGGAGAGGCATGTGCCTCGGCGGGAGTGATGTCCTCGTTCATATAAAGGAAAATACCAGTCGAGTCGGGGGAGATGCAGACAGACCCACACACTTGCCTCTGCGTGCGGGCTTGGAACGTCTCGGGCTGTGGTCTGATGCTCTGTGCGACGCTTGTTCCTGCGTGCGGGCTTGGATATCTCCACCGTGGAAGTTTCGACGATCACCGTTTGCCTGCTGTATGCGAGCTTAGATCTGGCCTGGAAATAATAGGATCTACACAGCCTACGATGTGAGGGTCGCAACGTTTCACTAGCTCAAATATCACAAAATGATTACACTCGATATAGTTTTGTTATCTGGCAAAGCGGCGCTGTGCTTATGTTCCAAGGACGAGAGCACAGTTTACGGAATGTACCGGGGCTGTCACCATCCAGGTGGAGCACGGTAATCCGAGCGTGGATATCACGATTTCGTGACTCACAGGCTGAATGCTCCCTCGTGAGAGATGGGAGAACCTGTGAAGCGAAGGAGTCTAGTCCATGCGGGTGCGAGACCCGAATCTTCGGGAGTTACACGCCAGCCGTTCATGCCGCCGACAACAGGAGGATATAGTGGGACGACACTCTAGCTCGGCTGAGTCACCGACCGTGGCTCGCTTCGGCGAACGCACCACGATTTCGCGTCGCGCGCTCAACCGTCTAGAGCATAAGCGCCTCATGGCTGAGCTTGCCGCTCGTCAGAATCCGGCCAATGGTGTACCGCTTCCAAGCTGGGAACAAGCCGCACACACAGCTGAGGTCGCATTTACTGCGACAACACAAACCGCTGGAGCTACGCCTGCTCTCGCCACCAGTGAATCTGCTGTTTCCTTTCAGGGCAGTGAGGAGATGGCAGCGCCCTCGTGGCCTTCGCTTCCTCAAGCGGAGCTGGCAATGCTTTCGCAGACGGAGCTAGCGCCTACCGCCACAGATTCTGCGCCCTCTACCTCAGACTTCACTGAAACAGCTTTTGCTTCTCAGCCTGCTCCCAGGCGTCGCTGGTGGCTTCCTCGGCGTTCCCGCTCCGTAAGCGCGGCGATTATGGTTGTGGCTGCTGCTCTCTCTG
This sequence comes from Actinomycetaceae bacterium zg-1166, assembly GCA_015679245.1. GTDB lineage: Bacteria > Actinomycetota > Actinomycetes > Actinomycetales > Actinomycetaceae > Changpingibacter. Next base: position 1,696,869 of record CP064953.1, on the reverse strand, counting down.
TCACGGCGATCACCGTGGGCGGTGTGAATAGTGCGGGTGCGAGTATGGCTCGAATTGAGAACCCGGCCACCCTCACTTCTCACGAGTACGCCACCGACGATCCCACAGCTATTACTTTCACCGTCGTTGTGGACGGTACCTCGCGTCAGATCACTTCCTCGGCGCCTAACCTCGCGGCTGCTCTTGAAGCTGCGGGTATCTCTGTGGATGCGGATGATCGTGTTTCGGCGGCAATGGCAGCTCCCGTTCTCGCTGGTGCGAGGATCACCGTTACCCGAGTGGAGATCACTCAGGTGTCTGAGCAGGTGGAGGATCCCTATCAATCCACGCAAGTTGAAGATGCAAACCTTGCCAAGGGTACGACGAAGGTCACCACGGCTGGTGTCAATGGCGTGACGACAAACACCTACGATGTCACCTACGAAGATGGCAAGGAGGTTTCTCGCAATCTCGTCATCTCCGCCACCACCACTGCGCGTGTCGATGAAGTGGTGAGCGTAGGGACGAAGGAAGAAGTAGCGGCAAACACTACCTCCTTGACTTCTCTTGGTAGTGCCGTGGCTGCTCCCGTGGGTGAGGCTCAGCAGATCGCGCTAAACATGCTTCCTTCCTTCGGTTTCGGGCAGGATCAATTCACCTGCCTTGTGAACCTCTGGAACCGTGAATCTGGATGGAATTCTTCCTCTCTTAACCGATCTTCCGGTGCTTATGGCATCCCGCAGGCACTACCTGGATCAAAGATGGCTTCCGCTGGTGCAGATTGGCAGACGAACCCAGCCACCCAGATCAAGTGGGGATTGGGTTACATCTCCGGGCGCTACGGTACTCCGTGTGGTGCGTGGTCGGCCTTCCAGTCAAAGGGCTGGTACTGACTTCACTCGGTGTGGTGTGTAGGTGGAATGCGTGTATAACTTTCCTCTAGGTGACACGGTGTGCCGCTTCTTGATCTAATGGGCACCGTGATGAAAGAGCATGGCCTACTTGGCCCCTACGAGATTCGTCAGCTGACACAGACTCTTGGTATTCGCCCGACGAAGAGCCTTGGGCAGAATTTTGTGCACGATGCAGGCACTGTACGCCGGATCGTGCGCGAGGCTGGCGTGTGTGAAGGAGAGCATGTGCTCGAAGTGGGGCCTGGCCTGGGTTCACTTACTCTTGCCCTGCTTGAAGCCGGTGCCAAAGTTTCGGCTGTCGAAATAGATCCTGTGCTCGCCAAGCAGTTACCGACGACGATTGCCGCACGTATGCCTGAAGCTGAGGGACGCTTAGCGGTGAGACTCCGTGACGCTATGCAGATCACTAGTTCGCGTGATCTTGCTGTTCCCCATGAATGTGAGGGTGAGTTTGTTCCCACGGCTCTCGTTGCCAATCTTCCCTATAACGTGGCTGTGCCGGTGATTTTGACCTTGCTTGAGGCGATCCCAAGCCTTGAGCGTGTGCTTGTGATGGTGCAGGCGGAGGTAGCTGATCGCCTTGCTGCTGCCCCTGGCTCGCGTACCTATGGTGTGCCTTCAGTCAAGGCGGCGTGGTATGCGAGTGCGAGGCGCGGATCAAAAATTTCGCGCACAGTATTTTGGCCGGTGCCCAATGTGGATTCAGCGCTCGTAGAACTCATCCGCCGCCCTGAACAGGAAAAAAATTTGCGTGAGGCTACCTTCGACGTGGTGGATGCCGCTTTTGCTCAACGCCGTAAGACTCTGCGAGGAGCGCTTTCTTCCTGGGCTGGTAGCCCGCTTCTCGCTGAGGAAATTCTTTGCGAGGCAGGAATTGATCCCTCTTTGCGTGGGGAGAAGCTAGGGCTTGCGCAATTCGTTGCGATTGCGCGGGCAGGAATTGCTCATGGGCTGAAATGACAGCACTACTTTCGGAGTATGTCGCTAAATCGTCGCTAAGATTTTTGTTCTTTACGTACAAAGATTGCTGCGGAAGGTGAGAGTCAACCCTATTTATATAGCAACTTTAGATGAGTTTCTTCATCGTTATATATCAGAACTGAAACTCTGTATGTCCCTAGGGCGGTAGAGTTGAACTATGCGTAAAAATCTGTCGACAAAGATGTCGCTAACTAAGGAGAGCGAAGGCTCGCAGGTCAAGGCCACTCGTCCCCTCGTCCTTCTCGTTAATCTCGGCACCCCACAAGCGCCCACTGCGAAAGCTCTACGCCCCTTCCTCCGCGAATTTCTCTCTGATCGGCGCGTGATTGAGATGCACCCTGCTCTCTGGAGGCCAATCCTCGAAGGGATTATTTTGCGTGTGCGTCCGCGCGATTCGGCAAAGAAATACGCGACAATTTGGTATCCCGAAGGTTCCCCTCTCATGCACTGGTCACTCCGCCAAGGAGAGATACTCCGTAAGCGCCTAAGTGAGGAAGCCGACGTGGCAATCGCGATGCGCTACGGCGAGCCTTCACTTCGCTCTGTCCTTACGCGCGCACGCGACGAGGGACGCAAGCGAGTTCTTATTCTTCCTCTGTACCCTCAGTACGCAGCTTCATCGGCGGGTAGCGTGAGCGACGAACTTGCGCGCTGGATGCTCGCTTCACGCGATCAGCTCGAAGTGCGCACCGTGCGATCCTTCCCTATCTCAGATGCTTATATTGCGGCTTTGGCCAGTGCAATCGAAAGTTCATGGGCAGAACGTGGCCGCCCAGATTTTGCTTCTGGTGCTCGTCTCGTTCTCTCTTTTCACTCGATCCCGGAGGCCATGCACAAGGCTGGCGACCCCTACCGCAGTGAATGTGAAGCTACAGCTCAAGCCTTACGCATATGTCTTGGTCTGGGCGAGGGAGAGATGCTCGTGCGTTACCAAAGTGTGTTTGGCCGGGCGGCATGGATCGGCCCGGCGACGATTGACACGATGAGCCAGCTTGGAGCTGCCCGGTGCCCGCGCGTGGATGTGGTGTGTCCAGGATTTATGGCTGATTGCCTGGAAACGCTCGAAGAAATTGCCTGCCTTAATCGTGAGACTTTCACTCATGCGGGTGGGGGAGAATTTGCGTATATTCCGTGGGCAAATGATTCACACGGGTGTTCTGCCCTCATCGAAGAACAGGCACGCCAGGGGATTGCTGGCTGGGTGTGAGCTATGCCCGTACCACACGGGTAGGAGGTAGTGACTTTGCCCGTTAGAATCGCTACGTGCCAAGCGTCAAAGTTTCAGCTCCCGCCAAGGTTAATATCGCTCTACGTGTTGGGCCTCCTCGTCGTGACGGCTTTCATCCCTTGGATACAGTGTTCGAGGCGCTTGATCTCTTCGATGACATCACCGCAACTCTTGATACCACAGGCCAGGTGAGCCTACGCATCGAAGGATTGGGAGAAGACCTGCCGACAGATTCGAGCAATCTTGCGATGCGTGCGGCTGAGCTTATGCGCGAACGCTACAAGGTGAGTGCTGGCGTTAGTCTCCATATCCTCAAGCGCATCCCCGTAGCGGCAGGAATGGCAGGAGGCTCGGCAGATGCCGCTGGTGTCCTCGTCGCCCTCAATGAGCTATGGGAGCTTGGCCTTGGAAAAAATGAGCTGCACAATCTGGGAGCTGAACTTGGTTCTGATGTGCCGTTTTCCCTGATGGGAGGCTTGGCGCATGGGTGTGGACGCGGTGAAGTACTCGCTCCGATCCACCCTGGAGCACTTCATTCGTGGGTGATGGTAACCAGCGATGAGGGGCTTTCTACGCCAGAAGTCTTTCGTGAATTCGATGCGATTATGGGATATCAGCCTGTGGCTGAGGAACTCGTCGCTGATACGCAGGAGCTTCGGGCGATGCTTGAGGGCACAGACATTGAGACGCTTGGATCTCTTATGGTCAACGATCTCACCGAGGCGGCATTTTCTTTGTGCCCGACTCTGCGTGAGGTGTACATGGCCGCACGCCAGTATGGGGTGACAGCGATTCTTTCTGGTTCTGGTCCCTCAATCGGTGTGTTGGCCGACGATGCCACCACAGCTGACGTGATTGCCGGAAAACTTTCACGTGAACTCCCTGGCTACAAGATACTGCGTGTCAATGGGCCTGCTGCTGGTGCACATGTGTGTCCCTAACGCACACATTCCTTGCACTTTTCCCACCTATAATCTTTCAGCTTGGAGCTTGGAGCTTGGAGCTTGGAGCTTGGAGCTTGGAGCTTGGAGCTTGGAAGGCAAAGCCTTAGCTTTCGAGCTGTTCGGAGAGGTTGAGCCAGGTGTCCTCCAGTTCTTCCACCTGGGCTTCCAGGGTGCGAAGTTCATTATTCAAGGTTGAAAGTCCCTCGTAGTCACTCGTATTGAAGGTAGCCATGCGGCTGTGTATCTTCTCCTCGCCTTCATGTAGCTTCTCAATTTTTCGCTCGATTGCGGCGAGTTCCTTCTCTATCTGGCGACGCTGCGCACCCGAAAGCTCATCTGAGGCTGTGGCATTCTCCTCCTCTCCTACACCTGCCGTGGCCTTCTTACTCCCTTCGTTCTTTCTTCCGTTGGATGGGAGAGGCGCTCGCGAGCTTGAACTGCTAGCTCCGGCGCGTGCGAGTGTGAGATATTCCTCCACACCTCCAGGCAAATGGCGCAAAGTTCCCTCGATGATTGCGTATTGCTGATCCGTCACGCGCTCGACAAGGTAGCGATCATGCGAGACGACGATGAGCGTACCAGGCCACGAATCGAGGAGATCTTCGAGGGCGGCAAGCATATCAGCATCCACGTCGTTCGTCGGCTCATCGAGGAGGATGACGTTCGGCTCCGTCAGGAGAAGGAGGAGAAGCTGGAGGCGGCGCTTCTGCCCACCGGAAAGTTCGTTCACGTAGCTTGAGAGATGCGCGCGGTCAAAACCTAGACGCTCAAGAAGTTGGGCTGGAGTGAGGTCTTTCCCATCTACAGTAAAGCTCGTCTTTGTGCGTGCTAGAACCTCACGCACGCGCTCGTCGCCGATCTGCGCGAGCTGAGAAAACTGCTGGTCGAGGATTGCGAGCTTTACGGTTTTTCCACGTTTGACGCGTCCGCTCGTCGGTTCAACACTCCCGGAAATGAGGCCGAGCAGGGTGGATTTTCCTACTCCGTTCCCTCCAAGGATTCCCGTGCGTTCGCCTGGGCCAATGCGCCAGGTGAGATTGCACAAAACGTCCTCCTTACCGTAAGAGACGCTCACCTCTTCGAGGTCAACAACCGTTTTTCCTAAGCGTGCTACAGCGAGAGTGCGCAGCTGAATCGGGTCGCGCACAGGAGGAACATCTGCAATTAACTCGTTGGCTGCCTCAATGCGAAAGCGTGGCTTTGAGGTGCGTGCTGGAGCTCCCCGGCGCAACCAGGCCAGTTCCTTGCGCATGAGGTTTTGGCGTTTGGATTCGGTAGCAGCAGCGATACGGTCGCGTTCGACACGTTGGAGTACGTATGCGGCATATCCGCCCTCGAATGGTTCGACAATTCCGTTGTGGACTTCCCACGTGTTGAGGCAAACTTCGTCAAGGAACCAGCGATCATGCGTGACCACCACAAGCGCGCCGGAGTGCGTGACCCACCGCGATTTCAGGTGTGCGGCCAGCCAAGCGATTGCTTCCATATCGAGGTGGTTTGTCGGCTCGTCGAGGATGAGAATATCCCACTCACCGGTGAGGAGCGCCGCGAGAGCCACGCGGCGACGTTGGCCTCCCGAGAGGTCTCCTACCTTTTTCTCCCATGGAATTTCAGCTACGAGTCCGGTGATGATGGAGCGAATGCGCCGATCCCCTGCCCACTCATATTCGGGAGTTTCGCCGACGATAGTCTGACCGACAGTGTGTTCAGCGTCGAGATCGTCGGCCTGGCTGAGATAGCCAAGCCGGATCCCAGTGCGTGAAGTGACACGCCCGGCCTGTGGAGTGAGTGTTCCGGCGAGGATGGAGAGAAGTGTGGATTTACCGTCGCCATTTCTTCCAACGATGCCGATACGGTCGCCTTCTTCGATGCCGAGGGTGAGACTGTCGAAGATGATCTTCGTGGGGTATTCGAGATGGATATTCTCGATTCCCAACAGATGTGCCATACCTTCGCTTTCCTCCCTCTGCGTGCGTAATAGCAGTTATCCGCGTGTGCGTGTGTGAAATAGCAGTTGCGCGGAAGGGTATGTGTTCCCACGAGCTTCACATGAGTGACATGCACAACCTTCTGTGCATTTTCTGCGGATCTTCGAGGAACCCGCATCGAGGAAGCTGCATCGACAGCTTGCCGCGCGCATACCGCACTAAGAATACCGTTTGTCGATCGCTTCTCGGATGCCGTCTGCGCAACCGCGCTCCATCACGTGAATTTTCATCACCTTTCCGCTTGCCTGTGCTCTTACCAGGGCCTGTGGTGTGAGGTCTCCTTCTCGGTACCCTCGAATATATCTTGACATCAAGTAACCTATAGGTATGAGCGGTACGATTCAGCGCGATGAGGTAGACGGCATCGTCGAAGCATGGGTACGCGAGCGCCCGGACATTCATCCTGAACCTCTCGCGATCTTTTCTCGCCTTTTGCGGTTAGATCGTCATGTGAAGAAAATACGTCGTCAGATTTTCGCACGCTTTGGTCTTGAACCGTGGGAGTTCGAGATGCTCACAGCTCTGCGCCGCCAAGGTGCGCCTTATCGTCTTACTGCTGGGCGTCTCATGCAGGAAACACTTGTCTCTTCCGGCACTGTGACGAACCGGATCGATCGTATGGTTGCTCGTGGTAATGCTCGCCGCCTTGCCCACGAAAGTGATAAACGTGTTGTCTTAGTCGAAGCAACCCTTGAAGGTTTAGCCGTGGTCGACGAAGCTATGGCTGCACTTTTGGAGGTTCAGCGCGAACATTTGAGCCACTTTGACGACGATGCCGCAGGTCAGCTTGCCGCTTACTTGCGTGAGCTCCTTTCGAGTTTCGAGGCAACTGCGCGCTGAGGCTCTGAATCACGCGAGAGCCCTGGATCCTTATGGGTCCAGGGCTCTTAAGCACTTTTCAATACGTCGGGACTACTCAACGGTGCGAAATTCCACCTTCGTCGGCGCGGCAACTGTGCGTGAAACCGTGCAGTCCTTTTCCTCAGCGATCCGAAGAACACGCGGAACCATCTGCGCGGCCTTAGCGCCCTCGGCATCATCTGGGAAACGTACATCGAAGGTGGCGAGCACATTCTCCAGACGTGCAGCTCCTTCTTCGCTAATTTTGTCCGCCTCGGAATGAACGTGGAAGTGCGTGGGTTCGGCTCGGCGTGTTGTCACGTGATCCACATCGATACTCCCGCAGCCAGCAACAGCGGCAAGGAGAAGTTCCACTGGGTTGAGAAGTCCTTCACCGGAACCGAACTCAAGCCGTGCGCCAGAGGAGTTCGTCGCTTCGTAGTGCTTGGTGCTAAGGCGGCGTACATCTACCTCGAAGTGTTTTTTCACTTCGGCTTTCGCTTCGTGCGTCTCACCTGAGAGTACGGCTTCAAGGTGAGAAGGAAGAGCCTGTAGGTCGGTTTCAAGTGTGGGATTTTTGAAGATGTCGAAGAAGTGGAAGGTGGGAAGTACCTCGTAGCCGCAGAAGCGGTAGGGCGCGGAGAGTGCGGAGAGGGCGTGATCGGCTGAGAGTCCGAGGAATACAGGGTTTGTTGTGTTAGTAAAAGCAGATTCTGGGGCGTTCCACGTGGCCGAGATCATGAATTTTCGTCCCGTGAGTTTGCCTCCCGAACCGTAGGGACGTGTGGCGTCACTTCGGCTGCGTCCATCACCTGTGAGCATGGAGGCCGAGTGCAGCCCAACAGTGAAAGTTTCGTCGATGTACTTCTTCCACGTCCACGGTGCTCCAAACCAATTGACGGGAGTCTGGAGAATGACGAGATCAGCTTCGAGATGTTTGTGTTCTTCTTCGGCTGGATCGTAACCCTCGTCGATATTCGTCGTAATGACGTCATCTCCGCGAGCACTGAAGAACTCCACCATCATGGAGATTGCGGAGGCGTTGAGGTTGCCTTCGGACCATCCAGGGTAGCGATGATGAGCATTGATGAGTAGGACTTTCACGATCTCTCCTCGTTGTTGCAGATTCATCCCTACTAACGCAGGGGATATTTGGGTTATTCCCTTGAGAGCGGGAAGTGTGATCCTCCAGCGTCGCCCCTGTTGCCCATACAGCAGGTATTCCCCGTGGAGTGAGGAGTTCGAGGTGAGTGTCACAACGAAGAAACTCACACATACGTGGGTGGCACCACTGCACGTGCATGTGCGACACACCTGCATATGGCACACGCCTACACATACATGTGTGCATTGGTGGCCTGTAGGTGTGCATAGCCCTGCGTGCGTATTGGCCTGCATATGTACACACCTGCATATGCGCGAGTCTTAACACAATCACGTGCACTCGTGGATGCGAGGTTTCATTTCTCTCCATCGAAGTTTCTCCTTGTGCTCCAATCCGATTCGCCAGCTAATACCGGCTGCGCATTCGGCCAGCCAAGCCCGCTAGAATAACCCACGTGTCACTGACTATTGGAATTGCCGGCTTGCCGAATGTTGGAAAATCCACCCTCTTCAACGCCCTTACGCGCGCTACCGTGCTCGCGGCGAACTACCCGTTTGCCACGATCGAACCAAATGTGGGTGTGGTTCCTCTTCCCGACGCACGCCTCAACGTGCTCGCTAAGGTGTTCAACTCGCAAAAGATTGTTCCGGCGACCGTCTCCTTCGTCGATATTGCTGGCATTGTGCGCGGTGCCTCACAGGGGGAGGGTTTAGGTAACCAGTTCCTCGCCAATATCCGTGAAGCTGATGCGATTTGCCTGGTCACACGAGCTTTTGCTGATCCGGATGTCGTCCATGTCGAAGGGCGCGTGAACCCCCTTGACGACATCGAAACTGTGACAACAGAACTGATCCTCGCCGATATGCAGACCCTTGAGCGGCAGATTCCACGCATCCAGAAGGAAGTGATGGGGAAAAAGACACCGAAGGAAGTGCTCACAACTGCCCAAGAGGCACTCGCTCTCCTTGAAGGCGGTAAAGTTCTCTCAGCAACTGCACCAGCTGCGGGTCTTGATGTAGACATTCTTCGTCAGTTCCAACTCATGACGACGAAGGCGTTCATCTACGTTTTCAACACCGACGACGAGGGCCTTGCGGACGAAGATATGCAGGCTCACCTGCGTGAAGCAGTGTCACCGGCTCAGGCGATTTTTCTCGATGCCAAGTTTGAGGCTGAACTCATCGAACTTTCCGAAGAAGAAGCCAAAGAAATGCTCGCTGAGACCGGGCAGAGCGAATCGGGCCTTGACCAGCTCGCTCGTGTGGGTTTTGACACCCTTGGATTGCAGACTTTCCTCACCGCCGGGGAGAAAGAATCACGCGCATGGACGATTCACAAGGGCGACACAGCTCCGAAGGCTGCTGGCGTGATCCACACCGATTTTGAGCGAGGCTTCATTAAGGCCGAGATCGTAAGTTACGACGATCTTGTGGAGCTGGGCTCTATTGCCGAGGCTCGTGCACACGGCAAAGTGCGCATGGAGGGCAAAGACTACGTTATGGCCGACGGTGACGTGGTCGAGTTTAGATTCAACGTGTAGCTTTATCGACGCTGCGTTATGGGGCTGCTTGTGCAATCGGATCGTTCGGTAGTGAGAGAACCAAACATATCTGGCATGAGCACATATGCGGAGCACGTGAACTGAGCCGGATCAGAGGGCGACTTTGCGCACATGTGAGTACCTACTTACCTACTTGCACGGACGACAATGTGGAGATTCTTGGGAATACAGACGCATTCCTCCATGCGCATATCTGGCCGCGCTACAACTGGGAGCCGGCCGCGCTTGTCACGAAACCAGTCTGGCTCTATCCGGCGGATTATTGGTCGGATCCAAGTCACGCGTTGAACGAATCTCATAACGACTTGCGTGCGCAGCTTACAGCTGAGATTGCTCTGTGCCAGGACTCGACCGAGTTCCGTCTCAACATCTAGATCTCGGGTGTACGCCTGCACATACCCTCCTACAAGGGCGCCGCTATATACAGCACCCCCAGCGCAGAGGCTACCACGCCTACAGCAAGCGCCACCCACACTTCAAGACCCGCCCACCATGGCGTAAATTCTAAGGTGCCGCGCCGCATAGGGAGCAGCGGTGCGTCGTTAGCAAGTTCGCGAGGGTGTTTACGCAATCGCTCGATGAGGTGAAGTTGCTCAGCGCTTGGTTGTGCACTCGCCTCCAGTTCTCCGAGTCCTTCCTCAACTTGTTCGAGTGCAAACAAGGTTCCTACAGGTGGATCCACAGGATTCTTTCGATCCACATTGCGCACAAGAATGATCGAACGAAAAGAGGACGTGGAATCGAGAGGGCGCGCCACCACAGGCACAAGAAGCCCGGTGCGTCCTTGCCCGCGTTGAACAAATCGCGAGTGTGTGCTCTCTTTCGTTCCTAGCGTGCGCGCCACCACAGGGCGGGGTGCTGCGCCTCTTCGCGGTTGAATCATCCAGGGGATAAGAGTGAGGACGAGCAAGACGAGCATGAGGGTTCCACCGATCCACAGGCGCATGTGACGAGGGTCGAGATCGAAGAGGAGTACTGCGCCGATTGTGCCGAGTGCAATCCCCATGGCGAGGCCAGCACTGAGCCGCCGTGCATGGTCGATTGGCCGTGCGGCTGGGATTGCTCCCTGATTCGCCGCTGCCTGTACCAGATTCATTCGATCGGCCATGACCCCTCCACTCGCAGTCTTTGCTGTCTTGTTCTCCATCCTAACGACGCACATAACTCTTATTCGTGTCGGTGAGCCTGCCATTTTGCGACGGCTGACTTCCTAGGAATCCCTTCATTGGGTTCGCAGGTATGCGTCCGCGCAGGCATACACTAGTGCGCATGGATCTGCCTACCGCACTCACCCTTGCTCGTACTCTCATGGATGCGCACGGGCTGACTCGGTGGGAACTCACTCTTGACCATGCCAAACGTCGCGCCGGGCAGACGAACTTCACGCGCAGGTGCATCAGCCTTTCGCGTCACTTTTTGGCTTTATACGACGAGAGCCGCGTGCGTGAGGTAGTCCTTCACGAAATTGCCCACGCTCTTGTTGGCCCCGATCACGCCCACGACGGCATCTGGCGAGCCACAGCTGCACAGATCGGTGCCCGACCACAGCGCTGTATCACCGATGGGCCACGCCCGAAGGCTCCCTATCGTGGCACTTGCATAAACGGTCACACAATCGAGCGTTATCGCCTTCCGCGGCGCCCGATTTCCTGCGCCACGTGTTCTGCGCGATACAACCCGGCTTACGCCTTTACGTGGCAGCGTCAGGAAGCGTGAACGAGGTAAGTAGGAAGCGACACGAGATGAAAGGTGTGGAGCTGTGCTGGCATCTTGCGTCGATTAGTCTTTCTGTTTCTGTGCATTCTTGTGTTTAGCGAGCATTGTCTCCAGTGGCTTGTAATGCGCTTTGATGGCGAGGCGATAGTGGCGCCGATCTCCCGCTTCGGCAGCTTCAAGCATGTCGAGGTGTGCTTTAGCTGTCGCGACAAGCGAGAGCTGCTGTTCGAGATGGGGAACAACCACCTGATGCACCATCCATAGTGCAGAAACCATTTCTTTTGCCACGGAGTTGCCCGTCACCTCAAGGATCCCGGCGTGAAAGGCGCTGTCTTCTTCGAGGATAGGTTCACTGCGTGAGGCCTTATCAATCATTGTGGTGACGAGGGTGCGAAGCTCGGGGTGTTCCTTCCCTTTGAAGGCGTCGCAGACGTCGGCTGCCATGCCTAAGTCGAGGAATTTCCGCAGAGCAACAACTTCGCCAAGGCTGTGCATTACATCACTTTTTGTGAGTGATGAGCGCAAAATAAGCGTCTCCACGAGGGGTCTGAGTGACATTTCGCCGACGAAACTACCGCGCCCTTGATGGACGCTCACGATGTCGAGGGCTTCGAGTTTGCGCAGAGCCTCACGCACCGAAGATCGGGAAACTCCGAGTTCGTGGCATAGTTCCACCTCGGTGGGGAGGGGAGCACCAGGAGCGAGTTCATGTGTGAGGATGTAGGTCTTAATGGCCTGCATCGTGGCTCCTGAGCGATTTACTACCGGAATGAGGGAAAGCTGATGTGAGTCCTCCGAAGCTGCAAGTGGTTCGGAGGAAGTTTCCAAAACTTGTTGCACGAATTTGTCAGACATCATATCGTTAGTATACGCGATGCAACTCACACGGGCATTGCGCATACTCAGGAGAGGAAAACCCATGACTCGAATTACATGGCGAGCCAAGGCTATTGCAGTCGCTGCTGCCTGCACACTGGCTCTGTCTGCATGTGGTGGCAAGTCCGCATCCAACGGAAAGTCAGAAGAGACTGCCACAGGACTCGGCGGCCCCATCGTTGCGGGTGCCGCATACGAAACTACGAACTACCACCCCTCGAACACCTCCTCGGCTCTTGCAATGGGCACGAACTGGCACGTGGTTGAGGGATTGTGGGAGCTTGATCCAGCAACCGGAAAGGTCTTTAAGGCCTTGTCCTCCACCGACGAGCCCACCAAGGTGAGCGATACCGAGTACGAGGTGAAGCTCCGCGACGGCGCGAAGTTCTCCGATGGAACTGCTGTTACCGCCGACGATGTCGTCTCCTCCTTCGGTCGCGCTACTAAGGATGGCAATATCTACGCTGGAATGGTCTCCTTCGTTGATTCTGTGATGGCGAAGGATACCCAGACGGTCACGATTAAGCTCAAGGCTCCCTTCACGCTCGTCAAGGAGCGCATGGCTGTCGTCAAGATTGTCCCCACATCGGCAACCGACGACGCTCTGACGAAGATGCCTATTGGTTCAGGTCCGTACAAGTCACCTCGATTACGGAAACGGAAATCACCGCCGTTCCTAACGAGAACTACAACGGCAGCAAGCCCGCTACCTCCGAGAAGCTCACCTGGAAACCAATCAAGGACGATACCGCTCGTACTACGGCTGCCCAGGATGGCACCATTGACGTGATGGAGAACGTGCCTGCTGATAACAAGCAGATCCTTGAAACTGCTGGCCTCACGGTGAAGGAAGCTAAGGGCTTTGGCCTTGCCTTCATCCTCTTCAACACCGCGAAGGCTCCTTTCAACAAGAAGGAAGTACGCCAGGCATTCTTCTACGCTATCGACAGCGAGAAGCTGACGAAGAACAACATGTCCGGCATGGCCACCCCGGCCTCCTCCTTCCTCAACGAAGGTCACGCGAACTACCACAAGGCAAAGAACGTCTACAAGAAGGACACCGAGAAGGCAAAGAAGCTCCTTGCTGACGCTGGTGTTACCAACCTTCAGGTCACCCTCCTCTCCACGGATCACCCGTGGGTCTCGGGCATGACCTCGCAGATCAAGTCTGATCTTGAAGCTGCTGGTGTGGGCGTGACGATTCAGTCCGTCGCCTCCTCCTCCCTCTACGCGGATTATCTCGATAAGGAGACGAAAGACGCTTCCTTCGACCTCGCCCTCGCTCCTGGCGATCCATCGGTCTTCGGTTCGGATCCAGCTCTTCTCATGAACTGGTGGATCGGTGACAACATCTGGACCCAGAAGCGCTCTCAGTGGAAGAACTCCGATCCGGAGAAGTTCAACCAGCTTCAGGCTGTCATTAACGAGGCTGTCACCCTCACCGGTGCTGAGCAGCAGAAGAAGTGGGACGAAGCCCAGGATATCCTCTCTGAGGAACTCCCGGTCTACCCGCTCTTCCACCGCACGCTCCTGACGGCGTACAACTCCAAGGTTACTGGCTTCATGCCAATCGCCATGACGGGTCTTAACCTGCTCGGCGCTCGCCTCACAAAGTAACAATCTCGTTGCACTAGCAAGACATATGGGGGAGGGGCGGTTTTCACCCACCCCTCCCCCACGTGTTGCTTCACACGGCTCAAAGTAGAGCTTTCTTCCCGACTCTTAACCTTCCGTCCCAATTCATAGGAGAAGTAAGACGTGAATAACCTTATTCGACTCATCGGGCGTCGGCTCGTGGCTCTCCCCATCATGGTGCTAGGCGTCACGTTCCTCGTTTTCATCATTATGTCCTGGTCTCCCATCGATCCGGCCTACGCGGCACTGGGAGAATCCGCTTCCGATGTACAGCTCAATGCGTACCGCGAGCAGTACGGCCTTAACGATCCGTGGCTCGTCCAGTTCTTTTCATACCTCGGAGGAATGCTGCACGGTGACCTCGGATCCTACGGTCAGGCAGAACTCTCCGTCTCTGAGAAGGTCTTCACCGCTCTTCCGGTGACAATGCAACTCACATTCCTCGGCCTCATCATTGCTGTCCTCTTCGCCTTCCCCCTCGGAACCATCGCTGCCATCTACCGCGACCGTTGGCCCGATCAGGTGATCCGCATCTTCTCCGTGGCGTGTATTGCCACACCTTCCTTCTGGTTGGCGATTCTTCTTATCGTTCTTTTCCTCGGGACGCTACCCGTCTCTGGGCCACTTCCCCCACTCACAGAAGACCCAGGCGGATGGTTCATGCGTATGCTCTTACCATCGTGTGCTCTCGCTGTTCCCGTCACAGGCCAGCTCACACGCGTTGTACGCACGTCGATGGTAGAGGAACTCGACCGCGACTACGTCCGAACTGCCGTGGGTGCAGGAATCCCGAAGAACATCGTCATCGCACGCAACGTTCTTCGCAACGCTCTCATCACCCCCGTGACGGTACTCGGTCTACGTGTCGGCTACCTCATGGGAGGTGCGGTCATTATCGAAATCATCTTCAACCTTCAAGGAATGGGACGAGTCCTCATCGACGGCATCACCTCGAACTGGGTGACAGTCGTCCAAGGTGCGACGCTCGTCGTGGCGGTGGCCTTCATCATCGTCAATATCGTCGTCGACCTCCTCTACGTCCTCATTAATCCGCGAATTAGGGCGGTGTGAGCCATGGCTAAGAAGAAAGAACTTCTCGACAACGTTGCGCGCCCAGGCGTACGTTTCAAGCGATGGAAGGCTATGAAGGCCGGTTCGCGTTTAGCCCTCGTCGTCCTTAGCCTCATCGCACTTTCGGCAATCTGTGCGCCCCTGTTGGCCACACACAATCCCGAGTTTATTGATATCAAAGGCATCGCACCTAACGGTGAATACTGGTTTGGCACCGACAATCTTGGACGCGATGTTTACTCCCGCCTCCTCTACGGTGGGCGCTACTCGCTCCTTGTAGGAATCTGTGCCACCGGCATAGCTCTCTTCTTCGGTGCCATTATCGGTTCAATTGCAGCGGTTGTGCGCAAATCCTTCTCCGAAGTCATCATGCGCATTATGGACATCGTCATGTCCGTACCGGGTATCGCACTCGCAGCTGTTTCCGTTGTTGTATTCCGTAACCCGAAGCATCCCGAATCGCTGATCTTCGTTATCATCTGCTCAATCGGCTTCGTCTACATTCCGCAGCTCACACGCATCGTGCGCGCAAACGTCATGAGCGCCTACGGTGAGGATTACGTCAATGCGGTTATCGTTGCAGGTGCGCGAGCACCGTGGATCCTCATCAAGCATGTTATGCGCAACTGTGCCGCTCCTGTGCTCGTTTTTGCCACTGTGCTTGTAGCCGATGCGATCATTTTGGAAGCCTCGCTCACCTTCATCGGTGCTGGCCTCCAAGAACCGATTCCCACCTGGGGTAATATCCTCTCCTCCGCTCAGCAGGGTGTGCTGCGTGGGGAGTGGTGGCAGGCGCTCTTCCCCGGCTTAGCCATCATGATTACCGTGCTCTGCCTCAACATTTTGTCTGAAGGTATCACCGACGCCATGGCTGCGGCTCCCAAGTCAGCGAAGGTGCCTGAGAATGCAAAGACAACCGAGGCTCAGCGCGAAGCCGACCGACTTCTCGTTGATCCTGTTGCTGCCTACGCCAAGCAGGCCGATTCCCTTGCACAGCGCCTTAGCGCTCTACGTGCTGTTGAACAGCGACGCAATGACCGGCATGTTCCCGTCTCGATGGAAGCGCCCGTCCTGGAAGTCAAGGATCTGTGCATAAAGTTCCCGCGCCACGGCGATGTCAACGTGGTCGATCACGTCTCCTTTGCGGTACGCCCAGGAGAAACAATGGGTCTTGTGGGCGAATCGGGGTGCGGTAAGTCCATTACCGCGTTCACCATTATGGGTCTGCTTGATCCGCGTGCCGAAGTCTCCGGCGAGATCCTTTACCAGGGTAAGAATCTCCTCGCACTCTCCGACAAGGAGCGCAACGATCTACGCGGGCACGAGATGGCGATGATCTACCAAGATGCCCTCTCCTCACTTAACCCCTCAATGCTCATTCGTACTCAGATGAAGCAATTAACGAGCCGTGGTGGCAAGCGAAGTGCCGAGGAACTTCTCGAACTCGTGGGGCTAGATCCTAAGCGCACCCTTGAGTCCTATCCGCACGAGCTGTCCGGTGGCCAGCGCCAGCGCGTCCTTATTGCTATGGCGCTTACTCGTGATCCCAAGCTCGTCATTGCTGACGAACCGACCACTGCCCTCGACGTGACCGTCCAGAAGCAAGTTATCTCGCTGCTCAACGAGCTGCGCGACAAACTTGGCTTCGCGATGGTTTTTGTCTCCCACGACCTCGCACTCGTTGCCGAAGTGGCACACTCAGTGACGGTCATGTACGCCGGACAGGTGGTGGAGCAGGCTTCCACGAAGGAACTACTCACCGATCCACGCCACGAGTACACTCGCGGACTTCTCGGTTCTGTGCTTTCGATCGAATCTGGTTCCGGGCGCCTCCACCAGGTGCCAGGCACTGTGCCCTCGCCGCGAGACTTCCCCTCGGGTGATCGTTTCGCACCGCGTTCGAGTCACCCCACCGTGGGACTCGATATCCGACCAGAGATGCGCCGTGTGGGAGATACCTTCCATTTCTATGCCGATCTTCCTGACGAAGCGTGGGTCACGGCAGGTTTGGAACGCCCCGTCTGGGCGGATTTACCGCAGGCTCCTACACAGGTGGAGAACGACGATGTAGCCGAGGAGATCGCACTCGCTCACGAGGTGGCTGGCGCCACCAATGAGGCCATCAGCTCTGATATCTCCGCAGCGAAGGAGGAAGAACGATGAGTAGCCAGGAAAGTAGCGGCAAGCACCGCACATCGGTTGAGGATCAACACGAGGGTGTCACGCCTATTATCGAGCTACGTGACATGGAAGTGACCTTCAAGACTCGCACTGGCTCCCTGTTCAACCCGAACAAGATCAAGGCCGTACGCGGGGTCAATATGAAGGTTATGCCCGGCGAGACGCTTGGCATCGTCGGTGAATCTGGCTGTGGAAAGTCCACGACGGCAAACGTCATGTGTGGTCTACAGCGACCCACAGCCGGTCACGTCTACTTCAAGGGTCGTGAAGTCACCAAACGTTCAGCACATGATCGTCGCCTTATCGGGCGAGTAGTATCGGTGGTGTTCCAGGATCCGGCAACGGCGCTTAACGCCCGTATGGTGGTGCGTGAACAGCTTGCTGATCCGCTTCATGTGCACAAAATTGGCACGAAAGGTGAGCGCGAGGCGCGAGTTGAAGAGCTCATCCAGATGGTGGGGCTTCCTCATTCTGCACTTGATGCCCTCCCTGGACAGCTCTCTGGCGGGCAACGCCAGCGTGTAGCTATTGCCCGTGCCCTTGCGCTGAGCCCAGATGCCATCATCGCCGACGAACCAACCTCGGCTCTCGACGTTTCCGTGCGCGCCCAGATCCTCAATCTCCTTACAGATCTAAAAAAGGAGCTGGGACTCGCTATGGTCTTTATCTCTCACGATATTCAGACTGTGCGCTATGTCTCTGATCGCATCGCCGTCATGCACGATGGTGTAGTTGCTGAAGAAGGCCCTGCCGCTGAGATCATGACTAACCCGAAGGATGCCTACACCCGGAAGCTCCTTGGTGCCGCGCCTTCTCTTCTCCACCCCACACTTTCGTGATGAAAGGACAAAGCTAATGACGAAGCCACTTTCTGGAGTCGTCCCCCCGGTTGTAACTCCGTTGCATGAGGATCGCTCTTTCGATGCGGTCTCGCTCACTCGCAGTGTTGACCGCATGATTGAGGCTGGTGTCGATGGACTCTTCCTCCTCGGTTCTTCCGGTGAGGTTGTGTTCTCCACTGATAAGCGCCGCTATGAAATCCTCGAAGCAGGTATCGCAGCGACGAAAGGTCGTGTGCCCGTACTCGCTGGCATCATTGATACTGAAACTGAGCGCATGATTGAGCACGGCCTTATTGCCAAGGAACAAGGTGCCGACGCGATTGTTGCAACAGCGCCCTTCTACGCCCTTGGCGGGCCAGCAGAGGTTGAGGCTAACTTCCGCGCCATCCGTGAGGAAGTTGATCTTCCTCTCTACGCCTACGACATTCCCGTGTGTGTTCACACCAAGCTCGACGTGCAGATGCTCGTGCGTCTAGGTGAAGAAGGTGTGCTCTCAGGTGTCAAGGATTCCTCTGGCGACGATGTCTCTTTCCGCCGCCTCATCCTTGCCAACGAGCGTGCAGGCCACCCTCTGCGTCTGCTCACCGGCCACGAGGTAGTTGTTGACGGCACCTATCTGGGCGGGGGAGACGGCTCAGTTCCAGGTCTCGGCAACGTTGATCCTTACTCCTATGTGCAGCAGTGGAAGGCCGCGCAGGAGGGAGATTGGGAGAGAGTCGCTCGTATCCAAGATTACCTCACGCGCCTCTTTGAGATTGTCTTTGCTCCCAAAGGCGTGACAGGTTTCGGTGCTGGTGCCGGTGCCTTTAAGACGGCGCTTTGGCTCCTTGGTGTGTTTGAATCCAACCAGATGCCTCGCCCGGTCAAGGCTCTGGAAGGGGAAAATGTCGAAGCAATCCGTACGATCCTGATTGAGACAGGCCTTCTTCAAGGCTGAGACGTGAGCGGTGCCGGCGTGGTGAGTAGCTCTCCGTACCCACCCGTCGGCTTCGCTCATTATCGACGACGATATCTGTAGAGTCCAGCGAAGCGGGGTGGAGGCCGCGGAGCTGGAGTATTTTCGGCTACCCAGCTCGCTGCTGATATCGCTGCCGATACGACGAGATGAACTCACACTGGGAAGGAGTGCCGTAGTGGGTACGAATGAATCTTTCGGCAGATGCGCAGATGGAAGCTCACGTGACCTCACACCGCACGGCTGTTGCCTCGGGGATGCGACAGCCCCCGTTATTGTCCTCGACATTGGTGGCACCAAGATTGCTGGAGGCATTGCCTTCCCTCCTTCGTGCGCATGGGACGAGAAAGATGTAGGCTCGGCTGCCGTGGCCTCATTAGAACCGGCCGCCGTGGTCGTACAAAAAGAAGCTGCCGTGGCCTCACCACAAGAGGCGACTGATGCAGATGCGGCAGGCAACGCTGTGGCAGCTTCGTCGTGCGACGACGATGACACGGTGCCTCAACTTCGTTTCGAGCACTCCCGCCCCACGAATCCTGCCGCTGGTGGGAAAGCAGTACTTGGCGAAGTGATTGCTTTGGCTCGCGAACTCGCTGACGAATTCATTCGTGAGTATCCACACTGGCATCTTGGTGGTGTGGGAATTGCAAGCGCTGGTGTGGTGGATGAAGTACACGGTGTTATCACTTCCGCCACGGATCTCATTCCCGCCTGGGCTGGAACGCGCCTAGCTGAGGAGGTAGGTCGTGCTCTTGACCTCGACGTGTGCGTTCTCAATGACGTCCACGCCCACGCCCTTGGTGAAGCGCGCTACGGTTGTGCTCGTGGAAAGAAAAGTGCAGTTGTCCTAGGTGTCGGTACCGGAATCGGCGGAGCGCTCATCACAGACGGAGATATTCTTAGTGGCGCCCACTCCATTGCTGGACACCTCGGACATATTCACCACCGCCTCGGTGAGGATATGGAATGTTCTTGTGGACGTTTCGGGCACATCGAATCTGTGGCTTCAGGCTCTGGAGTTGGAGCTCTCTACGGGCGGCGTTTGGCGAGTCTAGCGCAAGGTCAATGTGAGGTAGAGGGAGATTCGCCGGCTCGTGGGGAAGATCTGGAGCGCGAGTTTAGCGGACTTGATGTGCAGCTTGCTGCTGAAGCTGGCTGTGACGTTGCACTTGGTGTGATTCGCGATTCGGCTTATGCTCTCGGGCAGGTTATGGGTTCACTTGCCAACACCGTGGATCCAGAGATTTTTGTGCTCTCGGGGTCAATGACAAAGACGGGGGAGATGTGGTGGGAGCCTCTGCGCGAAGGCTACGCATCAAGCGCGATGGATCCACTCGCCACCACGGAGATCCTCAAAGGAAGTCTCGGGGGAAAGGCACCGCTGCTTGGAGCCTATGCTCGATTCATCTCACGATATGACGTCACTGCCAGGTGACACGAAGGAGTTTTCTTATGCATCCTGTAGTTGAATCTCTCAAGGGCGGGCTTGTGGTTTCCTGCCAGGCCTATCCAGGTGAGCCTATGCGCAACCCCGAGACGATGGCACAGATGGCACGCGCCGCTGAACTCGGTGGGGCTGTGGCGATCCGCTGCCAGGGGCTCTCCGATATTTCGCTGATTAAGTCACGCGTGGAGATCCCTGTGATTGGACTGTGGAAGGAAGGGCATGAGGGTGTGTTCATCACTCCGACCCTCCGCCACGCTCGTGCCTGCGTCATGGCCGGATCGGATGTTGTGGCGCTTGATGCCACGCGCCGGCCTCGCCCTGACGGGCGCAGTTTTGCAGAGACAGTGCGAGTGCTCAAAGATGAGGGCGGCGTTGTCATGGCTGACTGCGGTTCCTTCGCTGATGTGGAGCAGGCAGCTGAAGCTGGTTGCGATATTCTTTCTACCACTCTTTCCGGCTACACAGGCGAGCGCCCCAAGACGGAGGGACCTGATCTTGAGCTTCTCGCACAAGTGATCTCGTCCTTCCCTGAGTTTCCGGTGATCTGTGAGGGAAGGATCCGTACACCGCAGGATGTCGCCGACGTTATGGCGCTTGGAGCCTGGTCTGTGGTGGTGGGGACATCAATCACACATCCCACCACACTCACACAGCGTTTTGCCGCTGCTCTTCCAGCTTAAGTACTTGTACATACTGGAGGGTTTGTCGTTAAGCGAGAGAATCGAAGGTGAGGGAAGGCCTAGGCGACCCGTGAGTAGGCAGCCTGCAAGTAGACGGGTGGCACGTAGACACTAGCTAGGTTGCACGTAGGGCAGCCGGCGAGGTAGAAACCTCACACGTGTAGATTCAGGTTTATAAGTCAGTTCGTGTTGTGGAGTGAGCCGACGAAACATCTCATCGGCTCACTCGTCTTGTGAAATCAGCTTCCCACCACGCTAGTGGTTCACCAATCTCGCCTCACCTCAGCTGGCTAACTGCACCGGATTACTCAGTGTGCCGATACCCTCGATTGTGATGCTTACCTTCATTCCCTCAGTGAGTTCGAGCGAGGTGAAGGGAGCACCTGTAAGTACTACGTCTCCAGGGCCGAGAGTGAGGAAGGACGTGAGGTAACACATGATTTCTATAACGTTCCACGCGAGGTCAGCAGAGGATGCTCGTGCTACCTCGGAGCCGTCTTTTTCTACCACGATTGGCGCATGGAGGAAATCCGTATCCGTGTCGATGCAAGGGCCTAGCGGAGTGTAGCCGTCACCATTCTTGACCTGTGTGAACTTGTTGTCTACAGCGATCTGATCCACATTTGTCACATCGTTGCCTATTGTGAAGCCGAGAATCGCCTCGCTCACCTCATCGGGGCTGAGGTTACGGCACTCTTTCCCGACGACGATCGTCAGCTCTCCTTCACCGTACACACGCCCGTGAGCGGAGTCGAGAAAAATCGGATCGCCCGGTCCAACCACACAGCGTGCAGACTTCATAAAGGCCTGCGGTGGGATTTTCCTATCTTCTGGCCCAGTATTATGTGCCATTCCTAGCACAACGCGGGGTTCGCATGGTGCAAGAAGTGTTGCTTCTTCGGCAGGGATAACCTCACCAGTACGCTGGAAGGGACGAGCGAACATGTCCTCAATGACAGCCCAGTTTCCTTCCTCAAAAATGGCAGGTTGCGCTCCAGAAGAAGTGAGGATGCGCGCGAGTTTCATGGTATTTCCTCCACTGTGAAATCTATGTGTCTATTTTTGTTCTCGACGGCGATCCGCCGCCTTTCTCTGTTGAGCACCTCGTGCGTGAAGGTGTTTTCCGCCTTTCTCCACTTAGCAAGAATGAGCGTAACGAGAATGTGCCCTCTAGTGAGTGTCGACGTAGACTCTGCACTAGCTTTTGAGGAAAGTTTATGAGGTGTGGTGACAGATTACATGAATCTGTCACCACACCTCATATGTGTGCTTACGTGTGGTTGACAAGTGCGAGGCGATCAGCTTCCTCTTTTTCAGAGTCAGAGTCAGAGTCAGAGTCAGAGTCAGAGTCAGAACCGGCATCGGTGAGCAAGGTGAGGTCACACCCTACGGTTTCTGGAGTGTAGAAGGTCGTGACACGTGTGATAAGAGAAAGTAATGCCACGTAGACGGCAATTGGCCACCACGCTGTTTGTGCGTGCAAGGAGCCAGGCACCCAGAATCGGAACAATTCTCCTGCGAGTACTGCGGAGAATCCGCGTGAGATGGCTACTCCTCTCGCTGACGTACATACAGAGATCTTTATGGGTGTGACGCAGACAGGATTTGGTAAGAGTGATACTGCTGTCGTACAGCGTTACATCAAAGAACACAGCGTTACATCAAAGAACACAGGCGAGAAGAGTAACGCACACACTGGCATGTGGGGCAGCGTTGTCCGGCTCTCGGTTTCCGCTGGTAAACTTGCATCCGCGCTGGATAAGCCCTTATTCCTGCTCTTCTTGATATCAGCGGGGATAGTGTGAGGGTGCCAGTGTAAGTACCATTAGTACATAAAGTGAAAGTGAATGGAGAGAAAGAGAGGAGCACACTTCTTCCCCGTAAAATTTTCTTTCGCTGCTGAGAATGGATGGATAATGCCGAAACGTGGAAGCACATCGAATCCCTTCGACGGTGAAGCATACTCAGGCAGGCGGCATCGATTCTTAGGGAGTCGTAGCAACGCCGCGAAACTCAGCAATTCATCCCTAGAGTTCGGCCCGGATGCCAGGGCGAGTCAGCCGCATGTTTCTGCATGGACATCAGATTCTCAAGCTGTAATAAGCCACGCATTTTCCACCTCTTCACGTGAAGGTACCTCACCTGTTACTTCTTCGCCCCATACGCTACGAGACGGCAGCCCGGCGCACTCTGTCCATCCAGCGCGTTCTTCTGCTACTGCCCAGCTGAGCCAGCTCAACCCCAAGGCCAGGGAGATTCCAGTGAACACAGGGCCGTATGTTTACGCCCCGCTCAATTCCCCAGCCACACCTATCACGAATGCACAGAGCAAACGAGGAAAATCTAAACGTAAAAAGCGAGGAGGTTCTTTCCTCCTGATTGTCCTCGTAACTCTGAGTTCGTATTCGGTTCGCAACTCACACTTCTTCAAGGAGGACACACCCGTTCAGCCTCCCTCACCTATTCTCATGACTCCGCTGCCATCTCTTCTCCCCGGCTTAGGTGACACGCATCTACCTGGGCTAAGCGACATGCAGGGCAACGAGAGTGGCGATTCTTCGGATTCACAGAATTACTACAGATATCTTGACCTTTCTGGAGCCACTATCGATACGAGCCTCGCCCCCTCTGGCTCCACTGTGGTAGGGCCGTGGGCAGTTGCCATCTTGGAAACGGAAGCTGATGCTACTGACACGGTTTATACGGTGGATAAGACAGCGGCGGATATTATTGGAGACTCCGCAAAGTTCCTTGGCCTCAAACTTCGTCTCACTAACCTCGCCTCGATGAAACTCATCGCCACTGAAGGTCTGGAAGTAAATGTGGTCGATGCTGATGGGGAAATGGCAAAAAACTTCCTTGTACCAGAGTTGAATTCTCTCGACTATTCCTCCCACTTCCTCCAGCAGGGCGAGAGCATAGAAGGGTGGGTCTATATTCCGGTTCTTCCGAACTTTCTCACCTCAACGGTAGGTCTTCAATTTCACAGTGCTTCCGGCACGGAGTACGCCACTATCGACCATCCGATTCCCTAATGTTCCTGTATCCCTTTTATAGGGAAGAGGCGAGCTTGTTTTATCTCCGCGTGTCCGCGCGCGAACGAATACCAGCTTTATCTTTTACAAGGGGAGGACGAGCCTCCTTGGACATGTATCACTCACGACCGCACAGCTCTTCTCTTACAAGGAAGGGATGAGCTGTGCGGTCGTGAGGCTCAGTGGTAAAAGAAATGTGGAAGGGTAAATGAAGGCTGTAGGTTTTGGGTATGTGAAGAGGGAGGCAGTAAACCTAGTAGCGAGAAGGCGGGGCTATTCACGGGCACGTTCGACGTGTTTGACATGTTCGGCACGCTCAAGGCGGCGTTGAGCGGCAGCAGCCTCACGCTCAGCGCGCGGAATCCAGACGGGTTTGCGCTCTTGGGCTGGCGATCCTGCACGTACTATCCACCACAGGGCTTCGATAAGTGCGGCTCCAATGAGCCCAGCGATCGTGGCTGTGAACATGAGCGAGGTATGTGAAGAGTCAAGCATGAAGATTTTCTGCGTGAATCCGGCGGTGAAGATAAATCCGTACCCGGCCAAGGGAAGCAGAATGAGAGCTACCTTCCACCAAGCATAAGGCCGAGCAACCACCGAGAGCACCCATGTGGAAGCAATAATGAGGGCGAGTAGTGCGGCGGTGGAGGATTGAGTTGCTTCCGTTTCACTGCCCTCTGGAATCCGCGTCAGAAGGTAAGTAATGAAGGAAGCTCCCGCCACCACGGCTCCAGCCGGTAGACCGAAGCGCAGAACGCGCTGGACAAAGTGATCTTTCGCCCGCTCGTTATTCGGCGGAAGAGAGAGCAAAAAAGCGGGAATCCCGATCGTAAACCACCCCGTGACTGTCACATGAATAGGCTGGAAGGGAAACGGAAGAGAAAAGGCGAGAACGAGGATCGCCAGAATCGAGGAGTAGATCGTCTTTGTGAGGAAGAGATTTGCCACACGCTCGATATTGCCGAGTACGCGCCGACCTTCGGCCACGACGTAGGGGAGTGTGGCGAAGCGATCGTCAAGCAACACGATCTTCGCTACGGATCGGGTGGCAGCTGTTCCCGATCCCATCGCTACTCCAAGGTCGGCATCCTTGAGAGCAAGGACATCGTTAACGCCGTCCCCCGTCATTGCCACTGTATGTCCGCCGCGCTTGAGTGACTCCACCATCGCGCGTTTTTGCTGGGGGGTAACGCGCCCAAAGACATGGGCGTGCTCGACGAGTTCATCGATATTCGATTCTGTGAGACTGCGTGCATCCACAGGCTCTCCAGAATCCATACCGAGGGAGCGCGTAACAGCCCCCACCGATTCTGCGTTATCTCCAGAAATAACCTTGACCTCCACACCTTGGGAGTGAAAATACTCAAGAGTGGCTGCTGCATCGGGGCGCACTCGTTGTTCGAGGATCACAAGTGCGCGAGGTTTGACGGTTCCTGGAGCTGTTTTCTTCGTCACGTCTTCTGAACAGGTGGCCAGTAGTAGCACGCGAAGGCCAGCTAGGCCGATCTCTCGGGCGCGAGCATATGCCTGTGAATCTGGAGCGGCAAGCACATCGGGAGCACCGAGTACCCAATTTGTCCCGTCCTTAAAACTCGCGCCCGACCACTTCTTTGCTGAGGTGAAGGGTTGGATTCCCTCCACCTCCCAGGGAGAATCCGGGTGGCCGATTCCCTCAATAATGGCCTGCATCGAGGAATTAGGAGAAGAATCTGCAGCTCCGAGTTGACGCAGGACTTCGCGTACTTCGGTTTCGATTTCTTCAGATTCTGCCTCACCCTCACCAGCAAGGGGAATCACCTCACTGAGCACCATCGCATTCTCTGTGAGTGTTCCTGTCTTGTCCGCGCATACCACATCCACGCGCGCTAGACCCTCGATAGCGGGAAGCTCATTGACAAGACATTTGCGCCGCCCCAAGCGAATTACGCCGAGGGCAAAAGCCGTTGAGGTAATAAGGATCAGACCTTCGGGAACCATAGGCACAAGGGCGCCCGTCACCGAAAGGACAATGGAGCTGTAGTTGTGTTCGCCTACACGAATCTGCCCAATCACCGTGAAGATACCTACAGGGATCAAGACCCAGGTAATAACCTTGAGAATCTTGTTAATCCCAGACTGCAACTCTGAATGGACGAGAGAGAATTTTGCAGCTTCAGCTGTAAGTTTAGCGGCATAGGAATCCGCACCCACTTTCGTAGCTCGATAGGCTCCCGAACCCGAAGCCACAAAAGACCCCGAGAGGATCTCATTTCCCGCAACCTTCGGCATTGGATCCGATTCACCGGTGAGGAGGGATTCATCAAGTTCCAAATACGAGGCTTCCACCACCTCACCATCTACAACGATCTGATCTCCCGGCTCGATGAGGACAATATCTCCGAGTACGAGTTCTTCCTGGCTGATTGCCCCTTCATTTCCATTACGCCGCACACGTGGGCGAGCCTCACCCACCACGGCGAGAGAATCAAGAGTGCGTTTGGCACGCAGTTCCTGGATGATTCCAATAACTGAATTGGCCACAATCAGAAGCCCAAAAGCGGCATTGATAATCGACCCAGTGGAGATGACAAGCACAAAAAGTACTCCGAGCAGGGCATTGATTCGCGTAAAGACATTGGCACGCACGATCTGAGCGGTAGTGCGCCCTGATCGTGGTGGCAGAGTATTCACGTGCCCGGCTTCGATCGCAGCTTCCACCTGTGTGGAACTAAGCCCAGTGCTGGAATCAGCAAGGATGAGATCAGACATGCCACCACGTTATCAGGCGGCCTGGACACAACCACTACCATTCCATCGGCAACCCAACGATTCTTCAGTTCACCTTGGGGGGCATTGGCCAAACTGATGTCGTATCGACATGAACACGTGCCAGTCCTATCCGCCTCACTCGATACACTGAAAGCAGCTGTCCAGAGAGGAGTCGCGCTATGACCACCACCCTCACTGTCTCACTCGTGCGCACTATCGACGAAAGTTACCCCATCGTCGTGGGGAGAAATCTTACGGACGAATTCGCAAACTTCGTGGCGACAAGTTCCTATTTCAGTAGACGAATCGCCCTTCTCACCGATTCCAATCTGCCCTCCCTTGTGGCTCATCCGCTTGCTGAAGCCTTGCGTGCTCGCGGTCTTGCCTGCGAAGTCTTCACTTTCCCGGCAGGAGAGGTAAACAAGGTTCGTTCTACGAAAGAAGCCCTGGAAGATGCGCTCGTCGAGCAAGGATATGGGCGCGATACTCTCATCCTCGCTGTAGGCGGTGGCGTGGTGACCGACCTCGCTGGCTTCGTCGCGGCCACTTTTACTCGTGGAGTTCCTTATATCTCTTTCTCCACAACACTCTTGGGTGCAGCCGATGCCTCGGTGGGTGGAAAAACCGCCGTGGATACTCCCGCAGCCACGAATCTCATCGGAGCCTTCCATCAACCTTCGGCTGTATTTATCGACGTAGAACACTGGGCCACGCTCTCCAATGCCCAGATTCGCGACGGCTTGGGTGAAACTGTCAAACATGCCTGCCTCGCTGACTCTGCATTTTTCGAGCTACTTGAAGATGCTTTTGTCAGGCGGAGGCTCAGCCTCGGTGAATGTGTACGAGAGGGCGAACTCGCTGAATATATTGCTCGTCGTAACTGCGAGATTAAGCGCGATTTCGTTGTCTCTGATGTTCACGAGGGAAATCGGCGTATGGGTCTCAACCTTGGGCACACGATTGGGCGAGCTCTCGAAACGGCGATGGATTACACGATGAGTCATGGGGAATGCGTGGCAGTTGGTCTCATGCTTCAAGCGCGTTGGGGAGAGAGCTTCGGTTACGTGAGCCGTGAGGATGTGGATCGCCTCTACGCTCTCCTCTGTGCTATCGGCCTGCCCACGCAACTTCCCGAGAGTGTGAGCGTGGAGTCGATTATGGCGGCAATGTCTCACGACAAGAAAGGAAAGGCGGGTAAGCTCCGATTCGTTTTCCAGCGAGGTATTGGTGACCTCATGCGTTTTGAGGAAGGTGCTTACGCACGCACGGTAACCCCTGACCAGGTGCGTACCTTCCTTGAGAACATGCGTTAGCTTCATCCCGCTAAGCACCTACCTTGCCAATCGTGCACTCAGCGACACGTTTTGGCCTATAAGCCCACACTGTGGCTCTCATTCATCTCTCTGGTGAACGAGAGCCACAGTGTTTCCGGTCGAGACTAAAACCTCTCACAGCTCTAGTGCAGCACGTACGGAATCACGGAGCTTCGTAGCCGCGAGTTCCATGAGGGCAGTCTCCTCAGCCTCCTCGGGGAGGCGAGCCATGAGAGCGTCGAGAGGAAACATGTGAATCTCGGTGGCAGTGTCCTTGACCTTGTGGATGAGGTCAGCAGCGGCTTTCTCACGTGCGAATCCCTCAAAGGCAAGGGGAAGAGTGGTGTGGAGCGAGAAAGGGATAGCGTGAGCATGAAGCTCCTCGCCCACCTCGATAGCGAGGCGCGAACCTGTGTGTCCACCTGCGCTCACGAGGAGCGCCACAGCTTCTGATTCCTGTGCAACCTGAACAAGGCGATCGCGTTGTTCGGCAGAAAGATGCAACTCTCCATCGCCAACTTCATACCTTCGCTCAATAGGCACCTGGCTTACAGAACTCCCGGCCACGTCAATCTCACGTACATGAAATCCTTCGTTGACAAAGGGCTGGGCAGCCGTGCGCGCTCCACCGCCGATAGCAATAATGAGTGTGGGCATATTATTTCTCCTTGTGATGTTCCCTGCCCTCATGGATAACGCGTGAGTGTGTATGCAGGGGTGGGTGCCCTGCATCGTGTAAGGCTTTTTTACTCCGCGCAGATAGAACTCTGGTTGGTATGAGTAGGCTACCCTGCGTGCAAGGCTTTACTCGCGTAGGCCTCACGTGAATTACGGCCTCATAGGCACCTTGTGTGCAGGCACTTTACTCGACACTCGTCGCCTCAAGTTTCCACACGTCACGGGCGTAGTCACTGATTGTGCGATCAGAGGAGAAACGTCCCGAGCGGCAGATGTTGATCCAGCACATACGCGCCCAAGCGAGTTCGTCGCGATAATCTTCAGCCATGCGGTCACGTGCCTCGCGGTAGGCGGCAAAATCGCCGAGTAGGTAATACACGTCAGCTACCTCCCACGAAGCACCATCCACAAGTGAACCTAGGAGATCGCCAAAATCACCAGTGCTGCCGTCGTCGAGAGTTCCATCGACGAAAGCCTGGAGTACACGCTCCAACCCGGGCACTCCCTCAGCTGTATGGCGTGGGTTGTAAGAATCGCGTAGAGCAGGAAGCTCATCTTCCGTTGCACCGAAAATGTAAGCGTTCTCCTCACCCACGGCTTCGAGAATTTCTACATTCGCTCCATCGAGCGTGCCGAGCGTGAGAGCTCCGTTCATCATGAACTTCATATTCGACGTACCCGAGGCTTCCTTACCAGCCATTGAAATCTGCTCGGAAACGTCAGCAGCAGGGATAATGTATTCGGCTGGTGTCACGTTGTAGTTCTCCACAAAGACAACAGCGAGTTTGCCCTCCATCTGCGGATCAGAATTCACCAGGCGCCCCACTTCGTTGATGAACTTAATGATCGCCTTGGCACGCTTGTAACCCGGAGCTGCCTTTGCGCCGAAGATAAAAACACGCGGGGTCACCTCGGTAGAGGGGTCATTTTTGAGGCGGAAATAGAGATCGAGGATGTACATGGCGTTGAGAAGTTGGCGCTTGTATTCGTGCAAGCGCTTGATCTGCACGTCGTAGATGGCATCCACCGGAATGTCGATTCCTTGGCGATCCTTGATCCACTGTGCGAAGCGCACCTTATTCTCGCGCTTGATTGCGTTAAGTTCACGAAGTACAGCAGTATTCTCCTTGCGCTCTTCGAGCTGAGCCAGGAGAGCGAGATCGCGTACCCACGCATCTGAGCCAAGTTCGCGCGTCAAGAGGCGAGACAACCCAGGGTTACAGGTGTTGAGCCAGCGTCGCTGAGTGACACCATTGGTCTTGTTGTTGAACTTTTCTGGCCAGATATCGTACCAATCGTGGAGAGTATCACGCTTGAGGATCTCACTGTGAAGTGCGGCCACACCATTGATAGAGAAGGAGGCGTAGCAGGTAATCCATGCCATGTGTACACGTCCTCCTGCCAGGGGCGCCATGTAATCAATCTTGCCGGGATGGTAGCCGCCGGCAGCGAGTTCGGCGCGGAAGCGGCGGTCAATTTCTGCCACGATCTCGAAAATGCGTGGGAAGAGCTGCTGGAAGATGGAGATTTCCCATGTTTCAAGTGCCTCAGCGAGAACAGTGTGGTTTGTGTAAGCAAATGTTTTGCCCACGATATCCCAGGATTCCTCCCAGCCGAGGCCTTCTTCGTCAAGCAAAAGACGCATAAGCTCAGGGATCGCGAGCACGGGGTGAGTGTCGTTGAGCTGAATCGTGTGCATGTCACCGAAGGCGGCAATATCGCGCCCGGCAGCCTTGTGGCGTGCAATCATCGTCTGCAGCGAAGCTGAGACGAAGAAGTACTGCTGGCGCACGCGCAGCACTTTGCCCTCATACGTCGTGTCGTTAGGGTAGAGCACACGGCACAGATCCATCACACGTTCGCGTTCCACGATGGCATCTGTGAAGCGTTGGGAGTTGAAGGCATCGTAGTCGAATTCTTCGATTGGCTCAGCCTTCCACAAGCGCAACGTATTGACGTTCTTTGTTCCGTAACCCACGATTGGCATGTCGTAGGGGATGGCACGCACATTGAGATCAGCAAAATTGACGTAGATTGCTTCTTCTTCCCGACGAATGGCGAAGGGGTAGCCTTCTTCCATCCACGGGTCGGGATGTTCGTTCTGGAAACCGTTCTCGATTGTCTGCTTGAAGAGTCCATAACGGTAGAGAATCCCGTATCCGGTGACGGGAAGATCCAGTGTGGCACACGAATCGAGGAAGCAGGCTGCCAGACGCCCGAGGCCACCGTTGCCGAGCGCGGCATCGTGTTCGGCTTCTAATACGTCGGAGAGTTCCATTCCGAAGCCGGCGAGGGCTTTGCGGGCTTCTTCCACCAGGCCGAGGTTGGTGAGGTTGTTCAGAAGTGCGCGTCCCATAAGGAATTCGGCTGAGAAATAGCCTGTTTGAGGTCCGGTCTGGTACTTCTTCGTCGTTGCTTCCCAACGCTCGGCAAGCGAATCGACGACGAGACTTGAAAGGCCTGCCCAGTATTCGGCTGGCGTGGAGCTGGTTACTGTCTTGCCTGAAGCTGAGCGCACGAAGGCGGCAAGGGAATTGGAGAATTCCGCAGACATCTTGTGTTTCCTTCCCGTGGGGAATCTCGTACACGGGTAGCGTAGCGAACACGTGACTTATTTACAGTGCTCGAAAGGGAGAGATTGGCCTCTAATTGCGCCATTTACAGGGTGAGGCGTGAGAAATTTCGCTCTGAGCGCGAGGCTGGCGGGGCAGATGAGGAGAGCACTAGGATAAGAAAGTAAAGCGGGTAACCTCTTTACGCTCGTAGACGATTGAGGAGGGCACGATGCCTGCGGTCATCATTCTTGGAGCCCAGTGGGGTGACGAAGGCAAGGGGAAAGCCACCGATCAGCTCGGCGTTCGAGCTGAGTACGTGGTCAAGTACAACGGTGGAAATAATGCCGGGCACACTGTCGTCGTCGGGGAAGAAAAGTTTGCCCTGCATCTCCTGCCCTCTGGAATCCTCTCACCCGCCTGTACCCCTGTGATTGGCAATGGTGTGGTAGTGGATCTGGACGTGCTCTTCGGCGAACTTGCCGAACTCGATTCGCGCGGTGTGGATACCTCACGCCTTCGGATCTCCTCGAAGGCGCACATTATCACCCCGTATACCAAGATGATGGATGCTCTCAGTGAGAATGCCCTCGGTTCGGCAAAAATTGGCACCACAGGTCGCGGGATCGGTCCCACGTATGCGGATAAAGCCTCGCGCCTGGGTCTGCGGATCCAGGATCTCTTTGAGCCGGCGGAGCTTCGCCGCAAGGTAGAGGCTTCCCTTGCTCACAAGACCCCACTCATCCGTGCCCTTGGTGGCCAGGAGCTTTCTGCCAGTGAGGTTGTGGATCAACTGCTGAGCTATGTCGATCGTGTTGCACCGATGGTTTGCGATGTGGCTCACGAACTCAATGAGGCACTGGATGCTGGCAAAACGGTTGTCTTTGAGGGCGGTCAGTCCACGATGTTGGATCTCGACCACGGCACCTACCCCTATGTGACTTCCTCAAATGCGACTGCGGGAGGGGCATGTACTGGTTCTGGTGTGGGTCCTACGCGTATTAATCGTGTGGTGGGCGTGATGAAGGCATATGTGACGCGCGTGGGTGAAGGCCCCTTTCCTACGGAACTCCTGGGAACCGAAGGGGAGTGGCTGCGCGAACGCGGGGGCGAATTTGGGGTAACGACTGGCCGTGCGCGCCGCTGCGGCTGGTATGACGCTCCTGTGGCACGCTACTCCTCTCGTGTGAATGGGATGACGGATATTGTGCTCACGAAGCTCGATGTGCTTTCTGGCCTTGAGCAAATCCCAGTGTGTGTGGCCTATGAGATTGACGGGAAGCGTGTGGAAGAAGTGCCTTCCAGCGAAGCAGAATTCGCCCGGGCAAAACCCATCTACGAATATCTGCCAGGGTGGAGTGAAGATATTTCACAGTGCGTGTGCTTCGAGGATCTTCCTCAACACGCTCAGGAGTATGTGCGTTACGTGGAGAAAATCTCTATGTGTCGAATTAGTTCGATTGGTGTGGGTGCAGACCGCACTCAGACAATTATCTTGCGCGATCTCATCGACTAAAATCGGAGAATCTGTGCCAGGCGTGTACTGAAGAATCGTGAAATTTACCTAAGATAACCACATGCATTACACGAGCCACTATTCATCTCCCCTTGGTGAGATTCTTTTGGCTGCCGCAGGGGAGGGAATAACCGGCCTCTGGTTCGTGGGGCAAAAGTACTTTGCGCATAATCTCGACGAAGAAACTGTAGAGGAAGAAACTCCGCTGCTCACTCGTGCCCGCGATTGGTTAGATGTGTACTTCTCGGGCAAGGAACCGGATTTCACGCCGCCTCTACATTTCCTCGGCACACCATTCCAGAATGAGGTGTGGAAGATTCTTGCCACCATCCCCTATGGAACCACGATGACCTACGGGCAGATTGCGATGATCCTTGCCAAGCGCCGTGGGGGTAGGTGCGTGTCTGCCCAAGCAGTTGGTGGTGCAGTAGGGCGCAACGAGATCTCGCTGATTGTGCCCTGTCATCGTGTGGTAGGCACCTCAGGAAGCCTCACTGGTTATGCCGGTGGGATTGCGAAGAAGGTGGAACTTCTCACGATGGAAAAGGCAATGCGCCGCGAATTCTTTATTCCCGCAGCGAGTAGCGCGTTCTAGAGGTGCGCAGAGTCGCATCATGAGCCAAGTTGTGCTCGATGTTCTTGAGGCCTGCCAGATAGTATGCGCCTTACATAGGTACGTATAACGCTCTACACGGTATGTGCCCTGGGGAGATCTCCAGGGCACATACCGTATAGCTGCGAGGTGTCCTCGATATCAATAGCCGCGCCACCCACTTCGAGTTGTGATGAAGCGGGCATGTATTTTGTGAATATCGTCGCCGCATGAAGCATGAAGCATGAAGCATGAAGCATGAAGCGTAAAGCGCGAGAGAGCGGCTCGTGAATTATTCCTGTGTGCATACGGGACTTATCGCGTTTTCTACACGAGAATCCGAGGAAGCCAAAGCTCCAGAAACTCCGGCAATACGTGCCGCAGATTCGGCAAGTTCCACAGGGGAAACAACACCGTCCACAGAAACTTTATCCAGGTAGGCCATACCGTCGAAGGAGAGTTCGCGAGTGTTCTCTAGATCCCCTTCGGCCCCAATACGGCCATCTGCGAGGCGATCAATAATAATCGCCAGGGCGCCGTCGCCAGTCACATTCGTCGCCGTTCCAAAGGAATCGAGTGCGATGTATGTGGCGATCATGAGGCCTACCTGGGTCTCATTAAAGCCGAGCATGGAGGCGATGAGGCCAGAGGAAGCCATGATGGCACCACCAGGAACACCAGGTGCGGCCACCATCGTGATTCCCAGCATAAAGACGAATCCTACCCACACAGTCATGGAGATCGAGAGACCTTGGGTGAGTGCGATCGCAAAAGCGAAGGCGAAGATCTTGGAAGTAGAGCCAGCCAGGTGAATCGTCGCACAGAGTGGAACCGTGAAAGAGGCGACTGCATCAGAAACGCCGTTCTTTTTGGCCTGGCGTAGCGTCACGGGGATTGTCGCTGCCGAGGAGGACGTGCCCAGGGCGGTGAGGTAGGCAGGAAACATGGTCACAAGGGAACGTAGTGGATTCTTGCGTCCGACAATTCCAGCCACGGTGTACTGCGTGAGGAGAATAGCCACCTCAAGGAGGAGAACCACCGCAACGACACGGATGAGAGTGCGCATGACGACCCAGGCCTCACCCGTGTACGTGAGGTTGAGGAAGATACCGAAAATATGGATCGGCAGGAGAGGAATAATGACCTTCTCAATGAGTTTCGTAATGATGGCACGGAACTCAATGAAACCCTTGCGCAGTACACCGCGTGGAATGAAGGAGAGGCCGATACCAACGACGAAGGAGAGGAGGAGAGCCGTCATGACTTGCACTGGGGCGGGCATCTCAATCGTGAAGTAGGATTCGAGCGCATTTCCGGGCTCTTTTACGTTCGCAAGATCAAAACCGGAGAGGAGTTTCGGGAAGCTGAATGCACAGACAAGATAGGTGAGGAAGCCTGCGAAAAGCGTGGAAATATAGGCAAATGCCGTGGTGATGCCCAGCCAGCGCCCTGCTCCGCGACCCAGATCCGCGATGGCTGGGGTGACGAGGCCAATGATGATAAGGGGAATGGCGAAGGAAAGGAACTGACCAAAGACAGAGGAGAACGTGGCGAAAATACGACCAATTTCCACCGGAACGAGAGGGTTACCACCCACCTTCGCTGTGCCGAAGAGGAGTGCAAGAACGATAGCGACGACAATCCAGACGAGAACGCCGCTCTTCCTCATGAAGCTGCGCATGACGCGCTCCTTAGCGTGAGTATAGACATAGTGAACATGCACTAGGATCCAAGTAATTTCTCTGTTATATGCGCACTGCCCGAATAGCGGGACGCAAGCAGATATTTAGTGTTCTGACTCACAATTTTGTAAATATGAAGTAAAGACGAAAAAGGAACCGGAAACCTCTCTACCAAGCTGGCAGCGTGACACAATAGAGAAACGAGAGCACAGCTGAGGGTGCCTGTGCGAGGGTCAGGAAAACGAGGCGACATAATGGTGCACAAGCAAGGAAGAAGCCTGCCAGAAAGTACATCAGAGGGAGTGAATACAAAGGATGAGGAGATCTCTCCAGTAAGCCCCGTCCCCTCGGATATTGAGGTAGCGCAGAGTACCACCATGCTTCCCATAGCTGACGTGGCAACAAGCCTTGGAATCGCCAGGGAGCATCTTGATCTCTACGGGAACTTTAAGGCGAAGGTGAATATTCATGCCTATGCTGATGCGCCCCGACGTGGCAAACTCGTGCTCGTCACCGCGATGTCTCCCACGCCCGCTGGGGAAGGGAAAACGACGACGAGTGTGGGGCTTGCCGATGGTCTGCGTGCGATTGGGAAGAAAGCAGTGTTAGCTCTACGCGAACCCTCGCTTGGACCTGTGTTTGGAATGAAGGGAGGGGCAGCAGGAGGTGGGTACGCCCAGGTAGTACCGATGGAGGACATTAACCTTCACTTCACTGGTGATTTCCACGCTATCGGCGCGGCGAATAACCTCCTTGCTGCCCTTATCGATAATCACATCCAGCAGGGCAATATCTTGGGGATTGATCCGAAGACGATCACGTGGAAGCGTGTGGTGGATATGAATGACCGCCAACTTCGCCATATCGTCTGTGGCCTCGGTGGAAAAATGCAGGGCGTTCCACGTGAAGAGGGTTTCGACATCACTGTGGCCTCAGAGGTAATGGCGATCTTTTGCCTGGCCACAAGCCTGAATGACCTCAAAGAAAGGCTTGGAAGGATCGTCGTCGCCTCAACGTATGAGGGTGAGGTGGTTCGCGCTGCTGATCTACATGCCCACGGTGCAATGGCGGCACTCCTCAAGGAAGCGATAAAGCCTAACCTCGTTCAGACTCTCGAACACACCCCAGCCTTCGTCCATGGCGGACCTTTTGCGAATATCGCACACGGCTGCAACTCTGTGATTGCCACAGATATGGCGCTCAAGCTGGGTGAATACGCCGTAACGGAAGCTGGATTTGGCGCAGATCTGGGGGGAGAGAAATTCTGCGATATCACCGCACGTTCGGCGAATCTCACTCCCGCTGCCTGCGTGGTAGTGGTTACAGTGCGCGCTCTCAAGATGCACGGCGGTGCGGCGAAGTCCCAGTTGAGAGAGGAAAACCTGAAAGCACTTGCCGATGGGCTTCCTAATGCACTGCGCCATGTACGCACCATGCGCGACATATTTGGGATCCCAACGGTGGTGGCAATCAATGCTTTCCCCACGGATAGTGCTGCTGAACTGGAGCTGGTGGAGTCGAAGTTCCGTGAGATCGGCGTGAAGGCAGTTCTCTCCCAGGTGTGGGCGCACGGTGGGGAAGGTGGGCGTCTTCTTGCTGAAGAAGTAGTGCGACTGTGTGAAGATCAGAATGGGGTGGGAAGTTTTCGTTTCGCCTACGAACTCAAGGCGAGTGTGGAGGAGAAGCTCACGGCTATCGTCGGGAAGATTTACGGCGGGGCAGGTGTGGAACTCACGGCTCCTGCGCGGCGCCAGCTGCGTGAGATTGAGGCGCGTGGATTTGCCGACCTGCCGATCTGCATGGCAAAAACGCAGTATTCCTTTTCTGACGATCCTTCTGCTCTCGGGGCGCCGGAGGATTTCACCGTCACGGTTCGCAATCTCAAAGTTTCGGCGGGAGCTGGTTTCATTGTGGCTCTCACTGGTGAGATTATGACGATGCCAGGATTACCTAAAACTCCCGCAGCCGAGCGTATTGATGTGAGCGAGGAGGGTGTGATTACAGGTCTGTTCTAGGCGAAAGGATAGCCAGAATGGCGTTTTATCTACCCGCTGGGTCTCTACCTGCTTGATAATGGGCCTGTATCACGCTCTTGGAGTTGCACACGTGGGCTGAGTGTGTGCTACTGAGGTAGGCAATAAAACTGCGAGGAAGTAAAGCTGCTAGTGAAAGATCGAGGTTCGAGAGACTAAACCCGTGAATGTGTGGAAGCGCCAAAAAATCCAGAAAGCGAGAGTATTTTCTGCTGTCGTGATGGGCAGGTAATGAGTGTGCCTAGCGGCAAGAATCGCCACCAGACACACTCATAGTTGAGAACACCATCTACACCGGTGTAGGCGTGAAGAGCTAGTGGACTGAAACTGACTTCACGCCTCCTGAACTCTCCTCAGGTTGAGTAGGCTCTCCAACTTCGGGCGCAGAGCGTTCCTCATTCTCAGTTTCGTCCTCCTCGGCTTCCCACGCCTCAACAACGGCTACGCGTGCAGCCTGGGTGACAGCCTGAGCTTTACGCAACTCGGCTCGGGCTTCCTCTTCAGCTTCCATCGCAGCTGCAAGCTCTACTTTTGCTTCCTCTGCAGAGGGCTGTTGGTCGAGCACATGAATGGGAGCTTCAGCAAAAAGTTCCTCAACATCCAGCTCGGGATTATCTTCCTGAGTCTCGACGAGTTCGACGGCTTCCTCTACACTCGCCACCGAGGGCATTGAGCCAGGTAAGGGCTGACGGGCAGATTCCCGCAGGAAGAATATAGCTACGAAACCGATGAGCGAGGTGGCGACCACCCAGAAAGCTGGAGCGAGTTCATTACCAGTGAAGGTAACGAGGGATTCCATGATGAGGCCAGCGGTACCGCCGAAGATCGCCACAGCGGCATTGTAGGCGATACCCATACATCCAAAACGTGAGATGGTGGGGAACTGGGCAGGCAAGGTAGCGGCGAGATTGCCCATATAAAGAGACACAGGGAAAGCCAAGAAGAAAAGCCCGAGGAGTGTTGACCAGATCTGGCCGTGAGCCATAAGAAGGAAAGCAGGGAAGGCAAGAAAAATCGCGCTGAGTGAGGCTGCGATGAGAATAAGCCGTCGGGAGGTGCGATCAGAGATCCATCCTGCCAGCGGAATCGAGAAGGATACAACCACAAGTACCGGGAGAGTGAGCAGATTGCCGTGCACCGGATCGTAGTGAAGTGTTGTGGAGAGATAGGTAGGCATGTAGGAGGTGAGAGCGTAACCCACTGTGTTGGCGGCGGCCACCAGGAAGAATGCTGTGAGGAGTTCGCGCCAGTAGTTCGTCAAAAGTGCCGTCAATCTGCGAGGCCCTTCGTCGGAAGTGTGGATGGCTTCCTCAATGTCGCGCACGTTTGGGGTAGGGCGGATTTCCCCTGAAGATGAGGGATCGTTACCTTCGGATGTTCTCTCACCGTGGGCTTCCTGAAAAGCGGGAGTGTCTTCGATCTTGGTACGAAGATAGAGTGCAATTGCTCCCAACGGGAGGGCGATCATGAATGGGATGCGCCAACCCCAAGAATTCATGAATTCCTCACTCAAAGTGAGTTGGAGGAGGGAAACGAATGCTGCGCCGATTGCGAAGCCCATGTAGGAACCCCAATCCAGGAGGGCAGCATAGAATCCGCGCTTTTTATCGGGGGCGTACTCTGTGACGAATGTGGTGGCTCCCGCATATTCGCCTCCGGTGGAAAACCCTTGGACAAGTTTGAGACAAATAAGAAGGATAGGAGCAAATACTCCAATAGCAGCGTAGGTGGGAAGAACGCCGATAAGGAAGGTGGCCAGTGCCATCACCATGAGGGTGGAGGCGAGTACTTCTTTTCGGCCGAGTCTGTCTCCCAATTGCCCCAGGATAATTCCGCCTAGAGGGCGAGCGATGAAGGTGACAGCAAAGACGCCGAGGGAGAAGAGGTTCTGAATATGGCTATCTGCATCGGGGAGGAATTGCTTTCCAATAATGACGGCAAGGTAACCGTAGACGCCAACGTCGTACCACTCCATAAGATTGCCCACCACGGAACCTGTGATGGCTTTCTTGAGTGCCGATTCTTCCACTACTGTCACGTCATTGATGCGTAGACGCCTGCGCCTACGCAAAAGGGCGAGGCGGCGTTTCTCTTCCTTTCTGGCTGCCCTGCGCGCTTGGGCTTCGTCGTGTCGTGTGCGGCTGTGTTCTCTAGAGTTCATAGTTTCCTCATGACGAGGTGCGAGCACATCGGGACTCGCACCCATCCCTGGGTAATCCTTCTGATAATTTAGCGGAGATTTCAGTGGAAAATTCTTACAAGATTGCAATTTTAGCAAAGAATTAGTCATAGATGGGGAAAATTTGAGTTTTGCCACAAGTGAAGATGCTGCATATCGGCACAATAGGAGCAATACGTGGTTGAATCTTGAGTGAATTATTTGCCGTCGGCAAGAGGTAAATTCTGCCGAGTAGCTGGTACGTGATTGTGGCGAAATCTAGAGCATTTTCTAGATATTCCTCTGAAGGAAAATGCGTTTTATAAATGAAAATATAGGAGGAGCAAGGTGATGTAGAAGCTATGGACATATCGCGACATGCAGATGTGGGAGTTAGCTCTACTGCGCGACTAGGCGGAAAAACGAGCTACATCTATGGAGTTACACTGTGGGATCACCTCTGGCGAAACTGGTTCTTCCAGCGAGCTTGGTGATCGTCACCGCCCCTGGAGCATCCACTACTCTGCGCACGTGCTCCACACGAGCTTGGTGATTGGAGATCGTCGACGAAAAGCGATTCGGTGTTGGTAGTGGTGCCTTGCGTGAGCTTGGTGAGCTTGGTGAGCTTGGTGAGCTTGGTTGGCAAACTCGCCCTTTGCCCTCCAAACTCATATGCTTTTGGGGTGCCTGAACTTCACACCAGAACTATTCTTCTGGATATTCCCGCCCCTGCTCAGGCACCGCTGTACCTTCTGGATCCTTCTTCCCCTCTGCTCTGGTGGAGAGAAGGCTCCTGGCTGATTGGCCGCGGTGAACTCCTCACCTACGAGTTTGGTGGTTCTCACCGTTTCACTGAAGCCGCCGAACTGTGGGAACGCTTGAGCCGCCACGCTGAAGAACGCGGCTCACTCGTAGACCTGCCGTTCCCATCTGAGCCTCTTGCCTTTGCCACCTTCGCATTTTCCGATATTTCTGAGACTCCGAGCCTCCTCGTCGTACCTGAACTTCTCCTCGGATGCACGAAGGGGCAACTCTGGGCGCGCACTACAGATATTCATGACTCTTGCACAGGATTAGCTTCTCTTTCCGACGACGATCTTGAGCGATACGTTCGAGGATTATTCTGTGAATATCTGGCCGCACATGAAGCTGAGTTTTCGGCCGCATCTTCAGCTGAACACGCAACTATGCTCACTGCGAGTGCGAATGAGGAAATTGCGCATGAAAGAGCTGTTACCCGAGCGCTTCATCTCATCGAGGAAGGGAAACTGAAAAAGGTTGTTATTGCTCGGCGTGCCCGAGGCGAACTCTCCAAAAATTTTTCCCTTCCACGGGTTCTCAGACACCTTATCGAGGCATACCCTACCTGTCAGGTGTTTTGCGTTGATGGATTTTTCGGCGCTAGCCCCGAGACTCTTCTCGAATCTCATTCGGGACTTCTCCACGCACGTGTTCTCGCAGGTACTCGACCTGCTCTGGCCGACGTAAACTCCACTCGTCCTGCGCTCCTTGAGGATACAAAGGAGATGACTGAACACAGTTTCGCTGTTGCCAGCCTCACCGATGTGCTTCACGAAGCTAGCGAGGGAGTGCAGGAAGAAGGCCCCTACGTACTCCAGCTACCCAATGTCGAGCACCTCGCCACCGATGTGTATGCACAGGCAAGAAGTACTTCGCTCCTTGAACTCCTCGCTGACATACACCCCACGGCAGCTGTAGCAGGTACGCCACGTTCCCAGGCTCTTGAAGCAATTCTCGCTCTGGAAGATGCTGACCGTGGTCGTTATGCCGGGCCGGTGGGATGGATTGCTGGTAGTGATGGCGAATTTGCTGTGGGTCTGCGCTCAGCTCAGATCAGGGGAAGAGTGCTAGAAGCATGGGCTGGCGGAGGGATCGTAGAAGGAAGTCAAGCTCGTCGAGAATTCGAGGAAACTGAGGCTAAGCTGGCTCCCATTCGTTCTGCTCTTACTCCAGGTGGGTCTCCTGTGTAGTTCCTTGTAGGTGTGTAGTGCGCAGTGTGGCTTAACCTTGACCAGGTGAAGTCTGGACGAATCCCTTGTCTCCGTTTGGCTAGTCTTCGGCTGGACGCACCTCAATAATGCCAGGGCGCGCCTCGCGCAAAGCAGTGGCGAGTTCACTGTTCGTTCTCGCTTCCGTGTACTCCCACCCATAGGCAGACGCGAGGGCGGAAATGTTGAGACGCTGAGGAGTTTTCACCACACGCTCATAGAGCACAGGATCAGCCTGCGCCACTTCAAGTCCAGCAAAGATTGAACCTCCGCCATCATTGACCACAAGAATCTGGAGATGTGGCTTCCCTTCTCCTGGTGGGAGAGCGAGGCCGCCCACATCGTGCGCGAAGGCGAGATCTCCGATGAGTAGACGAGTGAGAGCTGTAGGAACGGAAAGACTGCGAGCAAGACTCACACCTGCTGCCGCACTCAAGGTTCCATCGATCCCGGCGAGTCCACGATGGGAGAAAACAGCAACGCTACTCGATCCGATGTGACGGTCAGCTACGCGAGCCATTCGCGAAGCTGCGAGGTAGATTGCGCTCTCGTTCTCCTTGTGGTTCCGATTCTCTTCCTCGCTCACAGCCCAGAGGAGGTGGACGATATCGACGCGTGTGGGCCGCTTTTCCGGGGCGAACACGGGTGGCAATGAGGGAGTGGGTGCGTGTGGCACCGAGGGCGATGCTGGGGGTGTGGGCGATGCTGGGGGTGCCGGCATGGGCGATACCCTCAGGGATGGGGATGGATTATCCGTGGGATCCTCGTCGTCGATATGTATGGTGGTCACGCACCTGGCGCGATGGCGCGGAGAGAAAACCTCAAGCTCTGCTTCTTCGACAGCGATGAGATGGACATCTTCGCGCGAGGCAAAAGCCCAGGCTTCACGCGAAAGATTTGCCAAGCCGGAGACGAGCATTGTGCGCCGTCCATCGGCTCCCTCGGTGAGCCACGTATGATAATCGGTCACACTATGCCAGGCGCGTGCACCAGAAGTTATTTCAGCAATCACAGGGATACCCGCAGCGTGGCAGCGAGCTGCGAGTCGCGGATCAGCGCCGTAGCCGGCCACGAGGAAAGAATCTGAGGGGGTAACGTCCGCTTCCGAAAGCACAAAACCAGAGTGCCTGGAAGTGGAGGGAATGTGGGGGAGCGCGGTACGTACGCGCTCATGCAACTGAGGAAGCGGCGTATGTGAGCCGGAGAGTGGTTCGGTGAACTGGATATTTGCGTGTGCGAGGCCGCGCAAAAAACCGTCTTGTGTACCGGCAGTGGTGAGCTTGTGCGCTAACGAAAAGGAAGTAAGGGGAGTGTATGAAGATTCGCTAGCCGAGACATCCATACTGAGGATGGCGTAGCTGCCAAAGAAATCGGCTTGGTGCATCGTTTGGTTAGCACCAGTTCCACGCATGGAATCTGGACGGTCGGCAGTGAGATAGATGAGAGGGATTCCCGTACGCGAAGCCTCGACAGCTGCGGGGAAGAGATTCGCCACAGCACTTCCAGACGTGGTGATGACGGCGGCAGGGGTGCGAGTGGCGGGATTGGAGGAACTTCCCAAGGAAAGACCAAGAGCAAGGAAGGCGGCGTCGCGTTCGTCGATCCGTACATGGAGACGGGCAAGACATGCCTGTTCGAGTTCTGCAGCAGCAAGGGCAAGAGCCTGTGAACGAGAACCAGGGCATACGACGAAATCTCTCACGCCATATTCGACGAGAGCCAGGAGAAATGAGAGCGCGAACTCCGAGGCAGGAGTGAAGCATGTGGATGGAGAAACTGCGGAAGGCGGAGCTGGTATTCTTGGAGGAGCCTGCATAGTAGTTTGTGCTGAAGCTGCGGGCTGTGACGTGGCGTTCGTCGTGGAAGAATCGTGAGATCCGCGGAGCATAGTGTCATTCTAGGCTGGAACTCCACTTTGTTTACGCTTACAGCAGCTCACCACATCTTGCCTGTGACTCTGATTCCATGCCGAGATCACCGCTGTTCGGGTAAGCCAAAATGGAGACTCCTCAACACCATCTTCTCTAGACCCCGCCAAACTCCGAAAATCTGAAGAGGTAAAAACCCGAAGAGCCACAAAAGCTACCAGCAAAAACCAGAAAAACTCGGACACATGACGCGGCGCACCCCAGTGCCAAAACAAAAGAAACCTCGTAACACGGGCGGATCCATGTCGCGAGACATCACACATTTCCCTTTCATGAGTATGAACCCGTTTTCCTCTCGTGAAATGACGTCCAGAGAACGCGGGAGCACCCCTTGAGCGGAGCCACGTTGATATTACCTTGAGGCAGGAATTCTTCGAGGAAAAGAGAATACTGTTTCAGGCCCTATCAATCCCAACACGTCGGAGGCTCCGAAAGGGTGGGAATACACGTACGTGCAGCTCGTGCATGGTTATAACACCATTAATCGCCTACTCGAGCGCAACGTGTTTTCACTTTCCTTGACTCCGCGTTCCACGCTCACAGATAGTTGAGGACGACGCCGAGCCCGACCACGAAGTCGATAACAGCAAGAACTATGCACAGCGCTTTGGGGGTGAGGAAGGCTCCGTCGATGGGCTTGATTGTTAGCAACATCGAGGAAATCATGAGCAGCGCAGCTACCGACAGCGTGCGGGCGACTGGCACATTCGTCAGTACGGCGCACACGACCAACACCACAGCCACGGCGTAGACGGCGACGAAGCCGATTGTGCGCAGGCGGGGATGACGCCCCTCGGGGTCGTTGAGCATCGGAAGTGGAGTCATCACCATGCCGGTCGGGGCAAGAATTGCGGCCACAAGTGTGAAGGGCCACCAGGTGAAGTGCCGTCCACGTACAACAGTTGTTGCGGCAGGCGGAGTGGTCGGCGTAGTGGGTGTTGGAATAGGCGGCGTAGTGGGTGTTGGAACGGACGGCGTAGTGGGTGTTGGAACGGACGGCGCGGTGGCTGTTGGAACGGACGGCGCGGTGGCTGTCATTGGGGTTGGTGCGGGTATTGGCATTGCTGTGGGTACTGGCATAGTGGCGGTCTGCTGCATGGCCGTGGTCGGCGCAACGACGAAGCTCTCCGGTGCGGTGACGGCGGTGCGGAGTCCTCGTCCCGGTGAAACCAACTGGCGTGCCAAAACGGGTACGAATGCCAGGAAAGCGACGAGTCCGATCGCGAGGAACAGAATCGTGAAGTTAGCGGGGCCTCCTCCCCACGAGAAATGCACCACGAGCAGCGAGGTCACAGCGACGGCAAAGACGGGGGCAAAGAGCACGTGCCATCCTGCTGAACTACGACTCGTCATGCGCTGGCGCAGCCAAGTCGAGACCCTATTGCCTACCAGGAAAGAAGCGATCCAGGGAGCAAGCCGGGAATTACGCAGCGCGACACCAAGGCCGGTGAGCACGGACAGGATCATGGCAGCGATGCCAGGTGCAGGTGAACGCGGCTTGCTGTGGGCAGCGAAAGCCCAGGTAGTGGGAACAGCCTTGGAGACGTCAAGGCCTGTGTCGTAGACCTCGCGGTCGGGACGCAGCCCTTCAGTGGTTCCACGAAGCGAGGGGTCAAGACTGACTGCCTTTGCCCAGGCGCCCTGTGACTGGAGTGCCGCTTTGAAGCCCTCGCGTTCGGCCAGCATGACCGAAAGGTTTGCCCAGCCAAGCGCATAGTCGTGATTTGCTGTCACGGCCTGACGTAGAAGCGTCAGAGCCTCGTCTTTCTCACCGTTTTCGTAGCGCAAAAGCGCGGTGTTGTTGAG
This sequence comes from Actinomycetaceae bacterium zg-1166, assembly GCA_015679245.1. Lineage (GTDB taxonomy): Bacteria > Actinomycetota > Actinomycetes > Actinomycetales > Actinomycetaceae > Changpingibacter. The sequence goes on along the minus strand of CP064953.1, from coordinate 1,651,876 downwards.
CGCGGCGAAAGTGGTGGCGTCTTTCTTGGTCACTTCCTCATATTCGGGCAGCGCTTCCTCGGTCTTCCCATTCTCTTGCAAAGCCCAGGCGTAGTTTTCCTGGTAGACCGGGGATGTGGGATCTGCTTCGTGAGCAGCCTGAGCGTAGACCAGCGCCTGGGCGGGATCGGTGCCCTGTTTAAGCATGATGGCCGCGAGATTGTTCGAGGCCGCGGCGCGCAAGGCTGAAAGTTCCACAGATAAACGACCGTTGAACGAATTGAGATCGAGAAGGTGGGCATCGATAGCGGACAGAACCTCGGTGAAGGAGGAAGCAGCCTGGTTGAGATCCTCCAAATCAAGGTAAATCTCCCCCTTACGCTGCCAAATGAGGGCGGGGATCTCTACCTTATGAGAGGGGCTAAGGTGAGATGAGGCCTCCGGATCATTGCAACGTTCTAGGGCGGAATCGAGCACCTTGAGAGCTTCCCGAGCCGAACCTGCGGCATCAAGGGCAATACCGAATCTTGCTTGGGACAGACAAACTTTGATTCGCCCCCCAGGGAATACCATGCCTGAAACTCGGTCGTAAAAGTCAACAAGCTCCTCCAGAGCGCTGGCTGAGGTGGCAAAGTCCCCCTGGAGGTAGGCAAGGTCGGCCGTATCGTCAAGGAGTCGGATATAGGTATCGTAATCGTCACTACCTCTGGCTTTTAGGTCGTTCAATTCCTGTTTCACCAAGGCACGTGCCCGCTCAAACTGCCCATACTCCTTCAGAAGAGCAACTGCGTTGGACCCTTCATCATCGGTATGAGGAACGTCGGTATTATCACCTTGGAGTATCTGGATCTTGAGCTTGCTCGCCTTACCGAGAGCAAAATCCTCAGTGATGACCCGAGATGCGATGTAGTCCGTGTCGTCAGGAAACAGGGAGTTGAAGCTTACTGTGCCTCCCCCCATGCCGCCTACCCCGACATCGCCCGAGCGCGGTGGCTGGAGAATCTGCGCCATCGCGTTTGCTGTGTAAGGGATACCAAAATACGCGTAACCCTTGAAGTCTTCGTATGACTGCTCGGGAATGGTGACAGCAAGGCGCTGAGAGCTCTCGTGAGGCTGAGCAATGATGGAAGCAGCCTGATCGTAGTCGCCAAGCGCTGCATGCACCCCGGCCAGACTGCCCCAGAGAGGAGAATCTGGCTTGATCTCGTGGCTAATCTGCGCCGCGGCATCCTTGGCAGCCTCCTCCTGCTGGAGAAGAATCAGAGCACGGGTTGCCGTGAGTCCAGCTTCGGGAATCGAGGCAAGTGAACGAGCTTTGTTGGCGTTACTGAGCGCCTGCTCATACAGCCTCGTCTTGTTGAACCCGAAGGAGAAGAGGTAAGCTTGAGTGATCTGAGCCCACGCGAGCGCGGCATATCCGGTGGCTGAATCTGGGTGCCGATCAACGAACTCCTCCCACGGGGCAACCAGGTTATCCGACTTCCTGGCTACCATGATCTTGTAGTTCACTGTAGCTTCAAAGTAGTCGATGGAGCGTGTATCTGCACAGCTGGCAGCAACGCGCTCGCGGAAGCTTTCCTTCTCCTGCTCCCACTGCTCATTCTGAGTGGCCCAATCGGAGGCTGCAATCTTCGTCAGGGCAAAAAGGTTGGATGATGCCTCACATGAAACAGATGTGTCCAGAAGCTGTGTCCACAGGCTGTAGGCAGCCGAGACCAGGTAAGAATTTGGATTACCCATAATGAAGCTGGAACCTGGTTCAGCGAGAGGAGGTGAGCCGACCGACTGGAGGAACAGACCAGCGGCAAGATTGTTGAGGTTTTTCTGCTCTTTCTTCGTTAGTTGATCCATGTGTGGCCAGATCGAGGCGATCTGGGAATCGACCTCATCATCGCGGAATCCCCGAAAACCCTCACCCTCATGGGCGCGAAGGTCGAAATTTTTATACGAGCCAGACAAGAATTTCTCAGGAGGAGCTAGGTGCTGGTACCAGCCGATGATCGTGTCTGCCAGCCCGTCAACGCCGAGTGGTTCAGAGACAGCCTCAAAGTAGCTGCGCCACTGCTCGATTGTGACTCCCTTTTCTTTGGAAAGTTCAAACGGAAACTTGGTGGCGGACGGGCTGTCATGGTCGAAGATCGGGAAAGTGTCGACGTCGTAGTCCGTCCCAGATCCAGCCGGTGCCAAGGCGTAGACGTCTGGTGATTCGCCTGTGGCATTGGGATCCTGACCATTCAGGTAGAGCGAGTCGACGCTCGCCCGAGCAGCCAGAGGGAAGCCAAGCGACACCACGATGCCGAGAACAAGGACCGTTAGAGCGATCACCTGAGCGGCGCTCCAGCGCGAGCGTAGACTTCGACGTTGCTTTGCAGGTCGTGCCGGTGACACGGGGACGAAGGGCTCCGGATTGGGCGCAGTGAACTGCTCCCCGGAAGTTGGCATACCAAAGGTCGACTCGGTCGTGGGCAAACCCACAGGTCGGCCATCGCGATTTAAGCCGGCAGCGTTCAGGGAATCATTCTGGTCGGGGGGGGGGAGAGATCATCGGAAGTACCTCGATTCCAAGACGGGAACGAGGGAATTTTAGCAGTAACTATGGGAGGCCCGCAGGAAAATTGAACACATCTCCGTCATTGCTAGCTGCATCAGCTTCCTCACCCAAAAGGACGCTGACGAACAGGCTGACTTTCAGCAGCCCTCTCGGAGCCGCGTGCGACTCTCGTGAGCTCACGCGAGGTGAGAGATGTCAGTGGGATGAGGGTTTCGTCAACCTCCCTTTGGGGCAAAAACGGTAAAGCCCTGAACCTCAATCGTTGAGATTCCGGGCCAATTTGTCGGGGTGGCGGGATTTGAACCCACGACCTCTTCGTCCCGAACGAAGCGCGCTACCAAGCTGCGCCACACCCCGATGTTGCTCCACTATGTGATGCAACCGTTTCATAATAGCCGAGCGCTTAGGGCATTGCGAACCGAAGTGATGTGTAAAAGGTGACACTGTGCTTACGCGAATAACACAACATAGTGCCGTGCATGAGTAGCTTAGTGGACGCAAAAAGTTCACGGAGCTAGGCCTCACAGGGCGATCACGTCCACTTGGATTGCTTCTGGGCGGCACGCAATGCGCACGGGTGCAAAGGGAGAGGTGCCAAGCCCAGCTGACACATTGACGAGCGTCTGCCCGTTGCGTCGAATCACCGCGCCATCCCCAGTGAGAGGCTTGCCAAGCGGCCTACCGCTATGTTCCGAGCTTCGTATGGCTGACGATTTAGTGCCAGGATCTTCCTCGGATCCCTCATCCGTATGTGCCCAGGCAAAGAGTCCTGAAGCGTAGCGCGGGTTGAGATCGCAGTTGGATACGAGAGAGTTTCCCCCAGGCAAACAGACCTGCCCACCGTGCGTATGTCCAGCAAAAACAAGGTCGCAACCATCTTTGGCCATAGCATCAAGTACCCGCGAATAGGGTGCGTGTGTAAGGCCAATACGCAGATCTGCCTTCTGTGTGCTTTGCTCACGTTCACCGCAACGGGACGGGAAAGAATCAGCATGTATGTGGGGATCATCGACCCCTACAAAGCTCATGCTCCACCCTCCAATGTGCGCCGCTGCGCGAGTATTCGTGAGGTTTACCCACCCGCGCGCTTCGAGTGCGGATGTCATGTCCTCCCACGGCAAGTTGCGCCGTGCCAGCTTCGTGGGAGCGACGATATTGCGCGCCGGCGCCTCACACCTCACGTAGGAACGAGCCATATGTGCCGCTTCTACCTGCTGCGTGCTCAGAGTAGAAAGAGAATGTGACCCGTGGCGACCCCTTGTACTAGCTTTCTCTTCACGTGCAGAATCCGGAGGAATATCTCGGTTTACAGTGCTCTTACCTCCAGGGGAAAGGGCACGTGGGTTGCCAGGGATTCTTTCGAGTACTGCTCCTATAAACTGAAGCGCTGTTCCTGTAAGAGGTACTGCCGCCGTGCACCACCGGGTACGCCACGCCTTGCAGTAGGTGAGCTTTGCAGAATTAGCTCCGCGCTTATCTGCTCCAGTGAGGCGGTGGAATATGTACTTTAGAGGGTTGACTGGCTTAGCTGTGTAGTAATCGTGCGAGCCGTACACAAATACCCCAGGCACTCCAATGAAAGGTTCCAAGGCTTCGAGAAGTGCCGGGTAACCATCGGCGTTGGAAAGTTGATCGCCTGTGAGAACAAGGAGATCTGGGCGAGAATCAGCGAGCTTACTAATCCATTCGATCTTGTGCCGCTGACGCGCAAGAAGATGGATATCTGAGAGGTGGAGAATTCGCAGGGAGCTTTGCGCTGCGGACACTTCTTCGCTCTTCGCAACCGATATATCCGCCACGTGAGGTGCCGATATATCTGCTACGCTCGATCCCTCTTTGGGTAAATCGGTCGATGCGACGAGGTGAGGTGCGACATCGCGGAACACCACTTCGGGTACCACGACGGAGCGCCGGCGGAGCACAAAAGCCTGCGCCTCGATCAGCCCCCAAGCCACAGCACTGCCAGCAGCTACTACTCCTGCGATCCATAAGCGTGCAGATGTCTTCATAACTTTACAACCCCGTTTTCTGGCTCAATGCCGCCAGCCCTCAGCCTTCTTCCTCCTCCTCATACTCGTCCTCGTCCTCATTCTGGACAGAAGATTCGGCTTCCTCGGTATCCTCTGCAAGCTCGTCGGGTGCTTGTGTGGGCTGTTGGTAGAGAGTGGAGGTAGTAGAAGTGGGAGGCATGAAGGCGACAGGGGGCATCCCCTCAAGAGCTTTGCTCATGTATTCGCTAAAAATTGTGGCCGGGAACAAACCGCCATAGACCTCCGAGTATCGTTTTCCGTTAATGACAGCATTAAACATAGAAATCTGCCCCGTCATATGGCCTTGCCACACGGCAGCTGCCAACTGTGGGGTGTAACCCACGAACCAGGCATCGTGATCCATATTCGAGGTACCTGTCTTACCGGCTACTTGACGGCCAGGGATCTGGGCACGAGCACCTGTTGCCCCTTGTGTCACCACCTGTGAGAGCACGGCGGTTGTTTTGCGCACGAGTTCTTTATCGAGAACTTGCCGGCAGTTAGGCTTCTTTTCCGAAATAGTTTTTCCTTCCGGATCCACGATTTTCGTATAGGACATCGGCTTGCACGTGTTACCCTCGGCTGCCAGCGTTGCCACTGATGTGGCCATAGATAGGGGCGTGACTTCGTTGGCTCCGAGAACCATCGAAGGCCCGTAGAACCATGGCTTGTCATCACCGCGAGAGACTCCAGTCTCCAAGGCGTTATTCGCGATATTGCAGTAGTCGAGTTTCGTCGCCATTAAGACGAAAGAAGCATTGACCGACAGACGTGTGGACTGAAGCACTGTCATCATTCCGCCACCTACGCCTTCAAGGTTGACGACGTTGTAGTCGTCGGCGGACTTTGGCGCACATGAGATCGTGAAGTCACTGCGTGAAAAGTGGTTTGAGCTAGAGTTAATCACGTCATTGGCGCTGTGCCCTTGCTTGAGCCACTCGATTAGTGTGTAAATCTTAAATGTCGATCCACTCTGGTAGCCGCCACCGCCGCCCATATCTCCACCGACGTTGAGATTGACCTGTGTAGCTGTGGGATCTTCGTCGGTGGCATTGCCGTAATTCGTGTTCTGTGCCATTGCCACAATATGCCCGGTATGTGGCTCCACCGATGAGATCGCTGTCTGAGTTCCGTCGTTGACAGGGATATTGGTGATGAGGGAGTTATATGCCTCTTGCTGGCGCTTGGGGTCAAGTGTGGAGTGAATCGTGAGGCCGCCGCGGTAGAGTTTAGCCACACGCTCATTCTGATCGGCACCCAGCGAAGTATCACGTAGCACGTCCTTGACCGCATAGGAACAGAAGTAAGCAGAAATACCTGCCGCAGCACAGCCATTTGTCGGCGTGGAAGGGTTGAGCATATCGGCTACTGAGGTTGCGACAGCTTCGTCGTACTGTGTTTGATCGATGAAGCCAAGGGAGAGCATTTCTCCGAGCACCACATTGCGGCGCGTCTGAGAATCCTCGGGGTGGCGGATTGGATCCCAGCGTGCAGGAGATTGTGTAATACCGGCGAGTGTGGCCGATTCGGCAACAGTGAGATCTGTAGCGCTCTTGGAGAAGAAACGACGAGAAGCTGCCTCAACGCCGTAGGAAGAGGTTCCGAACTGAGCAAGGTTGAGGTATCCAGTGAGGATTGCGTCCTTGGACATCGTGCGTTCGATACCCACGGCGTAACGCGCCTCGTTGATCTTGCGCGCCATTGTGCGTTCGGTGGCTTGGTCAATAAGGGTGGTATCGCCTGAGATGCGGCCTTGTTCAATGAGAGCATTCTTCACGTACTGCTGAGTGATAGAGGAGCCGCCAGCAAGGTTTCCACCTGTCACGTTATTGACAAAGGCGCGCATGAGACCTTGCAGGTCAATGCCATGATGCTCGTAAAAACGCCGATCTTCGATTGCTACGACGGCGTTCTTCATATGCTGAGAAATGTGTTCGGAATCGACAACGATTCTATTTTCCGCATAGAAGCTGGCGAGTTGTGTTCCATCTGCGGCTAGGATCACTGATTGTTCGGAGGGTTCAGTGAAACCCAGGTTCTGGGGAACTTCGTTGAACATTGCTGTACCGGCGTTGACTGTGGTACCCACGGTTGTCACAGCGGGTAGGGCGAGGCCAGCAAGAAGAGCGCCGCCTGCTAGACATACGGCAAGGAGAGCTGCCGTGAACGTAATAATCTGACGTCCGTGTGCAGCTTGCGAAGACGATGAAGGCATGGTTCAAGAATACGTGTTACGGCTGGAAGAGGGGAGAGGAGGACAAGTACGTATGGTGACCGGTTGCGGTGAGTTAGCGTTTCTGGAGAAATTATGGTTATCATGGTCGCGTCGGTGTGATGCCTGTAACATTCCAGAGACGACGATGTTCTCGCAGGAGGGAGTCAAGCAATGTCGCTTTTTCAGAAACAAGCATGGGCGACTCACGGTGTATGTACGGCACAAGATCCCGATACTCTCTTTGCTACTGGCGCAGCTCAACGCCAAGTCCGTCAGATGTGCCTCAGCTGCCCTGTGCGCATGGATTGCCTTATTGAGGCACTCGAATCGAAAATTGCGTTCGGAGTGTGGGGTGGCCTTACCGAGCGCGAACGCCGATCTCTCCTTCGTGCCATGCCAGAAGATACCGATTGGCGCGAATGGTTTGCTTTTCCGAATCAGGAAGTTGCTTTCGACATCCGCGCTGGCCGCATTCCTACTCGTGAAGAACTGTACAAACTCACCGTTCTTATGGCAGAGGCGCGTAAATGTAGTGCGAGTGCTGCCACGAAGTGTGAGGAGAATAGCCTTGAGCGCGTAGGAGCTTCAAACCTGTGAAATGTCATGAGAGAGCGTGAGTCCTCTCGTCGGCATGAGGTGGCGCAAGCACAGTGTGGAAAGCACTCCGCCCTCCAGATCTGCCTGGCTAGGATGGGAGCATGACTACATGGGAGTACGCAACAATTCCGTTGCTCATTCACAACACTAAGAACATTCTCGACACCTGGGGTGACGAGGGCTGGGAACTCGTCCAGGTTGTTCCTGGACCTGATGGTGCGAATCTCGTCGCTTATCTTAAGCGCCCGCGCTCCTAGATTTTCTGTGAGCCTCCATAGCCATAAGACGGCGAACAATATCAAGCGAACAGTATCAGCAGCTTCGTAAGCCTGAAATTTCGTAAAGGCAAAGTCTGTGATGGGTTGTGTTGATAGGAATCAGACGTTGTGAATCTGGTGCTATCAGTACTTTACTGTCGGGAAGGATTTCTTATGTCTCATACCTCTGAACGTCTAGCTGAACTTGGCATTGCGCTTCCGAAGGTGGCCGCACCCGTGGCTGCTTATGTTCCCGCTTTGCGCCACGGGCGAGAAGTGCGCACCTCTGGTCAGCTTCCCTTTGTGGAAGGAAAGCTCCCTTTCACAGGAAAAGTCGGGGCTGAGGTCAGCCCCGACGAAGCCTATCGCCAGGCGCGCCAGGGGGCTCTCAACGCTCTTGCTGCTGCTGCTTCAGTGGCCGGTGGTATTGACGAGATCGAATCCATTAGCCACGTGACGGTTTTTGTGGCTTCGACGGTGGATTTTACAGGACAACCGGCTGTGGCTAATGGGGCTTCTGAAGTTCTAGGAGAGATCTTTGGGGAGGCAGGTTCCCATACTCGCTCGGCTGTAGGGGTGGCAGTGCTTCCTCTCGATTCTCCTGTGGAAGTCGAACTCATCTGCCGTGTGCGAGGCTGACGAGCCTGACGAACTTGCCGAGCCCGACGGTGGAGATTCCTCGGAAGAAGATGAGAACACCGTAGGGAAATCATAAGGAAGTATCCTGGGTGAGCCTGGGTGACCCAGGCTCACAACCTATTAGCCCCAAATACTTTTTGGTCTTGAACCTCTACAAGCCACACTTGCCTGAATGTGGAGCAGCATGAGAGAAGGGGAGCATGAAGCTCCCCTTCTCTCATGCTGCTCCACACGCGATCTTTCGATCAGATTGTGTCGCTTACGTGTGGAAGAAGCATGTGCTCAGATTTGAGTCCCTTGCGGGACTGACTCCTTCAATGGGCACGGCGCTGGAGACGTGCAAGTTCAATGAGGAGCACGGCACGGCCTTCAAGGCGGATCCACCCACGAGAGACGAAATCGGCAAGAGACTTATTGACAGTTTCACGTGAGGCTCCGACAAGGTGGGCGAGCTCTTCTTGAGTGAGGTCATGCGCCACATAGATACCTTCGGGGGTGCGCTCTCCGAAGCGGTTGGCAAGGTCAAGGAGAGCCTTGGCCACGCGTCCAGGAACATCGGAGAATACAAGGTCGGCCATCTGTTCGTTCGTATGGCGCAGGCGGCGGGCGAGTTCGCGCAGCATCGACTGGGAGAGTTCGGGGTGGGCTGTAAGAAAGACCATCATTTCCTTGTGCGAGAGCGCAAAGAGTTTGGTAGGAGCAATCGCCGTCACGGTAGAAGAACGTGCTCCCAGGTCAAAGAGGGAAAGTTCTCCGATGATTTCACCAGGGCCGAGTACGGCGATGAGATTCTCGCGACCGTCATCGGAAGAGTGGCTGAGCTTCACTTTGCCTTCGGTGATAATGTAAAGGCGGTCGCCCTCATCACCTTCGCGGAAGAGCGAATCGCCGCGCTTGAGGCTCGTTTCGCTCATAAGTTCGGACAGGGCGGCGAGGTCTTCATCGCCGAGATCTTTGAAAAGTGGAACTGCCTTGAGAACACTCGTGTCCATCTCATCCCTTTCACTGCGGAATTTGACGCTTCGATCCCCTCGTGCGGGGGTTTATTACATCATCACCATAACTATATGCCATATATGTCACATCGTGGCACCGTGGGAAACACATTGGAGGTTGAGGAAGTGTAAACGGGGAAGATGGGTAGTGTCACGGGTCAGGTGCGGGGCATTCAAATGAGAAAAGGCTCTATGCTACTCGGGTCAATAGCGTGCAGGTACGGTGGGTTCGATACGGAACTATTACAGTAGCCTTATGCCACAATCGCCCTCGTCATCGCATAGTGGAGCCACTGGCTCTACGAAGAAACGCCGCAGCACAGCAGCTCAGAAATTCCCACCACGCCCGCGTGCACTCGCTGCACGCAAGGAAGTGGCCAGCCAGATATGCGAGGCCTTGGCACGCCTCTACCCCGATTCGCACTGCGCCCTCAATTTTCGCAATCCTTTCGAACTCCTTGTCGCCACTGTTCTCTCCGCTCAAACTACCGATGCGCGTGTGAACTCAGTGACACCGATCCTCTTCGAGAAGTATCCAGATCCCGAAACGATGGCAGGGGCTAAGCGCATGGAGCTTGAAGAGATCCTCCATCCTCTTGGTTTTTTCCGAGCGAAGGCGCGCTCATGCCAGGGGTTAGCTGCTTCACTCTGCTCGGAGTTTGGTGGAGAGGTACCCGCACGTCTTGAGGATCTTATTACTCTCCCAGGTGTGGGGCGCAAGACGGCAAATGTTGTGCTCGGCAACGCCTTCGCAATCCCCGGAATTACAGTAGACACCCACGTGGGCCGACTTGCACGGCGCTGGGGATGGACACGTCATACTGACCCTGGTAAAGCAGAGCTTGAACTTGCCAAGATTCTCCCCTGTGATGATTGGACAATTATTTGTCACCGCGTCATAGATCACGGGCGTGCGGTCTGTCATTCGCGAAAACCTGAATGCCTCACGTGCCCACTTGCTGCGCTCTGCCCTTCCTACGAGATCTACGTAGGTCTGCCCTTCAGCTCTAGCCGCTCACACAATCTTTCTCCCGGAGAATCCTGAGTGCGTTGGAGCGAGCCTGAGAGTGCCGGAGTCTACTAAGCGTGGAGAGACCCACCAGAGAGTAGTGGAGCTTAGAGGGAGGCGTGTCTTCCAGCCTTTTTGAACGATGAGCGAAAGTAAAGTGGAGGTAAATGAGGCTCTCAGCGTTGGCACGCCACGAGGAAATCGAGGATGATACGTGCGCTGATCTCAGGGGCTTCTTCGGGTACAAAATGCCCAGCATCGGGCACCACAATGTGACGATAAGATCCGGTAGTGAAAGTGTGGTCACGGTTCCAGGCGCGTTCGGGTAGAAGTGGATCCAGAGCTCCACGCACCGTCCAGGTGGGAATAGAGATCGGGTGACGTGTGAGGTCAAAGAGCCGCTGCGCGTTAGGGCGCTGAAGTGAGGTGTAGGCCCAACGCAGTTGTTCCACTGCCACATCGGCAGCTTCGGGAAGACGCATTGCTGCTGCATAGAGCTCTGCTTGAGATGAAGCACCCATATTGGCCGGAGCAGACCATGAGGCGAGAAGTTTGCTCATTCGACGAGCGTCGGCGAGAGAGCGTTTGGGCAATGCCGGAAGGAAAGTGCATAGCACGTGGCGCCATGTACGCAGTGTGAGGTGAGTTCCTAGACGCTGAAGTGTGCGTGTATGTGGGGAGGAAAAGGTGAGCACTCCCTCGAATATGTCAGGTTCAAGAGTGGGAGCAGACCAAGCGAGCTGGCCTCCACGCCCGTGTCCAATCACCACTGCACGCGAGGCACCGAGGCTGCGCACAAGTGCCGGAATATCACGAGTGAGAAGAAGAGCATCAGCCGAGTTCGGCCCCTTATCTGATCCTCCGATTCCACGCAGATCCACTGCGGCCACTTCGTAGCCAGCTTCAGCAATCGTTTCAATATGGTTGCGCCAGGCCCACCAGTATTCGGGGAATCCATGCAGAAGAAGAACGAGTGGAGCATCTTCACGATGCTCTCCCATATGTGCCAGATGGAATTGACACCCGTTGGCCTGTACGAACTTATGCGCCCACGGCCCTTCGAGATAGAGACAAGAGTTATCGGCTGGGCTCATCAGTGTGTGCTTTCTCCGGCCTCCCGTGTGTGTGCAGTTGTCGTGTGACGAGCCTCGCGTTTCCCAGCCACTGTGTCACGACGAGCGAGTAGTGCTCCACTTGTTTCTCCGCGCTTTCGTGCAGTGTGAGAAACAAAAGCGGTGAAAACAAGGAGCATACCGAAGATGAAGATGCGTCCGGAGGCAAGGTCAAGGTTGAGATGGTGAACCAGATTCGCTGTGAAATTGTTGAAGTTGCCGATCGAATCTTCAAGTGGGGTAAGGATATTCTTCTGAGTGAAGGTGGGGGTGAGAAGAGCGGCTACTCCCGCGATTGAGACGATCCAACCGACGATGTGAGCTCCCAGTGAGGAAGTGCGTGCAATTGCCCATATCACCCCGGTAATTGCCAGGCCGCCAATGAGTTCACCAAGAGCGGCAAAGTTGAGGGCGCCACTCTCCCATGGGTTTCCAGCGACAAGACCTAAGCGGATGCTCGCATCGGAAAGGATGTACCAGGCTAGAGGAGTGAGGAGAAGTGTAAAGAGGAGGGAGAGAGTATGTGCCCAACCGCGTCCAGGGATAGTAGGAAGATCCAGATTTTTCTCTTCCGTATGAGGCACATGGGATTCTTCACCCCAGATTTCAGGAGTACTTCCCCAGGTTGTGGCACTATCCTCAGTTTGTGCCCAGCTTCCGGTGGAAGGTGGATCTGAAACGATCGTCGTGCCATCAGGGAAGCTATGCGGGGTAGAGGAAGTTTCGGCGGTGGATGAATCTGTGGTGCTTTCGCTGAGGGGAGCCAAGGAAGAAGCGGGATATGAAGAATCCGCGGGCACCTGCGCAGAGTAAGGGGAGGTGGGGGAAGCCTCGCGGGAGTCTGTTGCCGTGGGGACGGGCGAATTTTCCCCACCTACGCGCTCCCACCCTGTGCGGGAGTCTCCCAGTTCGCCTGCGCTAGCATTCTCTCCACCTACGCGCTCCCACACAGGGACTCTGGTGATGCTGCCGGATGAATCTCCCCGCCGAGTTGTAGCGTCGCTTCTTAACGATTGACTAGTGGAAACGTCCTGCAACAGAGAGGAAGCCGTAGAGGCGGCTGAGGCAGCTGAGGGTGCCGAGGCTGCACTGGCGCCCGTGCGAATACCGACAGCAGCACCGAGGGAGGGGTAAGCGGGCGCGGAGGATGAAGATCCAGAATTCTCCCTACTCTTAGCTGTCTGAGCTGCTCGCGCAGCCGCTAGTTCTTCGCGCTGCTTGTGAGCTTCTTTGTCGAACGCGGGATCCATACCCTCGTGGCTTGTAGATTCTGCGAAGGAGGAGCCATGCGAGGAGATTGGGGCGAGGATATCGTCCTCGTGGTTCTCACGGCGGGTGGATGAGCTGTAGGGATCTACAGGTTGTGACACAAGGCCCTCCTCTACTTGGCGTGCACCACCGCCACGCCGGTATTCCTGGTGCGGCGGCTAGCTATCTCCACCACGCTAAGGCACAACGACCTCTAAGTTGTGGAAGCTCGCCGCACTAGAAATACGAAAGTACGCCACATACAGTGAGCTATTTCACACCCTTCAAGCAGGTGGCCACAACCTCTTGGAGGGCTTTCTGGTCGTCTTTATTGGTGATGTCGCGCCCGTCAATGGCATCTTTGATGCCTTGTTCGGAGAGCTTTTCGTAGCTGTCATCAACCATGCAGTCCAAGAGGGCGCCGACTTTTTCTTTATCCGAATCTGAGAGTTGTTGATCTTCGTCGTACTGAGAGAGAAGTGCTTTGCGGAATTCTTCTTTTGAGGGTTTTCCACTCCCTGAGCCGCACGCACCGAGTGCAAGTGCGAGTGCCGGTACAGCGAGCAGCGCGTAGATTTTTCGACCCTTCATTGGCTCCTCCGGTTATATAGATCAAGAATGGTGATGCCTCCATAATCTACCAGCTATGTGCGGGGTGACCTGACAATGGATCTGCTCCACTCTCGCCGAAGAAAACCGGAGAAGAGCTGGGAAAACCTTCGGGTGTTTCTCCCTCATGAACTCCTTGAGAATGCTCTACAGCTTGCTTCGCCTGGATATTTCCTCATTCAAAGCTATGCGCCACGATCTATCCACACCAGGTCGCCATCCACAGATCACTCCACCTGCACGCAAGGCAACGTCCTCGTCGTGAAAAGTGAATATATGGACGAATTTTCCCGAGTGAGCCTTGTGGCGGAAAACGACCAACTGCGAAGCGAGGTGGCGCGTATTGCTTCCCTTGCTGGAGTGAACGTGGAATTTTCCTGGAGTGAACATGGTGTTACACCTGCGGTGCTGCGCCTACGCCAGGTCAGCGAGCATACCCTTACCCTCAGTGCATCCTTTCATCCCTCCTATGCGCCCTATTTTGTTGAGGGAAATGTGACTCTTACGCTTCCCCAGGAAGCCGAAGATCTCCTCGAACTCATGCTCGCGGCTGCTTCCACTGCACGCGGCACTGTTGTAGGGGTGATAGGAGCACAAGGAGGAGTGGGGGCGACGAGTTTCGCCAGTATCCTTGCTCGCGGCTACGCCCGTGAGGGTTCAACCGCTCTCATAGATCTCGATCCCCTCTCTCCAGGAGTCGATCTCGGTTTCCATCTGCGCACCTCCCCTGGATTGAGGTGGGCTGATCTCGTGGAAGAACAAGGCTCTCTTGTGCCGGGACGTCTGCGAGCGGCTCTCCCTCGCCTTGGGAACCTCGCAATTCTCAGCGCCGACGAACGAGGAGGAGTTCATACCAATGCGGCAGGAATAGGTGGAGGAGCATTCAGCGAGGTAGGCGAACGCGCCATTGCTGCACTTTCCCAAGTCAGTGAGGTGAGCGTCCTTGATCTTCCACGCTGGGCGCTACGAGACGGAGAGGGAGAACGGGCTTGGATCTCCTGGTGTGATGCTCTCGTGGTTCTTGTGCGGTCAGACGAAAGCTCTCTCCACGCTGCCAGGCGAGTCCTGACATGGGCAGGGCAAACGCTAGCGCTTCACGTCGTTGGAGCAGGGGTACGAAGCCGCGGGGAATGTGCACAGATGGCACGCGATCTTGAGGTGGGAAAAGTCTGGCCCTGGCGCAGGCACAAAGGGCTTAGGGCAGAACTTGCTCACGGCCTTGGGTTAGGGGAGCGTAAACACGCTTCCTTTGTCCGTGAGGTCATGAAGGTAGGGAGTGCATGTAGAGGAGAGAAACAATGAGTGAGGAGCGGAGTGCAGCTCGGATCGAGCGCAAGATGGCGCGCGAGGATTCTCGCTCTAGGGGAAATGAAACCCTCCGGTTAGGGGAAGAAGAGATCGCTCAGGGGCGCATGAGTCTAGCCCGTGGGCGGAGCCTGAGTGAAGCTGTGGGAGCTAGTGCCCCGCGAGCTGTTGGGGTGAAATCCGTCCTTGGAGTAGGAAAGCAACTGCGTTCAGCGATGGGAGGGATTGGCCCTTTTCTCCAGCCATTGATCGACGAGGAAGCCATTACCGATATCCTCATTAACGGTACTGAAGGAGTATGGGTTGATCGTGGGACAGGGCTGGAATGCCTGCCGCATCTGCGCGCGATGCTGCCCACTGAGGAGGACGTTCGCGCACTAGCGGTGCGACTGGCTGCAGCTTGTGGGCAGCGTTTGGATGATCAGTCGCCTATTGTGGATGGAACCTTTCCTGGCGGGATGCGTCTACACGCTGTGTTGCCTCCCGTGGCCACGTCAGGAGCACTGATTTCCTTACGCACACAGCGCTCAGTGACCTTCACTCTGGATGATCTTGAGGCTAGCGGTACGGTTCCTTCGCCACTTCGTCCTCTCGTAGATGCGATGGTTTCCCAGCGCGCCAATGTCATGATTTCTGGGGCTACAGGCTCAGGAAAGACCACGTTGCTGACAGCGATTCTTTCGCAGGTACCACGCAGGGAACGAATTCTGGTTATCGAGGAATCCGCAGAAGTGAGGCCACGCCATCCTCACGTAGTTCACCTTCAAGTACGTCGGGCAAATGTGCAGGGCGTGGGCGAGGTATCGATGAGCGAACTTGTGCGCGCGGCGATGCGAATGCGCCCAGACAGAATCGTTCTCGGGGAGTGCCGTGGGGCTGAAGTGCGCGAGGTAATGTCTGCTCTCAACACGGGTCACGAAGGAGGATGGGCTACGATACACGCGAACTCTGCCCTCGATGTACCTACACGTCTCGTTGCGCTCGGAGCACTCGCTGGTATGGACGAAGGCGTTATAGCAGCCCAATGCGCCAGCGCACTCGACGCAGTGATCCACGTGTCACGTCGAGAGGCAAGGCGTGCTATTACGCAGATCGCCACTCTTGAACGTGAGGGAGGTATTCTTCGATCTTCTCTCGCTGTGGCTGTGCGACCCGAGGAAAACAAGTGGTTGCCTGTGCAAGGTGCAGATGATCGTGAGTGTGGGGAGGGTTCTAGCGTTCACATGGCAGACGGAAAGGAGGAGGGGAAGAAGGAGAGAAGCGAACTCAGATGGGAAGGGCGCAGGTCGAGTCGAAGTCACACAACGGGGTGGGCGGGAAAGGGTGAAAGCCTGGAATTTGGACCAGGTTGGGAGCGCTTGGCACAGCGTCTCGGTGTGAAGATTCCTGAGTTGAGCGCATGTGGGGCAGGGGGATACGCAGGGCGGGAGGAATGACGTGGCAGGCAGTGGAAGTGATGTGAGAGAGGCGAACTCGTGGTGAGAGACATCCATGAGAGGAATGTGCTGAGTGGGGGAGAGCAAAGATGATCGTTGTTCTTCTGTCAGTGGGGTTGGTGGTGATGGCATACTCCCCGGCACGTATGCGTCCTTCCTGGCGTTCCTTGCCTCGGATGCGACGCAAGGTGGCACCGCCGCCGGTTCCGGATATGGGGATGATAGTGACGGAGGTGGCCACACGTTTGCGATGTGGTGCGAGTATCCACTCTGCATGGCGGCAGACTCTGATGCGTGCGGGTATTGGAGATGCCCAAGGGTGGCGCCTTGACGAGGTAGGGGTTCCGCGAGTACTTCGTCATCTTGGTAGATGGCAGTCATGGAGAAGCAGCTTGGTTGCGCAATCCCGGAGAGGAAGATCCCGATTCGGCAATGAATCTACGAGTAGTACGTGCACGAGAAGGAATGATAGAACTCGTAGTGAGGGCGGTGTGAGTGATCCGGTATCTTTTTCTAGTCGCGAACTGTGGATGAGGAATAGCGGAAAACAGAGGAAAAATGGCAGACACCAGCGCCGTAGTAAACAAAACAAAACCCTTGCCTACGGTGTAAAACCGACAATTGCGGTGTGCCGGATGACTCACTCTACGGGAGCGCCAGCAGCTGATGTATTGGATGCATGTGCCCACGGAATAACCGAACTAGCTGAGGCTGAAGGCGCACGCCGAGCAGCGCTGGCTGGACCGCGTTCGAGTGCGCGAACCCTCGCTTGCCTTCCAGCTCTCGGACTTGCCTTAGGGAGCGCGATTGGGGCACGTCCTCTCGATTTTCTTCTAACCACAACCTATGGGTATGCCTGCCTGACAGTGGGCTTCGTCTTCGAGATTGCAGGTGTGATCTGGGTGAGAGCACTCGTGCACCAGGCGGAAGGACAGCCATGATTGAGCACAGTGTTCTCTGGAGTGTTGCTCTTACGTTTGCCCTTGCAAGTGCGGCATATACTCCGCGTTTACACGCTTTAGATGAGTGTATGTTCACACGATGGTGGCGAGAGGTGGAAGGGAAGGACACGCTATTTTCTCGTCTGAGGCGGCAGAGAATGCGCGGTGTTGACCCTGCGCTTGCAGCGGATCTTCTCGGTGCAGCGCTCGCTGGGGGAAGTGCAATTCCTACGGCGCTCCTTGCTCTCCACCGTGCGCTTGAAGAAGACGAAGGCGATGATGGGTTAGACATCGTGGCACGTTCTCTCCTTATGGGTGGGAGCTGGAGTGAAGCATGGTCAGTAGTGCCCGAACGCTTCGCACCACTACGTGAGGCTCTTGAACCGGCATGGGTCGATGGCGCTGCGCCGCAGGCACTCCTTGAGCGTGCAGCAGCAAATATCCGGCAGAGTCGTATGCGCGAGGCACGGGAAGCTGCGGGAGTGTTGGCTTCTCGCCTTGTTCTCCCTCTGGGTCTCTGTTTTCTTCCTGCTTTTATCGCGGTGGGAGTGATTCCAGTGGTTGCGGCAGCTGGGATATCTGTGTTTGGGCGCTGAGGCTGCGAGCCACAAGGAACATGAGGCGGCGGTGAGTCACAGCATTCTGGGGGGAAGTTCGGGATGGTTCGAAGTCCTGGTTGGAGTATGTTTTAGCCCCTGGAAAAGAGAAATATCTTGACGCTCTACAAAGGGCATATTCTAGCGGTCTGAAAAGATGGGCAATGGTCAATTGTGGTTCTGAACTGTGATTCTGGTGTGGGATCGCACGTAGAATACGCCTTCGTCTGACGAGGGAATTCGTGGGGTAGGGGAGGATCGGAAGGGGAGGGACTATCCGTGCCAAGCTACGGCACACATTGGTGTGGTGGTTCCACTGCGCTCTTAAGTAACACTACTTAAGTAGCATTCGGTAGCGTTCGAAAAGTTCCCAACAGTTGGCATTCATCTTCACTTATCCACAACTTGGATGAGAGCACTGCGCGGACACGTGCACGTTCGGCAGAGTATGCCTACGGCGAGGCACAAGGTCTCGCCCAACCGAAAGGAGAGACATCATGAAGAATGCCAAGGAGATCGTCCGTACTGCAGAAGATGGGATGGCAACTGCGGAATATGCCATCGGTACGGTGGCTGCAACCTCATTTGCCGGTATCCTGCTGTGGCTCATCAAGCAGCCATGGGTACAGAGCGCGTTAGAAGGCATCTTCCGTGCTATCTTTAAGTTCTAGATGTGTGCTTTCATCTGTGTCAGTATCTGGAGCAGAGGGTATTCTAGGATTTCGGAATGAAGTTGCGTTATTGTTTAGGTTATCTCAGGCACAGTATTAGTTACTTAATTTTTGAGATCATAGAGAAAAGAATTTGTATTTTATAAATTAGTTACACGTGTTATTTTCTGATTCTTATACATAAAATTGATGTTTTATCTTTCGTAAAAGTAGATGTGAGGTGGGAGAGGGTTTCCTCTCCCACCCTTCTCACCATTCGCAAATATATCTACTTTCACTAGCTCACATATACCCTCGCACACCCCACCAAGTCACATGTGGAAGCGGCACATGACCTCGCGTTTAGACGATAGTGGATGCAGAGAATATCCTCCACAAGCTCATTATGCGTGCCCTCGTATGCAGGCGAGCTCCCACAATTAGGGGCTCTAAATCTCTATGCGTTCACCTTCAGTATTGAGAGGACATTTGGTGCTGAGGGGACATTTGTCCAGAGAACACCAATCCCAGGGAGAAATTACGTGTGATGTGCATGTGCAGTAAGGCTCCCCTGGGTATCCACCAACTCTCTCCCCTGTGAGGTGTGGGTTTCCAGCATTGTGTAGCTCTTTGTTCTAAAACTCTCGGGGTTTCATTTCCTTTGAAAAGGAGAAAGGTATGGTTATTAAAATTTTACGTCAGGAAACTTTGATCTCCTCTCGAAGAGGTGAATCGGGGATGGTGAGTGCAGAGTTCGCTCTTGGCCTTATCCCTATCTCACTCATGCTTACTTTTACATTTATGGTTGCTGCGATGATTGCTGGATATCTCCAAGCACAAGACATGAGCAGGGTTGTGGCTCGGCAAGTGAGTGTTGGGAAGGACATCACGGAGGTTGTTCAGCGTGCTGAAAGAACACTTGAAGGGGCGAAGATTGTGGTCAAACGCGAGGGGAGCCGGATAGACGTTGACGTACAGATGTCTGCTATTGGCCCCTTCCTCCCCGTCTCAGCCAGCACATCGACTCTAGCTGAGACTGCATGGTAGAGGAGGGAATGTGCTAGCAAGAGCGATTTTGCGGGAACGAGGAGAAAACGAGATTCGCAATCTCGGGGTAATTGACCACACCGCGTTGGAGTACGCGGAGCTTGATCCTAAGGTACAGGAGTCAAACCGACGAAAGTGCAGGGTAGCCAAACACAGTTCCCTCGTGCGAACTGCTGGGGAATGTGATAGCGGCGAACGCGGTGGCGCGACGGTGATCTCCGCAGCAATTATCGTCGTTATTATCTCCCTCATACTTGGGCTCATGGCACTCGGGAAAGCTGTGTCTACAAAACATGCTGTCCAGGATGCTGCCGATGCGGCCGCGCTTGCTGGTGCGTACGAGTTAGCGCTTTCCGGCTCAACGAAAGCCTGTAGTAAGGCTCGGGATGTGAGTATGTTCAACAAAGTAGAACTCGAATCATGTGAGGTGGAAGGAATGTTCCTCACTCTCACTGCTACTGAGCAACTTGAGTTTGGCTTTCCGTGGCTACACTGGGGATTTCAGGTTAAAGCGCAAGCGCGGGCTGGGCCTTCGAGGTAGTGCACTCGCCAGCCAGATCGTAAAGTGCGGATTGCGAAGAGTGAACTACTCTGGAATACCGAACACAGCGCGACAGGAATCAAAACGCACACATCGAAACGCACACGTCGAAACGTCAGTTGTACGAGTACCGAGATGCAATGTCAGAACTACCGAAGCACAGCGAGATAAACGCCGAAACTCCATTACTGATACGCCAGTATCGAAATGCTAATACCGCAACGCCAGCATCAAAAACGGTGCGACAAGCGCCCTCACTCTACGTATGGTGCGCTATGCGT
This sequence comes from Actinomycetaceae bacterium zg-1166, assembly GCA_015679245.1. GTDB lineage: Bacteria > Actinomycetota > Actinomycetes > Actinomycetales > Actinomycetaceae > Changpingibacter. The sequence goes on along the minus strand of CP064953.1, from coordinate 1,631,838 downwards.
TCAGCGCGTGATAATGCTTATTACCACAGCACGAGAGATCTCTTAATGTCTCAAGCTGACATATGACGCGCGAGGTGGCCAAGCAAAGCTGCGGCTCCTGACTTGGAGAGTGGTTCGTTATTGTTTCCACACTTAGGAGACTGTATACAGCGTGGGCAACCACGAGAACATGGGCAGCTACTCACCATCTCGTAGGTAGCCTTGACCCAGGCTGCCCCCTGAGCGAAACCTTGCTCGGAGAAACCAGCTCCGCCTTCGGCGCCGTCGTGTACGAACACGGTGGGTAAGCCGGTGTTTGGATGTGTGGCAAGAGAAAGGCCACCCACATCCCAACGGTCGCAGGTAGCCAGAAGCGGCAGCATCGCAATCATGGCGTGTTCGGCACCGTGGAGAGCGCCAGCGATCGCATCCTGTTCGATTCTGAGTTCGCGGATTGTGGAGTGAGGAAGTGTCCACCAGGCGGCACGAGTATGAAGCGTGCGTACAGGCATTGAGAGGGGGATATTCCCTAGAAACATCCAATCGGATGTGCGGCGAATATCGTAACTATCGACGGAGGAACTCACCGCAACATCGCCGAAGCTCCAGGTGAGATCGCCAAAGTTGAGGCTCTCACGCTCTGCTTCGATCTCTATATGTATCTGGCTGCGGGCAAAGGTGCGAATATCCGCACCTTCATGAGCGTGCACCCACACAAGCTCTTCGTCCTCCCAACGCTCAACGCGAAAGAGATGCCCCTGATGCACATAGATTGCGCCAGGATGCACAGAGGAATCTGCCTGAGCTGCGCTCACAGTTCCAAGTACGGCTCCTTCCTGTGCGTCCACAATCGTCATGGACGCGCCTTCCCCGCGTAGATCGACGAGAGCGTGTGGATTCTTTCCCAGTGCAATATTCCAGTACCACCCCGCCTGGCGGGCACGGAGAAAACCTTGTTCGGTGAGTGAGGCGAAGAGTTCTGTGGAATCTAGTCCGAATACTGCTGCGTCTGGCTCGGTGAGGGGGAGTTCGGCGGCAGCTGCGCACACATGCGACAGGAGCACGGTGGGATTGCTCGGATCGAAAACATGGGTTTCCGCAGTAGTCTCAGAGAGGAGATCTGGGTGGGAAAGATAGTAGCGATCGAGCGGATTATCTCTTCCGACGAAGATAGAGAGTCCACGTCTGCCTGCCCTCCCGGCACGTCCAAACTGCTGGGCGAAGGAGGCGTGGGTTCCTGGCCACCCTGTCAGTACCACCGAATCAAGACCTGAAATGTCAATACCCAGTTCAAGGGCGTTGGTGGTGGCGAGTGCGAGGAGATTACCAGAGCGCAGTTCAGCTTCTAGTTCACGCCGCTCTTCGGGGAGATAACCGCCGCGATAGGCTGCCACCTGGTTTACCTTTGCAGGAGCGTGCTCCTTGAGCCACGTACGCGCAATCTGAGCCACGCTCTCACTGCCTTGACGTGAGCGTACGAAGGTGAGATTGCGGGCACCTCGATCTGCAAGAAAACCTGTAAGTTCGCCAGCCTCGGTGTTGGCTGATCGACGTGGAGGATCGTCGCTAGGGAGGAAAGCTGGAAGGAAATCCTGTGTCCCGTCCTCCTCGATCTCACGACACTGCCACAGGAGTATGTCGCGTTCGCCGCAAGGAGAGGAATCGTCGTTGACGAGTGTTATCTCGGTGGGGTCGATTCCCAAGAAGCGGGCGGCTGTGCCGCTAGGATCGCTGGTGGTAGCCGAGAGGAAGCAGAGTCGAGGGGTGGCGCCGTAAGCTCGTGCAACACGGAGAATCCTCCTCGTGAGGAGGGCAACGTGGGCACCAAAAAGTCCTTTATAGCTATGAAATTCGTCGAGGATAATCGTCGTGAGTCCTCGAAAAAGTCTTGTCCAGTTTTTGTGGTGGGTGAGTATGGAGTAATTGACGAAGTCAGGATTCGTCAGCACAATGTCGCCGTAGTTGCGAGCCCAGCGACGCAGGGAAGAATCTGTGTCTCCGTCCACTGTGGCAACGCCAATCGAAGGATCGACTGCACGGGCGAGATCGACAAGGCTGGAGTATTGATCTGCGGCAAGCGCTTTCGTGGGGCAGAGGTAGAGGCAGGTGGGGCGACGCTGTAAAGAGGTGAGACGGTTTGCGTGATCTTCCCTGCTCAGAGCACTTAACACGGGCACCCACGCAGCTAGAGATTTTCCAGATCCTGTTCCGGTGGCGAGGACGGTGTGCTGATTTGCGTGTAGGGCGTTGGCCGCAATGACTTGATGGAGCCAAGGCTGATCGAGGCCTCGCTGAATGAGAGCTTTGCTCACTGGCTCACTTACCCAGCCAGGCCAACGTCCATGACGTGCTTGGCGCGCAGGTAGGTGAATCTCTCCGACGATTTGGCCGGGGTGGGCGAAGCTGCGAACGTCGTCAAGCAAAGTAGACACCCCTTAAGTGTGCCGTTGTGCAGGAGTAGACGCCAGGTGGATACTTGTGATCTCCGAGAGGTGCCGTGTACGTCCCTCGGGTGGGTGTAGGGTTTCCAGCAAATCTGGAATCCCTACATCTTGTGTTGTTGGCGTGTCGATACCACTAGATCTTGTGGTGGAGTTCTACATTGGTACTCACGTGCTTCGTGTGAGTTAAGGCAACTACGAGACTTACGTGTGTAGCTCCGCACCGCCCACCAAAGAGCTACGAGCTACACGCATGAGCCAGCCCCCAGGAACCTAGTGTGCGGTACCGAAGAGCCGGAAGCGCCACAAGATGTAGGAAAGGAAAGAGGAGAGATGACCACCCCCGCCACACCCAACACTGTCAGTGTCGATACCATCACAACTGTGAACGAGTACCTGGATCGTTCCGATTGGCGAGTCAATGCCAATGCCAACCAGGGTTACTCTCTCGGTGGCCTCATCCTCAACACCTCAGGGAAGACGATCGCAAACTATTGGCTCAACGAGGTCTACTCCGCTGAAGAAGGCCGTGCTCACCGCGAAGGCGACTATCACATCCACGACCTAGATATGCTCTCAGGATACTGTGCGGGCTGGTCACTTCGACGACTCATCGAGGAAGGGTTCAACGGCGTTCCTGGCGCTATCTCCTCAGCTCCGCCCAAACATTTCTCCTCAGCCTGTGGTCAGATCGTCAATTTCCTCGGCACTCTTCAAAATGAGTGGGCTGGAGCGCAGGCATTCAGCTCTTTTGATACGTATATGGCTCCCTTTGTGCGCCTCGATCACCTCAGCTACAAGCACGTGCGCCAAAATATTCAAGAACTCATTTACAACCTCAATGTTCCCTCACGTTGGGGGAGCCAGTGCCCATTCACGAATCTCACCTTCGACTGGACATGCCCACCCGACATTGCCGACAACCATCCCTTCATCGGTGAGAAAGTCTGCGATTTCACGTACGGACAATTGCAGGAAGAAATGGACATGATTAACCGCGCCTATATTGAGGTGATGATGGAAGGAGATGCCAATGGGCGTGTCTTTACCTTCCCCATTCCTACCTACAACATGACAAAGGACTTTGATTGGGAGAGTCCGAACGCTGAACTTCTCTTCGCGATGACGGCAAAATACGGCCTTCCCTACTTCCAGAACTTTATTAACTCCGAACTTGACCCTGGCATGATCCGTTCGATGTGTTGCCGCCTTCAGCTTGATCTACGTGAACTCCTCAAGCGCGGTAACGGGCTTTTTGGATCAGCTGAACTCACCGGCTCGATCGGCGTTGTTACCATCAATCTCGCCCGCCTTGGTTACCTTTTCCCAGGCGACGAAGATGCCCTTATCGCCCGCCTCGATCATCTCCTTGACCTAGCTCAATCCACTCTGGAGAAAAAGCGCATTAAGGTGGCCGAACTTATGGAAGTTGGCCTCTACCCCTATTCGCGCCGTTATCTCGGCCACCTCAACAACCATTTCTCTACTATCGGAGTAAATGGAATGAATGAGATGATCCGCAACTTCACCGGCGACCACGATGACATTACGAGCGAGTTTGGCCATGCCTTCGCCTTGCGTATCCTCGAACATGTGCGTGCCCGTCTGGTTCTTGCTCAAGAAGAAACAGGTAACCTCTATAACCTTGAGGCCACCCCTGCCGAGGGCACCACGTATCGTTTTGCCAAGGAGGATCGTAAGCGTTTCCCAGATATTCTCCAGGCTGGTACAGCAAAAGAGCCTTATTACACAAATTCATCACAACTTCCTGTGGGATATACCGACGATGCGTTTAAAGCATTGGAGATGCAGGCAGATCTGCAGTCCATGTACACAGGCGGCACAGTTCTCCATCTCTACATGAATGAGCGTATGAGCTCATCTGAAGCTTGCAAGAAACTCGTGCGCCGTGCGCTGACGAATTTCCATCTTCCCTACATCACGATCACTCCCACTTTCTCGATCTGTCCTACCCACGGTTACCTCACTGGCGAACATCACACGTGCGAGCGTTGCGCAGAGGTGGGAATCGAGCAAGCCTGCGAGGTATGGACGCGCGTCATGGGTTACTTCCGGCCCGTTCAGTCCTTCAATATCGGGAAGAAAGGTGAGTTCCACGAGCGTGTGAATTTCACGGAGAATGCGCTGGGTACAGCGATGGCTGGGAGCCTTGTGTGAGCACATCGTGCCAGGCGAGCGATCTCGCTATTGCCGGCTTTGTACCTCTCTCCACTGTGGATTGGCCGGGAAACCTCGCAGCTACAGTCTTTCTTCAAGGATGTCCGTGGCGCTGCCCCTACTGCCAGAATGCGGCAATCCTCGATCCGCGCACGCCGGGGATCGTCGCGTGGAAGGATGTAAAAGACTTCCTTGCTGCCCGCACTGGGCTTCTTGACGGGGTTATCTTTTCTGGGGGTGAGGCTCTTCGTCAAGCTGCTCTCCTTCCCGCAATCGACGAGGTGCACAACCTCGCCCTGGAAGTGGGTCTGCACACAGCTGGACCTTACCCTCATCGTTTTGCGCAAACTCTCCCACACCTCGCCTGGGTAGGCTTGGATATTAAGGCTCTTCCGGAGGGATATAAGGAAGCCGCAGGCTTTGCGGCAGGGGAGAAAGGATGGGAGAGTCTGCGCCTTCTCCTTGAGGAATATCGAGGCCGAGGTCACAGCGGGTTTTCCTACGAGGTACGCTTGACGGTTTTCCCTGGTTCTCCTGCCTCACGCCATTTCGGTGAACTTATCACCGAGCTTCGACGAGAGGGAGTGGAATTTCTCGCCCTCCAGGAAGCACGCACTCAAGGAACCGACGAGATCTTCCTCGCCATGTCTCGGCGCTGGGACATGGGGGTCTGGCGTACCCAGTGGAAGGAGATGGTGGAGCTAGCTGGCCAGGCAGGATTCGCCCAACTTTCCGTGCGTGAGGCGCACTAACTCCTTGCCCCCTTCGCTTTCCTTCACATTCTCTACTGTTGACGAGACATGCTGTAGAGAGTCAAGTTGTCCACAGTGGGCCGTATAGTTGGATACTGGTGCATGAAGTGGTGTAAGAATGGCAATCGACCAAGCCGGGTTGGGTCAGCCACCCGGCGAAGATCCCGTAGGGAGTAACGTGAGTAAGCTCGTCATTGTCGAGTCCCCGGCCAAAGGTCGCACGATTAGCGGTTACCTGGGTGAGGATTATGCTGTGGAAGCCTCTATCGGTCACATCCGCGATCTACCGCAGCCTTCTGAACTCCCAACGGAGATGAAAAAAGGGCCTTTCGGAAAGTTCGCCGTTGATGTGGATCATGGCTTTGAGCCCTACTATGTGGTGGCTCCGGACAAGAAAAAGAAGGTCGCTGAACTTAAGAAGCTCCTCAAAGGTGCCGACGAACTCCTCCTCGCCACTGATGAGGATCGCGAGGGAGAGGCAATCGCCTGGCACCTCTATGAAGTTCTCCAACCAAAGGTGCCCGTCAAGCGCATGGTCTTTCATGAGATCACTCCCGAAGCTATTGCCCGAGCTCTTGACAACCCTCGCGATCTTGACCTCCAGCTCGTCGATGCTCAGGAATCACGACGAATCCTCGACCGCCTTGTCGGTTACGAAGTCTCGCCACTTCTGTGGCGCAAGGTCGCTCCAAGCCTCTCAGCTGGGCGAGTTCAATCGGTTGCTACGCGACTTGTCGTAGATCGCGAACGCGAACGTATCGCTTTCCACGCTGCCTCTTACTGGGATGTCGCAGCCGTATTTAGCAAGGAAAATGAGGAGTTCGAAGCTAAGCTCATCGCTCTTGCCGGAGCTCGCATTGCTGCTGGTAAAGATTTCACTGATACCGGTGAACTCAGCTCCAAGGCGCAGAAAGAAGGAGTGCGCGCCCTCAACCAGGAGGGGGCAACATGCCTGGCACAAGCAGTGGCCAAACATGAGGCAGCCATCTCTTCCGTTGAGACAAAGCCATATAAGCGCCGTCCTGCTCCTCCCTTCACCACCTCAACTTTGCAACAGGAAGCCTCACGCAAGCTGCGGATGAGCGCTCGCGATACGATGCGCACCGCGCAGGCTCTTTACGAAAACGGCTACATCACTTACATGCGTACTGATTCCACGAATCTTTCCGCGCAGGCTCTTTCGGCGGCGCGCACCCAGATTCGTGAGGTGTACGGCTCCGATTTTCTTCCACCTAAGCCTCGCCTCTACACCACTTCGTCCAAAGGTGCTCAAGAAGCTCATGAAGCTATTCGCCCTGCTGGCGATCACTTCCGCACTCCCAATCAAGTGCGAAGCAAACTCACAGGTGCCCAGTTCAACCTCTACGAACTTATTTGGAAGCGCACCGTTGCTTCTCAGATGGCTGATGCCGTGGGGCAGACAGCTTCCGTGCGTATTGTCGTTAACCTCGAATCCGAGCGTGCGAACCTTGGCGCGCTCACTGAGGGCGGATATATTCTCCCGGATGAGGCAGAATTCGCAGTTTCAGGAACTGTCATCACCTTCCCAGGCTTCATGGCTGCATACAAGGAATCTTCCGATGCCAAACGCTACGGAGATAAGGATTCAGGGACACGGCTGCCCCAGCTCACCGCGGGAGATCTCCTCTACGTGGCAAGTGCAGAACCAGAAGGCCACGAAACTCAACCACCTCCGCGCTATACAGAGGCCTCACTGGTGCGAAAGATGGAAGAACTTGGGATCGGGCGCCCTTCCACCTATGCAGCTACAATCTCCACAATCTCTGATCGTGGTTATGTGGATCATCAAGGCCAGGCTCTCGTTCCCACATGGACGGCATTCTCCGTGATTCGTCTTTTGGAGAAGTATCTTCCCCAGCTCGTCGATTACGACTTCACAGCTTCGATGGAGAGCGAACTCGATAAGATCGCGGCTGGTGAGGAAGGAAGAACCCGTTATCTTGAACGCTTCTGGCGAGGAGAAGGCGAGGAAACGGGGCTTGAAGGGCTTGTGGAGAGCCTGGGAGATATAGATGCTCGCGCGATCAACACCACCGATCTCGGTGAGGGCATTGTGCTGCGTCTAGGGCGTTTTGGTCCTTATCTCCAGGAGCTCAATGAGCATGGAGAGGAAGTGCGTAAAGCCTCCCTCCCCTCAGACGTTCTTCCTGACGAACTCGATCTCACGAAGGCTCACGAGATTCTTGAGAGTGCTAAGGACGATGGGCGTGAACTCGGTGTGGATCCGGCCACAGGTCGCACCATCCTCGCCAAAGCTGGGCGTTTTGGTCCTTATGTGACGGAAGTGATCCCCGAGGGAGAGGTGGCCTATACACCCACAGGGAAAATCTCCAAGCGCGCACCGAAGCCGCGCACGGCCTCACTCTTTACCTCAATGACTCTGGAGAATGTCACTGTGGAGGAAGCTCTTAAGCTCCTTGCCCTCCCTCGGGTGGTTGGCACAGTGGAAGGAGAAGATATCCTCGCTCACAATGGGCGTTATGGCCCCTACATCACTCAAGGAAAAGAGTCGCGTTCTCTCGAATCGGAAGAGCAGATTTTTAGTCTCACCGTGGAAGAAGCGCTCGCGTTACTTGCCCAACCCAAGCGCCGCCGTGGTACCACGGCGAAGCCTCCGTTGAAGGAATTGGGAATAGATCCTGTAAGCGAGAAGCCTGTGCTTCTTAAAGATGGACGCTTTGGTCCTTATGTGACTGATGGAATTACTAACGCTTCGCTCCGTAAGGGCGATGATCCCAATACGATAACGGACGAGCGCGCCTGGGAGCTTCTGGCCGACCGCCGCTCGGCAGCTCCGCGCAAGAAAGTCTCTATGAAGAAGAAGGCCTCTGCGAAGAAGACTCCGGCAAAGAAAACAAGGAGTTCAACTCAGAAAACCTCAACGACAAAGGCAAGCGCGTGAGTGAGGGTGAGGTGGGGGCGCACACCCTGATATCTCAAGGGAAGAAGAATACTTACCCTGGAATTTTCCTTACTTTTGAAGGAGGCGACGGTTCAGGAAAGAGCACGCAGATTGAACGCCTCGCTTCGCGGTTGCGTGCCTGCGGCTACGACGTGGTGCTCACTCGTGAACCTGGAGGGACTGAACTCGGTGTGAGGATCCGCAACCTTCTCCTTCATTCTGGGGAAGTTTCCCCACGTGCGGAGGCCCTTCTTTACGCCGCTGACCGCGCCCACAATATCGCCACAAAGGTAAGCCCGGCACTCGAACGCGGTGCGGTTGTACTCGCTGATCGCTACCTTGATTCCTCAGTGGCATATCAGGGTGCTGCGCGAGAACTCGGCTCGCAGGAGGTACGTGATCTTTCTTTGTGGGCGAGCGAAGGGTTGCTTCCTGATCGCACAATTCTCCTTGATGTTCCTGTGAATTTAGGTCGTGAGCGCGTGGGGAAAACGCAGGATCGTATCGAAGCGGCTGGGTATGAGTTTCACGAAGCTGTGCGCTGTGAATATCTCAAACTCGCTGAGCGTGAGCCTGAGCGTTGGGTGCGTGTGGAGGGTGTGGGTTCCATTGATGAGGTTGCTGCGCGGGTCTATGAAGCTGTGGTGGATCTCTTTGAGAAGAATCCAACCGAGTCAGAAGTACGTGCGTAGACAGGCATAGTCGCATGAGTATATTCGACGATCTCGTGGGTCAGGATGCTGTACACGAGATTTTAGGAAAAGCGCTCTCCGCTTCGCGTGAGGAACTCAGTGAACACAATGTAGGCCATACGCGCCAGGCGGGTATCTCGAACTTAGCGATGGCTCAATCTTGGCTATTTACGGGCCCGCCCGGATCGGGGCGTTCAATCGCAGCGCGAATGTTTGCTGCTGGCCTTGAATGTACGGGTAAAGTACCTGGTTGTGGTACCTGTCACGCCTGCCATACCGCAATGGCAGGAACTCATCCTGATGTCCTCGTTGTCAAAGCCACGCGCCTCTCGATTGTGAGGGACGAGGTGAGAGATCTCGTTCGTATCTCTTACACAAAGCCTGTGAACGGGAAGTGGCGGGTGATCGTTCTCGAAGATGCCGACCGCATGTCGGAGGGAACGTTTAATATTCTTCTCAAGGCTATCGAGGAACCCCCAACTTTCACAGTGTGGCTCTTGTGCACTCCTTCCCCCGCCGACGTATTGCCGACGATTCGTTCGCGTTGCAGGCACGTGAATCTCTCGATCCCTCGCCCTGAGGCAATTGCCGAACTTTTGTCACGCCAGGTGGGGGCAAGTTACGAGCAGGCTCTCAATGCGGCGCGTGCCGCACAGTCCCACGTGGGTGCTGCACGTGGCTTGCTTCTGGAAGAAGATGCAGCTCAGGATCGTCGTTTTGCTCTCACTTGCGCCCTGGGGATCGAGACGGTAGGCGATGCAGCTTTCGCTGCACGCGAGATGATTGAGCGCGCTAAAGCTGTGGTGGATAAACGTAGTGCGGGTGTCAATGAGCGTGAGGTAGCTGAGCTTCGCCGCTCCTTGGGGATTCAATCTGAAGGGCGCGTACCGCCAGCCTTTGTCAAGCAATTCAAGGATATGGCGGATAAGCAGAAGAAGCGCCTCACACGTATGAGGCGCGATGAAATAGACCGTGGACTCGTCAACATGCTTTCACTTTTCCGAGATGTACTCGTGGTGCAGCTCGGAGCAGAGGTTTCCCTCGTCAATGCAGATCTGGCGGAGGACGTGCACACAATGGCTGAACGTTCAGATGCCCCGCAATCAATCCGTAGGATGGATGCGATTGCCACAGCACGCACACGCCTGCAAGCAAATGTGGCTGAACAGCTCCTCCTCGAAGCGGTGTTCGTTGCTCTGCGTCCACAGGGGTGAGTTATCCACAGAAGGTGAATGAGAAGGTGAATGAAGGTGCGGCCAGGTGAATTCTCCTTTACGGTTGAGATGTGAAACTCAAGCTCAAGATCTTTTCCGCTCTTTCCGCTGCTAGCCTTCTCTTAGCAGGATGCACGCTCGATTCCTCAGGAATCATTCCTGCTCCAGAATCTGGGAATTCTGCGCATCCTTCCCAAGGAGTGCGTATCGAGGGAGAGATGCCTGCTGTTCCTGCGGGACTTGACGAGTATTATTCTCAGGAACTTTCATGGCAAAGTTGTTCGGGAACCTTCGAGTGTGCGACGATCTCTGCGCCTCTCAACTATGACGATCCCTCGGGGAAGAAGATCACACTCGCTCTCCTCAAACGCCCTGCACGAGGTAAGGCCATAGGTACTCTTTTCGTCAATCCCGGTGGGCCGGGAGGGTCGGGGATCGACATGGCTAAGAGTGCTTCGTACTATTTCCCTACTCAGGTGCTTGAGAACTTCGATATCGTGGGCTTTGATCCGCGAGGCGTTGGCCAATCTACAGCTGTGGACTGTGTGGATGACGCTACGCTTGGGCGTATTCTCGACATCTCCTACAATCGGACTGATCCAGGGTGGGAGCAAAAGGCAGAAGCCGATCAAGTCACAATCGCCACTGGGTGTGAAGCTCATTCTGGTGATCTTCTCCCCTATGTGGGCACTATCTCCGCCGCCCGTGATCTCGATATCATGCGCCACCTCGTCGGTGATCCCCAGCTCTACTACGTGGGTTTTTCCTATGGCACCTCCCTTGGAGGGCAATATGCGGATCTTTTCCCAAAGAATGTGGGGCGTCTTATCCTTGACGGCGCTGTGGATACCTCTCTCACAAGCGCGAAACTGAGTACGGATCAGACTCTTGGCTTTGAGGTGGCGATTCGCCGCTACATAGAAGATTGTCTCGGGGGGCTTGCCTGCCCATTCTCTGGAAGCACAGAGGACGTTTTAAGCCAGATTCATGCTCTTCTGGAGGAAGCTCTCTCCTCGCCCTTCCCGACGAATAACGCTTCACGGCCACTCACGCAGTCTCTCTTTTTCTCTGGCATTATCATGCCGCTCTACAGTTCTTCCACCTGGCCAATGCTCACTCAGGCTTTCACGGCACTTCTGGAGAAAAATGACGCCTCCCTCTTCCTCAAATATGCCGATATCGTCTCTGAACGCGAAGAAGATGGGAGCTTTTCCTCCAACTCTACAGTGGCGAACTGGGCGATCAACTGTGCGGATTATCCCCCAGCTGATCCGCAGGAGGTGGCACGCGCGAGTGAGCGTCTTCGCGTCGAGGCTCCTGTTTTTGGTGATCTCATGACGGAAGGGCCAGATATGTGTGCATCGTGGCCTTATCAGAGCCAGCACAGCCCAGGAGTGTACAAAGCAGAAGGCTCAGCTCCGATCGTCGTGGTAGGCACGAAGTACGATCCGGCTACTCCTTATGCTTGGGCGCAGGCGATGAACGCTGGTTTTGAGAATTCTGTGCTTGTGACGTGGGAAGGTGATGGGCATACGGCCTACTCGCACGCCAACTCGTGTATCAAGGAGCCGCTCACTCGCTATCTCCTCACAGGTGAGGTTCCCGAGGATGGTTTAACCTGTACACCGTAAATTTCTGTACGTCCGTCCGTAAAGACTTCCGTGCGGCGCACGACGAGAGGGTTTTCTTGCTGCGCTAGCTTGCAAGGTTCACTCCTCTCCACTTTCGGCATATTTTCGCCACCACGTAGCCCTCGAAATTGAAAATTTCGCTTGATACTATGTCTTATATAATCCCTCATTGTCACTGTAAATCTAACTGTGACAAAACTTTAGTAGACGATAAGATGGGGGTTGCCTCTGTGTTAAAGTACAGAGGCAACCCCCGGATGATTTTCGCGATACGGTGAGGAAGTGACGCACCTTATGTACCATCTGCGGCTTGCGCTTCTCCCGTGATACCGAACGTGATGCTATCTGCGTGCGCTTCTCTATGCCGCCTTCGTCAGCGCTGTACGAAGTTTGAGGCGCTCCCCTGTATGGAGTATCGATCTCTCGTAAATCTTTCCGGCAAGCGCGGCAAGACCCACAATCGCCACAACCGTGATCGCCACCGAAACTCCCTGCTCCCACAATGGCACACCACCGAAGGCGGTGCGTGTCGTCATCACATAGGGAGAGAAGAAAGGAATGAAGGAAAGGATCTTCGTCACAGGGGCATCGGGAAGGTTGGGTACGAGGAAAAGTCCAAGGTACATCGGAATCATCTGCAAGAAGATGAGCGGAGCCTGAGCTGAACCTAGATCCTCCTGACGCGAAACAGTTGAGGCGATACCTCCTGCAATTGCTGCAGTGGTGAAATATCCAAGAACTACCCACATGAGCATCGTCGGTAGAAATGCCCACAGGCCGAGTTTTCCGAGAAGTGCGAGATTATCGAGCAGTCCTGCTAAGTACAATCCTCCGAGAATTCCGGCAATATACAACAGGAAAATAACTAGTGCGGCAGATCCAATACCGAGAATTTTTCCGGTTAAAAGTGTGCGTGGTTTGACTGTCGCAAGGAGAATTTCCACAACCCGGCTGGATTTCTCTTCCACAACACCCTGCATGAGAAGCGTAATCCCCATCATAATTGTGAAGACAATGAGAGCGTTGCTAGTATTCGCCATGATGAAACCAAGAGTTTCTTTCACCGTGCTTGTTGAAACACGCATGACTTTGGCATGGTGGAGGGCTTCAAGCCGCTGCGAGAGTTCAGGAGTGAGCGCACCGGTTTCGTCGATCAAACGTTGGGTTGCGGCGAGGATCGCGATATCTTCGTGAGCTTCGGCGTCCTTATTGGCGAGGATCGTCGGTACGTCTGGATCACCAGCGAGAACAACCCATTCCTCGTGCTCTTTCACCGTCGCCTCAGGATCTCTCACCATCTCATTTTTCACCTCCGCTCCGAGGGCGGTGAGGTAGGGGCGTAGAGCTTCGGTCTGTGCGGTGAGGGCAAAAGTTGGTTTTGATGCCTCTTCAGTAGATGAGTCTTGGGCTTTATCGAGGAAATATCCACCTACGAGCCCAGCAAGAAGGAAAATAATTACCATAATTGTGGTAGTAATTTTTGTTGAACGCGCACCAAGAACATTTGTGAATTCACGCTTGAAAATAATTGCGAGCATGTCAACCTACTTTTCTGAATTCTTGCTTTGGAGCAACCGTCCGAAAGAAAACCCGCCAAAGAGACCTCTCGTACTGCGCCCATGCGGGGCTTTTTCATTTGCGCTGCTGTCTGGCGAAGGAGCGACAACATCCTTAAAAAGCTCACTGAGGTGTGCACGGCGCGGACCAAACTCGCGAACCTGCCCCAGGGAAAGGAGCGTGCGCAAGATGTCTTGATCGTCTATACGCTCAGCTCGTGAGATGAGTACACGGGTGGCACCAGGTACGGTTGGAACCTCGGCAGTGCCCTCAAGCTGATCGCGTTCGACAGTAAGGTCGAAGGACGAAAGAGCGCTAGAGATTTCCTCAAAGCTCGCCCCTACTGCTGCTGCAAGGGTGAGGGAGTGCCCAGCGCGCAATTCGTCAACGCTGCCTTCAGCAACTATCGAACCTTGGGAAATGATCCCAACGCGATCGCACAGCCGCTCGACAAGTTCGAGTTGGTGGGAAGAAAAGATAATGAGTGTGCCCTCTCGTGCTTTGTCAGTCAGAACGGAACTCATGACATCCACAGCCACTGGGTCAAGCCCTGAAAAGGGTTCATCAAGGACGAGGATTGAAGGGTTGTGAACGAGTGCAGCGGCGAGTTGCACACGCTGTTGGTTACCCAAGGAGAGTTTCTGCACTGAATCACCTAGTCGCCCGGCAACACCGAGGACTTCAGTCCAATGAGCGACAGACTCGGATGCTTGCGTAGCTGAGAGACCGTGGAGCTGAGCGAGATACGTGAGTTGCTTGCCGACGGTCATCTTTGGGTAAAGTCCGCGTTCTTCGGGCATGTAGCCAATATCTTGGCGTTGTGCGAAGCTCAGTGGGGTAGCGTTCCACGTCACCGAGCCTGAATCTGAGTTCATGACACCGAGCATGATGCGCATCGTTGTTGTTTTTCCGGCTCCGTTAGAACCGACGAAACCGAATATTTCACCGGGATTGACGTGGAAACTGAGGTTGGTGAGGACACGACGTTGGCCAAAACTCTTATTGAGTGAATCGATGCGAAGCATAGGGTTCCTTCTTGTTGAACTCTGTTCATCCTAACCTCTTTATCTCTTCATGTACGAGTGAATCTCCCGTTGCAGGGAATCGCCATCCGCGAAAGTACTAGTGGACAAAAGCACTGGTAGAAGAAAGAAAAGTAATGGTGGGCAAAGGAAAGGTGAACTTTTGTTAGTCCTCTTGTGTGTGAAGAAGAGGGTCGCGTTCCATCCCACGAAGGCCAAGCCAGAGTAGGTTCGTCACGTGGGCAGCTACCTGCCGTTTATCGAAGCCAGGATCTTCCACCCACCATTGGCCAATCTGCCCGATAGCTCCAGCCAAAAGTTGCCCGTAGATTGGCGCATTAGCTGGATCGAGTCCAAGTTCTTCCATGAGAGGGGCGAGAAGTTCGCTTACCCGTTCGGCGACATCGGCAATGACAGTGATGAAAGTACCAGCCCCTACGGCAGAAGGGGACTGGTGGGAGAGAAGTCGAAATCCGCTGGGTCTCTCCTCGATGTAGTCGAGGAGAGAGAGCACAATTCCTTCAAGCATGTGGCGTGGTGGGATTCGAGGGCGCATGTGCTCTCCGAGCATGTGGGAGAGAGCAGTTACTTCACGGTCAACGATGACGTGGTAGATCCCCTCTTTTCCGCCAAAGTGCTCGTAGACGATTGGTTTAGAAACGTTGGCAGCAGAGGCGATCTCTTCGATTGAGACAGCGTCGTAGCCGTGTGCTCCAAAAAGTTCGCGTGCCACGGTGATGAGCTGTTCGCGCCGTTGTGCCCGAGGCATTCGTGTGCGTCGTGGAGGAGTACTCTCACGTGTGAAAGTTGGCACACTTGAGGAGCCATCACTCCCATTGTTTGCATGATCTTCGTGAATAATGCGCTCAGTTTCACCCATGTTTTCATTATGGCAGTTCCGCCTTAGCAGGTAGACTGAGACGGGTCAGAAATTCCGCCTTGGTGTAATGGCAGCACAGAGGTCTTTGGAACCTTTTGTCCAGGTTCGAGTCCTGGAGGCGGAGCCACCGGTTCTCAGCGTCGCTGAGAAAATCGCTATTCGGTGCGACGGGAAGAGGGGTATGCCGTGAGTCCGATGCGTCCGGCGGCGGTCATTATCTTGGCTGCTGGTCAGGGCACGCGTATGCGTTCACGCCTTCCAAAAGTCCTCCATACCATGTGTGGGCGTAGCCTCCTCGGCCATGCGATCGCTGCAGCGCGAGGTCTCAACCCGGAACATGTTGTCGTTGTTGTACGCCACGAACGTGAGGCTGTTGCAGCACATGCCCGTGAATGCGACTCCGGTGTGCTCATTGCAGATCAGGATGAGATTAAAGGAACCGGGCGTGCTGTGTGGTGCGGATTGCAAGCTCTTCCCGCCGATCTTGAGGGAACAGTTCTTGTGATGGCTGGCGATACGCCTCTCCTGGGCGCAGAGGTTCTCGCCGAGCTTGTCGCTCACCATGAGGGAGTGGGTGTCACAGTTCTCACTGCCCTTGTTGAGGATGCTACGGGCTATGGGCGCATCGTGCGTGACAAACGCGGCCAGATCTGCCGCATCGTCGAACACCGTGACGCGAACGAAACTGAGCGCCAGATCCGTGAAATCAATACCTCCACATACGCCTTCGATCTCCACGTGCTGCGCACCGGGCTCGAAGGCGTTTCCACTTCTAACGCCCAAGGCGAGATGTACCTCACTGACGTTGTGGGTAACGCCTATACCACGGGACGTGGTGTAAGTGGCTACGCAGTGGAAGATTCCTGGCTCGTCGAAGGATGTAACAACCTCGTCCAACTTGCTGCTCTGCGCACGCAAATGAATCGCCGCCTTCTTGAGCGTTGGATGCGCCACGGAGCGCGCATCATCGATCCGGCACGTACGTCAATCGAAGTGGGAGTGCGCCTCGATCCTGATTGCGAGATTCGTCCGGGCACCGATCTTCGTGGGAATACGAGGATCGGTAAGGGCGCTGTCGTTGGCCCAGGAGAATTCACGCATACGGTGGTGGGGCAGGGTGCTCGCGCCTGCCATGTCGTTGCCACAGGTGTGGAGATCCCCGAGGGTCAGGAGATCGCACCTTTTTCAGTTCTTCCGGCGAAGGGCGCCGGCGGCCAAGAAACGGCCAACCTTTGACAGGGAGCAGTAATGACGGGAATGCAGGTATCCAACGATAAGAGGCTCGTACTGCTCAGCGGTCGCGCCCACCCCGAACTCGCCCAGGCTGTGGCCAAGGAACTCAATATTGAGCTTCTTCCCGTCACAGCCTACGATTTTGCCAGCTCAGAGATCTACGTGCGTTTCGACGAATCCATTCGTGGTGCCGATGTTTTTATCCTCCAAGCTCACCCTGCACCAATTAATAAGTGGTTCATGGAGCAGCTCATTATGATTGACGCAGCCAAGCGTGCCTCTGCTAAGCGGATTACCGCCGTCGCGCCCTACTACCCCTATGCACGCCAAGATAAGAAGCATATGGGGCGCGAACCAGTCTCCGCACGCCTTATTGCGGATCTGTACAAAACAGCCGGAGCTAATCGCATTATGAGTGTGGATCTGCACGCCTCGCAGTCCCAAGGTTTCTTCGATGGCCCTGTAGACCACCTCTGGGCTATGCCCACGCTCGTAGACTACGTGCGTACGATCGTTGAACCAGATAACGCTGTTGTCGTCTCTCCAGACGCAGGGCGTATCAAGGTAGCCGAACGGTGGGGCAATCGCCTTGGCGGTGTGCCGCTCGCCTTCGTCCATAAAACTCGTGACATTACGCGCCCCAACCAGGCTACCGCCAACCGTGTGGTGGGAGATGTGTGTGGGCGCACCGCAGTGATCGTCGATGATCTCATCGATACGGCGGGAACGATTTGTGGAGCTGTGCGTGTGGTTCTCGAAGCAGGTGCGAAGGATGTCATCGTGGCAGCAACGCATGGTGTGCTTTCTGATCCAGCGGTGACACGCCTCCAAGAATCCGGGGTGCGTGAAGTGATCGTCACCGATACGCTTCCTATCGGAGCACAGAAGCAGTTCCCTCAACTCACCGTACTTCCGATTGCTCCCGTTATTGCCAAAGCGATCGACGCTGTATTCGAGGATGGCTCGGTCACCGAGCTCTTCGACGGCGCGATCTGAGGCCAGGAATTCACGAGTTTTACCTGCGATTCTCGCCACGTTCAGTAGCTAGAGAAGACGGGACTGCGCTAGAATCTCTAGGTTGCCTCGGCGAGGGAGCGTAAGCTCCGTTATCGACGCGGTGGGTACTCACCCTGCGGTTCAGAGGCCAACGCCACCTGGCTTCTTGGCCAGGTGCCAGAACAGAAAGGACGTACCCTATGTCGAACTCCGTTAAGATCGAAGCCCTTGCCCGCACCTCCTTCGGTAAGGGTGCCTCGCGTCAGCTTCGCCGTGATGGCCGCATCCCCGCTGTTATTTACGGTCACGGTGTCGATCCGATCCACCTTTCGGTCGATGAACACGATATCTTCCTCGCCACCAAGGGCGTAGCTAATGCTCTCCTCACTCTCTCGCTTGAGGGCGAAGAGCACCTCGCACTTGTCAAGGAAATCCAGCGCAACCCACTCTCGCGCAACATTGAGCACGTAGATCTCCTCCGTGTGGCACAGGGCGAAAAGGTGGATGCCGAAGTTCCCGTGGAAGTTGTGGGCGAATCCGCTTCCGGCACCATTCACACCCTTGAGCAGCAGCACCTCATGCTCAAGGTTACTGCCACTAACATTCCTGAGTCCATCGCTGTGGATATCACTGGCCGTGAGGAAGGCGCCCACATTACCGTGGCCAATATTGCCTTCCCCGAAGGTGCAGAGTGCGAAATGGACCCAGAGACGATCGTTGTGGTGATTGCCGCTCCTGAGGTTGATACTGCTCTCGAAGCCGCTGATGCCGCCGCCGCTGAGGCCGCTTCAGAAGCTGCTGCTGGGTGACTTTTACGCGCGTACTTTAAGGTGTGGCGCCCCGAGGGGCGCCACACCTATTTCCCGGTATCTACGCTGGACTATTAAGCTCCTTCGAGTAGACAATCTTCCGCCACTGAACGCAAGGTGTGAAAGGTACAAGCATGTACGTCGTCGTCGGACTTGGAAATCCGGGAGCGCAGTACGCATCCACCCGGCACAACATCGGACATATGGTGATCGACGAAATCGCTCGACGTATCGGTACGTCGTTACGTGCGCATAAAGCCTCGCGCACTCACGCATCTTCTGTGCGCCTGGGCTCACCCCCCGGAATACCCGCGATAATCGCCACCTGCGATTCGTATATGAACACTTCGGGTGGGCCGGTTGCAGCCTTGCTTTCCTACTTTGACGTTCCTCCTGTGAATCTCATCGTTATCCATGACGATATGGATCTTCCACTTTCCACCCTCAAGCTCAAGCGCGGCGGGGGAGAAGGAGGCCACAATGGTCTCAAGTCGATCTCGGGAGCCTTGGGAACAAAAGATTACATCCGGCTGCGCTTTGGGATTGGACGCCCCCCTGGCTCTCAGGATCCAGCAAACTTCGTGCTACGTCCCTTCGCGAAAGCCGAACAGGGCGATGTCTCACTTCTTCTCACTGAATGTGCCGACGTCGTCGAAGATATTGCCGAGCATGGCCTTGAAGCTGCACAGATGCGCCTGCACACGAAATAGGAGAGTTAAGGATGGATCTGCGCCCGCTCCTTGCCTATCTTCGACTTGACGAAGCACTCACCGCGGCGTGCGAGAGCCGCGAGAATACTTGTGATCTGCCGATGCCACGCGGTTGTGTTCCGCCGGTGCTTGCCATACTCGTAGGAGGCAGAGACGATATCGACAAGGAAAGCTGCCATACGATTCCCTTCCACGTGGCTGTAACTGCCACTGGGCGTGGAGCTGAGGAACTTGCCGGCGCATTGCGCGCCTACCTTCCCGAGGAATCCGTAGCCGTGTTCCCAGCCTGGGAAACTCTCCCACACGAGCGTCTCTCTCCGCGTTCAGATACGGTTGCTCGGCGGCTTCTCGTCCAGCGCCGCCTTGCCCATCCTGAAGAATTTGCTCCCCTCAGATTGCTTATCCTCCCTGTGCGTGCACTCCTTCAACCTATCGTCGCAGGTCTGGGAGAACTTGCTCCCGTGCGCGTGCGTGTGGGAGATACTGTGGATCTTGAGGAGTTAGAGAATCAGCTCGTGGATGCGGCCTATTCGCGAGTGGATATGGTGGAACGTCGTGGTGAATTTGCTGTACGTGGCGGTATTCTCGACATCTTCCCACCCACAGAATCTCACCCTCGACGCATAGAGCTCTTTGGGGATGAGGTAGAGGAGATTCGCGCCTTTGCAATCTCCGATCAGCGCTCCCTCCACGAGGTGAACGAGGTCTACGCCCCTCCTTGCCGCGAAATCCGCCTGACGAAAGAGGTACGCGAACGGGCGGGAGAACTCATGGCAAGTCTTCCAGGTGCTATCGACATGCTTTCTCAAATCGAGAATGGGAGTGCTCCAGAAGGTATGGAATCTCTAGCTCCAGCTCTCGTACCTGAGATGGTTCCTGTTCACTCCACCTTCCCCGCCCATTCACGGATCTGCCTCATTGAACCCGAACGTGTAGCGCAGCGTGCTTCCTCGCTCATTGCCACCACGGAAGAATTCCTTGCGGCAGCCTGGTCCTCGGCGGCTGCAGGTGGCCCTGTTCCTGTGGATGTAGCGTCGGCTTCTTTCCTCGAACTCGCTGATGTGCGCGAACTAGCCGAAGAGCAAGGGCACGCCTGGTGGCGCCTTGCTGGCTTTACTGCAGATGAATCCGTGCGCGGCATTCAAGCACGCGAGGGCGTGAAGTATGGTGGCAAGGTAGATGAAGCACTCGCTGCAATCGCGACGCACGTGCGCGAAGAATCTGGTCGCACGGTACTCGTCGTCGATGGTGCGGGGCTCGGGCGACGCCTGCGCACACAACTGGAAGAGGCAGGAACTCCTGCGCTCTATGTAGATGATCTTCCCGAGCAGCTTGAGGCGGGTATCTGCTATCTCACGGCAGCTCCTCTCACTGAAGGATTCTGCTGCCCGCACCTCACCCTCTACGCCGCCTCGGATCTGTTGGGACGTGGTGGCTCCTCCACGCGCGATATGAGGAAGATGCCCGCCCGGCGTAAGGCGAGCGTGGATCCCCTTGCTCTCCTACCGGGCGATTTCATCGTCCACGAACGTCATGGCGTGGGGCGTTTCGTCAAAATGGCCAAGCGAGCCATCGGAGCGAACAAGGAAACTCAGCGCGAATACCTCGTCGTCGAATACGCCTCAACACGCCGGGGAGCACCCGCCGATCAGTTGTGGATTCCCACCGATTCCTTGGATCAGGTTTCCAAGTATTCAGGTGGAGAAGCCCCCACGCTCAACAAAATGGGTGGAGTCGATTGGGAAAAGACAAAGGCGAAAGCGCGTGCGGCTACGAAACAGATTGCCTCAGAGCTTGTGCGTCTGTACGCCAAGCGCCAAGCTACTCCTGGTTTTGCCTTTTCACCTGACACGCCGTGGCAACGTGAACTTGAAGATGCTTTCGCCTACGTGGAGACCCCCGATCAGCTCCATACGATCGAGGAAGTCAAAGCAGATATGGAGAAGCCCGTGCCGATGGATCGCCTCATTAGCGGCGATGTGGGCTACGGGAAAACAGAGATTGCCGTGCGTGCCGCCTTCAAGGCGGTTCAGGATGGCAAGCAGGTGGCGATACTTGTACCTACCACGCTCCTTGTTCAGCAGCATCTAGAGACTTTCACGGAGCGCTATTCGGGATTCCCAGTACGCTTGGCCGCACTTTCGCGTTTCCAGAGTGCGAAAGAATCGGAGGAGACGATCGCTGGGTTAAGCGAGGGGAGTGTGGACGTGGTGATCGGCACGCACCGCCTTCTCACCGGCAATGTCCGTTTCAAAGATCTCGGACTTGTCATTATCGACGAGGAACAGCGCTTCGGTGTAGAGCACAAGGAAACTCTTAAACAGCTCTATCCATCAGTGGATGTGCTCTCGATGTCGGCTACTCCGATCCCACGCACCTTGGAGATGGCGGTGACAGGTGTGCGTGAAATGTCAACACTTGCCACTGCTCCTGAGGAGCGTCATCCTGTGCTCACCTATGTGGGGGCACGAGAGGATCGGCAGATTGTGGCGGCGGTTCGTCGTGAGCTTCTGCGTGATGGACAGGTGTTCTACGTACATAACCGCGTGACGGATATGGAAAAGGTCGCCTCTCATCTTTCTAGCCTTGTTCCCGAGGCACGCGTCGGTGTGGCTCATGGCAAGATGAACGAGCATCAGCTTGAGGGGATTATTCACCAGTTCTGGGAGAAGGAAATTGACATCCTTATCTGTACGACGATCGTTGAGACGGGTTTGGATATCTCCAACGCAAATACGCTTATCGTGGAAGATGCTGATAAATTCGGGCTTGCTCAGCTCCACCAGTTGCGTGGACGTGTAGGACGCGGGCGCGAACGCGCCTACGCTTACTTCCTCTACCGCCCTGATCGTACCCTCACAGAGACGGCTCTTGAACGCCTGCGAACGATTGCGGCGAATACTGATCTGGGAGCTGGGATACAGGTGGCGATGAAAGATCTGGAGATCCGTGGAGCTGGCAACATGCTAGGCGGAGAACAATCTGGGCAAATTGCTGGCGTGGGCTTTGACCTTTATGTGCGAATGGTCTCCGAAGCAGTGACGAAGCTGCGTGGTGGGAGTAGCGAGGAAGAAGAGAGTGCACGCGAGGTGCGCATTGAACTTCCTGTTGATGCCTTCCTTCCTGAGGAATATGTACCTTCTGAACGTCTGCGTCTGGAGATCTATACAAAGATCGCTGCTTGCACGAGCGAGAGTGCACGCACAGCTGTGCGTGAGGAATTGTGTGACCGTTACGGCACGATCCCGCATCAGAGCGAACGTCTGTTTGCGATCTCGCGCCTACGCGAGCTGTGTGCGAGTGTAGGAATCGAAGAAGTGACGCAGGTGGGGCGTCATATCCGTTTTGCCCCGGTGGAACTTCCCGATTCGCGCCAGGCTCGCTTGAAGCGTCTTTTTCCTGGCGCGATCGCAAAGCCCGCGATCCGAGTGGTTCTCGTTCCTCTGCCGGGTGCTCGCAGGATTGACGAAGCCACTAACCTCGACAATGAGAAACTTCTGGAGTGGGTCGAAGCCGTGGTTCATGCAGTTTTTGTGGCAGGCATTCCTACGAGTTGAAGATTCCCACGAGTTGTGAGGGGACATTCCCAGATTCTCCGAGTAGCATAGGTGAGTCTGTGTAAGGAACCACAGGAGGAAGAATGAAGGTCACTCGCGGTGCACTCGTCCTGGTACTTGTAGCTGCTGGTTTACTTGGTGGATGCTCCACTCATCCAGGAGCTGCAGCAACCATCAATGGCGTTGAGCTTTCTCAGGCTACGGTGGATGCTTTCGCTAGAGAGATTTCTACCCTTGGTGGTACGCGTGCCAACGCGCTGAGCGTAGGTGCTACCCTCACTGCAATTGCTCCTGTGATCTCGACGTATGCGGCAAAGGAAGGTGCGGATTTCCACGAGGGGGCTTACGTTTCGTGTGCGCAGTCAATAGGAGTAGAAGTCTCGGATTCCTCAACAAAGCTCCTGCGTGACTACTGCCTTTACTACCAGTTGCTCGCCATGTCCAACCGGGAGTTCTCTGCCGAGGTCGATGCTGCGATTGCGAAGATGAACGTTAACTTGAGCCCACGTTACGGGGTAGGGGATACTCTCGGCCAAATCCCCAACTTCCTCACGAAGCAGGATCGTCATGCCGCTTCTGATTCCCAGAGTAAGGCTCTCATTCCTCAGGGGAGAACCACCACGAGGTAGAGAGAGGCCGAGATTCCTCGCCTTTACAGAATGATCTTTTCTGCCCAGAAGGGCGCGCTGAGCTAGGCGTATCCCTGGTTTATGACGTTTTCCTTCTCATGTTCGGATTTCCGTCTCATGCTCAGGCTCCCGTCGTGTACTCGGGTTTTCGTCTCATGCTCAGGCTCCCCATTGCCCAAAAGTCCCGGCAGCATAACGCACTTCACCCTCGCTGTGGGCGAAAACGCGGATCTTCCCTTCCTCTGAGCTACTACCTTGCCTTGATTTGAGGGAGAATAAGAGATGGCGGGCATTTGGCCCGTGCAGGTATGGCCGAAAGGCCGAAGGATCAACAAAAGGAGTACCTGTGGCCAGCATTGAGGCTGTAGCATCCCGCGAAATTCTGGATTCTCGTGGAAACCCCACCGTTGAGGTCGAGGTTCTGCTTGACGACGGCACGTTTGCTCGCGCCGGCGTCCCCTCCGGAGCTTCCACCGGCGCATTCGAAGCTGTCGAACGCCGCGATGGTGACAAGGGTCGCTACCTTGGCAAGGGCGTGCAGGATGCCGTCGAAGCCGTGACCGAAATCATCGAGCCGGAGATTGTGGGTTTCTCTGCCGACGATCAGCGTGCTCTTGACCAGACGCTCATCGATCTCGATGGCACCCCAAATAAGGGCAAGATCGGCGCCAACGCTATTCTTGGTGTCTCCCTCGCCGTGGCTCGCGCCGCTGCCGAGTCTGCTGGGCTTCCTCTCTACCGTTACCTCGGTGGGCCGAATGCCCATGTTCTTCCTGTGCCGATGATGAACATTCTCAACGGTGGATCGCACGCCGATTCTAACGTTGATATTCAGGAGTTCATGATTGCTCCAATCGGCGCTCCTACCTTCAAGGAATCCCTGCGCTGGGGTGCTGAGGTCTACCACTGCCTCAAGGCAGTGCTCAAGGGGCGCGGCCTGAACACTGGTCTGGGGGATGAAGGTGGCTTCGCCCCCGATCTCCCCTCCAACTCCGAGGCTCTCGACCTCATCGTCGAAGCTATCGAAAAGGCTGGCCTCAAGCCGGGTGCAGATGTCGCTCTCGCCATGGACGTGGCCTCCACTGAATTCTTCAAGAACGGTGCCTACCTCTTCGAGGGTGAGGCACGCGATACCGACTACATGGTGGCGTATTACGAGAAGCTCATCGCTGATTACCCGATCGTTTCCATCGAAGATCCGCTCTCCGAAGATGAGTGGGATGCCTGGGTGCGCCTCACCTCTGAGATTGGCGACAAGGTTCAGCTCGTGGGCGACGATCTCTTCGTCACCAACCCGCAGCGCCTCCAGAAGGGCATTGACCTCGGTGCAGCCAACGCCCTCCTCGTTAAGGTGAACCAGATTGGTACTCTCACCGAAACACTTGAGGCCGTGGAGAATGCTCACCGTGCAGGCTTCCGCTCGATGACCTCACACCGCTCCGGTGAAACCGAAGATACGACGATTGCTGATCTTGCAGTGGCCACCAATTCTGGACAGATCAAGACAGGTGCTCCTGCCCGTGGCGAGCGTATCAACAAGTACAATCAGCTCCTGCGTATCGAGGACGAGCTTAACGACGAGGCAGTGTACGCCGGTCGTTCGGCTTTTCCCCGCTTCAAGTGAGTTTTTGCTAGAAGCTAGATAGCAAGGAAGGCGGAGCACCCTCACGGTGCCCCGCCTTCCTGTGTTTTGGAGCTAAACCCACAGAGGACGTTGAGGGTATTCAGCTGCCCACATAGCGAGGCCGTCAAGAATATCGTGTTCAGAAGTGAGCACAGAGGTGAGCTCCACCCCAGCTTCCTCCATGCGTTGAGCCGCGCGCCGCACTATGCAGGCCCACACGAGCGCACCTGCTGGCATAACCTCCACTCGTCCAGGATGCATGAACCCGAGAGCCTCACGTTGAGCCCGCGTGGAAGAAGCAAACCATTCGCTCTGCTTCAGAGTTTCCTGGAGAGAGAGGCAAGCACCGTGGATCTTCGAGGAATCGTAGCGTGTGAGTCCACGTGCGCGAGCTGTGATAGTGGTGATAGTGCCAGCCAGCCCTACAAGGCCACGAGCTTTCCTCATATCCACCACGTCCTCGGCCTTGTCGAGCATCGCTTCAACATCGGCGGTGATAGCCGCATATTCTGACTTACTCATGGGATCACAACGGAGGTGGCGTTCGGCCATGCGTACACAGCCCACATCCATCGAGTAGCTCGATATGACTCCCTGGCGGTGATTGCCCAACACCACTTCGGTGGAGCCTCCTCCGAGGTCAACGACAATGACGGGATGCGTCGAGCCTTCAGGCAGGACTGAGGCGGCGCCACGGAAACTCGTCTGCGCTTCTTCCTCCCCGCTGAGCACCTGCGCCTGAATGCCCAGGTGCTCATAAATTCCTTGGAGAAAGATCTCCTTATTGTGGGCATCGCGCGCTGCCGAAGTGGCGGCAAAACGTATGGACTGAACGCCGAATTCTCGGCACTGGACTGCATACTCATCCACGCAAGCGAAGGTGCGCTCAAGCGCAGTAGGGGAGAATTCACCAGTTTGATCTACTCCTTCGCCCAGGCGCACTACTTCCATACGACGAAGGATATCTGTGAGCGGTGCACCGGGTGCGGAGCTCTCGGCGATAAGAAGGCGAATAGAGTTCGTTCCGCAATCAATACCGGCAACTCTCAACGTGGCTCCTAGAGGATGAAGAAATGGACAAGGACGATACGCGGTCGGATGAAAAGTGGTACAAGCAGAGGGAGAAGGCCAAATCAAAGGTGGAAGTTGAGGCAGTTCTTACTGTTCGCAATGACAGGCATGGGGATCCCACCCAATCAGCTCAAGGGCGCGGTCGCCAATTGGGCAGACTCCTATTCCCACGCTTAGCGAAAACCCTGCGAGGGCGTGCAGACACTTGACACGTGTAGGCATCCCTCCCGCAGAGACACCTTCAAGTTCAGGTACATGCCCGAGAAATTCACGGCGCTCAATATACGAGGCGTGGGCGCTCACATGCCGGGCAGCGAGATCCTCATCCTCGGCTAGTGCGTCATTAAGTCGAGTCATCTCCCCTTCCGCTTCCAAACGCGACATTTCACGCACAAGATAAGGAAGGCAAAGATAAAAGAGCGTAGGGAAGGGAGAACCCTCAGGAAGGCGAGGAAGTGTCACTGTGACGGCAGGAGCACCACATGCACAACGCGCTCCTACCCCAACAAGGCCGCGTGGGGTACGGCCAAGGAACTCCTCGATTGCGGCTTTGTCACCTTCGCGAAGGGGGGTGGCATTGGTGGCAATACGTCTGAGAAGCTCTGGCGTTATTGCGGCGGGAGGATCAGAATGAACCATGTATCTCCTCACATTCGTGGGCTAGCTCGTGCGAGTGGAGTTAAGAAGTGGGATTCTCAGCTTATCCGCCCGAGCTGTTCTCAGAGGAAAGCTCCTCCGTACTTTCTTCAGGAGATTCCTGGTCGGTGCTGGTTTCCTGTGCGGGTGAATGCGGAGGTGAGATTTGAGAAGTTGGAGGTGTGGAGGCAGGAGCGATCGTCGTGCCTACTCCTTCGGGGCCGAGAAGCGGGGTGGAGTTGGGATTATCCTGAACTTCGGCCGAGCGCCCGGCAATCGAAATTGAATCCCAGAGCGTAGCAAACCATGGTGTCGCCGCCCGGCGAGTCTGCGCAACCTCAGCGGCTCGTTGCTTCACCTTTTCTGAAGCGCTCCCCTTTTCCGGATTCGTTACAACGTAGAGAGTTTGCCCAGGCATGACGTAGCCGAGGCGTTCGCGAGCTTGCGCTTTGACGTAATCCTCGTCATTCCACAAGGCAAGTTCGCGTTCAAGTTCCCCAACGTCGGCCTTAGCATCGGCCAGTTGAGAACGTGCGCGCGCCACCTCGTGTTGGTGATCGAGGAAGCGTGTAAATGTGGGAGCGACGATGATGAGGGCAAGAACTGCAAACAGAGAAATGGCGAGGACTTTGATGGAGTAGCGTCGCCCGGCCAGTTCAAGGTGGGAGTGGTATGAACGCCGTGGTGGTTTCTTAGGTTTACCAGATTCCCTTACAGCGAAGGCTTCCCGTGCGCTGCGCGCCGCCTTCGTTGCCCGTTCGAAGGAGAGGAGTGCGGGTTTGTCTCCACCTTCACCAGCACCGACGAGAGGAGAAGACATATCCGATCGCCCATCAGGGTGCGCCGATCCCGCCGGTTTGGCAGTATGCTGCGTTCCGGGGCGGGAGGGGCGGCGGGCACTCATGGTGGTTAGTCTAGTGGGTCAATCTGGAGAGAAAGCTACGGGGAGTGAGATGGAGCTAGAGGACACATCCAGGACGTCCTCTATTTTTTGCGGAACTTTGGAGCTGTACCCAGATCAGCGCGCGAAGAGCCGTGAGGCTTGTGTACATTGCCACGTGCGCGGGTACGCAGGCGCAGCTTAAGGGCGAGTGCTCCGAGAACTACAGAGAGGAGGGAACCGAAGATCACAGCCACACGGGCATGGGGTTCGTGTGGATTCGCAGAATCGAAAGAGAGGTAGGCGATAAGGAGAGAGACTGTGAAACCGATACCGGCGATGATCGAGATGGGGAAGATGTCGGCCATATCAACGCCGTTACCGAGTTTAAGACGGAAGATCTTCGTCAGGAGCCATACTCCGCCAAAGATGCCGAGGCATTTGCCAATGGGAAGTCCTAGATAGATACCTGCTGCCACTGGATCGGTGAGCATTGCGCCGAAGCCACCCGAATCCACGAGGTTGACACCGGCGGCAAAGAAGGCGAAGATCGGCAGAACGAAACCGGAAGAAGCGAGAGAAAACCTATCGACAAAGCGATGAGTCAGTGCCACTGATTCGCCTTTGCGAATGCGAGCAGGAACGACCATTCCCAAGAGCACTCCAGCGATCGTGGCATGGATACCAGCCGAATGCATGGCGTACCAGGCAAAAATTCCTAAGGGCCAGAGTGCCCACCACCAGATATGGCGGCGCTGAACCAGTACCCCAAAGATTGCCACTGTGGCGAGGGCGGCGGCGAACCAGAGGAAGTTAATCCCGGTGGAAAAAAAGATACCGATAACAATGATGCCGCCAAGGTCGTCAGCTACGGCGAGAGCCATGAGGAAGGTACGAGCAGCGGGAGGTAGACCTTTGCCGAAAATAGAAAGAATAGCGAGGGCGAAGGCGATATCTGTGGCTACGGGGACAGCCCAACCGCCCATCTCCGCCGATCCGGTGAGTAACTGCACCAGCACGTAGATACCCATGGGGCCGAACATTCCACAGAGTGCGGCGAGGATTGGCACAAGGGCTTTGCGTGGGGAGCGCAACGATCCGGTGGTGAATTCTTCCTTGAGTTCTAGACCCACAACGAAGAAGAAGATCGCGAGAATGCCATCGGAGGCCCACTCGGCAAGAGTGAGATTGAGATGGAGGCATTGAGGACCTACCACGTGTTCAGCGATGGCGAAGTAGCTGGAGCGAACCGGAGAATTCGACCAAAAGAGGGCAATCATGGCGCCAATGATGAGAACGATTCCAGCAAAAGATTCATTGTGGAGCGCTCTCTTATACGTGGCGAGTGGGTGTGTTGTGTGCGCCATTATGTCCTTTCGGATCGTGGATTGTGGCGGCGGTGGGAAGCGCCTATGTTGTAGGTGTTGCTAGGTTCGCGGCGAGGAGAACCCGTGGGAGCCTTGACCCGAATATCGTTCAAACCTATGTGTACTCTAGACTCACTAGGGCAGTAAGCTCTGGATTCGAGGTTTGAGATCAGGCATAGAGCTACGATATAGATTATCCTTGATTCCGTTGCTTCGTGCAGCCCGGCCCCCATAGCCCAACCGGCAGAGGCAGCCGACTTAAAATCGGCACAGTAAGGGTTCGAATCCCTTTGGGGGCACGTGGGGTGAAGAATAACTCTGGGTGGAGAATGTGTATGGACATGTGAACCCGCCCCTACACATTCCCCACCGCGCTCACACATTCTCACCGTGTGCATTGTGAGCAAGCTGGGCGCTAAGTGTCGTGCTAAATATCGTGGCTTCTCAAGCGCAGTAGTCCGCCACCGGCTAGAAGGAGAGCATAGATCACCCAGACTAGCCCGGCTAGCTCCCAGGAGAGTACGTTGGTGCTCTCTAATGCGGGATCGGGAAGAAGAGAGGAGACAGCTGCGTTTGCCACATCCAGCGGCATGTAGTGCACGAGGGTGTTGCGTACCCAGTCGATGTTGATGAGACTCACAGCATTACCAAAGATGAGAACGACGAAGGTTGCTGTGATTGCTCCGGCTGTATGGCGCAGGAGGTAGCCCACTGAAGTACCGATGAGCGCGGAGACGGTGAGAACTCCCCAGAACATCGCGAGAATGCGTGCATCCTCACCCGAAAACTCGGGTCTCCCTTTGAACATAAACGTGTAGACACCCACAGCTACGAGGGTGAGAAGAGCGTTTGCTATGCCGGCAATAATCGCCACTGCCGTGTGTTTAGCTGCGAAGGAACGTATGCGGTTCGGGTCGGAAAGTGCGGTAGTGCGCATCGTGTGTGAGGCGTACTCGTTCGTCGTTGCCACAATTCCTAGAGCGAGGGTGAAAAAAAGCGCGAAAGTGACATTCAAGGTGATTAAGTTAATGTCGAAGGAAAGGGATTCCTCACTTACCGCCTCCGAGATTGTGGGGGAGAATTCATTCTGCGAATACGCAAGGAGCGCAACGATCCCGGCGTAGAGAAGAATCATGAGGCTGAGGAGAAGCCAAGTGGAACGAAGTCCCGTGATTTTACGCAGCTCCGAGTGTGTGGATCGGGCGAAAGTCACGCGGTAGCGCTGCGGATCGAGCAGATGCGTGGTGGGGGTGCTCATGAGCGATCTCCTTCCATCTGGGTTTCCGCTTGGTTGAGGAATGTAGGATCAGGCTGACCGTAGCCGACCGTAGCCGCACCTGTGCGCACGTCGTACTCCACTGAACTTTGTGTGAGTTCAATGAAGATATCTTCCAGAGAGGAGTGGAGTTCGGAGAGTTCATGCAGTTCGAGGCCGTGCGTGAAGGCGAGATGACCTATGCGAGGGCTTGTCGCCCCCTCGATAAGAAAACGCCCAGAAGGTGCTTCGTCCGAGGGCGGTTTGAAGGTAAAGGTGATATTTTCTGCGCGTAGTGCAGCCTCAATACCGGCTACGTCGGGACCGACCACATGTACTGTGGCGTGGGCGGCGTTTTCGGTGAAGTTGCGGATAGGGCCAGAGGCTAGGAGCTTGCCGCGTCCGATGATGATGAGATCATCGGCTGTGACTTCCATTTCACTCATGAGATGGGAGGAGACAAAGACGGTGCGCCCACGTGCCGCATAGTCACGCATGAGAGTACGCACCCAGCGCACGCCATCGGGATCAAGTCCGTTGACGGGTTCGTCGAGGATAAGAACCTCTGGATCCCCCAGCAAAGCGATGGCAATACCGAGCCTTTGCCCCATACCCAGGGAGAATCCACGCAGACGCTTGGAGGCCACCTCACGTAGGCCAGTGAGTTCAAGAACTTCGTCCACGCGTTTCTTCGCAATGCCGTGGCTTGCGGCCACAATGCGTAACTGCCCACGGGCTGTGCGTGCGGGATGGAAAGCCTTGCCGTCCAGCAGTGCGCCGACGCTTGTGAGCGGCGAGGCAAGATTCGTGTAAGCAACTCCACCGATCGTTGTACGCCCGGAAGTGGGGCGATCAAGCCCAACGATGCAGCGCATAGTGGTGGATTTTCCAGAGCCGTTAGGGCCAAGGAAACCAGTGACACGACCGGGAGTAAGCGAGAAGCTGAGGTCATCGACGGCGATCTTGGAGCCGTACTTTTTGGTCAGATGTTCTACCTGGATCATCTCTCTCCAATCTGTTGTAACGCATTATACCTACGCACTGTGACGAATCTGAGGAAACCTGGCACAACCTGGCACAAGCTGGTATGAGGAGGGCAGGAAGGAAAGGCGACGGAGAGGGGATTCGTCTGATGGTTGCCTAGAGGGAGGAAAAACCGCATGGCAGGCTGGGAGGAAGCTGGGAAGGAAGTTGTGCCGTGGGCGATAGAAGAAGCTGTATAAGGAGTTATTCCAGTAGAATCGCACGCGGATACTAGAATCGCACGCGCGTACGCACGCGGATACATATAGCAAGGAGGAATCATGTCGAGTCCTGTCATGAGCCGGAACCCTTACTTCACCTCGGCTGGCGTGGCTACTAAGGAGCGCCCAGGCGCCTATCAGCAAGACCCGGCATACGGGTATGCCGAATACGAAGGGTACCCCCGGTACACCCAGCCTTCGCCAGAGGGAGCATTTACTACACCCGCCAACTCCATGACCTACGACGATGCCGTAGTCAAGACCGCCACGTTGCTTGCGGTGACAGTGGTGGCTGGGGTACTCACTGGATCACTCGTGCCACTGGCCTCGATGCTGCCGCTTGCTATCATCACGAGTTTTGCTGCACTTGGCCTTGGTCTCTTTCTCTCCTTTAAGCGAATCGTGAGCCCGGCAACGGCGATTGTCTACTCTGCGATTGAAGGTGTCTCGCTAGGCGCACTTACCTTTGCCCTCAACGCTTTCTACCCCGGTGTGGCACTCCAAGCTGTACTCGGTACCATCATCGTGGTGGCTGTAGCAGTGGGTCTGCACCTATCGGGAAGTGTACGCACCACCCCGAAGGGTCGCCGCTTGGTTTACACCGTGGCAATGGCCGCGATCATCTTCAGCCTGGTTAATGCTCTTCTCGTCTGGACAAACATTCTTGGAGGCTGGGGATTGCGTGGAGGAGGCCTCGGTATCGTTATTGGTCTTGTGCTTATCGCGGTGGCGGGCTACATGCTCATCGGAGATCTCGAAGCGATCAATGTGGCCGTAGCTAACAACGCTCCGCGCAACTTTGCCTGGACGTGTGCCCTTGGTATCGTCATGACGATACTGTGGATCTATGTGGAGGTGCTGCGCTTGGCCGCTATCTTCGCTGACAACCGTTAGGCTCTGACCCAAAATTTTACCGCACGAAGGGGCGGCCAGTGCGAAGTTGGCCGCCCTTCAACCTCTCTACGGCGATATATGTATATATGCGTGCCCAAACAGATCCTACCCTGCCATGATGTAGCCCCCACTATGGCAGGGTAGTGCGACGGGAAAGCTCTATGCCGATATGTGCCCGGAGCCTGCTCGATGCATCGAGCAGGCTTGCAGCCTTCCTCTGGCTGAGGTTTCTTCTACGTGCGCACGGCTCTGTGCCGAGAGGGTCGAAAAAGGAAATCTACCTCATTCCCAGCAGATCAACAACAAAGACGAGCGTATCGGTGCCACGGATACCTGCACGGGGGTTACCGGCAGAGCCGTAGCCCTTTTCCGGGGGAATCGAGATAAGGAGACGCGAACCCACGTTCTTGCCGACGATTGCTTGATCCCAGCCTTGAATCACCATTCCTACCCCAATGGGAAAAGAGGCAGGAATGCCACGGGCAAAGGAAGAATCGAAGATATCACCACCCCAGATCTGACCGTGGTAGTTCACCTCAATCTCGCGCCCAGCCTGAATTGTAGGTCCCTTTCCCTCGGTAATAACACTCACGTGCAGGCCACGCGGAGCAGCTTGCTCGGAGAACTCAAGCGCAGGGCTCTCGCCGAATTGGCCAGCAACAGTGGGCAGTGTGATATCCATGAGAATCCTCTCGGTTCGTTTTGTTTCAGTGTAGATGTTCGTGTAGATGTTCCAGATCGGTTGAGCTGTGATCTTCTCTCCCCTCATGAACGTTTTGTTGGACACAACTTCACTGGTTTGCCCCAGGCTAGGTGGGTCAGTGTGCTGCGGAATATAGGCAGAACCAGGAGAGTTAGATAGTGTTGCTGCGAACCTCACACACTGGAGTTGGCTCATGACTACCCCTGCACACCAGCGCACCAATCTTCACGATCCTCACGATGCGATCAGGGTTTATGGCGCTCGCGAAAACAATCTCCGCAACCTTACGCTCTCCATCCCTAAGCGTGCCCTCACTGTGGTGACAGGGGTGTCAGGATCGGGGAAGAGTTCCCTTATTTTTGACACGATTGCCGCCGAATCACAGCGCATGATTAACGAGACGTATTCAGCTTTCCTTCAGAGCTTCATGCCTC
This sequence comes from Actinomycetaceae bacterium zg-1166, assembly GCA_015679245.1. GTDB lineage: Bacteria > Actinomycetota > Actinomycetes > Actinomycetales > Actinomycetaceae > Changpingibacter. The sequence continues at coordinate 1,598,527 of CP064953.1, read as the reverse complement.
ATCTCGAACGACCCGATGTGGATAAACTTGAAGGAATCACAACAGCTATCATCGTGGATCAAGAGAGCCTGGGAGATAACCCGCGCTCAACGGTAGGAACTGCCACGGATGTTTTCACAATGCTGCGCATCCTCTTTTCTAAGCTCGCCGTTCCCCACCATGGTTCTCCGCAGGCCTTTTCCTTCAACGTCCCTACAATTTCGGCCACTGGTGCCTTCCACGTGAATAAGGGCGAACGCACCAGAACTGTAAGGCGCACGTTCTCTTCCACGGGTGGAATGTGCCCGCGCTGTGAAGGACTGGGAACAATCAGAGACATTGATCTCAACGAGATTCTCGATTTTTCTAAGTCTCTTGAGGAGAACCCCTTCAATATCCCCGGATATAAGTCCGGTGGCTGGACGGTACGCCTCTACACTGACTCTGGATTCTTTGATACTACCAAGCCCCTTTCTGAGTATTCCGCACGTGAACTCCATAATCTCCTCTATCACGAGGCAGAGAAAGTGACGATTGCGGGAATCACTATGACTTACGAGGGTCTTATTCCTAAGCTGCAGAAATCCCTTCTCGCGAAAGAGCCGGATTCGATGCAGCCTCATGTGCGTGCCTTTGCTGACCGAGCTGTTACCTTTGCCTCCTGCCCCGAATGCGAAGGTACTCGATTATCTCAAGGAGCACGTTCAGCAAAGATCAAGGGGATCTCCATTGCCGATGCCACACATATGCAGATCTGCGATCTCCTTGAGTGGGTAAGGCAGATCGACGAAGATTCTCTACGTCCACTTCTCACTTCCATCGTTGATATCCTCACGGGTTTCGTCGAGATCGGACTGGGGTACCTTTCCTTGGATCGTAGCACTTCTAGTCTCTCTGGGGGTGAAGCTCAGCGCACGAAGATGGTCAAGCATCTGGGTTCCTCACTCACTGATATGACCTATATTTTCGATGAACCTTCCATCGGTCTACACCCTCACGATAATGATCGCCTCAACGCATTGCTCCTCAAGCTGCGAGATAAAGGCAATACAGTTATCGTCGTCGAACATAAGCCTGAAACAATAGCGATTGCCGATCACGTCATTGACATGGGGCCTGGTGCTGGCAGTGATGGTGGAGAGATCTGTTTCGAGGGAAGCGTGGAGGGGCTTCGTGAGTCTGAAACACTCACAGGACGTCATATTGCCGATCGTGTGCATGTGAAAGAATCTGTGCGCGAAAGACGTGGGGTTCTCAACGTGCGTGGTGCACAGGTGAACAACCTCCGCAGTATTGATGTGGATATTCCCCTCGGTCTCCTCGTTGCGGTGACAGGTGTGGCTGGTTCGGGTAAGAGTTCGCTTGTTCACGGCTGTGTGCCGAAGGTGGCTCCCGATGGCAGCGCCATTGTCCATGTGGATCACGCGCCTATCAAGGGATCGAGCCGCTCTAATCTCGCCACCTACACTGGGATTCTTGAACCGATTCGAAAGGCATTTGCTAAGGCAAATGGGGTCAAGCCTGCGCTATTTTCAGCTAATTCTGAAGGTGCTTGCCCTGCCTGCAAAGGGAGCGGAACGATCTACACGCCGTTAGGAATGATGAGTGGCGTAACCACAACCTGTGAGGTCTGCGAGGGGCGACGTTTCGAGCCTTCCGTCTATGAGTATCTTCTGGGTGGGAAGAATATCGGTGATGTTTACGAGATGCGTGTGGAAGATGCCTACGAGTTTTTCTCTGGGAAGAGTGAGGAGGGAGTGAAGATTCCATCGGTAGTGCGCAGGCTCAGAGAACTCGTGGACGTGGGACTCAGCTATGTGAGTCTCGGTCAGGGACTCACCACACTTTCTGGGGGTGAACGTCAACGCCTCAAACTTGCCAGTTGCCTGGGAGAAAAGGGTGGGATTTTTGTTCTCGACGAACCCACTACAGGTTTGCATTTGGCAGACATTGAGAGACTTCTTGCTCTCCTGGATCGCATGGTGGAGGAGGGACGCTCGGTGATCGTTGTAGAACACCACCTCGCTGTGGTGGCTCACGCCGACTGGGTGATAGACATGGGGCCAGGGGCTGGGCGCGAAGGTGGGCGTGTTGTCTTTGAGGGAACCCCTCGCGCCCTTATGCAGGCAGAAGGTTCAGTAACAGGAGAATTCCTGGCGCGTTACGCAGGGGAGTGAGTGCTTGTTGGTAGTGCAGGGGGCGTAATAAAGTAGGCGCATCCTCAAGTAGCGCGCATCGCTCATAAGAGCACGCATCCCCAAGCAGCCTACATCCCCATAAGAGCGTGGTGTGGTTTGCTACTTCCGCTTCGTGCCGAACTGCACCACATATGTGGCCTTATATGCTCATATGCAGGGTTATATAAGGTGGCCTTATGCGCTCGCATACGGACACATGAGGCCACATGAAATTATGGCGGAAAAACCTAGGCGAGAGGCCCCGAACCTGGCAACGGGCATGCCACTCCGGTGCGTGCGTGGCACTGATAGCCGGTCGGATTCTTTGCCAGATACTGCTGGTGCATCTCCTCGGCTGGATAGAAAACTCCGGCGCTTGCTACAGGAATCACTTCGGTGACGATCTCGCCGTGGCCGGAAGCGGTGAGAGCTTCCTGATATGAAGAGATCATCTGACGGGCGAGATCTTCTTGCTCCTTCGTCGTGCTGAAAATTGCTGAACGGTACTGGGTACCTACATCCCCGCCTTGACGGTTGAGACTCGTTGGGTCGTGAGACTCGAAGAAGGCTTGAAGAAGGATAGGCAGAGAGAGGTGAGATGGGGTGTAAAGTACGCGGACAGTTTCTGCGTGCCCTGTTTTTCCAGTGCAGACCTCCTCGTATGTGGGATTGGGGGTAAAACCGCCCATATACCCTACTGCCGTGGAATCAGCACCAAGTTCCCATGCGAGCTTCTCCGCACCCCAGAAACAGCCTGAGGCGAGGTAAATAAGCTCCTGGCCAGGAAGTGGCTCGGCCAGAATATCCGTACCAAGGACGAGATGCGGTGCCGGGTTTGTAAGCACCCCTTCCTCACGCCCCAGCAGAGCCTCCTCGCGAGAAGGCATCGTCATCTTGTCATATTCCTCCCAGATGAACATACGTTCTCCTTTCCTGGTGAGGTCAGCTGATATTCGGTGTATCGCTGGCATGGAGTGCGTGAAGAGAAGCACTACGGCTGGCGTGTGAGGACGAGAAAGCTGAGCTGCGTATTTTCATCTGTGCGGGCATAGCTTCGCATACTCGTAGGCCTACTCAGCTCTCAAAGGCTTGCTCAGCCCTCGCAGGCCACTCAGCCTTCAAAAGCCTCGATATTGAGAATCTCTACCTTGATTTTGCGGCCATTGCGCGCCGCAAAGGACGTGCTATCGCCCACCTTGAGGTCGATAATCGCCTTACCGAGAGGAGCATTTTCTGGGTAGACCTCCATGTCCACCATATCGGCCACTTCGCGAGAACCCAGAAGGAAACGTTCTTCCTCTCCGCCGATGCGAGCGGTGATAACGGTACCGGGAACTACCTTGTCCGCCGAAGGCGGCTCAGAGACGTGGGCATTCTCAAGGAGGTGAGTGAGTTCAAGGATGCGCCCTTCCATCTTTGATTGTTCTTCACGTGCAGCCTGATAACCGCCGTTTTCGCGAAGGTCACCCTCGGAGCGTGCAGCCTCAATTTTCTGGGCGATCTCGGCTCGACGCACGGTGGTCATTTCCTCAAGTTCGGCGCGCAGGCGCTCGTAGCTGGCTGGGGAGAGCCAGGTTCCCTTTGTTTCGTCAGCCATCGTTGACTCCTTGTTCAATAGTTATGCACCTCGCCGTTCTAGGGCAACGAGGCAGCATGTACGGGCTGGCTCTTGTAAGTGCGCGCCCGTATGACAAAAACGCATGCCCGCAAAGGCGAGCATGCCACTTCTGGAAACCATACCATGCTAGGGAAGGGAAAGAGAGAACGCGTAGGTGCTGCGTGGCGAACACATTGACGTCGTGACGAGGCTATGTGAGGGAAGTGGGGTAGGGAGGAGTCACGCAGATGGAGACACTACAAAGTGGGTATAGAGGGAGCGTGGATTCTCAGCCTGGTATGGACATCACGGCGAGCCACACGGCCACGACGTGACAGGAGTATCCGGCGAGCGTTCCAGCATGGAAGAACTCATGGAAGCCCCAGACACGCGGCCAAGGATTTGGCCAGCGCAGGCCGTAGCAGAGAGCACCGAGCGTGTAGGTGAGGCCGCCAGCGATAATGAGCCAGATAATTCCCGATCCACCCGCACGCCAGAAGGCAGGAAGGAACCACACTGCCACCCATCCCAGTGCCACATAAAGCGGTGTGTAGAGCCAGCGTGGAGCACCGGGGGCAAAGACGGACATTCCAATGCCACATAGAGCACCCACCCAGACGATCAGGAGCATGAGGAGAGCTGTTCTCCCTGGTAGAAGAGCTACGGAGAGTGGGGTGTAGGTGCCGGCAATGAGGAGAAAGATATTAGAGTGGTCAATCCGACGCAAGATGGAGTGTACTCGTACAGACCATCGCCCTAGGTGATAGACGGCTGAGTTACCAAAGAGAATCACCGAGGATATTCCAAATACCACACAGGCAGCGCGCGCTGGAGCCGTCGGCGCGAGGACGATGAGAACGATTGCATTGGCAAAAGCAAGTGGGGCTGTACAAGCGTGAATCCAGCCGCGTGCTTTTGGTTTGGGAAGCTGCTCCAGTTGGGATTTACGCCGACGAAGCCGTGATTCTTGTGGCAGGGCTGCACTCGTATCAGGCGAAGTTGTTGTGCCTGTAGTCATAGGTGTTCTCCCTCCGTTAGGCCTCATCCTACGCGCCACGCTCATCCACCTCGTGTGAGATTTTTCGTCTCGATTTTTTCTGCTCCCTTTTTGACCTTTCCTTTATCTTCCTCTCGCCTTCCGCCTCAGAGCTGTGGAAGTACTAAGCTCAAGCTAGGTGTGTCAGGGAGGTAATGTGAGAGCTCCATCTTTTCTCTATTCGATCTATGAGCGTGGATTGCGCCGCCACCTCGACCCGGCAAATTTGCCAGATCATGTGGCTGTGATGCTTGACGGCAACCGCCGTTGGGCGCGCGAAGTCGGGCAACCGGCTGCTTACGGCCATCGCCGGGGGGCTTTGAAAATTGCCGAGCTTCTGGATTGGTGCGACGAAGTAGAAATTAAGATTGTCACCTTGTGGCTCCTCTCTACAGATAACCTCAACCGCGAAGAGAGCGAGCTCCGTGAACTTGTCTCAATCATTACCGACACGGTGGAGGAACTCGCCAGGCAGAGAAAGTGGAGGCTTGCGATGGTGGGCAACCTTTCGATGCTCCCATCGGAATGTGCGGCGCGTTTGGCACACGCTCAGAAGGAGACGGCACATATCGAGGGAGTACGGGTGAACATTGCGGTGGGATATGGCGGACGCCAGGAGATCACCGATGCTGTGCGTGAGTTTCTGCGCGAGGAAGCCAGTGCCGGGCGCACGATCAGCGAGGTGGCTGAATCGGTTTCGCTTGACGACATCACTTCTCACCTTTACACGAAGGGTCAGCCTGATCCCGATCTCGTCATTCGTACCTCGGGTGAGCAGCGAATGAGCGGTTTTATGCTCTGGCAATCAGTGCATACGGAACTCTATTTCTGTGAAGTGTACTGGCCAGATTTCCGCCGTACGGATTTCCTCCGTGCCCTGCGCGACTACGCTCAGCGTGAGAGGCGAATGGGGCGCTAGGGTCCAGAGCGGTGAATAGGTGTCATTGTGCTTGCGTATCTGCAGTTCTGGCAACACCGCTTGCCTGGTAGTTCTCGTGCCGGTCAATCAGTTCGTCGCGTGTGGGAGGATTGGCGCCCGAACGCCCCACGGTGATCATCGCAGCGGTAGCGGCGTATCCTCCCAAAGTCTGCAAATTGGTGAGTGACATGCGTTTGAGCATCGGGCGTGCAAAAGCGCCATCAAGTGAAAGGCGCGCCAACCCGTCGGCGAGAGCGGAGAAAAACGCCGCCCCAGCTCCCACGGTATCAACTACTGTGACATATGGTGCAGGAACGTGGAGTACGTAGCCTGAGGCCGTGTACATAACAGCCCCCTCACTCCCACGGGTAAGGACGACGAGCCCAGGGCCAAGACGGAGCCATTCCCTGACCACAGCATCGAAATTCACGTCTTGTCCGTAGAGAGTGACGAGGTCAGAGCCGGATACTTTGACAACATCGGACATCGCAACGAACTCTTCGACTTCTTTGACTCGCTCTTGCGGATTGGGGGCAAAGAGACGTGGGTTGGGATCGTAGAGAATCGTGGCATTCTCGCGCAGGTGCCTAATCCAGTTGCGCACCCGTGTAGCTCCTGGCTGAATATGGCAGGCGAAGGATCCGAAGGCCACTGTGGTGGGAGCGAGAACTTCAAGGTCAAGTTTGCAGGCTCCCGAAAGAGGAGTGTCCTGGATATCCCAGGTGAAGTCGATGTCGTAGGTGACATTTCCCTCTTCATCAACGGTGGCATGAGCTACGGAGGTGGGATTTGTGCGCTCTTCATCCGAACGCAACCAGAGTTCGAGGCCATGAGAAGCGGCATATTCCTGAAGCATCTTCCCATCGGTATCACGTCCAAGATCAGTGACGAGGCGAACGGTGCGATCCAAACGGCGCAACCCGATAGCGACGTTGAGCATTGATCCTCCAGGAATACGTCGAACCTCGCCTGTGGGTGAGGTGATTTCGTCGACGAGGGCTTCACCGATGACGAGAAAACTCATGAGGTACTCCGAGGCTTGAGAGATAGGGACGTGTGTGGCAGATTTAGCGGGTTTAGTTGCCAGGTTCATTAGTAGGCGGCGTGTGGGGAGCAGCGGTGGACGTAGCTTCCGGTGTTGAAGTGTGGGTAGGAGATGAACCTGATATTTCGTCTGCTGTTTGCCCATGTGGTGCGGTTTGTTTGTGCGCGTGTGTGGCTGTCACAGCGTCGAGGCGTGCGCGAGCTGAATCGAGGCGAGCTTGGCAGGTTCGTGCGAGAGCTTCTCCTCTTTCCCATAGCGACATGGATTCTTCGAGTGGGATTGCGCCACGTTCGAGCTGAGTGACGATTTCGACGAGGTGTGCCCGAGCTTCCTCGTAGGAGAGTTGAGCGATTTCGGCACGTTCTTCCGGTGAAAGCGAGCCGGTCAGAGAGTAAGATGCGTCAGTCATGGCGTACTCCTTAAGCGTGTGCAGATGTGGAGTTTGTGGAGTGATCCGGGGGAGGTGTGGCGGAGTTGGCGTCAGAGACGGTGAGCTTAAGCGAGCCTCTAGCAAGGAGAGCATGAAGGTGTTCGCCGGGGGTTGCTTCGCTTGGCTGAGTGATAAGGCTACCGTTGTCGCGTTGAAGTACGGCATATCCTCGTTGGAGAGTGAAAAGAGGAGAGAGCGCACGCAGGCTCCCAAGTGTGGTACTCAATTCGGATCTCGCGCGTTCGAGGTGACGTGTGGTGTGGGAACGTAGCCATCCTTCGAGGTTGGTGAGATCGGCGGCGCGCACGTCGATCATCGTCGTCGGTGCAACAATAACAGGGCGAGCAGATAAGGAGGCAAGATCCTCACAGGCACGATCAAGTCGTGTAGTGAGAGCAAGTCTTCCTCTGCGCAAGATTTCCTCAATCCCAGCGATTTCTTCGGCTACATCTGGAACAATTCGCTTCGCTGCATCTGTGGGGGTCGAGGCGCGTAGATCTGCGACGAGATCGAGAATAGGAGTGTCTCCTTCGTGACCAATAGCAGAGACAATCGGGATAGTAGCTGCAGCTACTGCGCGCACGAGGCGTTCGTCGGAAAAAGGTAGGAGATCTTCGACGCTTCCACCGCCGCGAGCAAAGACAATGACATCTACATGGGAGTTGGTGTGGAGGCGAGAGAGCGCTTCGAGCATCGCTTCGACTGCGCCATTTCCTTGAACTTGAACTTCTTCGATGGCGAAGCTGGCTGCTGGCCACCGTAGGGTCGCATTAACGACGACATCTTCTTTGGCTTTGGTATTGCGGCCACAGATGAGCCCGATTGTTCGAGGAAGGAAGGGAAGAGGGCGTTTACGGGAGGAGTCAAAGAGCCCTTCAGCACGCAAGCGTGTTTTGAGCTGTTCGATCCGGGCGAGGATATCGCCTACGCCTACGGGACGGACATCGTCAGCCCAAAGAGAAAGTGAGCCGTTAGTTTCATAGAAGTCTGGCTTGGCGCAGACGACGACTCTACTTCCGCAGTCCACTCCCTCGGGCAAGAGGTAGCTCATGATCTTCACTGTGATGGAGGTGTGGGCTTCGAGATCGCGCAGGGTGAAGAATTGTACTTTTGCTCCTGGGCGGCGCTGAAGCGTGATGATCTCACCTTCGACCCATAGGCGTGACATGGCTGAGATGTATTCCCGAATTTTGGCGTTGAGAAGCCGGAGAGGCCAGGGATTCTCCGGAGTAGTCAACGCAGCCTGCTGAGGGAGATGAGCAGGCACCTCAATTCTGGAAACCATAAGATTTATGTTTGCATGTAGGAAAGGCGAGTAAGTGTGCCGTGTGTCCTACATTGCTCGAACTGGGAATATGTGCGCGTATAGCTGTTTCTAGCGAAGGTGACGTGCCACTCTCGCCTCGCCTCCCCGTGGCAACTAGGCTTGAGGGGTGACTTCGCAAATGACTGAACATCCAGCGATTTCTTTGGCGGGAGCCTCAGCATCGGATGTGCCTTCCACTCCTTCTCCCGATGGGAGAAAGATTCTTCTGGCCACCCCTCGGGGATATTGTGCAGGTGTGGATCGGGCAGTTGATGCTGTGGAGAAGGCTTTGGAGCTCTACGGTGCACCTGTGTACGTGCGCAAAGAGATTGTCCACAACAAGTTTGTGGTGGAGACTCTGAGCAAGCGTGGGGCTATTTTTGTCTCCGAAACTTCTGAGGTTCCCCAGGGTGCTCGGGTAGTATTTTCTGCCCATGGTGTTTCTCCAGCTGTACATACTGAGGCGGCCTCCCGTGGTCTCCTCACGATTGATGCCACCTGTCCGCTGGTGACGAAGGTGCATAAGCAGGCGGTGCGGTATGCGGGTGAGGACTACGACATTCTTCTCATTGGGCATTCTGGCCACGAGGAAGTGGAAGGCACGATGGGGGAGGCTCCCGAGCATATCCAGGTGGTCAACGGTCCTGAAGAAGTGGATTCAGTGACGGTGCGTGATCCTGCCAAGGTGGTGTGGATTTCTCAGACCACTCTCTCTGTAGATGAGACTTTACGAACTGTGGATTTATTGCGCGAGCGCTTTCCTCAGCTTCAGGATCCTCCGTCGGACGATATTTGTTACGCCACACAGAACCGCCAGGGAGCTGTTAAGGCGATGGCACCTTCGTGTGACGTGGTGATTGTGGTCGGTTCGGCAAATTCGTCAAATTCAGTTCGGCTGGTGGAGGTAGCTCTCGAATCTGGTGCTGGTGCTGCCTACCGCGTGGATTGGGCTGATGAGATCAAAGAGGAGTGGTTCTCTGGTACGCGCACGATCGGCCTCACCTCGGGGGCTTCAGTTCCCGAGCTCCTGGTGCGCGATGTAGTTGATCGTCTGGGCAACTTTGGCTACACCCAGGTGGAGCTCGTGACGACAGCTAGTGAGGATATCCAGTTCTCACTGCCGAAGAACCTTCGCGCGGATCTTAAGGCGGCAGGTGAACATCCTGACCGCCCACATAAGGTGCGTGAGCGTAGTGCAGCCTCTGAGAGCGAGGGCGTTCCTGAGCGGGCATATGTTGAGCGCTCCTGATAGCTCAGAGAGTAAGGCACGAACTTCCTCAGCTTCGATATAAGGAATGCTTGTGTACGGAAAGCTCATGTGAGTGAGAGTGAGGAGGGCGTGCTGCCGTGCTGTTTTCACTCCTCTGCGATGTGGTTGGATTCGGATGAAATCTCGCTGAGCTGTGCAGAGGAAAACGTGCGCACGTGAGAGTCTTCGGGGTTAATCTCGCAGGCGGTTTCCACGGTGAGATCAAAACTTTCGAAACTTCTCACCGTGGCAAGGAGGCGAGATTCGAGCGAGATAACCGTCTTGTTGTAGTTCTTTACAGCTGTGCGCAGTGAGCCGCCTAGCCCATCGAGATGCCTCGCTACTATGTTGAGTCGTTCGATGAGTGTGCGACCCATGCGAAGAACATTGTGGGCTTCGGTGGTGATCTGATTATTTGCCCATACCGCCGCTGCCGAACGCAGGAGAGCAAGGAACGAGCTGGGCGTGACGAGGGCAATACTGCTGCGAGCTGCATCTTCCAAAAGAGTGGGATCTGTGGTGAGGGCTTGAGAGAGCAGTGATTCAGCGGGAAGGAAGAGGACAGTGAGCCTGGGAGAGCCAGGAAAATCGTTGGGATAGTTTCGCTTGGTGAGGGTGGCAATGTGGCTGCGCAGTGCTTTTGCGTGGGCATTGAGGAGCTTGGAGCGGCGATCTTCCAAGTCGGGAAGTGAAGGATCAAGAGCCTCGGCCTGGAGGAGAGCATTCATAGGAACTTTGGAATCCACAGCAATTTTTCCGCCTCCGGGAAGGTGGACTACGAGATCTGGACGAGAGCTACTGCCGCTCTCACTCATCTTTCCGGTGCTCACCTGCTCGGAGAAATCCACATGGGCGAGCATTCCGGCGGCTTCGACGAGGCGGTGGAGTTCTACTTCTCCCCAGGTGCCACGAGCACTTGTAGAAACGAGGGCTGAGCGAAGGGAGCGTGCCTCGCGTGAGAGTTCTTCGTGAACGCGCATACTTGCCTCGATCTGTTCGTGGAGAAGAAGATGCGCAGAGTTTGTGCGCTTATCTATCTGAGCCACATTGGCGCCGAGTTGATCGAGCTGGCGAGCCAGGGGTGCGAGGGCATGAAGTACGTTCTGATCCTGGTGAGCGCGGGCGTGAAGATCGGCATTCTCTTCTTCGAGGCGTTGTGCGCGAGCATGTGCCGCGCTTGCCTGCGAGGAGAGAGCGAGGAGATCACCGTTGGGTATAGAGGTATTGCGGTGCCGCGCAAAGGCATAACCGCAGGCTATACCCCCGAGAAAGAGGAGCGCACAAAGAGCGATGTGAAAGAGGAGCATCGATGGAGTGTACATAACTCCATTTCATCACCTGAGTCGGACACAACTTGCCAGTGATGCGAGTCACGTCTTTGGAGAAGTGTGTGAGTAGCTGTAGGGCAAGATTACTCAGAGGTCGTCGCCAGAAGAACCGCGAAGGAAATGGCTATCAGCCCCGCAACTTCGGCAATATTGGGGATCTGATGGAGCATAAGGATACCCAGAAGCAGGCTTGTGGCCGGGAAAAGTGAGCTGAGAAGGGCAAAAGCTGCAGAGGTTAAAAGTCGCATCACCACCTGATCCACTGCATAGGGGATCACTGAGGAGAGTACCCCCACACTCAGGAGGAGGAAAAGTATATGCCAGTCATGGATTACCGCACGAAGAACAGGAAGCGAAACGGGGGCGTACACCAGTGCGGCAAGAGCTGTACCCCAGGCAAGAGAATCCACGGGATTTGCTCCTGAGGCAAGGCGACGCCCCAACACGATATATCCAGCCCAGAGTGCTCCGGCTGCCACCGCCATACCCACACCGAGCGCTACTGTGGGAGCCGATAGATCCACACCCACCCAGGAAATGAGAAGTACGCCAGCGCCAGCCAAGATCAGACCCAGCCTCACGCGCCATCCGCGCCCGGTAAGAGCGGCAAGAACCACAGGTCCCACGTATTCGAGAGACACCGCCGTGCCCAGAGGAATATGACTAATTGCCATGTAGAAACAGAGATTCATCCCGCCTAAAACAACTCCAAAAGCGGCGGCATGACCCATGGCACGCCAATCGATCTTCCCCTCTCGGCGCAGAAGGTGGCGGCGCCAGAGGAGAAGGGCAAGAGCTCCACAGGCGATGCGCCCCCAGGCTACAGACAGTGGCGGAAGCAAGGTGAAAAGCCCCACGGCAATTCCGGCACCGACGTATTGCGTGACTCCAGAGAAAATCACAAGAGCAGGTGCGAAAGCCTTAGGTGAGGCCATCCCTACTCCTCGATGTCAAAAGTGAGACACACAGAATTCATGCAATAGCGCTGGCCTGTGGGGGTCTGTGGAGCATCCTCAAATACGTGCCCTAGGTGCGAATCGCAGTTCTTGCAGCGTACCTCTGTGCGCGGATAGCCAAGTTTATAATCCACATCTGTTTTAACGGCATCAGAGTTGATGGGGTCGAAGAAACTCGGCCACCCGCACCCAGCGTCAAACTTCGTCGATGAACGAAAAAGCTCGGATCCACAGGCGCGGCATCTGTATATCCCCTCGCGGTTTTCTTCAAGCAATTCTCCGGTAAAAGGGCGTTCGGTTCCGGCTTCGCGGAGCACATGAAACTCAAGAGGCGTGAGAACCTCACGCCACTCGTCGTCGGACTGAGGGAGGTGGAGATGAGTCATAGTGAAAAATCTTTCCTCTTTCTTTTTCGTCGTGATTCTCTCTGTGGAATACGGTTCACTGTATATCCGTGGCGGTGGATTCTCTGCCCTGATTGTGTGAACTCGCGGGCGAGAGGGCAACAGAGGGCGTACCCACTTTCGTCGTACCACCCCTCTCCTTTTTACTCTGATGTGAGGACGAGTGTGAGGCTGCGTCATTATTATTGCCAGCCGACGAATCCTTGGCAGAGGATTCGTCTTTCGCTTTTCTGAGTGAATTCTCGCGTTCTCGAAGCACGTCTTCTCCTGGTCCAGAGAATTCTTTTCCCCGTAATTCTGCTGCATGAGATCCGGTGAAGATTGAGGATTCATGACCGGGAGCTTGGCCAGGGGTTTCAGATTCTTCGCTGCGCTGATCCACGGGCACACGCCGCGGTCCTTCAATTCCCAACTTACTCATATCAATAACAGCAGTTTTGTCCGTATCTTTATCCGTATGCCCCTGGGTTGAGGTAGGAATGAGTATCTCATTGACGACGGCGTTGGGCTGGTGCGGTGAAAGGGACGATGATGGCGTCGAACTGGTATTTCTGGGTACGAGGGTGTCACCGGATTCGTTTAGTGTGGAATCTGTGTGCTCAAGCAGAAGCGAGTTACTTTCACTCCCAGTGAGAGAGCGTGAACGGGGCACAGCTTCGGGGGCGTTTTCTTGAATCCAACGCACAAGGCGCTCGCGAACGTAGTACTTGAGGTCGGTGAGTTTGCCGGCATTTTCCGCAGAGAGAAGTACGGAAATCTGAAGACGATTTGAGGAGGCATCGCGCACCTGAAGAATACCTGTGTCGCCATCCCAGAGATCGCTTTTTTCGAGAACGGAGTTGAGTTCAGCTCGCATACGCGCAATTGGAACTTTCCAGTCAAGGTCAAAATCCACGTACCCCAAGAGATCGGGGGTACGCCTAGTCCAATTCTCAAACGTTTTTGTCGTCATTTGCGAGGAAGGAACAATAAGGCGGCGTCCGTCCCATACTTTAAGAACCACATAGGTGAGAGTGATTTCTTCAACTGTGGTGAATTCTTTTTCCCACACCACAATATCGCCCATACGAATCGAATCTGAGAAAGCGAGTTGAAGACCCGCAAAGACATTTCCAAGCGTGGACTGTGCGGCAATACCCACCACAACTGAGAGCAAACTTGCTGAGGTAAAGAGCGTTGTTCCCAACGACTTTGCGGCGGGGAAAGTCATGAGGACAAGTGCGAGTCCCAGAATCCAAATGGCCACCATGAGAATACGGTGGAGAATCTGCATTTGTGTCTGTGCCTTACGGAAACGCGAAGCTCCCGAGTTCTGCATCTGGCGAAGAACAGTCTTCTCTATACCGTCGACGAAAGCTGCAATGAGCCAGGTCGAGGCAAGGATGACGAGTATAAGGAATATGTGCTCAAGTGTGTTACGCAGGTGTGGCGCGTCACTTCCTGCAGGGACGGCCCAGGCAATTCCCATTCCCACCCAGGCGCCCACCGAGGCGAGAAGGAGCTTGATCGGGCGGCTCACAGCTTTTGTTATTGTTCGCGCGTTTGGTTTGCGCCGGGCTAGGTAGGTGAGGAACCCCTGGAAGAGAAAAGCGAGGACGAGGCCTACAACAACTCCTATGGCTGTCCCCAGAGTGACCGCAAGTGTGGAAACCGTGGCACTTACAACCTCATCAACGGTGGTGTCGTCGGATGTAGGGGAGAGGGAAGGAGTTCCCTCGCTGCTCAGAAAGGTGAGGAGCTGTGCGATAGAAGCCATACTCCAAGGCTATTCCACATATCTGAAAGTAGAAGGGAAGAGAGCGGGTGCTGTGTTGGACTACTGAGCGTTGGAGTAGTGTGCGCTGGTAGTGGGCACTTGGTGGGAGAAGGTGAGAAGTGGGGGAACGGTGTGGGTAATCTGATGAGATAGATGTGCACATAAAGTGGCGAGATTCCAGGGAAATCCTCACTCGTGATTCAGTACACATCATTTTGATTTTGTGTACTTCGGATTTTCTGTCTAAACTTTAGGAGTTCCGCCAAGCAGGAATGCTGGGAATCGGGAGAAATCCTGGAAGGCCCCCATCGTCTAGTGGTCTAGGACACCGCCCTTTCACGGCGGCGACACCAGTTCGAACCTGGTTGGGGGTACTGAGGTCAATACCTCTTGTATTGGCCCCGTAGCGCAGTTGGTTAGCGCGCCGCCCTGTCACGGCGGAGGTCGCGGGTTCAAGTCCCGTCGGGGTCGCAGTAAATACCCGGGAAACCGGGTATTTCACTATAAGGCTCTGTAGCTCAGTTGGTAGAGCGTTCGACTGAAAATCGAAAGGTCACCGGATCGACGCCGGTCGGAGCCACCACGAACCTCGCAGTGTGGGCTGCGAGGTTTTTGGCTTGTAAGGGGTTAATAGACAAAATCCGCATCCAGTGTATAGGCCACAAATGGGCTATACAGTGAGCTAGCAGTCATCTCTCATGGGGTGACAACGAAACCCTGCCTCTTAGCTAAGAGGCAGGGCAATCTGGGTGGAAGACGGGACTTGAACCCGCGACCCCCTGGACCACAACCAGGTGCTCTGCCAACTGAGCTACATCCACCATGCGGCACTTCGTGAGCACCGACAATTAACTATATAGGAGCAGGTCGCATTCCACGAACTAGAATCTCGTGATGCCTGACACCTCATCGAAAAATTCGAGTTTTCGTGCCGCAGAAGCTCGAATCCGCGCCACGAGTAAGCTCATCACCAAAAGGTGCGCATTGCGATAGCATCAGCAAACTTTGTCATGTGTTCTGGGTTAGCTGAAAGGTAGAGCGAAGCATCAATGAGGGAAACTTCCATGACGTAAAACTCGTGTTCGTCTTTGGAGCCGCCACGCACAATATCCACACGGTTGAACAGCAGGAGTTCGTCGCGTCCGCACTGATCGTGAATGTAGCTGTGAAGAGCTTTACGAATTTCTTCACCCCAGCGCCATTCATCGGCAGTGGCCGAGGAAGATCCGACGATCACTTCCTCCTGGATTTCGTTGCCTGCACGAAAACGATCGTGGAGCATTGCCTTCTTATCTACTCGGTATGAGGGGAGGCCGTTGAGATAGATGAGCGAGATCTCACCCGAGCGATCGATTTCCTCAAGGTAACGCTGCACCATCACTGAACGTCCACGTGAAAGTTCATGCTGCGCGTGTTTGATAGCCTCGCTTCGCGAGACTGGATCAGTTGCTGTGTATCGCCCTGTTCCACGCCCGCCTGAGGAAACTGCCGGTTTGACTACGAAGTCGCCATAGGCCGGGAAACGCGTATGAACCTGGTGTTTGGAATATTTGCGGTCAGGCTCAAGCCACGTAGTAGGAATCGTCGGTAAACCTCGCTGTGCCAGGGCACCCAAATAGTGCTTGTCCGAATTCCAGGCGAGTACTGAGCTTTGGTTGAGCAAGCGTGGCACCGCAGCAGACCACCTAAGGAAACCTTCGCGATCCTTCGCGTAGTCACGTACCGAGCGTAGAACGGTGAGGTCGGAGGCCGACCAATCTACTCCTGGATCGTTCCATACTGCGATCCGGGGTTCTAGTCCACGCTCACGCAAAGCGTCGGGAAGGCCGGCTTCGTCGGCATCGAGATTAGGGAGATCGGCGCTTGTTACGAGCGTCACGATGGGGGCAGACATACCATCTAGCCTACTGAAAGCTGGCGCCATGTGCGAGATTCACATGCCACTTTCGTCTCACTGTCGGCCAGCCTAGCCTACTCGGGCGTAAAGTCGAAGAGTCCACTATTTTCAGATGGTGTCCGACGAAGTTGCGCATATATGTACGCATAAGTACACGTACGCATAAGTACACTAAATCCGCGCATGTTTGCCGAAACCATCTATCGTGAACTACTACCCTACGAGAGGATCCTTGCGCATATGCTCGACATCCTTGCTTCGAGCCCCCTTCTCACTCTCTTCATCGTTGTTACCCTCGGTGCCATCTTGGGGGCGATTCCCTTCGGAAAAGTGCGTTTGGGAGCTGCAGGTGCTCTCTTTGTGGGATTGATCCTCTCGGCCAATGATCCTTCTCTCGGTGAAGGAATGGCCATTGTTCAGGCTCTTGGGCTTGCTCTCTTTGTCTATACCGTGGGAGTGAGTGCAGGAGCGGCTTTTTTCGGCCAGCTCCGTCAACAGCTTCCTCTCATGAGTACAGCCATTATCTGTGCGGGAATTGGAGCGGTGGCCACCTACATCATGGCGCATCTCCTCGCTCTCCCCAAGGCTTTCGCTATGGGACTCTTCACCGGCGCTCTTACTGCGGCTCCCGCGCTTGATACAGCTACACGCCTAACCCACTCGGAGGATCCTTCCGTGGGTTACGCCTTCGGTTATCCGATCGGTGTGATAGTGGGGATTCTCGTTGTCTCAGCTATTGTGGGGAGGCCGTGGCGCGGACAGAAAGATACACCTTCGCTTGTGGGTCTTGGACTCACTTCAATTTCTGTGCACGTGACGCGGAATATCAATATGCGCGACATTCCGCAGTGGCGTGAGCAGAAGATCCGTGTCTCCTACCTTGAGCGGGGAGAAATCACCAGGGTGGCAATTCCCGGTGAGGATCTCCAAAAGGGAGATCGCATCGTCGTCGTTGGGCTTGCCGAAAATGTCGAGGCCGTTGCGATACTCCTAGGCGAGCAGATGCCTGAACATCTTGCCGACGATCGAACAGCGGTGTGTTTTGAACGTCTCGTAGTCTCCAATCCCGAGGTTGCCAACCGTAAGATTGCTGAACTTAACCTTCCGGCACAGCATGGAGCGATTGTCACGCGTGTGCGACGAGGGGATCTTGAGCTTTTAGCCAGCGACGATTTCACACTCCAGATGGGGGATCGTGTGGCTGTGGTAATGCCACGTGGAGAGCAAGAAGCGATTCAGGATATCTTTGGGGATTCAGAACGGCGTGTCAGTGAGGTGGATGCTCTGGGCTTAGGAATGGGTCTTGTACTCGGCCTTCTACTCGGACTTGTTTCCTTCCCTATGCCTGGGGGAGAAGCATTCTCTCTTGGTCCGGCTGCAGGCCCGCTTATCGTCGGAATGCTCCTGGGTGCCCTGAGACGTACGGGTCCGCTGCTCTGGAGCCTGCCCGAGGCTGCGAATCTCACGATCCGTCAACTCGGACTTCTTCTCTTCCTCGCTGGGCTTGGACTCACTGCTGGGCCAAAATTTGCCTCGATTCTGCTCTCGCCGATGGCCTGGAAGGCTGCACTGCTCTCTGTTGTGGTAGCTACACTGGCATGTGTAGGTGTGGTGATGTCGGGTCGCTGGATTACGAAGCTCTCAGCTCCACGCACTGCTGGCGGAGTGGCAGGATTCCTCGGGCAGCCGGCAGTGCTTGAAGCTGCCGAATCGAAGATTGCCGACGAAAGAATCGCCTCCGCCTACGCCGCCCTCTTCGCCTTCTCTATTGTGGTGAAAATTTTGCTCGTGCCGCTTTTATGGAACTTGTGAAAGAGTGGCGACCCTGAAGTAGCCGCCCTGGAGTTTCTCGCTATAGAGCGCAAAACGTCCATGAGGACGTGCCCAACCCAGACACATTTTTGGCCTTTAACCCAGCAAACTCCATGAGGACACGTGCGGTTATCCACAACCTCACAGCGGCATGAAGAGAGGGAACAGGGCATGAAGAGAAGGGATGAAGGAGTGGCTGAAAGGAATCATGGGAAGCCACGAATCGTCGAGAAATTAAGGAAGAGCCTGGTCGTATGACGCGGCTCTTCCAGTGACACCGAACCAGATAGCGCCAGTCGGCGCTGAGGCCGCTCGCAGCGGCAATAGTTGGAGCCCGGGGCTTTCGTGATCCGGTGTCCTAACCAGGATAACAGCACAATTCCCGTATGTGTCAAGCACAACGAAAAGTGGTTCAAACTAGGTACAAAATTGCAAATTTCCCGTGCTTTGTCGCAGGTTCTCACGGCCTACGATGGCTGCACTAGACGGGTGACGAAAGAGGATACGTGAGAGTGTGTGTACAGCCGATACGTCACGCAGAGAAACTCCCTAAAAGCAGGTAAGGGCACTGCGAACAAGCGCATCGAACTTGCACAAGGAGAAGTATCGTCGTGAGAAAATTACTATGTGACCACATTATTTGCTCATCCCCTTGTACGTGGACGCAGCGCCCTCACCGTTGTAGGTGTGCTCTCCTCGGCGCTCCTTTTCGCCGGTGTTCTTCTTGAGGTACTCCTCTCTGGTAGCCTCGCCGATCTCGCTGATCTCGCCAATACGGGGGCTTCAGCTTCAGGCACCGAATCGCTCAGCAACAAGATGGCACCTGCGGGTTCTGCTGTGGAATCTGTTCATGAAAGCGGCTCAATGGCACAGGTGCTGGCAGATATTCCAGCTCACTCGCTCCTTCCCAGTGCGCTTGTTTTAATCCTTGTTCTCGCCGGGATTATCGGTATCTTCGCCTGGGGATGGCCACACCTTCTGGCTGTTCCTGCGGTTGGGGCTTCGAGAATTGTGGTTGCCCTTGGCGGGATCTCTGCGCTCCTCATTGCCGCTTTTCTCCCTCCACACTTTCTTGTGCTCGTCGTGGCTTTTGCCTTACCAGCAGCTTTTATCTCGCAGATGACACGTGGGGGTACACATGCGAAGGCACTGCGCCAAATTTCTGGAACTTTCGTCGGCGTACTTCTGCTTACTTCTGCCTCAATGTGGCTCCTTGCGGCGCGCCTCGCCCCCGCAATTGCTCTTGCGGCTGCCTCCCTCATGCTTTCCGGTGCCCTCGCCACGTCGGTTTTCGCCTCGCAGATACGCAGTCTCGCTGTGGTAATATCGGCTCTTCTCGTGGCCATACTTGCTGCGGCTCTTATCCCCACCCACCCGTGGTGGGCATCCCTCGCTTTCGCCCTCTGCTATGGCCTAACTTTTGGGGCACTTGCCGCCTCTTCTCGCGTCACGCGCACAGTGACGAGCTTCCCGAGTGCTGCACGAGCCATGGTTCTGGTGATTCATTGCGCTCTGGGCGTTGTGGTGTACTCCCTCGCTCTCCTTTTCGCCTAGCCTTAGCATTATGGTCTTTGCGATTCCAGAAAATATTGCTCCCGAGTGCTACCCAATGGCCTGGCTCATGGGAACCTGGCATGGCGGTGGCGTGCTCGAATACGAGGGCGTACCTGCAGCCGCGTATGTGCATGAGATCGCGATTGACAATGACAATTGTGGCCCCTACCTGCGCTTGTGCTCCAATGTGTGGCTTGCTCAGGAAGAAGCCGGAATCGTCGATAAAGAAGCCTATGGTGCTCGCACATACGCCACTCTCACCAAGGGTGAGGTATGGAGTTCCACAACCGGCTACATACGCGTTACTCCAAACGAAAGCACTCGCGAAGGAATGACGCTCCTCGAAGCCACCTCCTCCACGCCCACCGGTCATGCGCTCACCTGGGCAGGCCTCATCAAAGGCCCGCAGTTCCAGTTCCAAGCCGACGCCATCGCTGCCACACCCACAGCGCCTCCATATGAGGGTGGAAGAATCATGGGCGGACTCGTGAGTTCAGATCTCATGCTCGCCTACGACATGGCAGCTTTTGGGCAACAGATGCGCCCCTACATGGCAGGGCGGCTCTCACGCGTATGAATTCGGATCTTCTTCAACTTTCTGGTGCGGTGGGCACGCAGGCGGCTCCTCACCTTTTTGGTGTCCCCACTGTGGTCAATTTACCTGCACATTTCCCGCGGGGAGTTGCCGCTCACTACGGAAGCCCGTTCCGTGAAGAACGTGCTCTGCGCACAGGAGGTGCTTTTACTGACCTCTCCTGCCTCGACATCCTCGACATTAGCGGCCCTGACACGCTGAGTTGGCTCTCTTCACTCTCCACTCAGGATGTACAGAATCTACGCCCAGGTGATTCCAGCGAACTCCTCTTCCTCGATCCGAAGGGGCATATTGAATATGCGGCAGGTGCCCTTGCTAGCGAGTCTGGACTCCTCCTTCTTCTCGATCCAGGTTACGGTGCGTCTCTCGCGGATTTTCTCCTGTCGATGCGCTTTATGAAACGCGTGGAGATCGTCGAACGCAGTGATCTTACAGCTCTCGGTTATGTTTTCCCCGACGACGAATCCGCTACTCACCAAGGTTACCCACCCCAGCCAGAACCCCTCATCTGGCGTGACCCCTGGCCACATACTGCGCAGAAAAGCGCCACCTACGGCCCAGAAGATGCGCGCCACCGCGCCTGTGGGATTCGCCGTGTTATCGAGATTCTGGCTCAGGAGAACCTCACCGCGCGTGCAGCGCAGCTCCTCAAGGAAGGACTGACACCTGCCGGGTATGTGGCCTGGGAGGCGCTGCGTATAAGCCTATGGCGACCTTCCATTAAGGAGGTTATTCCTGGCCATACCCTGCCGCATGAACTCGATTGGCTCCGCAGTGCCGTCCATCTCTCCAAGGGCTGTTACCGCGGTCAAGAAGCTGTGGCGAAGCTCGTCAATCTTGGCCGCACTCCTCGCCGTCTCACCTATCTCTATCTTGAAGGACCCGACGATAGCCTTCCGGCTCCTGGCAGTGAGATCACGAGCGAAGGTAAAACTGTTGGCACTCTTATGAGTGTGTCGCGAACATGGGAGGAAGGTCCGGTGGCTCTTGCACTCTTGACGCGCTCCTTGCCTGCTAGTTCTTCCCTTGAGATAGGAAAGTTCCTCGCCAGCCAGGAAGTGATCGTCGCCCTGGACGGTAAATCGAGTGCCTCGTTACACGAACGCCCAGGCTCTGAGCTTCGCCTTCTTGGTGGCCTGCGGCGCGGAGAAAGAAAACTTTTATGATCTATGTATCCTCGCAGTCACTCATACATCTGGTGATCTCTGTAGCCTTCTTTGCGCTCGCGGTCTGGGCACTTGTCGAGGCTCTGCGCCACTCGGCGAGTCAGTTCGCCTTTGCTTCTTATCCGAAGTTTGCCTGGATTGGTGTCCTTGCCGTTGCAGTGCTTGTGGCAGGTAATCGTTTCGTGTGGGCGTTGCCAATACCTTTTACCTTCATACTGCGTCCGCTTGCTTTCCTCGCAGTGATCTACTTCCTCGCCCAGGAAAGGCGTAAATTCACCTCCCCGGCACGTAGAGACCAGAGAAATCGTCGTGGGAGACAGACACCGAAGAAGGGATGGTAAGAATGCGCGCAGTACTCCAGCGAGTCACGAGAGCCCACGTGAGTGTTGAAGGCGAGATTGTGGGACAGATCGGGGAAGGGCTGTGCGTGTTCCTCGGTGTTACTCACGAGGATGGCAACGATCAAGTAGAGAAGATAGCGCGCAAGATCGCTCAGCTTCGCCTCATGCGTGGAGATGAAGACGACAGTGCTGCTAAGCGACGTTCCGTAGAAGAAGCTGGCCTTCCTGTACTCCTTATTTCGCAGTTCACCCTCTACGCGGACGTGCGCAAGGGACGCAGCCCTTCGTGGTCTCATGCCGCTCCCGGCGAGGTTGCTGCGCCTATCTTTGAGGACGTTGCCATGTGTTTGCGTACCACCTATGGCGTGCATGTAGAGGAAGGACGTTTCGGTGCCATGATGGAGGTAGAACTCGTCAACGATGGTCCCTTTACTCTCCTCATCGAGGTCTGAATATTCCACGGCGGCTCTCTCTACGCCTCCCCTGATGCTCCTAGCCCGCCTCACCTCGTCATGTTCACCCTTTGTGCCCTCTGCCGTGAGCGAGCCATCTACTGCACTTGCGCCGTCCACTGTACTTGCGCCGGCGGCGAACTACTCTGCTGACCAAGGAGGATTGACCGTGTCGATCCACCGCACTCACGCCGGTGGCGAACAGTGGCGGGAATCTGGCTACTTCGTCGTTATTGTTGAATGAGCAGTCCAGATAGATCTGGACACGTATTGTTTCTAGGAGTGCCAATGTTCGAACGGTTTACCGACCGTGCACGTCGGGTTGTTGTCCTCGCTCAGGAGGAGGCTCGCAACCTCAAACACAAGTACCTCGGCACTGAACACATTCTTCTGGGGCTCATCCGCGAGGGCGAAGGCCTGGCTGCAAAGTCCCTCGAATCCCTTGGAATCACTCTCGACGAGGTCCGTGCCCAGGTCATCGACATTATCGGTGAGGGGCAAGAACTTCCTTCGGGGCATATTCCTTTCACTCCCCGTGCCAAGAAAGTCATCGAATACGCGATGCGTGAAGGGCTTCAGCTCGGCCATTCCTACATCGGTACGGAGCACCTTCTTCTCGGTCTCACCCGTGAACCTGATTCTGTGGCGGCGCAGGTGCTCACCAAGCTCGGAGCAGATATGCTGCGTGTGCGCAACCAGGTCACGCAGTTTATCTCCGGCTATCAGGGCAAAGAACCTGTGGGCGTAGGCGGTGGGCCTGCACGCGAAGGTCAAAAGGCTGGATCGACGGTTCTCGACCAGTTCGGACGCAACCTCACTCAGTCTGCGCACGAGCACAAGCTCGATCCCGTGATCGGGCGCCATATCGAAACTGAGCGTGTCATGCAGGTACTCTCGCGCCGCACGAAGAATAATCCGGTGCTTATCGGCGAGCCTGGTGTGGGAAAGACGGCTGTTGTGGAAGGCCTCGCTCAAGCTATCGCCGCAGGAGATGTCCCCGAAACTCTGCGAGACAAGCAGCTCTACTCTCTGGATATGGGTTCGCTTGTTGCTGGTTCGCGCTACCGTGGCGATTTTGAGGAGCGTATGAAGAAGATCCTCAAGGAGATTAACACTCGCGGGGATATCATCCTTTTCATCGATGAAATTCACACCCTTGTGGGTGCGGGTGCAGCAGAGGGTGCCCTCGACGCAGCCTCGCTCCTCAAGCCGATGATGGCGCGTGGTGAACTTCAGGTGATCGGTGCAACCACTCTTGACGAATACCGTAAGTACATCGAGAAAGATGCTGCTCTTGAGAGGCGCTTCCAGCCCATCCAGGTGGAGCAGCCCACCACTGCGCACGCTATCGAGATTCTGCGTGGCCTTCGTGACCGCTACGAATCCTTCCATCGTGTCACGATCACCGACGAAGCCCTCGAAGCGGCGGTGCTCCTCTCTGACCGCTACATCAATGACCGTTTCCTCCCAGATAAAGCGATTGACCTCATTGATGAGGCTGGTGCGCGCCTGGCGATCCGAAAGATGACGGCACCGCCTGAGCTACGTGAGATTGATGAGAAGATCGCTAGTGTTCGTCGGGAAAAGGAAGCGGCGATTGACGGCCAGGATTTTGAGAAGGCTGCCTCCTTGCGCGACGAAGAACAGCACCTTGCCACTGAACGCGCCGAGCGGGAAAAGGCATGGAAGGATGGCGATATGGATGTCGTCTCGGTGGTGGATGAGGATCTCATCAACGAGGTGCTCTCCATGGCTACGGGTATTCCTGTCTTTCGTCTCACCGAAGCTGAAAGCGCCAAACTGCTGCGCATGGAAGAGGAACTCCACAAGCGAGTCATCGGGCAAAACGAGGCTGTGGTGGCACTTTCGCAGGCGATTCGCCGCACGCGTGCCGGACTTAAGGATCCTGGCCGCCCTGGTGGTTCCTTCATTTTCGCCGGCCCCACAGGTGTGGGAAAGACAGAACTTGCCAAAGCTCTCGCTGAGTTCCTCTTTGGCGATGAGGGTGCACTTATCACACTCGATATGTCTGAATATGCCGAAAAACATACAGTTTCTCGGCTCTTTGGTGCTCCTCCGGGATACGTGGGTTACGAAGAAGGCGGCCAGCTTACCGAAAAGGTGCGTCGTAAACCCTTCTCTGTGGTGCTCTTCGACGAAATTGAAAAGGCACACCCGGATTTGTTTAATTCGCTCCTTCAAATTCTTGAGGAGGGACGTCTCACCGACTCTCAAGGGCGTGTGGTCGATTTCAAAAACACCGTCATTATTATGACGACGAATCTCGGCACGAAGGATATCGCCAAGGGTGTGACAACGGGCTTCCAATTTGATCAAGATACGACGACGTCATACGAGCGTATGAAGCGCCGCGTGGGGGAGGCTCTCAAGGATCACTTCCGCCCCGAATTCCTCAACCGTGTGGACGATATCGTGGTGTTCCCGCAGCTCAAGCAGGAAGAGATTCTTGAGATCGTCGATCTCATGATCGGAAAGCTCGATAAGCGCCTAGCCGCCCAGGATATGAGGATCGTGCTTACCATGAAGTCAAAGAATCTCCTGGCAGAGCGAGGCTATGATCCGGTGCTCGGAGCACGCCCACTGCGTCGGGCTATTCAGCGCGATATTGAAGATGTGCTCTCTGAGAAACTCCTTTTTGGGCAATTCCAGCGCGGGCAAGTGATTGTGGTGGATGTGGACGAGGAGAACATTCCGATGACGTTCACCTTCACTGGGCAGGATAAGGATGCCCCACTTCCAGAGGATGTGGCTACCATCGCCGCACCCGAGGAGATCAATGGCCTCACCGCATCGGTGAATTCGAGGCCGGGTGCTGTGCCTGGAGCGGGTGGCTCTCAACCGAGCGGTCTTTCTGCTGCTGGGTGAGTGAGTTTTCTACCTGCCGGTACACGGTGCGGTGTGAGTTAGTGGTAGTTGATACGCGGTGAGTTGGATAAGCAAATTGAGTCTCTTGCCTGTTTCCTGGCTGATAAGCTGACATCAGAGTGGCATGGGTTCACCCCCAAAGGGGTGAACCCATGCTCTAGTAAGTAGGCCTCGTGCTGCAAGCGTCAGAGGCACGACGATAGCGTAGGAGCACTGATGCTCGTCCACGCGGAGAGGCATGTATGACAGTAGAGAAGGCGGGGCAAAGTTCTTACTCTCATACCAGTGGCACTTCTAGTTCTGCTGACGGCCCACGCTCACGTCAGCTCGCCATCGCGGAAGCCGTCATCAAGAGTGGAACAATCCCCATGGAACGTCTGGCCAAACTGACAGGTGTTTCTATCATGACGATCTACCGCGATATCGCCACTCTCGAAGAACGCGGTATCCTTCAGCGCCACCGGGGGCAAGTGGTGGCGGTGGCGAGTGGCCTTCATGAAGCTGATGCCGAATTTCGTCTCGAACAGTCTGCTGAAGCGAAGCAGGCGATTGCGACCGTAGCTGCATCCCTCATCCCATCTGGTAGCTCACTCATGCTTGATGACTCAACTTCTGGGCTGTGGCTCCTGCGCGCTTTGGGGGATCAGGCTTCGCTTACAGTGGTCACGAACTCATTGCTTGTGGCCTCCGAAGTTTGTGAGAGCCACTCGAATAAGCTCGTCGTCACTGGCGGAGAATATCAGGCGTGGTCGCGTGCACTTATGGGGGCAGCGGCTACGGAGTTTATTCGCTCTCTTCACGCGGATTTCTGCGTGGTTTCCGCTTCGGGAATTTCGCGCTTTTCCTGTTTCCATCCCTACCAGGAGAACGCTGAGGTCAAACGCGCGATGTTGGATTCGGCTGAGAATAAGATCCTCCTCCTTGACCATACAAAGTTCGCTCGCCGGGCGCTCTTTGAGTTCGCGACTCTCAAAGAATTTACCCATGTAGTTGTCGATGCCGTGACCCCACCGGAAACCATTGCCATGCTCGAAGCTGAGGATATCCATATCCTTGTCGGTTCAGTGTAGAGATTGAGGTATCTCTCGTGTTGTATGCGACGAGTTGGTGAATAGTGCTGGGAAACTATACGGTGCGCGAACTTGCCCGTGTGCTGCACCAAGCTCTTTAACATACGTGTGCAAGACGTGCATATACGCTTTGTGGGGTACCGATTCTGGAAATCGGTACCCCACAAAGCGCGATTTCTCGCATGGCGAGCTGTCTCAGGTTACTGTTGGGCTGCCTCAGGCTACGTGATCCACTGTCTTGTGGATGGACTCTTGCAGAGCGGCGTAGTTATCCATGTAGCGACCGAGGAAGAACTGGTACTCCTCGTGTAGTTCCTGGTTGGGCTCAAGCACGTCAATCTCATGCACCATGTGCGTGGAGGCTTCCTGAAGATTGGAGTAGATGCCAGCACCTACAGTGGCCACCATGCAGGTACCCAGAGCAACAGCGTCGCCCACTTCGGTCAGTGCGATCGGTACACCGGAAACGTCGGCGTGCATCTGAATCCACTCGCGGCTCTTCGTGGCACCGCCGCAGGCCACCATCTTGTCGATAGAGAAGCCAGCAGCTTCCATCGCCTTAATGTTGTGGGCGTTACCGTAGCAGACAGCCTCCATAATGGCACGGTAGATGTGTGCCGGGGTGTGCATAAGGGAAAGTCCCGAGATCACACCGCGTGCCTTGGAATCCGAGTACGGGGTGCGGTTGCCCTGGAAGTACTCGTTGATAACCAGACCATCGCAGCCGGGGCGAATCGTGGCAGCTTGCTCGTCAAGCACCTTGTAGGGGTTAAGGCCCACTTTTTCTGCGGCGGCGACGAGATCTGCGGCGAAGTTATCCTTGAACCACTTGAGCACGGAGCCGGTAGAAACCTGACCACCTTCCACAGTGTACTGTCCGGGAACGACGCCGTCGGTGTAGGAACCGAAGAAGCCCTTACCGTGAACCTCAGTGCCCGACTGGGCTGAGAGGACGTGTGAGGAGCCGGTGATGAGAGCAGCTGAACCGGGATTGAGCACGCCCAAGCCGATCTGGCCCGCCCACGCATCTGCCAGACCCTGGGCGACCGGAATACCTGGGCGCAGACCGAGGAGCTGGGCAGGAATCAGGCCGAGGGTACCGATCTGCGTGCCGATGTTCTCTACGCGAGCGGGGAGCTTGTCGAAGATATCGCCACACCCAATCGTTTCGTAGAAGTCCACGGGCCAGCCGCCGTGATTACGGTTGTAGTACATGCGGTGAGCGGCGGAGTTAATATTGATCGTCCACTCGCCGGTGAGCTTGTAGGTAACCCAGTCTGGGGCATCGACGATATGCGTGGCCTTTGCCCAGATCTCCGGCTCGTTCTCGCGCAACCAGGCAGCCTTGAAGGGGAGCCATTCGGCAATAGCGGGGGAGTGTCCGCCACCATTGTAGAGGCGAGCAACCGAATCGGATTGCTCGGCGCGCTTGGCCTGCTCAGTGGCGCGTACGTCCATCCACATAATTGCGGGGCGCAGCTCCTCGCCCTTGTCGTCCATGACTACCATGGTCAGTGTTGTTGCATCGTAGGAGATGCCGGCGATAGCAGAGGTGGGGATGCCAGCAGCGGCGAGAGCCTTGTGCGTGGAGGCCTGTAGAGCCTGCCACCAATCCTCGGGGTTTTGCTCAGCCCAGCCTGGGCGTGGGTGGAATGTGCGGTAGGCCGTAGCGGCGAATGTGAGGGGGCGGCCATTGAGGTCGCAGATGGCAACGCGGCATGATTCAGTGCCGAAGTCAATGCCGAGAACGTATGGCCCTTCGGTATCGTACATGTGACTCTCCCTTGAGTTGTCAAGTGTTATAGGCAGGTGCATCGGTGGAAAGATGGCTCCGCGATGCTGATGTCGTGTGCTATCGAGTAGCCCGAGATCGTAGATGTTCCCTTGTTTCTCCAGCGTTCACATGCTTTCGTGTGCGAAACCTTGTGAAACTCCAGTGTTCCAAAATCACATCATTGACGGTAAGTTTAACACTCACTGCTGATAAGAGTAACTGATTTTTTTGTGAATGCCAGGTTCTGAACGTCCCACTTTTTCACCGCGGTCAAAACCCCTGATTGTGATCTGCAACGACACGGAAAAATCGCGAAATTTTAAGGAAATCTCGATATATCTCGCCTGTGGAAGTTCCCTACGTCAGCGTGCGGAAGGGCAGTATTTCCTCATCGCGAGTGGTGATAAAGGGATGATAATTACGCCGACGAGCGCGCTCTGTTCTCTTCCCTCTTTTCGCCACTTTTACGGAAAATAACAGTGGTCTTGTGAAAAATGAGGAGGTCATACTGTGATCTGGGTTATGGAAGAAGCGTGGGTCTTTTCTTCCTTGCGGTGGAGCTAAGTTTCCTGTACAGAGGCGTTAGAGCGCGGAAAAGTCCCCGTTACCTACAGTGGGAAGTATTTCGTCGAGCTGGGCAGAAGTGAGAGTATGTGCAAACTTTGATCTGGTTTGCCACGGAGTCTCCAACAAGTGTTATGTTAATTTCGTTTCAGGTGTGGGAGCTGGAGACTGCTACTCCTGGATGGTCAGATCACGTTTGTGTCGCGAGGAGGGGACACCCCATGGGGTACCGAGTAGTAGTTGCGTCGGACTTCGCAGGTTTCGACTACAAAGAAGCCATCAAGAAAGATCTGGAAGCTGATCCGCGTGTCGATGAAGTAATTGACGCTGGTGTGCTCGCCTCTGACGACAAAAAGGAATACCCACACGTGGGTGTGAACGCGGCTCGCAAGATCGCTGCAGGAGAAGCTGACCGAGGAATCTTCGTCTGCGGAACCGGCATGGGCATGGCAATGTCAGCTAATAAGGTTAAGGGCGTGCGCGCCTCTACTGCACACGACTCCTTCTCCGTTGAGCGCCTTGTCCTTTCCAACGACGCACAGGTGCTTTGCCTGGGGCAACGTGTTATTGGCCTTGAGCTTGCTCGTCGCCTGGCACGCGAGTTTTTGGGATACACTTTTGATCCATCGTCGCACTCAAAGGCTAATGTGGATATTTTGTGTGCGTACGAAGACTGAATTCTCATCACCCGTAGTCGGTGCAAAGTCGCACTCGGGTAGGAGAATCCAGTGTCACGCCAAATGCGGGTTCACTCGCACGAATAGAAATTAAGGAACAACGATGTTTGCAACTTCGATCGCAGTTTTCTGTATCGGACTGGTCGCAGCACTTGCCGGCGGTGCCTTGGGCGCCGCAATCGGTGGTAACTACGGCTTCGTCCTCACAGGCTTCGTCGTACTCGCTTCGTGGGGTGTTATGGCCGCCACGGGTAGTACTTTCGGCTTTGACTACATTGCATTTGGTCCCTTCATGGGTCCCCACATCGTCTTTGCCGGCGGTGCTGCGGCAGCGATTTACGCCACCTACAAGGGCTACATGGACGATGGCAAGGACGTGAACTCCCCGCTGGCTGGCCTCGGCAAGCCAGACGTCCTCGTCGCTGGTGCCCTCTTCGGAGCTGGTGCCCACATCGTCCAGACGGGTATCTCCCAGATCCCGTGGTTTGGTGGACACACCGATTCGGTGGCTCTCACCGTTCTTATCTCTGGAATCGTCGCCCGCATTATGTTCGGTGGCGCACCTGGCAAGGGTATCTTCAAAGGTTCGGTTCACTCCCTCAAGGGTCGTACTGGCTCCTTCGCTCAGAAGATTGCCCCCACCGACGACTTCGGTTCTCAGTGGCTACGTTGGCAGGAAAAGCCCGGTCAGCTCACCGCAATCGGCGTGAGCTTCGGCGTTGCTGCCGGTGCTGTCTCCCTCGTGCTTGCTTCAATGGTTTCCACCTCCCTCACCGCACGCGGCTTTGATGGCTCGGTAGCCATTGCCACAGCAAACACCTTTGCTTTCGGCATTTCGGCCATCATCATCCTCTTCCTCATCACCAACCGGAATATGCCTGTTCAGCACCATGCCACAAACATTGCTGGCCTGGCTGCAGTGGTGTTCTTCCCGATCGTTGGTGGCGAATTCACTGCCACCGACGGCCTGGCTGCCTGGTTCGATATGAATGCCACAGCCTTCTTGGTCGCAATGATTATCGCCGCTGTTGCTGGTACGGTCGCGATGTTCCTTGGCGAGTTCTTCGCCCGCACATGGTACTCGCGCGGTACGTCCCACATTGATCCTCCGGCTGCTGCCATCTGGATCTGCAACACCGCAGTTGTGGGTCTCGCACAGCTCATTTCCTAAATTCCCATTCATCCCCAAACTCTGCGGCCGGGGCGCTCCGGCGCTCTGGCCGCAGAGTTTCGTATATCCTCGAAAGGTTCACCATGCTGCGCGCCTGCCCTACCGAGCTCTTTGACGCTTATATCTTTGACATGGATGGCACTATCTACCTGGGTGATGACCTGCTCCCTGGTGCCAAACGTCTCATCGAAGGGCTGCGTACTCTCGGCAAACCCGTGCGCTTCCTTTCGAATAACCCCACCAAGGATCCCGAACTCTACGTTCACAAGCTCGAAAAACTCGGGATCCCCACACCGATCGACGAGATCGCCAACACCGTGGTGACCACCGTACGTTGGCTTAAAGCCAATCACCCCGAGGCTGTTGTCTTCCCGATTTCTGAAGAACCTTTGAAAAAGGCTCTACGCGAGACCGATATTCGCATGAGCGAGAACCCGGAGGAGATCGATATTGTCATAGCTTCCTATGACCGAACCTTCGAGTATCGCAAGCTACAGATTGCCTTCGACGCCATCTGGTACTACAAGCGCGCCTTCCTCATCACGACGAACCCAGATCACTACTGCCCCTTCCCTGGAGGGCGCGGCGAACCGGATGCGGCGGCGATCGTGGGAGCGATCGTCGGTTGCACCGGCACTGAACTCGTGGCCAACATGGGCAAACCTGAAGCGATTATGCTCTCGGCTGCAATTGATGGCCTCGATGTGGATCCTCACCGCTGCATTATGGTGGGCGACCGCCTCATGACAGATATCGGCATGGCGATTAAGACCGATATGTACTCCTGTCTTGTACTTACAGGGGATTCCACCCTGGAAGAAGCCGAAGCACTCGATGCATCTGAACAGCCAACCTTTGTGCTCGACCGCATCGACCATCTCATCCCCGACGACATTCGTGCCCAATGGGGCTGGAGTGACGAGGACGAGTAAGACCATGCACATCTTTCGTCGCCCAAGAACGACGAGCGCGCCATGCGGCGCATTCCGTATTTCGACAACACACGTGGGAAAGAAGAAAAAATGTCGAGTGAATTGATCGAAAAAGCTCTCACTACCGCCACGGAGACGCACGATATCGTCTTTGGCGATAACGTGACAGACCAGACGGGCAGGATGTTCACCACCCTCTTCCCCGGCAAAAAGGTACTCGTAGTTGCAGACGGTAACACCTTTGCTGCCACAGGCGATGCAGTGGTTGCCTCCCTCAAGGAAGCTGGTGTCGACTTTGCCGACGACCCCTACATCTTCCCCGGAACCCCCACTCTCTATGCCGGCTACGAGAACGTGGAAGTTCTGCGTGAGTACATTCGCCCCTTTGAGGAGGCAATTGTGTGCTCGATTGGTTCGGGTTCCCTTAACGATATTGCCAAGCTCGCTTCAGGTGAACTTGGACGTGAGTACATGAACGTGTGCACGGCACCCTCGGTAGATGGCTTTGCAGCTTTCGGTGCTTCCATCGCCCGTGACGGCTTCAAGATCACCCGCTCCTGTCCAGCTCCCGCAGGCCTTATCGCAGATACAGAAGTAGTGTGCAACTCGCCCCAGCGCCTCATCGCCACCGGCTATGGTGACCTCATCGAGAAGATCCCCGCCGGCGCAGATTGGATCCTTGCCGATGCACTAGGCATTGAAGCAATCAACGAATACGTGTGGAACATGGTGCAAGGTCCCCTGCGCGCCTCGCTGGCTGATCCCGTGGCCATCGGTAAGGGAGATAAGCAGGCTATCGAAGGCCTCATGGAAGGCAACCTCATGTCTGGCCTTGCTATGCAGGCAGGCCAATCCTCTCGTTCGGCTTCCGGAGCTGGACACCAGTTCTCCCACACCTGGGAGATGGAAGGTCACGGACTGGATTGGGAGCCACCGCTTTCCCATGGCTTCAAGGTGGGCATCGGCACGATTGCCTCGTGCGCTATCTGGGAAGAATTCCTCAAGATGGATGTGGAAGATTTCGATATTGACCACGCCCTTGCCTCCGTCAAGAGCCCCGAGGAAGTCGAAGCGAAGGTTCGTTCTCTTCTCCAGCCGCGTATGCAGGACGAAGCTGTGCGCCACTCCCTAAAGAAGCGTACGGAAGGTGAAAAACTCGTCGCTCGCATTAACCTTCTCAAGGAAAAGTGGCCCGAGCTGCGTGAGCGCTGCAAGGCTCAGCTCATGTCCCCTGGCGACGTCATGGATCGCCTCAAGGCTGTAGGTGCTCCCTACCATCCCGAACTCATCGAGATCGATTGGGAACGTTTCCGCGAGACTCACGTGAAAGCCCAGATGATCCGCGACCGCTACACAGTCTTTGACATCCTGGTTGATCTGGGTGTTTATGACAAGGTCGTCGAGCACCTCTTCTCGGAGGAAGGTTTCTGGGGGCAGCACCGCCACCCCGAAGTCTGAAACTGAATCCCCTTGTACAATTCATAAGGAGAAAACAATGTCCAAGAAGTACCTCGTCGGTATCGATTTCGGTACGCTCTCCGGGCGTGCTGTTGTTGTGGACGCCGCAAATGGCGAACAGGTGGGCACTCACGTCACCGAGTACCCTCACGGCGTTATGGATCGCACCCTCACTGCAGGTGATAACCAAGTTCTTCCGCCAGAATTTGCCCTACAGAACCCAGCCGATTACATCAAGGTTCTACGCGAATCGGTGCCAGGTGCTGTCAAGGATGCTGGCATTGACCCTCAGGACATCGTCGGCATCGGTGTGGATGCCACCTCCGCAACCGTGTTCTTCACGGATAAGGAAGGCACTCCACTGTGTGAAAAGCCTGGCTTTGAGAACAATATCCACGCCTACGTCAAACTCTGGAAGCACCATGGTGCTCAGGATCAGGCCAACCGCCTTGTTCAGATCGCTCAGGCTCGCCGTGAGGAATGGCTCTCACGCTACGGTGGTGTCCTTTCTTCCGAGCTGCTCCTGCCCAAGGTACTCGAAGTATTCGAGATGGCTCCCGATGTCTACGAGGCAACCGACTACGTGGTGAACCTCCTGGATTGGCTCACATGGAGGATGACGGGTCGCCTCACCGGCGCAGCTGGTGATTCGGGCTATAAGCGTATGCTCCAAGATGGCACCTTCCCCTCGCACGAGTACCTTGAAGCCGTCAAGCCCGGATTCGGCACCATGTTCGAGGACAAGATGGATTACCCGATCGTGCCACTCGGTGGCAAGGTCGGTGGTCTCAACAAAGAGTTTGCAAAGCTCATGGGCTTGCCTGAGGGCATTGCTGTGGCCGCTGGCAACATTGATGCGCACGTCGTCGTCGCCGGTGTGAATGCTGTACGTCCAGGGCAGCTCACCGCCATTCTTGGTACGTCCTGCTGCTACGTCCTCAACGGCGAAGAGTACCGCGATTGCCCCGGCGTTTTCGGTATCGTTGACGGTGGGGCTGTGGACGGCTACTGGGGCTTTGAAGGTGGCCAGACAGCCGTGGGTGATATCTTCGGTTGGTTCGTCGATAACTGTGTGCCGCAGAAGTACAAGGACGAGGCCGCCACGAAGGGCATCTCGGTCCACCAACTCCTCGTCGAGCTCTCCAAGGATCAGGAAGTAGGCGAGCACGGTCTCGTCTCCCTCGACTGGCACAACGGTAACCGTTCCATCCTCGCTGATGCGCGCCTTTCCGGCCTCACGATGGGGCAGACTCTCACCACCCGACCGGAGGAGATCTACCGTTCGCTGCTCGAAGCTACGGCCTTCGGCTGCCGCGTTATTATCGACAACTTCGAGGCACATGGCATCAAGGTCGATGAAATTGTGGCCGCAGGTGGCCTGCTGAAGAACGAGTTCTACATGCAGCTCCTCTCCACAATTACTCGCCGCCCTGTGACTGTATCGAAGTCGGATCAAGCTGGTGCTCTCGGCTCAGCGATCTTTGCTGCCGTGGCCGCTGGTGTGTACTCCGACGTGTTCGCCGCTGCCGACGCGATGGCACACGTGGAGAAGAACGCCTACACCCCCAACCTTGAGGATTCGGTGAAGTACGACGAGATCTACGCGATCTACAAGGAACTTCACGATTTCTTTGGCCGTTACACGCAGGGCGAATCGCCCATGCATCGTCTCAAGGACATCCGTGCACGGATTTTCCGCGATCGCACAACGGCTGAGCTTGAGGCAAAAGCCGCCGCAGAAGAGGCAAAGAAGGAAACGAAGTGATTCGACTGGACGAGTTGCCTGAAGATATTCAGGCACGCGTTCAAACGACGAGGGAGCGGGTAGCTCTCCTTCACGGTGAGCTACCCGCCAATAGCCTCGTCGTCTGGACGGCAGGAAATGTCTCCGAGCGCGTCGAGGGCACGAATCTTTTTGTCATTAAACCTTCCGGAGTGCGCTACGACGAACTCAGTGCACACACGATGGTGGTGTGCACCCTGGACGGGAAGAAAATCGAGGACGGCACCCCCGCCTCTCTTTCGCCTTCGTCGGACACAGCGGCACACGCCTACGTGTACCGGCATATGCCCCAGGTTGGAGGCGTGGTTCACACCCATTCCACCTATGCCACAGCCTTCGCCGCGGTTCATCGTCCTATTCCATGTGTCCTGACGATGATGGGTGACGAATTCGGTGGCGAAATTCCGGTAGGTCCCTTCGCAATTATTGGTGATGACTCTATCGGGCGCGGTATCGTGGAAACGCTCAAGGAATCGCGCTCTCCAGCCGTCCTCATGGCTAACCACGGTCCTTTCACCATTGGAAAGAACGCTGAGGCCGCAGTTAAAGCAGCGGTGATGGTCGAGGAGGTTGCGCGAACAGTTGCAGCTGCTGAGCAATTGGGAACTGTGGTTCCGGTAGCTCAGGAACATATTGATGCTCTCTATGACCGTTACCAGAATGTTTACGGCCAACATTGATAGTAAAGCGGAACCTTTTTGGCTCCGCATGTTGAAAGGATGACGTTGGCAAAGATTGCTGTTCTAGGAACCGGCATTATGGCTACGGCTCTGTCGTTTCCAGCATCAGAAAATGGAAATGATGTTCGCCTCATCGGTACTTTCCTCGACCGGGAGATTATCGATTCGATCCAGAAGACGGGTATCCACCCGGATCTTGGTCTCAAAGTGAACGAGGGCATCACAGCCTTCCAACTTGAGGACGCAGCCACAGCTATTGCTGATGCTGATGTCGTCATGTGTGGTGTCAATTCGTTTGGTATTGAGTGGGCAGGTGAGCAGCTTGCTGGGCTCATGAAACCGGGTCAGAAGCTCCTCACGGTGACGAAAGGTATGCGCGCTGATGAGGATGGCACACTTCACATCCTTCCCGACGTGATCCGCTCGTACTTCGACCCCGAGCTTGCTGAGCAGATTTCGTGGAATGCTATCGTCGGCCCGTCTATCGCAGGCGAGCTTGCGGTTCACCACGACACTTGTGTCGTGTTCTGTGGCGAGAAAGCTGAGGACGTGGAGTACCTTGCGCAACTCTTCCGCACGGACTACTACCACGTGTGGACTTCTACGGATTTCGTCGGGCACGAAACTGGTGCTGCGACGAAGAACGTGTACGCTTTCGCTGCTGGCTTTGCTCAGGGACTTCTGCGCAAGGCTGGCAAGGAGAACGACCGCTACGTCATGTACAACTACGGTGCAGCAGTATTTGCCCAGGGGCAGAAGGAACTGCGCTCCTTCATTAAGCTCATGGGTGGCAACCCTGAGACAGGTGATGGTCTAGGTGGAGTCGGCGATATGTTCGTCACCTCCATGGGTGGGCGTAACGTCAAGGCTGGCGCTTTCGTAGGTGAGGGTATTCCCTTCTCCGAGGTGCAGGAGCGATACATGAAGGGCGTAACTCTTGAAGGAGTGGCTGCCATCAAGGTGATCGGAAAGGCTCTCGGCTCACTCACTGAGCGTGGTGTTATCGGGCCGGATGAGTACCCACTGTGCCGTTTCCTCTACTCGGTGGTAGCGGAGGATGCACCGCTTGAGATGCCGTGGGATAAATTCTTTCAGGGGCTAAAGTAAAACTACGTTCTGGAGCTGGACTAAAGCCAGCTTGAGAATCTCGCGGGGCGAGGACTGGGACAACCAGCTCTCGTCCCGCTTTTACATATATGCAGAAATCTTCTTAAAGGCCAAAGGGGTTAAAGACCCAAAGGAATGAAAGGCCAAAAGTGTGTCTGGGTCGGGTGTGCTGGGTTTATTTTCGGTGGTGTCGGTAGTGTTCGCCCAGTCTTTTCTTTGTCAGATTTCCGTCTTCCCAGGGTGCTGCCGTGTTGTAGGCAGTGTCGAGGAAGCTGTGTGCCGTGCGTGCAGCGTGCATGAGGTGATGGGATGGGGGATGGGATGGGTGCGATAAGCACTAGTTGAGATCGGGTGGTGCGCGTGGGTGAAGCAGCGGTAAAACGCACAGCGATCCGAGGCTGCGTTAGGCTAGAGAAGTGCCTGGTGAGCCTCATGGCGTGCCAATCCGGGCTGTAAGGAGGAACGCGACATGGAACAATCTCGTGAGATCTTCGGAACGCCAGTTGTCTCTGGAATGGCGTATGCACCGGCACTGTGGGTTGTGCGACCAGCAGTTCCGTCCCCTAGTGCTCCTTCTCTCCCCGATTCTGAGCGCCCGGCGGCTTTCGAGGCCTATGTCTCTGCAGCTCAGGCTGTCTCTGATCGTCTCCTGGCACGCGGTGAAGTAACGATCGGTCAAACTTCCGATGTTCTTAAAATGACAGCGGCTCTCGCCAAGGATCGTGGCATCCGCAAGGAGGTAGGCAAGCTCATCGCCCAGGGTGTTCCGGCTGTCCAGGCGCTTGTGCGTGCCACGGATCACTTCATTGATCTTTTTCTCAAGGCCGGTGGCCTCATGGCCGAGCGTGTCACGGATCTTCGTGATGTGCGCGATCGTGTGGTAGCTGAGCTTGAAGGGCGCCCCGAACCAGGTGTCCCCGCTCCTGCTACGCCTTCGATCCTCCTGGCCGACGATCTCGCCCCAGCCGATACAGCGGGATTGGATCCTCACCTCATCGTTGCCATAGCGACGGAACGTGGAGGGCCGACGAGCCACACGGCTATCATTGCTCGCCAACTTGGGATTCCCTGCATTGTGGCAGTTCGTCACCTCTCTGAGATCTCCGAGGGAGAAGCGGTACTTCTAGACGGTGCACGTGGTGCTCTTATGATGGGGTGTGCGGCTGAAGGCGCGCGCGAACTTGTTGCCCGTGATCGTGTGTGGAGAGATTCTCTTGCTTCCTGGCGTGGGCCTGGGGCGACGAAGGATGGGACTCGCATTCAGCTCCTCGTCAATGTCCAAGATGGCCTCACAGCGACAAAAGCAGCTGAGAGCCAAGCCGAAGGAGTGGGGCTTTTCCGCACAGAACTTTCCTTCCTCGATGCGGACACGGAGCCGAGCTTTGAGGAGCAAAAGAAGATCTACGGAGAGGTTTTTCAAACTTTCCCTGAATCTAAGGTAGTTGTGCGTACCCTCGATGCTGGCTCAGATAAGCCGATTGTCTACGCGAACTTGGATCACGAAGACAACCCTGCATTAGGAGTACGCGGGTTACGGATCACTGGGCGCAACCCGGAGCTTCTCTCTCATCAGCTCGATGCTATCGCTGCTGCTGCCCAGGGGCGCCCCGAGGGCTCCACCTGGGTGATGGCTCCGATGGTTTCCACATTGTCTGAAACGAGGTGGTTTGCTCAGGAGGTTCGTAGCCGCGGCCTTACTGCCGGGATCATGGTGGAAGTGCCAGCTGTGGCGATTCTTGCGCCGCGTTTCCTTGAACTTGTGGATTTCGTGTCAATTGGAACGAACGATCTCACTCAGTACACTATGGCTGCCGACCGCCTTTCCTCTCATTTGGCAGAATATACCGATCCCTGGCAACCCGCTGTTCTCACCCTCATCGCTCACGTGGCTTTGGCTGGACGGACGGTGGATACGCCTGTGGGTGTGTGTGGAGAGGCAGCGGCAGATCCAGCGCTTGCCTGTGTACTCGTCGGTATGGGAGTCACGTCTCTTTCTATGGCTTCCTCTGCTATTGCGGGGGTAGGAGCCCAGCTCGGTGCTGTCACGTTGGCGCAATGTGAAGAAGCTGCAGCTGCGGTTGCTCACGCAGACAATGGTGTGCAGGCGCGTGCTCTTGCACGTGCAGCACTTGGCATTGGTTGATGCGCTATCTCGCTCTCGCTCACAGTTTCGTTCACAATTGAGCTATCGCGTTCACGGTTGAGGTAGTTCTCTCCCCAGTGGTGTGCACTGGTTGTTGTTACTTTCGTGCCTCCTCATGCTTCTTCGTGCCCCTCGCGCTTCCTTGACGCGGGTTTCTTCCGTGAGATGGGTTTCCTTTCGTCGATAAACCACACTTTTTGTACTGTTTGTACAGCTTGGTGCAAAAGATAGAGGTATGCATATATGCAAGAAATGAGGACAAAAGTCCTGTATGCTCGCGGGTTTGTCAGCCTAGCGCGCATCCTGGGACTTAAGTGAGCTGAGAGCTGAGGGCATCCTCAGTTCACATGGGACCTTAGTTCGATGTTAGCCTTAGAGATGGCCGCAAACGCGGAGACAATTCAGCCGCTCCAACGGAGGACGCTCAATGACAAAGTATGTCTACTCATTCGTCGAAGGTAACCGTGACATGAAGGATCTTCTCGGTGGCAAGGGTGCAAACCTCGCTGAGATGGTGCACCTTGGCCTGCCGGTGCCCCCTGGTTTCACGATCACCACCGAAGCCTGCCGCGCCTACCTTGAGGCGGGTACAGTGCCCGAATCTCTCGATGTGGAAGTGACTGCGCACCTGCGTGGCGTGGAGCAGGAGATGGGTAAGCGTCTGGGTGATCCCGCGGATCCACTCCTCGTTTCGGTGCGTTCAGGTGCAAAGTTCTCTATGCCCGGCATGATGGAGACGGTTCTCAATATCGGCCTCAACGACGAGAGCGTCGAAGGCCTCACCGCCCAGTCCGGCAACCCTCGCTTCGCCTGGGATTCCTACCGTCGTCTCATTCAGATGTTTGGCAAGACGGTGCTCGATATTGACGGCGATCTCTTCGCTAACGCCCTGCACGGGCTCCAAGAGCGCAAGGGCTACAAGGGCGATCTCGATATGACCACCGAGGATCTCAAGGATCTCGTTATTGAATACAAGCAGATCGTCAAGGATGCCACGGGTGAAGATTTCCCTCAGGATGCCCGTAAGCAGATGGATCTTGCTGTCGAGGCAGTGTTCCGCTCCTGGAACACTGAGCGCGCCCGTATCTACCGTCGCCGTGAGCGTATTCCCAACGATCTTGGCACGGCTGTCAACGTCTGCACGATGGTCTTTGGCAATATGGGTGAGAATTCCGGTACGGGAGTGTGCTTCACCCGCGATCCTTCCACTGGGCACTCGGGTGTGTATGGCGATTATCTCGTCAATGCCCAGGGTGAGGACGTTGTGGCCGGCATCCGTAATACTCTTTCCCTCGCTGACCTTGAGCGTCTGGATCCGGCTTCCTACACTGAGCTGCGTGCGATCATGACGAAACTCGAAACGCACTACCGTGACCTGTGCGACATCGAGTTCACGATTCAGCAGGGCAAACTCTGGATGCTCCAGACCCGTGTGGGCAAGCGTACCCCAGCCGCAGCTTTCCGCGTGGCTGCTCAGCTTGTCGATGAGCGTCTCATTACTACCGACGAGTCTGTCACGCGCGTCACGGGTGAGCAGCTCACCTCGCTTCTCTTCCCCCAATTTGATCCCAAGGCTTCTAAGACAGTGCTCACGAAGGGAATGCCGGCTTCTCCTGGAGCAGCCGTGGGCGAGATTGCACTTAACAACGAGCAGGCTTTGGCTCGCACAGGTGCGGGTGCTTCTGTGATCCTTGTACGCCGCGAGACGAACCCCGACGATCTGGCTGGCATGGTGGCGGCTTCCGGTGTTCTGACCGCTCGTGGCGGTAAGACCTCGCACGCTGCTGTGGTGGCTCGCGGTATGGGGCGCTGTTGCGTCGTGGGTGCTGAGGATCTTGTGGTTGATGAAGCCGCAGGCACCGTCTACGTCAAGTCAATTGATCGTACCTTCAAGGCTGGCGACGTCATCGCCATTGATGGAACCACCGGAGAGGTGTTCGAGGGCGAGGTTCCCGTGGTGGATTCACCTGTGATGACTTACATCTCCCACGGTCTTGAGGCTGGCCTGGCTGCGTCTGCCGACGACGATACCCGCGAGCTTGTTACCGCCGTGGATCGTATCCTTACTCACGCTGATTCCAAGCGTCGCCTTCAGGTGCGTGCCAACGCTGATACTCCCGAAGACGCCGAGCGTGCGCGTTCCTTCGGTGCTCAGGGCATCGGCCTGTGCCGTACAGAACACATGTTCCTCGGTGATCGCCGTAAGCTCATTGAGGCCGTCATCCTGGCTGAGACGGACGACGAGCAGCAGGCTGCTTTCGATGAGCTTATGCCGCTACAGAAATCGGACTTTGTGGGCATTTTCTCCGCTCTTGATGGCCTTCCTGTGACGGTGCGCCTCATCGATCCGCCGCTGCACGAGTTCCTTCCCGACCTCACCGAGCTCACCACGCAGCTTGCTCTCAAGGAGGCACGCGGTGAAGACGTGAGTGAGCATGAGAAGAAGCTCCTGCAGGCTGTGCGCTCTAACCACGAGCAGAACCCGATGCTAGGCCTGCGTGGAGTGCGTTTAGGCTTGAAGATTCCAGGTCTCTTCAAGCTGCAGATTCGCGCCATTGCTGAGGCCTGCGTGGAGTGCATTAAGGCGGGCAAGGATCCACGCCCCGAAATCATGGTGCCGCTCATCGGTTCGGTGCGTGAGCTTCAGATCATTCGCGATGAGGCTGTGTCCATCATCAATGAGGTTGCTGTGGCTTCGGGTGTTGAACTCAACCTGCCCATCGGCAACATGATTGAGCTGCCACGTGCGGCCATGACAGCTGAGGATATCGCTCACGAATCGGATTTCTTCTCCTTCGGAACGAACGATCTTACGCAGACTACATGGGGCTTCTCACGTGATGATGTTGAGGCGTCCTTCTTCAACGAGTACTTCGATAACGCGATCTTCGGTATTTCTCCTTTCGAGACGATCGATATTCACGGTGTGGGTGCTCTCGTCAAACTTGGCGTGGAGAAGGGGCGTTCGACGAAGTCGAAGCTTAAGTGTGGTGTGTGTGGTGAGCACGGTGGCGATCCTGTTTCTATCCACTTCTTCGATCATATCGGGCTTGACTACGTCTCCTGTTCGCCCTTCCGTGTGCCGGTGGCGCGCCTGGAAGCTGGGCGTGCAGCAATCTCGAATGAAGCTGTAGATCTCTAGGCTCATTCGGTTTTTACTCCCTACAAGGAGGGTGGCAACTCTGGGGTTGCCACCCTCCTTGTGTTGTGAAGGTTCTCACATTCATTTCATGGGGGCGTGCTATTTTCCTTAAGAAAATGCGGAAAAGTAAGAAGAGAGGTTATCTGGAAGTTATCTAATTTGACACAGTAGGGTCGTAAACTCTCCACGGAAGATGATGGTATGCCTAACCTAACTTTGTATGGCAATTCTTCGTGCCTCGCCCTACATGTCAATTGTGGGAATGGGGGACGATGGCAGTTGTGTCGCTCAAAAGAAATGAGGAAGAAATGTTGTTGAGTGCTTCCCCGTCTCGGGTTTCCTTGCGCCTGACGAAGGTGGATCTTCCTGAGAAACATCAGCTTCGTCTCCAGGAACTTGGCCTACGTCCAGGCAAGGAAGCCTCAATCGCGTTGCGTGGTGCTTTTGGAGGAGTGGTACTCAACGTGGCAGGTTCGCGTGTGGCGGTAGACCACCGCTCAGCTCGTCACATCGAAGTGGAGGTACTCGCATGAGCTGCCCCAACTGCGGCCCAGCTAGTGCTCCCGCAACTCCCGTACTCCCACATGAGGGAGGCGAGGCGACAATCCTCCTCGTCGGCAACCCGAACGTTGGCAAATCCACGATCTTCAATCACGTCACGGGCGCGCGTCAGGCTGTGATAAATGCTCCCGGTACCACAGTCAATGTTATGGCTGGACGCTGGAAAGCTCTGGGGGCGCGAGTACTCGATCTCCCGGGCACCTACTCCCTCGTGGCGACGAGTCCCGATGAAGAAGTTGTGAGGGAAACTGTTTCTGGTGCCCCCGGTTCTATGACAGATCCGGCTGCAGGCCAACGTATTGACCTCGTTCTCGCCGTACTCGACGGCGCTTCGATGACCCGCTCTCTCTATCTCCTCGCCCAAATTGCCCACACCGGCCAGCCTGTTGCTGCTGTTATCACAATGGCCGATGTGGCCGAATCCAACGGTGAGCCTGTGGATGCGACAACTCTGGCAGCCGCGTTGGGAATTCCCACTATGGTCATCGACCCGCGCTCTTCCCGTGGCTACGCTCTTCTCGATGAGATGGTGCGCACAGCTATCGCCACGCGCCCCCGGCTCGTGGGTATTGCCCCGGATCCTTCAGCTCCTGGTTACAGTGCTAGTGCCGCACATGAAGTCCAGTGTGACGGTGGGTGTGCTGGTGAGCATCCTGCTTCTCCAGCACGCAGGGATGAGGAGTCCTCTCATTCCTACTCCACTGGAAAGTCTGGCTCCTGCGCATGTTCCTCACCACAAGAATCTCCCGAGCGTGATGATATGGAGCGCGCCCTTGAGATTTTCAGCTGGGTAGACGGGATTGAAGGCACGATCCGTACGCATAAAGCTGCCCCACAGAAGCTCTCTCCTTCAGATAAAGTGGATCGCTTCCTTCTTAACCCGGCACTTGGCACCCTTCTTTTCTTCGGTATCCTCTGGCTGCTCTTCATGCTGGCCGGCACCTGGGTAGGTCCGATCCAGGATTGGTTTGATGCTCGTTTCTCCTCCACCGATCCGGGGGAAATCTCACTAGCCAACGGAATCTCCTGGGCACTTGCACACACTGGGCTGGAAAACTCCTGGCTCGCTTCCCTCCTCATCAACGGTCTGGCAACAGGGCTGGGCGTGGTGGCAAGTTTCTTCCCGCTCATGTTCGTTATCTACGCGGCCTTCTCTGTACTTGAAGATTCGGGGTACATGGCGCGCGTGGCCTTCCTTGGTGATCGTCTCATGCGAAAGCTCGGGCTGGATGGGCGTGTGATTCTTCCTCTCATTATGGGATTTGGATGCAATCTACCTTCCCTCGCCGCTGCCCGCACTATTCCTTCTGCACGCCAGCGCCTAGTTACGGTACTCATCACTCCCTATACCTCG
Organism: Actinomycetaceae bacterium zg-1166; assembly: GCA_015679245.1. Lineage (GTDB taxonomy): Bacteria > Actinomycetota > Actinomycetes > Actinomycetales > Actinomycetaceae > Changpingibacter. The sequence continues at coordinate 1,555,226 of CP064953.1, read as the reverse complement.
TGCGCAGCCCGCTTGGCGATTTACCTCATGATCGCCAAAATCTTCTTCCCCACTGTTGCAGGTACAGTGATTTGGGCAATGTACGTCCTCTCTCTCATCCTTATCGTGTTTGGAGCCTGGGTGCTCAAGTTCTTTATCACGAGGGATGAAGCGGCGGCGCCCCTCATGCTCGTTCTTCCTGCATACCAGGTTCCTCGCCTCTTCGTTATGGCAAAGTCCACGTGGACGCGTTCGTGGACCTTCGTCACCGGCGCAGGGAAAATTATCGTTCTCATGACGATGGCTGTCTGGCTCATGTCCTCGATTCCCGTGGGAAGCGAGGACAACCACAGCTTTGCCGATCCCGAACTCGCGATGGAAGATTCCCTCTACGGCGCCACAGCACGAGTTCTTGAACCCGTCTTTGCCCCCACGGGCTTCGGGGAATGGCATATGACTGGTGCTCTTATGACAGGTTTCGTCGCTAAGGAAACTGTGGTTTCCTCCATCGTCACTTCCTACAACATGGATCCTGAAGCCGCAGGTGACGCTGAGGATAAGGGCGACGATCTTGGCGAACTTCCCGAGCTTCTCCACACCTCCTTGGAGAAGTCGGCTGGTTCGGGATACGAAGGTCTAGCGGCAATCGCTTTTCTCGTTTTTGTCCTCGCCTATACTCCCTGCATGGCGACGGTGGCTGAACAAGCTAAGCTGATTGGCGGAAAACTTACCACCATGGCGGTAGTCGTGCAGCTTGGCATTGCGTGGTTGCTCGCGACCGGTATCTTCCAAATCGGGCGGTTCTTCCTATGAGGATTCCCGCTCTCACTGATTCGAGGAAGGCTCACTCCGTGAGCACTAGTGGATCTGTACCCACACCCGCCAAAGCTGTCCTCGATGCCCTTACCGATGGAGCTACGGTGAGTGCTGCGGCAGTGGCGTGTGGGGTCTCCGAAGTTTTTGTGAGGACGATGGCTGAGCACTTCTCGCGCCTGGGTCTCCTTGGTGATGCGCGCTCCCTCTGTTCTTCTGGGCTCGGGGCGTGTACACCTGGGGTGGTCAGTGACGAAGCTCGCGTGCACTGTGCGGGATGCCCTCTCTCGCTGAGGCGCAAAGTCACCTAGGTGAGGCGCAAAGTCACCTAGGTGCCACAACACCGTGGTGAGAATCGGTTTCGCCACGCGGATGCGTTCTCCCTCCCTCCTAACAGCACGGCAAAATAAAGGGAGGAGGCTGTAGATGAACGCATATGAGGACGTACTTGCACACTTAGAACGCCGAATGAGTGGAGAGATCGACACATCTATGCGTCGACGTGCCGAATACTCGTCCGATGCTTCCAATTACCGTATCCTTCCTCTTGCTGTGGCTTTTCCGCGCGACGAGAAAGATGTGGAGATCCTCCTTGAGGAAGCCCGAGCCAGTGGAATAAGTCTCACTGCGCGAGGGGCGGGAACGTCGTGTGCGGGAAACGCTGTGGGTCAAGGAATCGTCGTTGATTTTTCACGCCATATGAATCGAATCCTCGACGTGGATCCCCTCTCGCGCACTGCCCGTGTTCAACCTGGCGTTGTTATGGCGCGTCTCCAGGACGTGGCAGCCGAGCACGGGCTGTGTTTTGGACCCGACCCTTCCACCTGGACGCGCGCCACCTTCGGCGGCATGATCGGTAACAACGCCTGCGGTCCACATGCTGTGGCTTATGGGCGCACAAGCGAGAATGTGCTCTCCTTACGGCTGCTCCTTGCCGACGGGACATTCTGCGAGGTCACAAGCCCGCAAGCCGCCTTAGATTTCCCGATGGAATCTAAGGAAAGCACCAGGGTGCCATACGACCCGCACAGTGCGGGGATGCCCTCTCAATTCACTGCTCTAGAAAATCTTGTGCGTTCCAACCTTGCCACGATCCGCATGAGGATGGGCAACTTTAAGCGTCAAGTTTCCGGGTATGCCCTTGAACATCTTCTTCCGGAAAATGGTGTGGACTTTGCTCGGTTCTTTGTGGGTAGTGAAGGAACGCTGGGGATTCTCACCGAAGCGACACTACGCTTGGTTCCTTTGCCGGAGAATCCAGTCCTTCTCGTACTTGGCTATCCCGATATGCCCAGTGCAGCCGACGATGTTCCTTCTCTACTTCCTTTCGAGCCACTGGCCGTGGAAGGCCTTGACGCTGAGCTCGTCGACGTGGTGCGACGAGCAAAGGGACGTGTACCGGCTCTTCCACCGGGTGGAGGATGGCTCTTCATTGAAGCCCGCGGATCTGAACATGCGGCCGCAATTGCACGCGCAGCTTCCACGAAGGCGGTGCGAATATGCCCACCAGGGGTGCAAGCTCGCCAACTCTGGCAGATTCGCGCCGATGGTGCCGGGCTTGCTGGGCGCACCCCGGAAGGAAAAGCTGCCTGGCCCGGTTGGGAAGATTCAGCCGTGCCACCCCACCGCCTAGGGGAGTACCTGCGCGCTTTGCGCTCTCTACTCGCATCTTTCAAACTTGATGGCCTCATGTACGGACACTTCGGAGATGGCTGCGTCCACGTGCGTATCGACTTTCCTCTCGACGCGCCTGGGGGAGAGGAAACTTTCACCAGCTTTATGGAGGCTGCCGCGAGACTTGTAGCAAGATTCGGTGGCTCGCTCTCAGGAGAACATGGAGATGGAAGGGCGCGCTCACAGTATCTTCCTCTCATCTACCCACCCGAAGTGATCGCTTTATTCGAGGAAGTCAAAACTATCTTTGACCCCGAAGGGATCCTCAACCCTGGCGTTCTTGTGAATCCTGACGGCGCGGGGGAGCATCTTCGTCGTCCTAGAGCCAAGATTCTCCGGGCAAATGGAGGCTTCCATTTCGACGAGGAAGGTGGGGATATTACGAAGGCAGTCCACCGGTGTACAGGTGTGGGAAACTGTCGAGCTTCCCGTTTTGGGAAGGGTTTTTTCATGTGCCCTTCGTATGAAGCTACTGGCGATGAAAAAGATTCCACACGTGCTCGTGCCCGTCTTCTCCAAGAGCTTGCTCGCGGGCAGGTGGTAACGGGGTGGGAGGACCCTCTGCTTCGTGAATCCTTGGATCTGTGCCTCTCCTGCAAGGCGTGCACACGTGACTGCCCCACAGGGATCGATATTGCTCGCCTCCACTCAGAGGTACTTTACCGAGCTTACCGGGGGAGGCTTCGTCCACTCACGCACTACACCTTGGGTAACCTACCCACGTTAGCTGGATTCGTCACTGCACTTGCGGGGGTGGCACGCCTGGCCAATACTCTCATGAGCTTTGGGCTTGTGCGCAAGACGGCCTTCCGCCTCGCGGGTATTGACAGCGAGCGAGAAATGCCGCCATTTACCACCACGCGTTTTTCGCGATGGGCTCAAGGCGCAGTGAAAGAATCCGGCGAAGATATGTCGATAGGCGAAACTGACGTTGCTGACACGTCCAACTCCCAAGAGCGCTCCTACGTGTTGTTGTGGGCTGATTCATTCTCCGAGAATTTCGATTCTCGTGGAGCCAAAGCTGCGGTAGAACTTCTCCAAGAGGCAGGCTATAAGGTGCTCCTTCCGCCGCGACGAGCGTGCTGTGGGCTCACCTCTATCTCCACAGGCCAGCTACCGGCAGCCAAACGCCACCTGCGCTCTCTCCTAGAGATCCTTGCCCCGTATGCAAGTAAAGGCGTGCCGATCGTGGGCGTGGAACCTTCCTGTACGGCGGTACTGCGCTCAGATCTTCCTGATCTGCTCGACGATCCCCGTGCCCGTCTCATCAGTGAGAATACCTATACCCTGGCTGAACTTTTGAGTGCGCCACCTCCAATTGGGCCAGGGGAGAAATGGAGTCCGCCTAACCTTGAGGGTATAAAGATTCTTGTTCAGCCACATTGCCATCACTATTCCGTGATGGGTTGGGAGACTGACGAAGCACTCTTGCGCAAAACAGGAGCACAGATCCAGGTGTTGGGAGGTTGCTGTGGTTTGGCAGGCAACTTTGGAATGGAGCGCGGGCACGCCAAGATTTCAGGCGTAATTGCACATCAGCGCCTCGTCCCGGCTTTGGAAGAAGAACCGGATGTGTTTCTGGCTGATGGATTTTCCTGTCGCACACAGGCTCAGTATTTTGCCGGGAGATCGGGAGTACATTTGGCTGAGCTTCTGCACGAGGGAGTAAAAGTGAGAGGGAGATAGACGAATGCTCCTCGCGTGAAATTATCCTGACTTTTCCTTAGAACTTCGCGAAAAATCTACCTTAGATGTGGAGCTTCTCTGAGAGTATTCAGCAACGTGGACTAGGCTAGTGCAGGTGGGCGCGTGCGGCGCTCAAGGAGGGAGTACTCATGGCGGTGTTCGCACTCGAAGGAGGCAGGCTCGTTCCTGCGCCGAACGTGGAACTCGCTCAGCACGGTGTGGTGCTCCAGGCACTTGCAGCAATCCGTGAACGCCTTATCGATCTTCTGGGAGTCCCTCTCTTCCCTGTGGCATGGACGCGCGCTGAGGGCGAAGAATCCCTGATCGCGCTTGACCCCACAGGTCAGATTGTCTCTGTAGAGGTGCTTGAACGCCTCGATTCTGCGGCACTCCTGGCCTCCCTTGCCCGAGCTGGCTCTCATGTGGATCTCTCTCGCTCTCAGCTTGCTGAGCTTTACGGGTCTGGTGCCACAGCTTTTCCAGCTGACTGGCGCAGATTCCTCGACACGTGCGAGCCGCATCCTGCTCGCGGGCCGCGCCTTTACCTCGTTGTTCTTTCTCTTGAGGAATCTGTACGTCCAGCAATCCAGGCTCTTTCTGGAGCAGGTCTTGCCGTGAGTTTGGCGAGCGTCCACGATGGTGGCTCCCAGGTGCTCGTCTCCTTCGAAGAGGTGCGTAGTACTGCCACGGCCTTCGGAACACTTGCTTCGTGGCGTGCCATGCGCCAGCTCCAAAGTGATGCGACTTCACCAACTGGTGCGAAGTCACCAGCAGAACCCTCCGTGCACTCCTCAGATGCTTCCAACAAGGATGAACTGACCGAAGATTCACTTGATACTATTTCTCGTCCGAAGGAAAGCACACAGAGTGATCGAGTTCCTCCGCGCAGGCGCCGCCGCCACGCGTGGGTGGAAACATCTGTCGCAAGCGTAGTTGAAGGCAAAGCTAGCGAAAATTCTCCTCGCGCCTCTTCTACAGATGCAGAATCTGTGGAAGAAACCCCAGTGCTGCCACGCCGTCGGGCTCGCTCCCACGCTGTGGATTCTTCTTCTGCCTCGGCCTCTTCCGTGTCACTCTCCACCTCTGCTCAAGTCTCCGCTCCTTCCCCAAAGCCACGGCCTGAGATGACTTACACTCTCCCTCTGCGCCCTGCCGTACCAGTTCCGCAGCCTGCGCGTGAACCTGATCCCGCGCAGCCTTCTGTTCCAGTGCAGCCAAAAGCAACAGAGTCACCTTCTTCCTTTGGTGAGACAAGAGCTTTCTCCGTGCGCCCAACGCCGCCACGCCCACTTCATTCGGAGAATGCTACGGCACATGCGAAATTATCAGAGACGGTGCCGTCGCCTGAGAGTGTTCCTACACCTTCGTCGCGTCCAGCTGCTTTTGCTTCTATTGCTGGCTACCAAGGCCCTTCACAGTTTGCTCAGGCTGCCCAGGCGCGTGCCGCAGCTAGCCGCCCTTTGGAAGCTCGACTGTGGGAAAATTCCACGCCGCGTCCAGCAGAAGGCGGGCGTCCTCGTCGTTTTATTTCCGAAGCTCAAGCCTCGCAAGCCTCCTCACATGCTGTAGCTAAAGCTGCTGAAGACGATTCGCTCTCGCCTGCTCACCGTATGCTCGCTATCGTGCGCCGTCACCGCGCTCCTTTTGTGATTGTCTGGCAGCAGCGCCGCCACGGCAGTGTCTACCAAGCTGAAGTGACAGCGTGGGGAACGATTGTGCTAGCGGATGGTGCTGTGTACGACGATCCTTCCCTCGCAGCTCAAGCGGTTTCAGGGCTTTCCCGCGTCGATGGTTGGAACGTGTGGAAGGTGGCCGACGGGCGTAGTCTCGGCGAACTCTAGGAGCATTGAGTTCGTGTGCTACCTCGGTGTCTCAAAACTTTCACGTGGGTTCATTTTCACGCGGGTTCACAAGTTTTGAACTAGATCTCTGCTGAGCTTTTCTTGCAAGGAATTGTCGGAGAATATGTGCCACTTGTTCGTTCTCCACAAGGAATCCGTCGTGCCCGTGATCTGAATGTACACTCACCACTCCTGCGCATCCAGGAAGAGCGTCGGCTAAAGCGCGCATATCGGTGGGGTAGAAGAGGCGATCCGAATCCACCTGCACCACAAGCGCTGGCATCGTCAGGCTTGTGAGCACTGTGTGAGTTCCTCCGCGTCCACGCCCGATGTCGTGGGTGATAAAAGCCTGCGTAATTACTAGATAGGAGTTTGCGTCGAAGCGCAAAGAGAGTTTATAGGCGTGGTAATCGAGATAGCTTTCCACAGCGTAACGTCCGCCGCGAAGTGGATTTTCCTCTCCTTGAGCTTCGCGCCCAAAGCGTTTTTGTAGTTCTGGGGCACAGCGATAGGAGAGGTGGGCAATCTTGCGTGCCAGGCCTAAGCCAAAGGAAGGACCGTGCCCGTCGGGGGCATCGTAGTAGTCACCACCTCGCCAGGCTGGATCACCGAGAATGGCCTGTTTCTGCAGATTCGCAAATGCAATTTGTTCGGCTGTGGCAGCAGCCCCGGAGACGAGTACCGCGATGGCACCTGTGCGTTCAGGAAAACTTGCAGCCCATTCCATGACGAGGTTTCCCCCGAAGGAGGCTCCTGCCACGAGGCACCAGCGTTGCACACCGAGAGTGTCGGCGAGGAGTGCTTCGGCTGCTACCATGTCGCGGATTGTCACTTCGGGAAAGCGAGATCCCCATTCTTTTCCATCGGGAGCGAGGGAGGCAGGGCCTGTGCTTCCCTGGCATCCCCCAAGTACGTTGGGGCAGCAGACGAAGTATTTTTCTGTGTCGAGAGCTTTCCCTGGTCCGACGATCTCTGCCCACCAGCCGTCGCCGTTTCCCTCACGGCTGGTAGCGTGAGAATCTCCGGTGAGGGCATGGCACAGAAGAACAGCGTTTGTGCCCTCTTCGTTGAGTTCACCCCATGTCTCGTAAGCGAGGCGTACCTGAGGAAGCTCACCTCCTAGTTCCAGGCGCATGGGGCCTAGATCAGCGAAGCGACGTTCTCCAGGGTCATCCCCTTCTCGCCACGCGCCAGTAGGTGGGATGCGCAGACGGGGTGTGGGGCGGTATCCGGTATCGAAGTCGGCGATCGGAGCAGCATCCGTCACTCGATCAATGGGGCGGTGTCCCACAAGATAGCGAGGGGTTGGAATGTTCATGCGCGTGTGGCCTTCTTTACTGCGTTTGTTTTCGCCGTATCGATTTTGAGTTCTTTGAGTGCGGCAAATCCACGCTCAAGGTCGGTGATGAGGTCACGCACATCTTCGGTGCCCACTGAGAGACGAATTGTACCTGCCGTAATTCCTCCTGCGAGGCGTTCCTCGTCGCTACCTTGAGCGTGTGTCGTCGTCGCCGGATGGACTGCGAGGGAACGCACATCACCGATATTGACAAGATTGGAGAAGAGGCGGAGCGCGTTGAGGAAAGTGTGAGCTGCTTTCTTTCCTCCTACAAGGTCAAAAGTAAAGACTGATCCGGCTCCTGCCGGGGTGTACTTCTGGGCGAGTTCATAGTAAGGGGAAGAAACGAGGCTGGAGTAGCGCACGAGGGAGACTTCTTCACGTTTGTCGAGGTATTCGGCAAGAGTGCGGGCATTGGAGAGGTGGCGCTCCATCCGCAAGGAGAGCGTTTCTAAACCTAAGCCGATGAGGAAGGAGTTGAAGGGAGAGATACATGCTCCGGTATCGCGTAGCGAGGTGGCTCGGATGCGTCCGGTGAGTGCGGCTCCACCCAGACTTGTGAATGCCACGCCGAAGTTCGGATCTGTAGCTGTGAGTTGCTCAAATTTATGCTCGTCCCACGGGAAGTCTCCCTTTTCGATGATTACGCCGCCTACGCTTGTGCCGTGCCCGCCTAGGAATTTCGTGGCTGACGCGATGACGATATCGGCGCCGAACTCGAAGGGACGCAGAGTGTAGGGGCTGGCCACAGTGTTATCCACGACGAGTGGAATCGCGAAAGAGTGAGCGATGTGGGCGAGTGCATCGATATCGAGGATGTCTCCCTTGGGGTTGGGGATGGATTCGCCGAAGAGGGCGCGAGTGTTGCCGTCGATCTGATCGGCCCACGAATGCGGGTCGTCGGGATCACTGACGAAGCGAGTTTCGATGCCGCACTGAGCGAGGGCAGTGTGGAAGAGGTGGAGAGTGCCGCCGTAAATGGAGGGGGAGGAGACGATATTCGTTCCGGGGGTACAGAGATTGAGAAAGGTGTAGAAAGTGGCGGCTTGCCCGGAGGCGACGAGGAGCGCACTTGTGCCGCCTTCAAGAGCAGCGATCCGTTCTTCGACGGCCTGCGTGGTGGGATTAGTCATTCGCGTATAGATTTGCCCAGCTTCAAGTGTGGCAAAGCGTTCTTCAGCTTCTTCGGCTGAAGAGAAGACGTAAGAGGTGGTTTGGTAAATAGGTAGGGCTCGGGCACCAAAATCGGAATCGGGCTTCTGTCCGCCGTGGATCTGTTGAGTATCGAAATACCATTGGGGGTTAGTCACGTTGCTCTCCTCATAGGGAGCGGGCGGCCTCTCGCCACGTGTTCTCTGCGGCCCGGCCAGCCCGCAATGGAAAGGGGCTGGGTAGCGCTGTGCGCCACGTGGGCACAAGCGCTAGCTAGGCATTCGCATCATGAACATGGAATCCAGAGTACGGCCAATGGGGCTATGAGAGCCGAGGTGTTCGCCGAGTGAGACAGGGTGAGACGGTTTGCCTTGTGATGCCTTCTTCCACAAGTGCACCAAGTGCACCGAGAGAAGGCATCTCATGGGGCAGGTTGGCGACTGTGGCAGCTCTCTTTCCACAAGTGTAGGGAGAGAAGGCTTTTTGATGATGTTACGCAGGTGAGATAGGGAAATGAGGGAAGGAAGAGGGTATGGCCACCGCAGAGAAATACGAGAGTACAGGGAAAGCAAGGAAAGGCGGGAAAGGCAAGAGTGCAGGGAAAGTAGAGAAAGGTGAACAGTACGAAGAGGTGACGTGATAAGGGCGCTCGATAGTGGTGAGGTTCTTCAACAATGGCGTGGTGATACGGGAGTGACATGTGTGAATTATGTGATTTATGAGAAAGGTGTTCCAATGATGGTCGAAATGTTATACATTCGTAGCCGTGGTGTAAGCGCGGGTAGACCATACCGGCTTACGAAATCAACCAGACGGAGACACTGTGAAGACGAGGATTCAGCGTTGGGGTGCACTGACTGCAGTGCTGGCACTTGTGGCTAGCGGCATCGGTGTAGCATCGTGGGCCGACGATTCCACTGAAGATCAGTTGAGGAAGGCACACGAAGCTGAGAACCAGACAAGCCAGTCCATTGCAGGACTGGAAGTGAGCCTCGCTCAACTCTCCGCAGAGAGCGCAAATCTCTCACTCAAAGTAGCGCAAGCTGAGGCGAAATCCATCGAAGCCAACCGCGCGCTCACCGACGCGATTGGCGATTCAGCAGCTGCGGCTGAGGCCGCAGATAATGCAGCGAACTCCGCCAATGAGGCAAAAAAGGAACTTGGGAAGGTTTCTCAGGCTCTGTACCGCGATGGTGCCGCTTCAATTTCCGGTGTGAACTATCTTCTGGGATCCAAATCTTTCTCCGAAGCCAATCAACGAGCTCGTGCCTACAAGCTTGTGGGTACGGATGCAAATAAGTCGGTGCAGAAGTTCGAGGCGCTGCAATCAGTAGCAGACACACTGCGCGTCGAAGCTGAAAAGAAAGCTGAGGCTCAGAAGAAAGCAGCCGACGAGGCTCAGGCGGCTACCGATGCAGTCAGTGCCGCTAAAGCAGAAATCGATACTCGCAGTGCTGTGATTGCTGCGTCGCGTGAGGGGCTCATTGCCCAGCTCGCGGCTCAGAAGGGAACAACGGCAGACATTGAGCGCCAACTCCAAGCAGAAAAGGAAGCTGCAGCTGCTGCCGAAGCTAAGGCTCGTCAGGAGGCGATCGTCGCCGCTGCTCAACAGCAGGCAACCCGTCCCTCGAACCCTACTCCAGCACCTGCCCCCGCAACTCCCGCACCAACTCAGCCGAGCACCCCGGCTCCCGCACCAAGCCCTGCACCGCAGCCCTCTACTCCGGCACCCGCACCGGCTGCCCCAGCTCCAGCACCGGCACCGGCTCCAGCTCCAGAAGCTCCCCCGACGAGTTCAGGAACTGGCGCAGCGATTCTCTCTACAGCGATGAGATACATTGGCGTGCCCTATGTCTGGGCAGGAACGACCCCCTCGGGCTGGGATTGTATCGGCTTCGTTCGCTACATCTACAAGCAGTTCGGTGTGAGCATCGGTGGATACACTACCTCTGTCCTCTCTGTTGGGCGTAGGGTTCCCTATTCGGAAGCTCGTGCTGGAGATATCCTCTACTGGCCTGGTCATGTGGCAATCAGCGTGGGCAATGGAACCAACGTGGGTGCCTGGAATGAATCCTGGGGAACACGTGTGGGTAAGGACTCCTGGGTCGGCACTCCCACAGTTATCCGAGTCTTTGACTAAGTGAAAATATCAGGTAAGGAGGGGAGCAGCACAATGGCTACTCCCCTCCTTACCTTTTTCCCTATTCCCGAAGAAAGGCGCACTTTGGTGCACTTTCACAACAGAATACGTAAAGGGTGCACTACCCTGGATCTAGGCCACGACATGAACATCACACCACGAGCCTCAATGAGAACAACACAAGTAGTACGGAGCCTGGCCTCCAGCTTGTGTGCCTGGCCTCCGTATATCTATCTATAGCGGCAAAGAACCTCCGTACTATAGCGACAAAGAAAAGGTGGGAAAGCTCCCTCGAACTTTCCCACCCCACATGCGAATTTTGTAGGTGCGATCAGTGATGACCAGCACCCTCAGCATCAATGAGGCGCTGGTAAGAACGCTGGATTTCCTCTTCGGCTGCCAGGCGGCCTACCCAGTGAGCACCTTCCACCGATTTTCCAGGCTCAAGATCCTTATAGACCTCGAAGAAATGCTGAATTTCGAGACGGTGGAACTCCGAGACATCCTCAATCTCGGTACGCCATGAGGCGCGCTGATCGCCTGCTGGAACGCAAAGAACTTTATCGTCGCCTCCGTGTTCGTCGCGCATACGGAACATACCGAGTGCACGGCAACGAATCACACAGCCGGGGAATGTTGGCTCTTCAAGGAGGACGAGTGCATCGAGAGGATCGCCATCCTCCCCCAGAGTATCGTCGATGAAACCGTAATCGTCGGGGTAGCGCGTCGAGGTGAAGAGCATACGATCCAAACGGATACGACCTGTCTCGTGATCGACTTCGTACTTGTTTCGATTGCCCTTGGGAATCTCGATGGTGACATCGAACTCCATCATGAGAGCTCTCCTTTTCGTCTCTATGTTGCCGCCGGCGGCCTCGCGGTATCTTGACCCGTGGCGTGAACATGGGAAACTAGCAGTGTGAAACGACGTACACAAGTGGCCATTTCCGTAGTTCTTGCGTTGGGTGGAGTTTACCTCCTTGGTGATGCCTTCGATCTTACCCCGGGTGTGCTTACTACGCGGACACAAAGTTTCGCCAGTTACGAGAATCGCCACAGTACTTCTCCCCACGTGCGTTCCCTTATCGCTTCACCTGAACTTCCACACTTTTCTGAACATGTGCCGATTCCTGATTCTGCGAATGTGCGACGTGCACTCGATTCTTTCCTTGCTGACGAACGTCTAGCTGGATCAGCCTCAGTCACGATTGTCGACACGCTCACGGGTGCTACTTTGGCCGAGGAGAATCCGACTATTGGCCGAGTTCCGGCTTCAAATATGAAGCTCGTGACTGCTGCCGCTGCCCTGCATACTCTTGGCCCCGATACGAGGTTTGCCACGAAGGCAAGTTTGGCCGAGGGAAGGCTCTATCTTGTGGGTGGGGGAGACGTGATGCTGGGGGAGGCCGAGGGCAATCCTCATGCGGTACTCGGGCGGGCGGGCCTTGGCGATCTTGCTGCTGCCACAGCCAAAGAACTCACGGCTAAGGGATTGACTACGGTGAATCTCCAGGTAGATTCGTCGCTCTTCGAGGAACCTACGTATCATCCAGATGTGGCGGAGGCAGATACCGAATACGTCATGGAGTTGCGCTCTCTTGCCGTTCGTGAATCGCGCGACGAAACTGGGAATTTCACTGCTGACCCGGATCTTTCCGCTGCGAATACCTTCGTTCAGGCGCTGAGTGTATATGGAATTTCTGCAACTCTTGAGGGGAGAGGTAGAGCTCCGCACACCGCTATTGAACTCGCACGTGTGGAATCGGCAAGCCTGCGCGAAATCCTGGATGTGATGCTCACCGATTCGGATAATACTGTGGCTGAAGTCCTCGGCCATCTCACAGCTATTGCTCAAGGGAAACCTGCCACATTTGAGGGAGCGGCTGCTGCCGTAACTGACGTGCTTCAGAAGGGCGGATACCCCATGGAGGGGAGCATTATCTCCGATAATTCAGGGCTTGCGATCTCCAATCGCCTCACGACGAATTTGTTGGCTTCGCTACTTGGTAATCTTGCCTCCTGTCAAGGATGCGAACTTAAATCGATGGGAGCGGGGCTTCCCGTGATGGGCTTAAACGGAACAGTTTCTCGTAGGCAGAACGAGACTCTTCTCGCTGGGCGTGTTCACGCTAAAACGGGCACACTCATTACGGCAAATAGCCTCTCGGGCTATCTTGTTACCACCTCGGGGCGCTTGCTTACGTTCTCTATCCTCGTGGATGGAATTACTGAGGGAATGACGGGGAGTGCCCGCCCAGCGATGGACGACATGCTTCACGCTCTCGCAGGTCTCTAAATGTCCGGTCCTCATCGAGCACTCGCCGCCTCCCGCCGCGCACTTCGCAAACTTCTTCACCAAGCCGGAGCACGGCCAGGCGATAATCTTCTTGTGGCTGTTTCAGGAGGCTCAGATTCGATGGCAGCGGCTCTCACAGCGCTTTATGTGGCTAGGGTTGAAGCAATGAGCCTCACCACTCTTACTGTGGATCACGGTTTGCGCCCAGAATCTGCCGACGAGGCTGAAGCTGTGGCTGAAGCTCTTTGCAATCTGGGGGTTAGCGAGGCACGAATTTTGCATGTGTCTGCTACAGGAGAAGGTGGACCTGAAGGTGCGGCCCGGGAGGCGCGCTATCGCGCCCTTGCCAGAGCCTGCGAAGAATACCGGCGTCCCTTCCTCGTCCTTGGGCATACTCTCGAAGATCAAGCCGAGACAGTTCTCCTGGGGCTTGGACGAGGCTCTGGGGCACGTTCTCTGCGTGGGATGTCACCTGTTGGTGTGATGCCCACCGCTGCACATATCCCGACCTTACGCCCTCTTCTGGGACTTCGTCGCGAAGCACTGCGTGAGGCTCTGCGAAGTGAGAACGTGAAGTGGGTGGAAGATCCAACGAATTACCTCACCTCCTCGTGGCGGCAAGCCTCTGGTGCCCCTTTGCGCCGCAGCGCAGTCCGATACCTCGCACTTCCTGCCCTTGAAGAAGCCCTCGGGTCGGGAGTTACTCAAGCTCTCGCCCGCACTGCCTCTTTTCTTCAGGACGACGAGGAAGCGCTCAGCCTCTATGCCACGCGTCTTTTGGAAGAAGCACGTCACACTGAAACTTCCCTCCCGCCTCACACACCGTCTCGGGAGAAAGATTCTTCCTATCCACACGAATCCTTCCAGTTCCTTGCTGTGGATCTTCGCCCTCTGCGTCAGGCTCCTCGCGCCGTGCGAACCCGTGCACTTCGCTTGGCCTGTCTCGAATGTGGTGCCCGCCCAGGGGAGTTGACATCCTGGCATATTTCTCACCTTGACGATCTCGCCATGGGCGGGGTGGGTGGGCGTCGCATAGACTTACCTGGGTTGCGTGCGAGCGTGCGTAACTCGATTCTCGTATTCGAACCGGGGTCAGGAGCAAGAGCCACCTCACCAGAACAAGAGAGGACAACACTGTGAACGTCAGTGATTATGGCGAGGACATCGCCGAAGTACTTGTGAGCGCCGAGGACATCGATTCTCGCCTTGAGGAGATGGCTCGTGAACTTGAGGTGATGTACGAGGGGCGGGAAGATCTTCTTCTCGTCGGCGTGCTGCGCGGTGCCGCAATGGTAATGTCGAATCTGGCACTGAAACTCCGCATCCCCGTCACGATGGACTGGATGGCTGTCTCCTCCTACGGCATGTCCACGAAGAGTTCGGGTGTGGTGCGTATTCTCAAGGATCTCGATACCGACATTGCTGGGCGTGATGTCCTCATCGTTGAGGACATCATCGATTCAGGTCTCACCCTTGCCTGGCTCAAGGCGAACCTCGAATCGCGGGGAGCGCGCTCAGTGCGTATCGTCGCACTCCTGCGCAAGCCCGATGCTCTCAAGGTGCCCCTGGATGTGGATATCGTCGGCTTCGATCTTCCTGACGAGTTCCTTGTCGGCTACGGCCTCGACTATGCGGAAAAATACCGCAACCTCAACTGTGTAGGACTTCTCTCCCCACACGTCTACAGCGAATAATCTCGAAAGCTCGGTTTATGTCCACATCTACAGACCCTGAGGCCAACGACGAGAAAGCCACAACTGCGATGACACCCGCAAAGTCTCGGCGTACGAACACGAAGTCTCGGCGTGCGAAACGTAGGAAACTGACAAAACGCTCGCACATCTGGATTTTCACAGCTCTCGCTCTCGCCTTTGCTGTGGCGTGTTCTCTCTTTGTATGGCACAAGATGCACTCTTTCACCGAGATTCGCACCTCTGAAGGTGTGGCGCTTCTTCAGAAGGAAACAGTTGAGCGGGCTGAGATCACCGATGGACTTCAGCGCGTGCGTCTCTGGCTCACTGAGCCAACAACCCACGTGGACGATAAAGGCACATCTCATAAAGCTGGCACGAAAGTCGAATTCCAATATGTAGCTCCCGAAGGGGAGAAAATTGCTGGACTTGTGGCCGAAGCCAAGACGAGACTCGGCTACAACTCCCGTGCTCCCGAGGAGTCGGTATGGTCCTCCATCGTCGTTATGGCGGTGCCACTCCTGCTCATCATGGCCTTCCTCCTCTACTTCATGCCACGGATGCAATCGGGGGCAGCTGGATTACCACGCCTACGCAACCGGGCTTCAGGTGGGGAGAAACCCGATGTTACCTTCGCCGATGTAGCGGGGGAAGACGAAGCTGTGGCAGAGTTGCGCGAGATCAAGGAGTTTCTCACAGATCCTGAACGCTTCCATGCCCTTGGGGCGAAGATCCCGCGCGGTGTGCTCCTCTATGGCCCGCCTGGAACAGGTAAGACTCTCCTGGCCAGAGCCGTGGCAGGAGAGGCCGGAGTTCCCTTCTTTTCTATCTCCGCCTCCGAATTTGTGGAAATGTACGTGGGTGTGGGTGCTTCGCGTGTGCGAAAGCTCTTCGACCAGGCCAAGCAGAATGCTCCAGCTATTGTGTTCGTCGATGAAATCGACGCTGTTGGCCGTGGGCGTGGAGCCGGAATCGGTGGAGGCAACGACGAGCGTGAACAGACACTCAATCAGCTTCTTGTTGAACTTGACGGCTTCGACGATCGGGCTAACGTCATCCTTATCGCGGCGACAAACCGCCCCGACGTACTCGATGCTGCATTGTTGCGCCCAGGGCGCTTCGATCGCCATATTGCAGTAGATGCTCCTGACCTCGCCGGACGCCTCGCCATCCTCAAAGTTCATGCGTGCAACAAGCCGCTAGAAGAGGGGATGGATCTTGAGGTTATCGCCCGGCGCACTCCCGGTTTCACGGGAGCCGACCTCCACAATGTGCTCAACGAAGCTGCTCTACTTGCCGCCCGCGACGGCGAACCCACGCTCAGCCTCACCCATGTGGACGAAGCGATCGATCGAGTACTGGCAGGACCCCAGCGCCAGTCGCGGGTCATGAATGAGGAAGACCGACGAATGACGGCCTACCACGAGGCCGGACATGCCCTTGCCGCTGCTGCTCTTCATCACTGTGACCCGGTGACGAAGGTGACGATTCTTCCGCGAGGAAAGGCACTCGGCTACACGATGGTGATGCCGACAGAGGATCGTTATTCCACCTCACGTTCGAAACTTTTGGATGAACTCACCTACGCTATGGGTGGCCGTGCAGCTGAAGAACTTGTTTTTGCAGATCCCTCTACGGGTGCTTCGAACGACATTCAGAAGGCTACGCAAACCGCACGAAAAATGGTGGGGGAGTTCGGCATGTCGAGTGTTGTGGGGCCCGTGCGTCTGGAAAGTGAGGAAGAAGATCCTTTCACCCGCGCTCGCCCCCTCGCCAGCTCGCCTACATCACCCCAGTTGGCTGGACGTGTAGATGAGGAAGTGCGTACTCTCCTCGATGCAGCCTTTGCTGAGGCATGGCATATCCTCGTCTCCAATCGCGAGGTACTCGATCATCTCGCCAGCCTTCTTCTTGAGAAGGAGACTGTACTCGAAAGTGAACTTGAGAAGGTTTTTGCACCTGTGCGCAAAGCCCCTAAGCGCGAACGTTGGATGCTTGCGCCATCTGTACAAGGAGAGACGGCTGGCAGCCTGGCTCGCAAGGAGAACACAGATGAGTGAAAACGTGCGTCCCTATGATGCAGCAGGCGTGGAAAAAGCAGTGCGCGATCTCCTCATCGCTGTGGGAGAAGATCCAGATCGCGAAGGACTGGTGCAGACTCCTGCCCGAATGGCACGAGCCTACGCACAGATGTTCTCTGGACTGCGTGAGGATCCACGTGAAGTCCTCAACGCTACCTTTGACATTGGGCATCATGAAATGGTGCTGGTTAAGGATATCCCCGTCTATTCCACATGTGAACACCATCTCTTGCCATTTCACGGCCACGCTCATGTTGCTTACATTCCCTCTAGAGAAGGGCGCGTGACAGGACTATCCAAACTGGCACGCCTCGTCGAGGGATATTCGCGCCGACCTCAGATCCAAGAACGGCTCACCTCTCTTGTCGCTGATGCTCTCGTAAGTGAACTCGATGCGCGCGGCGTGCTCGTCGTCGTCGAAGCTGAGCATATGTGCATGACCATGCGTGGAGTGAGGAAGCCAGGATCACGCACTGTCACCTCAGCGGTGCGTGGGATCATGCGCGAGGCCGCCACCCGCGCCGAGGTATTGAGTTTGATTCGCGGATAGGAGCACATGTGCAGGTTCTAGACTGTGCTGGCGCAACCAAGGTGATGGGTGTCCTCAACCTCACCCCTGACTCCTTTTCTGACGGTGGGCGCTACGTGAGCTGTGAAGCTGGCCTCGCTCACGCCGTTGAGATGATCGAAGCCGGTGCACAGATTATCGACGTGGGAGGAGAATCCACTCGCCCTGGAGCCACTGCGCTCACAAGCGAAGAAGAATGGGCACGGATTGGTGAGGTAGTGCGAGAACTCGCCCACATACGCCGATCCGTGCCAAGTTTCGAGATCTCCGTAGATACCTATCATGCGGCTACAGCGGAGGCCGCGATTGACGCAGGCGTGACGATTATCAACGATGTCACTGGAGGTCTTGGAGATAAACAGATGTTTGCGACATTGGCCGGAAGTGAGATCAGGTATATTCTCCAACACGGGCGGGGAAGTGCTCAGACGATGGACGGGCTTGCCACCTACAGTGAGGTAAGCACAGATGTAGCTGGCGAAATTGCTACGCGCATTGAAGCCGCCGTAGCTGCCGGAATTGCACCTGAATCCATCGTCGTGGATCCAGGATTCGGCTTCGCCAAGAACTCTCAACAGAATTGGGCGCTAGCCGCGCACCTCGCTCCAATACAAGAACTCGGCCTTCCTGTGCTGGTAGGTGTCTCGCGTAAACGTTTCCTTGCAGAGCTCTCTGACTCTCATCACGATGACATCACTGCAGCACTCACGATGTACTTCGCTCTCAATGGAGCGTGGGGTGTGCGTGTACACGATGTCGCCGCTTCAGTGGCCGCTGTGCGTACCGCTGCGCGCCTCGCACAGGAATGGCGCGCATGAGAGCTATCGGCACGAGAAAAAATGGAGCCATGAGCGTAGTGGAGGAGATCGCTCCAGATCGCATCTCCATCTCTGGGGTGCGTGTGATGGCCAGTCACGGCGTCTTTGAGCACGAGCGCCAGGAGCTTCATCCTTTTCTCGCAGACGTGAGTGCCCACGTGAGCACAAAGGCAGCCGGAAGAAGCGATGAGGTCAGCGCGACGATTTCCTATACAGATCTCGCAGAGGATGCCTACGCGGTTCTTGCCGGCCCTACTGTGAATCTGGTGGAAACTCTCGCTGAGCAGATTGCCGAGCGCGTACTCGCCCGCGGTGCGCTCGCGGTGGACGTGGCGATCTCGAAGCCCGAAGCCCCCATAGCACGAGAGTTTGCCGATGCGCGTGTAGCTATTCGTCGTACCCACCCAATTCTGCAGCCCTGCCCTGGCCGGGCGATCATCGCACTGGGAGCCAATCTTGGAGATCGGGAGGCTACGCTTTCCTGGGCGGTGGAACAGATCCGTTACCTCGGTGCCGTCGAGGCTCTCTCCGCCTTCGTCCCCACAGCACCTCTCCTCGCTCCTGGCCAGGAGCCTCAACCTCCCTACCTCAATGGCGTACTTTCACTGAGAACTCATCTCAGTCCGCTTGAGCTGCTTCGCGAACTCCAACGCATTGAGATCAGTGGAGGGCGTGTACGCCACGAGCATTGGGGAGCGCGTACCCTTGATCTTGACCTTGTTGATATTACGGGAGTAACCTCGCATTTTCCGGAGCTTGAGCTTCCTCACCCGCGAGCTTCCCAGCGTCTCTTCGTTCTCCAACCGTGGGCGCAGATTGAGAGTGGAGCGAGTCTGGAAGGTGTGCCGCTGGAGAGGATTATCGCACGCCTTTGTGAGGCCTCATGACCTTCCTTATCCATCTTGCCTGGATGGGGTTTGGTGGGGGAGTTGGTGCGCTTGCAGGTCTGGTGGGTGTAGGGCGCGCGAAGATCCCCTGGGCTTTTCCTCTCTTCCTTCTCCTCCTGGCGGCGCTTATTCTCTGGCGAGCTCACCTCGTTAAGCGCTCACGCCATGCCCATGGCCTCGTTGCTGCACGCACGGTGGGGTCAGCGCGTGCAGCTTCGCGCACTGGTGCGCTCATAGCTGGAGCTTGCGCAGCCTGGGGTATTCTCCATCTCGGCTATACAAGCGCGTGGGCGCATCAAGGGGTTCTTCTTGCTTTAGCGTCGTTCTTCGCTGCGCTCTTTCTTATGGCCTCCTCGCTTCTAGCTGAGCGTTGGTGCCGTATTCCTTCCTCTCCTGCGCCTCGTGAGAGCACAGACAAACAAGTACAACAACCCTCAAAGCTGCGTGGAGAGTAAAAAGAAAGTGGTGTTAAAGACCGAAAAGTGGATAAGTCTTGTGCCACGCGATAACCCATGATGGGATGGAGGAATGTTCGCCCCGTTAGCTCCTTCGGTTCAGTTCACTGCGGTGGAGCCTGCCTTCACAAAGGTAAAGTATGTGCGCGCTTCCGCGTGGTTCCTCCCCTTCATCCTTATCGCTGCCGGTGTAGGGATCTGGCTGCGCACATGGTGGCCTTTTGCCGTGATGGGCGCTTTCCTCATCCTCTACGTGTGGGATCTACTTCTTATTGTTCGGCGCGTGCGAGCAATGGGCTACTTCGAGGGCGAAGAGGAATTGATTCTCTGTAACGGCCTCATGTTCCAGAGGATCGAAGTTATCCCCTACGGGCGCCTTCAACAGGTCAATGTCGCGACTGGCCCTCTTTTGAAGCGCTACGGGCTTGCCTCCATCGAATTCGTTACAGCCTCCGCGCAGACATCCGGTTCGATCCCCGGAGTGCGCAGCGAGGAAGCTGAGCGTTTGAGAGTGAAACTCACCGCTTTGGGCACTGCTAACCTTGAGGGGTTCTGATTCGATGGGCGTGCTTTCCCCACAGGAGCAATCCCCTGTTACTCATAACGAGGAGAGCCCCGAGGAGTGGTATCACTTCACAAAATCTACGGTGCTTCTCTCTTTTGCCAAACTCTGGAGCCTTGCTATCGTCTTCATTTATGTGACTGTGAAGAATTTTCTTGAACAAGACACGATTAATAGCTTGCGCGATTTCCTCGCGAGGATCGGATGGGCGGTGGCGTGGTGGATTCTTTTGAGTCTGCTTGTGGTGGGAATTCTTGTCACAATTGTCTCGGCGATTATGTGGCGGCATATGCGCTTTGCCCTCCTATCTGACGGAATCCACCTGCGCAAAGGTGTGTTTATCAAGCAACACTTACACGTGCGTTGGGATCGCATTCAGAGCGTGGAGGTGGAACAGAATCTCCTCGGGCGTCTCCTCAAACAAGGCAGTGTGACCATTGAGAATGCGAGTAGCAATAGTGAGGGCAAGCTGCGCTTGCGAATGCTTCGCCTCCAGGATTGCTACGCCCTACGTTCCTCCGTCCTTCACACCTCAGGTGAGGTGCGTCGGGGTTTACCTCCGGCGTTAGGATCCTGGCGAAATTTTGGCGTGCGTGCCGAGAACGAACTTGTTACCTATCGCCTCAGTGTTGGGCGCCTTGTAGGAGCGAGCCTTTTGCACGTCTCGACCTTCTTCGCGCTCATCTGGCTTGTGGGCACAATCACCATCGCAGTCATTACTGACGGTTTCGCCTGGATTCCCACGCTGTTGCTTCTTCTGAGTTCACTGCGCTCAGGGATCTCCACTCTTATGAAATCCTGGGGGGTTACTGTCACACTTGCACACAACGGTGTGCGTACACGTTCTGGCCTTATCTCCACCTATGCTCAGACAATTGCCCCAGGGCGTGTTCACGCGATCGAAATACACCAGCGCCTGCTCTGGCGGCGGTGTGGATGGTGGAAGTTTGAGGTGACGATTCCTGGTGGAAAAGTCGTCTCCTCTGAATCACCGGTGGGTGATTCTCTCCTTATTCCTGTGGGTACACGGGAGGAGATCGAGCGTATGCTCTGGGTTATTCTTCCTGATCTTGGAGTCGACGATATCCCTGCCTTCCTGGAGGAGGCTTTCACAGGTTCGGGTTCCTCCTTCCTCTTTACCAATGCCACTGAATCTGCGCGGTGGTTTGATCCCATTGGTTGGAAGGCCAATGCTATTGCCCTTACACGTACGGCTGTGGTGATGCGGTGGAGAGGAATTTTCTCTACGTCGATCAAGTTCCTTCTTCACGAACACTTCCAATCGGCAGGAATCTCCCAGGGGCCTCTTCAACGCCGTGCAGGCCTAGCTGACCTCTCCTTCCATACTGTTACTCCTACGGTTTCCTGTACGATCTCGAATCTCAATGTGGCTGACGTTATCTCCACGATAGAAAGTGAGGACAGCCTTTCTAAGGAGCGGCGTGCCCGTGCGGAGAAGGAAAGCCTGCAAGTGTGGCGCACACGAGTGGGACTCCCTGCCTCGCAGAGCAACGAAAGTTCTCAACTACAGAGCACAGTGCTCTCTCCTAGGGAGAGCGAATGAGTTCCCGTCTTCAGATCGGCATTATCTCCGCTGGCAAAGTAGGGTGCTCTCTTGGTTCGGCGCTGCGCGCCATTGGGCATGAGATCACCGGGGCTTACGCACGCTCACCTGAAAGTTGTGAGCGCCTAGATGCGATGCTTCCTGGTGTGCCGTCCATGGGCCTGGAGGAGATTATCAAGGCATCGCAGTGTGTGCTTCTTGCTCTGCCCGACGATGAACTTCCAGGCATTCTTAGCGGGGTAGCTGAACTTGGGTTGTGGCGTCCAGGTCAGCTTGTTTTCCATGTGGCAGGTAGATTCGGAACAAGGGTGCTTGAGCCTGCCGCGCGCGCAGGAGCTCTTACTCTTGCTCTCCATCCGGCAATGACCTTCACGGGGACTTCTCTCGACGTGGCGCGTCTTGTAGGGTGTCCCTTCGCTGTTACTGCTTCACCGCTCCTGGCTCCTATCGGGCAGGCTCTTGTCACCGAGCTTGGCGGAGTTCCTGTGCGTGTCGAGGAAGAAAATCGGGCTCTCTACCACGCTTCCCTTGCCCACGGAGCTAACCATCTCGTCGTCCTCGTCGCCCAGGCTCAGCGGATGCTGGAAGCAGCAGGAGTTGAGAATCCGGGCATGTATGTGCGGCCTCTATTTGAAGCAGCACTTGAGGGTGCGCTCTCCAGTGGCGAGGCTCTGGCGACGGGGCCGGTGATGCGTGCCGATACTGGGACGGTGGCTGAGCACCTCGCAGCAATCGACGCTCTGGCTGCCACTGATCCCTCAGCGAGAGATATTCCTCCCACATACCGCCAGCTTGCTCAAGCGGCAACAGAGCGCGCGCATGTTCGTCGTGTTCTCAACGATGTTCAGGCTGACGAGCTCCGTACTCTTCTGGGATGTACGGCACGCACTGAGAGTGAAGAAGGTGAGGAGTAAAGTTGCAGAAGGATAACGCAGGAAGATGGCGAAGGTGGGGCGAGCGTGATACTTCTCTCGCTTGGGTGGCACTGGCACTGAACCTTCCTTCACTCTCGTGCAGGAAAACATATCCATTGAGGGCAATGGCGCAAAGAGCGCAGGGTGTACACGGGTGGCATAGAATAAGGAACTATGCAGAGCACAAGACGAGTGAGCGACGAGGCTGCACAGTACGCCGGTGATTTCGCTTCCTTTATCCTCGCATCCCCCACGTCCTACCACGCCGCTGCAGAGATTTCTGTGCGCCTTAGCGAAGCGGGCTTCGTCGAACACAGCGAAGAAGACGCTTGGCACGCGAGCCCAGGAGGGCACTTCCTGCGGCGGGGAGGCGCGGTTGTGGCCTGGAAGATTCCCGAGGGAGCCAGCACACGCTCGGCCTTTGCAATCGTTGGTGCGCATACGGATTCTCCTGGTTTCAAGCTCAAGATGGAACCCGATTCCTTCAATTTAGGTTTTAGCCAGGTCAATGTGGAGACATACGGTGGTCTTCTTTCCAATTCGTGGATCAATCGTGAACTCGGTTTGGCTGGGCGTCTAGTTACCCTTGACGGTACCGAGCACCTTGTACGCACGGATCCGATTATGGTGATCCCGCAGCTTGCTCCCCACCTTGATCGAGGGGTAAATACTAACGGACTCATTCTCAACCCCCAGCGTCACCTCCATCCCATCTGGGCTTTGGGTGAGGCGTCAATCTATGAGTATCTTGCCCAGTGCGCGCAGATTGAGGCCGATCAGATCGCGGGTACAGATATCTACGCATACGATTCACAGCCGCCTCAGGTTGTTTCTGGGAACTTCTTCGCGGCAGGACGCCAAGATAATCTCACTTCTGTTCACGCGGGACTGTGCGCTTTTATCGAGGTGGAGAGCGAGGACATTGCTATCTTTGCGGCTTTCGATCACGAGGAAGTCGGTTCGGCTACCACCACGGGTGCCAGTGGGCCGATTCTCGAATCAGTGCTGCGCCGTACCGTTGCTGCCTTGGGAGGAGGAGAAGATGAGTACTGGCAAATGCTCGCGCGCTCCTCGTGTGTGAGTTCGGATGCAGGCCATTCAATTAATCCAAATTATCCTGAATTCCACGATCCAGATGCCTACCCTGTGCTTGGCTCTGGACCGATGGTGAAGATCAATGCGAATCAGCGCTATGCGTCGGATGCCCATGGTGAGGCGTTGTGGTTGCGCGCGGCTGGTGAAGTTGGCGTCCAGGTGCAGAGCTTTGTTTCCAACAACGCTGTGACGTGTGGATCGACAATCGGACCACTCTCAGCAACACGTTTAGGGATCGATACTGTGGATGTGGGTGTGCCGCTCCTCTCCATGCATTCGGCTCGGGAGCTCTCCGAGATTAACGATCTTGTGAGCCTCTACCAGATCCTGAAGGGGTACTGGTCTCTTGCCTAAACATCCGATCTACAACGCTGCCTACGCCCTGGATCGTGCTGCGTGGGCTCATCCTGATCGCCCTTCACTCACCTATGGTGATCAAACGTGGAGTGTGCGCGAGGCATGTGACGCGACACGTCGCCTCGCTCTTCTTCTTGCCCAAGCTGGTGTGAGTGAGGGGGATCGTGTGCTCGTTGCGGCACACAATTCTCCCTACCATCTTTTCACGCATGTCGCCTGTGCCCGTTTAGGTGCTGTTTTTGTGCCGGTTTCTTACCGCCTCACCGATTACGAGTTACAAAATCTTGTAGATTTTTGCTCTCCACGTGCTCTCGTTTGTGAACCTGAGATTGCTGCGCGTACAGGATTCACCTCGATGGGAACGCTGCTTCAGTTTGTGATTGACGACGATGCGCAGGCGGGGCCTCTCTCAATGGCGCTGCACAATGGGTTTCTTGCCCTTTCTGCCGCAATCGCCTCCTTCGATACGAATTTTGTCGCTGATACTGCCCCTTCGGGATGTGATGCTCTGGGTGGGCGTTCCTATCCCAACGGCCTCGCTGCGATTCTTTTTACTTCGGGCAGCTCTGGGCAGCCGAAGGCTGTGGGGCTCACACATGAGAACCTCTGGTGGGGCTCTCGCAACTTCCGCGAAGGATTTGAGTATCGCAGCGATGATACGGTGCTCGCCGTGGCTCCACTTTCACATATTGGTGGCTTCAATGGCACCACGTTGGATCTCTTCACTCACGGTGGCCACGTGGTGATTGTTCGCTCCTTCGATCCAGGTCTGGTACTTCGCCTACTTGAAGAGCATCGTGTGAATATTATGTTCGCTGTGCCGACGATGTATGATGCACTTCTTGCTCATCCGGATATGGCGACACGAGATCTGAGTGCATGGAGGCTGCCTCTCATCGGTGGGGCACCCGTACCTGCTCGGATTCTGCGCGCTCTTACTACGTTTGGCTTACGCCCTCTCAATGTGTGGGGAATGACGGAGATTTCGGCATCGGGAGCGTATCTTCCCTTCGAACATATGGAGTTTCAGGCCGGTTCCATCGGTCGCCCCTTCGCTCATATTGAAGCGCGAGTTGTCAATCCAGAAACCCTTGAAGATGTGGCTCTGGGTGAAAGTGGTGAACTGCTCGTGCGTGGGCCATCAGTGACCTCTGGCTTCTGGCACGGCGAAGAGTACAACCGTCAGTCTTTCCTCGATAAGTGGCTGCGCACGGGAGATGTGGTAACTCTGAGTGAGGAGGGTTTCCTCTGGGTGAAAGGGCGCCTTTCCGATCAGATCATTTCAGGTGGAGAGGGGATTCTTCCTGGCGAGATCGAAGAGGTTTTGTGTCAGTATCGTGGTGTGAGCGATGTGGTTGTCTGCGGCGTTCCTGACGAAACATGGGGGGAACGTGTCGTGGCTGCTCTCGTCATGGAAGATGGGGCTGAGGTTCCTTCACTCGCGCAGATCCAGTCCTTTGCTGGGCAGGTTCTTGCTCGCTATAAGCTCCCGCGCTATCTCGCCATTATGGATTCACTTCCGCTGGGAGGATCAGGGAAGGTGGATCGCTCGGCTGTGCGCCAAGCGGTGTGGAGCCAGATCAAGGCAACTGGATAGCGGTGATATCCGCGCTTGGATAAAGGTGACGAGAGAGAAAGTAATGTGTGTGAGGAGATCTCGCGCTCATTACTCTTGTGCTCCTCCTACACAGTGGCGAATTTCGGGTGAGCCTTGATAAGTGCTCCTGCTTCCTGGCGGGCAGCCTTGGGCGAGGAAAGATGGCGGAGGTTTTCTGGGATATTCCACCCTTTGCGTGTCATTGCGGCGGCGTAGAGGCGCCCGGCACGGTAGGAGGAACGCACGAGCGGCCCGGCCATAACTCCAGAAAAACCGATCTTTTCGCCGAGAGCTTGTAGCTCAAGGAATTCAGTGGGTTTAACCCAACGGTCGATAGGGTGATGGAGAGCTGAGGGGCGTAGATACTGCGTAATTGTGAGCAAATCACAGGAGTTATCGTGCAAATCGACCATCGCCTGTTCGATTTCCTTGCGCGTCTCACCCATCCCAAGAATGAGATTTGACTTCGTCACAAGGCCTTCTTCGGAAGCCATTGCAATAATGTCCAGCGAGCGTTCGTAGCGGAAAGCTGGACGGATTTTCTTAAAGATCCGCGGCACTGTCTCTACATTGTGAGCAAAGACTTCCGGACGAGAGTCAAAGACTTGCTTGAGGGCTGTAATGTTGCCCTGGAAATCGTCGACGAGAAGTTCAACGCCAGTGTGTGGGCACAACTCGTGAATCTGGCGGCATGTTTCTGCGTAGATCCACGAGGCTCCATCGTCAAGATCATCGCGGGCAACACCTGTCACGGTGGCATACCGCAGACCCAACTGACGTACGGATTCGGCCACACGGCGTGGTTCGTCGCGATCGAGCATTGTGGGCTTGCCCGTGGCGATCTGACAAAAATCGCAGCGGCGTGTGCATTCGCTTCCTCCGACGAGAAAAGTGGCTTCGCGATCTTCCCAACACTCGTAGATATTGGGACATCCGGCTTCCTCGCACACAGTGTGGAGAGCAGAGCCGTGGACGAGGGAGCGCATGTCCGTATATTCTTCGCCCACCACTGCAGTGGTGCGGATCCACTCGGGTTTCTTCTCGATAGGAGTCTGGGCGTTGCGGGCTTCCACACGAAGGAGCTTGCGCCCTTCGGGCTGGACGGAGCTCATGCGGCAATCCTTTCGGGGCGTTGAAATTGGCGGAGTTCTTTTTCGAGGTAGGGCAGAAGCGCATTGGCGGCCTTGGTGAGACTCGTCTGGATACCAAGAGCCTCAAGGGAGGTAACTGAGGCATCAGCGAGGCCGCAAGGAATAATACGACCAAACTTGGAGAGGTCAGTGGTGACGTTGAGGGCAAGGCCATGCATCGTCGTATCTTCAGCGAATTTAACGCCGATGGCACAGATCTTCCGATCAATCTCACCCTCATGGCAGATCCATACGCCTGAGCGTCCCTCTATTTGGAGGCTCAGGAGACCCCAAACGTCGTCGAGGCAGGCGATAACGGCGCGTTCGATGGCGCGAACAAAGGCGACGACATCTTTGGGGGTGCGTACCTTAATAATCGGGTAGATAATGAGCTGTCCAGGGCCGTGGTAGGTGACTGAGCCTCCACGATCCATTGGAATAACGGGAATAGATTTATCCGGGATATCTTCTTCTTGGGTGCGTCGCCCAGCGGTATAGGTATCCTGAGCTTCCCAAACGATGAGGGTATCAGGAGCTGCGAGCGCGGCGGTTTTAGCGCGAAGGCTGCGTTGGATGGCATCGGTACTCATATAGTCCAAGGGACCTTGGTCCAAGAGATTGAGGATCTGCACACTACGAGCTTAAGTCGTTTAGGCGCGCAATGCGAGGAAAGGATTCGTGAGCCACAAGATACCCGTGTGAGCAAGTAGGCAGATTGAAGTTGTGCACATTTCTGCATATATATACACAGATAGAGGGGAGATAGTGGCGGATTCGTGCGCAATTTTCGACGTGATCTATACCAAGACGATACAATCTTCAGTATTGCGTCAAATGCTCCTGTCTGAGCCATGAGGTATTAGAATGGGGTGATGCAATTACGGGAGAATACCTACACATTGAGCATGTGTGGCAACTTCTCTCATCGAAGGGTTCTCGCTTGATTGAGCCACATGAGACAGTCGTCTGTTTTTCATAAGGGCGGATCTGCGGGAGAGATGTGTGTAGACTACACGCATTAACCAGTAGGACCGATGTCCCGCAATCCCACGGGTATTGGTCGTAGACATGTGGGAGGCCACATCGTGGTGAGATACCTCGTAAGGAGGGTGGTCACGTGGTTTGTGATGGTATTCCTCGCAACCAACATGACCTTCTTCCTCGCAAACTACTTTCTAGACCCGCGCGCTAATTACGCCGGGCGACGCCCAGCGCTCCTGCCTGAGCAAATTAACGCTAACCTTGAGAGGTTTAATCTCAACCCCGAAACACCCCTCCTCGAACGCTGGTGGGTCTGGCTACGGAGTATCCTTTTCCACTGGGATTGGGGGCGTGGCTTCTACGGCACGGGTGACGTCAATCGTGAAATCGCCACCCGCATGTGGGTTTCAGCTCAACTGGTTCTCGGCGCGACGATCATTGCCGTGGTTCTCGGCGTGAGCCTGGGTGTTTACACCGCTTCTCGCCAGTACAAGCGCGCTGACCGATTCTTCCAGGGTATCTCTCTCGTGGCGATGAATACCCACACTGTCGTGGCTTCGCTCGTCCTTGTCCTTATCGCTATCAAAATTAACAACCTCACCGGCGCTAACGTCTTCTTCGTCACGGGCGGCACATCCGAAGGTCTTGTCGGATTCTTGCCCCATTTAGTCGATATCCTCCAGCGTTTGACCTTGCCGACGATCTCCCTCGTCTTTATCTCTTACGCCAGCTACCATATGACCCAGCGCTCGATCCTTCTGGATAACATCGAAATGGATTACGTGCGCACTGCGCGTGCTAAGGGTCTTACGCGCCATCAGGCGATTCGTCGCCACGCACTGCGCACCTCAATTATTCCGATCGCCACCTCAGTGGCCTTCTCCGTACCAAGTGTCTTTACAGGCGCAGTGATGACAGAAACAATCTATGCTTGGCACGGTATGGGTGAGTACTTCGTCCAAACGATTCAACGCAACGACATTCACGGCGTGGTAGCCACGGCTGCCTTCAGCGCCTTCCTCACAGCGGTGGGAGCAATCCTCTCTGATATCTTTGTCGTTGCCCTTGATCCACGAGTGAGGGTGAGCTGACATGAACGAATCAACCCAGGAAATACTCGAAGAACTCCCCAAGAAAACCACTCCTGTAGAACCCGAGGTAGAGACTCCTGCGAAAACTCTCTCGAAGGCCTCTCTTTACACCCGGCGTTTTTTCCGCAACAAGCCGGCAGTGGCGGGTCTTGTGATTTTCGTTCTTTTGGCTCTCTTTGCAGGGCTAGCTCCCCATTTCACCCCCTACTTCTATCAGGACGCTGATTTCGCTGCGATTTCACAGCCGCCTTCGGCAGAACACTGGTTTGGTACCACGGGTGCAGGAAATGATCTTTTTGCCCAGGTGGCTCATGGTCTTGGTCGTTCCATGATTATCGCTGTGGCAGTTTCCTTCTTCACGGTGCTCATCTCGGCCTTTGTTGGCGGAACTGCTGCTTTCTTCGGTGGGCGGGTGGAAAAGGTCATTCTCGCCTTCATCCACTTCATGCTCCTGGTTCCTTCCTTCCTTCTTATCGCCCTTATGGTTTCAGGTTCAGGAGGCGACTGGTTCGTCCTCACCGTGGTACTCATCGGCTTCGGCTGGATGTACTACGCGCGAGTAATCTGGTCCCTCGCTATTTCCATTCGTGAGCGCGAATATGTGGCTGCTGCCCGATACATGGGAGTACGCAACTGGAAGATCGTGGGGCGGCATATCGTCCCGAACATCGGCTCGCTTCTCATCATTAATTTCACGTTGGGTATTATCTCCACCATCATGAGCGAGACATCACTTTCCTTCCTTGGCCTGGGTGTGAAACTTCCAGATGTCTCTCTTGGTAATCTCCTCACAATAGGTTCCGCTTCTGTGCGCTCGGCGACGTGGACTTTCTGGTTCCCAGCTGCTGCACTGATGCTCCTGACAATCTCCGTGGCTCTCATTTCCGATGGCCTTCGCGATGCCCTTGATCCGAACTCGTCGGCGGGAGGCCGAGCATGAGTCAGCCCATTCTTTCTGTACGTAATCTCAACGTTTCCTTCCCCTCGGAAGCCGGGCGTGTGGATGCTGTGCGAGGAGTCAATTTCGATCTCTATCCCGGCAAGACGCTCGCTATCGTGGGTGAATCCGGTTCTGGGAAGTCTGTCACCTCCCTGGCAATTATGGGTCTCCTCCCTGGGTATGCCTCGATCACCGGCTCCGTGAAGTTCGACGGTAATGAATTGATCAGCCTCACTGACCAAGAGATGGCTGCATACCGAGGCAAGTCACTCGGGATGATCTTCCAGGATCCGCTCTCGGCTCTCACGCCGGTATTTGATATCGGCACGCAGATCACTGAGGCTCTTAAGGCTCATGATTCCAAACTTTCAGGGAAGGCAGCGCTCGCGCGTTCGATTGAACTCCTTGACCTCGTCGGTATCCCCAATCCAGAGCGCCGCGTCAAGGCTTTCCCGCACGAGTTCTCTGGCGGTATGCGCCAGCGTGTTGTCATCGCTCTTGCGATTGCCAATAATCCCCGTGTGCTCATTGCCGATGAGCCTACCACGGCTCTCGATGTGACGATCCAGGCACAGATCCTCGAAGTGATCGCAAAGGCTCAGGAAGAAACCGGAGCCGGCGTCGTTATGATTACGCACGATATGGGTGTTGTGGCTGGAACGGCTGACGATGTTGCAGTCATGTATGCGGGTAAGCCTGTGGAGACGGGAAGCGTAGACGAGATTTTCTACAAGCCGCATATGCCCTACACGATTGGTCTTTTAGGTTCGATCCCTCGTGCCGATCGCAAGCGCGAAGATCCTCTCGTCCCTATTCACGGCAATCCGCCTACGGTTATCAACTTCCCAGACATGTGCCCCTTCGTCGAACGCTGCCCAATCGCGATCGATGCCTGCCGCGCCAAAGAGCCCCCACTTCTCCCCTTGGGGAAGGATACTCGTCTTGAGGGTGGTGCAGAATCAGGGGCAGAACTCGCTTCCGTTTCTTCGAAGGAGAGCGAGGATGACTCCGTGTTTATCCACTCGGCTGCCTGTGTGCGTGCAGCGGAGATCGTCGATAAGAAGATCGATGGTAAGGATCTCTACCCGGTTCCTGAACGCTCAGTTGATTCGATGGCTGGAGTGCCGCGCGAGGAACGCGAAGTCGTGCTCGATGTCCATGACCTTGTGAAGACTTTCCCGCTCCTCAAGGGAGCGCTGATGAAGCGCCGCGTGGGATCCGTCTACGCGGTTAATGGTGTTTCCTTTGATCTGCGTAAGGGTGAGACTCTTGCGATTGTGGGGGAATCTGGTTCAGGTAAGTCCACTGCACTGCTTGAGATCATGGATCTGGGAGCTGGCAAGAACCTCTCCGGCACGATTGTTCTCAACGGCGTAGATGTCACGAGCCTCGGCTCACGAGAACGCCGCCACAAGCGCCGCAATATCCAGATGGTATTCCAAGATCCGATGGGTGCTCTCGATCCGCGAATGACGGTTAAAGACATCATCGCTGAGCCACTGACCGCCTTTGGTAACGAAAAGAATGTGCTTGAGCGTGTACGAGAACTCATGGATATCGTAGGTCTTAAGCCCGAGCAGATGGATCGTTTCCCTGGTGCTTTTTCTGGTGGCCAGCGCCAGCGCATTGGCCTTGCCCGCGCTTTGGCGACGAACCCAGAGATTATCGTTCTCGACGAACCTGTCTCTGCGCTCGATGTCTCCATCCAGGCTGACGTTATCAACCTTCTTGACGAGCTCAAGCTGAAACTTGGACTTTCCTACCTCTTCGTTGCACACGACCTCTCGGTGATTCACCATATCGCCGACCGTGTGGCTGTGATGTACCTTGGAAAGTTTGTGGAAACAGGAAGCGTGGAGGAGGTATTCTCCAACCCACAGCACCCCTACACACAGGCTCTTCTTTCTGCCGTGCCGATCCCCGATCCGGAGGTTGAGCGTACGCGTCAGCGCACCATCCTCAAGGGGGATCTACCCAGTCCCACAGAAAATAAGCCTGGGTGTGCCTTCCGCACGCGCTGCCCGCTCTATCAGATGCTTGATGCTGGCCAACGCACGCGCTGCGATGAACAAACTCCTGAACTTGTGGCGACTGAAGCCGGTGTGGATCACATGAACGCTTGCCACTATCGCTAGATCTTTTGTCGATGTAGGGAGTGCGAGCCTTACGTAGATGGAGATATGAGGGGAAGCCCAGGCTTCCCCTCATATTCATGTTGAGGAGACTCTCGTATATTCAAGGTGCTCCTAGGGCTCAAAGCGGGCTTATAGCCTAAAGATGCTCTCATATTGAAGGTGCGTTCGCATTGAAGTTATCCGCGTATGAAGAAGATGCACTGGCGTGAGCATTGAGGAAAGCAGCAGTACTGGTGGAGATTGCCTCGTCAAGGGATGAGCGTGGATAGTAGCATTTCTCAGATGCAGAAAACCCTCCACATGAGCAGCGAAATAGCCCAGAATCTGGCTCACTCAGTTCGTTGGGGGAACTCCGAGCCAGGTATTCCAGCCATTGTGTAGGACAAGCCAGGCAAGAAGGCCATAACCAGCTTGACTCGGCGTATAACGATCGGCGAGAGCAAGATCAGAATTCCACTGTTCATGGGCAAGAAGCGGCGTAAAAGTATCAACGAAGGGAACCTCGCGCCGCCCGCACACCTCGGCGTAGGCGTTGGTGAAGTCACTTTGGAGATTTGGAGAGAGGTCACGACGAGGGGGCGGCCCCACTACGAAACTCGTCATTCCCGCCTTGCTGGCACCGTCCAGAATGTTGGCGAGGTGGAGGCGTGCGCGTGCCACGCTTAAGGCAGACAAACCGTGGCTCCCCAAACCAACGATAAGGCGGTTATCCTTGCCTTCTTCCATGCGTTGAGGAACCTCGACCTTCCAACGTTCGGCGAGTTTACCGATACTCTCGCCAGGCATGGCAAGAGTGAAGGAGAGAAAGGGTGGCTCATTATGGGTATGAGAGAGGACGCGCCCTATCCACCCACTCGCACGGGAATCGCCATAACCTGCGACGAGTTCGTCGCCAATAAAGATGAGACTCACATCCTCTACTGTGGCAGAAAAAGGTATGAGAGTGGGTGGGCACGCCGAGACTATGTGGCGGAGAGGAAAGCGGAACGTGGCCGCGAGTGAGCATATCCATATAGCTGAGGTACGGCTCGGTTTGGGACGGAACTCGGTTTGGGGTGGAGCTCAGCTGCTGAGCCCCACCCCAGTTATGCACTGTAGTCTAACGATCGAAAGCCTCGTGCAGGATCTGTGCATTTTGAGCCGTATGCGACTTCGAGAGGCCAGTGGAGGGGGAAGCGGCACTTGGCCGGGAGACGAGCTTCGGCCAGATTTCCAGCTCGCGGAAGAGCCCCATGGCGAAGTGTGTCCATGGCCCTTGGTTTTCCGGCTCATCTTGTACCCAGAAGATCTCAGAGGCACCCAGGCGTGTGAGTTCGTCACGAACCTCAGCTACAGGAGCCGGATAGAGCTGCTCGATACGCACGATTGCCGTGGAAGAATCCCCGCGTCGTGTGCGCTCTTCAAGTAGATCGTAGTAGAGGCGTCCTGAGCACAAGAGCACGCGGCTTGGATTTTCCACACTTTCCTCTCCGATGACAGGGAGGAAAGTACCGGCGGTGAAATCCTCGACAGCGGAGGTTGCCCCCTTGCGTCGCAAGAGTTGCTTGGGTGTGAAGGCGATGAGAGGGCGGCGTGGGCGAGCGTAGGCCTGCGTACGCAGCATATGGAAGTGATTAGCCGGAGTGGAAGGCTGGCACACCCACATATTATTTTGAGCGCACAGTTGGAGGTAGCGCTCAATGCGAGCTGAGGAGTGATCGGGGCCTTGACCCTCAAAGCCATGGGGGAGCAACATGACGAGCGAAGAACGCTGACCCCACTTCTGCTCAGAGGAGGAAACGAATTCGTCGATCACTGTCTGGGCACCATTGGCGAAGTCGCCGAATTGAGCTTCCCAGAGAACAAGAGCATCCGGACGTTCCACGGAGTAGCCGTACTCGAAGGCCAGTACGGAGTACTCTGAGAGGCTCGAATCGTACATCCAGAGATGCGCCTGATCTTCGGTGAGATTGCGTAGAGGTACCCATTCCGCACCGGTCGCATGATCGTGGGCAGTAGCATGGCGCTGCACGAAAGTACCGCGTCGGCAATCTTGACCCGACATGCGCACAGGTAGACCTTCGATGAGCAAGGAACCAAAGGCAAGGATTTCACCAAATCCCCAGTCGATTTTCCCCTCGTGGCTCATCTTCGCCCGACGTTCGTAGAGTTGAGCAATCTTTGGGTGAAGAGTAAAGCCCTCGGGAACCTGAAGGTGTGCTTCTCCAACACGCGCAATAATCTGCGGTGTGGTGAAACTCGTCCAACCAATGAGGGTTCCTGCATCTTCCTGCTGCGCTACTGGAAGTTCAAGACCAGCAATGGCATCGCGCTGACCAGATTCTGCGGCAGCCTCAGCCTCCTTCACCTGTCGGAAGGCGGCATCGAGAGTGGCATGGTAGGACGCTTCTACTTCCTCAGCTTGCTCCAGCGTCAGTTCGCCGCGCCCGATAAGAGCTTCCTTATAAAGCTGGCGAGTGGTGCGCTTAGAATCCACGAGGGAATACATAATCGGCTGAGTCATCGAAGGATCATCGCCCTCGTTGTGTCCGCGGCGGCGGTAGCAAATGAGATCGATAATTACATCCTTGTGGAAGGCCTGGCGGTACTCGTAGGCGAGGGCTGCAACGCGCACCACAGCTTCTGGATCATCCCCATTGACGTGGAAAATTGGCAGTTGGAGACCCTTGGCAATATCTGTGGCGTAGTTTGAGGAACGCCCAGATGTGGGAGCAGTGGTGAAACCGATCTGGTTATTGACGATGATGTGGATTGTGCCCCCGGTGCGGTAACCGCGCAGTTGGGAAAGGTTGAGTACCTCTGTGACAACGCCCTGACCAGCGAAAGCTGCATCTCCGTGGACGATAATGGGAAGGTGGGCAAAGCCTTCGTCGCCCAAACTTTCCAGATCTTGCTTGGCGCGTACGATCCCCTCAAGTACACCATCGACAGCTTCGAGATGGGAGGGATTAGCTGCGAGGTAAACTTCCGTAGTTTCTCCTGTAGGAGAGGTGTAGGTTCCCTCGGTTCCCAGGTGGTATTTGACATCGCCCGAACCTTGAACGGATCGAGGATCGACCACTCCATCGAACTCGGTGAAGATCTGCTTGTATGACTTGCCTGCGATATTTGTGAGTACGTTGAGACGCCCACGGTGGCTCATGGCAATGGCTACGTTACGTACGCCATCGCTAGCGGCATGAGCCAAGACCGCGTCGAGAGCCGGAATCAAAGATTCCCCGCCCTCAAGCGAGAAACGTTTCTGCCCTAGATACTTCGTATGGAGGAACTCTTCGAAAGCCTCGGCTTCGTTGAGCTTGGTGAGAATGCGAGCCTGATCGGTGGGATGGGTGGCTTCACGTGGGTGTTCTAGACGTGCCTGGAACCAGCGACGCTGAGCTGGATCTGAGATATGCATGTACTCATATCCCACTGTGGAGCAGTAGGTTGCGCGCAGTTGATCGAGAATCGAGCGCAGGCTTGCCGAGGATTGAGCGGAGAAATCACCTGTGGGGAACTCTCGATCCAGATCCCAAGCTGTGAGTCCATAAGCTGAGAGAGTCAGGTCAGGGTGGCGCAAGGGGCGGAAAGCGAGAGGATCAAGGTCGGCAATGAGATGGCCGCGTGAACGGTAGGAATGAATAAGACGGGCGATACGTGTAGGGCGCTGAAGCTCGTTGCGTTCGTCAACTTCGACATCCATCTCCCACACGTAAGGTTCGGTAGGGACGCGCAGAGAGAGGAAAACGCGCTCGTAGAACCCGTCAAGGCCGAGGAGTTTGCGCTCAATCGTGCGCAAGAATTCGCCAGAGGTGGCTCCTTGAATAATGCGGTGATCGTAGGTGGAAGAGAGTGTGACTGTTTTGGAGACACCGAGGCGTGAGATGACGCTGGCCGATGTGCCGGAGAATTCGGCAGGGTAGACCAT
The DNA here is from genome assembly GCA_015679245.1 of Actinomycetaceae bacterium zg-1166. Taxonomy (GTDB): domain Bacteria; phylum Actinomycetota; class Actinomycetes; order Actinomycetales; family Actinomycetaceae; genus Changpingibacter. The sequence continues at coordinate 1,519,533 of CP064953.1, read as the reverse complement.
CGACCCGACACCGACGATCAGCCCTTGCCCCTTCATGAGCCGTGGCACCGATTGTGTGGTACCAATTCCGCCTGGATTTGTCAGCGAGACAGTGGTGCCTTGGTAGTCCTCAAGGGTGAGTTCTCCATGTCGTCCGCGCCGCACGAGGTTTTCATAGGCGGCGAGGAATTCAGAGAAGCTCATCAGTTCAGCAGCCTTGATAGAAGGGACAACGAGAGTGCGGCTTCCATCGGGTTTATGTGCATCGATTGCCACGCCGAAGTTGACGTGGTCGGGGGTATGGATAACAGGTTTGCCGTCGATAATCTCGTAGGAGTTGTTCATCTCCGGCATTGCTACGAGCGCTTCAATTGTGGCGAAAGCAATGAGGTGAGTAAAAGAGATCTTGCCACCGCGTGTGGCTTTGAGATGCTGGTTTACCAGAGCGCGATTATCGAACATAATTTTGGCTGGCACCTGGCGGAAAGAAGTGGCAGTGGGGATGTCGAGGGAAGAGTCCATATTTGCCGCCACGGATTTTGCCACACCCTTGAGCGGATACGTGGTGGGTTCGGCGAGAGCTGTTTGTGAGGCGCGCAGTTCGTATTGCTTGGCATAAGGAGTGCGAGCTGGGCGTGCCGCAGCGCGGGGTGCAGGAGGAAGATCGGCTCTCGCGGTGGAAACTTCCGCTGCTTCGAGGCGTGAATCTGTGGAGGAGTGAACATCAATACGAGCCTGGGCTGTCTGTGTGTCGATGTTGCCGGACTGGTCAAGTTTCGGGATGCTCGCAGCCGATGCGGTGGGGGAGGAAATATCGGTTGTGATACTTTTCTCCACTTCTGCTGCTTGTGTAGTGGGGAAGATAGGACGTGCATGAGGAGCGGCTGGTTTCTTGCCTGCTTGCTCCCAGCGTCCAAAGAGTTCGCGCCACTGCGGACTCACGTGGGAGTGATCCTGGAGGTAAGCGGCGTAGAGATCGTCGATGAAATCCTGGCTTTGACCAAATTCTGAGGTATGAGCTGACACGTGAACCCTCGCTAGAACGAAATACGAATAGCTCTAGAGTACGTGACGTACGTCCTATGTGGGTCGTATTTTCCTTGCATTTTTGCCGAGGATTTCCTGGAGTGATTTCAAGGCAAAGTGAACGTAAGTGCCGCGTCATTGTTGATGGAAGAGATTGTGGGATAAGTGAAAATTCTTCCGTTCTTGAGTGAGGGAATCGTTAGGTGTAGGTAACAAGTTTGAGGAATATTGTAAGTATGAGGAAGGTCACACACTCTGCTTGTTAGGGTGAAATGGCCGCATACTGCTGCGAATGCTGCACCGTGGCGAAAGTGTGGGGCAAAACTCAGGATCGAGGAGTGCCTATTTCGTTATCATTTTGTGATAGTTGGGCTATCTCTTCTAAGTGATAGCCCTAGGGGTGCCCCAATGCACTTTCCTGTGTGCTGAGGGGTGTCCGGCTCTTGCGCCGGTTCGCTTGACAAATGTCAGAGTGAGTACGACGAAGCTGCGTGGAGGATACGTGGGCAAACATGCGATGAGGCCGCACGATGGCGACGAAGTGCAGGTGAGACCATCTGTGCGCCTCTCGCGTCGTGAACTTATCGCCCTTGAACGCGCGGGTCTTGTTGAAGCTCCTCGCCTGCGCACGCCACTAGCCACAGGGGAAACCAGACCTCGGCCACAGAGAGCCGTAGCGATAACGCTGAGCGATCAGATTAAAGAATCAGTCCACCCTCCTCGTGTCAATTCTGCTCAATCCTCCCGTGTGCAGGATGTGGGAGTGAACAACACGCCGCACTCTCCTGCGGAGGTACACCAGGAAACAGAAGTCCTCTCGTGCTCTGAGGTCGCAGAATCGGTTGCGTACAACGTCGCAACCGTGCGGCGAACTAGCCGTCCTCTCCTACGTGATGTGAGGGACGAATCTGCTCCCCTCACCGGTGCGAAACCTAGATTAGACCGCACAAGAAGAAGATTAGCTCTAGCGCACAAGGGTGCTACGCCACAGTGGACACGGCGTTATCGCGCCTGCGTCCTGGCTGCTGCCGGAACTCTCGCTCTTCTCACTCCACTGGCTAATCTCGGCCTGACGAACCTTCGAGCACAAGCAGCCCCTCCTCTTAGTGCTTCGATTGTCGGTGGAACGGAGCATAGCGCCACTCTTCCCCCCTCTCTCAGTGGTTCTGCTACGGCTGGAATCAAATCCGCCACAAATTCGGCAGCTGCCGAAGCTGCTTCCCATCCCATTGCCGCATCGTGTTCGGCAGATTCTGCCCAAGGCGTGCGAGCTGCATTCGTCAAGGACGACGCTGATCTTGTGGTCTACCCAATCGCACGTGGCTCTTACACCCTCAGTTCGCACTTTGGCTACCGCTCCGATCCCTTCTCGGGAACGAGAACCTATCACGCGGGTGAGGATTTTGCGGCTGCGTATAACACTCCGATCCTGGCTATTGCTGACGGTACAGTGATTCACGCCGGTGCTGGTATCCGTGGTCGTTCCTCCAACCTCATCATCGTTGAGCACACCATTGGTGGACATACCTATCAGTCGTGGTATATCCATATGTTCAACGACGGTGTGCTCGTCACGAAGGGTGACAAAGTCAAAGCTGGGCAGCAGATCGGCAGGGTAGGCTCCAACGGTTATTCCACAGGTCCGCACCTGCACTTGGAGATCCATGATCCTTCTGCATTCACGGGGGAAAATTCTGAGACTGACCTCATGGATCCTCTTACTTTCCTGCGTGATAACTCCGCTATAGATATTTCAGACATCTGTTCCTGACGTAGCTTCATGTGCGCGCGAGGTTCGCATCGTAGCTCGGTCTGTTTCCACGTCTACTGTATACAGTTTCATGCGTGTTCGTTCAGCTGTGCTTTCACGTGGATTTCAGCAACCGAAAAAGTTGAGGAAGGGACGAGGTTTTTCTCCTATATCAAAGAGAGGCGGGGAAGGGGTGTGGAGTAACGAAACGATCACTGTGCCCGCCATTTTTCTTCCCGATCATACCTTTCCCGATGAGTGAGGCTGGATGATGAAAATGCTCGGAGAAGCTGAGGGAAAGCGCAAGGTTTTTCGTGCCTCAGTGTTCGTACGAATAGGCGCTGTCGCTATGCCGTAGGCGTAGAGTGCACCGAGCTACACATTTATCGGAGAACCAAGAATGGAGGGGTGCGTGAAAAAATTAGGCCGCTGAAATTTTCAGCGGCCTAATCGAGTGGATAAAGGTTTCACTTGGAAGCGTAGTAGGCATCCTGGATCGTCTGAGCAATGCGCCCACGATCAGAAACTTTGTAGCCCTGCGCACGCGCCCATGTGCGAATTCGCGTAAGCTCTTCCGAGCTCATGCGAGGCTTTGAAACAGCCGGGACTGAGAAACGTCCGGTTTTACGAGCCACCTTAATGAAGGGTGCAAGTGCCTCGTCGAAGGCCTTGCCGTTGGCATCGTTTACATCGAGTTCGTAGTTGTTTCCGTCGACGCTGAAGCGGATGTGGCGGGATGCTTCGCTCCCGTCAAAATCGTCCAAAAGAACCTTAATTGTTTTCTCCATGGTTCTAGACTACACATATACAACTAAGAATGCGAAGAAAATAAGAGGGAGAAAATTGAGTTGCTTCACTTTTATTATTTTCTTCTCCGGTGACGCTAATAAATACGTCACTGAACGTTGGCAGGTTGAGTCGTGGGTGAGGTTCTTATAACGATAGGGCATATGTGGGAATGTGCAGTAGGGCGTAATGTTGCCGGAGGGCGATCGGCGGTGCTCTTTGCAACAAGCGGCTGGTGAGTTCGAGGATCGGAAAACGTGCGAGCGTCCTTCCCTTATTGAGAGAATTCCCGGTATTCTCAGGGGTGATGTGGAAGCCACGAGAAGGCGATTCATGGAGGAATTATGGGCACACTTCATGGAAAAACAGTCCTCCCCGATAGAGTTCTTGACTGTGCACACGTCTCATGGGAGGGGGAGCGCATCACGGAGATTTCTCTTTGCAGTTGTGGAGGAACAAGCGAAGATCTTATCTTCCCTGGCCTTGTGGATCTCCACTGCCACGGTGGAGGAGGTGCGTCTTTCCCAGATGCCTTGAGTATGCGCGATGTAGAGATTGCTGTTACCGAGCATCTGCGCCATGGCACGACGAGGTTGAGTGCCACAACAGGGGCTATGGAAAACGAGCGAATGCACTTTGTCCTTTCTCTTCTTGCTCGTGCCTGTGAGAAGGGAATCCTTGAAGCCATCGAAATTGGTGGCCCATTTCTTTCGCGTGAACGCTGCGGTGCCCATAATCCCCTCTATGTTTGCCTACCGGATATCACACTCGCCCAGAGCCTTATTCAGGCAGGTGGCGGATACGTCTGGGCGATGGCGCTGGCTCCCGAATTAGAAGGAGCTGAGGAACTCGCGAATGCAATTATTTCCCAAGGGGTACTTCCTGCCTGGGGCTATACAAATGCCGATGCTGCAACCGCGAGAAAGATGAATCGTCAAGCGCGTCGCGCAATTCGAGAGAATGGAACAACTTCCTCGGATGCGCCAATCGTTCTCCATCTTTTTAATGCGATGCGTGAAATTAATCACCGTGCGCCCGGACCGGTTTTTGAATATCTTGCCGCTGCCGCACGCGGAGAAGCGATGGTGGAACTTATCGGTGATGGAGTGCACGTCAGCCTTGACCTTGTACGTACAATCTGCGATATCGTCGGCCCTTCCTCTCTTATCCTTATCACCGATGCTATGGCTGCCGCAGGGATGCCTGATGGCACGTACGAACTCTCAGGACTCCTGGTTCATGTGACTAGTGCAGTGGCGCGAGTACGTGGAGGAAATATCGCTGGAGGGACGAGTCATCTCCTCGACGTTGTGGCGCAGGTGGTGGCTGCAGGAGTACCCCTCGAAGACGCCGTGGCAATGGCGAGTACTACTCCCTCGCGCGCGCTCGGGCGTGAGGATATTGGGAGAATCTGCGTGGGTGCGCGAGCTGATCTCGTCCTCGTCGATCCACAATTCCATGTGCGTGCCGTTTATAAGGATGGCCGCGCAGTAGCTTAGTGCCTGGATGCGAGGAGCCTGGAGAACTACGTAGTGGAATCCTGGCTGAGTGAACCGAGTGAACCGGGATAGCATCGGGCAGTGTTGAGGACGAGCTGAGCGTGAAGAGCGCTGAGCGTGCACGGAAAGGACTATCTGATTCTGCCTTCCTCCTGTGCCTACAATGGGGAATATGCGCCGTTCCAAGAAGTACTCCCGCCCTGTTCGTCCTCTCAATACGCAGGCGGTGTTTGGCGGTGTTCATGAAGAAGAGGGGCATGATGGCAGGATATTTAAAGTGCGCCATATTGCCGCAGGAACCAAGGAATACGTCTGCCCTGGATGCAATGGCATTATCCTCGTAGGTCAATCACACGAAGTGGCGTGGAGTGAGGAGTCAATCTTTGGTGCCCAGTATGGCTTGGAGATGCGCCGACACTGGCATACGAGCTGTTGGAAGCACCGCGGGCGACGCTGATCTCCGGTACACGTATGCACACGTAAGATGTATGCTGACTCAGCTCTTTCCCGCGTACCCTCGTCGTGCACGGTAGGGTAGCCACGTGACTACTCTTGCCTGGCGGCGTACTGGCTCGCCAACCTCCACTCCGCTTCTTCTCCTCCATGCGATGCCTCTGGACTCCTCAATGTGGGAAGGCGTACGCGCAGCTCTTCCTGGCTGTGACATCCTCACAGTGGATGCCCCTGGCTTTGGAGCCTCACCCACAGGGGAGGCTATTGAGGAATCGACGAAGCAACGTGGGCTTCTCGCCTATTCACACGCCATTGCCCGCCTCCTCGACGAACTTGCAATCTCGGACGTGAACCTAGGGGGAATATCGATGGGTGGAGCTACCGCAGCCACATTCACCCTCGCTTTCCCCACACGAGTACGCGCCCTCGCTCTAATGGATACGAATATTGCCGCCGATACTGCGACTGCGCGTACGCGCCGAGCTGAGGCGATTGCCCTCTGTGAAGCCGGGCGCCCCTACGAGGCGGTGGCTTCCTGGAGTACGACGATGCTCAGTCCTCAGGTTGACGAAAGTGTGCGAGAGAGCATTGATGCACGCCTACGTACCGTGCGTCCGCAATCTCTCGCATGGATGCAGTCAGCTATGGCAGGACGTGCTGATGCGCGGGCAGCAGTAGAATCCTCGCGCCCACTTTTCCTCCTTCGCGGAGCCGATGATCCTACCTGTCCTCGTAAGATGCTTGAAGAGCTGCGTATGCGCGCTACTGGCCCTACCACTCTCGTCGAGATTCCGAAAGCTGGGCATTTTTCTGCCCAGGAGAATCCCCGTGCTGTAGCTGAGGCTATCGAAGAGTGGCTTTCTGGCACTCTGGCCTAAAATGTGGGGTGCGTGGGGTGCCCATCTCGCGATGAGCACCCCACAACCGTTCTAGAAATCTCGTTTTACTCTTGTGCAGTAGCGGCTGTCTGTGGTGCCTCAGCTGAATCGGGAGCGAACCTCCGCTGTCCCCCAACTGTGGCTACGTCAGATTCTTCGCCGTTGGGTTCTTCTGCTTCGTGCTCTGTCTCGTGCTTGTGCGCTGCACTCTCCACGATTGAGGAGAGTGTTATTCCGGCATCGGCTGCTGCTAGTGCTGTGCGCATGTCCTCAATGTAGCTTGCCAAGGTTTCACGCTGGGCACGCAGGGCGGCGACTTGTTCCTCAGTACTCGCCAGGCGTGCATCGGCTTCGGCTGAGGCTTCCTCGCGAATCTGACGTGCCAGCGCCCGAGCCTCAGAGAGAATCTTCTCTGATTCTTCGGCAGCTAACGTGAGGCGCTGGGCTGCCTCGGCTTGGCTTGACGTTGTAAGTTCATTGGCTCGCGTAGTAGCTTCCGCCAGACGCTTTTCGGCAGCTTCGGCGTGGGCTTCACTCTCCCTAATCATCGCTTCGAGTTTGCCTCGCGTCTCCTCTTCGGCTCCCTGGCGTGCCTTCGCATCTTCGGCTCGGAGTGTGGAGAGTTCGCGTTCCACAGAGGCACGAAGCGTTGCTACCTCCTCGGCAGCTTCGTTGCGAATCCGATTGACCTCGTGAGATGTCTCAGCCTTTAACGTGGCTACTTCTTCCTCGGCCTGTGAACGTAGAGCCGTAATTTCTGCTTCGGCGCTCACTCGTGCCTCCTCGATCTCGTGTCCCACCTGTGAGCGCAGGGCTGCGGCTTCTGTTTGAGCTGTTGTGCGCACGCGCTCGGCCTCACGTTCAGCCGAAGCTAAGAGTTCGTCGGCGGTGTGCGTGGCATTGGCTGTGGTGCTCTCAGCCTCGGCGCGGGCGGTAATCCTGAGATTTTCAGCTTCAGATTGGGCGGAGGAAAGAGTCTCTTTAGCCTCGGCTTCGGCGGTGGATGCGAGTTCGTCGGCGCGTTTCAAGGCGCGGGCAACAAGAGCCTGAGCATCCATGTTTGCGCGAGTCATAACATCGAGTGCCTGCTGTTCAGTGGAGCGAAGTAGACGTTCTACCCGCGAACCAAGTCCGGCATAGCTAGGGCGTTCGGCCTCCTGTGCGAGCTTCTGAGCTTCGGCAAGTTCACCAGAAAGGCGCAGGATTCGTGCGTCAAGCCCTGCAACCTGTGAGCGGGTTTGGGCGAGAGCGTTTTCGAGTGAGGAAACTCGCTCATCGACCTGAGCTCGATCGTAGCCTTTGCGCACAAGCGGAAAGAGGGGAGAATCGTCCATGTGTAGTGGCCTTTCATACTGAAGCGTACTTCTAGGCTCACTTTACTTGCACCCAGGGAGAAGATGGGGGAAGGAACTGCACTCGTGGCGCGGCCAATGTTGCCTCGTATCCATATGGCAAGGTCGATCAGTGTTTCAGCCTCTTGCCAGGATCTCTTAGAATACTAGGAAGTGGATGTGTGTGAAGATCGTGAGGGAGATAACCATCAATCCCCCGGTTACCACACTAATGTTATGAAATCGTTATTTTTCTGACGAGAGTGAGTTGGCTTTCCTCCAAGGCACACGCCGCCACGTCGAATGAGTAAGTGAGAGGGAGAATATGCGAAGGATCGCGGGAGCAGCGCTCGCGGCGGTGGGGTTTATCCTCGCCATCGTCGGCATAGCTATGGCGACGATATGGCGCCCTGGCGGAGAAGTTGCTGCAGAAACTGGGGCAATCACGACTCCCTTCGTCTGCACAGACGCAGGCGTACTCGACCTCGTCTCCTCACGTGTGACGATCACAGCCAAGGCAAACGGAGATACCCCCATCACTTTGGTAGTGGGGTACGCCGAGGATATCGCTGCCTGGAGTGAAGGTGTGGGTCTAACTCGCCTCACTGGGCTGGAGAGTTGGGATCGACTAGCAACAACAGCAACTCCGGCAAGTGTCGAGAGTGTGCCTTCACTCGTCGATTCCGACCTCTGGCTTGAGAAAAAGACCGGGGTAGGCACGATCTCAGTGACGTATAAGGTGGTTGAACCTGGTGCCGTCGCATTTCTCGCACAAACCGCGGAGGGCAACGCCCCCGAGATCACTCTCACGTGGCAGCGAAGTGGGTCGAACGAGGTTACGTTCCCACTCATTTTTGTGGGCATTATTGTCGCTGTAATCGGTGCGCTTTTAGTGGCTCTTGACCAACATGAACGCAAACGAGAATCCGAGCGTCTAGCTGCACGTAAGCACCGTGCGGCGCGTCGAGCCTCGCGTGCTGTGGCTGAGACTGCCGTGATCGCCAAATTTGACGGAAACCTCGCTGAGAGTTCTCGCGAAATTCAAATGGCGGCCACAGGTCACACCTTCGGAGCAGGAGTCCTTGTGGCGAGCCCGCGCTCCCGGGAACTGCGTGAACGCCCACTCGCGGAAGAATCGCGCCTCATGCTCACCCAGAGTGCGGAACCAGATGACGAGCCTGCCTCCGGGATGAGTCACGAAGCTGAGGGAGTGGATGCTGCACATGCAATTAGTCAGGCGAGCACTCCCGATAGCGCATCTGAGAGGGGCGAAGAATCTCCTCGCTCTGACGCGCAGGCTCACTCTTCCACGTCAGCCTGGCGTGAGCGTTGGAAGTCTGCGTTGACTATACAGACCCAGATGAGAAACGAAGGTAGGAGCCTAGCCCAGGAGAAGTCCGAGATACATGAAGTATCTACGAGGAGTGCTCTTCGCAGTGACGAATCCTCACCACGCATTGCTCCGCCCACTGAGCAGAAGAAGTCTGAAGGTGAAGACGAGGACGAAGCGAAGGAGAATCTCCATGCGTAAAGTTAGTGCGAGTATTGTCGCCTTCTCCTTGCTCCTAGCTTGTGGAGCGTGTGCTCCAGGAGGTGACGTTCCCACCCCCACACCAGCTACACATTCGGCGCGTCCGGCGCTCTCGTCGAGCCAACGCGAAGCCATGGAAGCCTCCGTTTTCGAGGCAATCGCGGGAGCAGATTCCGCCCTCAATGCACACAATCTTGGTGTACGGGCAGCGGGGCCTTTCCTCGCACAGCGCAGCGCAGAATACGCTCTAAAAAGTATTCTCGCTGACAGTTATGCCCTTTCTCGCCTCTCGCCTCTGGCCTCCCAGAGTGTTGTCTCAGCCTCACATTCCTACCCGCATGTGGCGCTCTCCATCATGAATCCCGCGCAAGGATCCAATCTCCAGACGATGAACGTCTTTACTCAAGACGATGCACGTTCGCTTTTCAAACTCTGGGGTGTGATGTCCATTCTCCCCGGCGCCACTGTTCCTGGCCTCGCTTTGGATTCATCAGGGGCGCGCTCCCTCGCTGCAGATTCGGCTGAGGGACTTCCCGCCAGCCCCACCGCAGTGATAGCCGCCTACGCTTCTCTCAATCAGACGCGTGAAGATTCAGCTGGCCTTACTTTCGCAGACGATGCCTTACGCACCAAGCTGGCAGCAAGCGCTGACGCCAATGCTAAAGCGGTTGAGGGAGCTGGTAGTGCGACGATGAATTTCTCAGCTGGCACCACTACTCCCGTAGCTCTCGCAACTTCTGATGGTGGAGCCCTCGTCGTGGCTCAGATGGACTTTAGCTCCCATATCTCTATCACTACAGCACAAGCGAAGATCAAGGTAGGTTCGACGATCGGTGCACTCGCCTCAGGTCAAGCTGGAGGCGAAATCGAGGTCACGGGGAGCCTCACCGCGAATTACACTGTGAGCGTTGCCTTCTACGTGCCCGCAGCCGGAGCTGCCGATCAGACGATTCGCGTAGTAGGTGCGAGTGACCCAGTTCTCCTCAGTGCTCAGAATGGATAATCATGACTCAGCCGGTTGATTCTTCAATGTACGGAGCCGTGGATTTGGCTCCCCTAGCCGAAACGTCCGCTCACCCTCACGAGGCTGGTGCCTCGGCGCAAGGCGTGGTGGAAGGCCCTATTGCTATTGATGTCACTGCTGAGAACTTGCGTGAGATCATCGAACGCTCAGCCACCGTTCCCATCATTCTCTTCTTCACCACTGCGCGTGTACCAGAAGCAGCATCGCTTGCTTCGACGTTCGAGCAGACTGCTCAGGCCTACGCGGGGCGCTTCCAGTTTGGGCGAGTGGATGTGGATACACAGATGGCCGTCGCTCAGGAGTTCCGCCTCCAAGGCGTGCCAGCAGCTGTGGCTGTGCTTCAGCGCCGCCCCTTCCCTCTTTTCGAAGGCGTTGCACAGACAAGCGATATTGCACCTCTCCTCGATCAAGTTCTCCAGGCAGCGACCAGTGCCGGAATAACGGGAAGAATGTCGGGCGGGCACGCACCTGTCGAAGCTCCACTGCCTCCCCACATGAAGGAAGCCTACGAAGCCCTAGACGCGGGCGACCTCGCGAAGGCTAAGCACGAATTTGAGCTTGCTCTCAAGGCGAATCCTTCCCTTGACGAGGCAAAGGTAGGTCTGGCTCACGTTGAACTTGCTCAGCGTACAGATGCGCGTGATCCGCAGGAGATCCTCGCAGCTGTGAAAGATATTCCACTCACAGATATCGCTGCACATATGGAGGCTGCTGATATCGAGGTGCGCTATGGCCATCCTGATGCAGCCTTTGCTCGTCTTATCGACGTGATTAAAGCCACCACAGGCGAAGATCGTGAGACAGTGCGTAAGCGTATCCTCGATCTTTTCGAGATCGTCGGGGCGGGTACTGTGGTGACCCAGGCGCGTCGCGCCTTAGCAAACGCGCTCTTCTAGACTGCACCCTGCCCGGTGTGTGGGGCTCTATTCCTGGAGTCCCACACACGGACAAGTGAGAGGAGCTCTACCTTGGCCGTACCTTCCCCATCGAGAGTACTGACTTCGCGGCTTCTCACTTATCGCATTCGTTGCACTCGTCATCCTCGTGGCGGAAGAACACCACACCATAGGGAGGAAGCTGCATCGGAGCCGAATACGCGCGCCCGTTCCACGGCGTATCGTCGGCTGTGACAACACCGAGGTTACCTACACCCGAACCACCATATTCCTGGGCATCTGTATTGAGTACCTCGATCCAACGCCCTGGGTGAGGAAGCCCGACACGGAAATCATTATGAGGAATTCCGGCAAAGTTGCACACAACAACGATATGCGAATCTGCCTCCTTGCTCTTGCGGATAAAAGAAATAACGTTATTATCTGCATCGTTGGCATCGATCCATTCGAAACCGTGAGAGGTAAAATCGTCACTCCACAGAGCAGGTGTGACCTTATAGAGTTCGTTGAGGTCACGCACGAGAGAGAGCACACCATCGTGGCCGGGATCGTCGGTGAGCCACCAATCCAACCCACGCGATTCGTTCCACTCCTGAATCTGTGCAAATTCCTGCCCCATGAAAAGCAGCTTCTTTCCAGGGTGTGCCCACTGATAGGCAAGGAGGCTCCTCACCCCAGCAAGTTTCTGCCAGTGGTCGCCCGGCATTTTCGAGTAGAGAGAGCCCTTGCCATGCACAACCTCGTCGTGCGAGAGAGGAAGGAGGAAGTTTTCCGAGAAAGCGTAGACGAGGGAGAAGGTGAGTTCGCCGTGATGCCAGGAGCGATTAATAGGCTTCTCCTGGAGGTAGCGTAGGGTGTCATTCATCCACCCCATATTCCATTTGAGGCCGAAGCCGATTCCGCCGTCGTCGGTAGGGGAGGTGATTCCAGGCCAGGAAGTTGATTCCTCGGCTACCATCACCGCGCCGGGGTTCGTGCGATAGGCAGTAGCATTGACTTCTTGAAGGAAAGAGATTGCCTCAAGATTCTCGCGGCCACCATAGACATTGGGCTGCCAGGCGCCGCCCTCACGCGAGTAATCAAGGTAGAGCATCGAGGCTACGGCATCCACACGAATTCCATCAATATGAAACTCTTCAAGCCAATAGAGGGCATTGGCGACGAGGAAGTTGCGCACTTCGCGCCGGCCATAGTTAAAGACGAGAGTTCCCCAGTCGGGATGTTCACCGCGAAGTGGATTTGGATCCTCGTAGAGAGCCACGCCGTCGAATTTTGCCAGTGCCCAGTCATCCTTAGGGAAATGGGCAGGAACCCAGTCCATAAGCACACCGAAGCCTGCCTTATGTAGCTCGTTAATGAGGTAGCGCAGATCGTCGGGTGAGCCGAAACGTGCTGTGGGGGAGTAGTAGCCGGTCACCTGATAACCCCAGGAAGGGGTATAAGGGTGTTCGGCCAATGGCATAAGTTCCACGTGTGTGAAGCCAGCGTAGGTGAGATGGCCGATGAGATCAGAGACGATTGTGCGGTAATCACGCCCAGGCCGCCACGAACCCAGATGCATCTCGTAGATCGTCATGGGGCCTGCGTGCTGATCTTTTGCAGCACGTTCAGCCATCCAGTCCTCGTCGTCCCAGGTGAAGTGAGACTTCGTGACAATCGACGCTGTAGAAGGAGGCTCCTCAGTGCGCCGAGCCATAGGGTCGGCCTTTTGGTGCCAGGAGAGGTCGGGATACTGGATCTCGAACTTGTAGCGTGACCCTTCGCCAGCACCTGGGATGAAAATTTCCCAGATCCCAGAGGATCCGAGGGTGCGCATTGCGTGAAGTGATCCGTCCCAGCCGTTGAAATCTCCCACAACACGTACAGCTTTAGCATTGGGTGCCCACACGGAGAAGGCTGTTCCCGTCACTGAGCCGAGTGGGGAGGGGAAAGTGCGAATATGGGCACCGAGTGCGTTCCACAGTTTCTCGTGGCGCCCCTCGCTAAAGAGATAGATATCGAGTTCACCGAGGGTGGGAAGGAAGCGGTAAGGATCGTCACCGTGATGTTCGTGTGAGCCATACTCAGCGATAACGCGATAATCGGGCACCTCGCTACCAGGGAGCACTGCGCGCCAGATCCCGTTGTACTCATGAACCGCTTCGGTGCGCCCCTGCTCAGTGAGAATAAAAACGCGATCTGCCAAACGACGAATCGTGCGGATCGTCACGTTCTCTTTATACACATGAGAGCCAAGAACATCGTGGGGTGCGTAGTAAAGACCTTTGGAGACGAGATCGAGAATTCCCTCGTCAACGGGTACGAATTCCAATGCGTCCATGGTGTTACTCTTCCATATTTCGTGGTCGAATGTGGGCTGTTTCCTGCAAAGGTACATGGTGGTGGGAGGCAATGGTAAGTACGTGAGATGAGTCGATACTCCTTGTTCGTCGTGTGAGCCTTATAAGTTCTCCAAGAGGCGGCGTACACCGGCCACTGGGATTGATAACCACGAGGGGCGCGAAGTAGCTTCGTACGTCACCTCGTAGAGAGCTTTATCGAGAATAAAAGCGTTGAGGAGGCGAAGCTCAGCGGGGCTAAGATCACCATAACCGCGCATGAAAGCCTCCACTGCGTGAGCATTCCAGGAAGCTAGCGCGTGTGCGTCTCCTCCAGCTATAAGTGCTGAACCAGCGGCATAGTCAAAGGAGCGAACCATTCCGGCGACATCGCGCAATGCCACATCTGGGCGCACACGCTCGGAGAGGGGGCGCAGCGGCTCACCCTCAAAATCGAGGATCCGCCACCCCCTACCTGGCACATCCACCACCTGCCCAAGGTGATAATCCCCGTGAATGCGCTGGAAAGATGGCCAGGATTCTTCGTTGGCTTCGCGCCGGTAGTACTCTTGGATGCTCTTAGCGTGTACGCCGAGGGAAGGTACATAGGAAAATGCCGCCTCTGCCCGAGCTTCCCACGAGAGGAGAATTGGTGCCCGGTACTTCGAGTTTGCCTCCGCATAGCCACAGGTGCGGGCAAGATTTTCGTGCATCTGACGGGTGATTGCCCCCAGATTGACGATTCTAGGTTCGAGTAAGCCCAGGCTTCCATCGCACACCTTCAAAGAAGATGTGATGACCTGCCAAGCATCGCAGGCATCTTCGAGAAATTCTTGGACGACGAGGACATCGCCCTCCCCTTCCTCGGTCATCAGTGAGGCAGAGGTATAGGGGAGAGGAACAATACCGGTACTAGCGAGCGCTCCTTGAAGCTCGACATCGGGGTTCGCTCCTACGCTAAAAGTGCGAAATACCTTGAGGATCACCTTCGAGGAATCGTCGCATTCATAGATGATCGAGGTATTGGACTGCTCACTGGAGAGGGAATGGGCTGAATGGATTGTGTGTTCTGGGGTATGCGGTGTGGCACGGAAATTGCCGCCTCCGCGATAGGAGAGTTCATAGAGCGCGCACTGGCCGATAAAGTCGCCTGTGGCATCTGTGATGCTCCATATACCAAGGCTTCCCACGCTACCCTCGCGCTGTTTGGCGGCCTCAGCATCATGCTCTTCACGTAAAACTAGGGGAATGTTGTAGCCCTCGGCGATAAGCCAGAAAAGGTATGCAGGTTGTTCTTCTTGGGTGGCGCACAACCCCACGAGGGTTCCGCTAGCTTTGTTCGGCTCAAAGACGCCACCGCGATACCATCGGGTATTGTTCACCCAGGGGGCGATAGCTCGCGAGAGAAGGATGGGATGTATCTGCTCCACTGCGCTCATCTCCTACCAGGATGACGGGAACTCTAGTATGTGGGCAAGTGCTACAGCTTACGTACCCGGAAAATATGGGCACACTGCCATGCAGGATCAAGTACCACTGTGGGGTGGGCACCCCACGTATAGGTGGCTCCAGAGAGTTCGTCGTAGACCTCGAAGATTGGAGCATCCTCAGGTTGTTCGTTCACACCGAAGGGAGAAAGATCAAGGTCGATGCGCGCTGTGATGGGTTCGAAGGGATTGAGATTTATCGCCACGATTACCGCATCGCCTCTGCCATCGGAAGTTTCTTCAGGGCGAGCAAAGCGAGTGAACGAGACGATATGGGGATCGCTTGTGGGATTGATTCGTAGGCCGCGCAGACGCTCCAAGGCGGGGTGGCGGTGGCGAATTGCGTTGAGAGTGCCGAGCATATGGGCGATACCATTAGCTTCGGCGTTCTTCCAGTTCCGAGGCTTAAATTCGTACTTCTCGTTGTCGATCTGTTCGTCAAATCCTGGGCGAGCCACGTTCTCGGCTAGCTCGTAGCCGGAGTAGATGCCCCATGTAGGCGCGCCGGTGGCGGCAAGAATCGCACGGATGAAGAAGGCAGGTACTCCTCCATGCTGCATGTAAGGAGTAAGGATATCGTGTGTTGTGGGCCAGAATGCCGGGCGCACGCGATCGTCGGAGATTGTGGAGACTTCGCGCAGATACTCCTCCACCTCGAACTTTGTATTGCGCCACGCAAAGTAGCAGTAGGACTGGTGGAATCCAGCTGCGCCAAGACCTTGGAGCATCGGTGGCTTTGTGAAGGCCTCGGCAAGGAAGATAACCTCGGGGTGTTCGGTGCGGAATTGAGCCAAGAGGCGTTCCCAGAATGCCATAGGTTTCGTATGAGGATTGTCTACACGGAAGATTGTCACCCCGTGACCCACCCAGAGTTTGAGGATTCGTACAATCTCTGCATAGATACACTCGGGATCGTTATCGAAGTTGAGGGGATAAATATCCTGGTATTTCTTCGGAGGGTTTTCTGCGTAAGCAATAGTGCCGTCGGCTCTGGTTGTAAACCACTCGGGGTGCTCGGTGAGCCAGGGATGATCTGGAGAGCATTGAAGGGCAATGTCGAGAGCCACTTCCATCCCTAGTGCTTTGGCGCGCGCTACGAAATCATCGAAGTCCTCGAATGTGCCAAGCTCGGGGTGAATGGCATCGTGGCCTCCCTCGTGTGAACCGATAGCGTAGGGGGATCCGGGATCACCAGGAAGGGCAGTGAGCGTGTTATTGCGCCCTTTGCGGCTGGTAGTACCAATGGGATGGATGGGGGTGAGGTAGACAATATCGAATCCCATTGTAGCGATACGATCGAGTTCGGCGGTAGCTGTGCGCAGAGTGCCTGAGACCCATGTACCGTCCTCACGCTGATAGGCTCCGCACGAGCGCGGGAAAATCTCGTACCAGGAACCGGCAAGTGCTCGCAGGCGATCCACTGCTAGTGGGTAGCGAGGTGATGTGGTGAGGAGATCACGTAGGGGGCGAGCTGCCATCGCTGCTTCTACGGCGGGAGAAGTCGCTGCTGCCAGGCGCACAAGAGCGGGTAGATCGCTGCGGCTGACCTCGGTAAGAGCAGTGAGGAGATCTTTACTCTCTCGGCTTCGTGGCTGAGCTAGTTCAAGAGCCGCGCGCAAAAGTTCCTCAGCTTCAAGAAAAACGAGAGCAATATCAGTGTTGGCCTTGAGTTTGATCTCAGCGTTGTGTTTCCACGTGCTCCAGGGATCAGACCACGCCTGAATGTAGAAGCTCCACGAACCTGGATAGGTGGGAGTGAGCCATGCTTCGTAGCGATTAAGACCAGGGTGAATATCCACCATTGTCTCAACCTGGACGATCTTTCCTTGAGGATCGACAAGTACGGCCTCAGCGGCAAAGAGATCATGACCTTCGCGAAACACCGTAGCCCGCACGGGGAAGGCTTCGTATTCCGTACCTTTAGCAGCGAGGCGTCCGCCTTCAATACACGGAGTGACATCCATGATCGGGATACGCCCGATTGCCTGGTTCCTCACTCCATCGGCAGTGACGAGCTGTGGGAGGGGATGACCAACGCTGGTGCTCATTTGTGCGCTCACACACTAAGCCTAAGCATTTTTGTGCGTGCGCGCAGAATCTCTCCACTTTCTTCTTCAACCCTTTGGCTCTACCTACGTCCCTACAGTTTTACTCAAACTCCTACAGTTCTCTCCACGCCCCTACAGTTTTCCCAGAGGTTGTGATCGTCGACGAACCCACCACGGGTTCTACCCGCGCACCTACAGTTCTATCTGCGCCCTCAATAATTCATATTCATCGAGGTATGTACCTCATCGAGTGTGGCAGCGGCACGCTCGCGAGCTGCTTCAATCCCGCAGCGGAGCACATCTGTGAGGAACTGAGGGTCTTTTTCCAGTTCGCTGCGGCGTGCACGAATTGGCGCGAGGGTTTCGTTGAGAGATTCGGTGACAACATTCTTCAGAGTGCCACCCCCACCGTTACCGATCTCTGCAGCTACCTCGTATGGATCGCGACCCTGGCACATCGCTGCGATCTGGACAAGATTCGAGACTTCGGGACGGTTTTCTGGGTCGAAGGTAATAAAACGCTCTGAATCGGTGACGGCCTTCTTGATCCGCTTGGCTGTTTCGTCGGCGCTCATCTTGAGTTCAACCGTGTTTCCACGCGATTTACTCATCTTTGTCCCGTCGAGTCCGAGCACAGATGCTGCCTCGGAGAGCAGAGCCTGCGGGCGCGCAAACACAGGTTCCTCGCTGCCAGAGGGATGTCCGTAGCGTGCCTCGAAACGATCGGCGATGACGCGTGCCTGCTCAAGGTGGGGAAGCTGATCTTTACCCACAGGTACGAGGTTTGCTTTGCAGAAGAGGATATCGGCGGTCTGGTGCACAGGATAGGTGAGCATGAGGCCAGACATTGGGCGGTTACCCGTGGCATCCAGTTCGGACTTCACTGTGGGGTTACGGCGCAGTTCGGCGTCTGTGACCAGCGAAAGGAAAGGAAGCATGAGTTCGTTGAGTTCAGGGATCTGAGAGTGGGGGAAAATGACGGCTCTCTCAGGATCAATCCCCACGGCGAGATAATCGGTGAGGAGAGAATAGACGCGCTCCTTAAGTGGGCCTACGCCATCGCGGTCAGTGATGACCTGGTAGTCGGCAATGACGATCCATGTCTCAACTCCAGCCTTTTGCAGGCGAACGCGATTCTTCAGTGAGCCGAAATAGTGTCCGATATGGAGATTGCCTGTGGGACGGTCACCTGTCAGAACACGAAATTCAGAGGGGTCGCGTTTAATCGCTGCTTCAATTTTCTCGCTCAATGCGCGAGTATGGGCAAGGGAGGCCTCGCTCGTCGACTTTTCAAGGTCTTCGCCAAAGCTGCTCGACATACGTCCTCATTTTCTCCTCGTCGGGGTGAAGCTCACTCAGCTTGCCATGTACTTCTGCAATTTTAGCGCGGCTTCCTTTTCTCGCGCATTGACTGCCAGGCCTGGTTAGCTCTGTACGCTCAGGTAAACCTTCATTGAGAGTGGTGCGAGGTTCGTCGGTGCACCTGGAGCGTAGAGATCTTGGCATTGTCGTGGGCGAGGCCAGGTTGAATCCCAGGCGAGCTGCCAGGGTAGTTCACGCCCACGTGCGAGGCAGATCCGTCTATCCTCAAGAGAACCATTCATAAGGATGAGAATGTCAGCGTCCTCACCGCGCCCCGAACGCAGCATTTGCAGAGTACGTTCATGCACATCGAACCACATATGTTCAGGCATGGGGCTTCCCGACGCATCCAGCCACTGCAAATCTCGCATTCCGGCGCTGTCCTCACCGCCTTCTGAGTAGAAAGTGAGTGGGCGAAGCACACGGTGCTCACGGCGAAGTCGTAGAAGGTAGGCGACAGTTGCTCGTAGATCCTCCTGCCAAGGTTTGAGATCCCAGTTGATCCACGAGATCGTGTTGTCTTGACAGTAGGAATTGTTGTTGCCTCTCTGAGTGCGGGCAATTTCGTCGCCAGCAGTGAGCATGGGAGTTCCTGCCGAAAGGAGCAAGGTACCCATGAGGTTACGCATGGCACGTAGGCGTGTGCCGTGGATGGGTGAGGAAGGATCGATAGCCCCCTCTACTCCGTGATTCCAGGATTTGTTGTTATCCGAGCCGTCTCGATTGCCTTCGAGGTTCGCTTCGTTGTGTTTGGTGTTATAAGCGACGAGGTCGTGGAGAGTAAAGCCATCATGAGCTGTAACAAAGTTGAGAGAAGCGTAGATGCCGCGCCCGCCAGGAACGCGACCATGTCCGAAGAGATCGGCTGAACCCGCTAAGCGGGTAGCGAGGTCGCGTAGATCGCCGCCGGAGGCTCCGCCGGACATTGAACGAGGCTGGGCGACCCAGAAACTGCGCACTGTATCACGAAAGTGATCGTTCCAATCGGCTGTAGGGGGGCAGAAGTGACCCGTCTGCCAGCCGTTGGGTCCCACATCCCACGGTTCGTTGATGAGTTTGACATTCGAGAGGATAGGATCGGTAGCCATTGCCACGTAGAGGGGATGCCGGGAATCAAAATGCTCTCCGCCTCGCGCTAGGGTCACGGCAAGGTCAAAACGAAAACCGTCAACTCCAATCTCCTCCACCCAATAACGAAGAGAATCGAGAGTCATCTGCACCACTTTGTGACGGCGGAAATCAAGAGAGTTGCCGCAGCCTGTGGTATCCATGAATTTCCCAGGATCGCTAGACTCTTGCATGTAATAGTTTGTGGCATCGATTCCGCGCCACGAAAGGGAAGGCCCGTCGATTCCACCTTCGCAGGTGTGGTTGTAGACGACATCGAGGATGACTTCAATCCCGGCTTCATGCAGACGCGCGACCATCTCGCGCACTTCCTCGACGACAGCTTCGGGTCCTGCCTCTTGGGCGGCTTGTGTGGCATAACTGGGTTCTGGTGCGAAATAGGCGAGTGTGTTGTAGCCCCAATAATTTGAGAGACCTTTAGCTGCGAGGAAGGGCTCGGACATGTGGGCGTGAATAGGGAGCAACTCCACTGCGCTCACACCGAGTGAGACGAGGCTCTCAATTGAGGCGGGGTGGGCGAGCCCCGCGTAGGTGCCGCGCAACTCCTCGGGAAGTGCAGGATTGAGCTGGGTAAGACCCTTGACGTGACCTTCGTATATGACGGTGTGATCCCAAGGGGTATAAGGGTGGGTCACAGGTTCAGAAGAGGGAGGAAGTACTACTCCCCAGCACATCTGCCCGGCTGAATCTTCCATATTGGGAGTGCGGGGGAGAATCGGGGTGAGATCTTCATTCACGTTGTGGGGATAGAGGGAAGAACTCAGATGGGGGGTACCTGAAATGGCACGCGCATAGGGATCAAGGAGGAGCTTCGCAGGATTGAAACGCAAACCCATGTAGGGAGCCCACTGCCCGCGGATGCGGTATCCATAGCGCTGACCAGCACGAACACCTGGAATATGGCCTGCCCAGGTGCCATAGGCGGGATGGAGACGGTAACGGTGCTCGCAGCCGTCCTCGCCCAGGAGACAAAGATCCACAGCTTCGGCATGAGGGGAATACACGGCGAAATCAGCGCCAGTATCAGTGAGATGGGCACCTAGGCGCACCGGCATATGCTCAGGTGGGCAGGCAGGGGTGTTCTCACCTTCCTCGTAGAGAGGCGTGGGCGTAGAAGTAGAAGCTGGGCTGATACTCACCTCTTAATTATTCCAGAATTACGAGACCCCATGAGGAGAAGCTGCTGTGAGTGGGATATGAAGGGGATATGAGAGTGAGGGTAGGTTGATCCCTACGGGGATCGATCGGAGTAGATTGAAAGGCAGATCCTCTGCCCAGAAGGAGAAGTCCACAATGCTTTCGACGCTCAATCTTGCCCGCGGCACCTTTGACCGCGACGAACAGACTCGCCTCAATTCTCACAGGATTGAAGCTGCTCGTGCCCAGAAGAATGCGCGTTTCATCCTCGTTGACGAGGCAAGAGTAGCTGTAAAAGGGGAAGGACTTGCCTTCCTCACCCGCGAACAGGCTCGATCTTTTGGGGCAGGCCAGGCGCTCTACCTCGGTAGAGCTGGGGGGATCTTCTACTTTGCATGCGATGTTCGCCAAGTGCGCGACAATCAGGGCAAAACTGTCGAGCCTACAACGTTAACTCACGAGGATATTAATGCGATCAGTGGTGTTGACGATGTTGTTTCGCTGCGCTACCACGCCCATCTCTGGCCGGATCTCGATACCGCCCTAGCTGTCTGCGCGGTCGCTGCACTCACATGGCGGCGTGAGGCGCGATTCTGCACACGTTGTGGGGGAGAACTCGATGTGCGCCACTCGGGGTGGGAAAAGATGTGTCCCCATGGGCATGTTTCCTATCCGCGCACAGATCCTGCCGTGATTATGGGGATCCGTGATCATGAAGATCGTCTCCTTCTCGGGCGCAATGGGGTGTGGGGGCCAGGAAAATACTCTGTGCTTGCGGGTTTTGTGGAAGCTGGTGAAAGTCTTGAGGGAGCCGTGGTGCGTGAAGTGTACGAGGAGACGCGGATCGACGTGAGTGAAGTGACGTACTTCGGTTCGCAACCGTGGCCTTTCCCGCGTTCCCTCATGCTGGCTTTTACTGGGCGTACCCAGATGAGCGAAGAGGATATTAGCGTGGACGGGAAAGAAATGGTTCATGCGCATTTTTTCACTCGTCAGGAGTACGCCGAGGCTCTCTGCCGTGGTGAGATCTCGATGCCTACTCCCACCTCTGTAGCATCTGCCATAATTTTTGCTTGGCTTGGCGAGGATCCCGATATCCTCGCCACACTATCGTGAGGTTTTCTTCTGTTTTCTTTGCTCTGTGCTCTAAACACACAAAAATCCACTGATAGCAGCATGGAGGAAACCTCACGTAGGAAACTGAGTAATCCACAACCGGCGTTATTCACATCCCCACGCTTCGTGCAGATTCTATCCCGAGAGCATGGGAAACTTAGGAGCTATGGATTACGATCTTCTCAGCCACCTCGATTCCGAGCAGCGTGCCGTCGCAGAGAACCTTTCAGGACCACTGTGCGTGCGGGCAGGTGCAGGAACTGGGAAGACACGCGCCATTACCTATCGCATTGCCCACGGTATACGTGTAGGAGCCTTTGCTGCTTCCAACGTTTTAGCCCTCACCTTTACTTCGCGAGCAGCGGGGGAAATGCGCTCACGTTTGCGTGATCTTAGTGCGAGCGGGGTGAGTGCTCACACCTTCCACGCGGCTGCGCTTCGCCAACTCTCCTATTTCTGGCCGACAGCGATCGGTGGCCAGATCCCTGCGATTGCTGAGCACAAACTTGGTCTTGTTTCTCAGGCTGCCGCCAATGTGGGATTATCCACAGATAAAGTTACTGTGCGTGATCTTGCAGCTGAGATCGAATGGTCAAAAGTTTGCCTTATCACTCCCGAACAGTATGTCGCGTGTGCTGAGGCCGCTGGACGCAGCGAGGTTTCCGGGTATAACTTTTCGGACATTGTCGGGCTTCTTCGAGCATATGAGGAAGTGAAGACTGCGCGTGGAGTGATTGACTTTGAGGATGTACTCCTACTTCTCGTCGGAATTCTTCTGGATCGCCCGGATATTACACGCATGATTCGTGCCCAATACCGCCATTTTGTCGTGGACGAATACCAGGATGTCTCTCCGCTCCAGCACCGCCTCCTTCAACTGTGGCTTGGAGATCGCAAAGATCTATGTGTCGTGGGTGATGTCTCCCAGACGATTTACTCTTTTACGGGGGCTTCCTCGCGTTACCTGGCGAACTTTACACAGGAGTTTCCTGGTGCCACAGTGATCGAGTTGGTTCGCAACTATCGTTCTGTCCCGCAGATTGTCGCTGCGGCGAACGAGATCATCGCTCCAGATGCCTCTGTTGGTGCTGTACATCTTGTTTCACAACTCCCTTCTGGGCGCCCTGTGAGTTGGAAGGAGTACACCGACGACGAAGCTGAAGCTACCGGTATTGCCGAAGAGATCGCGCACCTTCGCGAGCGCGGGATTCCTCTCTCTTCTATCGCGATTCTCTATAGAACTAATGCGCAGTCGGCTCATTTTGAGGCAACACTGGCTTCGGCAGGAATCGGGTACCAGGTGCGGGGAGCTGAGCGCTTCTTTTCGCGACGTGAAGTGCGCGAGGCAATGGTGGCGATGCGCTCGGCTGCACGGTCGGGAATGGAAGGGAGCCTCTCGGAGAACGTGCGATCAGTGTTGCGCCAAGGGGGATGGAGGGATGTGCCTCCTCAACAAACTGGGGCTGTGCGCGAGCGCTGGGAAGCTCTTGCTGCTCTCCTTACCTTGGCTAAGGAGATGGAAGATGCGCGCGGCGCGGGGTTGGGCGAATTCGTCGCTGAACTGGAAGAACGCGCTCAACTCCAGAATGTTCCTCAGCTTGACGGGGTTACTCTCTCTTCACTCCATGCAGCCAAGGGTTTGGAATGGGAATACGTTTTTCTGGCGGGGATGAGTGAAGGCCTTATGCCGATTTCTCTAGCGAAGGCGGAGGCTGAGGTGGCAGAAGAACGCCGGCTCCTCTACGTGGGGATCACCCGAGCTAAGACATCCCTGGAGATTTCTTATTCCACTTCGCGTGGCGGTGGGCACAGCTCATCGGGGGGAAAACGTAAGCTCTCGCGTTTCCTTGAAGGAGTGTGGCCGCATCCAGAGAAACCGCTTTCACGTTCTACGTCTTATCGTCAGCGCCGCGCGGAGGAAGCTGAACGTTTTACGCAAGAGCATCCGGAGGCTGTTGAGCTTTTCGACGAACTTGTCGCGTGGAGGCGTGCTGTGGCTGAAGAGATCGAACGCCCTGCCTACACGGTGTTACATGATTCTTCTCTCCGAGCAATTGCTGTGATTAAGCCAGTCACATTGGCTGAGCTTGGGAGAATTCGTGGAGTAGGGGCGACGAAACTGGCTGCCTGGGGGGAATCGATAGTGGGGATTATTACCCGTAGAGATAGCGAGGCGTTAGAGGAAGGAAAATGAGAAAAGGGAGGTGCTAAAGAGGTGTGTGAGTGGTCGAAAGTGGGGTCTCCTCGTGTTTCCTCCCGCTTTTATTTTGGCCTTTAACCCTTTATTTTTCTCGTGTTTCCTTGTTTTTCAACGCTTCCATTCTTGTGGGCTTACCTCTGTTCAAGGCACCCACAGTCGCGGTGCACATCGACATGGCGCAGGTGAGGAAGTCCGTGGGTGTAGGGTAAGCGAATTTGGCAATTGACCAAGGGATTGGAATAGTCGTACGCAACAGATGCAATCACACGTGCAGCCAACTCTCCAGCTAAAGCAAGAGTATGGGTATCGATATTTGTCGGCTCAAGATGAAGAGCCTGCTGGAAGAGTAGTGGCCACTGAGGATCGGCTTCGAGCTGTCTGCAATACACACAACGCGCACAGACTGTGCGATGTGGCTCCACTAGGGGACCAATGCACACCTCTGTCTCTTCAGTCCACATGAGAAGGTGCGGGATATCTGCTTCCATGTAGCGCATTGCTTTGAGAGGGTCAATGACGCGTGAGGATGTGAGTAGCCCGATTATCACAGGCGTGGGCGCTGCTCGACTCGAAGCGGGAGTGCGCTTTGGGCGAGAATATGAAGCAAGGACGTGCTCAAATGCGACGTCGCGGCGTTGACCCATCTGTGCCTCGACTTCTCGCAATGCTGGATGGTCTGCGATACCCACACGGGATTCGTCGGTGAACTCAAGGCGAGCTACCCCTTCACGCGTGAGTGCAATTCCAGTGGATACAGCCAAAGGGTCGAGGTTTCGGATATGGACGAGGACATCTTGGCGTGTGACAGTGGGAGAGGCAACGCCGTGTGTGTTGAGCTGTGCGAGAATCTCTTCGGCACGTGCAGGTGTTACTCCTAAAGTGGAGGCGTAAGCACTCACTTCGGCGTGTGTGCGCAAGGCAGTCATAAAAGCCACGAGCTGTTGCTCAGAGCGAGTGAGGTTAGGGAGAGGGATGGCGTGCTGAGAGTTGAGTCCGATTTGAATATCGTGATCTGCGCGCCAGAACACTCCACGTTTAGGATCCACAAACATAAAGTTGAGGCTAACCTCACTGATCCTCTTTTCGCAGAAGAAAGGGCTCCTCTGTGGATAACGTATTGCTGTGTCTAATTACCAGCAATCACGTAGTTCTGTGCTGTGAAACTGTCACACATCTTACCTACGCGGCACCAACCAGTGCTCGCAGCGGAAGAGAGAGGGGTGAAGGCGACAAGCGTGAGATTGATGCCAAACCTTGGATGCTGGCGCCACAGAAGTTTGTCTACTCCTCGTCGATGCCAGGTTCGTGGGGGATATCGTGGTTGCTGTCACTGCGACCGCGATGAGGATTTCCGCCGCCGTACATGTCACTTATAGAGTTGCCGGTGCCTTCGTTGACCTCACCTGAAGAATCGAGAAGTTCTGCAAGAAAGGCGTCAAGTTCCTCAGCAACGCTCGAATTTTTGCCCTCGAAAAAATCCTGGGGTTTTTCGAGAGTCTCCGGGCGTGGCAAGAGATCGGGGTGAGCCCAGAGCGCGTCGCGCCCCTCGATACCGAGGCGTGCGAAGGCCATCTGCCAGAAAGTGGTAGCCTCACGGATACGTCGAGGTTGTAGATGCAAGCCCACCAGAGGGCCAAAAGTTTCGTTGATTGGTGAGGAAGTAGCAGCTCGACGCTGGAACATCTCGCTCAGTGGCATCACCGAGGGCAACTGAGCAATCGTGGCCTGAATGGCAACAGCACTCACCCAACCTTCGACGAGAGCAAGGAGATGTTCGAGGCGTTCGATCGTCGCGCGTTGTGTGGGAGTTGACTCTGGGAAAAAGATATCGGAGAGGTCGATGGATTCCATGTTCCCTGGGTCAAATCCCATCTCCCGAACTTGGTTTTCGATGGACTCGGTATCGATCTGGATATCACTCGCATATTCTGCGACGATGTCGAGTACTTGTGCTCGCAACCAGGGGACTTGCGAATATAGACGTGCAGCAGCTTGCTCACGTACAGCGACGAAGAGTTCCACTTCGCGTTCTTCGCTCTCCAGGCCGTCGGCAAAGGCAGCGATTGTGGTAGGAACAAGTGCAGCAGTTTTTCCTTCGACGAGGGGAAGGCCACAGTCAGAAGAACCGAAGGTGATCTTGGCCAGTGCGGCAAGAGCAACTCCGTACTGCACTCCTAAAAGTGAGGAGATAAGACCCTTAAACATGCCAAGTGGCTTCGCTCCAAAGACGGCGGCGAGTTCAGCGGGGGCATAAGAAAGTTGATCTTCGAGAGCTTGTGCAAAAGCGCGTGCAATGTTCTCACCCACGGGAGTTGTGAGGCGGCGGAAAGTGGGAAGAGTATGTGCAAGCCAATCGAGAGGACTCCACGCCTGGTTGGGGCCGGTGCAGGGATTGATGGAAGTGGCAGGATCGAGCCACAGATTTGCAGTCTGGAGGGAGGTGCGGGCACGCTCGGCGCTAGCCATGGTGAGAGTGGTGGGCTGTTCGCGTGCAATTGTCTCACGTGCCACCTGTTCACCTACCTTCCAGTTGATAGGGCCATCCCCGGCGCTGCCGAGCATTTCATTGACACGCGCAGCAACAACATGGAAGTTCTCTGGTGAAATAGCGTTATTCATCGAAGCGGAGAGATCCATCCCTGAGGAATTCATCTGACGTTCGATCTCTTGCGCGGCTTCTTCACCGAGAATGGCGCGCAGCATTGCCCCCCATTGATCCCGGTTATTCTCCTTGCCGTCATCGGGCTGTTGCGTACCAGGGTTCTCGCTCATGATCGCTCCTTTACACCTCGTGATTCTAAGAGTACGGGCTTAGCGGCTACACGCGCTCGGTGCTACGCCGCGCGTGAAAATGTGGCAGATCTGCCACCTAGCCTGCGCCTAGTTCAAAGCGCACTTCGCCCCACTCTCACTCAATCCAGCTCGTCGCTCAACACTTCCCTTAATCTGCCGGGGTTCTGAGTTTTCATGTAGTTGGTCTATCTAGTTCACGCGTGTCGCTCCTCATGGCAAACTCCTAGACTCCTGCGGCAAGATGGAGAAGTGACACGACGACGACTTGCGGGAGCCTTGTTTGCAGCTCTCTGTGTGATAGGCCTGGCAATGCCTGGCTCTTATCTTGTGGAAGCGGCAGGTCCGGCTCTTGACATCTCCGAGGGCGTATCTGGGGAAAAACTTCTTCAGATTTCAGGAGCCACCACCTACCCTTCACACACGAAGCTCTACATGACGACGGTAAGTGCCTTCGGTACCGCTTCCGCAGGAGTCTCTGGAGCACAGGCGCTGTACGCACTTCTTGATTCTGAGCAGGAACTTGTCCCAGTACGAGCCCTGTATTCACCAGAAGAAACAGCGAGTCAAGTAGAAAGGCGCAATGCCCAGGCAATGGTGTCTTCCCAGGATTCGGGTACGGTAGCAGGGCTGGAAGCAGCGGGGTATACAACTACGATGACTCTCCGCGTGGAAGGAACTCAAAAGTCGGGGCCAGCCGAGGGGAAACTTGTTGCTGGTGACCGTCTCACCTGGGTACATGTGGGAGAAACGCGCACGGAAATTTCGAGTTTTGCCAGCCTCTCACAGCTTCTTGCTGCCACACCTCCCGGCACGCAGGTCGAGGTGGGATTTGAGCGTGAAGGCAGCCCCCACAGTGCCCTCGTCACCACTGCCGCATACGAGGCCGACGCAACCGGCTGGGTTCGTCCAGGTTCTCAACTTGGAATCTTCCTCGCGGTGAGTGACGTTAATCTTCCCATCAACGTCACCTACGGAATCGAGAATGTCGGTGGGCCTTCGGCTGGATCGATGTTTGCTCTGGCGATCTACGATCGTCTCACCGAAGGCTCGTTAGGTGGGGATGCGAAGATCGCTGGAACCGGAACGATGTCGTATAACGGAATGGTCGGTGCCATTGGTGGAATCACGCACAAAATGGTGGGGGCTGCCCGTTCAGGTGCCAGGTATTTCCTTGCTCCTGCGCTCAATTGCTCCGAGGTAGTGGGAAATGTGCCAGGAGGGATGAGTGTGTTCGCCGTTCGCACGATCGAAGATTCGATCGCCGCTACCCGTGCCATTGGGGTGGGGGATACCTCTAAACTCACCACATGTGAGCAGGTAGTTGCTGCTACGCCCTCCTCCTAGTTTCACTCTGTAAACCCTGGGCTGTGAATCTTGCCGCCTTTTCGGCATGCGAGCGAACCTTGTGGCGAGGAGACTTTTCTCATGCACGCGAAGGTGCCCCCAGGCGAGTGTCACATCACAAACGTTTATTGGCCTATCTGGGGCTTCATCGTCGTACTTTTATCTACGTCGCGAGCTGCAACAGAAGCGTGCGACTTGGCTATGATAACCGCGCGCATACCCGAGTCATCTCCGGGTTAGAGGACAGGAGCACGTGTGAAAGGTAGGCCACGTGTGAAGGTATAGACATCGGAGAAACCAGCGATAAGCGCAATCTCTGTGCCTGGCTAGAGGGTGATGCTCTACTCGAATGTGGAGCGCAATGCGGCTACGAGGTCTGGCACGAGGTCGGCTGATTGGAGGAGCGAAGCGGCTTCGTCGTGCGACTTCATCCGTAGCGTACACCAGGAGTTTCCCTCACGATCAACTCCCACAACCATGCGAATATCTTCACGGCGAGAATCTGAGGCAACGAAGGACTCTGCTGCGGCTGGATCCTTAGGAATCTCGTTTTCAGCTTCGGAGGGAAGAGTGATGCGTTCGCAACTGAGCGCAGCGCCAGCCACGGTGGGAGGCCAGGCAATTTGAGCGAGGAGATGTTCAAGAGAATTAGCCTGAGGCAAATTCTCCTGCTCCACAGAAAAGAAAGCCTCGGGGTTACGGGTAGCTTCCACAGGCACATCGGCGGGGAGTTCGTCTGCCAGTTCGGGGTTGGCTGCAAGTGCGTCTGCGGCGCGGATAAGGGCAAAGATGCGCACGGGTCCATCCCACCCAAAGGAGGAAACGTAGCTTTCGATCTCACACACGGCCTGGCTGATGGCAAGTTTTGCTGAAGTCACACAGAGATTGTGCGCGATAGGTGGGGTGGGACTCAAGGCGGTGAGTAAGTTCAAAGAAGGAAAGTGTGGAGTAGACGAAAGCCTCGTGCGTTCGTGGATCGCTTTGTGCTTCTCGTCTTTTCGACTGTCCGATGACATCCCGAGCTGATCCTGTCCTGCGACTTCGGTAGAGTGGACTCTGAGCTCAGCCATCTGGCGCGAGCGAACTCTGCAGCAGTGTGGGTCTTGCTCACACGGATCTGCCCGAGAACGTGAGCTGCCACTGGATTATTACGAATAATGAGGTACACATTGTCGCCAGAGAAGAAGCCCCGCCCCCCGAAGAAGTTTCCCCAACGCTCCGGAGAGAGGCGAACCCCCTCAGCATTCGGTATCACACTCACCGTCCTTACGGTGCTCGTCGCCCTTACCGCCCTCACCTCGTCGGTATGGACGGACGTGCGCTGGTACTCTCAACTAGGAGCTGCGCAGGTCTATTGGAAACAGTTAGGATGGGCGCTGGCTCTCGGCGTGATCGGCACGCTCGTCGTCGGTATCCTCGCTGCTCTCAACTTTTGGTTAGCTCGGGGAAAGCATCCTGCTGAGCCTGGACGTGCAGTAGCTCCCTACCGCAAAATCGCCGAAAACCACCGTATCCTCCTCACTTTGGGAATCCTTCTAGGATCGGGGATCGTCTTTGGAGCCCCGTTGGCTTCGGAGTGGCGCACCTACCTCACGTGGTTCCATCGCACAGCTTTTGGTACCTCGGACGCAGAATTTGGCAATGACGTGGGTTTCTACGTCTTTTCTCTGCCTGTGTTCCATTCCCTTCTCTCTCTCGCGATCATGGCGCTCATCATCTCAGCAGCTCTCGCTGTGGTAGGTCACTACCTCTACGGTGGTTTTAGCTCGGCGAGCTCACGTATTGTTCTGGCCAGGCGCGCCCGCCTCCATTTCGGTATCCTCGGAGCAATTGCTAGCGTGCTTGCGGCAGCGAATTTCTGGCTTCGTCGCTACGATCTTCTCTTGGCCAACAACGGAAAATTTGCGGGTGCTTCCTTCACCGACATCAACGCTTCGCTCCCAGGTCTCACGATCCTCGCGATTGCGGCGCTCCTCGTGGCTGTGCTCTTCGTCATCGCTGCGTTGAAATCCTTGTGGAAGTTGGCTCTCACAGGTATTGCCTCGGGGCTTGTGGCGAGTCTCGTCGTCGTTGGGATATACCCCGCTCTCGTCCAGAACTTCCGCGTGAATCCAAACGCTGTAGAGATGGAGTCGGAGTACATCCAACGCAACATCGATGCCACGCGCAAGGCCTATGGTTTGGACAACGTTGAAACTACCAATTACACAGCTAAGACGTCTGCTGAAGCAGGCCAGTTGCGCTCGGATGCGGACACTACTACGCAGATCCGCCTTCTCGATCCGACGATCGTCTCTCCCACCTTCAATCAGCTCCAGCAGAACCGCCAGTACTACCAGTTCACAGATCTGCTATCTGTGGATCGCTACCGGATCAGTGATGCAGATCGCGATACGGTGCTTGCCGTGCGTGAACTCAACACCGAGGGTCTTGATTCAGCTCAACGCACCTGGGTGAATGACCACACTGTTTACACGCACGGTTACGGTGTTGCTGCAGCCTACGGAAATACGACGACGAACCGTGGTGCTCCCGTATTCTTCCAGCGTGATATTCCCTCCATGGGCGAAATGGGTGACTATGAACCGCGCGTGTACTTTGGGCAGAAATCTCCCGAGTACTCGATCGTTGGTGCTCCAGAAGGTTCCTCACCGTGGGAGATTGATTATCCCGACGACGGAGCCCCCTCCGGTCAGGTATTTACTACCTATACAGGCAACGGTGGCCCTAAACTCTCTAACGTTTTTGAGAAGTTTATGTATGCGATCAAGTTCCGTTCTACGGATATGTTCTTCTCTGATCGTGTTACTTCCTCTTCGCAAATCCTCTACGATCGTGATCCGCAGCTGCGCGTGGCAAAAGTGGCGCCGTATTTAACGCTCGATTCTCGTGCCTACCCTGCGGTAGTAGATATGGATGGGGATCCATCTACGCCTAAGCGTCTCGTATGGATTATTGATGCGTACACCACCTCGAATAATTACCCGTATTCGGCGCGTACCTCGCTCTCCAATGCCACCGAGGATGCACAGTCGCGTGGGGTAGCCTACTCCACCGACGATGAAGTGAATTACGTGCGTAATTCGGTCAAGGCCGTGGTGGATGCCTATGACGGCTCGGTCAAACTCTTCGCCTGGGATTCGCAAGATCCAATTCTCAAAGCGTGGGACAAGATCTTTCCCGGAATGCTCACTGATGTGGAGAATATGTCGGGTGACCTCATGGCGCATGTGCGCTACCCCGAAGGCTTGTTCAAGATACAGCGTACGCTTTTGACGAAGTACCACGTCACGGATGCGTCTGCCTTCTATTCAGGTGGCGATTTCTGGAACGTGCCAAATGAACCTACCGAAAGGGGCGGGCGAACTGAAGGCGAGAATGCAGCCACCGAGCAACAGCCGCCCTACTATCTCACTCTCCAGATGCCAGGGCAGGAATCGGCGCAGTTCTCCTTGACCACGGGCTTCGTGCCGGGTGGAACCACCAAGCGCAACGTGATGACAGGCTTCTTGGCAGTGGATTCTAACGCTGGAAGTGAGCCAGGAAAGGTACGCGAAGGCTACGGCAAACTGCGTCTGCTTGAGCTTCCTCGTGACGCCACGGTTCCAGGTCCTGGCCAGGCACAGAACAATTTCCTTACTGACTCGTCAGTTTCACGTAACCTCAACCTTTTGCGCCAGGGTGGAACTACGGTGACGATGGGCAATCTCCTCACTCTTCCTGTGGGCGGCGGCTTGCTCTATGTGCAGCCCGTCTATGTGAGTGCCTCTACTGGAACAAAGTATCCCTTGGTGCAGTATGTACTTACTGCCTTTGGAGACGGCAATAAGATTGGTTTCGCACCTACCTTGGATGAGGCACTCAACCAGACCTTCGGTGGTGATTCAGGCGCTCAGGCAGGTGATGCCAACATCCAGAAGGACGATACGCCGGTTTCTGAGTCGGAGATTGTCAATGGTTTGAACAACGAGGCATCTGGAAGTGACACTGCGGCTTCAGAAGGCAGTGTTGATTCCTCAGCGGCTTCTCCGAGTAATAATTCGACGAGCACACCGGCCGAACCGATGGAAGGCAAGGGGAGTAGTACTGTCACAGGTACGCCCCGTGAACGCCTTAACTCCTCACTGGGCGCAGCACAGAAAGCTCTCAGCGACGCAAACTCTGCACTGTCAAGCGGTAACTGGGCAGCCTATGGCGAAGCGCAGAAGGCTTTACAAAGCGCAATTGAGCAAGCTCTCGCTGCCCAGGCGGAGCTCGATGCGCAAGGCAAGTGAAGAGCTGCGATGAGATAAGCCAGCGCAAGAAATCTTCGCCTCTCACCCGAGCTTCACAGCTACGGGGTGAGCGTTGCGTAGATCACGAGGTGGGTGGGATATCTGAATTGACATCCCACCCACCTCTCTATCGAAACTTAGCGAACTGTCACGGATATCTCGCCTCGATCGGCGCGAACGTGCCGCAATACCTTATCGGGGATACGGAATACTCGACCTGGTGCTGCTGGCCACGGAAGCCGCGCCGAGGCCAATAAGACTCCACTCTGGCGCACCTCGACTGTGGGGAAAGAAATAAACCGATTAACCCATCCGATGAGTTTTCTGCGGGTGATTCGAGGTCCGGTAGGTTGATACATGTGCGGATAAATCCACGTGAGGGCACCGCCTGCGCTCACCTTGATGGAGTTGCCACTGCTGAGCTTTCCGGCAAGGTATTCGAGGACGCGCTGAGCAACTTCGCGTCCTTCGAGTGCGACAACATCTGCTGTCTCCACCGGATGGTTGAGGTTACCTACACTGAAAAGACCCGGCTGCGATGTCATCATCGTGTTAGTGACGATGGGTGAGCCAGTGACATCGTCGATCTTCACACCCGCCTGCCAGGCCAGCTCATAATCTGGAATCCAGTCGCCACTAAAAATAACCGTGTCGCAAGGAATCCTGCGTCTTTCACCTGTGCGAATATTCTCTATCTCGACAGCTTCGACGCGAGATTTGCCGTAGACAGCTACGACTGTCGATTCCTTGACCACTGATGTGCCAAAGAATATGGATCCGACCCTACGGAACAGGGCGTACGACTCCGATGCGGGGAAGCGTGAGATAAGTGCCTGGATGCGACAGCCCGATTTTTTCAATGTGAGTGCTGCCGACCAGGATACGAGTTCGGCACCGACGATCACAGCCTTCCTACCTACTGTGTCGTGGTTCAGATGCACAAGCTGCTGCAATTGCCCCGTGGTGTACACGCCGACAGGTCGGTCACCCCACACCATACGGGCACTTCGTGGGCGTTCGCGCGCACCAGTTGCCAGCACAATAGCGTCGGCGTAGACTCGTGCAATTCCTGAGCGCGTTGTGACGTTGAGGACGCCACGATCAGCCCAGTGCGTGACCTGAGCGTTTGTCCATATGCTCACTCCAGCATCTCGTGCTTCACGGGCGAGGACGCGGGCGTACGCCGGTCCACTCATGAACGACTTGCGGTCGCGAATACCGTATCCAGGATGGTCAGCGTGACGTGGGATTCCACCGAGATCTGATTCGCGCTCAATGACGAGCACATCGGATCCGAGTTGCTTGCCGAGTATGCGTGCCGCACTCAGTCCTGCAGGACCACCTCCGACGATAGCCACCTTGACATGAACGTCATGTTTTATGCGAGTTGGGTCTGTCTGAGTCATGTGTCGCTTTCCTCTCGTGAGTGCTCATCAAAGTAGGCTTTGACCTTTGCGCCGCAAAAGAATCCTTGGCACCGTCCATTCATGGCACGGGTTCGACGACGAATCCCTTCGAGACTTCGAGCTGGAATCACCGATTCGAGAGAATCTCGAATTTCCCCCTTAGTGACGCGCTCACAAAAACACATCATTTCACCGTATTCGGGATCTTTCTCGATAAGTGCTTCGTTTGCGAATGGGCGCTGAAAGCGTTCCCCGAGTGGAGGCATTGTTGGCGCAGGCGGTAGCGACTCTCGCTCGCTCATGTCGAAGCCGAGAGTGCTCAGCATGTCACCGACGTATTCAGCAACTGCGATAGCGGAGGTAAGCCCGGTTGAGCGGATCGCTCCTGCGATGAGATAGCGCTTAGTTGCTTCTGCTTCGATGAGGTAATCCGGTTGGTTATGTGCGGCTCGTAAACCCGCATATGCGGCGGTTACTTCTTGGGTGAGAAGTGCGGGCATAATCTTCGACCCCTTGTGTGTGAGGAAGTTGAAGCCTGATTCGCTCGTACCTGTATCTGTTTTGTCCTCAATGTCATCGGCGGTAGGGCCAAGCATTGTATTGCCAAAAATCGTTGGACTAATGAGAACACCTTTCCCTACCTTCGATGGTGCGGCTAGGACAATCTTCGGTGCCATTGGTGCTGTGAGCTTGTCGTAAACAAGGAGCTCACCACGGCGAGGTGTCACGACGAGTCGATCGAAACCGAACGCACGATCGATATCGTCGCCACCAAGTCCGGCGGCATTGATGACCCACTCGGTTTCGATATCGCCGGTTGACGTGTGAAGTATTGTCACCTTCTCATCGATGTCTATTCCCTTGACTGTGCAATTGAGGATGAGTTCGCATCCGCGATTCACAGCATCGGTGGCGTATGCCAGGGGAACCGACCAAGGATCGATGATGGATTCGTCGGGCACTTCGAGACCACCTGTTGCGCCTGGGCCAAGGGCGGGAAGTGCTGTGTACACCTCGTCAGGTGTCATGATTCGTGTGCGCGTGTATCCGTTGAGTTCAGCTTTATGTTGGAGCCCGGTGAGCGACTTCTTCTGCTCTTCATCCCAGGCAACGAGAATTGCTCCCGTTTTTTCTACGGATATTCCTGTTTTCTTGCAATACTCGTATGTCAGTTTATAACCACGAGCTACGAGTTTTGCTTCAAGTGTTCCTGGTTGCGCATCATATCCGGTGTGAAGAATTGCTGTGTTCGCCTTTGATGTGCCACCGCAAACTTCTGCACGTGAGTCAAGTAGAGCCACGCGATAGCGACTACCCGCTATCGTTCGTGCGATGGCACTACCGACTACGCCCGCACCGATGACGGCAAACTCACATCGTCGTGTTGTCATGAGTTCTCCTCGATTTCCAAAATATTGTCCAATGACCAACGAGTGTTGTTTTAATCCCTAGCAGCCGCCTCCGAAGTAGTGGTACTAATGCGGGTATTCGCAGCAGGATATTTCTTCCGGCTAATAAGATATGCAACTGCTATCGCGGAGAGTGCAGCGATGAACTTGCCCACCATCATCGGCACGATCATGCGGGGTGCTACTCCTGCTGTGAAACCTAGATGGTCACCCAGAATTGCCATCGCCGAGACTGCCCATGCGGTATTGATAAAGATGCCGCGTTTATCCATATCCTTCATCATTTGAAAGGTAGGGATAGCATTAGCAAGCGATACGATAAGGCCGCCGGAAGCTACCTCGTTAATTCCCATAAGCCGCCCGAAGGCGCCAAGTGGCTTCGCACCTACCTTGACGATGAGATGCATGAGTGGGAATGCGCCAGCGAGGAAGAGGCAAATTCCTGCAACGATTTCCATTCCGTCCATAACTGGAGCGAGTTCCCACCCAGTGGGCATGATTTTCCATCCGGTGAGCTGCTCGAATGTTCCGATTCCCAACGCGAGAGAAATAATTGCAACGAGGAATTTCCCGAAAACAAGAAAACCCTTCGTCATAGCATCAGGGAATTTCCACAATCCGAAAGCGATGAGCAAAGCCGCAATGATAATTGGTACGAGATTTGCCAGAATCATGCCGATGTTGTATCCGGCGACGAGCCCGCCAACAAAGACGCCTAATGGAATAGTTACCACACCCACGAGTACGCCTAGCGCAAACTCTGGACGATTTTCTTCCTCGACGATTCCCAGACCAACAGGGATCGTAAATACGACTGTGCATCCGAGCATTGCCGCGAGGATTGTGCCAGCAAGCATCGCCGCGTCGTTGCTTTGTGCCATTTCGAGTGCGAGTGGATAGCCACCCATGTCGTTAGCGAGTAGTGTTCCAGCGAACATCGCCGGATCTGCTCCAAGGAACTTATATACCGGCACAACGACTGGGTTGAGTACTTTCGCAAGAATCGGCGCGAGGGAAACCATACCTACCATTGAGAGGGCAAGAGGACCGAATGTTTCGAATCCTTCTTCAAGTTTTCTGCCGAGCCCACACCTGTCTCCTAGTGCTCGATCAGCAGCGGCAATGAGAACAAATACCGCCATGAGCACGACGATCATTTCGTTAATGCTCATGTCAGAACTCCATGTTCGCTTCGACTGCTGCAAGCCAACGCTCAAGGAATTTCTGAGCTTCGTCGTCACTAATTGCAGGCTCGTAGCAAGCGGCTGCGTGCCAAGGGAAAGGCCCTTCTTCCACCGACAACTCTGAATTGAGAGCAAGGCGCATGGCTGCGGCTGCACCCAATGCCGTTGCGTGTGCAGAAGGATATGTTTCTACCCGGACCTGTAGGAGATCTGATTGGATCTGCATGAGTGTATGGCATTTTGTCAGACCGCCATCGACGCGGAGCCTCTCGCGCGAAATTTTCATTTCCTCGCACATCATTCGGCTTAAATGAGCGATCTGAGCAGCAATTCCCTCAAGAATGGAACGAATGATCTGCGGTTTGTTCGTGGCAAGTTTCATCCCCGTAAGGAAGGCACCGGCTTCAGGGCGCCACCACGGAGCAGCAAGGCCAGCAAAGGAAGGGCCACAGATAACGCCACCAGAGGAGGGAGCCGCAAGTTTATCCATCGCTTCAGGTGCGGGGATAATATCCATGTCGCGCATCCAGCGCACGGCTGATGCTGCGGTGTACACCTGTCCATCCGCGCAGTACTGTGTACGCCCGCGCAGAGTCCACGCCACCGACGTAGTTAGACCGTTGGAAAATCGGGGAGCCTTCTCGCCTACATTCATGAGAATGAAAGCGCCGGTTCCGTAGGTGCACTTACCTTCGCCTCGGTTAAGGCAACTTTCTGCGAAGAGAGCCGCCTGTTGATCGACGATTAGGCCACCCACCGGAATCTCGTCACCAAATTCTTTCGTCATCCCAATAATTTCGTCGGATGCGACAATACGTGGGAGTTCTTCATTCTCTAGATTGAAAATATTCAGCAATTCCTTGTTCCATGTCACGGAGTCAATGTCAAGGAGAAGAGAACGCGAAGCTGTTGACGTGTCTGTGACAAATTCGCCGGTGAGCTTGTAGGCGATCCATGTGTCCGTCGTTGTGACAACTCCCTCGCATGTGAGGTTTTCACGTAACCATGTCATCTTCGGTGCCGTGAAATACGAATCGAGCACAAGAGCTGTTCGTTCGTGAATAAAGTCGGAATGCTCGCGCAGGCGTTCAACAACAGATTCTGCGCGTCGATCTTGCCACACGATACATGTCGTCAGTGGTTCACCTGTAGTGGGATCCCACGCGAGAATGGTTTCCCCTTGGTTTGCTAGAGCTACACCGTCGATCTTCTTTCCGGCTTTAACTACTGCTTCCTTTCCTGCGTTAAAGAGAGAATCAAGGAGTTCGTGAGGATCCTGCTCCACACCTCCTCCTGGGAGATAGTGAGGATGGAGAGGAATTTCGGCTACTGCGTGGATGCCTTCGTCATCGACGACAAGCGCTTTTGATCCTGATGTACCTTGGTCAAGTGCAAGTATTGCCATTATTTCGCCTTTCGGGATCTGCCCGAGGCGTCATCACCTCAGGCAATGAGAAGCGGGGCGCCTATGCCCAAGAACGCTTCTCGTTGAGAATCGTTTAAGCCTCCATCCGTGATGAGATGAGTCGGCGTCGACACATCGCACACACGGAAAGGTGCTGTTTTTCCAAATTTCGAAGAATCAGCGACGACGAGCGTATTTCTTGCCTGGCGAAGCATAAGGTGTTTGACCTGGAGTTCCTCGAATTGGAAATCTGTGACACCGGTCGAAATATCAATTGCGCCGGTGGAAATAACTGCGGCATCGGGATAAATCTCGCTCAAGAAATTTAACGTTGCGCCACCGGAGAGTGAAAGATCACCGCGCCTCATACGCCCACCAGAGAGGAGCACGTCGATATTTTCATGGTGTGCAAGCAAAGTGGCTACATAGACGGATGTGGTGATGATTGTGGCTTCGAAATCTTGGGGAATGTGATTGACTACTGCCGCTACGGTTGTTCCAAGGTCAAGGAAAATCGTTCCTTGTGAGGGGAGAAGAGAGACAACCGCGTTGGCAATTGCGACTTTCTGGGCTGAATGAGCTAGTGCGCGATCGATGTAAGGATCTTCGACGTGACGTGAGATGTGGGTGGGTATAGCGCCCCCGTGGACACGACGAAGTTTGCCTTGCTCTTCGAGTACCTGGAGATCACGCCGTATTGTTTCGATTGATACATCGAGTGAGCGTGAAAGTTCCTCGTTCCTCATGCCGTCAGTTCCATCAAGTTCGACCAAGATGAGTCTGCGTCGCTCTTCTGCGAGCATGGGTGCCTCCGGGAGTTGTCGTCTTCAATATGGCTGAATATGACTGAGGCTAGCAATGAAACGGGCATAAAACGACATTTTCAGTCATAAGTGGGAAAGTGTTCGCGGAGTGTGGGAAAGTGAGAGATTTACCAACAGGAAGTGAGATTTCGTTCATGTAATGCGGTTTGCGACAAATTTTGTCTGTCACTCATCTGTAGATGGGCACCTACATGTGCTTTACGAGAGAATGATGTCCGCTGTGATGTGCGCAAAACGGTCACAAACAGGTGGCGGGTAAGGAAGGTTGAGTGCGGCAAATCGCGGCTACCATAGGGCTGCAGTTGTGAGTTATAGGCCAAAACGTGTTGCTGGTGGAGGTGTGAGTGTTGCCACTGGTGGAGGTGTCGAGCAACCCTGTGGTGCCTACACAATGTGGGTGTCTCCGTATTGTGAAGATGCCCCTGTAATTGTAGAAGCCGCCCTAGGATTCTGCCGAGTTCACGCTGGCTGCGGGTTGTGTTCGTGGATGTGTGTTGTGCGGCAAAATGTGACGACATGATCGTCTTTTCGGGGAGGCTAGCTCTAAGGAGAAAATGGGATGATCCAAGGAAAGTGAGAGAACGGCAGGCATTAGTTATGTGAACGGTAGATCTGGGTTATGTGAATAGGGAAGTCAGTAATGCGCGTGTGTGAGGCGATACACGGCTTCGAGGGAAGAGGTGTGGCCTTGTGACATGCTAGGCTGTATAGGCCGACGCGGGGTGGAGCAGTTCGGTAGCTCGCCGGGCTCATAACCCGGAGGTCGCAGGTTCAAATCCTGTCCCCGCCACCATTGTGATGTCTCGCGACATAGTTCCGGCTGTGTCGCGAGATGTTTTTTTATTTTGTGTTGGTATGTCTCGCGTCATCGTTCCGTTTTTTGGGTTGGTGTGTTCGGGTTTTGTCGATGGTGTGTTCGGCAATGATGGTGCCTGTTT
The DNA here is from genome assembly GCA_015679245.1 of Actinomycetaceae bacterium zg-1166. GTDB lineage: Bacteria > Actinomycetota > Actinomycetes > Actinomycetales > Actinomycetaceae > Changpingibacter. The sequence goes on along the minus strand of CP064953.1, from coordinate 1,480,007 downwards.
CGCGTTCGATGGTGATGGTGTTATTGGCGTGGATGAGCGTGATGACTCGTTGTTCTCGGTAGTTGTATCCGATGTGGAGTTTGCGTAGTTCTCCGGCGTATCTGATGGTTATTTTTCCTCCTTTATCGACTTTGTCGTAGCGGATTCGCCAGAAGGTGTGTGGTTCTTTTTCTAGGGTGGGTTGCGCTTTGGGTAGTGCGTTGTAGGCCTCGTGGGGGGTTGTGTTTGCGAGGGCTCGGTGGGGGGCGTTGGGTGTTGTAGAGGTTTTGGAAGTGGCTTAGTTGTGTGTTGAGTTCGTTTATGGTGGCAGCTGGTGGTTGGGCGCGTAGCCATTTTTTGAGGGTTTGGTGGTATCGCTCGATTTTGCCTTGTGTGGTGGGGTGGTTTGGTCGGCCGTTCTTTTGTGTAATGCATAGGTCGCAGAGGAGTTGTTCGAAGCCGTTGGGTTGGGTGTTAGTGCGGTTTCCGCGGGCGAGTTTGGTGTGTAGACCATGCCATTGTCGGTCAGTGTTGATGCTGGTAGTGCGTGGATATCGCTGGTATGAGTGAAGGTTTCGATGACGATGGGTGTGGTGATGCGTGGGTGGGCTGAGACATGCAGGAGGTAGCGGGAGTGGTCGTCGAGCCAGGTGATGATTTCGGTGTCGGTTCCGTCTGCTAGTGGCCAGTGGGTGAAGTCTGATTGCCAGCATTCGTTGGGGAGGTCGGCTTGGAATCGGATCCATGATGAGCGTGGTCGTTTTTGGGGTTGGGGTGTGATCAGGTTGTGGCGTTTGAGGATGCGCCAGATTGTTGTTACTGATGGGCGGTTGGCTTGGGGTAATTGAAGCCAGATGGAATGTGGTCCGTTGTCTAGTCCTTGATTGGTGAGTTGGTCTCGGATGCTCAGTATCTGGGTGATGGTTGTATCGGTGTATTGATGCGGGTTTGATCGGGGTGCCTTTGATTGTGGATCAACGGCTGCTAAGCCTCCTTCGTGGTAGCGCTGGAGAAGTTTTCGTACCCATCTGGTTGAGACTTTGAAACGGTGAGCAGCTTCAGTGGTGCTCATGTTTCCTTCGATAATGGCCATGACGATGACCCGGTTCTTTTGTGTGTTGTTCATGATCGCACGATGCCGACTAAAGCGGAACGATCACGTGAGACACCCCGGAACGATCACGTGAGACAACAATGCTGTCAGAGTGATCAGTCAAGACGGAACGATGTCCTGAAACCAGACACTGTCCCCGCCACTGATTGAAGGGCTCGATCCGGAAGGATCGGGCCCTTTGCTTTACCTGGAACAAAGGGGGCGGGAGGGACTTATTGAGGGGCTTATTGGCCATTTCGTCTATTGACCTGGAAATACAGTTATGCTGTACGGGTGCGGCGATAGCTTTTTCGTGGGGAAAAGGAACGAAACCCAGGGATTTCGCCGTCATTACGAAAGGAAGACGCGTGGCACTGTCACAACGATTGTGGAAAGGCTGGGTGGGTGGCGCAGTTATCGTTTCGATCTCCTTGCTCGCTCTACCGGCACAAGCAACGAATGTAGGAACAAAGGGCGGAGAAAGCGGTTCGGGCTGTGTCGTCGATTGGGAAACCGATGCCGTCCTTGACGCCAACCTTACGAATATGGATGTAGAGTATCCCGGACTCATGGTGAATCTCAAAGGTGAGCCTGTGCATTACACAAATGGTGGCTATATCAAAGAAGTGTCGCCACTGTTGGGTCATGCAGGATTGTTTGAAGCAAACCACTTCTTCCTTCCTAACCAAAACCAGCAGGTGTGGCGTTACCCGCTTGCGACAGACCACACGATCAAAGCAGGAACCACAATTACTGTAGATCTCCCGGACGGCATGACGAATACGTCGTTCAATGCGATGGCGATGAGTGAAGGCACGCAGGATATCAATACTCGTATGAAGAAGTGGGGTGAGCCGTATTCGAAGTACACCTGGCAGTGGTTTAAGGCCGATAAGCTCACGGCGGTGCAAACGGATGCTACTGCTAACATATGGACTCTCACTTTTAAACGTGACTTTCCCGCAAACCAGGCCACTATTTTCCAATTCGAGGGTGACGCTGACCTGTCTGGTCGTTATGTGGCGAAGGCTCGGCTTCGTGGGGCATATGCAGAAGGTGAGGGGTCGTGCTCGTATTCGCCTAAAGATTTGCCGAAACTTCCCGACCCTCCAGAGCTCTCAACGTGCCAGATGGCTCTTCTTGGAAGAACCGTGTGGAGCCCGTACGGAAATGACATCACGACACGTGAGAAGTTCGGTGCCGATTGGAATATGTCTGCTTCTGGTTGGGGCGAGGTAAATGCCGATGGTTTCGGACTTTCAGCAGATGCGTGGGCTTTGGATGGGAAAACCGGCATTATGCGTTTCTATGGTGCTGTTGATAAAGACTTCCAGGGTGGTACGTACACTGTGGCTGCCCAGCAAAATGCGAAGTTTGTGGCGGGAACGATCGGCGAACTGAAGACTCCAGGAGCTGGGCAGCTTCAGGGCAACGGTTATACAGGTGCCGTGTCGGAGTTTGAGCCAGTTATTTCTGAGGATGGTTCGTCGATCAGCTTTAAGGTGGATCGCTTGCCTGCAAAGTCCTCTTTCTCTTTCAATGTGAAGGTTGAAGTTCAGCGCGAGAAGTTTGAGGCGGAGAATCCTCAGCAGCTCATGCCGATGGTATTTACGGAACAGATGGTGCTGTCGTCACCCATGTGTGAAGGAACCACACATGTGTCGCAGTGGTCTGGGCAAGCACCTACGTGTGAATCGCCTTCTGTCAATTACACGCGCGAAATAACAAAGACGAATTACGCATGGGATTCCACTAAGCGTATGTGGGTTGCTGCCGATCCTGTTGTGACGACAGAAACTCGTCAGGTTACTTTGCCTGAAGGGACAGTGTGCGCTAAGCCAGGTGAGCTTGAGACACCCGCTCCGTCGTCACCGCCTAGCACACTGGCGAAGCAGGTAAAGAAGCTGCCGCTGACTGGCGCATCGAGTACGCTTCTTGCTCTTTCTGTACTCACACTTACCGGCGTTGGAGCTACTGCTGTAATGTGGCGTCGCGAGCGCGAGTAAGAGTCGTTACTTCAATGAAGTAGAAGCATGTGAATCTTGCGAATATGCGCAATGACGTACAGATGTAGCAATGGTGGGGTTTCGTACAAGCGGAACCCCACCATCATTTTTACGGCAAGCGCTACTCCTGACGCTGCAATGAAGGTTGATCTGGGTGCGTGAAGCGAGGATAAGCATTGCGTAGATAAGGGCTTTGGATTGCTCTGAAAAGAGCAGAGAGCATGTGACGAATAGGCGAGGATGGAGCCTGTAATGTAGTTGCGTACCTGAATTGTAGTCGCGTTTACCTGTGTGGTGGTCGAGTGTGCTGCGGGTGGTAAGGAGTTTGAGAAGTCTTTGGGAAGCATGTCAACCTGTTCGAACTGAGAGGCGCTATGGAAGAGGCGCGGGCGCAGGTTCTTATTCTCCCTCTGCTAGTGAAGCAGAGGTTCGGCCTAGTGAAGCAGAGATTTGGTAAAGGAAAATCAAAGGGGACAAACTCTTTGGGCGTATATAGATCGTCTTACTAAGCGCCTTGTCTTCGTGGATTCCTTGAACCTCCTCCTCATGGATTTCTCCGCTCTACTGACGTGTCTTTATGGAGAAGCGATGACATCTATCAGGTATTTCACAGTTTTACTACGAACGATGGGAGGGATCGATACTGAAACTAGTACGAAAGATTCCTCTCAGATGTCATTTTTTCGGCGAGCGTGGCTTCACACTTCTCGTAAATTGGTCAAATCGTTGACCATCTTTTTAGTCCTCCTCATCGCATCAACGCTGCTGCTCTCAACTTTCGCTGTGCGTGAGTCAGCGGCGAATGCAGGTGATGATCTCAGCTCCAAGCTCCTGTCGGGCTTCATGCTTGAGAACAATCGGATGACGAACCTCGGTACGGCGCGTGGAGGAGGCACGGTCACGCGCGCCCAGATCGACGCAATCGCTCAGCTTCCGGGGGTGGAATCCTATGTTGCGACGATGAACTCTGCGGTTGCTGACGTTGTCAACGCTGAAATTTTCCGACTCCCGGGTCAGGCAGAGGATTATTCCAGGACGGAAGAAGAGAAATACGGTAATGCGGTACCGATGAACGCTGTTAGTCGCTCTGACTTGTCAACCGCATTCCGTGCAGGAACATTCACCCTGACGAAAGGGCGTCACCTCACTGAGAAAGACCACCACAAAATCTTGGTACATGAGGAGTTCGCCGCTAAAAATCACTTGAAGATCGGCGACTCCCTGACGTTTAAGGCCAATGAATACGATGCGGAAAATCGTTTCCACTCAACGGCCTCTGTCGATACTGAAATCGTGGGGATGTTCTCTGGCCAAGGAAGCCCCAGTGCGACGCTGCGCACGGAACTCTACCAAAATGCGGTTTTTACTGATCTTGACACCGGTCGCACGATCAACGGAACGAATCCGGAGACCGAGTACTACCACGAGGCCATCTTCTTTGTGAAGAGCGTGGGTGATCTCGACTCAGTCATGCAGGAAGCGCAGAAGCTGCCCTTTGATTGGGAGAAATACCTTCTCCATAAGAACTCTCAACTGTTCGGCGGAATCGGCGCCGCGCTGGAAGGAATTCACTCGCTGCTGCGAGCCACTTTCATCGGTACGGCCCTTTTTGCGGTTGCCGCACTCGCCCTCGTCCTCTTCCTCTGGCTCAATGAGCGTCGCAAAGAGACAGGAATTCTCTTGGCAACCGGGGTCAGCAAGCTCAAAATTTTTGCCCAGTACGTCACCGAGAACGTGATGATATTTGTTCTCGCGTTAGCCGCATCATTTGGAACATCCAAGCTGGTTGCTCAAGCCCTAGGAAACAACATCGTTTCACGTGCCTCCGCAGAGGCTGCTGAACGAGGAAGAGGTGGCTATAACCTCGGCGCGGACTTCACAACGTCGACCTTCCAAAAGACCATCGATCACGTGGATGTCACAGTGGATCCGAGCTACCTCATCACCGTGGGTATCGCGGGCTTGGTCCTCATCGTCATCGCTACTCTCATCGCCTCTCTCCCGATGCTGACCAAGGAGCCCAAGCAGCTCCTGACGCAGATTGGATAGTCCATGACATTCTGGAACCAAGCGTTTTTCGCTGTAACGCGCCGACGCACGAAGAGCTTCGTCCTCGCTCTGATCATCATCCTCATTTCAGGGGTGTTTGTCTTACAAGGAGTGATAACAAGTACGTTAACCGCAATTACTCAAGCCGCTGAAAACCAGATCAGGCCTGGTTTCACGGTGACATCCCCAGCGGGGGATTTCCAACAGAAAGCTGTCGACGCCCTGCTGTCTACCCCGCACGTGTCCGGCCACAACTTCACGCTCGATACCTCAGCAGAAAATGCCGAAGGACATTTCCAATCGGTACTGGGAGTCAGTGATCTTTTAGAACTCCCCACCTTCACAAAGAAAGAGTCTGAACTCAAACAAGGTGGTGACGACGCCGTCACTCAACTTCGTGACGGTACGGGCGCGGTGATCGCTGAACCCTTTGCCGCTGCACAGAAGCTAACAATCGGTGACGAACTGACACTGACCAGGGACGATGAGAGCATCACGTGTCGCATCGTGGGGATCTACGCACTCACCGAAACAGCGCCCTCCGATAGTGAACTGCCGATCTACACCGACCTCAAGAGCGCGCAGAAACTCGCCGGAAAAGATGCCCTGAGCACCGCCACCTTTTACACGGACTCGCGTCATCATCTTGACGCGGCAATCACAGAGGCCAAGGCGCATCTTGCGCAAGGACTGGAGCTCAAGAACAACAACTCAAGTGTGGCCGCTGTCCTTGACTCTGTGGCTGGAGTGACAACGTTGATTTCGCGTCTTCTGTGGGCGGTACTGGCTGCGGGCGCAGCAATCCTTGTGCTGGTCTTGACTTTCTGGACGCGTTCGCGCATCCACGAAGTTGGTGTTCTCCTATCGATCGGCTACTCCAAGCGTCGGCTGTTCGCTCAGTTTGTTACTGAGTTGACGATGCTTGCGGTCCCAAGCTTTGTCATCGGGATGTTCATCAGCGAAGGTATTGGATATGCCTTATCCAGTTACGTACTCAATACCGTCAATACTGCCGCCGTTGGTGATGTGAGCGTCTCACTGGGGGCCCTTGTTCTCACGGCTGCATTCTCTCTCGTGGCAGTCCTTGCAATTGTCGTGGTTTCACTGCTGATCGCGATGATTCCGATCCTACGTCTGCATCCGAAGCAGATTCTCTCCAAGATGAGCTAAGCGCTCGTACATTCATACGTGAAATAGAGGAAATATCATCATGACCACTCTGAAACTCGACAATCTCAGCTTCGTCTACCACGGCCTGAAGAAAAGCGTGTTGAATAACGTCAACGCGGAATTCACCTCCGGAACCTTCTACGCCATCGTTGGCAATTCCGGGGCTGGGAAGTCCACTCTCCTGGGCCTACTCGCCGGTCTTGACGAACCGACCCGAGGCAAGATTCTCCTCGATGGTCAGGATGTGGCCGAGCGTGGGTACGCCTACCATCGTCAGCACAATGTGTCCCTGGTTTTCCAGAACTACAACCTCATTGACTACCTCACGCCGTTGGAAAACGTGAAGTTGGTTGATCCCAAGGCGAAAATCGACTCCCTACTCAATGTTGGTCTTTCTGAGGATGAGGCCAAACGTAATGTCATGAAGCTCTCGGGTGGTCAACAGCAGCGTGTGGCGATTGCTCGAGCGCTCGCATCGAATTCGCCTGTGATTCTCGCTGATGAGCCGACCGGTAATCTCGACGGTGATACGGCTGCGGAGATGATTGAGATTCTCCGGCGCCTCGCCCATGAACAGGACAAATGTGTGATCGTGGTGACGCACTCAAAGCAGTTGGCACACAGAGCGGATGTGGTGTTCCGATTGAAGAATCGCAACCTCGTTCGTCAGTGAGTGCACAAGGAGTGTTTTCCTGTATAAGGCTAAGTGTTTTCCCACATAGGGAATAGGGTGAGCCATCAACTGAACTACTCCCTGGAAGGTGGAGTGATTTATTCGCTCCCTTCTTCTCGGGAGTATTTCTATGGGATCGTCGAGGCTGTGCTGTGTTTTGTGTCTACATGCGTGTTCTTCGTATGCCCAAACCTCCGCTTCATATGCCCGGTCTCCACAGCAGTTCTCTGGGTTATGCGCGTAGACACCCTCGCATGATGAGAAAATTTGCAAAAATTATGACGAAATTTACTTGCAATTTTCACACCTCCCGTCTTACGATCAGAGCAGCACAGGGATGTCCCAGATGTAGTCAAAGGTGAGTGCATATGCAGCCAATCGTCGTTTCGACCTCTCCAACACGAGGTCGCAATATCAATCCAGGACCCGTGCTTCTGACCGGGGAGCTGGATAAGCTCATTACCGATGCCCTCGTCGTGGGAGCAGATGGTATCGAGCCACGCTGTGTCACGAGTGACCTCACCACAGCTACCGACATGCAGGTTCGTGTTGAGGACGCGGGTCTTATCTTTGGCGGAATCTCCACTGGGCGTCTTGTTCGCGAAGAAGGCCACGTATTCTCAGATCCGAACCCGCGTAGGCGCCGCCGTGCGGCTGAGGCATTGTGCAAGATGGTTGATCTTGCGGCGATCCTGGGAGCGGATCTCCTCGTCGGTTCAGCAAAGGGAAATCAAGCAGACGATGAACCCCTTGAAGCATATACGGATCGCCTTGCTGATTGCCTCGCTCTCGCAGATTCCTACGCCACGGGAACCGGTGTGAAGATCCAGATTGAGGCGATCAATCGCTACGAAATCAATGCACTGACCACCGGGAAGGAAACGGCAGATTTCATCACCACGTATGGCCTAAAAAATTGCCGAGTTCACCTCGATACATTCCATATGAATATCGAGGAATCAGATCTCGCTGGCGCGATCGTCGAAGCTGGCGATCTTCTGGGCTATTTCCAGTTCGCCGATTCCAACCGCCGTTGGCCCGGTCAAGGCCATATCGACTTCACTCCCTTGTTTACGGCGCTCGATTCCGTGAATTTCCAGGGAGTGTGGAGCTTGGAGTACCACCCCTTCCCCAACGGACAGGAAGCTGCTCGTCGTGGGGTGGAATTCCTTCGGGCTCATAGCGACGAAGCCGTCGCTGCCTGAGGTTCTTTCACCTGGAAGGAAGATACCCATACCTCATCGATTTATCTATCGATATCACCACAACAGCACATATATGAAGAAACGGAGTACAACGATGCACTCAAACAAACTTCTCATCGGCATTGATATTGGCCTAACGGGAATGAAGGCTGTGGCTTTCGACGTGACGGGCGTGGCGCGCTTTGAGGCGCGTGGGCGCTCCCCACAAGATATTCCACGCCCGCATTGGGTAGAACGCAAGGGTGCTGATTTTTGGGCGCGACTTTCTGAAATGTTGCGCGATCTCACTGAGCAGATTGCGGCGGTAGGCAAGTACGAACTCGCAGCTGTAGCTCTTGATGCCCACGGCGACGGCGTCTGGCTCGTCGATGAGGAAGGGGAGGAAATCCGGCCAGGAATCCTCTCCCTCGACACCCGTGCTATCGACACTGCCGCCCACCTTAATGCCACGCGCGAGCCAGATTTACTACGAGTAACAGGCCAGAACGTCGGCCCTGCTTCCCCGGGAGCTGTGCTGCGCTGGCTGTATGACAATGAGCGTGAGTCGATCGAGAAGGCGCGCTACTTCATCCTTGCTCACGATTATCTGCGCACAAAGCTCACGGGAACAATTGGCACAGATCTGACCAGCGCCAGCCAGGCTTTCACTGATGTGACCACACAAGAGTATTCCGACGAAGCCTTCGAGATCTACGGGCTTGACATCCTCAAAGACAAGAAGGCACCAATCAACAATTCGGGCGATATTGCCGGATACGTGAGTGCGGCAGCTGCTGCTGATACGGGTCTGCCAGAGGGGCTGCCGGTTATCGCGGGTATGCATGATGTGGACGCGGGCACAATTGGCACAGGTGCAGTGAGTGCTGGGCAGATGGCTCTCATGGCTGGAACTTGGTCCATGAATGTTGTTATCTCCGATCAACCGAAGGTCGCCCCGGAGTGGTTTGCTCGTGCCTTCGTGAACAAGGGTGAATGGCTTAACATGTCAATTTCTCCGGCAGGAGCCTCGAACCTTGAGTGGTTTGTTGGGAATCTCTGCAAGACGGAGCACGACATCCTCAAGCAGTCGGGTCTTAATCCTTATGCTTTCGTCGATCATGAGGTGGAGAAGCTGGGGATGGGTGACGATTACGTGACGTTCATCCCGTATCTCTACGGTAACCCCATGGGAATCGACGCTTCAGGTACCTTTGCAGGGATCCGCGCCTGGCATACGCGAGGCAATATGTTCCGCGCAATTTACGAGGCACTAGCCTTTAATCACCTCCACCACTCAGCTCCACTTATCACGGCATTCGATGTGAAGGATATTCGAGTCTCCGGTGGCGTTGCGATGTCTCGGGTATGGCCGCATATCCTGGCCGACACCTTCAATATGCCGATTGGCCTACCGGTGGGTGGCGAGTCGGGTGCTCTTGGCGGTGCGATGGTTGCCGGTGTGAGTGTGGGAATCTTCAAGGATCTTGAAGAGGCCAATGCACATATGGGGCCGGATATGACTTTCGTCGAGCCGGATCCAAGCCAAGTGGAGCCAATGCGTGAACGGTACGAGCACTACCGTTGCCTTATCGACACGATGCTTCCGTGGTGGGATGTCATGAAGAAGTAGATGACGAGGCACGCTAAGAAAATCCGAAGCGTCACTGGTCACTGCCAGGTGGGGGAGAACTCATACCCTAAGTTCTCCCCTGCCTTTGTCTGTAGGTGGAAGTTCTTTTTTAGTACTGGTAAAACGTTGTTTTCCGCATCTTGCCCCTGTGCGCAGACGAGTGACAGGAGATCTCGAATACGTGGGCGAAGAGGGGAACGGGAAGATGAGAAGCAGCAGGAAGGTAGGAACCACTAGGAAGAAGAAACCATCAGGAAGAGGGAATGCAGTACCGGTGCGCACACGCTCGTTGAGTGATAGAGGGAAGCCGTGCTTTGCCTCGCGGGCATGGGGCTCACGTGGCACGCCTGGATCTAGCGATCAGGCTGCGTTTGTGCTTTGTATTTATGGGCTGCACAGCAGATGAATGTGCCTACGGGGATGAGTCTCACATTGGCAAGAGTGGTGAGCGAGATACACCTACATTTCGCTACTACCTTGGATACACCAGGTAAGAGGAAAAGCGGAAGGAGATAACTTTTCGACGTGGTAGGCCCACTGGGACTCGAACCCAGAACCCACGACTTAAAAGGACGCTGCTCTGCCAATTGAGCTATAGGCCCGCACGCGAGACGTGTCCGCGTGACCACACCATAATAGCGAACCTGTGGGCGTGGAGCTAACTGCGGCTCGCTTTCTTCCTCGTTTCTTCCTAACGTGCTGATCGTAGCTGTGTGTGCTCTTGCCGCTCTTCCTGTATTTTTCTCTACAAGTTGGCGAAATTGCTTGGAATTTATTCTCTTTCCCTTTCTTCGCGAAGTCGCGTGCTAGAACAGGGAAAATAAGAGAGAATGAGTTAAGTCACTCACAGACGGGGTGCCCAGGCTCCCAGCCGCCGGCTTCTTCGTCGCCGAAGAATAAGGAGGCACGTCATGAAACCACGCCGCCCTGCACAACTCGATGATGCGCAAATCGAAGCAATCGAAGGCGACTCGGATGTTGCGTACAACTCAGAGCTAGCCCACACCTCAGCTCAGGCGCTTGTCTCTATGGGGCACCACCATAGTGAGGACGATCCCAGCGTGCGTGAGCGTATTCTTACTCTCGCAGCTGAAGAGGGGATTGATGTTATTGCTGAAGCGTGGGTGCGCTCTCCTGAAGATACCCTCCCTGGAGCCCTTTGGCGAGGTTACCTCTTACGTGAGTGGATTCGCCGTTATTCCGGCGAGGTTGAGGAACGCTTTGAGGCTGCACGGCTTGTGTTTGAGCGTGAAGGTGAGGAAGGCTATGCCCGAATTTCTTCTACTCTGCGCCCCGAGGCTGTGCGCGAGTTGTGGGAGTCTGTTTTTGCTGGAGGGTTTGCCGGGCAGCTTGCGGAAGTTCTCGGGCAGTCTGCGCGCTTCCTTGGTTTCCTCGCCGCGATTGAGGTGATCTGGATTTCTGACGACGATCATCCACTTGCTACTGAGGTGACACGCCGCGATGAGGCTCTTATACGTACGGCAAAGGAACTCGCTGTGGCGGCACAGCTCGCAGGTAAGGATGCCCTCGAATAGTTTTCGCTGAGGCACCCTTAGCTCTGAGCCCTGCGACGCGTATTTTCATTCGACTCAGCGATTCGCGCACCAGAGTGTGCTTGCCAGTTTGGCAGTGGCGTACCCGAGCTAGCGCTCACCAGTTAACTCGTACGCGAGACCTAGATCGGTGCCATAGGCGTACCCAGGTTGGCGCGTGTCAGTGGAGTTCGTGTGAGCTTGTCACGCTGAGGGTGAACAAGCCTCAGATGTGCGCGCTTTATTCGCCGGATCTGTCGGATGGGTTCCCTTTCCCCCATGTGCGTGCGGTGCGAAAACCGTGAGATTGCGCGAGTTTTCAGTGGTGTGTGGCCTGCCTTCATGGCCGGGTGGAACAATCGTGAAAAGATCTGGGAATAGAACCACCCATTCTAAAGTTGAGTGAAGTAGGCTCAAGAATGGCGCAGTGAACTAGACATAAGTTCATTGAAGCGTCACACTTGAGAGGTAACGCGAGGAAGCCCGAACAGTGAGGATCTGCAAGGATTCGTGCTGAGCGGCACAGGGGTTCGTCCAATCGAATCTCCGCTATATGGGTTGAACTCGTCGCAAAGATTTTTCGGTGGGAAACTGCCACACGATTCCTGGCTCTCAGCCAGGGCAAGTAAGGAGTAGAACATGGCACGTGCAGTTGGAATTGATCTTGGAACCACAAACTCGTGTGTGGCCGTTCTTGAAGGCGGCGAACCCACGGTGATTGCAAACGCGGAAGGTGCCCGTACCACTCCGTCGGTCGTCGGCTTCCTCAAGACAGGCGAAGTTGTTGTTGGTGAAGTGGCCAAGCGCCAGGCTGTAACAAACGTGGATCGCACGATCTCTTCCGTCAAGCGCCACATGGGCACTGACTGGACAGTGACGATTGACGGCACCACTTACACGCCACAGCAAATCTCGGCTTTCATCCTCCAGAAGCTCAAGAAGGACGCAGAGGCTTACCTCGGCGAACCTGTCACGGATGCCGTTATCACTGTCCCTGCCTACTTCAATGATGCGCAGCGTCAGGCCACGAAGGATGCTGGCGCTATCGCAGGTCTTAATGTCCAGCGCATCGTCAACGAACCCACTGCCGCCGCCCTTGCTTACGGGCTTGAGAAGGGCAAGGAAGACGAAGATATTCTCGTCTTTGACCTTGGCGGCGGTACTTTCGATGTTTCCCTCCTTGAGGTAGGCAAGGACGACGATGGTTTCTCCACGATTCAGGTCAAAGCAACCTCGGGCGATAACCGTCTTGGCGGCGATGACTGGGATCAGCGCATCGTCGATTGGCTCGTCGCGCAAGTGAAGGCCTCGGCAGGTGTGGATCTTTCCAAGGATCGTATTGCGCTTCAGCGTTTGCGTGAGGCAGCCGAAAAGGCGAAGAAGGAACTCTCCTCTGCCACGACGACCTCGATCTCGCTTCCCTACATCTCGATGTCGGATTCCGGTCCGATCCATGTGGATGAGACTCTCACCCGTGCCAAGTTTGAGGAGATGACGAAAGATCTACTTGAGCGCACCAAGGCGCCTTTCCAGAACGTCATCCGTGACGCGGGCGCGAAGGTTTCAGATATCGATCATGTCGTGCTTGTGGGCGGCTCTACTCGTATGCCAGCGGTCACCGATGTGGTAAAGGAACTCACCGGTGGGCGCGAGCCGAACAAGGGCGTGAACCCCGACGAAGTTGTAGCCGTAGGTGCAGCTCTTCAAGCAGGCGTTATTTCTGGTGATCGCAAGGATGTTCTCCTTATCGATGTCACGCCTCTTTCCCTCGGTATCGAAACCAAGGGCGGCATTATGACCAAGCTCATTGAGCGCAACACGGCTATCCCCACCAAGCGTTCGGAGACGTTCTCCACCGCTGAGGATAACCAGCCTTCCGTCTCTATTCAGGTGTTCCAGGGCGAACGTCAGTTCACTCGTGACAATAAGCCACTGGGTACTTTTGATCTCACAGGTATTGCTCCTGCTCCTCGGGGAATTCCGCAGATTGAGGTCACCTTCGATATCGATGCCAACGGTATCGTCCATGTGTCGGCGCGTGACAAGGCCACTGGCAAGGAACAGTCGATGACGATTACCGGCGGTTCGGCTCTTCCTAAGGATGAGATTGATCGCATGGTCAAGGAAGCCGAAGCTCACGCTGCTGAAGACGAGAAGCGTAAGGACGAAGCTGATACCCGCAACATGGCTGAGCAGACGATCTACTCTATTGAGCAGCTCCTCAAGGACAACGCAGATAAACTCTCTGAGGAAGTTTCTTCCGAAGTCAAGGAATCTGTGGAAGCCGTGCGCGAAGCTCTCAAGGGCGACGATGTTGAGGCAGTGAAGAAGGCTCTTGAAGATCTCAACGAGAAGTCGCAGAAGATCGGGCAGGCTCTCTATGCGAGCGCTCAGGCTGAATCGGCCACTGCTGAGGGATTCACCGAGGCTGGTCAGGCTGGACAGACTGGTCAAGGCGAGGAGAACATTGTAGATGCCGAGATCGTCGATGAGGATGATCAGAAGTGACGTCCTTCGGATCTGAAGGTGAGGCCTTCGAGGCTGCGGGGGGAGGCGGCGATCCTACCCCCGCCTCAGGGGCAGGTGATGCTCTCAACAGCGAGGAGTTTTCGAACTGCGAGTACGATGGTCGGGCTTCGGCTACGAGTTCGTCGGCTGCTGAAGAGGCCGCAAGCCCAGCTGAAAACGAGAGTGTGTTAGCAGAGTGTGAAAGTACATCCGGCGGTGAGCACGATGAGCAAACTGAAGGGGCTGGCACTGGTGAAACTTCCGAAGAAGAACTTCTTGATCCGCTTTCAGAGGCGATGAAGACGATTTCCTCGCTTGAGGAGAAACTTGCCCGTGCCAACGCTGATATCTACAACCTTCAGCAGGAGTACAACGGTTTCGTCCGACGCTCCAAGGCCGAAGGCGCAGTTCGTCGCGAGGAAGGGATTACCTCGGTGATAGAGGCTCTTCTTCCTGTACTTGACGATGCTGCGCTCGCACGCCAGCATGGCGATCTTGATGGCCCTGCTGGTCAGATCGTTGACAAGGTCGAACAAACTCTCGCTGTGAACTACAAAGTGGAACGCTTTGGAGCGGAAGGTGACGAGTTCGATCCACAAATCCACGAGGCTCTCATGCATCAGACCTCGGCTGATGTGGATTTAGAGAAAGTTAATGTGCTTATCCAGCCTGGTTACAAAATCGGTGAGAAACTTTTACGCCCTGCGCGCGTAGGAGTGGTTTCGCCTGAATAAGGTAGAGATGAGCTAGCAGAGGGGAAGTGCGCGCAGCGCGTTAGGGGTATGCGCAGTCGCTTCTTTCAACGGATGTGAGGAATGTGGGAGTACATCGTCGGCGCAGCGCAGTGCGTCGTGGTGCTCCCACGTCCGCAAGTAGCATGTCGCGAGGAGTATTCGGGCATGTTAAGGAGGTGAAGCGCCATGTCGGGAGCTAGCCAAGAGTGGATCGACAAGGATTTCTACAAGGCTCTAGGCGTTTCCCAAGGTGCCTCCGAGGAGGAGATTAAGAAGGCCTATCGCAAGCTAGCGCGCCAGTATCACCCGGATCGTAATCCAGAAGATAAGGCAGCTGAGGAGCGGTTCAAGGAAATCAGCGAGGCGTATCAGGTTCTCGCCAGTGCCGAGGATCGCAAGCAGTATGATGCTATTCGTTCTTTCGCTGGCGGTGGAGCGCGGTTTTCTGCCGGTGGGCAAGGCACTAGTGGTGGATTTGAGGATATTCTCTCCCAGATGTTCGGTGGGGGAGGCAATGTCCGTTTCCAGACGAATCAAGGTGGCTCACAAGGCGGCGGTTTTGAGGATATTCTCTCCATGTTCGGGGGGAGTGCTTCTGGGGCAGGCGGTCGCTTTGGTGGATTTGGCGGTGGTAGACGACCTGAGCGAGGCAAGGACATCACCACGGATGTGTCGATCACGTTGCGCCAGGCGATTTCTGGTACCACGGTGAAGATGACGACAAGCCGAGGCAATGCCGTGACTGCGCGTGTCCCGGCGGGGGTGAGCAACGGGCAAAAGATCCGTATTGCTGGCAAGGGTTCGCCAGGTCTCAATGGCGGCGAGTCCGGCGATATTATCGTCACGGTTCACGTAGAAAAACACCCGATCTACGATGTGCAGGGCAAAGATGTGTACGTGAATCTCCCGATCTCTTTCGGTGAAGCAGCTTTGGGCGCTACTGTGGAGGTACCCACTCTCGAAGGGGTGAATGTCTCGGTGAAAATTCCTGAAGGTTCCACTACGGATAAGGTTCTGCGTGTGAAGGGCAAGGGGCTTGTCAAGGGTAAGCTCACTCGCGGCGATCTCTATGTCCGCCTCAAAGTAGCGGTGCCAAAGAAGATGAGTGAGGAAGCGCGTAAGGCTGCTGAACTCTTTGCGAAGGCAACCTCCGATGCTGATCCGCGTGCTGATTTTGTGCAGATGGCACAGAGTTAGTGGCACAGGGAGCTAGACGAAGCCCAACGAGCTTCGCACGTGTCGAGAAGACGCCGCGGTAGAGGAGGAGACGATGGCGATGGTAGGGCGCGATGCGCCGATTTTGACGGTCTCGGTGGCGGCTGAGCTGGCGGGGATGCACCCCCAGACAGTCCGCCAGTATGACCGTCTCGGTCTTGTGCCTGCTAAACGCACTCGTGGAGGAGGACGCCGCTATTCACTCGCTGATGTGGAAAAACTTCTTGAGATCCAGGAACTCTCCCAGAATGAGGGAATCAATCTCGCTGGGATTTCCCGGATTATGGATCTTCGCGACGAAGTCGAGGCGCTGAAGCGGCAACAGGTGAAGCTGCGTAAACGCCTGGCTGATATGCAGGAGTTCATTGAGAATCGTCGTGCGCTCGATCAGCGTGTTTTTGCGGCAGGTGTTGACGGGGATGTGATGGTGTTCTCCGGTGCAAGCGAAGTGCGTCAGCGTCGCCGGGAGGAGAGCATACGTCAACATTCTGGGCGTGCCTCAGCGGAACTTGTGCTGTGGCATCCGGTGATTATCGAATCAGAGTGAGTTGACCTTACTGGCTAACTGTTGCTTCACCATCTCACTGCTTTACGTAAGCGGAGGCTTCCATCGCTCAGTCTCGCTGTAACAGAGAAAAGTACGAGATGCTTTGAGCAGATGAGCGTTGTACTGTGGCTCGCCTCGTAGTGCTTGTGTAGTGAACAAATTGGTACTGCGTGGTGAGCATTTGGCACTGTGCAGTTGAGCAGTTAGTACTGTGCGGCACTATACAGTCGGCGCTGCAGAGTGAGGAGGGTACTGCATAGTCGGCGCCGTGTAGAGAGTAGTCGGCTCACTTTCCTCGATTGGAGAAGCAGTTGACCTGGTTCTGTGGTATTCCCAGATCGACACCCTCACCCACCAACCTGTTCATACTTGTACTATACTGGTGGTATGTCGATGGAGTCACATCGTGGCTATACGCAATGGGAGCGTGTAGCCACCGATCTCGCTCAAAAAATCACGAGTGGTGCACTCAAAGAAGGCGAGCGCCTCGATTCTGAAACCCAGCTCGCCAGCCAGTACGGTGCCTCGCGTGGCACGATTCGTCGAGCGCTTGCCCGCCTTCAAGAATCTGAACTCGTCCACACGCGAGCCGGTTCTGGATCGTATGTCGCTTTCCACGGATCCAATCTTGATGGGCCACAAGGCTGGACTCGCGCCAGTATCGAAGTGGGGTTGCCCACAACGGTAGATCTTTTGGGAATTGACTTACTCCCTACCCCCACGCAGTTAGAATCCCAAACAACAGAAGCTGAATGCTTCCTTGTGCGCAGAAGACGCCTTCTCGATGGAGTTCCAATCTCCCTAGAAAACTCACTGATTCCAGCAAATGAGCGCATTCGCACCGTACTTGAATTTGGTTTGCTTGGAAACTCCATCTCAGCTACGTTGCGTGCCACAGGAATGCGTGTTGCACGCGGTTACCAGAATGTCTCTGCCCACACCGTGGAGGGAGAGGAAGCGAATCTCCTTGACGTGAAGCCGGGAACGATCATGCTTGTCGCTGAACGCGTGGGACTCTCGAATGAGGGAGAACTCGTCGAAAGTGTCAATTCTTTCCTCAGCCCTGAACACTTCACCCTCCATCTCACCTTCGAGGAATGACGATAGTGCAGGAATCTTCGCGTGTAGACATCCTCACTCTGGAAGAGCGTGCCCTCGGAGCCCTTTGGGGTCTCGCACTCGGTGACGCATTAGGTATGCCCACCCAGGCGATGACCGCCGACCACATAGAAACGGCATATGGAGAGATCACCGGGCTAGTGGATGCTATTGCTGAACAGCCGGTGGCTCCCTTGATGCCTGCAGGTTCTGTAACTGACGATACGGAGCAGGCTCTTCTTCTCGCTGATCTCCTCGTAGCTGGGGAGGGTCATATAGATCCGCGGGCTTTTGCCACATGCCTTCTTAACTGGGAGGACGACATGCGAGCACGCGATTCCCTCGATCTTCTCGGTCCCTCGACGAAGGCTGCGCTTGAGCAGGTTCGTGAAGGTGCCGATCCCCGTATTACAGGGAAAAACGGGACAACTAACGGTGCCGCGATGCGTGTGACTCCCATCGGTATTGCCATCAGCGTGGAAGATCCCGAACGTTTTGCGAAAGCTGTTCACGAATCCTGCATGGTTACCCATGATACGCACCAGGGATGGGAAGCAGCCGGACTTGTTGCCGCAGCTGTTTCGGCAGGGATGGCGGGAGCGAGTGTGCGCGAAGCTCTTGAGCAAGCTCTCACCCTTATCGAGGAGCTTCCCACCTTGGGTCACCCCACAGAAAAACCTTCCGTACTTGAACGGACGAAGGTAGCGATCAGTCTCACACGTGAAGTTATCAGTGTTGGTGAGGTGCCCTCCACCGCGCTTATACACGAGTTGCGCCATTGTGTGCGCACTCACGTGGGCACCTCGGTGGAATCCTACGAGAGTGTTGCAGCGGCTTTTGCTACCGCCTATGCCTTTGCTGAGGATCCCTATGCTGGCCTTTGCTTTGCCGCCAATCTCTGCGACGATACCGATACCATCGCCGCGATGGCGGGGGCGATCTTCGGTGCGTGTGGCGGCCGGGGATCCTTTCCCGAAGCTGACCTCGCCCTTATCGCGCAGGTGAGCGGTATCGAGATCACCGAACGTGCCCAGGCGCTTGTGTCCTTGCGCACTGCGCACTCAATGTGTCTACCTTAAGGAAGAGAGGCGCCTGTGTCGGGCTCTGTCATTCATTCAGGCCAAGTGGTCATTGATCTTACACTTTCCATTCCCGCGCTTCCTGCGCCCGGTGGTGATGTTTTTGCTCAACGCGCAGGTATGTCTGTAGGGGGAGGATATAACGTGCTCTATGCGGCACGGCGTTTTGACGTGCCGACTCTCTATGCTGGGATGCTTGGCACCGGGCCTTTTGCCGAGGCTGCACGCCGTGAGCTCAAGGAGATTGGGGTCACTCACGTCGGGCGCACAAGCGATATTGACCAGGGCTACTGTGTAGCTCTCACCGATGCCACCGCCGAGCGTACTTTTATCTCCACCTGCGGTGCGGAGACGCAGGAGAAGCCCGACGCGTTCGATCATCTGGCTTTTGGGCCAGAGGATGTTCTCTATATTTCGGGTTATTCCTTCGTCACCCAGGAAAATCAAACGGCACTTCTCGCTCTGGCTGAGCGAATTGTGAAGGAGAAGATCGCAGTTCGCGCGGTGTTCGACGTTTCTCCGATGGTGGAGTATGCGAGTATCGACGTGCTTGAAGCAATAGGCGCGATCACGCCGTTGTGGTCGGTCAATGAACGCGAAGCGGCGATCTTGGCTGGGCGCTTCGAACTAGAAGAGATAACGGAGGAAAAGAGACCGGATTACGCGAATCTCGTCGAACTTCTTGCCCAACGCTTTGGTGAAGTACTTGTGCGTGCAGGAGCACAGGGCGCATGGTATAGCGATGGAGGTTCGGCTCGATTTATCCCGACGATCGAGGTGGATCCCGTGGATACGAATGGTGCAGGGGATGCACATGCCGGTACCTTGTGTGCTCTCCTTGCCCGTGGTGAGGATGTGGAGGTTGCTTTGCGTTGGGCGAATGTTGCCGGTGCTCTTTCGACGACGATTCCTGGCCCGGCCACCTGCCCCACGCCAGAGTGCATCGCTGCGCGGGTCTGAGGTAGTAATAGTTACCGTGAGAGGCGAATGATGCGGGATCAGCGGTGAACTCAATGGCAGTTCGGGCGTGCGTTTAATAGCAGTTCAGATGAAATAGCAGTTCGGATGAACTTGCGACGCCCTAGAGTTGCAACGTCGATCCTAGAGCTGCGCTCCGCATTTGGCACTCTGTGCACGAACGAAGCTGCACATTGCGCCCACGCAGCTTCTCGTCACTTATCTCGTGAGGATACACGCACATTCGACGTGCAACGAATATGTGGACAGAAAAAGCAAACGATACGGCCAGCTACAAGCGTCTGGCCACACAAGTTGATTTCGACCGCTTCTAAATGAAGACCTCCGCAATACGCAGAGGTTTTAGCTAGTTCATGAAAATTTAAGAATCGAGATGGTTTGCAAGCCACTGGTAAAGCTCATCACAAGAGAGCGTGCCTGATGCGACATCAAGAATCACGTTGATGAGTTCTTCTTGGCTGTAGGTGAAAGAAAGTCCGTTGACCCTCAAGAAGGCCATCATCGCCAGCGTTCCGATGCGTTTGTTTCCATCAATAAAAGGATGATTGCTGACCAGCCCGTATCCCAGCTTTGCTCCTTTTTCTAAGAAACTTGGATACAAGTCATCTCCGGCAAATGTGTGAAACGGCGCGTTGAGTGCCGAATCGAGCAATCCCTCATCACGGATGCCTTGTTCGCCACCAAAGTGGTCAATCAGTTCTTGATGAAAGAGCAGAATCTGGGAGTGGGAGAGGCGTTTCATTTGGCAAGCGTCTCATAGACCAGCGCGTCTTGAGACATGAACTCACGAGCAATACGCAACGCTTCATCATCAGAGACTGTCTCGCTTGCATCCACAGCGGCAAAGTCTAAAACGACATAACGCGGCGAATTGTTTTTCAAAATTACAGCGCACCCGAACTGGTCCACTCGTTTAGTGACCTCAGAAAAATTGCGATTGGCTTCGGATACCGAAAGCAACGTATTCGTATCAATGTTCATCTCTGCTACCTCCTTAACCCAAAAGATAGCAGATTTTACCTATAAATTCAACCTATTTTAGAGTCGAACGTTGTAATCACAATATAAAAGCTCACCTGGAATGGGCATTTGCTGGCATCTATGCAGATGACGGTATCTCAGACACCAACACCAAAAAGCGAGAAGAATTCAACCGCATGATTGAGGTGTGTATGGCAGGGGATATCGACATGATTATCACCAAATCCATCTCACGCTTTGCCAGAAACACACTGGACTGCCTCACATACATCCGCCAGCTCAAAGAACAAAACATTGCAGTACTTTTTGAAAAAGAATCCATCAACACACTGGACGCAAAAGGCGAAGTGCTCCTCACCATCATGGCAAGCCTTGCCCAGCAAGAAAGCCAATCACTATCACAAAACGTCAAACTAGGCATTCAGTACCGCTATCAGCAAGGCAAAGTGCAAATCAACCATAAGCACTTTCTGGGCTACACCAAAGACACAGACGGCAACCTCATCATTGACCCTGAGCAAGCACAAACCGTCAAACGCATCTTCAGAGAATTCCTTGATGGGAAAAGTCCCCACAGCATCGCTAAAGGCTTGCAAGCAGGCGGTATTGTAAACGGTGCAGGAAAAACGAAATGGTGGGAATCAAATATCAGGCAAATCCTGAGCAACGAAAAATACATGGGAGATGCCCTCTTACAAAAAACAGTTACCACTGATTTCTTGACAAAAACACGGGTGAAAAACACCGGGCAAGCACAACAATACTATGTTGAAAACAACCACGAAGCCATTATCCCCAAAGACATTTTCTTACTCGCTCAAGAAGAACTCATCAAACGGTCCAAAAGCTACTTAAGCCCTGCAGGCATTCGGCGCAACTACTCAAGCCAACATCCACTGTCACAGAAAGTGATATGTGCCGAGTGTGGCGACCTGTTTAGAAGAATCCATTGGAATAATCGTGGTAAGAAATCCGTGGTCTGGCGCTGTATCTCAAGACTTGAAGCAGCTCATGCACACATGGTCTGCCACGCAAGAACCGTCCACGAAGATGAACTCAAAGCAGTCTGCACAAAGGCATTGAACATGCTGCTTGCATCCAAACAAGACTTCATCGACCAGCTCACACAAAACCTTGAACATGCACTACAACCCACAACCGATATGAACGCCCTTGAGATTGATAAACAACTTAAAGAGCTCCAGCAACAACTCATCGGCAAAGTCCAACAAAAACAAGACTACGCTCACATCGCAGAACAAATACATGCCTTGAGAGCACAAAAAGCAGACATCGTACAAGAGCAAACCCGCACATCAGAACACCTCATGCGCATGAATGAACTCAAATCGTTCATTCAAAAGCAAACGCTTTCTATCACCGATTTTGACGAAACCCTCGTGCGCAGACTTATCGAATCCATCCTCATAGAAGATGAAGGCTATACCGTAGCCTTCAAATCAGGTACAAGCCTACATATCAACTAAAACCAATCCCATAAAAACTCTAACGGTCGCTTCCAATACAGGATGCGACCGTTTTCTTATGCCACAACTTGGCAGATGACCTCGTGTTATCAACCCTACACACTCAAGACCAAAAAACATCTACCCTAAACACTCAGCAAAGCAAAATATCAATCCTAAACACTCAACACCGTGAAAACATCAATCCTAAACACTCAAGACTAAAAAACATCAAGCGTAAACACTCAACAAGCCAAAACATCCATCTTGAACACTCGAGGTCACACAACACAAAATCAAGAGCCAGCGACCTAATATAAACTTGTTCTCACAAACACATACTGTGCCTAAAAACGTTTCACACCACAACCTGTAGAACAGGCATTTTAGCCGAACACTACCCCTTGCGCGACAGCATACACATCGTCTCAACATGGCTTGTGTGAGGGAACATGTCGAAAAGCCGGGCTTGGTGTAGCCGAAAACTCGGCATAGCGGCGAGGTCACGTGCAAGGCTCGCTGGGTTGCAGCTGGAATAGATTACGGCCTGTATTGTTGAGGCTTCGATCCAGGGAGCCAGTTCCCCAATTCCACGCCGAGGAGGATTGACGACGACGAGATCCGGTTCGCCTTCGTGGAGTACTGCCTCATGGGCATCTCCGGCAAGGAATCGCGCCGAAACTGCAGCCTCTCTGGCTGCCACACGTGCTGATTTTACGGCCTGCTGGGAGATCTCTACTCCCAGTACTTCACGATCTGGCCTAGCCAGATGAAGAGCAAATCCTCCCACACCGCAGTAGAGATCCCAGATCCGCAGTTTCTGCCCTGCTTCATTAGCTGCTTTGTCAGATGATCGTTTACTCACCCATTCGTCTGTCCATGCCTGTGCCTGAAGATAAAGTGCGCGTGCCACAGCCGTATTCGTCTGAAAAAAGGATTGTGGGCTCAATCTCAGGGTTACTTCTCCGAGAGGCATAGGGAGAATTTCCTCTTTGGTGAGGATGATCTCCCCCTCACCTTCAGGAACTGCTTTGCGTTCAGGGAGGATATTAGCGGTGACGACGAGCGTGTGGGGGATCGCGTCGTGTAACCAATCCAGGTGCTTGCGAATCCGCACCACAGATTCGGTGGAGCGCAGGACGAAGCGAATGAGGAAGCCTCCCTCTGGGGAGATTGTCACCAGGATATTCTTCAGCTCTCCGCGCCCACGTGGCACCTCGAAAGGAGTGAGCCTCGCGCGCCCTATAAAGTCAGCGAGTGTTGGGAAAATCGCCGTGAGGCCCGGTTCATAGAGCTGACAGTTACGCAAGTCTATCCCCCGAAAGTTCGGATCGAAGATTCCGAGTGTAGGAGCAGCGGATGTGCCGCCTACCACGAGTTTTGCTTTATTGCGAAAACCGGTTTCAGCCGATCGATACGTGGGAAGCCACTGTACTTCGGGAAGCAGCGCACGGACGACCTTTTCTTTCGTGGATATCTGCTGTGCGTAGCTCTCCTCAATATGTGTGCAGGAATGGCAAAGTCCAGCTTCGTGGTAGGGGCAGTTCATATAGCAAGCCTACAGTGCCTTATAAAGCCCTTGTGGACTGGGGTATGTGGAAGGTTGCGCAGGTAGGCGGTGGGTTATATACCTGTGTTGTGCCGGTGTTTTGCTCTAAGGAGGGGTGTGTGAGGGATGTAATGACAATCTCCATTGTAGCAATAATATTTCACCTATTATGAGCCTAATGGGGCTTCTATTTTCCCTCATCGCTTGCATTTTTTCTCGAAAACATACAATCAGGAGCATTTGCGCCATTTTTTGCGTAGGATGAGAGAGTTCGTGAGCCTAGCGCTCTAAGCCCGAGGATGGGAAGAACAGTGACAACACGCAAAATGGGGCGCATAGTGGCGCTCGCAGCCACCGCGTTGTTGGCAGTTCCACTGGCTGCCGCACCCGCAGGAGCCACACTTGCTGGCGACAACGTGGTGATTAACGAAGTGAGTCCTGGCGATAAGTTCGTTGAGCTTTACAATCCAACAGATCAAGCAATTGACCTTAGTGGAATGTACGTGACGTACTACTCCACAAAAGGGAAACCGATGTGTGGAGATAGCGGAGCCCTTTCGGGTTCAATTGCCGCTAAGGGGTACTACCTCGTCCACACTGCCAAGAGTACGGTGGAGGGGCTTCCAACTCCTGATGCTCTCACAAACTGTAGCTCACAAACAGGAAAGAACGGCGGATTTGCACTCACGCGGGGTGCGGCACCGGAATTTACGGGTGCTGTGAATCCCGCTCTCTCTTCGATCGTTGATTATGTGGGCGTGGGCACCCATGCGAATTACGAGGGGAAAGCAGCCTCGAATAAAGGTCTCGCCCAAGGTAAGAGCCTCACACGTACGAACGGGAAGGATACGGATAACAACTCCGACGATTTCTCGGTTGCTGACTCCACGCCAATGAATTCTGGGGCGGCTCCTGCTCCAGGAACCACTCCCACCCCCGGTACCGACCCGACAACGGGAACTGATCCTGCTCCTGTCCCCGCAGAGGTTCTTACGATCGCTCAGATCCAAGGAAATGGAAGCGAATCCCCGAAGGTGGACGCCACGGTGACCACAGAAGGCTTCGTCACCGCCGTCTATGCGAGCGGTGGCTTCAACGGTGCCTATATCCAGAGCGCAGGTAGTGGCGGAAAGGTAAAGGAAGCCGGCGAGGCCTCCGACGGTCTTTTCGTCTACGGATCTGACTTCGCCAAGGGAGTGAAGATTGGTGACTATGTGCGCGCCACAGGAGTTATAGAGGAATTCTATGGCCTCACCGAGTTCAAACCCTCGAAGTTTGAGGTTCTTACACCTCCCGCTGATGCGAAAGCTCCTGTAGTGATTGAGATGGAAAAACTCCCAGCGAGCGAGGAAGCTCGTGAAGCGATGGAGGGCATGCTTGTCAAGATCACCGGACCTATGACGGTGACGAACAACTACCAGGGAGGTAGGAACCAGATCGGTCTCAACACTGGAGAGATCGGCGTGGCGATGAGCGGCGAGCCTCTGCGTCAGCCTTCTGATGTGTTCAACCCCACCCGCGATGGTGCCGTCAAACTTGAAGCCATGGATAAGGAGAACGCGGAGAAGCTCCTCGTGCTCGACGATGGTATGAGCACCACCTTCTCTAAGGATGCAGCATCGAAAGCCACTCCAATTTCTTGGCTGACACCGACGAATGAGGTGCGTGTGGGTGCGGCTGTCACTCAGACGAAGCCAGCTGTGCTTGACTACCGCTTCAATCACTGGCGTCTCCAGGCTGTGAGTCCACTTTCTGGGCCTGAAGGATATAAAGAGGAGAACAGCTACGTGAGTTTCTCCTCCACACGCCCAGCTTCAGCTCCCGAGGTGGGAGGGGATATTTCTCTCACGAGCTTTAACGTGCTTAACTACTTCACCACCACGGCTGCGGATATCAATTGTAAGAGTGTCTACACCGACCGGGATGGCAAACCCACCACGGCCAACAAGTGTGGATCCGTGCGAGGTGCCGCAGATCAGGAGAACTTCGAGCGCCAGCAGGTCAAGATTGTCACCGCGATCAACAAGCTCAACTCGGATGTTGTGGCTCTTGAAGAAATCGAGAACACTGTGAAGAACGGCAAGGATCGTGACTACTCAGTGTCGAACCTCGTCGATGCCCTCAATAAGGCAGCCGGTGAAACGAAGTGGGGCTATGTGAAGTCTCCCTCGAAGGTGCCGTCTCTAGAGAGCCAGGATGTCATTCGCCTCGCCTACATCTACCAGGTAAAGAACGTCAAGCCGGTGGGAGAATCGGAGATTCTCGATAATCAGGAGGCCTTCTCCAATGCACGCGAACCTCTGGCACAAAAGTGGCAAGCAATCGATGCTAATGGCAAGGACAATGGGAAGAGCTTCGTCGTCGTCGTTAATCACTTCAAGTCCAAGGGATCGGGTACGCCAGCACCGGATAAGTGGCAGGGTAACGCCACTGCTGATCGTGTCAAGCAGGCGACCGCTCTTGCAGCCTGGACGAAGGCTAAATGGAGCGACGAACCCGTGTTTATCGTCGGTGACCTTAACTCGTATTCAGCTGAGGATCCGATTCTCAAGCTGGAAGAGTCTGGCTACATGCGCGTGGCCAATCACCTGGCAAAGGTGACGGGTAAGGACAAGTACCTCAAGGAATACACCTACCAGTACGGCGGGTTCGTAGGATCGCTGGATCAGGCACTCGGCAACGAGAAAGCACTCGCGATGGTGAACGATGCCGCTGTGTACTCCATCAATGCGGCTGAAGCGAATTTGCGAGAGTACTCGCGCTACAACTCGAATGCGACGCAGCTGTGGGATGCCTCCGAGTTCCGTTCCTCCGATCACGACCCGGTGAAGATTGGGATTACCGTGATGGAGAAGGAAGAGCCGTCGGCACCTGTGGCTGTCACTCCTATGGCACCCACTTTTGCTGATGGCAAGGTGAGCATTCCTTCGATGGAAGGTGTGATGTACTCGGTGGCAGGCAAGGATGTCACTGGGGTGGTCGAGGTTGCTCCTGGAACCTCTGTGAGAGTTGAAGCTCGCGCGGCTGAGGGCTTTGTCCTCACCGAGGGGGCTACAACCGCGTGGAGCTTCGCTGCTGAGAGTGCTGCACCTGACAAGGCTCCGCTCAAAGATGGCAAGTCTGTGCAGAATGCACCGAAGAAAGTCATGAAGTCTGGAGCTGGAAAGCTCGCCTACACGGGTACGAGGGTTCCGGCACTCGCGAGCTTCGCGATGCTTCTGGTGCTCGCTGGTGGCGTTGTCACAACGCGCCTACGCAAGGAAGTGGAGTGAGATTTTCATAGGCTGATAAAGCGCGAATCTCGCCTTCTGGGCGTGGTTCGAACTTTCACAGAGGGTGGGTACCTAGAGGGGTGCCCACCCTCTGTGGATCTTTTATGAGTCATGAGGTGCATCTAGGAATTGCGCTAATCAACGACTAATGTGAAGGTTGTGAAAATTGATGTGTTTGTGACATATCGGCGTGTCCTTGCCGCCATAGCTCTTGCTCTTAGCGGAACATGTGCCCTTTCTGGAATTACTGATATTGCCGCTGCGGCTCCTAGCCTCCAGCGTTCGACGCGCACGGAGTCTCCCTCACAGAGTTCCCTTGAAATCCCGCTCACAGATTCGGCGGGTCACCTCACCAAGGAGGCAACGCGGGGCTTCACTATCGAGAGTACGACGAACGATGCCGGAGCGAGCCTCGTCGCCAAAGAAACTGAAATGTCAAAGGCTAGATCCATGCCCGAGACTGCGACTACACCCAACGCCTCCAATACGCAAGAAACCACGGATCCAACACGAGGCGGGGGAGTAGAACGATCTCTGCAAACGAACTACTCCATTCTCACTGCCCCGTTGGCTGTGGACGAACCTTTCGCTGTCGTTGCCGTAACCTGGGCTGGAGGAGAGTCGCTTCCCGAAGGTAGCGTGGTACAAGTGCGCACCCTTGATGGGGATACATGGTCACCGTGGTATGCGCTCGAAGCTGACGATACCGAAGGTAAGGATGTGCGCACTTCCGCCCGAGAAGGAACAGAGTTCAATGTCTCTGGAGCCTCCACAGGAATTCAGGTACGAGTAACGAACAGTCAGGGCGAACTCCCCCCGGAGATGAAAGTCAATGTGGAGTATGGCGGTCAGAAGCCTAGTGCAGAGTTACAGGATGCTTCCTTAGCCGAAGTTCTACCTAAAGCAGCTTCACTCATCGAGGATGTGGCCAACCCCGAGACGATGAGCATTGAGGCGACGAAGGCTTCCTCACTTCTTTCCAGCGCTCTGCAAGAAGAAGCCACCCCTGCAATCTTAGCCAGCTTCTTCCACACATCCGCTGCCATCCCAATGGCGAACCGCGCTGTGGTGGCTTCCCCAGTTCTCTCCCCTGATTCACGTCTTTCCTCGAATTTTGCCACGCTCAGCTCTGCGGATCGTGCCCGAGCCTTCGCTATGGCGAATATTCGGAATCGAACGAGCTGGAGTGCGGACCCGAAATATATGACGTGGCCCGTTGAATACGCAAAATTTGAGGGTGTCATCGTCCACCACACCTACGGCTCAAACAACTATACGCAGGCACAAGTGCCCGGGGTGATCCGCGGCATTTACCACTACCATGCCGTCACACGTGAGTGGGGAGATATCGGCTATAACGTCCTCATTGATAAGTATGGAGGGCGTTGGGAAGGACGTGCCGGAACTCTGAGCGCACGTGAAGAAAAGATGGCAATTGGTGCCCATGCAGCCGGTCGCAATACTGGAACAATGGGAATTTCGGTGATGGGCGACTACACAGCGCTCGAACCGAGTTCAACCGTACTCACGGCTATTGCAGATGTCGCTGCATGGAAGTTTGCAGTGGCCGGTATTGATCCAACGACGATGAGCCCGTTGCGTGTGCCACTTCCCAGTGAACGCAAAATCAACACCAACCGTGCTCCAGGTTCAATCCTGCCGCGAATCTTCGGCCATCGCGATGTCGGCAACACCGCCTGCCCGGCTCTGATCTACAACTATCTGGATCAGCTCATGTCGATGACGAAAGAGCGATACGAAAAGATTCTCTCTCCAGGTGGCACAAGTGATCCTCGCGGCTGGATTTTCCGTGACGGGCAGTGGTATTACCGCAACGCTGACGGTACATTTGCCCATGGCTGGCTCCTCGACAAAGGAAAATGGTACTTCCTGCGCCAGGATGGAACACTCGTGGCTTCCGAGTGGATTTACGATAATGGCCGTTGGTATTACCTTGGTCAAGGTGGAGCGCGCCTGGAGAATACTTTCCGTGACTTTGGTTCTTACCGCTACTACTTTGCTTCAGACGGTGAGATGGCAACGGGGTGGTTCAAGGTCGATGGTCAGTGGTACTTCGCTAACTCCCTCGGTTACGTCCAGCGTGAAGTCGTGAGTGAATGGAATAGCCGATATTTCTACCTCGATGAATCTGGCCGTATGCTCCAGAATCAATGGAAGCAGCTGGATGGTGAGTGGTATTACTTTGCCGATGACGGTGGTGCTGCTACCGGTTGGTTCCGCGATAAGAGTTCCACATGGTACTTTGCTGACTCGTACGGGAGGTTGGTTTCCAATCGCTGGCTGCTAGGTGGCGGAGGCTGGTATTACGTAGGAGCTTCGGGTGCCATGATCGAGAACGCCTGGGCATTCCTCAAAGGTTCATGGTACTACTTCGATTCTCACGGGATAATGGCTACCGGATGGTTTATGGCTCCTGATGGGAAGTGGTACTTCGCGCAATCCTCTGGTGCGGTGATCCACGATCAGTGGCTTGCGTGGGACGGAGTATGGTACTACTTCCTCGGTTCGGGAATGATGGCCACCGACGAATGGGTGGGTGACTACTACCTTGACCGGGACGGCAAAATGCTCGCGAACCGCACTGCACATGTGAAGTATGGACAATACACCTTTGATAACAGTGGGCGGTGGGTGCGTTACTTTACCCCCTCTGGTCAATGCCCAGACTGGGCTCCAATCAAAGGAAATGAGAATAGCGGAATCTTCCACGTGCCAGGGCACAGTCATTATTCACAGACTCGCGCTGAGCAGTGCTTCCGCAATGAAAGTGAGGCCACTCTCGCTGGATTGAGAAAGGCGAAAGTCTGAAACTAGCTCCCAGCTAGGTAGCACATGTGTGGGGATGTGTAGCACATCGTGGGGCATGTCGAGTAGCTCAGTAAAGAGAGCGCGTGAGAATCGCCAAAGGTGTAACGCACCACTGGAGAAGGTGGAGGGCGGAACGAAAGACCCGTGTTCCACCCTCCACCTTGTTGTGTATCCCCTGATGGGAGACACAACAAGGTGTGATGTTTACTGGCCTTGCTTGGCGTATTTTGCTTCCACAGCTTCCTTCTGTGGGCGCCACCATTCTTCGTGAGTCTTATACCATTCCACGGTGTCGTGCAGCCCGGCAGAAAAATCCTTGAAGTGAGGCTCCCAGCCGGTTTCCTCCACGAGCTTCGAGTTGTCAATCGCGTAGCGCTGATCGTGGCCAGGGCGATCGGCCACATGGTCAAAATCGTCGGGCTCGCGGCCAAACTCAGCGAGAATCAGTTTCGTCACGTCAAGGTTGGAGAGTTCGCCGTCAGCACCGATGAGGTAGGTTTCCCCGATGCGACCCTTGTGGATAATGTCCCACACAGCGGTGTTGTGGTCGAGCACGTGAATCCAATCGCGCACCTGCTCGCCGGTTCCGTACAGGCGAGGGCGGATTCCATCGATAAGGTTCGTCACCGTGCGAGGAATGAACTTTTCGATGTGCTGGTAAGGGCCGTAGTTATTCGAGCAATTCGAGATTGTGGCCTCGATTCCGAAGGAGCGCACCCAGGCGCGTACCAAAAGATCGGAAGCCCCCTTCGAGGAAGAGTAAGGCGACGATGGAATGTAGGGATCGCCGGGCTGGAACTTGCGAGGTTCACCAATCTCCAAGTCTCCATAGACTTCGTCGGTAGAAATATGGTGTAGGCGCGTGCCGTGGCGCCGCACGGCTTCAAGGATTCGGAAGGTGCCTTCGATATTGGTGCGAATGAAAGGGTAAGGATCGCGCAAAGAGTTATCGTTATGGGACTCCGCAGCGAAATTCACCACGATATCAGCATCTTTCACTAGGGGATCCACGGTATCGGCATCAGCAATATCTCCGACGACGAGTTCGACACGTTCGAGACCCTCAATCGAAGCGGGGTTTCCTGCGTAGGTGAGCTTATCTAGGACGGTGACCTCAGCCTCGGGGTATGCCGCAATAGTGGAATGAACGAAGTTGGCACCGATGAATCCGGCACCACCAGTGACGAGAACGCGCATAGGGTTCCTTTCTACAGGCGGCACGTACCGCGCGATAACTCCCACCATATCGGACGTGGTGGGCTCTGTCTGCGCGGCGAGCCGCTTGAGAGAAGAGGAGGAAGGGAGAGTTCGAGTAGCGCGTGCCGTAGTCAAGCACACAAGGAATTTATGCTCTTCTGGCGTGCCCACCGCCTTGGGAACTAAACTGGCCTCGAACTAATCTAGCCTCCTAGATATATATCGAAACGTCAGCACAAGTGGAATGAGTGAGGTAATGCCGAGCAAAGCAGATGTGCGGGTCTCGTTACCGCTTCGCCAGCAACTCACGCTCATCAACGCCTTCGGGCAGCGTGACCTCAAATCAAAATTTAAAGGAACGATGCTGGGGTGGGTGTGGTCTTTTGTCGTTCCGCTCGCTACTTTGGGGATCTACACCCTTATCTTCGGTGGTCTGTTCAAGATGCAGCCACCGGGGATAGCTGCTCGCCATGAGGGCATTGCGATTTTTGCTGTATGGCTTTTTGCCGGTCTTATCATCTGGGGGTTCTTCCAAAATTCAATCAATGCCGGAATCAACGGTCTCCTCTCCACAGGCGGGCTTCTCCAAAAGGTTTACTTTCCAGCCTATGCGCCTGTGTTGGGAACCGGGCTTGCTGTTGCCGTTCAATCGACCTCAGAAGTGCTTCTTCTCCTCCTCGTCTTTATTCTCCTTGGGAATGTGAGTTGGACATGGCTGCTACTCCTTCCTTTCTTTGCTCTCCTCGTAGTTTTTGTGCAAGCAGTTACGGTAATTCTTGCTATTTGGAACGTCTATGTGCGTGACCTCGCCCAGCTCACAGGTGTCATTCTCCAGCTCATGTTCTACGCAACGCCAATCATCTACACAATCGCGATTGTGCCGGAAAATCTTCATGGCGTGCCGGTTCAAGCAATCGTGGCACACATGCCTGTCGCAGAGTTCATCACTGTATTTCGTGCTCTCATCTACGATCTCACCTCTGCGAGTGCGATGAGTTGGGGGCTCTGCTTCATGTGGGCACTCCTGGCTCTTGTCGGTGCACGTCTCGTGTACAAACGCCACGGCGTTGATCTAAGCGAAAGGATTTGATGATTGTGGGTTCACCTGAATCTGTAGAGGACTACGCAATCGTCGTTGATTCAGTCTCCAAAGTTTTCCGCATGAAGTCTGAGCGGCGCGACACTTTCAAAGAGCGCTTTGTTCGTGGAAAAGCTCGCGGGGGTGAGCAAGAATTTTTTGCCCTTGAGGATGTCTCCTTCAAGATTCGCAAAGGAACGACCTTTGGCTTGATTGGGCATAACGGCTCTGGAAAGTCGACAATGCTCAAGATCCTTGCCGGTGTCTATCGCCCTACCGCAGGA
Organism: Actinomycetaceae bacterium zg-1166; assembly: GCA_015679245.1. Taxonomy (GTDB): domain Bacteria; phylum Actinomycetota; class Actinomycetes; order Actinomycetales; family Actinomycetaceae; genus Changpingibacter. The sequence goes on along the minus strand of CP064953.1, from coordinate 1,447,876 downwards.
TCGGTTGTAGTCTCTGAAAAGGTCGATGCACTTCTCGAACTTGGCGCGGGTTTCCACGGCGAACTCACTGGCCGTGAGAACATCTATCTCAATGGTGCAATTCTGGGGCGTACGAAAAAGCAGATCGACGAGACGCTTGACTGGATTATTGATTATGCCGATATCGGCGAGTTTATTGACCAACCTGTCAAGGTGTATTCCTCGGGGATGACGGTTCGACTAGGTTTCGCAGTGGCCGTAGCTATTCGCCCGAAGATCCTCATTGTGGACGAAATTATCGCGGTGGGAGACGAGGAATTCCAGCGTAAATGTTTCGACTACATGCGTGAACTTCGCGATAGTGGTACCACGGTGGCACTTGTGACGCATTCGCTCTCTCTGGCACGCGAGATGTGCGACGAAATCGTTTGGTTCGATCACGGCAAGGTTCGGATGCTTGCCTCGTCCGATGAGGCAGTTTCGGCCTATATTGCTGAAGTTAATGCGAGGGAAGCTGCTAAACGCGAAGCAGAAGAAGGCGAGGTAGATTACGGCGAGGACGATCAGTATCGCCTCAACCAGGGCAATGGCGACTGCCGGATGACTCGCGTGGAATTCCTCGATGAGAATGGACGTGTTGTTCCCTTCCTGACCTCGGGAAACGAAGCCACTTTGAGGATCCACGTCCACTCATACTACGACCTTCACGATGTCGAATTAGGTCTCGGTTTCTCCACTGATGGAGGCGTGATGGTGGCAGGGCCAAACTCTAAGGCCGGAGGGCGCCTTTACTCATTTCGAGCTGGCGAGGACACCTTTATCGACTACACGATGAAGGAGTTCATATTCCAACCTGGGAGATACTGGCTTACCACCTGTTTTGTGCGAGATGGACAGATGTACGACTACTCTGACCGGCGTACCGAGGTGATTGTTCGCACAGGGCGTCCCTCCACAGAACCGGCGTTGATTACTTTGCCGCCAGGAAAGTGGAGCGAGCGTGCTGGTTGGGGGAATCATGAGGAGAATAAGGATGAGTAAGACGACAGTAGACGAAGATCTCAGACTTCTGCGTTCCTCGCTGCGAGCAGCAGAGCAAGAAATCTCGGAACTTCGTGAGCGTAACGAGCACCTCGAAAAAGATCTCCGGCTAGCCAAACGGAAACTTGAAGATTCATGGGAGCAACTCGAAACTCTGCGCCACTCAACCTCGTGGAGGCTCACTGCGCCGCTTAGGGGAGTTAAAGCGGCGCTTCGTAGGGGGCTTGTGAGGTGATCTTTCGACGAACACGCGGTCCTTTAGTTCACGATGTCACAAAGGGAAAGGTGCGAATAGAGCGTGGAGATGCCTCGGTTCTCACGCGCACAGGAAAAGTCGCGATCATTGCCCAGTATTCGGCCACGCAGGTACAACCCCGTTCTCTTTCTGAGTATCTTCGCCAGCTTGAAGCGAACGACTACGCAACGCTCATCGTGGCGACCTGTGAGGCACCAGAGCCTCTTACGTTTCCTCATGGAATCCCTGAGGAGACCGTCATCATGCGTCGCCCGAACCTGGGCTACGATTTCGGCTCGTGGGCAACAGCCCTAGGTACACTCCCACAACTGCGGCGGTGCCCTGTTGTTCTCCTGACAAATGATTCACTTCTCGGCCCCTTTGCGCCCATTGACCATCTCCTGGCCTGGGCGGGAAAGCCAGGGCCAAGTATTCGTGGTTTGACGAGTTCCTACCAATTCGTGCGCCACATTCAGAGTTACTTTCTTGCCTTTCGTCAGGGGATCCTTGACGAGGCACCGTGGCGTGATTTTTTCAATAACGTTCGCATCGAGCCTGATAAGGATCGTGTGGTTCTCTCCTATGAACTCGGCACGTCACGGCTCTGTTTCGCGGAAGCCTATTCCTGGGACGAGTGGGTTACAGGCCCAGATCTCGGAGTCCCCTACTCGAACCCAACTGTTGATGGTTGGAAGAATCTCATTGAAGCTGATGTGCCTTTCCTTAAGCGCACGATCATGACTCATCCATCCACCCTATCGGAATCCGCGGAAGCGGCTGTGTACATTCAACGCCGCTTCAACGAAGACATCACGCAATGGTGAGTGAGGAAGAATAATGTCTCATTTCCCTATGTACGGCCTTTCAAGGCGAGGGCGCTATATCGCTGCACGGGCACGAAATGCTGCCGTGAATCTTCTCTCCACAGGGAATATCCGCGGGGTACGTTCTCAGCACTGCGCTGATTTCTCCAACTATGTTGATCGCCTTGGAGGCCGCCAAGATTCTGGTTTTCCAGACAAGTGGCGTATTGATCCACAGTTTGACATCTCCGATCCCTGCCGTGTGGCCGTGGTGATCCACTGCTTCTACGCCGATCTCCTAGAAGAACTCATAGGGCACCTCACTACGATTCCCGTTCCCTTCGATCTCTTCATCACCAATGCCTCAGGGCAGGAACTCGGTATCCCCAGCGATCTCACACATCTTCGCCATTGCCTCGTCGTAGAAGTAGAGAATCACGGGCGGGATATCTTCCCTACGCTTCAGCTCATCAACTCCGGAATCCTCGATCCCTACGAACTCATCCTCAAGCTCCACACAAAGAAGAGTCCGTGGCGTGAGGAACACACTGAGCTTGCTGGATCGGGCAGTGCCTGGAAAGATCAATTCCTCAACGATCTCGTCGGCTCGCGCGAAAGCGTCACCTCAATCCTCAATGCCTTCGCAGCCGATGCCTCTCTTGGCGTTCTCACTGCTACTGATTCGATTGTTGGTAGTGAATTCTGGGGAGGTGATAAGCGCATTGTGGAACAGCTTGCACGGCGAATAGAACTCGAATCTTCCTTCGACGATCTCGAATTTGCTTCGGGTTCGATGTATTGGTGCCGCGGTTTTATTCTTCAAGGCTTACGTTCTCTTAACCTCCAGGCTGCAGACTTCGACGACGAAGCTGGACAGGTTGATGGCACTACTGCACATGCAATTGAACGTCTCATTGGCATTCTCACCAAGGAAGCCGGACTGCGAACAAAGGAGCCTTCCTGGATCTACGCGCTTGAGAGCGAAGGAATAAATAAGAACGGATATGAACGCTTCATTCCTGGCTCTAGCATTCGCCCTAACGCCACGGTAATCCCCTTCTATCTTCCGCAGTTCCACGAATCATCACAGAATAATCGTTGGTGGGGGAAAGGCTTTACCGAGTGGACAAATGTGGCTGGCGCAGTTCCAGCCTATCGCGGACACTACCAGCCTAAGCAACCCTCGGATTTGGGGTACTACGATCTTGAGCTAGATTCGGTGCGCCAAGCACAAGCTGAACTTGCATCCTCACATGGGATTGCTGGTTTCATGTATTACTATTACTGGTTTTCCGGCCAGCGCATCCTCAATCTTCCCATTGAGAAACTTCATGACTCTACTGTGGATTTTCCCTTCTGTATCATGTGGGCAAACGAGAACTGGACACGACGCTGGGATGGGCGTTCTCACGACGTTCTTATTGGGCAGGACTACAGCAAGATCCCAGCTGAGGATTTTATTGACGACGTACTCGAATTCTTAGCCGATCCTCGCTACATGCGCCTGGAGGGCAAGCCGATTCTTGCTGTCTATCGCCCAGCTCAGATGGAAAACTTCGCGGAAGTTGTTCAGACCTGGCGTGAGCGTGCTCGCAATGCCGGGGTCGGTGAGCTTCACATCCTCGCTGTTGCTGTAGCGCAAGATTTTGATGGAATCGGGGAGGATTTCACCTCTCTTGGCCTGGATGGAACTCTCGAATTTCCCCCGCACAACCTTCCCTGGGTGGCAGGTCCAGCTACAAAGGTGGGGCTTGATTCGCGTTGGCGCGGCAACTTCATGAGCTACAGCGCCACTGCCGAGGCTTCGATGCGCGCTGCTTCGCGTCTAAAGGAGACTCAGTACCCTGGCGCCATGGTGGGTTTTGACAATACAGCTCGTCGCCAATGGAAAGCGGATTCCTGGTATGGTTCTAATCCTTACACGTTCCATCGTTGGCTTGCTGGCCTTGTGCGTGCTGTAGCTCCGCGTGAAGAAAAGGATCGTGTTATCTTTATCAATGCGTGGAACGAGTGGGCTGAGAGCGCCATACTAGAACCCACTACTCGATTTGGGCGCACTTTCCTTCTCGCGCTCAGAAATGCGATATGCTCATAAACGTTCCAGACAGACTTTCGGGTGAAAACAGCGAAAAAGAGGGGGAGTATGCGTCACGGTGATATGAGTCCTCAGCATCCACAAACTTCCACATTTATCTACACAATTCTTGGGATTGTAGCGCTCTTTCTCTCAGGAATGGGATGGATTCTGGCTAGCCCTATGGGGAGTTCTCCTGATGAGGACTTCCATATGGGCTCTATCTGGTGTCCTCACCCTGCAAAAGAATCGTGTACTGTGACCACCAATGCCGAAGGTTTCGAGGAGATCCTTGTTCCTGAGCCTGTGGCGTGGGGGGCGAAGTGCCATGCCTTCCATCCTGAGATCTCGGGTGCATGTACCACCAAGTTTTCCAATGAGCGTGAAGCCCCCTCGTTGCGCTATGACAACGGGAGCTATCCCACGGGATACTACAAGTTCCATCACATGTTCATTGGTCATAGAGTGGCTCGTTCAATCCTTTTGATGAGGTTTATAAACCTCTCAATCGCGACACTTCTCATCGCGCTGACGACTTTCGCTTTGCAGCGTCGGCACCGTGCTCCCTTCCTCCTCGGAATTCTTGTGGCCTGGGTGCCGATGGGTGTCTACTATGTGACCTCGCTGAATCCTTCCTCCTGGTCCGTGACTGGAACCACCGTCTACGCCGGTGCCTTTGTCGCTTCACTTACGGCGTCTACGTCTCGGCGGCGGTATCTTAGCCTTATCTTGGTGCTTCTTGCTTCTATCTTGTGTATGACTTCGCGAGGGGATTCCGCAGCCTTCATTTTCGTCGTCTCAGTGGCTCTGCTGTGTGCAATTCCTTGGGCGAAGTGGAAGGTCATCCACAAGATTTCTGCCGCAGCTCTGAGCCTCCTTGGACTCTACGTTATGTTCAGTGGGGGGCAAGCAGACATAGTTTCGCATTCCCAGGATGTCTCTGGGCGTGGTGTAATCGAGATCCTTCTCCGCTCATTGGCTCAATTCCCTGACTACCTCTCAGCTTTCTTCGGGCGGGGGCGTGGCCCAGGCTGGTTCGATACCTCGTTTGATAGCGCACCGATTGCAATTGTTGCTATTGCTGTGGCTTCGGGTGTTGTCTTTGCGATCTTCCATTCGATGAACGTCCGCAAGGCTTTAACCCTCCTTATGGTTTCTGGTGCGATCTTCGGTATTCCTTTCCTCACCACGGTGCAAGGTGTTCAACCTGAGTTTGTGATGTACCAGCCCCGCTATATGCTTCCGCTGCTAGCTGTGTTCTTCTTCCTCGGTTTTGTCTCCTCGACGAAGTCGTCACTCCCTTTGAGTAATCTTCAGGTTTTTTGCATTCTTCTGGCACTTCTCACAGTCAACTTCTTTGCACTCAAGCGCACAATCTGGAGATACATCGTCGGGCTGCACGTGCCGGAGCCGCTCTTTAAGCTTGACTCTTTTGCCCAGTGGTGGTGGGATATTCCTCTCGGGCCGACGATCGTATGGTTGACTTCTAGCGTATGCGCGGCTCTAGGTGCTCTCTTCGTCGCTCTCGCACTCCGATCTTCTGCGCATTCCGCTCTCGCAGTGAGTGATACATCTGATGTGCCAGCTGCAGTGCAGCCTTCGTCGGAGAAAATAGAGGAAGCTGTAGCTGAGGCACCAATCGTGACGCCTCCTCTTGAGCGCGAGGATGAGAACCACTCACTCTCTATTCACGGGCGACACCGCGCGGGGAGTTTCGGGGAAGAATCTTAACTGCACATCCGCGTGGAGATGCTGATGGGATGCTTCCCAGATGAACCGAACTCCTGCTCGTTCAGACGAACTGAACTTCTGCCGTTCCCACGTGCGAGGGAGATTCCCCTCCCGAGGTGGAGGGGGGAAGCAGACAGTGGAGAGATGAGTTTCGATGGGTAAGTGCTGGCAGTGTTGGGGTAGGGAAAGATGACGTGGATACCCCTGTGCCCCTGTGCTCATTCGATCTCCTCGTTCTGGAGCCGGTAGTTATGCTGAGCGGCGTGCGCTCATAAGTTCACGCCAGTGAGGTGTCGCTGCGAGGACTGTACCGCCAAGGATCAAGAGGCAACATGCCCCCTGCCAGAGAGAAGGAGTAACGTGGAGGATGAGGAAGGAAAAGAATACTGCCCAAGCTGAATAGGAGATATTCAGTGCCATGGCGCGAGCCGCACCTAAGGCTGAGATTGCACGGTAGTAGAAGAGGTAGGAGAAAGTTCCGGCGCAGGCAGCTCCCGCAGCTATTGCAAGGGGGAGGCCAAGGTTCGCGAGAGTGAGATCGGTATAGATTCCGCCCATAGGGCCAATGACGAGTAGATAGGTGAGAGCCGAGGTCATCTCGCGAATATACACAGCGGTGAGGGGAGTAACGGTGCCGCTGTTCATGGCTGCAGCGAGAATCGTCGCCTCACTTCCCCATCCCACCACACAACCAAGGGCAGCAAGAGTACCAAAGACCGGGGAATTTCCCTCGCCTGCTCCAGCTGTGGAATATGACATCGCGACAATAGCACCCAGGGCGAGGAGGAGGGCAAGAACTTGGTGCTTGCCCATGCGCTCTTTGAGGAGGAAAACCGCCAGAACTGTTCCCACAGCAGGATAGAAAGTGGAGATGACAGCGGTATTACCAGGGCCGATATGATCGATAGCTATGAGATAGGCGCTCATTCCAATCGGCCCACCGAGAAGTGCGGCACCTGCCACCATGAGGCCGGAGCGGGTGCGTAAGGCGGAAAATGTTTCGCGTAGGCGCCCGCGCCCTGCCACTAATACGGTAAGAAGAATCGCACATGCCGCATCGTGGAAGAGTGCAGAGAGAAGAGAGGCGTGTGGGTTTCCTACGAGAGCACCCGTTGTGAGAATCACGCCGAGGATTACTGTATCCAAGCCCCAGAGCGAGCCGGAGAGAATTCCCCACCTCATGATGTAAATTCCATCTCGGAGTCAGTTTCGTAGGCTTTGAGCACAGCGTCAACATAATCGACAGCGCTGCGATAGTAGATGTAGAGCCATTCGCCTACATCGTCGCCCTCGGCTTCCTTGAGAAGAGACCAGATGTACCAGCACCATCCTGCAAGTACGACGTAAGCCCACGTGTGGCGGCGTTCTTCCTTTGTGGGAGTGCGCCCGAAGTAGAACGTGAGGGCATCGTCTGCACGTTCGGGAGTCATGTCTTGCGTGCAGACAAGGAAGGTGGCGATGTCGGCGGCGATATCTGACATCCCCGCATACTCCCAATCGATGAGATCGATGGAACCAGATTCTCCCACGAGGAAGTTGAGGGGGAATAAGTCGATATGGCAAGGGCCAGTGGGGAAATGATCGGAATCGGCGAAGGTTTTGACTCGTAGGACTTTCTCTTTGAGTCCCTCGTAGCCTTCAATCTCGATAGGGCCAAAGCGTGTGAGGAGTTTCTCGTATGTAAGGCCGTCGTCGAAGTAATCGAAGTGATGTGAGAGCTGCTTGCCTGAGAGGTGGAGGGTGCGCGCCATTGTCATGGCGGTGGCGAGTTCCTCGTCGTTTGTCGCATCGAGGCAACGAGAATTGGGGATGAAACGGGAAATCTTCCAACCTTCCTTCTCCTCACCTGTGAGGAATGTGGAGTCGAGCCCGAGTTCTTTCGCCAGAGCGAGAGCTTGAAATTCTGCATGTCGGTCGATGATTGATTCGGTTCCTATACCAGGATGGCGGTAGACGTATTCTTCCTCTCCCACGCTGAAATGGCAGGAGAGATTCGTTAGCCCCTGCTTGAGTGGGTAGAAATCGTGAATATCCTCAGATTTGCATCCCAAGGCGGAGGTGATGTTCTCGAAGATCTTGGAATCTATATTTTCCATAAAAAGTGGATCAAAAGCGCGCAATTCATCGACAGAATCAAATTCGTTAATAAGACCTGCGGGGTACTTCCGAATGACCATGGAGAATTCGTGCACGTGTTCGATAAACAGTGATTCCCAGAGCTTAGGTGCTGTATGTGGAAGATGATATTCAGCTTCGAGAATTGTGCGGAAAGTCTGGGCAAAGGGGCGATCAAAGTAGACGTGTCCGAGCATCGTCCAGGAATCTGCTCCGCCAATAGTGGCACCTGTGATACGCCCGGAGCGGTTCGTGTGGAGACACCATTCTTTCGTCGGTCCTTCTACATACTCAGCGGCGTAGTAGGCCTGGTAGACGTAGGGTTCAAAGGGATTCTCGGTGAAGTAATTATCTGAGGAGCAGATGAAAGAATTGCCGAGTTTCTCCCGCACCAGGTAGAGCGAACCGTTGTTATTGCGCGTGAGATAATCCTGATTCACGACGATTTCCACGCCGAACTTCTTCTTGAGGTAGAAGAAATTTTCTTGCTTGTAGCCCACGACTACAGTGATGTCCTCGATCCCGGTTTCACGCAACTGGCGGATTTGGCGCTCAATGAGGATTTCTCCACGCACGCGAAGCGTTCCCTTTGGTCGCTCATAGGAAATTGGAGCAAAACGTGAGGAGAGGCCTGCTGCCATAATGATCGCGTTGCGCACTTTGTAAGGGGCGAGAGCTTCGATTCCTTCCTTGGTGGGGAGGCCGGAATCGAGAAGTCCGGCTGCGGTGAGTTCGCGCACCGTGGCATTGATGGTGCCGAGGGAAAGAGATGTCTCGTGGTGGAGTTCGCGTTGGGTACGGGGCGCTCCCGCGCGTTGGAGGGCACAGAGAACGTCGAACTGAGATTTCGTGAGCTTGTCGGACATCGCACCACCTGTTCGTTTCTGGAAGAAATACGTACATGTTCGATCATACATCAAATAGTTAGAAAGTTGAACACATGGGTTATGTTGTGTGGCGGGTATCCCAGCGTTGAGGCTGCGTGGTAGCAAAGCGAGAGGAGCACGTTTATTATTATCGTTGGAGGTCTTAAAGATCGCCGTATTCTCATTCGCGTGGGGGTGAATTCTGTGCGAGCCGATGCACACTCGGAAAACGACGAGCACGTTAAAGGGTGGAGTGAAGAATTAGCGCAAGCCACCTGGCTCGTCGTCCCTCTCTATAACGAAGAAAAAGTAATCCGCGAAGTGATGGAAGCTGCTCGGTCAACTTTCCCAAATATCGTCTGCGTAGATGATGGGTCGCGTGATAACTCAAGTGAACAAGCTCTCGCCGCGGGAGTTGACCTGGTGCACCACCCCGTCAATCTCGGGCAAGGAGCCGCTCTGCGCACAGGCCTCGATTACGCTCTCGCTCAGCCTGGAGCACGCTACTTCGTCACCTTCGATTCAGATGGTCAGCACCGCATCGTCGATGCGCAGAAAATGGTGGTGCGCCTAGCTACCGAACCTCTCGACGTGGTTATTGGTTCGCGTTTCCTCGATGGGCGCACAAAGCCCGGAGTGCTCAAGCGAATTGTCCTCAAGCTCGCGGTGGTTTTCCAGAGGATGAGCACCGGGATGAAACTCACCGACGCGCATAACGGGCTGCGTGCCCTCAATCGCACGGCCGCCCAGAAGATTTCTATTTACCAAAATCGCATGGCACACGCCTCCGAAATCGTCAGCGAGATCGCCTCGAATAAGCTCCGCTACGCTGAAGAACCCGTGCACATCGTCTACACCGATTATTCGCGTGCGAAGGGGCAGTCGCTCTGGAATTCCGTTAATATTCTCTCCGACCTTGTTTTTAAGTGAGGATATTATGCCAAACCAACTTCTCATCAAAGCAATCCTCATCACCGCTCTCACTCTTGTCGCCCTCGCAATTGTGTGGCCAGGCAAAGGCGCACGTGGCCAAGCTATCCGTCACCTCGCTTGGCTACTAGGGCTAGGGGTAGGAGTCCTTGCCGTTATCTTCCCTAATACCACTGGAACGGTGGCCTCGTGGCTAGGGATTGGACGAGGTACGGATCTCCTTCTCTACATGGCGATCATCTTCTTCATGGGATACGCCGTCACGACGAGCGTGCACAGCCGTGCCAGTGACCGTACGCTCACTCAACTCGCACGTAAACTGGCTCTTCTTGAGGCGCAGTTGAGGAAAGAACGTGACTGCAATGCAGCCGCTTCTCACGCTACCTGTACAGCAGAAAGAACTCGCCCACTCGATACGCAGGATGTGGTGGAACTATGAGCACACTTGTCACTGGCGGAACGGGCTACATCGGAGCGCATGTCGCCCACCTTCTGCGTGAACGTGGAGACGATGTGGTGATCGTTGACGATCTCCTCAACGGCATCCGTGAGCGTGTAGCTGATTTCCCAGTGACGAAGATGCATCTAGAAGATCCGAGTTGTGTGCGGGGGGGGGCGCTCGTTGAGCTTATGAAGAAACACGCGGTGGATTCGGTGATTCACTTTGCTGCGCGCAAGCAGGTGGGCGAATCAGTAGAGAAACCGGCGATGTACTATCGAGATAACCTCGCCTCGATGGCCAATATCCTCCTCGCTATGGAGGAGGCAGAAGCGAGTTACCTTATCTACTCCTCCTCGGCTTCGGTGTATGGGGATGTAAAGGATAACCCTGTGCTCGAATCCACCCCGCTGGCACCGATCAACCCCTACGGGGAGACGAAAGTGTACGGAGAGCGTCTCCTCGCCGCAGCCGAAAAAGCTGGGATTGTGCGCGGCGTTTCCCTCCGATATTTTAATGTCGCTGGATCTGCGCGCCCCGAACTCAGCGATATTCAGGCTCTCAACCTCATCCCGATGGTGATTGAGCGTCTAGTTGCTGGTAAAGCTCCCGTAATTTTCGGTGACGATTACCCCACTCCCGATGGCACCTGCATACGCGATTACATCCACGTTCTCGACTTGGCAAAAGCACACCTCGCCGCTCTCGATGCACTGCGTTCAGGTCATAAACTCAGCGGCACCTACAACATTGGAACGGGACAGGGATCCTCAGTGCGTGAGGTGATCGATGCACTTATGAAGGCCAGCGGCATCACGATTGAGCCACGTGTTCAGGCTCGGCGCCCTGGCGATCCGGCTGCGGTCGTTGCAGATCCTTCCCTCGCTGAAGAAGAACTGGAGTGGAAGGCTACGTGCAACCTCGAAGATATGGCTCGCTCAGCCTGGGAAGGCTGGAACGCTACACACTAAGTGGTGCCCTCCTCTGCCTTATCGCCCTATATTCCCGAAAGGTTGTGGTGTGAGGGGTTATCGCTGCTCGTGCGGAGCAGTCAGCAAGGCTGACTATCTGGGTGAATATGGCACTTCTTCAACCCTACTAGTGCGAGGTAGATAGAGAATTGTAGACCCGCTCACAGGAGTTGTAAGGCTCATTCCCGCGAGGAAGGGAAGTATCTCACCGTTCCCGCGAGGCGACTTCGAGCACGTCGGCGCACATGTGAGCGTAACGTTCACCCTGGTATGGCCAGGTGAGAGGCGCAACAAGCTCCGGTGTAGCAGGAGCTGAGGGAGCTGCAAGAAGAGCAAGCACGTCACGGCACATCGCCTGTGAAGTGCGCTCCTCACAGATGTACACAGGTGCCCCGAGGTCACGAAGCATCGTTGCACCAGGAACCTCGTAGGTGACGACGCGCCCGCCTTCAGCAAGAACCTCTGGAAGCGTGGTTTGGAATCCCTCAGAGAGCACTGTTGGGTTGAGGAGCGTAGCGCCCACAATACGTCGGCGTACCTCGGCTGGTTCCACACGCCCGGCTACTTCAATCCGTGGGGAGAGTCCCAAGGCCTCTACGCGCGCACGCACGTGGGGAAGATCTGGCCCATTACCGATGAGTTCGCCGGTGATCTCTAAACCTTTATCTACAAGCGCGGCACAGACCTCAAGAAAAGTATCCCACCCTTTGCCTTCAACCATCCGTCCCACAAAGATAAGGTGGTGCGCGCGATCAGGGCGATCGGTAGTAGTCGAGGGAACAATAGCGTTATAAAACACGTCAGCTTTTACGCCACTTAGGCGCCCGACGAAGTCTGTCACCTTTTCCGAGACGCCAAGCACACGATCAGCATGGCGGAGAATGTAGCGCCCCATCGTCAGATCCACTACCCGCGAGGCGGCAGTGATGAGCGGATTGGAGGAAGCGACGAATCCACTTCCATGCTCGGTGTGGATAACTGGAATCTCTGCGGCGTGTGCAGCGCGCAGCCCCACGAAAGACATCGGGAAGAATCGCGTGTGAATAGAGACAAGATCGATCTCCTTATCTTCGAGAAATCGAGAAATTGCACGAGTACTTCCGAGTGAGGGTAAAGAGAGGATATCGGCAAAGCCACAGTGGGACTTGCCGGTGATGACGTGCACCCCTTCGTCCTCACGGATACTACGCGTGGGGGCAAGAGTGAGAACATAAGGCTCGTGACCCAAGCGATGCAATTCTTTCGCAAGATTGGCAACGTGGAGTTCGACCCCGCCTATATGCGGAGGGTAATTCTGAACAATGAAAGCTATGCGCATAGGGATCCTCTTGTGGGCATAAGGAGAAGGGCAGTGGTCTTTACTCTGTGAGACCTCTGGAAGTGGCACGGTGGGGAGCTGCTCCCATCCGCCCACGCAGGCCGTCAGCGATTCCGCGGCAGATGAAACGGGCACGGGTGCGCGACTCAGGAGCGAGAAGGGAGTTGAAGGTTGCATATTTGGCGAGCCAGATAAGATAACCGAAGCGCCACGTCCAGGGCAGAAGGCTTCCACGGATGAGATGCACGGTATTACGCGCCAGGTAGTAGGTGCGCTGGGGAGAGTGGAGATGAATGGGTTGTTCCCTACCAGGCAGGCGCACAACTTCCTCACCCAAAGAATGAGGTAAGCGCACACTCGGCACGCAGGCAAGAGAAAAACCAGCTTCCCGTGCCCGCAATCCCCATTCGAGATCCACGTGGTCGATGAAAAGAGAAGCGTCCATCTGGCCGATCTTCTCTAGAGCGCTGAGTCGAATAAGACATCCTGAGGCGATAAGGAAAGGAACGTCGAGAAGATCGGTCGCAAGTTCCTGTGCACTGGCACGGCGTGGCCCCCATCGTCGTGCTTGATAGACGAGTTCATCCCCACCTTCGCGTTCTTCCACTGGAAGCGGACCTACCGCTGCGAGGAACGGATGTGCTTCGAGTGCCTCGCATAGGGAGAAAACACAAGTGCTCGGAGGGAGGGAATCGTCGTCGGAAAGAAGGAGGAAATCCGCACCGAGTGTGCGCGCGTGAGCGATGCCAATGTTCTGTGCCGCAGCGATCCCCGCGTTCTTTTCCAAGCCTACAAATATGCACCCATATTCCTTCGCACGCTCAGCGATCCAGAGGGCATTTGAGGATCCATTATCGACGAGGATGACCGCTTCACACTGCGCTGTGAGTGAGGCGAGGAGGCAGGGAAGGGAATCGTCGGAATTGAAAGTGACGACGAGGGCTGCGACGGTGCTCATTGGCTACTTCACTGTGGCGATGAAGGCTTCCACGGCCTCAAGAGTGGGCAAGAGGCCGTGTTCGGCAGCCTCGGTGAGGCTGGGAGCAGCTGTATCCTTCGGGGAGAGAAGGAGCTGGAGGGGTTTGCCATCGCGCCCATGAGTGGGCAAGGCGAGGCCAATGTGTGGGTCGAGTGGATTTATGCCGTGTTCACGGTCTGGAGCGTAGGGAGCCGAGCAGAGATAGGTGACCGTGGAATTATCTTCGAGAGCCACAAAACAATGGCCAAGACCCTCAGAAACATAGATCGCACGCCGGTCAACATCGTCCAGGAGCACGCTATCCCACTGACCGAAGGTAGGTGAGCCGAGGCGAATATCGATGGCGAAATCGAGTACAGCGCCACGCTGACACATGACGTACTTAGCTTGCGAGGGAGGGATATCAGCGAAATGAATACCGCGCACTGCTCCAGCCCTGGAAATTGAGGTGTTGGCCTGAAGGAGGTTGAGCGTGTGACCTACTGCTTGCTCAAAAATGCTAGCTTTGAATGTTTCGAGAAAAATGCCGCGATCATCGGGAAATTGCTGTGGGGTAATTTCCCATGCGCCGGCAATGGAAAGTTCACGGATCTCCATGAGGCTCCTATCTCTCTCAATAACAACAGTTCACATTCTAATCCTTACCTGTGGCCTTCCCGTTGCCTTCTTGTGGCTGCGGGCAGGTGGGGAGTATGCCGTGAGGTGGTGAGGGAGTTCGCCGTAAGACGTGTGGACTTGCCTAGATAAAGCGCTAGCAGAGTGCGGTAGGAAGGTGGTGTGGTGACTCGTTGAAAGAGAGAGCGATATGAAGCCATCTATGGTGATGCCGGCTAAGTCTAGGTCTCCTCAGGCTAGAATGATGCTCGAAACTGCTGAGAAAGGTGACTGTATGCGGTGGCTCATTGCTGGTGCCAAAGGGATGCTTGGACACGACCTCGTTGAACGTGTGCTTCGTGATGGACACGATGTTATTGCTGTGGATCGCGAAGAGATCGACATTACGAACCCAGCGAGTGTGAATCAGGTGGTTCGCGACGTTGACGTGGTGGTGAACGTCGCTGCCTTCACTGCCGTGGACAAGGCTGAAGAAGAGGAAGCAGCCGCCTTCACTGTCAATGCGACTGGGCCAGAGATTCTCGCCAGACGTTGTTCTCAGATCGGTGCTTGCCTCATCCACATCTCTACAGATTATGTGTTCGGAGGTGAAGCTACCCGTCCCTACGCAGAGAGTGACCTCATGGAACCTAAGGGTGCCTATGGGCGAACGAAGGCAGCAGGGGAATGGGCTGTGCGCGTCAATACAGATGATTACCTCATTGTGCGCACAGCATGGCTTTACGGTAAACACGGCGCATCCTTCCCCGCCACAATGGCGAACCTCGCTGCCACTCGCGACGAACTCACTGTGGTTACAGATGAATACGGCCAACCCACGTGGACAGTTGATTTAGCTGATCTCCTCGTGCGACTCGTCGATGCGAAGGCTCCTTCGGGGATCTACCACGGCACTTCTTCTGGTAAGACAAATTGGCACGGTTTCGCCAAGGCGATCGTTGAATCCCTGGGCAAGGATCCGGCGATAGTCAAGGAAACTACCGCTGCGGCCTTCAACCGCCCTGCCCCCCGCCCGCACTACTCAGTGCTGGGGCACAATGCCCTTGAGCGTATTGGGGTCACTCCTATCGGAGATTGGCGTGAGCGTTGGAACGAAGCTGCCACTGTCATGTTCGGCGACTGAATGATTCAATCACGAATTGAATAGAGAGCGTAAGGGGTGGGAAGGATCGCATGACCCTTCCCACCCCACATATGTGCGTGACATGTGATACCTGTGCGTGGGTTTGCACTGTGCTGGGTTCTGGGCTGTTTTACTTCTCCACAAGCCCCATGAGATAGGCGCCGTAGCCAGACTTGACGAGAGGTTCGGCGCGCTCTCGGAGGTCGTCGTCGGAAAGGAAGCCCATACGCCACGCGATCTCCTCGGGGGAGCCGACCTTGAGGCCCTGGCGCGCTTCGACAGTGCGTACAAAGTTCGTTGCATCGGCCAGGGAATCAAACGTGCCTGTATCCAACCAGGCTGTGCCGCGGGGAAGAACCTCTACTTCGAGTTTTCCTGCCTCAAGGTAGACCTTATTGACATCAGTGATCTCGTACTCGCCGCGAGCTGAAGGTGAGAGGTTGCGAGCGATCTCTACGACGTCGTTGTTATAGAAGTAAAGGCCAGGCACAGCATAATTTGACTTGGGTTTGTGTGGCTTCTCTTCGATGGAAAGAGCCTTGAAGTTCTCGTCGAACTCCACCACGCCGTAGGACGTTGGATCACTCACATGGTAGGCAAATACTGCGCCGCCTTCTGGATCCGTGTGGCGACGAAGGCGGGTGCCCATTCCAGGACCGTAGAAAATGTTGTCTCCCAGAACGAGGCCAGCTGCATCATTACCAACGAAATCCGCGCCAATGACGAAGGCTTGGGCGAGGCCGTTGGGTACGGCCTGGACGGCAAAGGAGAGATTCACACCGAACTGTGAGCCATCGCCCAAGAGGCGGCGGAAGGCAGGAGCATCATCTGGGGTGGTGATGATGAGAATGTCTTGAATACCTGCCAACATCAGTGTTGACATGGGGTAATAGACCATCGGCTTGTCGTAAACAGGCACGAGCTGTTTCGACGTGCCGAGGGTAATCGGATGCAATCGAGTGCCAGAGCCTCCGGCAAGAATAATTCCACGCATACCTCAAGTGTGGCGCATTCCCCCTTTGCGTGCAGGGATTTCATGGGCGTATGTTGCTGGCGGCTTTGCTCACGTAGATGGGGGTGAGTTTCCTGGTTTCCCCTCGGTATAGCTGAGAGCCGGGTGAACCTGGGTATAGCTGAGAGCCGGGTGACCTGGAGAGGGGAGTATGGCTTGAGAGAGGGCGAAAATCAGAGGAGAGTTCTGCGAGTGAGTGGCAGAACATGCCCACAGATGCGTCACGGTAGGCTTTTCTCATGCGCCACCCCTACCCGGCCCCATCGCCTCTGCCCAATCTTGATCCACTTCTCCTTACTCGCCTGCGTGAGGATCTCATAGAAGCGAAGTGGACAGTCAACCATCTCGATTCGCTCTTGAGTTTCCAGGCACGCGAGGCGCTTATGCGTGAGCAGCGTGTACCAGCTCTACGAGAATGTGCTCGGGTAGAAAAAACCAGCGAAGAATACGCCAGCGCTACACTCACACGTTTCTTTATGCTCGGCTGCCCGGCGAGTGTGGAGGAACTCGAAACTGTGCTTCCACGCCTTAGCGTACGCGGCCTCTTTGCCCTTGGACTGGTAGAAAATGAGGAATCGTGCAGGGAGAGTGATCCGCGTAGGGGCAAGGATCCACTTGTTATGTCGCGGAGGGTGCGTGCCACTTTCGATCTGCGCCCACACGCGGCGAGCTTCCCAGCCGCACCTGGCACATCTACACCCCGTGAATTTAACTGGTGGATCCTCTCTGACCTCGCAGAAGCCACAACCGGAACACTTCTTGCTCCCGATCATGTGCTTGGAATTGGAGGAGCAACGATGAGCCTCCTCGCTCTCACGATGCGTGAGCCGGCTGCCACAGCCCTCGATCTTGGATGCGGTTGTGGAATCCAGGCTCTCTACCTCACCGCGCACTGCACGCATGTGGTAGCTACGGATATTTCTGCCCGTGCCTGCCAGATTACGCGTTTCAATGCTGGCCTCAATGCAGTGACAATCGACGTGCGTGAAGGCTCGCTTTTTGAACCAGTTACCGGGGAGAGCTTCGACCTCATCGTTTCAAATCCACCCTTCGTCATTACACCGGATTCAGTGCGGCAATCTTCGGGCGTGGGAATGATGGAGTATCGCGACGGAGGAATGTCGCGCGATCACCTGGTTGAGCAGGTCATTCGTGAGGCGCCTGCGCACATGAAGGAGGGCGGTTCCCTCCAGATGCTCGCCAATTGGGAGATTCCAGCCATGCACGATCCCGAGACACAGTGGCATGAGCGTATCGAGGAATGGCTCTCGGGTAGTGCTGTTGATGCGTGGGTTGTGCAGCGTGACATCCTTAGCCCTGAACGCTACGTGGAGATGTGGATTCGTGATTCGGGAGGGCAGCTTGCTGGTCGCCGCGTGTATGAGGATACGTATGCGGCCTGGCTTGAGGATTTCGAAGCCGCAGGGGTCGGAGCGATTGGTATGGGCTTCTTTGCCCTGACAAAGCTCGCAGCAGACGTGAAGGAGAGTGAGGCTGTTCATCGCTTCGAGTTAGCTCTCGAAGGGAAGGCACCTTCCGGGCAGGATGTATCTCGTGCCCTCACCACGTTTCGCCTTCCCACTTCGCTTGCCACATGTCACCTCGTGCGTGCCGAAGATGTAACAGAAGAACGACATTATACTCCCGGTATGGGCGACCCACACCTCATAATTCTTCATCAAGGCGGCGGTATGGGGCGTTCTATCCGTGTATCGACTCCTGTGGCAGCAATTGTGGGGGCCAGCGACGGCGAACTCAGCTTCGACCGCATTCTTGGTGCTCTTGCGAGTGTGTGTGAAGTCGATGAATCCACATTGGCACGTGAGGTGGATGAACCTATTCGCGAACTTATCCGCACCGGAATGTTGTATTTGACATGAGGGCAAAGAAGTCTGGTGTGAGGGTGCAGAAGTGATATACAGAAATGATACGCAAGGAAGAGGGAAGAAGGAGAGTCGTAAGGGTAAAGGTTTAATCGCGGACGGTCGCACGGTCAGAGTCTGAAAAGTTTGCGCAATCTGCGCATAGCGCACGCACGACACCACGCACGCACGACACCACAAATGGGAGAGTGGTGAGAGGCTGAGAGAAAACTCCTAGGTGTGCCTCTATTTTACGATTGTGCTCGTACCCGAGCGGCGAGTTCGTCAAGTTCAAGCACGTCGAGTATATCCGCAGCGCTTGTGAGCGAGGAGGCTCCCACATAGTTGGGAGCCTCGACGACATTATCGACGAGGTTTCCTTCCCCATCCCATCCGATGTACACACCGCCTGCTGCCTGGACGAGTGCGATACCTCCGGCCACATCCCACGGGTGAGTGCCGAAGTTGAAGGTTGCGCTACAGTGCCCGCTTGCCACTTCTCCAAGAGCTAAGGCTGTGCTTCCAGGCCGACGAAGAGAACGGAAAGTATCGAGTACTTTGAGGAATCCTCGTGCTGCCTCCTCGGGGTGAGAGTGGGCAAAACGCGCCGAGGGGAATTGCGTGAGGAGCAGGGATTCGCGCACTGGGCGATCGAGGACATGGATCGGCTTGCCGTTCTTTGTGGCGCCTGTATCGTCGGCTCGCAAGAGAATATCCTGCGTGGGTTGATAGAGTACTCCGGCGAGAATTTTTCCTTGATGAGCTGCGGCGATGGATACACACCAGTGGTCGAAACCAGCGGCAAAGTTCGCGGTGCCGTCAATCGGATCCACGTACCAGTGAACAGCATCCTCGTCGTCGTGGTCTCTGCTTATGGGGCCGTCAGCAGAGAGAAGGCTCGCTGATTCTTCCCCGATGACGAGGCTGGCAGGTGCGGCTGCCAGAAGTTCGGTGACGATGCGATGCTGAGCCTCTTTGTCGTGAACTGTGACAATGTCATGGAAATCGGCCTTGTAGTCAATGTTTCCGGGGTGGAGGAAAGCCTCTCGTAGGTAATCTCCGACATGTCGAGCGGCGTGTGCGGCGATATCGGCAAGGAGAGGCGAATCAGGAGTCATGCGTCCATCGTGCCACACAGTGCAAAGCTCTGGCAGTGAACATGAGAGGAGGCTGCACACGATAGACCTGTCTGGGAGACATCTCTGGCCTGCATTTAGCGTATGTGCTACGCATTGCGTGTGAACTCGTAGTGTTGCGGTGTTTTCTCCTGCAGGATTCATGAACTCCACGCGCTGCATGTGTAGAGAGGCGAGAAACGAGAGGGGAAGAAAAAGTGGAATATATTCCGCTGTGTGTACGTGTGTAGGGAGGTGGCTTAAAATTCGCAGATGGTCAAGGAAACCACGTACTACACGTAGGTGTGCAGATAAACACACACACGTGCTCTGCTACACGATCACTGCGTACTGCGCGTACACAGAGGTTTCCTCCTGAGTTGTGCGTTCTGCGGGCAATCATCCACGCGTGCAGATGATGCGAAGAAATGTACCACTACTGCGAGAGGAAGTGCAGCACAACCGGAGAAAAATATCAATGTAGTCCGAACGTCTTGACTTTATCGAATGACACGCTTGTAATTATGTGAGTAGTTTTTCTGATCTGAGACGGAGGAGGTTGTCCATGAGTGCTTTCGACGAACTGATCTCACGTACGCTCCACGGTGTGGATAGCCTTGAGGCTGCCGAGGAAACGGAAGTAGTCACTTTCTTCGATCTCGGCTATGAAACTGCCACTGGCGAACAGCTCCATTGGCAGGATTTCGCGCTCTGCGCCCAGACGGATCCCGATATTTTCTTCCCAGAAAAAGGTGGCTCCACCACTCCGGCTACAAGCGTATGCAGCGCCTGCTCAGTGCGCAGTCAGTGCCTCGACTACGCAATCTCCCACGATATCCGCCATGGAATCTGGGGAGGGATGTCCGATAACGATCGGCGACGTATTAGCCGCGAACGCCGCCGAATGAACGATTAAGGTACCTCACCCTTGCGTGAGGATCAGCCGGTACGTGGGCGAGTGTGCGCCCTCGTCCTTGCCGAAGCGCACAATCCGTATCTGGAGCGAGTGCTGTCGGGTCTCCTGGCTCAAAACCTCCAACCCTCCTCAATCATCATTGCTCTTCGCGGAGGACATCGTGACCTCAGTACCTCCCTCGCTTCTTTCCACGGAGACATAACGATCCACGAGTTTTCCACACGTCTCAGTTTTGCTGAGATCGTGGCTCACGTGGCCACTCCAGAAGTGGGTAAGGAATATCCGTGGCTTTGGATACTTCATGGTGATACCTACCCTCACCCTGAAGCTCTCGACGAACTCCTACGTGTAGGTGAACGTTCAGCCAAGATCGGTGCCGTAGGAGCCAAACAGGTAAAATGGGGCAAACCTAAGGAACTCCTCGAAGTTGGTATCCAGGCCACACGCACAGCTCGGCGCGTCCCACTTGCCCCTGATGAGATAGATCAAGGCCAATTTGATTGGCGTGAGGATGTCCTCGGCGTCGGCAGTGCAGGAATGCTTCTTCGCCTGGAAGCCCTTGAAGCCGTAGGTGGTTTTGATCGGGTACTTGGCCCCTTCGGGGAAGGTCTTGAATTTTCTCGCCGCTTATGGGCCGGAGGCTGGCGCGTTCTTGTGGCACCAGCAGCGCGCCTCGAACACGCTCGGCATTCTTATGGAGGCGACGAGGGACGTGCGAGTTTCGCTGCTCGTCGCCGTGCCCAAATGTATAACGCCTCACTAGCTTGCCCACAACCCCTCTTATGTGCACTAGGGTATTTCTTCCTGGCCTTCACACGTGCCTTCCTCCGCCTAGCAACGAAAGATATTGCCCTGGCTGGTGCTGAACTTCGAGCAGCAGCACGTATGCTCACCTGCCTTGGTGCTCTCGCTCAGGCGCGAAAAAGGCTGCGTAAAGCGAGGACTGTGAGCAACAGTGTGCTTCGTTCTCTTGAAACTCCGCCGTCTGAAGTGCGCAAAGCGCGCCGCGATATTTCCCGCACACTTCGCCAGGCGCACCGTCCACGCCTAGATCCACTAGCTGAGCGTGCTTACCACGCTTGGCGCAGGCAAACCTGGCGCTGTGGAATCCTTGTTGCTTTTCTTACAGCGCTCATATCTCTTGGAGCTTTCCTCCCTGTTATTGGGCGCGGAGCACTTGAGGGTGGCGCGCTTCTACCTGATACGACGAATTGGAGTGATCTCCTGCGTGCAGGTGCTGCGTGGTGGCTTCCTTCTGGCTCAGGAGAAGCAGTACCCACCGATGCTCTATGGGTTCTCCTCGCACCCTTCGTCGGAATTGGGCAACTCTGTGGATATTCTCTTGGAGAAATCGCCTCTATTCTCCTCATCACGACCCCCCTCCTCGCTGGACTCGCCGCATTCTGCGGAGCAGGAGCCCTAGTTCGCTCACCTGGCCTGCGCGCGGGAGCCTCCTTGATCTGGGCGTGTGCCCCCACCCTCTTCGACGCCATCTCTGCTGGCCAGGTAGCTGCAGTGCTGTGGCACATTCTCGCGCCTCTCGCACTGGGGAACCTTGCTCGGTGCCTTAACGGAGCCAATATCGGTGCACTTGCGCGTGCCAGTCTCATCCTCACCTTTATGTGTGCAGCGAGTCCAGGAACACTCATCGTGGTGGTGGCGATGACGATTATCGGCCTCCTCTCTCTGCGTCCGCGCCTGCGCTGGCTCTGGCTTCCTGTACCTTCCCTCGCAGTTCTTGCCCCCACTCTTCTGGCTGCGGCACGCACTTCTGGCGGGTGGAAAATTTTCCTCGCGACACCCGGAGCGCCCATGGGCAAGAGTGCCAACGCCGTGGGTTTACTCACCCTTCGCCCCAGCTCACTCTCCCTGCGGGATCTCCTCACGCCGGGAAGCCAACAGCTCTGGGCTATTGCCACTCTTGCACTCTTTGCTATCTCTCTCACCTACCTCTTCCACCGTCAGAACTGGGCACGTATCCGCGCTGGTTTTCTTCTTCTTGCTGTGGGCATACTTTGGGCTGCTACATCGAATTCCACAGCCACAAGCCTCATCTGGGAAGGTGCTCACGCACGCGAAACTACTGCCTGGCCTGGAGTGGGACTCTCCCTTGCTCTTGGCGGAATATGGATCGTCTTCCTCCGTGGAAGCGAAGGCCTCGTTCAGCGCCTCTCCACGCATTCTTTCGGGTTAGCTCATATACGAAGTGCTGTGGGAACTCTCGTCGTCGTTTTCTCCGTAGCAGCCATGGGAATCACATGGGTGGAGCAGATGCTTGAGGAGCGCCCGTTGCGCCCGGCCTCTGCATCTTCTGTTCCCGCTGTGGCGCGCCTCGATGAGATCTCTCCATTTCACGGGCGAGTTCTTGCTCTTTTTGCTGACGAGTCAGGGATTCGAGGAGAACTCTGGCGCGGGTCTGGTAGGCAGTTAAGTGAAGAGTCGATGCTCGCTTCGCTGGCGGCTCTTCCTGCTTCTCTATCCTCGTCCTTAACGAAGAGTGAAGCAGCTTCTCAAGCTCTGCGTGAAGCCGTGATGGGGCTTATAGCTGGAAAGGATGTGCAGATCGATCTGGCGCGCTTTGGAGTAGCCTACATTCTTGTTCCCCCCGCATATGGGAGCGAAACTGCACGTAGTGATCTTGTGGCTGAGCTGCGCTCGCGAGGCGAACTCGAATATGTCTCTGATACGCAATCGGGGGCATTCTGGCGTCTGACGAATCCAGGTGGCCGCTTGCGTTTGGAGGAGAGTGTGCTTGCTTCGGGAACGATCTCGGCTGGCGTGCAACTTCCAACTGATTCGCATGGTGGTCGCCTTGAGTTGGCCGAAATGGCCGACGAAGGGTGGCAGGCGCGCTTGGATGGGCGCAAACTCACCGCATTGAGCGGTCAGTGGAACCAAACCTGGGAGGTTCCTGCTGGAGGCGGAATGCTCACAGTGGAGCGTCCATTGAGTGAACGTGCGAGCTTCCTTGTAGGGGCGATTGCCGTGAGTCTGGCACTCTTACTCTCCCTGCCTATTCGCCGCCGACGAGTGGAGGTGTGAGTCGTGGAAACCTCGAACGACGAATTTGTCGGGCAAAGTGAGCTTCCTGAGAAAAAACTTGGAGCGGAATCTGCAACTGAAACTGCCACTGAGATCACATCGGAAAAGGGTGAAGTATCTACGCGCGTACGCGAGGAGCGCAGAGCCGCACGCCGGGAGAAGAAGCGGGGGATTCGCTCGATAACAGCTCTGGCAACATGTGTAGTTGTAGGGGTGAGCGCCGCTGTGGTTCTTGCCCTTCCTCAACCGCGCCTTCAGAGCATCGAACCTGTGGCAGATACTCAATCGCATAGGGCTTTTCTCGTCTGTGGAACCACAGGTGCGTGGCCCGAGGCTCACGCCCAAACTGCGGCGAGCGAGATAACTGGCGAGGAAGGTGAGGCAACTCAGGACGAGGTTTCGACGCCTTCTAGCGAGGCCACCTCTCCTGAAGCACTCCCGCATCCCTACGAGCAGATACTTGCGGAACCGCGTGCGTCGATTCTTGTGGGGGAAACTCCTCGCGCCCTCACAATCATGCCGAGGAACAGCGGAGACGACGAAAATACAACAGGCCAAGCTACACCTCTCCAGGGAAGTGAAGGGATCACCTTTCATGTTGCACATAGCGACATTAGCGAGGTATCTACGCAGCTCGAAAGGCAGAGCGCGGCAGTTGCAGCAGCTGTACGCCTGCGCTCTTCCTCGGGAGATGTGCGAGGAACTTCTACTTTCCCCTGCGTGAATCCCACGCGTGAAGCCTGGCTCGTCGGCTCACAATCGGGAGTGGGAAACACAAATACGTTGGTGCTCACGAACCCTGGCAGTGTGGCTGTGCGTGCACAGATTAAAGCCTATGGTTCTACCGGCACACTAGATCTAGGATCGGTGGCTACGATTTCGGTGGCGGCTGGGGCAACTGTGCGCACCTCCCTTGACGGAATTCTCGCTTCTGATGCTGCGATTGCACTGCATGTAAGTAGCGAATCTGGCATACTTGGCGCGTGGCTAGATGTCAGTTCGCTCAATGGAGCTAAACCCACAGGTGTGAGCGTAATCAGCCCCTCATCTTTCGGTAAGAAGTTGGTAATACCCGCTGTAAACGGGGCACATTCAGTGATGCGCATCGTCAATCCTGGGCTGCAGACCACATTGCGAGCTAGCCTGCACACACCCTCAGGACGCCAGGTGATCGTAAGCCCTCATGCTGGTGAAACTGCCAGGGAAAATTCCTCACACGAGAACACTGGAGTCAGTGGAGAGAGTGAGGAGAAGGGAGCTACATCCACACAGACAGTCGGCACTGGAAGCAGCATCTCAACCGAAGAGATCGCAGTTCCAGCAGAAAGCGTGCTTGACGTACCCCTCGATATTGCCGACGCTGGCGTGCTGGAAATCGAGGCGGATTCCGCAGTGAGTGCTGCAGTGGGAATGGTAAGCGAAGGAGAGATCCACGACAGCGCATGGGCGGGAGCGAGTGAGAGTGCCGTGGAAGCAGCCCTCATCTACGGCACTGATCCTGCTAGGCTCGTGCTCGGCTCCGGCACAGGAGAAAATGGTACGAGCGAAGTGCACATTAGACCTGTGAATGCTACAGGTACCGCTATGGCTGAAATCATTGTCTCCAGCGATGAAGTGAGCGTGATCGACATGCCAGCGGGATCAGTAGCGGCAATCCTCACCTCGGGCACACCTATCGTTGGAGCTGCACTCAGCAGCGGCGATATGGAAGCAGGCACTACTCTGGACTGGTCGGCACTGTCTGTTCTACGCTCACGTGAGACTGGGCGCGCCGTCGCTGTGCGATAACAAGACGTTCCGTAATAACGAAGCCAAGTTGCATCGAGGAGTGAAGGACGAGCTTCTAATTTCCACCCAGAAAGTCGATCTCCTCGGGGAATCGACCGATTGCATCAGCGAGCTGGCATGTGACGATTTCGTGGATAAAAAGACGAGGATCCTCGGCATGAGCGGCAGCACGCAGAATCGGCATACGGTAGAAAACGATTCGTCCTGTAATTCGCGCCGGGCGTTCAAAGGGAAGGAAACGCGCAAGAGGTATCCCTTCCTCCCAGGGAGCAGGCGGTTCGGGTACATCGAGAACACCACAATCGAAGTGAGCTAGGAGATCTCCTAGGTGTTCGCGGTAGGTGAGGAGTTCGAGAGTGAGGATATCGTCAAACTTATCGGCACGGGTGCGCCAGGCGGGGAGCGTGAAGGGAACAATGGGTCCTCGCAAGCCACGACCGTGGCGATCGCGGCGGCGTGCGTGTGCTCGCGGAGGAATTCCAGGCATGAGATAACCTTAGCGCGGTGAGAAAGAGATCTCTTGTGAGTGGCTTCATATCTTGAGTGGCTTCATATCTTGGATGGGGGTGCTGTTCTCTGTATGAGGGAGGACATCTATGGTGTGCTCACGTCTAGAGCAAAGTCAACAATGCTACCCCTCCTATATGTGGGAGGGCGTGCCTACGCTTTTCTGGCACAGTAGAAGTGCACACTCTCACTGTGCCTAGTCGAGTGGATACTCACGCCTATCTGACGACAGGTACTCCCACCTGTATGACGACGGTGATACCGTAAGGGCGTGAGCCCGATCCGTCACTGTTCCCGCACCGCTTGCCGAGGAGCTGCAGTAGCCACCGCTACCTATTCCTATAAGGATGCTCAAGCTGTGCTTGGTCCTCTCTCGCCTACCCTGGTACCGGGTGCTTTGGATTTATGCGCCTCTCATGCACTCACCTTCTCTGTTCCTCATGGCTGGACGATTCTGCGCCTCATCACTGAATTTGAGCCAGCTCCTCCCTCAGAGGCCGACCTCCGTGCCCTAGCTGCAGAAATCCGTGAGGCGGCCTCACGCGAAGTCCCGCCTCCACAGCTTCGCTCCTCCTCTGCCTCTCGCGGCATAAGTGCAGGTGAAACAGTTGACACGGCTGGAACAGTTAGAAGCGCAGGCACGACGAGTGCCTTGACTACACCTGATGAGGATAAGGTGGCACGGGCACTACGCGAGGTAGGAACAGGCGCTGGTACGCACAAGGTGCACACGCACCACGAGGAAGAAACACATCTGCCTTCTCTCACTGTCGTTCCAGACCCACCGAACCAGTAGCACCGCTCATGTGCACCGATATGGTCGGCGCCACGATGTACTTGACGAGTATGCATAGAGCAACGACTTTATGTGTGCCCCTCTCGCTCTTCTGTTCGTCGCATATGCCCACCTATCTCTTCGTGAGATTGGCCTGAACATCACTACCCTTGCGGGAATGACGCTGCAGAAATTTTCCAGGATTGCCAATGAAGTGTGAATACCCTAGGAGAAATCTGTACTTCGCCGTTGCCCACGCCCCGGCTGTGGACTGGTGACGTGGGGCGATGTGTGTGCGTATGCATAAGCGCGATAGTCTGTGTCAATGACACACGAGACGAATCCCGCCCTAGGTAGCTCCAGTGCGGGCAGCACGGCTTCCTCAGCTCCGACACCAGCTTTCACTCAGGCTCCCGAAGCGGCGTTACGCCGCAACCTCAAAAATCGTCACATGCAGATGATTGCCCTGGGAGGAGCTATCGGTACGGGACTCTTCTACGGCTCCGCATCCTCGATCTCACTGGCTGGTCCAGCGATCCTCGTCGCCTATCTCTTGGGCGGTGCAGTAATTTTCCTGATTATGCGTGCGCTTGGCGAGATGTCGGTAGCCAACCCAGATTCGGGTGCTTTCTCCCGCTACGCTTATCAGAATTGGTCGGCACGTGCTGGCTTCATCTCCGGCTGGAACTACTGGTTCAACTACGTGCTCGTGGCCATGGCCGAGCTTTCGGTAGTGGGTCTTTACATCAATTACTGGTTCCCTTCAGTTCCCGCCTGGATTACGGCCTTGGCCTGCGTTCTCATCATTACGGTTATCAACCTCGCCAGCGTTGGAACTTTCGGTGAGTTTGAGTTTTGGTTTGCTCTCATCAAAGTTGTTGCTGTGCTCGGCATGATCGTGCTCGGTATCGCCGTAGTTATCGCGGGAATTAACTCGAATCCCAACCTTCCAGTCCCCTCTTTCTCGCATCTGTGGAGTGAGGGCGGTTTCTTTGCTACGGGTGCTGGCAGCTTTGCCTTTGCCCTTGTCCCGGTGATGTTTTCCTTCGGAGGAGTGGAGCTAATCGGGATTACCGCAGGTGAGGCCGACGATCCTTCGCGCTCAATTCCTCGCGCCATCAACCAAATTGTCTACCGTATTCTCATCTTCTACGTGTGTTCGTTGGCCGTCATCATGTGTGTGATTCCCTGGAGGAAGATCAACGGTGAACTCAGCCCCTTCGTTCAGATCTTCGATAGTGTGGGGATTTCCTTCGCGGCGCATTTGCTTAACTTCGTCGTTCTCACAGCCGCAATATCGGTATATAACTCAGGACTTTATTCCAACGGGCGTATGCTCTATTCCCTCGCTCAGCAAGGAAACGCTCCGCGAGCCTTCGGCAAACTCTCGCGTTGGGGCGCCCCGGTCAATGCGATTCTCGCTTCTTCAGCTCTCACTCTTGTGGCGGTGGTTGTGGTATTCCAATGGCCAGATTTTGCCTTCCAGTACATGATGTCGGTAGCTCTTATTGCTGGGATTATTAACTGGTCAATGATTATGGTGACGCAGTACCTTTCCCGCCGTCGTATGCGGCCAGAGGAAGTTGCTGAACTCAGTTTTACACTTCCGGGTGGGCGTGCAGCCACTGTGAGTGTGCTTGTCACTCTTGCTGCAATCGTGGCGCTTATGGCTCTTTCGCCTTCCTATCGAACGGCAGTCATTGTCGGTCCGCTCTGGCTCTTCGTCTTGATCGTGGCATACGAGATCAAGAGTCGCCGTTCTACGAGCACACTGAGCACACCACATGTAGGAAAGAACGAGAATACTACGGCGTAGAGGTATTTACCTCCGTGAGGCCTCATCTATCTCTGTGTATCCCTCGTCTTAACTTGCATCCGTTGGGGAGGAAGAATGTGAATCGCCCTGGCTCTGGGATCTGGTGGTGCGCGTGGCTACGCCCATATCGGGATTATTGAGGAACTCAAGCGCCGCGGACACGAGATCGTCGCAATTGCTGGCACGTCGATGGGTGCGCTCATCGGTTCCCTCGAAGCAGCTGGAGGACTTGAGGATTGTGCCAACTAGGCGCTTAAACTCAATCAGTTTCATGCCCTACGCCGCGTGAATTTCTCGCTTTTAGGTGCAGGAATGGACATTTCTCGCTGAATTCCAACGCCAAATAGAGTGCTCTAGAGGTGCAGGAATGGAAAAGAACTTATTGAATTGTTGCCTTGGCTTGATTACAGTAAAACCTTCTCTTACTTTTCCTGAAAAGAGTAAAGTTGCGACCTTGTGAAGGAAGTGAGTATGTCTGATTCCCGCGATATTGTGGCTCGAATAGAGGACGAACAAAACGGGCTTCAGCGAAGCCTGAGCAATCGGCATATTCAGCTCATTGCCATCGGTGGAGCGATTGGCACTGGGCTGTTCATGGGATCAGGGCGCACCATTTCGGTGGCCGGGCCTTCCATCATTCTCGTCTACGCCATCGTCGGCTTTATGCTTTACTTCGTCATGCGAGCAATGGGTGAGCTTCTCCTTCACAAACTCGAATACCGCTCTTTCCAGGATTTTGCAGCCGATATTCTCGGCCCGTGGGCCGGTTTCGCAATTGGCTGGTCGTACTGGATGTGCTGGGTAGTAATCGGGATGACGGATCTTATCGCCATTGTTGACTACTGGAATTTCTGGGTGCACAACCACGCCATTGCCATCGCTCTAGGGGTCGGACTCATGCTGGCACTGCTAGGGATGAATCTGCTCACCGTTAAGCTCTTTGGAGAACTCGAATTCTGGTTTGCCTTGATTAAACTTGTGGCCATTGCGTCTCTCGTCGTCGTGGGAATTGTTCTCATCGCTACCGGCTACGAGCACGAGGGAGTACGAGCCTCTGTTACTCATCTCTGGGATCACGGTGGTGTTTTCCCTACGGGATTCACGGGATTTATTGGAGGCTTTCAGCTGGCAATTTTTGCTTTCGTTGGTATTGAACTTGTGGGAGCCACTGCGGCAGAAACAAAAGATCCGCATACGACGCTTCCACGGGCAATTAACGCAATCCCTGTGCGTGTTCTGCTTTTCTACGTTCTCGCGCTCGCGGCGATTATGTCCATCACCCCGTGGGATAGGGTGAATCCAGAACATTCCCCCTTTGTCGAACTTTTCAACCTCATCGGGCTTGTTGCTGCGGCTTCGGTGATGAATTTCGTCGTTCTTACCTCAGCAGCTTCGTCCTGCAACTCAGGGATCTATTCCACCTCGCGTATGCTCTACGGCCTGGCAGGAAAGCGCATGGCATCGCCGTTATTCAAGAAGGTTTCCTCCCACGGGGTACCCTGGCCGGGACTTGTTCTCACCATCATGTTAGTGTGTGCCTCACTCCTCCTCACGGCGAGTGGGTCGGTGATGCGAGCTTTCACAATCATTACGACAGTTTCCTCGGTGCTTTTCATCGCGATCTGGTCGATCATTTTGGCGTGTTACATCGTCTATAGGCGCCGTAACACGCAAGCCCACTCTCGCGCCGCCTATAAGATGCCCGGTGCGGCTTTCATGCCCTGGGTGGTGCTTGTATTTTTTGCCTTTATCCTTGTGGCTCTCACTCAAGATCCTGATACGCGCATTGCCGAAGCTGTGACGCCTCTCTGGTTTATCTTCCTTGCTTGCATGTGGCGCCGTGTGCGTGGGCGTTTCTTGTGCGTCTCCACGTGAGTACTCTGTGTTGGTGTAGCACTTGGGGCACCTGAGCTAGCAGGATAGACTGTCCGAATGGAGTTGAGATCAGCACGCCGTGGAGATATTGAGGATATCGCCGACCTCCTCACACAGTGTTTTCTCACTGACCCTGTTCTTGCCGAATACGTGCGCCGTTCGCGTGACCCCGAGCTTGCGATGCGCCGTTTCTTCACTGTTGAACTCACAAAGTTCTATCTCCCCAAAGGCATTGTTGATGTGGCGCGCGAAGGCGGAAAACTCCTGGGTGCTGCGCTCTGGTCTCACCCTGATCGCCCCATGGGCAAGGCTGACGAACTGCGTATGCTTCCTGGCCTCATCCGTGCATTAGGGCGTAATTTTCCACGAGTTCGAACTTTCGATTCCTATGATGCTGCAGCTCAGCCAAATTTCCGGCATTGGTATTTCTACACTCTCGTCGTCTCACCTAAGGCGCAGGGGAAAGGCATCGGCGGTGCCCTTCTCGATCGTGGAATTGAGCGTGCGGCTGGTGAACCGATCTATCTTGAGTCCACCACTGCTGATTCGCGCCGCCTCTACGAGCGAAAAGGTTTCATACCTCTCGGTGAGATTGCCTCGCCCAATCCGAATAAGCAGACTGGCATGTGGCATCCTGGATCGTAGGGCTTCTTCTTTTATCGGTTCATATTAGTGGGTTGTGCTCTCTTGTATCCCTTGCACTCCTACGCTCATCTGCCGGCGAATATCTCATTCTGCCTCTTGTCCGCAGATATCTTATTCTTCCCGTGGGCATCCAACCATTCTGCCGGCGAATATGGTCATTTCGTCACGCAGCATTGCATGGCGACGATTGTTTCCCTGGCTCATCCTCAGGTCTGTGACTGACTATTTCTCGATGTCTGGGTGTGGTGCCCGATTCGCTATGTCCGAATAGTGCGCCCAATTCACTGTGTCTGAATGTGGCGATCAGGGATACGTGAGGAAAATACTGTTCACGCGGTTTCATCGTGCTCGTGTTTTCCGCACATTTCCCATGTGAAAATTTTATGAAAAAGTTCTCACCTAATTTTTCCAAAGTGTGATAAATTTTACGTAGATACAACGCAGTATCAATTCAAGGAGGAATCTATGGCAGAGAAAATCGTCATCGGCGTCGATGGTGGAACTACTGCTGTCAAGGCTGTTGCCTTCGACTTAGCTGGCAATATCCGTGCCAAGCATTACGAATCCATCCCTGTTATGTACGGAAAAAACGGTGAAGCCGAACAGGATATGGAAGCGATATGGAAAGGCGTATCCACCTGCCTGCGCTCCGTAGTTGAGCAGTGCGTCGAAAGCGAAATCGTAGCGATCGGCCTCACAGGGCAAGGAGACGGAGCCTGGCTCGTCGACGAGAACGGCGAGCCGCTCGGCCCAGCTGCAACCTGGCTCGATGGGCGTGCAAGTGAACGTGTCAACACCTGGAGCGAAAACGGCAACGCCGAAGTTGTCCTCGCCACTTCTGGAACGACGATATTCGGCGGACTTTTCCCTGTTCTCTACGAGGAATTCCGAGAGAATGGTGAGCGCGATGTCGCTCGCGCTCACGCACATCTCTACTGCAAAGACTGGCTACGTTACCGCCTCACAGGCGAACGTATGACCGATTACACCGAAGCCTCGCGCACCTTTCTCAATGTAGAGACAATGGAATACTCACGTGACATGGCCGACAAACTCGGTATGAGTGAGGCTCTCGATCTCCTCGTCCCTATTCTTCCCGCCGACGCGCCCGGCCCAGTTGTGAGTGAAGAGGCTTCGCGTGAAACGGGTGTCCCCTCTGGCACCCCAGTGGGTATCGGCATGATTGATGTTGCTGTGACCGGAGCAGGGCTTGCTGCTGTGGATGACGGCGAAGGTTGGCTCATCCTCGGAACTACAGGATTCGTCGGCACACTCCTACCGGAAGCACAGGCACGCAAATCCCAAGCCTCAATGGTGCTCGCCACGGGACGAGGCTCCCAAGTGCTCGAATTCCTTGTCCCCATGACGGGAACTCCCAACCTCGATTGGATTCGCGATGTCATCGGTTTCTCTGATCGCTCCTGGGAGGAAATTGAAGCCGAAGCCCGCACTGCTCCAGCCGGTTCGGGCGGTGTCATCTACCTCCCATATGCCTCACCGGGCGGTGAACGCGCGCCCTTCCTTGATACTGCGGCCTCAGCTTCATGGATGGGAATGTCTCTGACCACTCCTGCTTCTCACGTGTTGCGTGCCGTCTACGAAGGCGTGGCCTTCTCCCTCGTCGAATGTATCGACACGCTAGAGATGCGTGGGGATCTCGTAGTCTCTGGTGGCGGCTTCCGCTCCCAGCTACTATGTGAGATTCTTGCTGATGCTACTGGGCAGCGTGTGGTACGTCAGGAAGCTCCCGAAGCTGGAGCACGTGGGGCAGCTGTGCTTGCCCTCGTCTCTGCCGGGCAAGCTCCAGATGTGGCGAGCGCAGCGAACATGCTCAAGACGGATATGGAAATCTACGAACCTAACCCTGAGAACTTGGCGATGTACCGACGCACCCACGAAGTTTTCGTTGCCGCACGCAGAGCCATTCAGCCGGTGTGGCCGCAGATGCGCGAGTTGCGCCATGAGAGCGAGGCCTGAAAATGAAGATTGTGCTTGCTGGTGATGGCTTTGTCACCGTGGAGGTTCTACGTCGAGGCCTTGAAGCTGCCGGAGTAGTGGAAGCAGGTATCGGCTACAGCAGCGGAGTCCCCAATTCCCCGATTCACGAGGTTGATATTCTCACCTTACGTTCAGCATGGCCCGACGAACCCTACAAGGATTTTTCTGGCGTTCATGAGGCTTTAGGTGACGAAGACGAACTCATCGAAGCTCTGCAAGGAGCTGAAATATGTTTCTCTCACACCTTCCCTTTCTCGGAAAAGGTCTTTGCTGCCTGCCCTGATCTCACGCTCGTAACTATCTGCCGTGGAGGCCCCGTCAATGTCGATCTTGAGGCAGCAACTCGTCACGGAGTCTCGGTATCCTTTACTCCAGGACGCAACGCTACAGCCACAGCCGAACATTCCGTGGCGATGATTATGGCAGCTGCTCGCAACATCGCCCAGCGTGACGCCGAGTTGCGCACGGGGCAGTGGCGGTCAGACTACTACAACTACACTGCCGTTGGCCCGGAGATTTCCGGTTCTACCGTAGGAGTGTGTGGCTACGGAGCTGTGGGCTCACGCGTGGCAACGATCCTCGATGCGATGGGTGCGCACGTCCTCGTCTACGATCCATGGATAGATCCGATGCGCCTTGGCTCAGATATGGAATACGTCGAGGAGCTCGACGAACTCCTCTCGCGTGCACACATCCTCACTCTCCATATGCGCTACAGCAAAGACACCGCCGGAATGATAGGTGAGCGCGAAATTTCCCTCCTTCCCCAGGATGCAATCCTCGTGAACTGTGCTCGCGGAGGGCTTCTCGATTATGAGGCCGTGGCTGATGCCCTTGACTCAGGAAAGCTCTTTGCAGCAGCGTTCGATTGCCTCCCTGCCGAGCCGTTACCTTCGAAGCACCGTCTCTTCTCCACACCGAACGTGACGATGACACCGCACCTAGCCGGAGCGTCGAAACAAGCGGCTGAACTCGCTGCCCAGATTGGAGGGCGTGATATTGCCGCCTATCTGAGTGGAAAGCCACTCATGCATTGTGCAAACCCACAGGTGCGTGAGAAGAAGTAACAACTCTCCACAGGTGCGTGAGCTAGAGCCAACTGCAAAGTAAATCGACCTTGAGGTCAGCCAAGTGAAGTTAGGAAAGAAAAACTCATGTTGTATGAAAATGAACGGAAGCAGATTGTCGAGGCGTGTCTAGAGATGGCTCGCAAAGGACTCGTCGTTGGAACGGCCGGAAATGTCTCCATTCGAGTAGGCGAACACGTCGTCATCTCTCCCTCGGCTGTACCCTACGAGGAAATGACGCCCGCCGACGTGGCGGTAGTGGATCGTGCAGGAATGCAGATTGAGGGAAACTTCCGTCCTTCCTCAGAATGTAAGCTCCACTTGAGCGTGTACGCGAATACGG
Organism: Actinomycetaceae bacterium zg-1166; assembly: GCA_015679245.1. Lineage (GTDB taxonomy): Bacteria > Actinomycetota > Actinomycetes > Actinomycetales > Actinomycetaceae > Changpingibacter. The sequence continues at coordinate 1,413,896 of CP064953.1, read as the reverse complement.
ATGCGGGGGCGATTACACACAACCACGCTCCTGCCTCCACAGCTCTTGGGCTTGTAGTGGAAGATGAGATCCCAGTGAGCCACTACTATTCGATGCTTTTTGGTGGGCCGATTCGTGTGGCGGGATATTCTCTCTTCGGGGGAAAGAAACTTGCCGACGAGGTAACGGCAGCCCTCGAAGGGCGCACGGCGGCTTTGATGTCTAATCACGGCGCAATCACCATTGGGAAGAGCCTATCTCAGGCTCTTGAACTGCTGCCGTACCTTGAATACGTCTGCGAGATTCATCTGCGAGCCCTCGCCACGGGTTTACCTGTAAAGATCCTCAGTGAGGACGAAATGGCCGAAGCTGGTGCTGGTGTGGCTGGATACGGGAAGAAGGAAAACTGAGATAGATACGGATATGAGGAAAGCAGGTAGAGCTGGGAAGCGAAGCGGGCAGGTCGCGGTGGCGTGAGTAGAAGGAGCCACCGCGACAGGGTGCTCATGGGAGGAACCAAGAAGGAGCTAGAGGGAGCCGCGCGCGTTCCCGTGCACATACTGATTGTGACTGGCAGCTCATAAGTAACTGATTGTGCTGGCTACCCATAAGTAGCTGATTGTGACTGGCTGCCCGGAGCAAGGACAGTCCAAGGACGAAGAAACATTTCCGTGGAAATTCCAGCGAAAGTAGGGGCGCGTGGGGTAGCCTGATCTCCACCCTCGGCCGTTAGTTTGAGAGAAGGGCTACGTGTGAATTCCGATCAACTGAGCGCTCGTCACCGCCTCATCGTGCAATATGTGACCAATGATGGCCCGATCCGGGTGGAGGAATTAGCTGAGCGTCTCGATGTCTCGCTCGTTACCGTCTACCGTGATCTTGCCAAACTTGAGGAACTCGAACTTCTGACGCGTTCGAAGGGTGAAGTGACGCCGGCACGCTCAAGTCAGTCTGAGATGCCTGTCTCTATGCGTGCCAAGCTCCAAAGCTCCGAGAAAGAGGCCTTGTGTAGGGAGATCATTCCGCTGATTAAGCGCGGTGAATCCCTTATTCTCGACGATTCTTCTACGCTGCAGCCGCTCTATCCTATGCTTCGTGAACTCACGCCACTTACTGTGATCTCCAATTCGATGACGGTAGTACAAGAGGTAGGGAAAATTGCAGGGATCACCGTGTTTATGATGGGAGGGCAGTTTCGCCGCTGGACGGATTCTTTCCACGGTCCTACCACTGTAGAGGCGATTGAGCGAGTTCGTGCGGATGTGTGCCTCATGTCTGATGCGGCAATCTGCGACATGGCTACGTGCAACCCCTACGATTTTGTGGCGGAGACTAAGCGAGCAATGTTGCGGATTGCTAAGCGCTCGATCCTCGCACTCGATCACACGAAATTTGCCCGACGAGCCCTTCACGAAGTTGTTCCAATTTCTCGCTTCGATACGGTCATCGTCGATTCAGCAACGAGTTCTGAGATCGTGGCCGGGCTGCGTGAGCATGTCGATAACGTGATTGTGGCAGGGGAAGAGAGTAGCGAGAGGGACAATATCGGAGCGTAAGCGTGTGTGGCAGAACTGGCTCGGCGAGGGTGAGTGCGTTCTGCCAGAGTGACGTGTTGGGCGGGGACTCGGGTGAGTGTTGCCGGAGAGGCGAACACGCCTGCGTGATGAGGCCTACACCGCCGAGTGTGGGGAGCTAACCTACGGCGCGGTAATCTTATGGAGTGGTTCGTGTCGTACATACCAAAGAAGAATTGCGTGATGCACTCGACGAGCAGGGCGGAAACCGTGCTCTTGTTATGACGATGGGCGCCTTACACGAGGGGCATCTTTCGCTGGTGCGCGCCGCGCGCGCACGCGCACACACTGTTGTTGTCTCCATCTACGTCAATCCACTGCAATTTGCTCCCGGCGAGGATTTTGAGGCGTACCCGCGCGATCTTGAAGCTGATGTGGCTCTCCTGGAGCAGGTTGGTGTGGAGATTGTTTTTGCTCCGAGCGACGAAACTCTGTATCCCCGTGAACCGCTTGTTCGGATTGATCCTGGTTCTGTGGCTACGCGCTACGAAGGCTGCACGCGCCCGACGCATTTTGCCGGCGTGCTCCAGATTGTCAACAAGGTGATGAATCTTGTCCGCCCGGATCTGGCTTTCTTTGGACAGAAGGATGCTCAACAGCTCGCACTTATTCGCACGATGGTGGATGATCTCAACCTCGATGTGGAGATCGTCCCTGTGCCGATCGTGCGTGAGGAGTCCGGCCTTGCCCTCTCCTCGCGTAATTTGTACCTCAGCGAGGAGGAGCGTATTGAGGCTTTAGCTCTCAGTCAAGCGCTTGGAGTGGGGCGCGACGCGGCAGCTCACGGCGGCGATCCTTCTCAAGCTCTTGCAGCTGCCACACGCGTGCTCGAAGAAGCTCCTGGGGTACGTGTGGACTATGTGGATCTTGTGGATCCATCTACCTTCCTTCCTGTAGAGGAAGGGGCCACAACAGGACTTCTCATTGTGGCCGCATGGGTGGGTTCAACCCGGCTTATCGACAATCTGGAGGTGGCTTTCCGTGGATGAGAGCACCTCAGATATTGCAGCCTCAAACCTCACAACTTCCGTGGACGCAGCTGTAGTGCCGGTTCCTGCTCCTGCTGCGGTGCGCTTGCGCCGCATGATGAGCGGCAAAATTCACCGTGTGCGTGTCACAGGGGCAGATCTCCACTACGTTGGCTCAGTGACGGTGGATGCGGATCTTCTCGATGCTGCCGATATCCTCCCCGGACAGGAAGTGGATATCGTCGATGTGACGAATGGTGCGCGCCTGACCACCTACACAATTCCCGGCGAGCGTGGTTCGGGGATCATCAATATCAACGGTGCTGCGGCACATCTCGTCAGTGAGGGGGACATCGTCATCCTCATCTCATATTCCTTGTTCGACGAGAAATCTGCATGCACGTACACCCCGCACGTTGTCTTTGTCGATGAGGATAACCATATCCTTGACGTATCGGGAGAACCTGGTCAGATACCCGAAGGTACTACGCAGATCAGCTCCTCTGGTATCAGTTTTGCCGAGTACCGCACTCAAGGTTGAACTGGGGCAGAGAGTAGGTGTTGAGAGAATAAATTGTGCGTGAGATGTGATCGTGGATGGAATGAGCCGTTGCCTGACATGAGCCTCTAGTCGAAAAGGGTCTCTAGCTGAGATTGAGCTGAGCTAAATTTGCCCCTGACCGGGGTTTGGCGCAAACCACCACAGCCACATGGAAATGGGCGGCATCTCATGGTTCGCAGCGATGCAGAGAGAGCTGCGTGCCCGCTAGGCTTAGAGGGTGAGCGAAAAGAATACAGCCCCCACTGGGGCATTTCAGGCAGACGATACCCCCGAACAGATGCAGGTTCGCCTGGCCAAGCGTCAGAAAATGATTGACGAAGGCCGCGAGCCTTACCCTGCTGAACTTCCCATCACCACTACAATTCCAGCGATTCGTGAGAAGTTCGCGGGAATCGAAGCGGGGAGTGAACTCACCGAGGAGCGAGTGGGAATCGCTGGGCGTGTTATGCTTGCTCGCCTAGGTGGGAAGATTGCTTTCGCTACGCTGCAAGATGGTGCAGGTAATCGTATCCAGATTATTTTCTCACTCGCTAATGTTGGTGAGGAAGCTCTTGCTTTGTTCAAGAATGAGGCAGACCTGGGCGATCATATCTTCATCGACGGCTATGTGGGTGCTTCTAAACGCGGCGAGCTCTCTATATTCGCGACTTCGTGGACGATGGCTTCCAAGGCAATTCGTCCTCTCCCTAAAGTGTTTGAGAACGCCGAGGGTGAGCTCGTTTCTCTCTCAGAGGAAGTACGTGTACGCCAGCGCCACCTCGATCTCATCATGCGCCCAGCTGCACGCGATATGGTGCGTCTACGCGCTGGAGTGATGAAGTCGCTGCGCGCAAATTTTGACGAGCGCAATTACGTAGAGCTGGAAACTCCGATGCTCCAGGCGATCCACGGTGGCGCCGCTGCACGCCCTTTCACCACGCATATCAATGCTTACGATGAAGACCTTTACCTCCGTATTGCTACTGAGCTGTATCTCAAGCGCGCTGTCGTAGGAGGAGTTGATCGCGTATTCGAGATCAACCGTAACTTCCGCAATGAAGGTGCCGATTCCACGCACTCGCCCGAATTCACAGCGCTAGAGGCCTACGAATCTTACGGTACCTATGACACAATGGCCGAACTCACGCAGTCACTGGTGCAGCGAGCCTGCCTCGATACGTGCGGTACCACCACCCTCACTCTCGCCGACGGCACTGAGTATGAGATGGGTGGAAATTGGGCGTCAATCGATCTTTACGCCTCAGTGAGTGAAGCTGTGGGGGAGGAGATCACAGTTGAAACTCCGCGTGAGAAACTTGAAGCTCTCGCTGAGGCTTACGGCATTAGTGTGGCCCCCTTCTGGGTGCGAGGAAAGATTGTCGAAGAAATCTTTGAGGAGCTTGTGGGCTCTAAGCTCTGGGCTCCCACCTTCGTGAGGGACTTCCCCGAGGATACATCTCCGCTCACACGCCCACACCGCACAAAACCTGGTGTGACGGAAAAGTGGGATCTTTACGTACGTGGTATGGAACTCGCCACCGCCTACTCAGAGCTCGCTGATCCGGTGATCCAGCGTGAACGCCTGGAAGCTCAATCGCTCGAAGCTGCCAACGGTGACCCGGAAGCGATGCAGCTCGACGAGGATTTCCTCGAAGCAATGGAGCAGGGCTTCCCACCTACCGGCGGCATGGGAATGGGTATCGACCGCCTCCTCACTGCGATGACGGGGCTTGGTATTCGCGAAACGATTACCTTCCCCTTCATTAAACCGCAAGGTAAGTAAAGCGTGAGGTCTGGCGAATTTTTCAGCGAATCTCCGCCGGTATAACTACGAGGGGTGGAACTGCGGGATTGTATCGCTCATATCGATCAGGAAAGCGAAGGCGCAGCAATATTATTGCGAGCGCCCTCGCTTTCTGCCTTCTTCTCTTTCTTTTTGGTCCCGATCCTTTCCTTGATGTCGCTGGGATGTGGTCCTCATTCCGAGATATGCCCACGGCTTTTACTCCCGAACGGTCAGACCGCGAACTTGCGGGGCTCCAGGTGCGTCAGGTGCGCAAAGCTCCCACTTCCTACAATCGTGAGGCGTTCGGCGAGCGTTGGGCAGATGTGGATACTAACGGCTGCGATACTCGCAATGATGTCTTAGCGCGAGATCTCAGGGATGTGAAGTTGAAGAAGGGATCCTCATGTGTGGTCGCTTCGGGTGTGCTGGAGGATCCATACACAGGTCAAGAAATTTCCTTCACACGTGGAGCTTCAACTTCAGAGGCCGTGCAGATTGACCATGTGGTAGCTCTCTCGGATGCCTGGAGTTCGGGAGCGTGGAAATGGAATGCGAAGGAACGCGAACGTTTCGCAAATGATCCCGTGAATCTTCTTGCGGTTGAGGGGAAAGCAAACCAGGATAAAGGTGCTGCTGCTGCTGATCGGTGGCTACCTGATACGCATTTTCAATGCGCCTATGTGCAGCGTCAGATTGCGGTGAAAACAAAGTGGCATCTCACAGTGACCGCAGCTGAGCGCGATGCGATGGCGTACGTCTTAGCTTACCGTTGCCCGCGTTGAATGTTTTCTGCTTCTACCGTGGCGCCCAGGTCAGCTTTAGTGCGCCTGTCGTGAAGAAGTTCAGCCTTTGTAGAATTTCGTCGGCTGCCCAGGAACACTTGTGCGCATGTGGTACACAGCACCAGCACCAGGCACGTCAGCTGTCTCCCGAGAGGTCGTGACGAAAACATCGCGTCTATCAGCTCCGCCAAGTGTCACGGCAGTAACACCAGGGCAAGGAAGCTCCCATTGGTCGAGGATCTGAGCACATGGGGAATACAGGCGCACGATACCGAGGCGGTTAATGGCGCACCACACATTTCCCTCGCTATCAACAGCAAGCCCGTCGGGGCTTCCGCCGTTGGCGTCGTGGAAGTGACGACGATTGTGAAGATTGCCATCTTCGTCGACGTCGTAGACATCTGTGTAGCGGGTAGCGGTGTCGTTGTAGTAGGCGCGATCCCCGTCGGCGGTGAATTCGATGCCATTGGAGGTTGTCACGTGCGCTTCGATCACTTCGATGCTTGTGGGGCTGATACGGTAGAGAGTTCCTGCGCCAGGAGTCTTATCGTAAGGCATTGATCCGGCGTAGAGGCGGCCATGGGGATCAATACCTCCCTCGTTCATACGCACACCGGGGTTCTCCCACATCGGAGTGAGGGGACGCGCCACTTCCCACGGATTCTCAGCCAATCCGATGCTTCGTTCAAGACCCACCACGTAGCCGCCACCGCTGCGGGGACGAACAAAAGCTGCAATGCTGCCTACATGCAGGCGCGAGAGAGCACCACCAGCATCCATGGTGAGGAGATCGCCCGCGAGCATATCCACCCAGCGCAGTCCACCCCAGGAAGCACTCCAACAGGGGCCTTCCGCGTGGAAAGCAACGCAATCGGTGATTTGTTCGAAGGTATTCACTCCAGAATAATAACCCGCAAGGTACGCGGGCCATGCACACCGTCGACACGAACCAGCTCGATATCCGATGTAGCGGAAGGCCCTGCAATCCACGTGACCGGGCGTTCGGGGTGCTCACTGAGCACAGCTACAGCTTCAGGCACGGTAGAGACGATCTGATCCTTGCGCAGCACGATTACCTGCATATCGGGAATCAATGTGATAGCGCGTCGCCCTTGATCGGGTGCACCATCGAGCATGATTGTTCCCGAGAGCGATACAGCTACGCGCGCAGCTGTGAGGACTGCATCAGTGTGATCGAGTTCTTCTTTGCTCAAAGCGGGTTCATCTACACGTACCTGCCGTCCATGGTTAGCGGCAGCTGCCTTCCATTCTTCTGATAATCCCGGAGGAACTGCCACACTCGACGCACCGCGCAAAGCATTGTCGATTGCTTCGGGCAACGTCTCTTCGTTCGCATACGTTACCTCAGCGGTGTAATCGACGAGAGCGTGCTCCATCTCAGACACAATATCGCCCTCGGCATGTGAACGGTAGTTGCGAGGAATGTCGGGAAGTGCGATCTTCCCGGCTGAGCGAATTCGCCGCAGGATCTCTGCCTTTGCCTCGTTCATCACTTTTCTCCTTCGCCTGTGCGCAGCTGCGGTGCACTCTCAATCGAATATGTGCGAGATCCCTTTTCCTCACCGCATCTACAGCTTCCAGCCCCGTTGTGACCACATCCACATCCATGTGCGGAAGGGGAATTCTTTCCGGTTCCGCAGCCGCATGTTTTGTGCGCACCAGAACTCGTGTGCGCATCCACGTGTCCGGTAGTGGCAGGATCCTCGTCGCGTTCCTGCCACCACTCACGGAAGCTCTGAGCTGGAGGTGCGGGAACATCGCGCACAAAGGTCCAGTTCTTCACCAAGGGAAGTGGAATATTTCCGATCCGGCGACTAGGCCCACCGAGTACGCGCGCTGGGTGGGCGAGCTTGCCTGCAGCTTTCATCCGCGAACCCTTGCGCATCACCTGCCCTGCCGCACGCATACCCACATCCCAGATAGAGGGAAGCCCACCGCGGTTGGCTTCGGTGTAACGATGCCGAAGGTGAACGAGGATTGTCGGAATGTCGATCTTCACAGGGCAGGCATCGAAACATGCGCCGCATAACGAGGAAGCAAAGGGGAGGGAAGCAGCAGGGTCGCGGTGATCGAAAGCGCCAAGAAGTTGAGGGGTGAGAATCGCGCCGATTGGCCCAGGGTAGACCGAATTATAGGCGTGCCCGCCCACGTGTTGATACACGGGGCAGATGTTCATGCAGGCACCACAGCGGATGCACTTGAGGGCCTCGCGCCCAACTTCGTCGGCCAACACATCTGTGCGCCCGTTATCCAAGAGAATGAGATGGAATTCCTGTGGGCCATCACCTGGGGTAATGCCTGTCCAGAAGGAGGTGTAGGGGTTCATACGCTCGCCGGTTGCCGAACGTGGCAGAAGCTGACTGAACACTTCAACATCCTGATAGCTAGGGACGATTTTCTCAATCCCCATAATCGTGATGAGGGTTTCGGGCAGAGTGAGGCACATGCGCCCGTTGCCTTCAGACTCAAAGATCGCGAGAGTACCTGTTTGCGCGATCCCCATATTCGCTCCAGAAATCGCCACCTTTGCCGAGAGGAACTTCTTACGCAGGTGCGCGCGAGCTGCCATCGCTAGTTCGCGCGGTTCATTGCCCATAGTGGAGGGGGCGCCTTCCATGCGAGCCTCAAAGATCGCCTTGACCTCGGCGCGGTTGCGGTGGATTGCAGGGACGACGATATGGCTAGGCATGTCCTGCGCAAGCTGGACAATCATTTCAGCCAGGTCGGTCTCCCACGCCTGGATACCGCGTTGTGCAAGATACTCGTTGAAATTGATCTCTTGGGTGGCCATGGATTTGACCTTGACCACTTCGTCCACGCCCTTGGCTCTGATAAGAGAGTAGGCGATCTCGTTGGCTTCCTGCGCATCGCGTGCCCAGTGAACAATACCGCCACGAGCAGTCACTTTTGCCTCGAACTCTTCAAGGAGCTCGGGTAGGCGTGCCATCGTCGTGCGTTTGATATGAGAGGCAGCTTCGCGAAGATCCTCCCAATCGGGCATCTCGGCAACGCGAGTATTGCGCTTTTCCCGGATCTTCGTTGTCGCATAACCGAGGTTACGGCGCATCTGTGTATTGCGCAGCGTCGCCTTGGCTCCTTCAGGGAACGAGTTCCCCCAGCGCAAGGGATTATCTGGCTGTTCGTGGCCAGGGAACCACCCCAGCTCGGCTGCTTCGACATCGCTCTTTGCCCATGAACGTGGATCGAAGCTCAGTTTCTTCGCCAGATGAAAGATCGCATTCATTACGCACCCACCTTCGTTGTTGTTGCGGGAGCCACCCATGGCTCCTCCTTTGTGCCCGCAAGAACTTCGGCTAAATGCATTGAACGCACTCCTGAGCGAATTCGCGAGAGGCCGCCGCCGATATTCATAAGGCACGAGTAATCTCCAGCCACCACGATCTCGGCACCTGTAGAGACGATATGTGCCATTTTGTCCGAGAGCATCGAAGCTGACGTTTCAGGATTTTTCAGAGAGAAGGTGCCGCCGAAGCCGCAGCAGGAATCAGCGTGGGGGAGAGGGACGTAGTCGATTCCTTCCACATGTTCGAGGAGACGGATTGGCGTATCTCCCACCCGAGCCATCCGCAACGAGTGGCAGGTAGTGTGGTAAGTAACGCGGTGGGGGAAGTAAGCTCCCACATCTTCGAGGCCGAGCACATTGACGAGCAGCTCGGGAAGGTCGTACGTCTTGGCTGCGATCGCCTTTGCGTAGGACGCGAGTTTTGCATCCCCTTGCTCTTTTGCCACGAGTTCGCCCTGGTGACGAAGGGATCCCGTGCACGATCCCGAAGGCACGACGATCGCATCCCACTGTCCATCAAGCACCGGGGTGAACGTACGCACGTGGTTGCGGATGAGTGGCATTGCCTCAGGGTAATAGCCTGTGTTGATGTGCATCTGACCGCAACACCCCTGAGCCTCGGGGAATACGACTTCGTGGCCAAGGCGTTCGAGAAGATGCACAGTTGCCTGTGGCGCCTGTGGGAACAGGACATCCGCGATACATGTTGCAAATAATGCGATTCTCAACTGCGGTTCCTCCCTAAGAAACGATGATGAATCCGAGAACTCCTCGCGATGCGAGGAAGACAATGATGCCGAGTAGGACAACAAGGAGCACCGAGTAGGGCAGTGCCTTGCGCAGAAGCGCCGATTCTGAACCCGGTTGCTTGATTGCCGACGAAGCGATGGCGAGGTTCTGTGGGCTGATGATCTTGCCGATACCACCACCAATTTCATTCGCGGCGAGAAGGAGTTGGGGCGAGAGGCCGGCATGGCCTGCTGCGACGGACTGAAGGTTGGCAAAGAGAGCTGCTGCTGACGTTGCCGACCCTGTGACGGCTGTGCCAATCCAACCGAGGAGCGGTGCGAGGAAGGCGAATGCTCCGCCGGTTGCGGCGAGCCAGGTGCCAATCGCGACGGTTTGGCCGGAGAAGTTCATAACGTAGGCAAGCGCCATAATCGTGCAGATCGTCAGGATAGCGATGCGTAGATTGTAGATGGTTTGACCGAGTGTGAGGATACCGCGAGTGAAGGAGAATGGGTACTTTCCCCCTGAGGATGTACATCTGTACACGAAAGAGACAACGATTCCTGTGATGAGAAGCATCGTTCCTGGCGACGAGAGCCATTGGAAGTTAAACACAGTTGCGGTTGAGAGGATGAGGGATCCGTCTGCTGCTTGGGCGCCGATATTACCGTCAAGGGCAGGCCAGGGGATCTTAATATCGGTGGAGGCAAGCCAAGCTGGGATGTTGATTCCGATAGTCCAGAGTTTTGCGAAACCAAAGATGAGGACGACGAGCCAGTAGGGCATGAGTCCGAGAGCTGCTCGCGAGAAGGTCATGCCCGCAGAATCTGCGTGAGAATGTTGTTCCTCGGGAGTAGTGGGGTTCCAGAAGTGAAGGAGAAGAGCAAGGAGCGCAAAAGAGAGCAGCGAGGCAAAGACGGCGGTGAGCTGGTAAGGCAAGAAACCTGCACCGACGATGTGGCCAACAGCCATTCCGATACCTGAAACAATTGCGGCAGGCCACGCCTGTTTCACGCCTCTTTTGCCGTCAACAACGACGAGCATGAGGATAGGGAGCCATGCGAGGAGAAGTGGGGTAATGCGCCCCATAGTTCCGGCAACAAGCTCGGGTTCAACACCGCCAAGCTGTCCAACTGTTGTCACAGGGATTGCCATCGCGCCAAAGCCGACATTGAGTGCGTTGCCGATCATCGTGGCAATTGCAGCTTTGAGGGGCGGAAGGCCAATAGCCATAAGCATGGCGCAGGCAATTGCAACGGGAGCTCCAAATCCTGCGAGGCCTTCGAGAAGGCCGCAGAAACAGAAACCAATAAGCAGAGTTTGGATTCGGCGATCTCCCTTGCCGACGAGGGAAAATACGGCGCGCACATCTTCCGAACGTCCGGATTTCTCCGTCAGGTTGTAGATCCACACTGCCGTGATGACGATGTAGAGGATCGGGAAGAGGCCGAATGCGACTCCTTGCGTGCCTGAAAGTAGTGCAAGTCCAGCGGGCATCTTGAAACCGACGATAGCGATGAGGAGAGCTGCGCCAAGAGAGGCGACTGCACACCAATGAGTTGCTACGCGGAATACTCCAAGAAGAATAAAGAATAACGCTAGAGGAATGAGAGCGACGAGCGCGGTAAGTGCAAGGCTACCGGCGACAGTTGTCGTCGTTGGAACAAAGGTGGAGGCCATGACCATACATACTCCTTCGATCTCGACTGAACCCTACCCTCATACAAGGTATGTGGGTGAAATTGGTTGTACTTAGTAAGTAAGCGACACTATTCAGATAGTGGCACTCGACGCTCTTGTCGACATGCGACGCTCTGAATAACTGTCTAGTAACTGGGTCTAACGTCCCGAAAAACAGGGTACCCCCGGTAGCACGTACCGGGGGTACCTCAGGGAGATATGTGAATAAAATGGTGCGAAAATCCGAGGGGCAAGCCTTAGGCTTTACCTCGGGTAGAGCGCCCAGATCGTAGACACACGTCGGGCAAACTCAGAGGGTAACGTCCTCATCGACCCAATCGAGGGTCTTGGTGACGGCCTTCTTCCAGTTGCGCAACTGACGGCCACGCTCAGCCTCGTCCATCTTCGGGCTCCAACGCTTGGCCTCGGCCCAGTTATCGATGACATCCTGCTCGCCCGTCCAGAAGCCCACCGCAATGCCTGCTGCGTATGCCGCGCCCAGAGCTGTTGTTTCAGCAACCACGGGGAGAACAACCTCGGTATCAAGGATGTCTGCCTGGAACTGCATGAGGAGATTGTTAGCCGTCATACCGCCGTCTACCCGCAGCTCACCGAGCTTCACACCAGAATCGGCTTCCATCGCATCAAGCACTTCGCGGGTCTGGAAAGCCGTGGCCTCCAGTGCTGCACGGGCGATATGAGCCTTCGTGTTGTACCGTGTCATGCCCACGATCGCACCACGAGCATCGCCGCGCCAGTGCGGGGCGAAGAGGCCAGAGAAGGCTGGGACGAAGTAGACACCGCCGTTGTCCTTAACGCTGGCCGCAAGAGCTTCCACATCTGGAGAGGTGGTGATGATCTCTAGGTTGTCGCGCAGCCACTGAATAAGCGAACCTGTCACGGCGATTGAACCTTCGAGTGCGTAGACGGTGGGCTGGTCACCGATCTTGTAGCATACGGTGGTGATGAGGCCGTTGTCGGACATCTGAGGTTCGGTGCCGGTATTCATAAGCATGAAGCAGCCGGTGCCGTAGGTATTCTTCGCCATACCGGCGGAGAAGCAAGCCTGGCCGAAGGTAGCCGCCTGCTGATCGCCAAGGTCGCCTGCGATCGGCACCCCAGGAAGTAGGCCGGCCTGGCGACCCTTGCCGTACACCTCGGAAGAGGACTTGATCTCAGGCAGGAGCGACATCGGAATACCTGCAATCTCGCAGATATCCTCACGCCACTGGAGAGTGTGAAGATCCATGAGCATCGTGCGCGAGGCATTGGTGACGTCGGTGACATGGATGCCGCCATCGACACCGCCGGTCATCTGCCAGATCAACCAAGTATCCGGGTTACCAAAGGCAAGTTCGCCACGCTCGGCACGCTCGCGCACGCCAGGGACGTTTTCCAGAATCCACATGATCTTCGTGATCGAGGCATAGGTGGAGAGAGTCTCACCGACGATAGCGCGGAAACGATCGGGGCCGCCATCGGCTGCGAGGCGATCCACGAGATCCTGGGAGCGTGTATCCTGCCACACAATCGCGTTGTAGACAGGTTCACCTGTCTTGCGATCCCAAATGATCGTCGTCTCGCGCTGGTTGGTGATACCAGTGGCGGCAATCTCATGGTGGTTAGCTGAAGCCTGGGAAAGAGCCATACCTACCGTCTGACGCACGTTGTCCCAGATCTCCACAGGGTTGTGCTCCACCCAACCAGGATTGGGGAAGATTTGCTCGTGTTCGAGCTGGCCTGTGGCAACAACTTCACCTGAATGGTTGAAGATGATCGTACGTGAGGAGGTTGTTCCCTGATCGACGGCGAGGACGTATTTCTTTTCAGTCATCTTTGACTGTCCTTTCGATTCAATGGCGCAGCTTGTGGCTGAGCTAGGAGAATAAAGGTTCGGCTCTTCGAGCCAGGAAAGAGACACGGACGATGTGCCCCATTAGGTCATATGCTAATACGAATAGTGACAAAAGTCCGAGGTAGAAGGTGGGGGTAGGCTCTCCTCCTTTCACTCAGGGTGAGTGGGCGGTTTCTACTGTTCATGTCGGAAACGAAGCCTGTGTTGAGGGAGGCTGCCCCGTCGGCGATCAGTGGTGACGAGGCAACCTCCAGGCTGCGAAAGATGTTTACCTGCGCGCGAGTTCGCCCAAGCCGAGGGCGCGGTGAATGAGTTCAATCGGGTGGATCACCTCGGCACCCGATCCCTTGCGGATCTGCCAGCGGCAAGTCTCTGTCTCGCAGGCCGCGAGCTCAGGATTCGTCGCCTGAATCATGTCGAAGAGGGGTTCGCCCACACGCTGAGCTACCTCATACTTTTCCTTCTTCAAGCCGTAGGTGCCAGCGATACCGCAGCATGGCTGGCCGGATTCGATCACGGTAACACCGGGAATCGTTTCCATGAGGTCGATGGCAGGTTTACCCATACCCTGCGATTTCACCTGGCATGGCTGGTGGTAGGGGAGGGTGAGATCCATCGGGCGCAGATCCTCTACTGGGAACTCGCCACGATCAATGAGATCGAGGAGGAACTCTGAGGTTTCCACCATGCGAGCACCCACACTGGCAACCTCGGGGTCGTCAATTCCCATAATCTCGTGAGCCTCGTGGCGCAGCATACCCGCACACGAACCAGAAGAAGAGATGATTGTGAGTTCTCTACCTGGTGTGGAGAGCTGAGTGGCGAGCTTGCGCACCAGCTTCGAGGCACCATCAAAGAGTCCGTTGGACTGTTGAGCCAAGCCACAACATCCCTGTTTGGGGACGATGACCTCATAACCAAGGTATTCGAGTACTTCCACAGTGGCCTTTGAGGTTTGTACTTCGAAGTAGCCGCCAGCACAGCCGTGGAAGAACACGATTGGGCCACGACTGGCATAGGGAGAAGCGAGAGGAGCCTTGCGACGTTTGAACCAGCCCATGAAGGTCTGGGTGGTGGCTTTGGGCACAGGAGCATCCTTGTGGACGCCCACAACTGCCTGGATCACAGAGCGAATGGGCTTTTGACTCATCGCCCAGTTTGCCAAAGGGGCAACCGGGGTCAAGAGCTTACCTTCCAGTTCTGTCTGAGTGATAAGGCGATCACGTAGCGGCATATGGTCGGCCTTCATCACTGCGCGAGCCTGGGCGTTGATCTCAGCGATCTTCACGCCCTGGGGGCACACCGTGGTGCAGATGGCGCAGCCTGAGCAGTAGTCGAGAGAGTAATCCACTGACTCTCCATTGCGCAGGCGCTCGGCCTGTGGGCCGACGTACTTAGGCCCAGGGAAGAGGGGAGTTGCTCTAGCCACAGGACACTGTGTTTCACAGATCGTGCACTTGACGCACTGATCCAGGCTTGCCCTGGCAAGGGAAGCCTTCGCGAAATCGATACTCATGATTGGCTCCTCACAATTGCAGCGACAGCTTGTGCGGCACTACCCAAGGCGATACCTTCGCCCGATTTCTCGTGGGCGCGCTGAGCGCCAGCGAGCATGCCACCTGCGGCATAAAGATTTGCGAAGGCCGGCTCACCCTTGTCGTTGAGGGGGCGCATATCGGCATCTACGGTAAGGCCACAGGCGAAGAGGGGTTGAGGATCACCGTTATAATCACCGTGGAGGATCTGCGCAGGATCAGTGGTGGGCGCGCTCACCGGAAGGCCAAAAACGGTATCGGCGAGGGTGCGGTAGGAATCGAAGAGGATTGCCCCTGATTCCAAGCCGCCTCCAGCGTAGATGACGGCATCTGTGGGGATCTCTTTGATTGAGCCAGCGATCTGAACTTTAACTGCGGTGATGCACCCGCCTTCGCTCAGTGCTCCTACAGCCTGCCCGTTAAGGAAGAATCGCACACGTGCTTCCTGGCAGGCGGCGCGCAGACGTTCGTTGGCATCAAGGCCGGGGACGGAAGGCGGGGGGAGAGGAATCTGGAAAATAGAGCGCCCGGTTACTTTGGCAAGGTTGTCGAAATCGCTCTGGCGAAGCACAGCTGGAATTCCGATAATCTCCTCGCCTTCAGCGAGTTCGCTGAGGCGACGCCCAAGGTTCTCTGCTGCACCAGGCTCAGCAAGTGAGCGCGAGAAAGCGAGAGCCGTATCGCCAGGGGCGGTGAGTTCAATCTTCACACCACGTGCCTTCACTCCTTGACGAGAGAGGTTCTCCGCTGCCAAGAGCGGATAGAAATCCTTGAGTCCACTAAAGCCAACGAGGAGGTAGGAGGCTCCTTCTGTGATTTCACCGGATGCCATTGAGACAGGTACGAGGCTTGTGCGGCGCAGAGCCCCCAAGGCTGTGGGATAAATTTTCGTCTCCTCGCAGCTACCGGCGAGAGGAACGTAGGAAGCAAAGGTATCGACACCGGCCTTGATCGAGTTGGCTGTGATGAGATGGTAGGGATGTCCCTCGGGGAGATTGTCCTTTTCCTCAAGTGGACGCTCGGCGTCGAGGATATCTACGGTGCCGTGGCTTAACTGAAGTCCACCGAAGCCTTTGGTCACGAGGGTAACGGTGTGCCCTTCAGCTCGTGCCATGAGCGCCGCAGTGAGGCCGGCGATACCGGCGCCAATAACGAGGGTTCTCATTCTTGGCCTCCCTTCGAGGGGAAGCGGGTCGCCGAGAGAAGTTCGGAACCACGCGGGAGAGGAGTATCAGGAAGTGCATCAAGATCCAGAGTGTTCTTGTAGATCCACTCGTCAAGAGCGGCTTCACGAGCCTGAGCTCCGTGGAGAATGGGGTGGATACCACCCCAACGGTTCTTCATGAATAAGCGCAGGAGTTCGGTGGCTTGTGCGGCGCTCCAGCAGCCTTTCTCGTGAGCAATGCCTGCTGTACGTGAGGCACAGAACCCACCTTGGCACGGTCCCATTCCGATGCGTAGCTGACGACGAAGATCGTCGAAGGTTGCATCGGGCTGTTCGTCAAGTAGATCAGTTATCATCTTCTTAGTGACCACTTCACATTCGCAGATGATGGGATCGGGATCAGGGGCTCCGCGCGAGGCTTTCTTCGCCTTCTCCGCCATTTCGAGACGATGGGTGACCTTGTAGTTCGATCCGGTTACCACAGGTTCGTCAGCCGTGCGGCAGGGGCGCATTTCACCGAGTTCGTCGCAGACAGCATCAACCACACGTGAAGCCATGAGGCGATATGTGGTGAGCTTGCCACCGGCTACGGTAATAAGACCACTGACATCGTGGCGTACCACGCTCATGTTGCGCGACATGTGGCGAGTGTCGTCAGCCTTGACACGGTTGTCCTTGAGAAGGGGACGAGCACCTGCCCACACATGTAGAGCACGCGCCTGGCGGAAGCCGGGCAGGAGTGCCTCACCAGCATCGAGCATCTGCTGAACTTCGTTCTGCTCAATGGTGAGCTTATCGGGATCCTCCGCGCGTACGTCGGTGGTTCCGATGATAGAGACAGTGTGGACGGGAACGATGATGTCACCGTCAGCCGGGTACACACAGCGGTTGACCACGCGGTTGACGAGGCGGTGATTCATAGCGATCATGATGCCGCGCCCTGGAACTACCTGGACATCATGCTCTCCTGCCATTGCGGCAATCTGCCCAGCCCACGGCCCTGCGGCATTGACCACTACGCGGCACTCGATGTAGACGTCGTCGCCGGTCTTGTCGCCGTGGCAGCGTACGCCCACCACAGCGCCATCGCGAACGTCAATACCCGTGACACGGTGGTAGGTGAGGCAGGTTCCGCCGTATTCCTTGGCGCTCTCTACCGCACCCCAGACCATGCGCCAACCGTCAACCGTGCCATCTTCCACCTCAAATGCGCGGGCAGTGAGGGGATTGAGGCGAGGTTCGCGACGAATGGCTTCGGCCACCGAGATCTCGGCTGTGGGAACGTGCGTGTCGTCTGCGCCTTTGAGGAAGCGGTCGGGGAACTCTTCGTCGTCACCTTTAATGGAGACGAAGAGCCCGCCGGTGGCCTCCACTGCGTCGGGGTGAACCCGGCGCAAGATAGCGTTTTCTTCTGCACATTCGGTTGCTGAATGGGGATCTGATACCACGTAGCGGCCACCGGAATGGAGGAGTCCATGATAACGACCTGTCGTACCTTGTCCGAGATCGACGCGCTCGACAAGTATGGCTGAAAAACCGCGCATGGCCGCATCACGAAGAACCCCTACACCAGTGGCTCCCCCGCCGATGATGACGACGTCGCAGCTAAGCTTCTTTGCTGACACGTTTTTTACTCTATCGCGGCTTTGGAGACGGCGCTCGCGCCGAGCACCTGTGTGCAAATGTGCATCAGCTGTCTGAGAGATTGTGCAGCAACCGTGTGGCAGTGCAGAATAACTGTGTGTCAGACAGCAACAAACGTCGCCGCCTCGCCTATGAGGCAGCGCTGCTCTATTACATGGAAGACCAGACGATGGAGGCCATCGCCAAGCGTATGGGCCTCTCGCGTTCGACTGTCTCGCGCCTGGTCGCAAGTGCCCGTGAAGAAGGCCTTGTACGCATCAGTCTTCATGCTCCTCAGGAACCTGCTGTCACCACTGCTTCGCGCATTGGCGAACTCTACGGTGTCGAGGTGACTGTTGTTCCCGTCTCTCACCCTACGAGCGAGCTTCGTCGCCTTGAACGTGTGGCCTCAATGGCCGGTGCTATGATCTCTGAGCTTGTCACTGACGGAACAACGATCGGTATAGCGTGGGGCACTACCCTTTCAGCTGTTTCCGAGCGTCTTGTTCCCAGGCACGTTGAGCGCGTGACAGTGGCTCAGCTTAATGGCGCGGCCAATCCAGCCACGACAGGCACGATGTTCGTCGGTGAACTTTTGGGGAATTTCTCGCGCGCCTTTGACGCAAAAGTGATGAATTTCCCCGTACCGGCTTTCTTCGACTATGCCACGACGCGGGCGGCACTGTGGCGTGAGCGCTCAATCTCTGCGGTACGCGAGGTCGGTCGAGGAGCCGATATTGCGGTGTTCGGTGTGGGAGCTTTTGCTGCCCCCGTAGCCTCACATGTGTACGCGGGAGGCTACCTTTCCAACGACGAAATCCTCTCCCTGCGCCGTGATGGAGTGGTAGGTGATTGCTGCACGGTGCTTGTGCGCGAGGATGGCTCCTGGGCTGATATCGAGATTAACTCGCGAGCCTCTGGTCCCACGCCTGGTGAACTTAAAGAAATACCGAGGCGCATCTGTGTGGTTGCTGGAGCGGCCAAAGCCAAGGCTCTTGTCGGCGTGCTGCGTTCTGGAGCTGTTACTGACGTGATTCTCGACGACGAGTGCGCTGCTCGCGTCCTCGAAGAGAGCGAACGTGCCTGGCGCCGTGGGCGGTAGGCACGTTGTGGTACCTCCTGACAATGCTCTGGGCGTGCCCGTATGCAAAATCTAGAAGTGAGATGCGCGAGAAGAAATAGTATTACCTTCATAATCGCCTCTTCTAGTTCACGCACTGGCAGTGTACGGCTCAATCATGGGCTGCCACGTGAATGTGAAATAATGACGAGGCAAACTGTGTCACCTGCCAAAACTTAGGGTGGGAAGCAACGAGGTAAGAGACTGGTGGCACTGCAAGGTGAGTAGATATGAATAGCTGCAACACGCAAACGTAACTCGACATGATGTGGGTTCAGCTCGCCGGTATCTCCAGTGACGGATGATGAACGCACCTCGCGTTCTTGAGACAAACATGCTCAAATAGGCCAGTGATTACCCTGCGCCCAGCCCGTCCGCGCGATGTCCGCCAGATCCACGACATCGTAGCTCCCTATGCCTCGCGCCGTATCCTCATCGAGAAACACCTCATCAACTATTACGAGGACATCCAGGAATTCATCGTGGCTCGTACACGTGACCACAAAGGTGAGAAAATCGTCGGTTGCGGTGCCCTGCACGTGCTTTGGGAAGATATCGCTGAGGTGCGTACGCTCGCTGTCTCCCCTGAATACATTGGCAGAGGTGTGGGCCATCTCCTCCTAACCTCACTGGAAGATCGCGCCCGCGCCCTGGGAATTACACGCCTCTTCTGCCTCACCTTCGAAGTAGACTTCTTCGCCGGGCACGGATTCCACGAAATCTCTGAGCGTCCGATTAGCCAGGAAGCCTACGAACACCTTCTCCTTTCCTACGACGACGGCGTGGCTGAGTTCTTGGATCTTGCTCGCGCCAAACCAAATACCTTGGGAAACACGCGCATGTTGAAAGAACTCGCGTAATCTTCGCCACGGGCACTCACACTTATGAGCTATGCGACGAATCGCGGTGCGAAGCGAGAAAACGCGCGAGGATCCGAGAGCTAAGGAGAAGCACCCCCACGCCTTCGGCGCTGATGACTCCAAGGAGTATCGCACCGAAAACTGTACTGGTCACAGCGGTGACGATGACCGCTGCAAGAAGAGCCAGCGCACTGAGAAGCGCACAGACCCGCAAAAGCCGAGCCGTGTTCGCCAGAGTAGAACGCCAACGCGGAGCACGGCGTAGAGCCTGGATAATTGACCACAGCGAAGTGAGGAGAAGAAGTATCCCCGGAATCACAAGAATCCAGGAAGATGCATAAGCAGAAGCATTCATTCCCGCTACAGCTGCACCAATCCCTGCGAGGAGGAGTGCGCTGAGTGCAAGGACAAAGCCAATTCGCGAGAGTAACTGATATGCCTGAGCCATACGGGAAATTCTACGACCCTGTACCAGGAGAAGAATCCACAGATCACCAGAGGTTACGGTTCACTCAAGAACTCAGAGTCAAGCGGAGGGGAAACTATCCTCACGAGGATGCGGGAAGCGCAATCCTTCCGTCCCTCTCCACGGCGAGTTTATCAACGAGGAGACTTTCGAGTGCCGGAGAAAAACGCAAAGTTGGGAGGGTAGAAGCGCGTTGGAGTTCGTCGATGGCCAACGCATGTGAGGAAGATCGGAGCACAGCCATAATTTTCCCACGCGCTTCTCTGTGCGTACCGGTGTATGTTTGGGTGCGCTTTGGATGAGAAGCCTCAGGCCAGCCAAGACCGCGCCACTGACAGCTAGAGGCCACGGGGCATTCCTCGCAACGCGGGGCGCGGGCTGTACAGATAAGAGCTCCAAGTTCCATGAGGGCAGCATTCCACAGTGTTGCTTCCTCATCGTCGGTGGGAACGAGGGATTCGGCGTGCCGTTCCTCTGCACGTGTAAGGCTGGAGCGAGGGTGGGAAAGGCCTTGCTGGCGGGCAAGGACGCGGCGAATATTTGTATCAAGCACAGTGGTGCGGCGGCGGTAGGCAAAGGCAAGAATTGCGCTCGCAGTATAGGAGCCGATTCCAGGAAGAGAGAGAAGATCCTCGCGAGTGCGAGGGAGTTCGCCATCCCAGTGAGCCACGAGTTCACGGGCACAGTCAAGCAGGCGTAGAGCTCGGCGCGGATAACCGAGGTTTCCCCAGGCGAGAATGACTTCAGCGGGGGAGGCAGCGGCAAGAGCTGTTGGAGTGGGCCAGCGTTCAAGCCAAGCCTTCCAGGAAGGAATAACACGGGCAACAGGTGTTTGCTGACTCATCACTTCGCATAGGAGGATCGCCCAGGGGCTCGTTCCGGCCTCACGCCAGGGAAGTGGACGCGAGTGGACGATGTACCAGGAAATGAGAGCTTCATGCACCGCACCAGTGTGCCACAACAGGTGTGGGTGGTGGCGATTGGGAGTGACACATGAGGTGCGTGTACGTGCGAGAAAGGTGACGAGCAAGGAATCCTTGGTACTAGACTCAACCACTCGTGGTATCTGAACAGGATCAACCCGTGAATCTTGTGGAACAAAGGCGAGGTCGAGAGGGCGTAGGGCGCGGTGCGTGCGTGGGATGTGGACTTCACCTTTGTGACCTTGACAGTCCCTGTGGCTGCTTGGTCATTAATAAATGCCTCATTGTTGAGAACAGAATCGAGCTTAAAGGCATCAGCAGAGACGTATGCGTAGACAACGACACGATAGCGTCTGCCTACTTTGGAGTTCGGGATCGTGATGGTTGCCCTGGCTTCACCATTGCGGCTTATACGACATATTTTGTTGGAGGGTTGCGATCGATCGAGTGAGGATGCGAATTGGTCACGCCGGATTCCTGGATCTAGAGTAACTATCAACGGTCTGTGTGGAGACTGCTGCGTGCCCTTGGATGCGTGGTTTGGGGCTTTGCCGCGTGGCATTGGATGGGCAGCGCACTGGTTTGATAGCGTGGCAGCGTGAGAGCTTCCGATGCACATTCCTGGTTTAGGCGTTCCTCTCGCGGATCGACTGATGCTACTTCTTCGCGCGCGGGGCGCAGGCCGAAGGCATCCACGGATCGCGTTTCAAGCCGCTCCAATGGCGTGCACACTGGTGGCAGCAGGCGCACCGGAAAGAAATCATCTGCGCGCAATCCAGATGAAACCGACGCACGTACGAGGAGCGGGCAGAGCATACGTGAGGGAAACCCTTCTCGCGGTGGCATTCGTGAATCTGATCGGGGGGTGCGCTCTCGCGGTGGAGTATTGAATCGCGAGAATGCCTCACGGCAAAATGCGCAAGGGAGGGTTACCCGTAGTGCCAATCCTCGCGCGAGTGAGCGAGCTTCAGGCACTAGAGCAAGCGAACTGCAAAGTGGTGGGCGCACGTCGCGTGAAGCTCAGGTTCGGCGCGGCGGTATTGCGCAACGCGCCGATATGCCACGACGAGGCGATATTCCACAGCGAGGCAATCGGACGCGACGAGGTGAACACACGCCATACGGTTCTTTGACGCAGCGTGGATCCTACGACCGTCGTGGCAATACTTCCCGCACTTCTTCGCCTCCTCCAGCTTCTCGACAGCGAGCACGCGGTGGTAAACCCCAGGTTTCCTCTCGCGGTCAGAGTGTCTCTTCCGTGCATCGGAGTGGGCAGCGCGCGCATCGAGATGTGAAATCCACGCA
Source organism: Actinomycetaceae bacterium zg-1166 (assembly GCA_015679245.1). Lineage (GTDB taxonomy): Bacteria > Actinomycetota > Actinomycetes > Actinomycetales > Actinomycetaceae > Changpingibacter. Next base: position 1,391,680 of record CP064953.1, on the reverse strand, counting down.
GGGGAGACGCCAGCGTAGCGCAGAAATACGGCGAACTCAGCGCTTCAATGATCGCCGGGAGCGCCGCGCGGCATTTGATGCACTCGCTTCAAAACAAGGCATGTTGATCCTCGGTATTCTTCTAGCACTCGCATTGGCATCGGGATCGGTCTATTTCGTCGTCCACAAAGCTAGTTCTCGTGCCTCAGTAGCCATATCGAATCCCACGGAGCTTTACACTCCTCAGGCCTGTGCAGATAACGCGGTTCAATCGAGCATAGAAACTTCAAGTACTACTTCGGGAGATCCTGTCACTTTTACGATTAAGCTCACAAACACGTCCGAATCTCATCCGTGCTGGATTGATACGGGGTGGGGTAACCTCAATGTTCACGTCACATCAGGTTCCCAGACGATTGCAGATACGAAGCAGTGCCAGGTGGGTACTGAATCTCGTCTTCTTCTTCTCGATCGTTCGATGGGTACAACAGTGAAAGTGGAGTGGAACGGGGGAGTAGGTACGGGATGTATCCCGGCGAGTGAGAATCCGGCTGATGACGGTACCTATGTGGCTCAGCTCCAGTTCAGTGATAATGCTGCGCCAACAGCAACAACGAGTTTCGTCCTCAAATAGCCTCGCATGTAAGGCTTACTCTGCTTTCCTCGATCAGGTGTATCAGGTGCGAACCTTGACCGACAAATAGCCTCATGCACGGGTTATTCGCCCACAGGTTCTTTTTGGCCTTTAACCCACCTTTTCCAAGGGAAGCGACTGCGATCCTAGGTACCACTAATGCACATCAATGTCATGAAAGGCGATTCCGGGGAGGATCAACGCGTACTAAGTGCCGATAGGTAACACTGCTTCCATAGCCTCACGTATATCGGCGCAGGAACGAATCTGAATACCCTCGGGCACTTTGAGGCTTCCCGAATGAGCGGGAACAAGTACTCGCGTAAAGCCGAGGCGCCCCGCTTCGGCAACCCGTTGCTGTAGTCCGGTTACAGGCCGTAGTTCCCCGGTGAGGGAAACTTCACCGATGGCGAGCACAGCCGGAGCCACAGGGAGATCCAACTGGGCGGAGGCAAGCGCCAGAGCAATTGCCACGTCACACGAAGGTTCATAAGCGCGCGCCCCACCCACGGTGGAGACAAAGATATCAGCGCGCTCCATGGAAAATCCCATACGCGAATGGAGTACAGCTACGCTTATTGCCACGCGAGAAGAATCTACTCCACTCGTTGTTCGCCGTGGTGTTCCCGCACAGGGCATGATGAGCCCCTGCACCTCCACAGGCATGGGACGCCGCCCTTCCAGAGTCATCGTGGCGCACGTGCCCGGTACACTCACTTCGCGCCGCGAGAGGAATAGTCCGGACGGATCTGTCAAATCGACGATGCCTTCATCGATCATCTGGAAACAACCCACTTCGTCGGTAGGACCGTAGCGGTTCTTCACTGTCCGCACCATTCGCAGAGGAGAATTGCGCTCTCCCTCAAATTGGCAGACGACATCCACGAGATGTTCAAGAACTCGTGGCCCGGCGATTGAGCCGTCTTTCGTTACATGCCCGACGATGAGAATGGGTAGAGCAGTTGATTTTGCCACCTTCACCAGTGCTGCCGCTACTGAGCGCACCTGTGCTGAACCCCCAGAAATCCCATCCACATTCGGATCCATAAGAGTTTGCACCGAATCCACGATGAGCAAGCTAGGTTTCACCTCCAGGATGTGCCCAAGGATACGCGAGAGATCTGTCTCTGAAGCGAGCAAGAGTGCAGGATCAAGTGCGCCGATACGTTCGGCACGTAGGCGTACCTGAGAGGCAGATTCTTCTCCGGATACATAGAGTACGGATCCACACTTCTGCTCAGCTGCTGACCTGGCTGCTTTTGCTGCCACATCGAGGAGAAGTGTGGATTTACCGATACCTGGTTCACCAGCTACGAGTACAACGGCACCAGGCACGAGCCCGCCACCGAGCACTCGATCAAGTTCGGCTACACCGGTAGCTCGCTTGAGTGAAGCCGTGGCTGCTACGTCAGTAATTGGCATAGCAGGGCTGGTGGGAGCCACGTGTTGGACAGGGGAGGGCATACCCTCTTCCACTGTTCCCCAGGCCTGACATTGAGGACAGCGCCCCACCCACTTTGTGGTGGACCATCCGCATTCACTGCAGGTGTAGTTCGTCGCTGGCATTTTTGGGTTCATGTCTTCAGCTTAGTGAGCACTCTGGACATAAAAGTGGTGTGAGTGGAGCCACATTTGAGCGTACATATTGTGTTGCTCAGCGGTTGGCAAACTCCTCAAGGAGATCCGAATCCCCAGAGACGATAATGAGATCTTCCGGGCCGATCAACGTGGTATCTGTGGCGTACTCGAAAGGTAGACCCGGTGACTTGACACCGATGATTCGCACGCCAAAACGTTCGCGTACAGTGGATTGGGCAATCGTGAACCCTTGGATGTCACGCGGTGGGCGCATCTTAATGATGGAGAAACCATCCTCCATCTCGATGTAGTCGAGCATACGTCCGGTGAGCATATGCGCGACACGTGCCCCGGCATCGAATTCTGGGTAGACCACGTGGTGAGCGCCGATACGTTTCAAGATTCGCCCGTGAGAGCGCGAAATAGCTTTTGCCCAGATCTGAGGTGTTCCGAGGTCGACGAGGTTTGCTGTCACCAACACTGAAGATTCGAGCTTCGTTCCCATACCCACCACGGCAATAGAGAACTCACGCGCACCAGCCTGTTCGAGAGCACTGGCATTCGTCGCATCAGCTTCGATAACATGAAAACGGTGTGACCAGCGTTGAGCCACGTCGTGGTCTTTCTCAATTGCCATGACCGCATGGCCGAGGTCGTCAAGTGTGGAAGCGATCGCAGCCCCAAAACGCCCAAGTCCAACTACGAGGACAGCGTTTCCATCTGGGATTTTTGCCATGTTCCTACCTTACAACGGCTTGCGCAGAGCTACCTGGATTCAGAAATGTCTTTCCGGGAAAGTAGCCTTCTTTAGAAAGGTGGGAGTGTATTCCTGGCGGTGGATCGATCCAGTCTACTGGCTCGCTCTGTCTAGTGGGCTAGCCGATCATCGGGCGTTCTTCCGGCATACGAATCACGCGCTGGCGGCTGCGGATTGCGAGAGCACCAGCTAGGGACATCGTGCCTGTACGCCCCACTACCATGAGAACGATAAGTACCCATTTCGCCCCTGTAGGTAAAGCTGTCGTAATCCCCGTGGAGAGACCGCAGGTGGCAAAGGCCGAGATCGTTTCAACAAGCACGTCTGAGAGAGGCAAGCCAGTGATGTGAAGAAGAAGAACTGTGCCGATACCCACGGTGATTGAGGCAAGCGAAGTTACAGCAATCGCCAGGCGTAAGACCTCGGAGGGGATACGTCGCCCGAAGGCTTCGGTATCGTGGTCACCGCGTGCTTCGGCGAGGATCGCGAGGATGAGGACGGCGAGCGTGGTCACCTTAATACCACCAGCTGCCGAAGCAGAGCCACCGCCAATGAACATCGTTGAATCAAGAATGAACTTGCCTGCTTCAGACACTGCCCCCACATCGATCGTCGCTAACCCTGTGGATCGCGAACTTGCCGAGAGAAGGAGGGAAGTGTTGAGCTTTTCTCCTAGCGACATTGCGCCAAGGGTCTGTGGATTGGCAAATTCGAAGGCGCCGATAAGGATTGCCGTCACGACGAAAAGAGCAAGGTAAGTCACGAGGGTGAGCTTGGTAGTGAGCGACCATTTCGCTATGCGGCATCGCCTGTTACGCCAGATATCCAAGATCACGGGGAAACCGATTGCTCCAACGAAGGTGCCGATGATGATGGGAAGGGTGAGGGACCAATCACCCACATGTGGGGCAAGCCCCTCAGGCAGGATCACGAAGCCGCCATTGTTAAAAATTGAGACGGCCATGAAGAAGGAGTGCCAGAAGGCAGCAAGGAGGGGTTCGTTGCTTTTGAGAAAGAAAGGAATGAGAACGAAGAAGAGGAAGGTCTGAGCCGATAGTGAGACAACGAGGACTGCGCGTACCAGGCTTCCCACTTCACCGATTCCCGACTGGGTTTCTCGTGCAGTGAGGTAGGTCTGCGTGAGGCCAATATGGCGTGAAACGGATAGCCCCACAATCGAGGCGAGTGTCATAATTCCCAGGCCGCCCGTCATCATTGCGATGGCGATACATGCGTGTCCAAAGGGGGACCAGTATGTGGCTGTGTCCACTGTGACAAGACCGGTTACGCATACCGAGGAGACAGCGGTGAAAAAAGAATCAGTAAGCGAGGCACGCACCCCGCTTGAGGTGGCGATGGGAAGCTGAAGAAGCGCCGTAAAAAAGAGAATAATCGTGGCAAAGACACTGATCGTCAGGCGCGAAGGTGTCATGCGTGCCACATACTCTATGCGTTCGCGGGTACGCTCACGCAGTGGTCGTGTGGCTGAACTCGGATGAGCCAGGCCATGGGCATCCTTCTTCACAATTCTCCCTAATGACGACGAAGCTGGCGGACTTGCACAACGACGAAGCTGACAGGTTCGCGCATGAGCAAGCACAGCAGCTTACTACTGCGTCACTACCGAGCGAACTCACGTGCTCGGGCAAGCTGGGCACGTTCTCCTCAACTTTATACATGGTGGTGGACATACGCACGAGGAGTTTTCTAACTTTGTGCGCCTCATGTGCCAATCATGGATGAGGAAACTTCTCTCACTCCCAATTTCTATATCTGCGCGCTTCGTATCCTTTCCTCTCTCGTGGCTAAGTGAGAGAGGCGCATGTGGATGTAAAGGAATATGGATGCCGGCGGCACCGATGCGGCTTATATGTGCGCCATCCTTTGAAAATTCTGTGTATTGGAGTTTAAAGTCATGTATTGTTACGGTGTCAATGCCCCATCGGGCAGTGTGGTTTCTAATACAGGACGGACAGATGAAACAGCCCCAGCGCTCTGCACCGCAGTTCTACACGGTGGCGGAAGTTGCCGAGCTGACGCGAGTTTCCCGGATGACTGTTTATCGAATGGTTCATGCGGGTGATCTCCCAGCAGTACGGGTCGGAAGTTCCTATCGTGTGCCTAAATCTGCCGTCGAAGAATTGCTTGGTGCAGCTGAATCTTTCGATGCAGCGCGGGCAGTAGGCGAATAAGGCCACACACGCAGAAGTTCTTAGATCGTCAGCGAAGATTGTACGATGAGCACTGTTCGTTTTACATGATTCGCCTAACCAACAAGGTTCGGAGGTAGCCCGTGGGGTCCGTTATCAAAAAGCGTCGCAAGCGCATGTCGAAGAAGAAGCACCGTAAACTTCTGCGCAAGACTCGTCACCAGCGTCGCAACAAGAAGTGACTTCAGAGGCCCGGAAAACCCGGGCCTCTCGTATTTCTCCCCTTTTCTTACCTTGGATTCTTTCTCTGAGCCTGACATCTTCAGTGCCCCGTTCAGGTTTTGCGGCCTATTGGCCAATAAACCGCCAATAAGCCCGATCTCACCCACTTGATGTACATCTTCGCGTCTTCTGTTCATAATGGAAGTTATGAACGATGTGAGCGTCACTGATGCGCGCAGCCGGCTCGCCGATGTCATCAACGACGCCCGTGTGCGACACACCCCGGTCTTCCTCACGCGCAGGGGACATCGAGTTGCTGCGGTCATTGATGCGGAGGACCTTGAACTTCTGATGGAGAGGGCAGAGGACCTCGCAGACATCGAGGCCGCGGAGGCCGCCCGCGCCGAGATCGCTGAGAATGGAACTGTTCCCTGGGATGAGGTTAAGGCGGAGTTCGGGCTCGCATGACCTACCGGATCGAGTTCAGCCCTGCGGCGGTACGTCAGTTGCGCAAGTTGGACGGACAAGCGCGGCGCCGGATCCAAGCGGCTGTGGAGCTGCTTGCGCAGGAACCTCGCCCGGTTCGCGCGAAGAAGTTGGTTGGCGGGAACGGCGAGTGGCGCGTACGCACAGGTGACTACCGGATCGTCTATGAGATCGACGACGGGATGCTAGTCGTCCTCGTGCTCGCCGTCGGTCACCGCCGCGAGGTCTACCGTCGAAGGTGACATGGGTGCTCGCTCGCATCGATGGTCTCGTGAGCTCGGAGAGGCAGTCGCGGGCAGAACGGGCGGAGTCACTTAAAGACGATTAAACAATCAGTCGTCGTACCAGTGCGAGTGATCTTGATCGGCGGCGAGAAGTATGTACTCGATATTCGGCCTCCTGAATGTCGCGATTAACGGCAGGTCGCCCACTTTGTTGTCGACAAGAGTTTCCGTGACGGCCTCATCCAGGAAGAACGCTCCCGCGATGGCGTCACAGCTCGGGCATCCGTGGCTCAGGTAGGATCCGCCCCTCTTGGAGTGGCGCACCTTTTCTCGCATGACCACGTGTGTTGCGTGTGGCATTGTGCCTGGGTGTGCAAGAGTCTGCGATGCGGTTACGGGGAGTAGGCTCCCGGAGCTGTCGCATCGAAAGCATCATTATGAGATGGCTTACAAGTTGGAAAAAATTTAGGACTCGTCACATGGTGGTCAATGCGGCGAAAATATCTGATGAATCTTAGTAATTCTGTGCCTTTTGGCCGAATTTCCGGTGCAAAGAGCGGTGTCCACTCAGTGACATCACTGTCGCATTGAGAGTGAAGATGTGATTTGACGATGGAAAATTCGCTAGTTAATCTACCGGATGGTTTGTTTATTAGTAAGCAGAGGATCTCGAACACCTGGACAGGGAGGGACACATGCACAGATCTATTCAGGATCGCAAGGCGCGCATTTTCGCCACACTCGTCCTTGTGTTGTCGCTTGCTCTTGCATGGTCTGTTTGTCTTCCTGTCGCAATGGCCGCGGGTTCCCCCGACGACAAGGGTGCATCCGAAGCCGTCGAAGCTGAGAATTCTTCCGTAACCACCCCCGATCTTTCCACGTCGTCAGATTCGGAAAATCCAGACCCTGACGTTAGCGCCACGCCGGGATCTGAAGATCTCGAGCAGGCCGGATCTTCTGTCTCTCCAGAATCTGATGAAACCTCCGGGGGGGGGGGCTTCTGAGCTAGCATCGCCAGATGCCGCTGTCGATGTCGAGGCGGAAGACTTTGATGAACTTGAGCTTTCGCCCCTGACGTCTTTGGCCACGTTCCGAAACGCACGCGCGGAAAACAAGGGCGTTGTGGTGCTGTCGAGTAACGGCGAGCTGTATTTGCTCAACCCCGCAACGAGGGACATCACCCCGTTGCCGCCATATCTCCCGAGTGTACAAAATATGGCAGGCCCGCTGGCGCCGGGTTCCAAACGCGAGCTTCGCTTTGGGAAGGACAGTCTTCAGTGCAGGGACAATCGTCCGAATCGCCAAGATGACAAGTTTTGTTACTTCTCCCGCGGGATGAACTACAACGCTCTTGGCGTAGGAGCGGATGGCACCCGGTACGCGACCTTAAAGGTTGGTCAGATTGGGACGCCCTATGAAGAGCGAGCGGGTTCCTCAAAAGGTCCGCTGTTCCAGGTTTACCGTCTTGCGCCGGGGGCCGATACATGGGAGGAATTCGGCGCCGAGTTCGAATTCCCCTATGGGAAACAAACTGGTGGTCACGGAGTAAATGACCTGACCTTTAACGGAGGACAAGTCGCTCCTGATGGCACCTATTATCTTTCGGTTACGGACTTAGAAGGTCCGGACAATGCACGGCGCCTAGTCGCACACGTCTATAAGATGACGCCGCAGGGTCAACTCCAAATAGTCGGCGATATCTCTGATTCGCAGCTTTCGCCGAACATCGGTAGCAACGACATCGGTAGCAACGACGGCGACATACTGTTTACAGAGTCCGGCGACCTCGTGATGGGGTTTACTAACCATCGCGCCGACATCCCCGGAAGTGGAAACCCCGGCTTTAATCAGGTGAATTTTGAGGTGGTGACGAAGGAAACCCTCGATAGGGCAGATGGCACCACCCTCGACTCCTACCCTCTCACGAGCGCGAAAATCCGCGCCGGAAAGGCTAAAGGTGAGGAGTTCGCGGGCGTGGGCCCGGCAGAGGGTGTATCCATTGGGCCTGGGGGAAATCTGGTAACGGCGAATTTGACGCAAATTGACAGCATCACGCGGTTCATGTCGATATCCGGGAATGGTTACGGAAATGGTTCGGTGAGCCGGATCCGGAATATGCCCGATAATCTCGGATCCTACAGGACGCGTGATGCTTTGCCGGCGTGGGAATATCCGCTAGCGAAATGGGACAAACGTCTAGACTTCAGCGGCAATACCTATTACGTAGTGTATCCGTGGGTAGGAAAGATCAACGACATGGCAGGTGAGGCTTTCGTCCCGTCGATCACCGTGCGCAAAGTTGTTGAAGGCCGTGCGAATACTAACGATCAATTTAAGGTGAGCGCACAGACCGCGAGTATCACTAAAGAAGCAACCACGAGTGGCGCGCAGAAGGAAGTCAGCACGGAGCGTATCCCCGTTCTTGCGGGCACCACTGTCACTGTCTCCGAGGCCATTACTCGATCAGGGGCTACGCTAGCCGATTACTCCGTCAGCCTCAGCTGCACGGACGGTTCCACCCCTCATGTGACGGTTGATGGCTCACGCGCGACTGCGTCAATCACCGTGACCGGTACGCCTGGTGACGTGGTGTGTACGTTTACGAACACGCCGAAAGCTGACGGGAAAGTGGAGTGGGCTAAGGAAGATGAAGCGGGCGGATTGCTTGGCGGTTCCTCGTGGCGGATAGCGCGTCGAGATGGCGTCCCCTTCACATTTGACGGATCTCAGAATGCTGAGAAGAGCTTCGTTATTTCCGATGCGACCGCAACTGGCGGTCTCGACAAAGATACGGATGTGGGCAAGTTCCTCCTTACGGGTCTCGCGCCCGGTGACTACACCCTGAGAGAAGAGACCGCGCCAGAGGGATATCAAAGGTCGGGAGAGACCTATACCTTTACGATGACGTCCCCTGCCCAAGAGGTTAAGAAGGTTCATCTCTTCGATGGCCGCCAGCCCGTCGTGGGCCAGTTTGGTCGGCATAACGCGGTGCAAAACGTGCCGCTTACCGGCACGTTGCTCTTTGAAAAGCGAGCAGATCAGGGGAAGCGCGTTGGCACCGAGCCGCTGCTGTCTGGATCAGAGTGGATTCTGACAAACAACAAAAATACGCAGGAGTGGCGGGTTACGGATTGCGTCGCCGTGCACGACGCTGCCTGCCAAGGCACCTCACACGATACAGACTCCCGAGCCGGAGTAATCCGCGTTACGGGCCTTCCGCTCGGAAAATACGAGCTGAAGGAAGTGAAGGCTCCCGCAGGGTACGTACTCGATACAACCCTTAAGTCCTTCACGATCGACTCCGGACATCTCGATGTGAAATTTGAGCGTGAGCAGTCGATCTACAACACCAAACAGGCCGGACCTCCGATCCCGCTGAGCGGTGGAATCGGACGTGACTTCTTCGTCTTCCTGGGCGTGGGGGTCCTTGGGATCGCGCTGCTCATGCAGCTTGCACAACGTCGCAAGCGCAACTGAACACAGGGCTTGAGTTAGGCCCACAACACGAAAGGAACTCGAGTGCAGCTTCTGAAGAAGATGAGACAGGGCGCTCTTGCGGCGATGGCTGTTGCCGTAGCTTCTGCCCTCACACTGGGTGCGGGTGTGGCGAATGCTGACACCCCGACCGGCCCGGGCAACATGCCCACTACGCAGGGCACCATCACTATCCACAAGCACAAGGAAATTGGTAACACTACTGCCCTCAACCCCGATGGGACGTCCCAGGCGCCGGCTGATCCGCTTGGCGGCGTGGAATTTACCGTGACGAAGGTCGAGGGCATCGATCTGAACAAGAACGCAGATTGGGCGAAAATTCCAACCCTTGACGCGAAGACCATTACCCGCGGCGCCGCACAGAAGGTGACTACGGGGACTAACGGTTCTGTGACCACGAGCAGTCTCGATATCGGCGTCTACCTCGTGGAGGAGACAGGCACGGGCACGCACGCTATCACCTCGAAGGCGGCCCCGTTCTTCGTCACCATCCCGTTGCCCTTCCAGAACAAGTGGATCACCGATGTTCACGTCTACCCGAAGAATGTCGTGAAGACACCGGGTACGAAGGAAGTCACGAACGACACCAACACTCATAAGGTCGGTGACGTCCTCGAGTGGACGATGACCACGACGGCAACCACGGCCAACCCGAGCGCATACGGCGTCGTCGATCAACTTGAGAGCTACCTCGACTACGTTAACGGTTCAGCCAAGGTTTTCATCGGCGACCAGGAGGTGACGGGTATTACCGTCACACCGGGTACCACCCCCGCCAAGCACGTCAAAATTACGCTCAATGATGCTGCCCGCCAGCAAATTACGGCAGGTGCTACCGTGAAGTTCGTTCTCCAGACCACGGTGACGGCGATGCCGGAGAACGGTATCGTCAAGAACGGCGCATGGCCGATTGACAACGAGTACAACCCCTTCGAGAACCAGAATCCGGGTGGCGGCACGCCTCCTGAGCCTCCGATCATCCCGACCAAGGATCCCTACTTCGGCGACTACAAGTTCAAGAAGGTTGACTCGAACAATACTGGCAAGGCGCTGGCAGGCGCCACCTTTGGTCTCTTCCAGTGCGATGGTAATGCAGTGACGGGCGACGCGATCGTGACCGCTACCTCGGGCGCTGATGGTGTCGTTGCATTCAACGGCATCTACCTCGGCACGTTCACCAAGGGCACCGCTCAAGCGGATGCCAAGAAGACGCTGTGTCTGAAGGAAACGGAGGCTCCTGCCGGCTACATCCTCTCCGAAACGGTGAAGCAAGTTGAGATCACCGCCGGCCACGTGGCTGATAACGCCACGCTCGACGAGGTGCGCAACACCCCGCAGAACGGTCCGGACCTGCCCCTGACCGGTGCGGCCGGCACAATGGTGATGACCCTGGCTGGTGTGGCTCTCCTTGTTGCTGGTGCCGCGCTTTACGTGACGTCCTCTCGTTCGCGTCAGCGGAACTAACACTACCTAAGTTGTGGGGGTGCATGGCACCCCCACAACTTTGTCATTTTCTGATCGATCTGATCTGATTTTCATGTCTCGTCTTGTTCGTGCTTTTGTTGTCGCGCTCCTCGTCCTCGGCGGAACTGGGCTCATTCTCTACCCCACGATTGCTTCGTGGAAGAGCCAATGGAACCAGTCCCAGGTGGTTGATGCTTACGCTGACCTTGTCGATCATGTTGAGCCCGACCGAATCGACCAAATCAGAGAGGCGCGCAAGTATAACGATCTTCTCGCTTCCGGAGCCGTGCTGGGATCCAATGAGCACGTCCCGCAGGGATCCGGCGTTGTGAACACCGACGCGAACCCTGACGTTTTACCCTACGATCAGCAGCTCAAGGCCGGAGATACGGGGCTCATGGGCAGGATCCGTATCCCGTCCATCGACGTAGACCTGCCGATCTATCACGGCACCAGCGAACAAACGCTGCTGATAGGGGCTGGCCACCTCGAGGGAACGTCTCTGCCTGTGGGTGGAGATTCCACCCGAACCGTGATCACCGCTCACCGTGGCCTACCTGAATCCACGCTCTTCAACAATCTCGACAAGGTCAAGAAGGGCGATACCTTTACCCTCGAAGTGTTTGGCGAGGTGCTGACCTACCGCGTTTTTTCCATGAAAGTGGTGCAGCCTGAAGACTCCGAAGAGGTGCTCGTGGAACGCGGGCGGGACCTGGCGACTCTCATTACCTGCACGCCGCTTGGTGTCAACAGCCATCGTATCCTCGTCACTGGTGAGCGAATTATCCCCACCCCGCAAGCTGATCTCAACAAGGCAGGTCAAAACTCCGAGCTACCGCGATTCCCGTGGTGGATCCCCATCTCTATTGCAGTACTTGTCGGGATCGTGGTCTATCTCGGGCGCGAAACGGTGATCTACCGGCGCGATAAACGCACCGCCAACGTTGGTGAACGAGCAGAAGGAGTCGGTGGTGAACTTGAGGAAAATTGCTCGGACGAGTAGATGCTCGTCCCTCGTACTCGGACACTTGGGCACTCGCTCGGCGTGAACGTCCAGGCAGACTCTGATCTCTCCGACAGTACGGCTCTGTACGACGCGGCCCGAGCGTGGCGTAGGGAAGGGGACTAGTCCCTACCTTTCATAAAGAACCCCTGATCAGATGAAATACTGGTCAGGGGTCTTTGCTGTGCTCGACAAGATGGGCCGAAGAGCGTTGTCTTCCTGGTGAGACAACATCGTTATCAAGGCCTATTGGCCAATAACCCGGTTTTGCTATCTATTCTGTGTGCATATCCGTTCCAGCTAGTTCGATTCGCTACCACCTCAACGATAAGCTGGAGGGTGACGATATTGCTGCCCCTTCAATGTCGTAGTGCTGACACAGGTCAACATAAGAGAATGCGCAGGGGCTGTTGCATGGAAGGACTGCTATGTCTGAGCTCACCTTCGTCCACCTGCTGCGGCATGGGGAAGTGGACAATCCCTCGGGCGAACTCTACGGACGCCAACCTGGTTTTCACCTCACAGAACTTGGGCGTGATATGGCTGAGTGCGTGGGGGAGTATTTTCAGGGGCGCGATGTGCGTGCCGTAGTATCCTCACCACTTGAGAGGGCTCAGGAAACTGCTGCTCCTATAGCGAAGGTGGCAGATCTTCCTATTCTCGCGGAGGATCGTCTCATTGAAGCAGGAAACAACTTCGAGGGGATTAATGTCAATCGCAACCGTGCGATTCTTGCCCACCCGAAGTTCTGGCCTTGGTACGTTAATCCGCTACGACCTTCGTGGGGTGAGCCTTATACCGAAATCGTCGATCGAATGTCGACAGCGGTGCGCCGTGCACTAGACCTTGCCGAAGGTGGAGAAGCAGTGCTTGTTTCTCACCAGCTTCCTATTTGGACTATGCGGCGTTTTCTTGAGCGGCTTCCCCTTGCCCATGATCCACGCCGACGCGAATGCTCCCTGTGTTCGCTTACCACTCTCACATTCGTGGGGCGTCAGCTCATTTCTGTTACATACGAGGAACCTGCTGTAGCTCTACTTGGCAAGGCTCGCGATGTTACACCAGGAACTTCGAGCGCCGCAGAAAATACTGGAAATTAAATCCCACCATGTGAGCTGTAGGAAGTTGCACGAATTCGACTAGAGATATCTGGTGTGAGACTGAGGTCGAGTGCGGAGTGGGGCGTGGGAAGAGGGACAGTTGGGTACACGACTGCGGCATATCCCACGGAGTGCGGAGTGGGAAGAGATGAGCGCGGGTGCCCCTCAATGAGAGCGAGAATGCTGAGGCTGAGAGGATTGGGTATTAGTCTTCCGATTCTGAATCGTTGGAATCTCCAGTAGCCCTTCCGTCTTCCTCGAATGTGCGTTGGCGACGCTCCCACTCCTGGAAGCGCAATTCGGCATCGAGGCGGGCAAGAAATTCAGGGTCGTCATCGGGTGCGCTGGGACGTTCGGATTGCTGAGAAGATCGAGGAAAGCTAATAAAAGCGGTGCCTAGGCCGTCGGGATGCTTGATACGGAAAGAGACGACGAGCCAGATGCATGAACCGAGAATCGGCAAGAAAAACGTGAGCGCAAGCCAGGCTACTTTAGGGAGTTTCCCTGGCATTGAGTCCCTATCTGTGCGGGCGCAGTCAATGATCGCGTAGATCCATACGGCGAGCACAAAGATAGCGAGAGCAATTCTGGGCATGGTTCTATGGTAGTCCACTGCACGTGGTGAGGCTCGACATGCTCGCTCTGTTCTGCGTACTCAGAAAACAGAGGGGAGAGCTGGTGTGCAGAAACGGCGGTGAGTATGGGCAGTATCGCGCAGGTGGCAAGAAGTGAGAAGAACGAGGGAACGATAAGGAGGCAGAGGAAAAGAAGAACTGCCTTCGACTGCTCAGCTACAAAGCCTCTACTTAACAAGCGAAAGTAAGGAGAAGCGCGAGTGCGTAGAACAGTTCGCTAAAGCCAGTGTCCCGCAGGGAACCAATGAGTGCGAGACCTCGTTCCTTGCGTACGCCCACGATCCAGATTGCGCGAGCTGAGATCGCTGCGGCAGGGAGGAAACTGAGCACCGTCCACCACGCATGTCCAGGAAGGAAGCCTGGGAGTGCAGCAAAAGGAAGCACCAACATGAGGCAGTAGGCCAGGCGCGCGCCAGATTCTCCCAAGCGTACGGCGAGTGTATGCTTGCCGGCGAGTGCGTCGGTGGGGATATCGCGGATATTGTTCACCATGAGGATTGCACATGCGAGCAAGCCGATTGCGCACGCTCCTAGCCATGCCTGCCAAGGTGCGCGAAGTACCTGTGTATAAGTGGTGCCAACGGTAGCCATGAGACCGAAGAAAACGAATACGAAGATCTCACCGAGCCCCATGTAACCGTAGGGATGTGAGCCTCCAGTGTAGTACCAGGCGGCGAGAACCGCGAGAGCACCGGCTGCGATAAGCCACCAGGTTCCTGAGAGCGCAAGGAGTACCAAACCAACCATGCAGGCTGCACTGAAGCAGGAAAAAGCAACGCATTTGACTGTGCGGGGTGAAGCCTTCCTGCCACCCGTGAGGCGAGGTGGCCCCTGACGGTGATCGTCGGTACCGCGGATCCCATCTGAGTAGTCATTGGAGTAATTGACGCCGATCTGTAGAAGGAGGGCGACGAGAGCCGCGAGGAAAGCACGAGGCCAGGATGCTCCATAGGGGAGGGCAAAGGCTGTTCCTGCGATAACGGGTGCGAGGGAGGCAGGGAGGGTGCGAGGGCGTGCGCCTTCGATCCAATCATTGAGATGAGCCACGCCTTGAGATTCTAGGTGGGAGGGACGCGGGAACAAAATACTCGCACGTGCTCTCTCAGTGTCCTTCGATTGAGCTTCCCTGTGCGAGTGCGTGGAAATTCTGTAAGACCGAGAGCTGAAAGCGGGATGATGAGGCGCGGTAGGAGGGGGCGTTCGAGTTTCTGGGCTAGATGCGTGTGTATCTGAGTTGGGGAAAGGTTATGTGCGTGTTGTGTGCAGGAGGATTGATCTACAGCGGAATCGTCGTAAATAAAGACGCTGAGTTCTCCCCACTCTGGATCGGGAATGCCAAGGAGAATTCCGTAGATTCCTATGCTCGCTGCCGCATGTTCGACGATACTCGGGTGAATCGTCATACCGCCGCAGGTAATGGCCTCATCAGCGCGTCCTAATACAGTGAGTACGCCGTTATCTAGGCGTCCGACATCCTTGGTAGTAAGGCACGAACCGAAAGGAGCATTGAGGTAACCCCAGGCGAGCATGGGACCTGCGATCGAGATACGTCCGCAATTGTCGAGGGAAATTTTGGCTCCAGGAAGTGGGAGACCGTCGTAGACGCAGCCACCAGATGTCTCCGTCATGCCGTAGGTTGTGCGAACATTCAGGCCAGCCTCACGCGCCTGAGCGAGGAGAGCGGGAGGGCAGGCCGCACCACCCACAAGAATCGCTGTGAAAGAGCGTGCTGCCTTGAGTATATCTGGTGGTGAAACCGTGTCCCTTTCGGGGGACGATACTGTGGAAGAGAACTGTGAGGCTGGCAAGGCCGAGGCGAGAAGGCGATGTAGCTGTGTGGGTACGAGCGAGAGGTAGCGAGGCGCGCTGGGGTAGCGAAGTTCGGCTTCGTAGGCTGCGCGCACGAGCACGTGAGGCGAGCCAGTGGCTCCATCGAGAGGGGTAAAGCCAGCGCGTAGCGACCGGATAAGAGTGGCAAATCCAGCGATATGGTTCGTGGGAAGGCAGGTCACCCACACACCTTCTCCCAGCACCTGCGCTGTGGCATCGGCTGAAGCGAGAACGGCCTTCCGTTCTAGAACGACGAGGGAGCCGTGTCCGCTCGTCGTTCCCGAGGTGCGCATGAGCAGACTCGGGCCAGGAAGATGTGCACCTTCGAGTGCAGTTATAAGAGAGGGGTGGGGTTCTTCGAGAATGAGGCTCTCACCCAAAAGGAAGGACTGCGCGAGTTCAGTGGCATGGGTGAGATTCACGGCAGAGGTAGCGCGGAGGAAGCCCGGTTCCTTATTGATCTGCACGGGGATATACGTGGGTTGAGGTATCCCTACCGCCTGGGGTGCGGGATTTGCTGGGAGAGAAGAGAACATCGGGCGCGGCTTAGGCATAGTAGGGAAAAGCAGACCAATCGGGTCTGCGATGCTCAAGGAAAGCGTCGCGACCTTCGCGAGCTTCATCGGTCATGTAGGCGAGACGTGTGGCTTCCCCAGCAAAGGCTTGCATACCTGCAATACCATCGTCGAGGGCATTGAATGAGAACTTGAGCATACGGATAGCCTGTGGGGATTTCGTCGCGATAATGCGCGCGTATTCGAGAGCACGTTCCTCTAGTTCAGTATGGGCAACAGCCTCGTTGATAGCACCCCAGGCCTCGGCTTGGTCAGCTGAATACTCGCGTGCGAGCATGAAGATCTCACGGGCACGGCGATCTCCCACCTGCCGAGCGAGGAGCTGCGCGCCATAACCGGCATCGAAGGAGCCCACATTCGCGTCCACTTGCATGAAACGTGCATGTTCACGCGAAGCGAGTGCGAGATCGCACACCACTTCAAGGGAGTGACCGCCACCAGTGGCCCAACCTGGAATTGCGGCGATTACCACTTTCGGCATGGAGCGGATGAGGCGTTGAACCTCAAGGATATGGAGCCGCCCGGCGCGTGCAGGAGCTACCTCAGTACTGTCGCTTCCCGCGTAACGGTAGCCGTCATGCCCGCGCACGCGCTGATCGCCGCCGGAACAAAAAGCCCAGCCACCATCGTGAGGGGAGGGGCCGTTGCCTGTGAGGATCACTGCGGCTACATCAGGGCAGAGTCGAGCATGATCGAGGGCTTGGTAGAGCTCATCTACGGTTTCGGGACGGAAGGCGTTGCGTACTTCGGGACGGTTGAAGGCGACACGTACCACGGGAAGATCGTAAGTGCCAGCATCCGAACGCTCTACGCCGCGGTGATAAGTGATGTCGTGAAAGTCAAAATCTGGGATATCACGCCAACATGCAGGATTAAAGAGGTCTGAGACAGGAGCAGGGAGAGCAGGAGGGTTCTCGGTGACGTGAGGCTGCGGGGCACCTGTGGTAGTGAGGAGGGAGGTACAGGTGCCTGTGCCGGTAGGAGGAGTGGGAGTATGGGATGCGTGTGCAACGGACGCGGCAGGAAGTGAAGCAGGGAACTCAGAACTCATAGAGATACTCTAAGTGACGTGCCCACAACTCGCTTTTATGAGCTGGCGTGGATGTGGAGAAGTGCATCCGCGATGTGCTGATGTGATGGCGAAAATTGGCACATGAGCTGGAGAAAAATGGATGCACCTATGCCGAGTGCGAGTCGTGCGCATGAGCGGTGGTGAGGGAGCGCGGTGTGAGTGTTCGTGCTTCCAATCCTCTGGAGATAGAGGTTCGACACAAATCGGCAGGCGCACCTAAGCGTTCCACATGGTTGAATGGTTCCCATGAATGCACGCGCAACTCTTGCAAAGAAGTCTGCGGATGTCGCCTCGATGTTCGACGAAGTAGCTCCACGATATGACCTCCTCAATGACCTCACCTCACTCGGGCAGGTGCGAGTGTGGAGGGAAGCGGCTGTCCAAGCAATCGGTGCTGCTCCCGGCCTACGCGTGCTCGATGTTGCAGCGGGCACGGGAACGTCAAGTGCTGCGTACGCTGCTCGTGGCGCCAGTGTGGTGGCCTCTGATTTCTCCGAAGGTATGCTCGCTGAAGGGCGCAGGCGCCACCCCGACCTTGAATTTGTTCAGGCTGATGCGCTCAACCTCCCATTCGAGGATGCTTCCTTCGATGTGGTGACGATTTCCTACGGTCTTCGCAACGTGGAAGATACTCGCCGTGCTCTTGAAGAAATGTATCGCGTGGTTAAACCAGGGGGCTGCCTTCTTGTTGCTGAATTCTCTACTCCCACCTTCCTTCCCTTTGCCCGCCTCTACCGCTTCTATCTTGCTCGTGTGATGCCCATACTTTCTTCCCTTTTTTCTTCTGACGAGGAAGCCTACGACTACTTGGCAGAGTCGATTCTCGCGTGGCCAGCTCAGGAGGAGCTGGCGGTACTTATCCAAGAAGCCGGGTGGACACGTGTGGAGTATCGGAATCTTTCCGGTGGTATCGTGGCACTTCACCGTGCGATACGCCCGGAACAGTGAGAAGAAGATAAACGCGCCGCAAGTATTGAGAGCCGCACTTGGCACCTCAGTCGCGTGAGTGCCCGAAGCTCTCGAATTAGGAAAGGAAACCCTCGCCTAATTAACTCAAGTTTTGGTTTAATATCGCACCGCTGAACGCGTAGGATTGGACGGGCGCCATTGTGCCTAGTACCAAATACCCAGATGATGTGAGAAGAAGGAGGCCACGTGACGATTAGTGCGGACGTCATTGTGGTTGGCGCAGGCCCTGCGGGGGCTTCGGCTGCTCACTATCTCGCACGAGCCGGTATCGACGTACTCGTTCTCGAAAAATCGTCGTTTCCTCGCGATAAAGTGTGTGGCGATGGGCTCACACCTCGCGCTGTTGGCGAACTCATTCGTATGGGGATCGATACCACCCGATGGGTGCGTAACTATGGCCTGCGCACCTATGGGGGTGGACGATGTGTAGAAGTTCCTTGGCCTGAACTTACCTCTATGCCCAATTATGGCCTTGCCTGCCCGCGCACCACACTGGACAACACCCTCGTCGAACGCGCCCGTACCTCTGGTGCACGTATCCAAGAAAACACTACCGTTACCGGTGCCATCACTCACGAGCGCACAGGGAGAATCGAAGGTGTTTACGCTCGTGGATGTGGAGAGAAAACTCGTGGTGAGGAATACCGTGCCCGCTGGGTGATCGACGCTGGGGGAGTCTCAGCACGTCTGGCTACCTCCATGGGGAGGAAGAAGGATCTTAAGCGCCCGATGGGCGTGGCTTACCGAACCTATTTTCGTTCTCCACGCGCCACTGATTCCATGATGGAATCTCACCTCGAACTCTGGGAGGGTGAGCCTCATAAGTCAGCTCTTATGCCTGGCTATGGCTGGATCTTCCCTGTAGGCGGAGGGCTTGTCAATGTCGGCCTAGGTTCTCTCTCCTCCACTGCCAAAGCCTCAGGTCTGGATTATCGGGCAATGTTCTCCACATGGATGAACAACGTTCCCTCTGAGTGGGAGTTCACTCCGCGAAATCAACAAGGCTCCTTGCGCGGTGCAGCCCTACCGATGGCCTTTAACCGCAAACCTCACTACGCCGATGGTCTCCTCCTCGTCGGTGATGCTGGCGGAATGGTTTCTCCCTTCAACGGTGAGGGAATTGCCTACGCTCTCCAAGCTGGGCGCTATGCCGCCGATGCGATTGTTCAAGCCACGGCTCGCCCTACACGCATGTCTGCAGAAGCAGCACTTTCTCGCTACCCGCAAACTCTCAGTGCAGAACTTGGCGGGTATTACACTCTTGGGCGAATTTTTGCGATGCTCATCGAACGCCCTGAAGTCATGCACGCATGTGTGACCTATGGTTTGCCGCGTCCCACACTCATGCGCCTGGTTATGAAGCTCCTCTCTGACTGCTACGACAGACACGGAGGAGACTGGATGGATCGCCTCATCGCTGCTTTCACAAAGGTGGTGCCTCGCGCATGAGAATCAACGTGTCTTGTGTCCGCCCAGCCTCTCCTGGGAATGTGTGGCGAGGAGAAAGCTACATCGGCTCCCACCACACCGCGGGCTACCCACACCGGGCTTGGGTGGGCAGATGTCCTGGCATCGACACACTTGTTATCCAACAACATACGACGACTGGAAAGTAGAGGTGGAGATCTCGTGAATGCATACACGCCATTACTGGTGATGATTGCAGCCGCCTTGTTCCTGGCTTTTGCTGGCCTCATCACGAGTGCGATCTTCAGCCCAAATCGGTACAACCGCGTCAAGTACGAGAACTACGAGTGCGGGGTGGAGGCAACTCCTGCAGCTCGGGGCGCGGGTCGATTCCCGGTCAAGTATTACCTCACAGCGATGACCTTCATCGTCTTTGACGTTGAGGTGGTCTTTCTCTACCCGTGGGCTGTCTCCTTCAAAGAACTTGGCCTTTTTGGCATGGTGGCCATGCTCGTCTTTATTTTCCTCATCACGGTACCTTTCGTCTACGAGTGGCGCCGCGGTGGCCTTGAGTGGGACTGAGGAGGAACCAGATGGCACACTCTCACGACGATGGCGGGCAGGGTTTCCTGCTCACGAGTATTGAACAGGTAGCGAACTGGGGTGTTACGCGCTCCCAGTGGCCGGTCACGATGGGTCTGGCATGTTGCGCAATCGAAATGATGGCATTTGGAACTCCTCGCTATGACGCAGCCCGGTTCGGCATGGAGGTTTTTCGCGCTTCCCCGCGCCATTCCGACCTCATGATTATCTCTGGGCGTGTGAGCCAGAAGATGGCTCCGGTGGTTCGCGATATCTACGATCAGATGGCCGATCCAAAGTGGGTGATCTCCATGGGGGTCTGTGCGTCCACCGGCGGCATGTTCAACAACTACGCTGTAGTCCAAGGTGCAGATCACATCGTCCCGGTGGATATTTATCTTCCCGGCTGCCCTCCACGCCCCGAAATGCTTATTAATGCAGTTCTTGAGCTGCGCGAACAAGTTCAGCACGGCCACAAAATTACGAAGAAACGCCGCCTTGCGGCAGCTCAGGCTGCTGAACGAGCCGCACTTGAGGCCAC
The DNA here is from genome assembly GCA_015679245.1 of Actinomycetaceae bacterium zg-1166. GTDB lineage: Bacteria > Actinomycetota > Actinomycetes > Actinomycetales > Actinomycetaceae > Changpingibacter. Next base: position 1,370,977 of record CP064953.1, on the reverse strand, counting down.
ACCGATTCACGAGATGAAGGGGTTGCTCGCGTGAGTGAGAATAACGCACTAACGGGCGCAGCTGAGCCCACCTCTGACGCTTCGCCCGAAATTCTTCGCCATGTCAAGGGAATGTGGGGGGTGAAAGGCTCGGGAGATACCACGGGCTTTTCGGGTTTGCGCCACACCGAAGTGATGGCTCGCCCAGCCACTCGCCCCTACGGAGGCTGGTTCGACGAGGTCGTCGATGTTCTCAGTGAACGTATTGAAGGGGAAGGCCTTCGTACTACAGAGGTAATTGAGAAGGTCGTTGTAGAAAACGGTCAGCTTGTCATCTTCGTCGAACGGAGCTACCTGCCTCAGGTTGCTACTTTCCTGCGTGATGACCAGGATCTGCGCTTTGAAATGTGCTTTGGAGTAAGCGCTGTGCATTACCCAGCAGATCTCGGGCGTGAGCTACACGCGTACTACCCACTTTTCTCTCTCACTCACAACCGCCTCGTCAGCCTTGAGGTTACGTGCCCGGATGAAGATCCTCATATTCCCTCAATCACCGGTATTTACCCCGGCAACGATTGGCCAGAGCGCGAGGCGTGGGATCTTATGGGTATTATCTTCGACGCTCACCCTGGCCTCACACGCACGGCAATGCCCGACGATTGGGTGGGCCACCCTCAGCGTAAGGATTACCCTTTGGGCGGAATTCCTGTGGAATACAAGGGTGCGATTGTTCCGCCGCCGGATACTCGGAGGGATTACAACTAATGAGCACGACATCATTTGTCCACGCCACCTCGGGCACCACCGAGGAAGAAATGCGCGGCCTTCCCAGCTTCGATGCTGTGGGAGGGGATTGGTCGGACGTGGCTTGGGAAGCTACCAAGATTGCCGAAGAGCGAATCGTCGTCAATCTTGGACCGGTGCATCCCTCTACGCACGGTGTTTACCGCCTCGTCGTGGAACTGGACGGCGAATATGTGCGTGAGATCCGTGGTGCGACGGGCTTTCTTCACACGGGTATCGAGAAGAACATGGAGTTCCGTACGTGGACTCAAGGTGTCGCCTTCGTTACCCGTATGGACTACGTGGCTCCCTTCTTCCAGGAAGTCGCTTACTGCCTGGCGGTGGAAAAACTTCTGGGAATCACCGAGGACGTGCCGCGCCGTGCCAGCCAGATCCGCGTCCTACTCATGGAGCTTAATCGAATCGCCTCGCACCTCGTTGCCATCGGTTCCTCTTTCAATGAACTTGGCGCGACGACGATGATGACGATTGCCTTCCGTGCCCGCGAAGATATCCTGCGAATCTTCGAGAGAATCTCTGGGCTGCGAATGAATAATGAATTTATTCGCCCCGGTGGTGTACTTGAAGATATTCCGGAGGGAACCACCGACTACATCCGCGAGTTGCTTCCCAACGTGCACTCCTCGATTAACGAGATGATTGACATTGTGGGGAAGAACCCGATCACGAAGCTGCGCTTCAAAGATGTGGGTGTGCTTTCTCTACCTGCCCTTATGGCTCTCGGCCAGACAGGGCCGGCCGTGCGTGCAGCTGGTTTACCTTGGGATCTGCGCAAGAGCCAGCCTTACTGCGGCTACGAAGAATACGAATTCGATATTCCCGTACGCGACCAATCTGATGCCTTTAACCGAACGATGGTGCGTTTTGACGAATGCCACCAGTCGCTTCGTATCGTCTACCAGGTTCTTGATCGTCTCGATGCGAGCGAAGGAGAACCTGTCATGGTAGCTGATAAGCGAATCGCGTGGCCTGCCCAGCTCTCCATTGGAACAGATGGCCAGGGAACCACCCCTGCCCACGTCCAGGAGATCATGGCCGAATCGATGGAGTCACTCATCCATCACTTCAAGCTGGTGACCGAAGGTTTTCGTGTTCCCGCTGGACAGGCCTACCAGATTGTCGAACACGCCAAAGGAATTATCGGTGTTCATGCCGTTTCAGACGGCGGTACTCGCCCCTACCGAATCCACGTCTCCGATCCCGGCTTCCGAAATCTCCAGGGCTTGTCGATGATGGCTGAAGGCGGCCTCCTCGCTGATGCTATTATCTGCCTCGCCGCAATCGATCCCGTTATGGGAGGTGTTGATCGCTAATGGATACTACGTATTCACCTGACGTTGAAGCGAACCTGCGTTCTGATGCCCAGGCCATCGTCGCGCGCTACCCTAATTCGCGAAGCGCACTCATGCCGCTTCTTCACCTCATTCAGTCAGTGGATGGATTCGTCTCACCGCGCGGTATCGCTCTAACTGCCGAGATTCTCGATCTCACTCGTGCAGAGGTTTCAGCTGTGGCTACTTTCTACTCGCAGTATCGTCGTCACCCCAACGGAGAATATAACGTTGGGGTATGCACGAATGCACTCTGCGCTGTTATGGGCGGAGATGTGATCTGGGAAGAACTCACCACCTACCTTGGTGTGGGCAGCGATGAGACCACTGAGGATGGCAAGATCACCCTCGAAGCCCTAGAGTGCAACGCCGGTTGCGATTATGCGCCGGTCATCATGGTGAACTGGGAGTTCTTCGATAACCAGACTCCTGCCAGCGCTCGCCAGATTGTCGATGATATTCGCGCAGGTAAGGATATTCACCCTACTCGCGGCTCGGAGAAGGTAGCAACCTTCAAAGAGACAGAGCGGGTGCTCGCCGGTTTCGAGGACGGACATGTTGACGAAGGCCCAAGCGCTGGACATGCCTCGCTCGCTGGCCTTGCGATCGCCCGTGCGAATAACTGGAGTGCTCCGCGCGAAGGAGGACAGAACTAATGGCAGAGTTTTCCGCACCGGGTGTTCTCGCTCCGGTCGTCTCGAATATCTGGGATCAAGAACGTTCGTGGACTCTTGAGACTTACCGTAAGAACGGGGGCTATGAGGGTCTGGCGCAAGCGTGGAGCTATGGCGAAGGCGAACTTACCCAGATGATAAAGGATTCAGGCCTTGCCGGGCGTGGAGGCGCCGGCTTCCCGACGGGTTTGAAATGGTCCTTTCTTCCCGCTCCAGACGGCGGGCCACGCTATCTTGTCGTCAATGCTGACGAATCCGAGCCAGGAACGTGCAAAGATATCCCCGCGCTCATGGCCAATCCTCATTCCCTTATCGAGGGCATGGCGATCTGTCTCCTTGCTGTAGGCGGCTCTCACGGCTTTGTTTATCTGCGCGGAGAAGTAGTACACGTCTATCGTCGGCTTATGGCTGCTGCCCGTGAGGCGCGCGAGGCTGGACTCATCGGCAAAGGCGTAGGCCCGAACAAGGATCGTGACATTGAGATCACGGTTCACGCTGGTGCTGGCGCCTATATCTGTGGTGAGGAGACTGCCCTCCTAGATTCTCTTGAGGGAAGGCGTGGACAGCCCCGCCTCAAGCCGCCTTTCCCGGCCGCTGCGGGTCTCTACGCTCGCCCTACCGTGATTAACAATGTGGAGACGATCTCCTCAGTTCCTGGCATTGTGCGCAACGGTGTGGAATGGTTTACGGCGATGGGGACTGAATCAGCCAAGGGGCATGGTTTCTTCTCCCTGTCAGGCCACGTGGTGCGCCCTGGTCAGTACGAGGCACCTCTTGGAATCACAGGGAGAACACTCCTCGAACTTGCCGGTGGCATTCGCCCTGGTCATGAACTTAAGTTCTGGGCAGTGGGGGGTTCTTCCGCCCCGCTCTTTACTCCTGAACACCTTGACGTTCCCCTCGATTACAACTCCGTGCGTGAGGCTGGCTCAATGCTCGCCACTCGCGCGATCATGATGTTCGATGACACCGTATCGGTGGTGCGAGTGATCTCACGGTGGACAGATTTCTACCAGCACGAATCCTGCGGCAAATGTACCCCCTGCCGCGAAGGCACATTCTGGATGCGCCAGATCATGCACCGCCTCGAAGAAGGCAAGGGCAAACCTGGCGACGTTGATCTTCTCTACGAGATCGCGAGCAATATCCAGGGACGTTCCTTCTGTGCCCTCGGTGACGCGGCAGCCACCCCGATCAAATCAGGTATTGAGCATTTCCGCGACGAATTCGAAGCCGGTTACACCACACCGGCGCGTGAGCTTTTCCCCTACGAAAAGACTCCTCTCTTCAGCGAAGTAGGTACACGATGAGCACAACCGAAACGGTGAACCTCGTCAATCTCAAGATTGACGGCAAAGATGTCCACGTCCCGGCTGGCACGCTCATTATTCGTGCCGCTGAAGCAGCCGGTGTGCGGATCCCGCGCTTCTGCGACCATCCTCTTCTCAAACCAGCCGGTGCCTGCCGCCAGTGTCTTGTGGAAGTAGCACGCCCTGGGCGCGATGGCACTCTTGCCAAGATGCCTAAGCCAGCAGCTTCCTGCGCTGAAACAGTCAGTGAGGGGATGGAAGTCTACACTCAGCACACCTCAGAGGTTGCCAAGCGCGCCCAGAGCGGAGTGATGGAATTCCTTCTCATCAACCATCCGATGGATTGCCCGGTGTGCGATAAAGGCGGGGAGTGCCCCCTGCAGAATCAAGCGATGACGGAAGGGCGTGCAACGTCGCGTTTCATTGACGTCAAACGCACCTACCCCAAACCGATCCAGCTCTCCTCACAGATCCTCTTGGATCGAGATCGCTGCATCCTCTGTCAGCGCTGCACACGCTTCCAGTCTCAGATCGCCGGTGACCGCTTTATTCAGCTCCAGGGGCGCGGCGGCGGCACCCCCGGATACGCTGTCCACGCCCTCAACGGTTCACAGATCGGCAACTTTGATGCCGATGTCCTGAATTTTGCGAATGACGAAGGCGTCGCGCCCACGTCGATTGCTGCTCCGGTTGTAGGCCCTGGAGGCTACTCGGGTAAAGCGCAAGGGTATTCTGCCGGTCCTGTGGCAGCGGGAGAACTTGATGCCTCCGGGCGTCCCTTCTCTTCCTATTTCTCGGGCAATATCATCCAGATCTGCCCTGTAGGTGCGCTCACGAGTGCAGCCTACCGTTTCCGTGCCCGTCCTTTCGATCTTGTCTCTGTTCCTTCGGTGAGTGAGCACGATGCTTCAGGTTCGGCAATTCGTGTCGATTACCGTCGTGGTGTCATTGTGCGCCGCCTGGCTGGGGAAGATGCCGAGGTGAATGAAGAGTGGATCACAGATAAGGATCGATTCGCTTTCACCTGGCAACACGGGGAAGATCGCCTCGACACTCCACTTGTGCGTGAGGCAGACGGACAACTCGTTCCCACCTCCTGGTCTGATGCCCTTGAGGTAGCCGCTCGTGGACTCACCGCTGCACGCGAGAGGGGAGTGGGTGTACTCACTGGCGGGCGCCTTACCCTCGAAGATGCCTACGCCTACTCCAAGTTTGCCCGAGTTGTGTTAGCTACCAACGACATCGACATGCGCACCCGCCCGGCGAAAGCCGAAGAAGACGCTTTCCTCGCCTCGAAAGTTGCTGGTTCTGGCCTCGGTGTCACCTACCGTGACCTTGAGAATGCTGGGCATGTGCTCACAGTTTGCTTGGAAGCCGAAGAAGAATGCGGAACTGTATTCCTCCGCCTGCGCAAGGGCGTTGTGGCTGGCAAAACTCGCGTGAGCGTACTGGCTCCGTTTGCCAGTGCCGGTAGCCAGAAAATGGAAGCTCGCCTCATCGAGGTGGTTCCCGGTGCTGAAGCTCAGGCTCTTGATCTACTTGCTTCTGGCGATCCTACTTTCGATGGCCTCACTGCAGGCGGCCTTATCCTCGTGGGTGAGCGCGCAGCCGAATCCGAAGGAGCTCTCTCCGCGGTGCTTCGTCTGGCTCAGCGTACAGGGGCTCGACTGGCCTGGATTCCTCGTCGTGCAGGTGATCGTGGTGCTCTTGAAGCAGGAGCTTTCCCCAGTCTTCTTCCTTCGGGGCGTCCCGTTGTTGATTCGGCTGCTCGGGCGGATACCGCAGCTGTGTGGGGCGTGGAGTATCTTCCTGAAACTCCTGGACGCAACGTCGAAGAGATCCTCACTGCTGCTGCCTCTGGTGAACTCGGTGGCCTTCTTATGGGAGGCCTTGAACTTCGCGACCTTCCTACAGGTGGCGCTGAGAGCCTTGAACGTGCAGGATTTGTCGTCCAACTTGAGGTGCGACGCACGGAAATCTCACGATACGCCGATGTTGTTTTCCCTGTGGCTCCTCCCAGTGAAAAGGGTGGATCTTTCGTGAATTGGGAAGGGCGTATTCGCCCCTTCGGTCAGGTTCTCACCTCGGTTCAGGTTCCCGATCGAGTGGCTCTCAACGACCTGGCTCGTGAAATGGGCGTGGATCTTGGCCTTCCCACACTCGCTGCGGCAGTAAATGAGATTACGCAGTTCCACCCCTGGAACGGATCTCGCCCTGCCGCTCCTACAGTAAAACCTGGAACAGTTCCCACAGTGGGAGCTGGACAAGCAATCCTCGCCTCGTGGAACCTCATGCTCGGAGCGGGTTCCCTCCAAGATTTTGAACCTCACCTGGCGGGCACAGCACGTCAGCCTGTGGCGATCCTCTCTCCCGCCACTGCCGCGGTAGCTGGAGTGCGCGAGGGTCAGCGTCTTGTGGTAGCTGGCTCGGAGGGCAGAATGACCCTTGATGTGGTTCTCACTCAGATGCCTGACGGCGTGGTGTGGGTACCCTCGAATTCACATGGCAGCCAGATTGCGGATCTCGGAGTTCGCGCTGGACAACCGGTTAGCCTCAGCGCCGTGGAGGTGGCAGAGTGAGCCCTTCAATTCCGATGACGGCACAAGCCGCAGATTTTTCACACGACACCTGGTGGCTGTGGGTTCTCAAGGCTGTCTTTATCCTTGTTTTCCTCATCATCTCCGTGATTACGGCTCTGTGGGTCGAGCGGCGTGGACTTGCACGTATGCAGACTCGCCTTGGACCTAACCGCGTAGGACCTCTCGGATTTGGTCAAGCCTTCGCCGATGCTCTCAAACTCCTCATCAAGGAGGATTTCTGGCTGGGCGGAGCCGACAAGGTCATCTACTTCCTCTCACCAGTAGTTGCCGCAGCTTGTGCATTTACTGTGATGGCTGTGCTTCCAATGGGGCCAGATGTCTCTATCTTTGGTCACCACACACCCCTTCAGCTTGCTGATTCGCCTGTGGCTATGCTCTTTGTCTTAGCCGTTGCGGCACTGGGCGAGTACGGTCTCGTCTTTGGAGGATGGTCTTCGCGCTCCACACTTCCGCTCTATGGATCGGTGCGTTCGGCCACGCAGATGATCTCCTACGAACTTGCGCTCGGCCTTTCTCTCGTGACCGTCTTTCTCACGGCTGGATCGATGTCTACCTCTGCGATCGTTGAGCAACAAACAGGGATGTGGAACTGTATCACGCTCTTCCCAGCCTTCGCCGTCTACATCGTCTCGATGTTCGGAGAGACAAACCGCCTTCCTTTCGATTTGCCTGAAGCTGAAGGCGAACTTGTAGCAGGGCATTCCACTGAGTACTCCTCGATGAAGTTTGCCTGGTTCTATCTTTCCGAGTACGTCAATATGCTCAACGTTTCGATGATCGCCACCACGGTGTTCCTGGGCGGCTGGCGTGCTGGTCCCATCGCTACATCACTCTTTGACCTCGTGGGCGTGGATGCCAATGCAGGGTGGATCCCCATGCTGTGGTTTATCCTCAAGACGTGGGTCTTTATGTTCGTCATGATCTGGGCGCGTGCCACTTTGATGCGTATGCGCTACGACCACTTCATGAAACTGGGCTGGAAGGTTCTCATTCCCGTAGCTCTTGCGTGGCTCGTAGCCGTCACCGTGATCCAGGGCGTCTCCGCCTTCACTGAACTCTCGCGCAGCGACTTGCTTCTGGGTATCGGGGTACTCTTCGTCGTCGCCATGATTCTCTTGTGGATCTTTGGAGGAGAGACCAAAGACAAGGAAGAATACACCGCCGACGAGGGTTTCATTCGCCCCAGCGACGAGTTTGACGCTCTAGCTGGTGGCTTCCCGGTGCCACCGCTTCCGGGACAGACTTTGCCGCCCTCACCTCGCGCCTCTCGTCGCGAATCCGTCAGTACAACAGAGGAGGCTGACATTGACTGACAACGTCTCGCAGGAAGAATTTCCGCAGCCCGACCCTGCCCTTTGGGGGCCGGTGAAGAAAGGGCCAGTAGGCAAATTCTTCGCTCCCGTCGCGGGCTTTGGTGTCACGCTTACCTCAATGTTCCGCAAGGTTGTCACCGAACAGTACCCGGAGCAACGTGTACCGACGGCTCCGCGCTACCACGGGCGCCACCAGCTCAACCGCTACGCAGACGGCCTAGAACGCTGCATCGGTTGCGAATTGTGCGCATGGGCATGCCCAGCCGATGCCATTCTCGTCGAGGCTGCCTCTAATACACCAGAAGCGCAATACTCCCCAGGTGAGCGGTATGGTCGTGTCTACCAGATCAACTATTTACGCTGTATCTTCTGTGGATACTGCATCCAAGCCTGCCCCACGCGCGCACTGACGATGACGAATGATTTCGAACTCGCCGGGCCTACGCGTGAATCCCTCATTTACGAGAAGCAGGATCTCTTGGCTCCGATGGGGGCGCAGATGCTCGCCGCCCCACATCCCATGGTAGAAGGAACCACAGATGCGAATTATTACCGTGGAGAGATCACTGGTCCTACACAGGGGCAAGTGGCGTGGGTAGCGGAGAAACGCCCTGAGGATCCCACGCTTGCACAAGCCGCACAGGCTGCGCAGGCCAGCTCTGAGAGGAGTGCATGATGACACCTCCCGTCGCCAGTTTTAACATCTCGATGGGCGAGATGCTCCTCTTTGCAGTGGTTGCGCTCGTGATGGTAGCCCTTGCAATCTTCGGACTTCTCATCACACGCCGCGCTGTGTATTCGGCAGCTTGCATGATTGCGATCATGGTCTGCCTCGCTGTGCTTTACACGATGCTCGAAGCTCCATTCATGGGAGTTGTACAGGTAGCCGTCTATACAGGCGCTATTCTCATGATGTTCCTCTTCGTCCTCATGATGATCGGCGTGGATTCTTCTGATTCCACACACGAGACGATTACAGGTCAGCGTCTGTTCGCTTTCCTTGGAGGTCTGGGCTTCCTCGTGATCGTTGCTGGAGTTGTGCTCGGAGCACACACCCCCCAGGCCGTGGGTATGGAGAAAGCAAACACACCGTCCAACCCTGAGGCGATTGCACATGCGATCTTCAGTTCTCACGTCTTGACGATGGAACTCACGGGCACCTTGCTCGTTGTGGCGGCGCTCGGCGCGATGACGCTCACCCATCGTCAGTCTCCACACAAAAAGACCACACAGGCCGAACTTGTGGATGCAAAGATGCAAGTTTGGGCGCGCACCGGGCGACATATTGGGCAAAAGCCTCCCACGGGCGTTTATGCTGAATCGAACTCGGCCACAAACCCCGCTCTTACCGCAGGGGGAGAAGAAGTTATGGAGTCGGTGCCGCGCGTACTTCGCACCCGTGGTCAGGCTAGCCGCCTCTCCAAGATCTCCCCGATTACCGCAGCTCGCGCTCGCGCAGGCCTCCTCGATGGATCTGAGGTACATATCCCACGTTCGGGAATGGCCGGTATGCCCGGTGAAGCTGCTCCTGCCTACCCCGCTCAGGTGCAGGCTCCTGCCCTCACCGAAGCTGAGGAAAAGGCTGAACTCACGCAGGAGAAGTCAGAATGAACCTCACATTTTACGTGATACTCGCCCTTGTCCTCTTTACAATTGGCGCTCTCGCTGTGCTCACTCGCCGCAATGCGATCATCGCACTCCTGGGCGTGGAGCTCATGCTCAACTCCTGCAATCTCGCCCTTGTCACTTTTTCCCGTATGTGGGGGAATGTCGAAGGCCAGGTCTTTGCATTCTTTGTCATGGTTGTGGCCGCTGCTGAAGTCGTTGTGGGCTTGGCGATCGTCGTCGCAATGTTCCGTACGCATCGCTCCGCCTCACTTGACGGCGTGAACCAACTCAAGAACTGAGGAAGTAGGTGTGATGATACTGCCAACTGTCTCAACCACGCTCGAAAGCGCTCTCACCCTCACAGGGGCGAGTGGAATCCTGGGACCTACCTGGCTCACGATTGCTATTCCCCTTCTTGGTGCAGGTTTCCTCCTGGTAGCTGGGAAGAAGGCTGATTCGTGGGGACACTACCTCGCTATTGCCACTTCCACAGCCTCTTTCGTGATCGCCCTGATCGCCTTTGTGAAAATGCTTGGCCTTCCTGCTCACGATCGCCTAGTTGAACAGGTGCTCTACTCCTGGATCCCAGCTGGCGAACTCAGCGTGAACTTTGCTCTGCGTGTGGATCCCCTCTCGATCACCTTCCTTATGCTTGTTACCTTCGTCGGTACGCTTATCCACATTTACTCAGTGGGATATATGAAGCACGACGAAGCGCGGCGCCGCTTCTTCGCCTACCTCAATCTCTTTGTGGCCGCGATGCTCATGCTCGTGCTCGGCAATTCCTACCTTGTGCTCTTCATGGGATGGGAAGGCGTGGGTCTTGCTTCCTACCTCCTTATCTCCTTCTGGAACCACATTCCGGCCTACGCGAGTGCAGGCAAAAAGGCATTCATTATGAACCGCGTGGGTGACATGGGAATGTTGCTCGCCATGATGGTGATGTTCTCCGCCTTTGGCACCGTCACTTTCACCGGCCTTAACGAGAACATCGGCACAGCCTCTACCGCTACCGCCACTCTCATTGGCGTGTTTCTCCTTGTGGCTGCCTGTGGTAAGTCGGCGCAGTTCCCGCTCCAGGCGTGGTTGGGCGATGCCATGGCTGGTCCTACTCCCGTCTCTGCCCTTATTCACGCGGCGACAATGGTGACAGCGGGTGTCTATCTCATGGTGCGTTCTGGTGCGGTTTACGCCGTCTCTAGCACCGCTCAGCTTCTTGTAGCAGTTATTGGTGCGATCACGCTGACCTTTGGTGCGATTGTCGGTGCAGCTAAGGATGACATGAAGAAGGTACTCGCCGCCTCCACGATGTCGCAGATCGGCTACATGATGTTGGCTGCGGGTCTTGGCCCGGTGGGTGCAGGCTTCGCAATCTTCCACCTCGTCACACACGGCTTCTTCAAGGCCAATATGTTCTTGGGTGCTGGTTCAGTTATGCACGCAATGAACGACGAAGTTGATATGCGTGGCTTTGGTGGCTTGCGCCGTTACATGCCAATTACATGGATCACCTTCTTGTGCGGCTACCTCGCTATTATCGGTTTTCCCTTCCTCTCGGGGTACTTCTCCAAAGACAAGATCATCGAAGCCGCCTTCACAGGTATGGGATGGCAGCCCTGGGTTTTCGGTTGCCTGACCTTAGGTGTCGCTGGTCTTACAGCCTTCTATATGTCGCGCCTGTACTTTATGATCTTCCACGGCTCTGAACGCTTCGAGAAGGAGGGCGCGAATGCTCACCACCCGCACGAAGGATCTGCTTCGATGTGGGTGCCACAGGCGATCCTTGCTCTCGGTTCGCTCGGTCTAGGTTTTGTGCTCAACCAGGTGGGTTTTCTCTCGTGGCTTGAGGTAGCGATCGGCCATAGTGAGCATGGTGAACCGGTCCTTCCGGTTCCTGTGATTACCGGAGCTACACTCGCACTCGTCGCTCTAGGTGCCTTCGTTGCCTGGCGGATGTACGCTGCACGTCCGGTTCCTGAGGCCGCTCCTGTGGGCAGCGCTCTCACTCGCGCTGCTCGTGCGGATCTCTACCAAGATGCCTTCAACGAAGCTGTATTTATGAAGCCTGGACAGGCGATTACAGCTACCGTTAATGCGGTGGATACCTACGTGGTGGACGGTGCTGTAGAAGGCGTGGCAAGCGCGTCGCAGGCCGGTGGGCGTCTCCTCGCTCGTCTTCAGAATGGCTACGCACGTTCCTACGCCAGTTACATGCTTCTGGGTGTCGTCGGCGCCCTTATTATCGCGCTTGTCGCGTGGATCTGACAGGGAAGGATAGTTATATGCATTCCGCTCACGAGGCAGCCTTTCCCTGGCTGACCGCACTCATTGGTCTCGCCATACTTGGTGCGCTTGCACTCTGGCTCATCAAAGCGCTGCGCCCGGTCGCACGCCAGGTGGGTCTGGCCTTCTCCCTTCTTATCCTTGCTGGCTTTGTCACCGGTGTAGTGAGCGAGTTCGACTTCGCCCATCCGGGAGATATCTCTCTGGCAGAGACGTACTCGTGGATCGCGCAGATTGGCGTCTGTGTCGCATGGGGTATCAACGGCATGGGTCTAGTGATGATTGCCCTGGCTACCTTCCTTGTTCCTGTGGTGTTCCTCGCTTCCTGGAACGAGATGGGGGCAAGGAATGAAAGGGATCGCGCAGGCTTCGCCTCCTGGATCCTCGCCTTGGAAGCCATCATGATCGGTATTTTTGCTGCGCGTGATGTGTTCCTCTTCTACCTCCTCTTTGAGATCATGCTTATCCCGATGGTCTTTCTCATCGGGCGTTACGGAGGCACACATCGCCGTCGCGCAGCAATAAAGTTCCTTCTCTACTCGCTTCTAGGCGGGCTCATCATGCTTGTTGGCGTGGTAGCGCTCTACATCCAGGGTCCTGGTGGCTCGCAGGGTTTCCTTATCGACAACCTTGCAGGGGCAGTGAGCGGATCGCAGAACATGCAGATGTTCCTCTTCCTCTCCTTCTTTATCGCTTTCGCAATCAAGGCTCCGATGTTCCCGGTTCACACCTGGCTCCCTGATACCACCGAACAGTCACCTGCGGGAGTTTCCACGCTGCTTGTTGGCGTACTGGATAAGATTGGTACCTTTGGGATGATCTCCTTGTGCCTGCCGCTTTTCCCTCAGGCTTCTGCACGCGCAGCCGATCCGATCATGGTACTTGGCCTGATCTCGATTTTCTGGGGTGGATTCATGGCTATTGCGTCCAAGGATCTCATGCGCTTGATCGCCTACACTTCGGTGAGCCACTTCGGCTTCATGATTATCGGTATCTTCTCTGGATCCTCTGTGGCTATGACGGGTGCAATTGTCTACATGGTGGCTCACGGTGTCGCCACAGGGGCGCTCTTCCTTACAGTCGGTTTCCTGGGTGAGCGTGGCAACTCCTACCAGATTTCCTCCTACGGAGGCTGGCAGCGTGTAACGCCACTCCTGGCGGGTACCTTCCTTGTAGCAGGTCTAGCTTCGGTGGCTCTTCCTGGACTCTCCGGTTTCGTACCTGAGTACCTCATTCTCGTGGGTACATTTAAGGTGAACACGACGATTGCTGCACTCTCTGTCTTTGGGGTCATACTTGCAGCTCTCTACATTCTCCTTCCTTACCAGCGTGTCTTTACCGGCTCTAAGCCCGCTGTACATGTGGAGGATTTGCGAGGGGGAGAACGTGTGGTGGCTGCCCTCCTCACAGCGGCCATGCTCTATCTTGGCTTCGCCCCTGGTGTACTCATCGACACAGTTCGCCCGGTAGCCGAATCCTCAGCTGCTATTATCTCCACTCATGACGCTGCGCAGGCTTCAGCTCGCGCGGAAGGGAGCACAAAGTGACGTCGCCACTCATTGATTGGGCTGCGCTTGCACCTCTCGCCATCCTCCTGTGCGCCGCCGTACTCGGTGTTCTCATTGAGTCCTTTGTACCTCGTTCAGCCCGCCGCCCTGTTCAAATCTGCCTGGCTTTCCTGGCTCTGGCAGGGTCTCTCCTGGCGATTATCTGGCGCTGGACGGTGGTAAGTGTGCAAGGGCCAGCCTCCGTTTCGATGTCACCAAACGGGTTTGGCACTTTTGCTGAAGATCTCCCGGCTCTTGCCTTTCAGGGGATCATCGTGGTGTGTTCGCTCTTTGCTCTCCTCGTCATTGCTGATCGCACTGCCACGCGCGAGGGTGCCTTTGCAGCTTCTGCTGCCACCCAACCCGGATCGATCGACGAACGTGAAGCTACCACTGCCCGCTTCGAGCAGACGGAAGTATTCCCTCTCACTCTCTTTGCCGCTGGTGGCATGGTGGCCTTCACGATGGCACATGATCTCCTCACCCTTTTTATCTCCCTCGAAGTGCTCTCTCTGCCGCTCTACGTGCTCTGCGCTACGGCGCGTCGCCGCCGGGCACTCTCTCAGGAAGCTGCTATGAAGTACTTCCTTCTGGGTGCTTTTTCCTCAGCTTTCTTCCTCATGGGGGCGGCTCTCCTCTATGGTTTCTCCGGCTCGATCTCCTATTCCTCGATCGCTGCGGCACTCCTTGCCACCTCGGGAATGGATCTCCTTCTTGTGGCAGGGCTTGTTCTTGTGCTCGTCGGTCTTCTCTTCAAGGTCGGTGCGGCTCCCTTCCACTCGTGGACTCCCGACACCTATCAAGGAGCACCTACGCCAGTGACGGGCTTCATGGCCGCAGGAACGAAGATCGCTGCCTTTGCTGCCATGCTTCGTTTCCTCTACTCCATCGGGCGTGGTGCCCAGTGGGAACTCACTCCCGCTCTCTGGACAATCGCTGTCCTCACGATGTGCGTGGGGACCTTCATCGGACTTATCCAAAAGGACATCAAGCGCCTTCTTGCCTACTCGTCAATCGCGCATGCAGGCTTCATCCTCATCGGAGTTGCGGCCTTTTCGCAGGAGGGAATCTCTTCCGTGGCCTTCTATCTGGCGGCCTACGGTATCGCCACGGTGGGTGCATTCGGTATTGTGACCCTCGTGCGTGAAAGTAAGGAAGGTAACATCCTGGGCGAAGCGACTTCACTTGCTGCGTGGCAGGGGATGGGTAAGACGAACCCGCTCCTGGCGGTGTGCATGAGCATTTTCTTGCTTTCTTTTGCTGGAATTCCACTTACAAGTGGTTTCCTTGGCAAATTTGCGGTGTTTAGTGCTGGTGTGCGTGCAGGGGAAATTCCCTTTGTTGTTGTGGCAGTTCTTGCCTCGGCAGCAACGGCTTTCTTCTACTTCCGGCTCGTCGTTTTCATGTTCTTCCGTGATCCGGAAGGCGTGGATACAGTGACGGTAGAATCTGAAGGATTCTCGATTCTCTCTATCGTTGTCTGTGCACTCCTCACTCTTGCTGTGGGTATTTTCCCGCAACCCATTTTTGAAGTCTTGAATCAAGCAACGGTGTTCATGCTGTGAGTGTTTCTTTCACAAATGAGGTGTTGTCTGCAAGGATCAATGCCCGTCTTGAGCGCGTAGAAAACGGGCTCAATTCCGAAACATGGGTGGGCGATTCGCGCCTTGACCACGCCACCTCACATCTGGCGAAAGCTGGAGGTAAGCGCCTGAGACCCCTTCTTGTACTGCTATGTGCGGAACTGGGTCCTCATCCCGAGGCTCGTGAAGTCTTTGACTCTGCGGTCGCCGTAGAACTCACTCATTTAGCATCTCTTTACCACGATGATGTCATGGACGATGCTGCGACAAGGCGTGGTGTGCAGGCTGCTCATCATCTCTTCGGTAACACTGTGGCGATTCTCTCTGGGGATGTCCTCTTCGCAAGAGCTTCGAGAATCGTCGCTGGGCTGGGGCCACGAGCTGTGGCTTTACATGCCACTACTTTCGAACGCTTGTGTTCGGGCGAACTCCACGAAACAATGGGGCGCCTGGCCGAGCAGACCCCACGCGAGCACTACATTGATGTGCTTGCCGATAAAACAGGCTCACTCATCGCGGCATCGGCTCGCTACGGCGTAATCTCGTCGGGAGAATCGGAGGATCTTGCCGAAACGATGGCGCAGTTTGGTGAGAAGGTTGGTGTGGCTTTCCAACTTGCCGATGACGTTATCGACATCATGTCCGAGGCTGAAGTTGCAGGCAAGGTTCCCGGCACCGATCTGCGTGAATCCGTAGATACAATGCCACTTATTCTTCTGCGTGAGAAGCGCGAGGAAGGAACAATTGATGAGGAGGGGATGGCTATTCTTGACCTCGTCGATAATGCTAATCTCTCCGCAGATGAGATCCTTGGAGATCTCGTTGCCAAACTCCGCTCGCACCCAGTGATGGAAGAAACCAAAGAACTGGCGCGAGAATGGGTGAATGCTGGAATAACCCTCCTTGATATTCTTCCTGAGGGAGAGATTAAACAGGCTCTCATCGAGTTCGCGCGGGCAGCGGTAGAGCGCGCTTCGTAGATCTCTCTTCTTCTGCGTTTCCCTTCTCCCTCGTGATGTACGATGGGAATACGTCCTTTCGGACGGGTCGAGTCTGCTTCACGTTGGCGAGATCGGCTCTGGTGGAGATCTCGCTTCCCGATCAGAGAGATTTTTCTCCTTGAGAGGATACGATGTGCAGAGTTCGAATCCATACTCAAGGGAGAAATAATGCCACGACGTTTATCTGTTCTCCTCGTTGGCGGCGCTCTCGCATTCTCAGCGCTGAGCACTCCAGCTTTCGCTGCAGATGGCGAAACTACCGCCCCGAGTGCAACTGGTAACCTCACGATTCTGTCTACTACTGACGTTCATGGTCATGTCATGAACTGGGACTATTTCAAGGATTCGGCCTATGGGGCTGGTAAGGAACTTGGCCTGGGTCGTGCAAAGACCCTTATCGACCAGGAAGTTGCAGCTAACGGTAAGGAATCCACTCTTATCCTGGACAATGGTGATGCTATCCAGGGGACTCCACTCACTTACCTTGCAGCTCTCCAGCCTGATAAGTTGGGGGCACACAAGGACATTAACCCGATGTCCCACGCCTATAACATCGTTGGCTATGAAGCGGTGGTTGTGGGTAACCACGAATTTAACTATGGCTTGGACTACCTCAAAAACACTGTGAAAGCTCAGCTTAAGGCTCCACTCTTGGGGGCAAATGTCCTCGACGCAACGACGAACGAACCATGGCTCACCCCCTACACTCTCATTGATAAGAAGGTCAATAACAAGGCCGTCAAAGTTGGTGTGCTCGGCGTGGTTACACCGGGTGTGCGTATGTGGGATAAGGCGATCGTCGAGGGCAAACTCGTCTTCCAGGATCCCGTGCTTGCTGCGCAGAAGTACGTACCGGAGATGAAAGCGAAGGGTGCGGACGTCGTCGTTGTTCTTATCCACTCTGGTCTCGACAGTGCCAACTACACGTGGAACCCCAAAGATCTTGAGGAGAACGTGGCGAAGTCACTCGCTGTCAATACCAACGGTGTGGATGTCGTTGTCGGTGGGCATTCGCACTCGAAGAATTTTGCTTCCGAAGTGTTTACAAAGCCCGATGGCACGTCGGTACTCTTCACTCAGCCCTACTACTGGGCGCAGTCTGTTTCTAAGACTACGCTGCCCATCGATGTGAGTGGCGAGAAACCAAAGGTTGTTCTACCTGTCGATGTTGCAGCTCAAAAGGGACTCACCGTTGCTCTTGAGACAAAGGGCGATGTGGCCGATTCACCGCTCATCACCGAAGATCCCGTGCTTAAGGCGCAACACGAGGCGACTGTGAAGTACGTGAACTCCTCGGTGGCTGACTCCACAGAGGAGATGCTTACGGAGAAGTCGCGTTTGGAAGATACTCCAATTCTCGACTTCATAGGCAAGGTTATGACGGATGTTGTGGCTGATGGCATCGATACTCAGTACAAGAACCTGCCGATTGTTGCCCAGGTTTCGCCCTTCTCGCGCACGGCAAAGTTCCCCAAGGGAACCGTGACAATTAAGGATGTGGCTGGCCTCTACATTTACGACAACACTCTTATGGGTCTCAAACTCACGGGTAAAGAGATGAAAGAGTACCTTGAGTATTCCCTCAAGTACTACGATCCGAACCTCCTGAGTGAGAGTGGTGATAACGACAAAGGTGGCGGTGCAGTTGATCCTGCTACCGGCAAGCGCATTCCCGATTACAACCTCGATGTGCTCACAGGGGTGAACTATGCCGTGGATATCACGAAACCGGTGGGTGAGCGCGTTGTGGATCTTGAATGGCCAAACGGTACACCTGTTGCCGACGACGATACCTTCATCCTCGCTGTGAACAACTACCGTGCGAACGGCGGCGGGAAGTTCCCTGCAATGGGCGATGCCTCGAAAATTGTCTATGACAAGCAGGTGGAGATTCGCCAGGCTCTCATTGAGTATGGACAGTCGAAGAACTCGATTGATCCAAAGGATTTCTATGTCAAGAACTGGGAGCTTATTGCACCTGAGGTCAGCGTGCAGCCTGAAGCTGTCAAAGCTGGCGATATGGTCACGGTGACTGCCAAGGGACTGCGTGCCGAGCGTGAGGTTGTTGTGGCAGCGGGGCCTGTGGGCAGCGAGGTGGCGCGTGGAGCTACTGATGCGGCTGGCGCTGTAACTCTGACCTTCACAGTGCCCGCTTTGGATCAGACTACCCTCAAGGTGGCTGTGCGCCAGGGGAGTGTGGAGCTGACGAAAGATCTAGCACTGACCCCCGCACCCAATATTGATCCTGCACCTGCGGATCCCGCTCCTATGTATCCAGATACCGAGGCTGTAGAGAAAGCTCTCAAGGGCTCTGAAGTGAGGGAATTAAGCGTTGTCCAGGGTGAGGATCTTAAGGTTCCCTTCTCTGGACTCGTTGCTGATACCAAGGCTCATATCTTTACTTACTCGAAAGCTGCCTTCGTAGGTTCCGTGACTGCCGACGCAGCAGGCAAGGCTGAGTTCATTCTTAAGACGGCTGATCTCTCTGTAGGGATGCACTACGTGGTAGCTACCTCAGAAGGTAGTGATATGAGTTCCTTTGTGCGTGTGAAGGTTCTGCCTAAGGATCAGGTAATGGATCAGAACAAGAAACCTGGAAAGAAGGGTAAGAAACTTGCGCACACGGGTGCTGAGGTTCCTGGCCTACTTGCCTTGGGGCTTGGGTTCGCTTGTGCTGGTAGCCTGCTGGTAACCCGAATGCGCCGTGAGCACTGAGGATTGCGCTTAGTATCACGCGTGTAGCGCGCGCTGACGTTGCGAGCGACTAAGAGGAGAGGCGGTTGGCTCTGGTGGCCAACTGCCTCTCCTCTGTTGGGAGGGTGCGTGAACATGCACATTCCAGATGTGTGTTTTCTCTGGTGAAGTATGTGGTTACTGAGCGTGTGGGCGCACTATGCGCACAAAATGTTTTCCTTGGCAAAGTGCGTGAGGAAGTGAGGGCATGTTCCTCTCAGATGTGTTGAGGTTGTGCTACCCCAGAATGGGAAGCAGGGCGGGAGGAGAAGGAGAGTTTTGGCGGTATCTCTTGGCTAGACAGTTATCTCAAGATGCGAACATGTTGCGATGTCTGCCTGTCAGCTCGATAGGATCCCGTACATGTTCCAGATGCGAATGTGCCGCCCGTAGGCGCACACAATGAAGGCTCGGCTCTAGCCGTGGCAGCCAATCTGGATCCCGTGCGTCTTACAAACCCGGAAGGGTAGTAGGGGCGCACTCTTTTGCTCCTCCGGGTTCAGTGTTCGCAGATATCTCATTACATCCCATAACCCCAAGGAGCACACAATGTCGAAGAACTGGGCATTTGAAACTAAACAGATCCATGCAGGGCAACACCCCGATAGTGAAACAGGTAGTCGCGCTCTGCCGATCTATCAGACTACGTCCTATGTGTTCAAGGACGCTAAGCAGGCCGCTGATCGCTTCGCTTTGACAGACCTCGGTCCGATTTACACGCGTTTGACGAACCCTACAGCCGAGGCAATTGAGACGCGAATTAGTGAACTCGAAGGCGGCGTGGGTGGACTTCTCGTCGCTTCTGGATCAGCTGCTGTCACGTATGCTCTCCTCAACGTTGCTGATGCGGGAGATCACATTGTTGCGAGTCCCTCTCTCTACGGCGGAACTTACAATCTCCTCTCCCACACTCTTCGTCGGCTTGGAATTGAGACAACATTTGTGGAGAATCCAGGTGATCCAGAGTCGTGGCGCGCGGCAATTACTGCGCGCACAAAGGCATTCTTCGCTGAAACAATTCCGAATCCGCGTAGCGACATCCTGGATATTGAGACAGTAGCTGATGTCGCTCACGAATTTGGTGCTCCCCTTATCGTCGATTCTACGGTGGCTACCCCTTACCTCATTCGCCCCCTTGAATGGGGCGCTGACGTTGTGGTTCATTCAGCGACGAAATACTTAGGTGGGCACGGCACCTCGCTCGGGGGTGTAATTGTGGATGGAGGAAAGTTCGATTACACCGCTTATCCTGAGCGTTTCCCCGGTTTCAACGAGCCTGACCCTTCCTATAACGGCCTAGTTTACGGGCGTGACCTGGGCGCTGATGGACCATTTGGAGCGAATGTCTCCTATATCCTCAAGATTCGAACACAGCTCTTGCGCGATACAGGTGCGGCAATTTCTCCCTTCAACGCCTTCCAGATTGGGCAAGGAATCGAGACGCTTTCCTTGCGCGTGGAACGCCATGTGTCCAATGCGCAGCGTGTAGCCGAGTATCTTGAGGCGAAACCCGAGGTAACGAAGGTGAACTATGCAGGCCTAAAGTCAAGCCCCTACCACGAGCTTCAACTTAAATACGCACCTAAGGGTGCTGGATCGGTGATCGCCTTCGAGCTGGCCGGAGGCCTTGCGGCTGGTTCAGCTTTCGTCTCTGCACTGAAGTTGCATTCCAATGTGGCCAATATTGGGGATGCACGCTCGCTTGTTATCCATCCGGCAACGACAACCCATGCTCAACTTTCGCCCCAAGAGCAGGCTCTCTCAGGAGTAACACCTGGTTTGGTGCGACTCTCAGTGGGATTGGAAGCAATCGAGGATATCCTTGAGGATCTTGAACTCGGTTTTACAGCGGCTGCGAAGGCCGTCGTTCACAACTAAGAGAGGAACTGGAGGAAAGGTGGAGGGAAGAATGACGCTTCCCTCCACCTTTCCTCCATCTTGTACTATTCCTCATTTGAGAATCTTCCCCGGAGGAGCGGTTATGTTGTAGGGCAGTTATGCTGGACGCATTTTCAGCCGTATCTGTGGTCGCGGCCTTCCCCGGAGTGGCAGTTTTATTCCCCGCAGATACCGGGGTTTGTACATGAGGAGCTGATACCATTCGTTCAGTCACAATTATTCCTTACCGATCCTGGCGTTTGGGAAGGAATCTTTGTGCCTACCGGTGTATCCACCACGGATACTTCCTTAAATCGACTATGCAAGGGAAGTCTTGTGTCTACTGGCGTATCTCGTGCGTGTCTCTCATACCGACATAAGGGTGACATAGAGGGCAGTTCCAGCGCCGACGCTGAGAAGCATATTCGACTTCCAGATATGCAGGGCAATGGTGAGAGAAACTGCTAAGAGAACGGGGAGCCATTGCTCCCTCGCACTGAAGTCCACATGTCGAAGCGTGTAAAGCGAGATGATTATCATCATCCCTAGAGGCATTCGAGCGGCAAGATAATGCGCCAGATCCGAATCGCGGATATGAGAGAGAAGTGCAAATGGAAGTGCACGAAGGGCAAAAGTAATTCCCGCACTTATTCCTACGGCAGCAAGAATATAAGGGATCATGAATCCATCTCTGAGTTGTCTAAAGTGCGAAGATTCGGAAGATTCGACGAAGCTGATAGGGGTTGTGGAGCATCTGATATATGTGAACTCTTCTCACTATATTTCTTCTTCAAATACTGCCCGGCATATACTCCGAGGAGGATAAGGAGATATATACCCATAGCGAGGGCGACCATCGTATCTTTTACCATCTCCATCGAGAGCGCTGCGAGGAAGAGTGAGAGGCCAAGAATTTTACGAGAGGGACGTTCCTTATACGCATCGATTGCTAATACGATGAAGAATGCCGTCACCCCGAATTCAAATCCCTCGATATTCTCCGGGATAATAGATCCCACTAAAACTCCTGCGAGAGTACCGAGAATCCAAACCACATAAATAACTATCTGAACTCCGAAGAGCTTTGCACCTGGCCAGCGTGTAGCTTCTGGGCGTGAAGTCAAAGCCCACGTCTCGTCGCACAACGTATAGATTCCGAAGAATTTCCCAGCGATTCCCTTATATTGCTGGAGTGGGAAAGAGAGTGCGTAGAACACATGGCGTAAATTCACGAGGAATGTCGCTGCCGCGATTGAGGCGAGAGGTGTGAGAGACGACACCATTCCCACTAAAAGGAATTCAAGTGAACCGGCGAATACTACTGCAGCGAAGAAAGGTGCACACCACCACGGTAACCCTGACTTTGCGACAAAGAGTCCAAGCCCTAGGGAGAAAGGGAGCATTGCGATTGCCACAGGAAGAGAGAGGGATGCTCCTTCGGCAAAATAGTGGTGGTGTGACATATTATGTACATTAGTGAGAATGCCGAGGAAACGAATGTACTGTTCACAATGTGTAAAATTTCGGATCTTCCGAAGAGCCCTTAGATGGAAACTGCGTACATTTCCTAGATCGCTCAATGCCTTTCAATTCCAGAATTTCGGGAGTGGAAACGCTCATCTGCCCGGCTATCTGAGTCGGTGCGGAAATTCTGCTTTAAGAACCTTCAGGAACGCTCACGTGCCCAGGCAATCTGCCGTCGTAGTTGATACGTGGAACCGCCTTCGTGGCCATTGTAGGGATAGATCTCGATAGAGTGCTCACCCGCATATGTATTGACCATGGCAAATACAGTGGAAGGTGGGCACACCTCGTCCATAAGCGCTGTGGAAAAGAGAGCCGGGACGCTGGTGCGTCGAGCAAAATGCACCACATCGAAGTAGTTCAAGGTGGCAAAGGTCTGCTCTACAAGGTCGCGGCGCACGGAGAAGAAACGCGTAAGTTCCTCATACGGGCGTGTGGTGGACAGTCCCACAGCTCTGCGGAAGTGGCAGAGGAAGGGAACATCGCTCATGAGAGCACGTACGCGGGAATTGAGTGCCGCTGCTACCACGCTTAACGCTCCGCCCTGGGAAGCTCCCCACGTGTATATCCTCGATTCGTCGACCTCAGGAAGCAAAGAGGCGGCCTCTACCGCATGATGAGCGTCCACAAAGACACGGCGGTAGTAATACGTGTAGGGAGAATGAATCCCACGAGTCATGAGGGACATTGAGGTCGGGCCACCAGCTGGGGCTGGATCGGCTGTGATGCCACCGCTGCCGTAGCTTCCGCCCTGCCCTCGGGCATCGACGACGAGGATTGCAAATCCGCTGGCAGGCCAGGCGAGGTGTTCTTCGGGGAAGCCGCGACCGCAGCCGTATCCTACGAAGTGGACGAGGGTAGGGAAGGGGCCATGGCCTGGTGGCGTGAGGAGCCAGGCTGCAATCGGTGAATCCTCGTAACCACCAAAACGCACATCCTGCACGCTGAAACTGCTCACCGTGCTATCTGAGGCGGGTACCCATTCGAGTGTCGAGGGAGTGAAGGGATGATCTGTGAGTGTTTGCGACCAGAACGCGTCGAAGTCTCCGGGTTCGGGGATGTGAGGACAGTATGAGCGTAGCTCTTCAAGGGGGAGGTCGAAGAAGGTCATCATGTTCTCCTTTGCCGCAACGGGCACGTGAGGTTTTTCTGAGAATAGGATCTCATCTCATGACATTTACGGTATGTGAACACGATACACGTGTGTGAGGTGTAGCATATTTTCTCTCGATAATTCATGTCTGAATCAAAGACACGATAGGCGCACACCTGTGAGAGTTGTGTCAAGCAGTAAGGCTCGTGAGCAGGAATCCGCAGCTCATTTTTGTGGAGATGAGATTGAGAGAGTGGAGACGAGTAGGGGGCAAAGTATGAATCACGAGTGATCTGTCGAGGGTTTCTCCTGCTGGTTGGGAGACAAGCACGTGCGACATCTGCGCGTGTTCAGCCACCTTCTACACGAGGACATATGTGCATTCCGATCTGGACTTTTGCGCGAGAAATAGCCGATTGTGAGAGATTTTCAAACACGGGTGCGAAGTGTAATCACCCTAGTGATCCGATGAGGAGAGATAAGAGTTCTTCCAGGTAAACGGGATCTTTACATGCAAACAGGCAGCTCTGTGATGGTCTCGCCGTCGGGGAAGAAAGAGAAACAGTGAGGTCAAGATGAACGCTGGAATGTGAATAGAGATAGCTTGGTAAGAGTAAGGAGAGAAAGAGGAAAGGCGGTAGGGAGAAGACAGGTGGGGCTGGGAAGTGCCTGAATAGCGTGGGCAACACGGAGGTTCGCACATACACAAATGTCGGTTTTTCCGCTACATTGTGACTCTAGGCCCGAGTGAAAATGCTCGGGTACACACGTAGATATTGAGAGGCACAGGAATGTCCCTTAACCGTACTGAGCTTATTGCTGCCATCGCTGAGAAGGCCAGCCTTTCCAAGACCGACGCCGACAAGGCTCTCGGCGCACTCCAGGAGGTTCTCGTCGAGACTCTCTCCAAGGGTGAAGCTGTGAAGATCACAGGTCTTCTTGCCGTGGAGCGCACTGAACGCGCCGCTCGTAAGGGTCGTAACCCACGTACCGGCGAGGAGATCGAAATCCCCGCTGGCTTCGGCGTGAAGATCACTGCTGGCTCGGCTCTGAAGAAGGCTGTTGCCAAGTGATCTAGTTGTCGCGATTTCGCGAAGGAGAGGCCAGGTTAATCCTGGCCTCTTTTCTCTGCCTAGATAGGCCTGTGATATCTCGAAATGGCTTACAGTGCCCCGATAGACCTACGGCACCCCGATATCGATATGGACTACGACGAGCATGTGGTGTACAAACCTGGCAGGAGCATTGTTTGTGCAGAGGCGGGTGCTGCCCAAAAAGAAGCGGGCGCTATTCAGCTTTGTTCACGCAGAAACGGGCGCTGTGTGAACAGGGGGATATGCGGCGTGCGAAGGCACACGGGAAACATGGCATGTGAGTTTTGTGAGGTATGGCTAGCCTGTCACGAAGAGATGTAGAGAAATGATGTAGGGAAATCTCGATGAGAAAACTCACGGTAGCCGAACTCTCCGCTCTGCCTCTCCTCCAATTCCATCCGCTTAGACTAATACCTATGAGTACCTTGCCTCCGCAGCCACCTCAGCATCCTGGGAATCCTGGAAACCCCGAGCAATCCTCGGCGGGCATCGATGTACTCGAACGCACTGAGGAACGAAAGGCTCCTGGCGATAACGAGCGCTACGCTCACTACGTGCGCAAGTCGCGGATTACCGAATCTGCGATTGAAGGCGGGCCTGTGGTAGCTCTGTGCGGCAAAGTGTGGACGCCTTCGCGCAATCCTGACGGCTACCCAGTGTGCCCGATTTGCAAGGAGATCCTTGCTCAGATGGGTAGCTCTTCTAGCTGGCCTTTCGGTCCGGACGTTCCGGGAAGCGGCTCGTGAGCACGGGGCACTCTCGCCCCGACACACGCAAGACCACCCGCACTCATCCTCGTTCCGCCTCCGTTTCGGCAGCCGGAGCGCTCTCTCCTTCCTTCCCTCGGCGTGCGGCATGGGGAACAGCTTCCTCCTTGCGTGCTTGGCAGGCTGAAGCACTCGAACGTTATCTCGCCACTGATCCGCAGGATTTTCTCGCGGTGGCTACTCCCGGCGCTGGAAAGACCACTTTCGCTCTGCGTATCGCCGCTACCCAGCTCTCTCGCGGTACGGTGCACAAAGTGACGGTGGTCTGCCCCACCGAGCACCTTAAAACGCAGTGGGCTCAGGCAGCTGCCCGCGTTGGTCTCCAGTTGGATCCTGACTTCACGAATGCTCAGGGCGAGGAAGGTAGCTTCTTCGACGGAGTTTGCCTCACCTACGCTCAGGTGGCTGCGAACCCTTCGCTCCATCGCTCACGTACGCAACGTCGCCCCACTCTCGTTATTCTCGACGAAGTTCACCACGGTGGCGATGCTCTCTCCTGGGGAAGCGGAATCCTTGAAGCGTTTGAGCCAGCTACGCGCCGCCTCTCTCTCACAGGAACTCCCTTCCGTTCTGATACTGCGGCTATCCCCTTCGTCGAGTACACACCAGATGCTGACGGCGTTGCGCGTTCGCGCGCTGATTACGCCTACGGATATTCGGCTGCGTTGCGCGACGGTGTTGTGCGTCCGGTTATGTTTCTTAGCTATTCGGGGCAGATGCGCTGGCAAACGAAGCAGGGAGACGTAGTAGCAGCCACGCTGGGTGAACCACTCACGAAGGATATGCAGGCCCAGGCTTGGCGCACCGCGCTTAATCCGAAGGGGGAGTGGATTCCCGCTGTGCTCGCTGCAGCTGATGAACGTCTTTCCACTGTCCGTGCGTCGCTTCCCGATGCCGGTGGACTCGTCATCGCTACCGATCACAAATCTGCTCGTGCTTACGCTGCTCAACTCTCCGCGATTACCGGGCAAGAAACTACCCTCGTTCTCTCTGACGATTCCAGCGCCTCGGATCGAATTGAGGAATTCTCAGCTGGGAAGAAACGCTGGATGGTAGCAGTGCGCATGGTTTCTGAAGGAGTGGATGTGCCACGCCTGGCTGTGGGAGTCTACGCCACATCGACAGCCACGCCGCTCTTTTTTGCCCAGGCAATTGGACGCTTCGTGCGTGCGCGTAAGCGAGGAGAGACGGCCACAGTGTTTCTCCCCTCCGTACCGCAGCTTCTTGAACTTGCTTCTGAGCTGGAAAAAGAACGCGATCACGCTCTTACAAAGCCAGCCGCCCAGGAGGAAGGAACCTGGGAGGACGAACTTCTTGCCCGCGCGAACCAGCAGGAGAAGGCTTCTGAGCAGCTCGCTCTTCCCGGCTTCGAAGCTCTCGATTCGGATGCCGCTTTTGATCGCGCACTTTTTGATGGTGGTGAGTTTGGCTCAATGGCTGAGGCAGGCTCGGATGAGGAAGCTGATTTTCTCGGTATTCCTGGCCTGCTTGAGCCCGAGCAAGTGACAACGTTGCTGCGCCAGCACCAAGCAGAGCAAAACAAACAGGCGAGCAGTTCCCAGGTAGCGTCGCGACCTGGAGCCGACGAGATGCGTCGGCGTCGAGCCTCACGCAAGGAACTCTCCGCCCTTGTCTCAGCCTGGTCGCTCAAGACGAATAAACCACATGCGCTGATCCACTCCGAGTTGCGTCGTATCTGCGGAGGACCAGAGGTACCGCGAGCCTCAGCCGAACAGATTGAAGCTCGCTGCAACCAGATTCGCAAGTGGTTTGTGGGGAGGAAGTGATGGGGAAGCCTGGGGCGACTTCGCCTCGTCGTGGTTAGATGAGGCGAAGTTTTAGTCGTCACCTGTGAAGATATCCACCATCTTTGTCGGTACAGCTGGCTCACCTGCGGAGAGGCGCCATCCGTCGTAAGGCAATTCTGCACGCGAGATTTCATGGCGCGCAGCTGCTGGAGCAATTGCGTGGGTACCAAGGAATTGCTCGTTAATCACTCCGGCTTCCACGAGCTTGGCCTGGAGGGGTCGCGCCCCTGAATGTTCGAGGTAGGCCAAGCCTTCCTCGAAGCTCTGAGCTGAAACGATAAGCTCCTGAGCTGCGTGCCCTCGTGCGTCACGTACACGACCCGCCACTTTGAGGCCACCAATGGAACTCTTGTTCTGTGATGCCTTAGCGACTTCGTGCATGTGACCGTCTACACCTTCGCGGGCGACGAGCTTGTAGACCATCTGTGCGGTGGGTTGACCTGAGCCTGTAACTAACTGCGTACCAACGCCATAGACGTCTACAGGAGCTGCACCAAGGGCTGCGATTGCGTATTCGTCAAGGTCGGATGTGACAGTGATTTTTGTGGAAGTAGCTCCAAGTTCATCAAGCTGTTTGCGGGTGGTGAAGGCCTGGGCAATGAGATCGCCAGAATCAATTCGGATTGCGCCGAGTTCTCCGCCTGCTGCGCGTGCTGCAGCCACCGCTCGCTCTACTCCAGTGGGGATGTCGTAGGTGTCCACGAGTAAGGTGGTGCCAGGCCCCATTGTGGCAATCTGTGCAGCGAAAGCGTGTTGTTCGTCGTCGTGAACAAGCGTGAAGGAGTGAGCTGAGGTTCCCGCTATGGTGAGGCCGTAGCGCCTGCCGGCCTCTACATCGGAAGTAGCGGCAAAACCTGCGATCACGGCAGCGCGTGCGGCGTGAACGGCGGCGCTTTCGTGTGTGCGTCGGGCGCCAAATTCAATACAAGGGCGCCCATGAGCTGCAGCTGTCATACGTGAAGCTGCCGTGGCTACTGCCGAATCGTGATTGAGAATGGAAAGTATCACTGTTTCCAGAATGCACGCCTCAGCAAAGGTGCCCGTCACCGTGAGGATAGGTGAATAAGGGAAGTAGCATTCCCCTTCGGTGTATCCGTATATGTTGCCAGTAAAGCGGTAGGTGGAGAGCCACTCTAGTGTCTGTTCCCCCACGATTGCGGTTTGAGCAAGGTAGGTGATCTCTTCCTCGGAGAAACGAAAGTCTCTGATCGCTTCGAGTACACGTCCAGTTCCGGCTACAACACCGTAGCGGCGCCCTCCGGGGAGACGGCGAGCAAAGACCTCAAAGACACTCGCGCGATGCGCTGTGCCAGATTTGAGAGCAGCGTCGATCATTGTCAGTTCGTACATGTCGGTGAGCAACGCCGTGCTGGGGTGGTGAGCCATACCTCCTATGGTATCCCGCTTACCGGGCTAAAATGAGTGGGTGAGTACACAACCGCTTCAGACCCCTGAGCACGTGGAGACGGGTGGATGGCAGACTGTCGTCCATAACGATCCTGTTAATCTCATGAGTTATGTCCAGTGGGTGTTTGAGTCCTACTTCGCAATGGATAAGGAACGCGCCCATGACCTCATGATGACTGTACATAGGAAGGGACGTGCGGTTGTCTCCATGGGGCAACGCGAAGCAATGGAGGCGGATGCGCAAGCCATGCATACCTTCGGGTTATGTGCCACGATTGAGGAGAGCGAGTAGTGCCGATGCGGGCTTTTTGCGTCGAGCGCGGGGGATTTGTTTCGCATGTGGATGCCAATGAACGTCAGGTGATTCGCGGCCTTGCCTACGATGTGGGTCTTATGCTGGGGGTCAGGTTGGAAAAACGTGCTGCCGCATCCACGTCGGCATCCCTTGACGAGAATGATCCGTTGGCTCCCTACGCAGCCGAGCTTGGGTGGCTCGCCGGCTACGACGAAGCCTATGAGAATGTGGAGAAAGGCGGGAGGATCGAATTTGAGGAGAAAGAGCGACCGCAGATTCCTATGGATGATGCGATAGCGCGACTTCTTCCCGATATGTCAGAAAATCCGGAGCTTGCCCGTGAGCTTCGCTCGATAACACAGACGAGTGTCGCGAGTGCGAAGGCCGATCACCTTGCTCTTTTTTTCACCAGCTTGAGCGAAAAGAACGGCACTGTGTGGGTGCGTGCGGAAGATGTGGGTTCCTGGCTTGCTGCCTGTAATGATATCCGTATTGTCCTCGCTGTACGTTTGGGGATTGAAGACGATGACGATTCCGAGGAGGTCTATCGTCGCGCCGCTAGCCTTATGGACAAGTCCACTTCTGATCCTGCTCTATCCGAGGGAAATTCGCCTTGGCTCGAAGGAGATGTGCCAGCCTCGCAGGATCGAGAAAACTCTGTGGAAGAGAAATCTGCGGCAATTTCTTCCTTCGATACGCAGGTAGGAGCGGCACAAGAATCAGACGATACTAGCGAACTTCTCTCTGTTCTCTATTCGATGCTCTCGTGGTGGCAGGAATCCCTGCTCGGTGCTCTCATACGTCGATCCTGGCGAAAGTAGGATGCGATGGATACTCGGTCAATTGGTGTTTTTGATTCAGGGGTGGGAGGGCTCACCGTAGCGCGAGCAATTATCGACCAACTTCCCAACGAATCGATCACGTATATCGGAGATACTGCCCGTAGCCCCTACGGATCTCGTCCCATTGCACAAGTGCGTGAATATGCCCTTGATATTATGGATCGTCTTGTCGAATCCGACGTGAAAATGCTCGTAATTGCCTGCAATTCTGCCTCGGCTTCTGTGCTGGTCGATGCGCGTGAACGGTATCAGCGATCTCGCGGGATCCCTGTGGTGGAGGTGATTCACCCTGCGGTTCGTCGTGCTGCGCGCGCCACGCGAAGTGGAAGGATCGGGGTGATCGGCACGGAGGCAACAATCGGTTCGGGAGCTTATGCCGACGCCTTCGCCGCCGCTCCAGAGCTTCATCTCACAATGGCTCCTTGCCCACGTTTTGTGGAATTCGTCGAAGCTGGAATCACTGTGGGAGCAGAACTTCGAGAGGTTGCCGAGGAATACCTGGCTCCCGTTCGTGCAGCTCAAGTGGATACTTTGGTGCTCGGTTGTACTCACTACCCACTACTTGCTGGGGTTATTGGACTTATTATGGGCGACGACGTTGCCCTCGTCTCATCGGCTGACGAAACCGCTAGAGACGTGTACCGTCATCTCTCGGATAGTGATTTATTTGCACCGCCGTCCCGGCCACGCCATGAATTCTTCTCCACAGGAGATCCTGCGCGTTTTGGAAAGTTAGCTCGTCGCTTCCTCGGGCCGGAGGTGGCAACGGTCTTGCCGACCAAGGACATACACAGCTAAGAGGAGTGCGTGTGAGGCTCACGATCATCGGATGCTCAGGTTCGATGTCAGGACGTTCATCAGTGGCGTCCTCCTACCTTCTGCAGGCTGATTCGGGAGGGCGGACGCACTCGATCGTTCTTGACTTTGGGCCAGGAGCTATGGGGCAACTTCTCAACTATCTGGATCCTGCCGATGTCGATGCGATGGTCTTTTCACATATGCACACTGATCACTGCGCCGACATCGTGGGTATGCAGGTCTATCGTCGCTGGCACCCCGAGGGGCCATTGGGACGTATCGACGTTTTCTCACCTGTGGATGCTCTGGTGCGCACGCGGCAAATCGGTGGAGATTCGCAGAGCGAAGATTACTCTGGAGAGTTCCATTTCCATCGCATCGAACCTGGTCAGAGCGTAGAAATTGGATCGATGGTTCTCGAATTCTTCCCCGCAGAACACACGGTACCTGGTGTAGGCGTGCGCGTGAGCGGGCCTTCGGATGTCAACCTCAATCGAGATGTCCTCTTTGCCTACACTGGTGACACGGATCTGTGCGAGGGTGAAATCGAGATGGCGCGATCCGTAGATGTCCTACTCAGCGAATCTGCATTCGAAGATGGGCGCGATAAAGTCCGTGGAGTCCATATGACGGGTTCGCGTGCAGGTGAGCTTGCTGAGAAGGCTGGCGTGGGCAAACTTCTTCTCACCCATCTCCAGCCGTGGACAGATCCCGAGACAGTACGCCGGGCAGCTGAGGACGTGTACAGTGGGCCGGTGCACTGCGTACGTGCAGGGGAGATGTTCCGTTTCTAAGAATCGAGGATCCGAAGATCTGGCTGAGCGTAGTTGTGTCTTTAAGCTCACTTCCTGTTCACAGGCAAGGGTGAATGAATTCTGTTCGTAGGAGCTTGATAGGCTCGATTCATGAGCGATTTTCTGCGTGGCGATGGCCGGGCTACTGATGAACTTCGTCCCGTGAGTATTACCCGTCATTACCTTGAACAAGGTGAGGGATCAGTACTCGTGAGCTTTGGGCGCACTACCGTGCTGTGCGTCGCTTCCTTCACTGAAGGTGTTCCCCGTTGGCGTAAAGATTCTGGACTGGGCTGGGTAACCGGGGAGTACGCCATGCTTCCTCGTGCCACTTCCGAACGTTCGCAACGTGAATCTGTACGAGGAAAGGTGGGGGGACGCACCCAGGAAATCTCTCGCCTCCTTGGGCGTTCTTTGCGCAGTGTTGTCGATATGTCGGCTCTGGGAGAGAATACGATCGTTGTCGATTGTGACGTTCTTCAGGCCGATGGCGGAACGCGCACAGCTTCGATCACTGGCGCATTTCTCGCCTTGACCGACGCGGTGAGCTGGGCGGTGGAGCGCAAGATCATCCGTCCACGTGTGAGTAAGCCAGTTCTTGCTGATACGCTCTCGGCGATTTCGGTGGGTGTGGTCAGTGGACACGAAGTGCTTGATCTTCCCTACGAGGAAGATTCGCGCGCCGATACAGATATGAACGTGGTAGCCACAGGTTCAGGTGACTTTATCGAGATCCAGGGAACTGCCGAACATGCTCCTTTTTCTCGCACCCAGCTGGGGATCCTCCTCGATCTGGCGGCCAAAGGTAACGGAGAACTTGCCCAGATACAGCGAGAAGCTCTCCTCGAAGGTGGTATCGTTCCTGGAATTGTAGGTGGACTCCAATGAGTAATGCCCCCAGTGATGCCCCACATTCTGACAATACTCCACGTCTCTTACTGGCCACTAAGAATAACCACAAAGTCAGTGAACTTCGTGCGATTATCTGCCCACTTATCCCAGGTCTCAATCCGGAAGATATTATCGGGGCCGGAGATTACGATGTGCCTGAACCTGTGGAAGATGGCCTTACTTTCGCAGAAAATGCGCTCATCAAAGCTCGTGCCTATGCAGCTGCTACCGGCCTTCCTTCCCTAGCAGATGATTCCGGACTCTGTGTGGATGTGCTAGGTGGGGCACCGGGGATTTTCTCTGCACGATGGTGCGGGCGACATGGAGCAGATCAGGAAAATCTTGAGCTTCTTCTTGCGCAGCTCGCAGATATTGCTGAGGAACATCGAGGGGCACACTTCCATTGCGCCGTAGCTCTCGTGGTTGGGGATCGGGAAATCGTTCGAGAGGGAGAGATGCACGGTCGGTTGCTTTTCGCTCCACGTGGAGAGAACGGTTTTGGCTACGATCCCATCTTTTGCCCTGAAGGTTACGGCGTTTCCTCGGCTGAACTTGCCCCAGAGCACAAGGACATAATCTCCCACCGCGGTGCAGCGATCCGCACCATCGCTCCTGCTATTGCACAGGAGCTTGGCCTGGTATAGATAGCAAATGCTCGCTGTGAGGCGTGCAGTAAGAGGGCTGGGATCTAGATTTCGTCGAGCTTGGCGAGAGCTTTGCGCAGAAGTGAAGCGTGAGCGGGGGAAAGCTCAGCCTGTAGCTCTGGAGTTCGAGCCTCTCCTGGGGTAAACCATGTGAACTCAAGGGAATCTGATCCTGGATTGCAGTCGCCCTGCATAGCCACGATATAGGCGAGAGAAATAGCGTGCTGGCGTTCGTCGTGCCAACCTTCGCCAGGAGTGGGAAAGTATTCGCCAACGGTGAAGGGGGTTACGCAGGCTGGAATCTGAGGCAGTGACACAGGACCGAGATCTTTTTCGATGTGGCGTGAGATCGCGTCGCGCACTCGTTCGTGGTAGAGCACGCGCCCGGCAGGAAAAGCTCTCATAATTGAATTGCCTTCCACGCACAGCAGCATACCTACGGCCTCAAGTTCGCCGGATTCATCCAGCCTCACAGGTACGATCTCCACGTAGACTATCGGTACCTTGCGGCGCACAAACTCTAAATCGTCGGGGGAGAGCCACGGGCCCATGTCTGCCGAATCGATCTCGCTCATACTCCTATCTTGCCAGGAGGGTGACGTGAGAGAGCGAGCTACCCCTCCTATTTCTCACCCGGTGAACGTTACGAGGCTGAGGAGCAGCGTGAACGGTGAGAGAATAAGGCTATGACAATGCTTAACGTGGGTGATCGCGCCCCTGAATTTTCACTTCCTTCTACTGCCGGTACCGTGACTCTTTCTCACGTTCTTGCTGAATCGTCAAAAGGCGTGGTGGTGTACTTTTATCCGAAAGCTATGACGCCTGGATGCACGACGGAAGCCTGCGACTTCCGCGATTCCCTTAACTCCTTGAAGAGCGCCGGTTACAGCGTGGTGGGAATTTCGCGCGATTCGCTCGCATCGCTGGAAAAGTTTGCTGCACGTGATGGTCTTAACTTCCCGCTAGCCTCTGATCCAGAGCACGAAGTACATGAGGCTTACGGGGCGTGGGGTGAAAAGAACAACTACGGGAAACTCCTCACTGGCGTGTTGCGCTCCACTTTTGTTGTGGGCAAGGACGGGACGATCCTCAATGCACAGTACAGCGTCAAAGCCACCGGGCATGTGGCGCGTCTTCGTCGTAGCCTCGGGATCGACGAAGAGTGACCTCAACAGATCCGCTTGCATGGCTCATGGATCGAAGCGATTGTCACAATTGCTGAGCCGGTCAAGGCTAGATCTATCCGCATTGGCTCATGGATTAAAGATCACTGAACGAGATGAAATTCCAACGAGATGAAAGGGTGTGCTGTTCTCTGATCGAAGGAGTGAAGCCTGCCATGCCCATCGTGGACTGAGATGTGCCGCCCTTCGTTCGAGAAATATATGGCCGAAAGAACATCCAAGAAGGGTGTGCAGTGTGCCTCGCTTGGGATGATGCCGCGCAGGAACTGTGTCGGGCAGGTACAATAGGTAAGTCTCTTCGGGGATATGCGCGAGTGGCGAAATGGCAGACGCGCCAGATTTAGGTTCTGGTGTCTTAGGACGTGCGGGTTCAAGTCCCGCCTCGCGCACCATCTGAGAACTCTCTGAGGAAAGCAGGGTTCTGCGCGTCCTTTGAGGTTCCTGACTACCACCTGTATATGCCATACACGAGTGTTCTTTGTGGAGAGGCGGTGCGCACTTCCTACTGTGCGTTCGGAGGGGGAGTGGCTTGTCTGGGAAGTGATGTGAGCCGGTTTTCTTTGTGTGCCCTTCCCCCTTGCGGCTCTTTGCGCTCTCGATAACGTGTACGTCCTTTTCAACTTCCCTTTATATTGTCTACTCTCTCGTTTTCTCTCCCTCGTTTCCGCCCCAAAGCTCAACTTCCTATTCGTGTTAATGATCTCTACTTTTCGTTGGTACACCAACGAAAACCGTGGTTTGTGGCAACAATTTTTGAGCATTAACCAACGTATTCCCCCAGTTTTACGCTGCTGTGGCCGTTGAATCGCCTTCTCTTTCCATGGTTTTACGTTGTGGTTGTTGGGCTTATACGACAGATGTTGTTGGTGAAGTGCTTTCGCCTTCCCGATTTACCTTCCTTCGACTCGCATGAAAAGTTGCCTTTCCCACTCCACCCTAAAAATCATTGAAATTAAGCCAAATTCTCCAAAGTTCTTGCGTGTTTTGTCACGATAGTGGAGCATTGTGGAGTAAAGTGGGGGTACTGCCAAAGTGGGGGGGGTGATTGTGGTGTTCCTTGGAACGTATGAGCCAAGGCTTGATGACAAGGGGCGCCTCATCCTGCCTGCCAAGTATCGCGAGCACCTCCAGGGTGGCCTGGTTCTTACTCGCGGTCAGGAGCACTGCCTTTATCTCTTCTCACTCAGAGAGTTTGAAGGGATTCACGAGCAGCTGCGCCAAGCTCCACTCACCTCGAAGGAGGCGCGTTCCTACCTGCGCGTATTTCTCTCTGGTGCAGTGGACGATGTTCCGGATAAGCAAGGGCGGATAACTATTCCGTCTATGCTTCGTACCTACGCGGGTCTTGAGCGTGATCTAGCCGTTGTGGGTGCGGGCAACCGCCTTGAAATCTGGGATAGCGCGGCATGGGCTACCTACCTGGCAGAACAGGAATCGGCATTCGCTGATCGAGAAGATGAGGTGATTCCGGGCTTGTTCTAGCGCTCTAGACAACGGCTTGTTCTAGTGCTCTAGACAAATCCGCATCGGCAACGCCTCGAAGCCCTGAGCTTCGTCTAGGTACGTGCCGCATCTTCCTTCGTGGTGATCTTCTCCGCGTTTCTGGGGCACTTCCCCAGTTCCAGAAGCGTGGAGTGGATGTCTCCGAAGGTGCACTCGCCAGCACACGCCTAGAACTTGAGAGATTGAGAGGAGGAGAGATGACTCGTGAAGAAGAAGTACGTGCGTGTACGTGCAACGAATGTGACGTGAGTGCGGCTGAAGAATCTGCTGAATCTGACTTCGCCTCACCCCGTGCAGCCGACGACGCCCTGCACACCCCTGTCATGCTCACAGAGTGCATTGACCTCCTCGCTCCTGCGCTTGAGGCTCCTGGTGCTCTCCTCATTGATGCCACTGTGGGAATGGGTGGGCACACCTTCGCATTCCTCAGCCATTTTCCTCATCTCCGTGTGATAGGAATTGACCGCGACGAACAAGCGCTCGCTCTGGCAAGTGAACGTCTTTCCTCCTTCGGGGAGCGCTTTGAAGCGGTGTATGCCACCTACGACATGATCGCAGATGTAGCCGCGCGCTTAGGGAAAAACGGAAAAGTAGATGCCATCCTTATGGATCTTGGTGTCTCTTCACTTCAGCTTGACGAAGCCGAGCGAGGTTTTGCCTATTCGCACGATGCTCCCCTAGATATGCGTATGGACACGTCTTCTGGTATCACAGCAGCCGAACTCTTAGCCACAGAGGGGGCGCAGGAGATCACCCGAATTCTCCAATGCTATGGCGAGGAACGCTTTGCACAGAGGATTGCCCAGAAGATCGTCGCCCAGCGCGAACGCGAACCTCTCACCCGCACCTCACAGCTCGTCGAACTTGTGCGAAAGGCAATCCCCGCAGCTACACGCCGCACGGGAGGACACCCTGCTAAGCGTACTTTCCAGGCTCTGCGAATTGCTGTGAACGACGAACTCGCCGTGCTTGAGCGCGCTATACCCGAGGCAATGCGTGTACTTCGTCTAGGCGGAAGACTCGCGGTGGAGTCCTATCACTCCCTAGAGGACAAGATCGTCAAGGCAGCTTTTGTGGCTGGAGCTTCCTCTACAGCTCCAGAGGGTTTACCTTTTGACGTTCCTGGTTATGAGCCAGAGTTTCAACTTCTCACCCGTGGGGCCCTCCAAGCTCCACCCGAGGAACGTGAACGTAATTCTCGCAGTGCCTCTGTGCGTCTGCGTGCAATCGAACGCATACGAGAGGAGATGAGCAAAGCATGAGTGCTCACCCATCTACATCGGTCAGGAGACCTGTTCCTCCACCACGTCTGCGTTCCTCTGCTGCTACGTCTGTTTCAGCTCACGCTAGTGCGGCTGCAAGTCGTGCTGGTGCTAGCTCTGTTCCTCGCGCACACGCGGCTACCACAGGAGCGCGCGCACGGCTTTCCTTAGGGCCAGGCCGTTCTTCCTCGTACAGCTCTGCCTACGCCACAGCTGGAAGCTCAGCCCTGCACGTGGAGGAAGCTCCGACCACAGCCCGCCAGAGGCGTAAGGTTCGCACGCCAAAGACACGTCCAGTCCTTCAGGTTCCTTCTCTTTCCCTCGTCCCTAATCCCGCTCCGGGGCGCGGATTCACAGGAACTATCCTTGCCTGTCTCGTGCTCTTCTTTGGGGCTTTTGGCGTGGTGTTTGCTCTCAACATGTCGATGGTGAGCGCCGCCTATGAAGTTCAGTCTCTCAACAAAGAGATCAATTCTGTTCTCGCCCAGAAAGAGACTCTAGAGAACCAGGTGGTTAGCGCCTCCACGACGCGTGGGCTTACCGAGCGCGCCCAGCAGCTGGGACTCGTTCAGGCCTCCGATGTGCGTTACCTTGACATTGCCACGGGAACGATGCTCGATCCCAAGCAACTCCAGGCTCAGCAAGGAAAATAAATGCCCATCCATCCCGAGAGCGATTCGATAGCCGTACGGGGTACTTCGGAGGGAGCCTCGTCCACGGGGGCTTCCTCCATGAAGAGATCCTCGCCAGCTTCCCCCTCGAAGCCTCCCGCAGGGTGGAAACGGTGGCACGCCATCTTTCGCTCCCAGCCCCTGCACGTGCGGCGTTTGCGTTCTCTTGCCATCATTTTTGTGGCGTCGGCCTGTATGCTCACGTTACGCCTTGTCGATATTCAAGCTGTGCGTTCAGCTGAACTTGCCAAAACGGCTAGCGATTTTCGTACACGCCCTTACACGATTCACGCTAAGCGCGGCGATATCCTCGATTCCACCGGCGCTGTACTCGCCACCTCCGTTGAGCGTTATAACGTGGGTGTGAATCAG
Source organism: Actinomycetaceae bacterium zg-1166 (assembly GCA_015679245.1). GTDB lineage: Bacteria > Actinomycetota > Actinomycetes > Actinomycetales > Actinomycetaceae > Changpingibacter. The sequence continues at coordinate 1,333,384 of CP064953.1, read as the reverse complement.
AAGCGGATTGGTGAGTTTGTGCGCTACGACGATAACAACAATGTCGTCGGTACGGGCGCAGCGGCTGCTGCCGAACTTCTTGCTCCACTCCTGGAAATGGATCAAGCAGAGCTTGGAGGAACCCTCCTGGGCGGAGAAGAGAAGAAAACCTTCGTCTATGTGAAGAAAGATATCTCTCCTGATCTTTGGCGCCAGATTGCTGCGCTTCGTATTACAGGAATCGAACCCGAGCAGTATATGAAGCGTGTTTACCCCAATGGCTCGGTTGCGGGCAACGTTGTGGGTTATGTGGGAGAAACTGAAGAGTCGAAAGGTGCAACCACTGGCCAGGCAGGCATTGAGCGTTCGATGAATGAAGCACTCACCGGAACTGATGGCTCTCTCTCCGTTCAAGTGGCTTCCGGTGGAGTGATTCTTCCCAATGCTGAGCGCACGCAAGTAGATGCCGTAAATGGTTCTTCGGTTAAGCTCACAATTGAGCGCGATCTGGAAAATGCCCTTCTCGATGCTGTTAACGCCTCTGTTGCTGCGAATTCCGCAGAATGGGGAGCCGCTGTAGTCATGGAGGTAGGCACAGGGCGCGTGCTCGCTCTCGTCGATTCTCATTCTCCTGATCCTTCCAATCTCCAGGCATCTAATTCCAAGGACTGGGGATCGCGTGCCGTCCAGGCTCCTGTTGAACCGGGATCCACAGGCAAACTTGTCACCTTTTCTACTGCGATAGACCAGGGCACCGTTACTCCTCTGAGCACCTTCAATGTCCCTTATTCAATCACGATGCCAAATGGACAAAAGATCCATGACAACGACGAACATGGCACAGCCCGGATGACAGTGGCAGGCATCCTCGCAGCCTCCTACAACACAGGCCTCATCCAAATCGGTGATACCGTCAGCGACGAGACTCGCTTCGACTACATGAAAAAGTTTGGTCTGGGGACAAAAACGGGTATTGAGCTTCCCGCTGAATCGCCCGGTATCCTTCACGACTACACGACGTGGGATGCGCGCTCACGCTATACGACGATGTTCGGCCAGAATTGGTCGCTCACTGCTCTTCAACTCGCCCATATTGGAGCAATCATCGGAAATAAGGGGATTGCTGTGCAGCCCCATATTGTAGATTCTGTCATTGCTCCTGATGGCAGCGAGACTCCCACTGCGATCTCAGAATCTTCGCGTGTTATCTCTGAAGAATCAGCGGCGACGATGCTCAATATGATGCAGGCAGTGACGGATCCGAATTCAACGGGCTGGCGTGCTCGCGTACCTGGCTATAACGTCGCCGGCAAGACGGGTACAGCCCAGGTAGCAGATGAGAATGGCCAGCTCACGAAGCGCGTGGGCACCTTTGTGGGTGTGATTCCAGCGGAGAATCCGCAAATTGCGATTGCTGTGGTGGTGTTTAACGGTGCTGGTGCGGGCTACGGTGGAGATGTCGCGGCTCCTGTCTTTGCTGACGTGGCAAAGTTCGCTGTGCGTCAGCTTGGAATTTCGCCCTCAACGGTTCCTCTTTACACATACCCGTGGTACGCCTCGGAGGTGCGGTAATCATGAGCAAAGTGGGCGAGATTCGCGATCTCCTTCAGCGCAGAGGTGTACAGGTAAACCTGAAGACGTTCCCCCTCAACGCGTCGTGGGAAGAATCTCAGCTTGAGCAGATCTCCCTGGAGGGAATAAGCGCGAATTCCCAAGAGATCATGGCGGGTATGGTATTCGCAGCTCTACCAGGCTTGAAGAATCATGGCGCGCAGTTTGCTAGTGCAGCTGTGGCACAAGGAGCCTGTGCAGTTCTCACCGACGAAGTGGGTCTCACAATTCTCTCCAATCTTGCGGATAATACGCCTGGAGTGCAGGAAAGGGAGAGCACTGATCCCATACCGGTGATCCTCGTCGACAATCCTCTCCGCTATCTGGGTGAGGTGGCTGCGGCGATCTACGACCACCCTTTTGCTTCTATGCGCACCTTTGCCATCACAGGAACAAATGGAAAAACCACGACTGCCTTTATGCTTGAGCAGATTCTTGCCTCTGCTGGCGCCACCCCTGGTCTCATTGGCACAGTAGCCGTGCGCGTAGGTGAGCACAGCGTTCCGGCCACTCTCACCACGCCGATGCCAGCAGATTTTCAGCGTATAGGCGCCCAGATGCGCGAACGAGGTGCTTCTGACCTCGTCATGGAAGTCTCTTCCCACGCCCTGGCTCAGCGCCGTACTGATCCTGTGCACTTTAGCGTGGCTGGTTTTACGAATCTTACCCAGGATCACCTCGATTACCACCACACCCTCCAGGAATATTTCTACGCGAAGGCTTCGCTCTTTAACTCTTCCAGATGCGAACGCGCCGTCATCCTCGTCGATGACGAATGGGGAACACAGCTCTATCGAGATAATAGCGATCACGCTACAGCGTTGGCATTCGATTCACTTATTCCCAGTGGCAGCACTGGATGGCAGGCACACAGTGAGGGCGATATTCTCACACTCACGCATACAGATGGAACTCAGATACATGTGCGAGTGGGGCTTCCGGGGCACTTCAACCTCGCCAATGCGGCACTTGCTCTCGCAATGGCGTGGGAGGGGGGAGTGCGTTCCTTCCCGCAGGTCATTGCCCCCCAGGTTCCTGGGCGTATGGAAGTGGTGAACCAACGCCCGCGCGTAGTTGTGGACTTTGCGCATAATACTGATGCGTTAGTGCAGGCGATGGTGGCCTTGAGCCCTGTTTCTCGCAGTGATGGTGAGTGTTCTGCCACCCAAGGGCGTCTCATTGTTCTCTCTGGAGCTGCTGGCGAACGTGATCGTGAGAAACGCCCAGCAATGGGTGCGGCTCTCGCACGCGGAGGCGACGTGGTCATCATCACCGACGATGATCCTCATGCTGAAGATCCTGCGCTCATTCGTCACGCTCTTCTTGAAGGAGCACATGAGGCTACCGTTGCTGGTGCCCGAGCAGAGATCCTTGAGGTTCCAGATCGATACGAGGCGATTTCACGCGCGGTGGAGATAGCACGAGCCTCAGATACGATTCTGCTAGCAGGACGGGGTCACGAAACCCATCAAGATCGAGGTAGCGAACTCGTCGAACTTGACGACCGTGAGGCTGCACGCAGGGCTCTCCTTGCCTATGGAAAGAAGGACACATGAAAACAGTGACGCTTGCTGAACTTGCCAGCGATATCGGCGCCACCTGTCCCGATCATGGCGAGGAACTTGCCACCTCAATCGTCACTGACACTCGCAAGATTAAACCGGGAAGCGTCTTTATAGCGATCAAAGGCGAGCGTGTCGATGGTGCACGACTTGCCCATGCCGCCCTTGAAGCTGGAGCTGTGGCAGTGGTGACAAATTCACCTGACCTGGCACTGGCTTCCGGTGCCGCGGAGGATCGACTCTTGTGCGTTCCCGATCCCGTGCGTGCCCTCGGTGAAGCCGCACGTGCCAGCCTTGCGCGCCTGCGCGTAGAGAATCCTGATCTGCGTGTGATCGCCATTACCGGCTCGGTTGGCAAGACGACAACAAAAGACCTCCTGGCTCGCATATTCCTTGAACGTGGCACCGTGGTGGCTCCCTCTGGCTCGTTCAACAATGAAGTGGGTCTTCCCCTCACTGTACTTCGGGCAGATGAAGAGACGGCTACACTCATCCTTGAGATGGGAGCTGACCACATCGGGAACATCTCCTATCTCACGTCGATTGCCCCACCTGACCTCGGTGTAGTGCTCATTGTGGCACGTGCGCACCTGGGCGAATTTGGCGGTATTGAGAACGTAGCGCGTGCTAAAGCCGAGATAGTGGAGACCGTGCGTCCAGGTGGACTGGTGATCCTCAACGCCGACGATGAGCGTGTTGCTGCAATGGCAGGGCAGGCGCACGCTCCTGTTCGTTACTTTTCTCCGACAGGGCGCCCTGTAGCTAAGGCTGGTCAGCTTGAAGTTTGGGCAAGCGACGTGACTCATAAGGAGGGTCACGCCATCTTCACACTTCACGGGTCAGGTGGTCAGAGTAGGCGAGTGCGCCTTGCCCTTGTGGGTGAACACCATGTGGCCAATGCTGTGGCCGCAGCTTGCGTGGGGCTCACTAGCGGTATTTCCTTCTCCTGTGTTGTGGATGTGCTCGAAAAAGCCACAGCGGCAAGTCCACACCGCATGGATGTCTATACGCAAGGTGACCTCACCGTGATCGACGATTCCTATAACGCCAATCCTGACTCCATGCGTGCCGGAATTAGGGGGCTTGCGAGTCTCGGAGCGGGGAAACGAAAGATAGCCGTACTCGGCTCGATGCTTGAGCTGGGCGAGGAAAGCGCATCTGAACATGCAGATCTTCTCCTTCCACTCCGTGAAGCTGGTGTGAGCCTCCTTATTACTGTGGGGAAGGAAGCTGCAGCCCTCGCCCGCGCAGCACGTGCTCGTGGGGAAGGGATCACTCACAGTGGTCAAGAAACTCAGGAGATGATTATCGTCGAAGCGCTGGACTGGGAAGATGCTCTCAGTGCGCTTCGTGCGGCTATCACGCCTGGGGACGTTATCCTTCTCAAAGGGTCCCATGGTTCGCACGTGTGGAGAATTGCCGACGCTCTGGATGAAAGGGGTAAGTAAGTGCTCTCTGTTCTCATTTCGGGAGCGATCGCCTTGGTGGCGGCACTCTTGGGCACCCCCTTGCTCATTAAGCTCCTTGTAGCTCGCCAGTATGGCCAGTTTGTGCGCCAGGACGGTCCCACGGCGCATCTCACTAAGCGCGGCACACCTACCATGGGTGGGATCATCATTATCTGTGCCACTCTTGTGGGTTACTTTGGAGCAAATCTCCTCACAGGGCGCGACCCGAACGCCTCTGGGTTGCTCCTTCTTTTCCTTATGTGCGGTATGGGGTTCATCGGTTTTCTCGACGATTTCGCTAAGATCCGACACAAGCAATCCTTGGGGCTGACTCCGTGGGCGAAGATCGTGGGACAAGGGATCGTCGGCATCACCTTTGCTGTACTTGCGCTTCGCTTCCGCAATTCTGATCACCGTACTCCTGCCTCGACACGAATTTCCCTCGTGAGGGATACGAATATTAATCTCGCCTTCGCCGGGGCAATTGTGGGCGTGATTCTCTTCATCATTTGGGTGAATTTCCTTATCACTGCATGGTCGAATGCTGTGAACCTCACCGATGGCCTCGACGGCCTAGCCACAGGTGCTTCGATGATTGCCTTCGGCTCCTATGCCCTTATCACAGTGTGGCAGATGGGGCAGGTGTGCGAGAGCGTTGTGAACCCCGCTCCGGGCTGTTACGACGTGCGCGATCCTCGCGATCTTGCGATGGTCTGCGTAGCTATTATCGGTGCCTGTTTCGGGTTTCTTTGGTGGAACACCTCCCCGGCACAGATCTTCATGGGGGACACGGGTTCTCTCGCCCTCGGTGCAGCCTTCGCTGGTCTTTCGATTCTCACGCACACGGAGTTCCTTGCCCTCCTCATTGGTGGGCTTTTCCTCCTTGAAGTCCTCTCTGATGTTATCCAAGTGGGCTTTTTTAAGCTCACCCGACGACGAGTATTCAAGATGGCTCCACTCCACCATCACTTTGAACTTAAAGGATGGAAGGAAGTCACCGTGGTGGTGCGCTTCTGGATCATCCAAACGATCTTCGTGGTGGTGGGCATTGGATTGTTCTATACAGAATGGTTGGCTCAGCAATGACTCTCACCATTCCTGGTGCGCGCGCCTTCGATTCGCGGCGCATCGCTATCGTCGGCCTCGGTAAATCTGGACGCGCATGTATAAGCGTGCTCTCTCGCCTTACCCGTGCCGCACTCTCGGCGTGGGATGAATGCGAGGAAGCAGTGGAAAATCTTTCCCAGATGCACCAGCTGCGCCTCGATCATGCGCAAAGTCAGGACGATCCGCAGGCTCTGGCCTCCTCGGTTCTTGCCTGGAAGCCAGATCTCATCGTTCCCGCCCCGGCGATCAGTGAGATTAGTCCGTTGTTCATGCACGTGCGAGAGGCAGGAATTGAGATTGTCAGCGAGATTGAACTCGCCTGGCGTTTGCGTGCATGTACCCCCGATGGGCAGAGTGCGCCGTGGTTGTGCGTGACAGGCACGAACGGCAAGACGACAACTGTCTCAATGACTGCTGCGATCTTACGTGAAGCTGGCTTGGGAGAAGAGGCAATCGGCAATATCGGTCGCCCAGCGATTGAGGAAGTCACGCGTACCGGCGAGGGCGCGCCGCGAGCTTTCGCACTTGAACTCTCTTCCTTCCAACTTGCTACGACGAGCACGATGGCTCCTCGCGCTTCGATCTGCCTCAATATCGACGACGATCATCTCGAATGGCACGGTTCGCGTGAGGCCTACTGGCGAGCCAAAGCCCGTGTGTACGACAACACGGAGGGTTTCTGTTTCTTTCCTGAAGCTGAGGCTGACGTTGATGCGATGGTTCGTGAGGCAGACGTGGCTGAAGGCACTCGTGCCTGTGCCCTCACTCTCGGTGCGCCTTCAGTGGGAAGTATTGGCCTCGTCGAGGGCGTGGTGGTCGATCGAGCCACTACGGCAAACCGCCACACCCACGGCCTTCCTCTTTTCGAGATCGCTGATATCACTCACCTCGCCCCAACGGGATCAGATTTACCTTTGCACATTCTCAAGGATGCGATGGCAGCTGCGGCTCTTGCACGCACCCTCGATATCTCTCCGGAGGTCATCTCTCACGCTCTGCGTACTTTCACTCCCGGCCATCACCGTATTGAACTTGTTGCCTCGGTTGAAGGAGTGCGTTTTGTCGATGATTCTAAGGCGACGAACGCACATGCTGCCCGAGCCAGCCTACTCGCCCAGGAAGTAGGAAGCGTCGTGTGGATTGTGGGCGGGCTCGCTAAAGGTGCGCGCTTTGTGGATCTTGTGAATGAGGTCAAAGACCGCCTTAAAGCGGTTGTTGTCATCGGGAAAGATCAGGCACCGTGGCATGAGGCTCTTGACGGCCTTAAAATACCGATCACCTGGACGGATCCCGAATCGAGTGCGCCGATGCACGAAGCCGTGCACGCCGCTTACTCCTACGCAAGCGCTGGTGATACTGTGCTTCTAGCTCCAGCCAGCGCCTCCTTCGATCAATTTGCTTCCTATGCCGCACGCGGGGAAGCCTTTGCCGAGGCAGCCCGAGGTAGTAACAATGACTAAGAACTCTCACTCTCTCAGCCCAACCCGAGGTAGCGTGCGTGGAGTCGCACACACGCTACCTGAGAGAACTTCAGATCAGCCCGATGAGGCTGTGCGCAAGGTCATGTATCAGAGCGTCGTCGTCATCGTTGTGGTGACCCTTGTAGTTGTCACTCTCGGCGTGGTGATGGTGTATTCGGCTACCACCCCCTCGGGTATCCATTTCTCTCGTCTAGGTGGAGGGAGTGCCTTTACCACAGCGAATAAGCAACTCCTCTATACGGTGGCGGGTATTGTGCTAGCAGGTGTGGTGGCTCATATCCGTTTTCCCTTCTTTCGAGCCTTCTCGTATGCCATCTTCGGGGCAGGTCTTATACTTCAATCCCTTGTTGTACCATTCGGGATTGAAATAGGTGGAAATAGGAACTGGATCGCCATTGGTCCGATCGTTCTCCAACCCTCAGAATTCCTTAAACTTGCCACGATTGTATGGCTCGCTGCTGTTTTGGCTCGTGTGGATTCAGAGAATGCCACATTCAAGGAGTACGCCATTCCAGCTGGTGTCGGGGTAATCCTAGGCCTCGGTGACATTATGTTGGGCAAAGATATGGGTACTGCCATGATGTATGTGCTTATCTGCCTCGGTATGTTCTGGGTGGCCGGGATACCAGCTAGGTATTTCCTGTGGGTAGGAGGTGTGGGAATCGCTGTTATGGCAGGCCTTGTGGCGATCTCACCCTCGCGTCTGGCTCGCGTAACTTCCTACGCGCGCAATATCTTCACTCTCCCCGATAAGATCAATCCCACGCAGTCCGATTTCGCTCTCTGGGCTTTCGGTTCGGGTGGCCTCTCAGGAACAGGGCTCGGCACAGGTGTGGAGAAATGGCCAGGTAACCTCGCTGAGGCTCAAACGGATTTCATCTTCGCCGTTATCGGTGAGGAACTCGGATTCTTTGGATGTATCGTGGTGGTGGTTCTCTTCGCGGTGCTGGGAATTTCCCTTATGATGATGAGCCGTCACCATCCTTCGCGTTTTGCGTGCTATGTGTGCGTGGGTGTGGCCTTGTGGATTTGTGGGCAAGGCTTGGCGAATATGCTTGTGGTCACGGGAGTATTCCCAGTTTTTGGGGTGCCGCTTCCTTTCCTCTCCCAAGGAGGATCCTCAATGGTAGCCTGCCTCATGGCGGTGGGGTTAGCGCTTTCGTGTGCCCTTACTATGCCGGGTGTGCGTGAATCCTTCCGTGTGCGTGCGAACCTCATCTCCCATGCACGCGCCCTGCTTCGAAAGGACTAGAGGCTGAGATGGCAGCTCTCACGATTGTTCTCGCTGGCGGTGGCAGTGCTGGCCACGTCAATCCTATGCTTGCCACGGCGCACATACTGCGTGAACGCGGCCACAAAGTACACCTCGTCGGTACGGCTGAAGGGCTGGAAGTAGATCTTGTTCCTTCCTCTGGTTTTGATCTGACGACGATCGAACGGGTTCCCTTCCCGCGCCGCCCCGGAAAAGCTCTGATGACTTTTCCTTCACGCTACGCAAAGGCCGTGACTCAGGCAGGTCGTCTCCTCGACGAGTCGGGAGCGGATGTGGCGCTGGGGTTTGGAGGGTTTGCTTCCACTCCTGTGTACACTTCGGCTCACAAACGCGGTCTACCTGTGGTGATCCACGAACAGAATGCTAAGCCTGGACTGGCGAATAAGTATGGTGCGCGTTTTGCACAGGCGGTGGGGCTTACCTTCGCTTCTACTCCTTTGCGTGCCAAGGTGGGGCGCACCGAACATGTGGGGCTTCCCCTTCGCGCCCCTATCTACAATCTTGCGTGCCGTCGGCTCGAAGATCCTCACGCAGGGCGCGAGGAGGCTTCCGCACGCCTAGGCCTTGATCCTTCCCTTCCCACGCTTCTTGTCACGGGCGGTTCTCTCGGAGCTGCTCACCTCAATTCCGTTCTCGGAACGGTTGCTTGCGAGATTGTCGATTGCGGTTTCCAAGTACTTCACCTGACCGGACGCGGTAAATCCGCTTCTATCGCCGCCGCAACATCTGACCTTTCCACCTACCATGTGCGTGAGTATCTCGTGGAAATGGAAGATGCTTACGCAACTGCCGATCTTGTCCTTGCTCGCGCTGGGGCTGGAAGTGTGGCTGAACTCTCCGCCCTGGGGCTTCCTGCTTTCTTCGTTCCACTCGCCATCGGCAACGGCGAACAGGAACTCAACGCAGCAGACGTCCTCGCAGCCGGTGGCGGGCACCTTGTCCGCGATAAAGATTTCACTGTCGCTACTGTGCGCCGAGAACTCCTTCCGCTCTTGTCCTCGCCTCACACAAGAGAAGAAATGGGGAAGGCCGCGAAAAGCGTGGGCTGTGTGGATGGAGCTTTCAAACTTGCCAGGCTTGTGGAAGAGGTGTGTGCATGAACTTTTACTTCATCGGTATTGGCGGGGCAGGAATGTCTGTTATTGCTGAACTCCTCGCCGCCCAGGGAGCAAAGGTTGCAGGCTCAGATGCCCGTGATTCCCAGGCCACGGCGCGCTTACGTGCCGCTGGTATTGAGGTATTCCTTGGACATGATCCTTCTCATGTTCCTGCTGAAGCGATCGTCGTAGTCTCCTCGGCAATACGCGATTCTAATCCTGAGCTTTCTCAGGCGCGAGCTCGCGGGCAGCGTATTCTTCACCGTTCACAGGCTCTCGCCCTGGCAGCCCACGATTCACAGTTTGTTGCAGTGGCCGGAGCTCACGGTAAAAGCACCACCGCAGCCATGATTGCAACGGCCTTGAGCCGTATTGGAGCCGACCCATCCTGGGCAATTGGTGCTACGGTGCGTGGCCTTGGTGATGGCGCCCGCCTTGGGAGTGGAAAGATTTTTGTCGCTGAAGCCGATGAATCCGATGCATCTTTCCTTAACTACACTCCACGTATTGCCTTGGTGACGAATGTGGAGCCAGATCATCTCGATCACTACGGCACACGTGAAGCCTTTGAGGAGGCTTTTCTGGAGTTTTCTCGCCGTATCCTTCCGGGTGGCCTTCTTATTGTCTGCAGTGAGGACGAAGGAGCAGCCCGTCTAGGCTTTAAAGCTGCCCATGAGGGGATACGTGTGCGCTCCTATGGGCGTGGTAGCGGCCTTCTTGCTGCGGGTAAAGGATACGAAGGCCACGTCAGCCTCGTACTTCCTGAGTCTCACACCTGTGGTGCTCGCGCACACGTGAGTTTTGATCGTCGTGGGCAGGAGCGAGTGAGTGCAGATCTCCACCTGGCAGTGCCTGGAGTACACAACTACCTTAATTCTACTGGTGCGTGGCTCGTTGGACTTGAAGTGGGAGTAGAGGGTTCGGAGATGGCGAAGGCTCTCGCTTCTTTCACGGGAACAGGCCGCCGCTTTGAGCTGCGTGCGCACGTGAGGGGAGTGCGCATTATTGACGATTACGCACACCATCCCACGGAGGTAGCTGCTACCCTTGCGGCTGCGCGCGAAGAAGTAGGCGAAGGGCGTGTGCGGGTTCTTTTCCAGCCTCACCTATATTCACGTACAAAGACTTTCGCTCGTGAATTTGCGACAGCTCTCGATAAAGCCGACGATGTGATCGTCACCGGGGTCTATGCTGCTCGCGAGGATGTGGATCCGCATGTGGAGGGCAACCTCATTACTGATCTCATGAGGTGCGCCACCTTTGTACCTCAGAAAGAGGAAGCAGCAAGGATCCTTGCCCACCGTGCTCGTCCTGGCGACATTCTTTTGACGATGGGAGCTGGGGATGTGACGGAGATGGGAAGGGTGATAGAGGAGGAACTCACGTGAGGCCGCCACGCCGACCAGGGAAGATGCGCTCACTTGCTCATGAGGTTGAGAACGGCAAGAGCGCTCCCGAAGAATCTACACTTCCCCCTGCTCATTCTTCTGTCTCAGCGAGACCTCCACAAAGGCCTGCTCAGCGGGCACGTGTTCCTCGCCAGATAGATTCTCTCGATATTCAGGCGCACCTTTTTCCAGGCTCCGACCAGAAGGAAGAAAATCCCACGAGGGCAGTATCGGAGTCACAGACGCGTCCTTCTGCACGTGTAGAAGATGCGGAGGTAGTAGCCGGTGGCCTTGAGAAACTTCCCACCTTTGTGCGCGATTTCGCCAGATGGGTTCGTGAACGGAGGAACGAGGAAAGTGAGGAATCGCGATCCACGCTCACCTATGAGAGTCAGGAACACCTGACGGAGCCTGCCTCGCCTCACCAAGAAACCTCTGTGCGCCAGACGCACCTACCTTCCCAGCGTGCTGAAGAGGTAATTGAAGGTCGGGCGCGCACTGCTACCTCAGTTTCTGCTCTCTTTGAATCCTGGCGTTCTCGCCATAGTGGTGACGACGAGGTATCCGAGCGCCGTCGCGAACGTCGAACTGAGCGCCGAAAGATCTGGGCAAAGCGTGTATCGACGATCTCTGCGTTTGCTGTGATGCTGGCTCTCGTGGCGTGGGTAATCTTCTTGTCGCCTCTTTTCGCACTGCGTAGTGAGCGCATCAGTGTTTCTGGGGTGGATTCGTCTGCTCTTGGCTCCGAAACAGTACGTGAGGTACTTGCACCTCGCGAAGGTGTCTCACTCTTGAGGCTGAGCACGGGGGATGTGGCTTCAGAGCTGACATCAGCGTTGCCATTGATTAAGAATGCGCAGGTAAAGCGTTCCTTTATGCACGGTCTTGAGATTGAATTGACGCTGCGTGTCCCTGTGGCTTGTCTGATGACGTCAGGGGAATGCGAGCCTGTGGATGCAGAGGGAGTCACACTTGGGATTGATGCCCAGGAGTTGCCTCACCTAGAGATTCCCCAGGGGAAGGACCTCTCGGGTGAAGAAGTGACCGCGATGCTCCACGTGCTGGGGGCTCTCGATGCTGATACGCGCGTTCTCGTCGGCTCTGTTGAGGTGGATGCAAATATGCAGGTTCGACTCAATCTCACGAGTGGTGCCAAGGTGCTGTGGGGAGATGCCTCCTCCTTGGAAGCCAAGGCAAGGGTTCTAGCTGTGCTTCTTTCGCAGGAAGCGGCGTATTACGACGTGTCGGTGCCCAACCATCCTGTCACACAGTAGATCCACTGGAAGGGTACGGTGGAAGGGCGTGATGGGAGGGGTGCCTTCACGATTCCCACACTTTCACGACACACCTTCGAGGACGTTGTAAGAGAGGCTGAGAGCGCCTACCTTGTGCGCGAAGTCGATCGCAAAATTCTTCAAGTTCTACTTGAAGTCTCTTGAGGAGTGCCCATGTCCGAACTTGTCCAGAACGCAACTATCAAGGTGATTGGTGTCGGTGGCGGTGGTGTCAATGCCATCAATCGTATGATGGAAGATGGCCTTACCGGTGTGGAATTTGTGGCCGTCAATACTGATGCTCAGTCTCTCCTGGGAATTTTCGACGATTGCCTCAAAATTGATATCGGTCGCGAAGTCTCCCGTGGCTTGGGTGCTGGTGCTGATCCGCAGATTGGCAAGCAGGCCGCCGAACAGTCCCTCGAACAGATCCAGGCTGCCGTCGAAGGAGCCGATATGGTCTTTGTGACGGCTGGTGAAGGTGGAGGAACTGGTACGGGTGCAGCTCCTGTGGTGGCGCGCGCGGCACGCGACGCTGGTGCTCTTACGATTGGTGTCGTTACTCGCCCCTTCGAATATGAAGGTGTGCAGCGAGCGAACAACGCTACTGCAGGTATCGAAAACTTGCGCAAGGAAGTTGATAGCCTCATCGTTATCCCCAACGATCGCCTTCTCGATCTGGCTGACGACGATCTTTCGGTGCTCGAAGCCTACCGCCTCGCCGATCGTGTGCTTCGTGATGGCGTCAAGGGGATCTCTGATCTCATCGTTAAGCCCGGTCTTGTCAATCTCGACTTCGCCGATGTCAAGGCCATTATGAAGGATTCGGGCACTGCACTCATGGGCATTGGTGCCGCCTCGGGTGAAGATCGCACGATGATAGCTACCGAAATGGCAATTCAGTCTCCACTTCTTGAGGCGCGTATCGACGGTGCTCGTGGTGTGCTCCTCTCCTTCCAGGCTGGTGCAAATTTCACCCTCGCTGAGCAGAGCAAGGCTTCCCGTCTTGTCCAGGAGTCGGTCGATCAACATGCTCATATCATCGTCGGTCAGATCATCGACGAGAGCCTTGGCGACGAAGTCCGCGTGACAATCGTCGCTGCTGGTTTTGACGAGTCTAAACAAGCCCAAGCCAAAGTGATGCCGGGACCGCGCCACGCGGCAAGTCCGGCGCAAGCAGAGGAGAAACCTGCTGCTGTGGCTGTTCCCCCAGTTATCGAGGGTGACTTTGCCACTCCCACACAGCCGATAGCTTCCTCTCCACGTATAGTTCCCGGCTTTGTACCTCCGCTTCCGGAGAAAACCTCGAACTTTGAAAACGACATCAGTTTCCTCTTTGAAGAACAGGACTGATCTAAACCTAGTTGAGCCGGCACTCTCTATGGAGTGCCGGCTCAATGCGTAAAGTAGGTGCCGTCACGTGCGCCCACACGTTGACGGCAGTGGGCACTGTATAGGGATGCGCATGGGGGAGGGTGTATAGGTGAGGATGGTGCGTAGGTGGGGATGGTGCGACATACCCAAGGAAAGATATGGGTATGAGCCTCGTTGAATGGGTATATGAAGGAAGCTGCGTACGCGTGGGTTTCACCTCGCGTGTTGGGGGCGTATCGGAGCCACCTTACGAGAGTCTTAATCTCGGTTCGCACGTATGCGATAAACCGGCTGCAGTGCACGCAAATCGCGAACTTCTCGCCCAGGAACTTGCGGCTCCAATCGCCTGGATGAGGCAGGTTCATGGCTCGAAGGTTCTCCCGGCTCTCCTAGGGAATGAACCGGCCTGTGATGGCCTTATGCTAGGAAGCACGATGAGGCGAGATGCTCAATCTGGCAGTCGAGGAGAATCTGATATGCCCACTGCGGTATTCACTCGTATGCGGACACCTGCTCGTGCAGCGGCTGTCATGGTGGCTGACTGTGCCCCTGTGATTCTCGCAGCCCGCGATATCCCTTGGGCATGTGTGCTCCATGTTGGGCGGGCGGGGCTTCTCGGTGGAATCGTGCGCCGAACTCTCGAAGACATTGTGCCGCATTGCACAGTAGAAAAAAGCGCAGGTGGGCTCACTTCCGACGATCTTGTGGCTGTGGTCGGGCCGTGCATATGCGGGGCGTGCTATGAGGTGCCGGAGGAGATGGCCGTGCAAGCGGAAAAACTCCAGAGAGGCTCTACTTCCCTCACCTCGTGGGCGACTCCTTCGATCGACCTGCGTACGGGAGTTCACGTCCAGCTCCGTGAATGTGGCCTCAGTGAGATCCTTGACCTGAATCGTTGCACCTTCGAGGACGAACGCTACTTCTCTCACCGTCGTGCTACACGTGAGGCTGGAATAGGTTGGGGAGAGGGGCGAACAGGAAGATTCGTTGGGATCGCTCAGCTTCTTTGCTGAGGTAGCAACAACGGGAGCGACACACCACCTTTGCTTCCGCATCGCAAACCTTGGCCTGACATACCGTGAGTGTAGTAGCGAGCTTCTGAGAGGGGAAAGTAATGGGAATGCTCCAGCGCTTCGTGGATAAGACCACTCTGAGCGAGGATTATGAGGATGAAGTCCAGTTTGAGGACTACTGGGATGAAGAAGAGGACGAGGAGCCTGAAGTCGGTCAGATTCATGCTGTGAACCCCCTCCCCGAATTTGCGAGGATCGTCACATTTCGGCCCCGCAGTTTCAAGGACGTTAGGGGATTCGGTCGCCAGTTCCGTCAAGGTGTTCCCGTGGTGCTTATTCTCTCTGGAGCTGACGGATCCTCACGTCAGCGCATTCAGGATTTTGCCGCTGGTGTTTCCTTTGGTCTGCACGGTCAGCTCAATCAGATCTCGGATGACGTATTCCTCATGACACCTCACGAAGTGAAGCTAGAAGATCACAGTGGGGATGAGGATTCTTCTTCGTTCTCACGATGAGTTACCTTTTCCAGGTTCTTTCTCTGCTCTGCAGCTTCTACATGCTCGTTCTTCTTGGGCGCGTGGTATTTGATATTACGGGGCTAGTGGCGCGCAACTGGGCGCCTCAAGGTTTGCTCCTCGTTCTTGCGAATCTCATCTATGCTCTTACAGATCCGCCACTGCGATTGCTTAATCGTTTCCTTCCACCGTTGCGTCTGGGCGTGGTGAGCCTGGATGTAGGTTTTTTCGTGTTGTTTCTTGCTGTGAGCCTCCTAGGCCGCTTTGCCTCTGTACTTGCCTACACCTTCTAGAAACGTATTTTGTGTGAGTGAGAGTGCGTCTGTGCACGTCCTCGCGTGAGTAGTACCCAGAGTGTAAATGTTTTGTGTGGGGTTCGTAGACTCGCGGTTTCCGAGAGTAGGTTCGACACTCATCCGACACTTAGGGGAGTGAGCCTTGTCACTCCTGCTGTCGGATTTGCTAGGACAAAATTGAGGAAATTGTTAATCCTGTAGTGATTATCGGGTAACCTTTCCCTGTAGGCAGTGCTAGGCACTGTGTATCACTCATTCGACCGAATCTCAGAGGTGAAAACGTATGGCGCTACTAACTGAACACGACGTTGTTAACATGCGCTTCAAGGAGCCAAAGTCTGTCAGTGAGGGCTATGACCAGGACGAGGTCGATTTTTTCCTCGACGAGGTCGCCGAAACTATCGCACAGCTCACGAAGGATAAGGCCGCACTCGAAAACGAACTCAAGGCAGCTCGCGCTCGCGCTGCTGGTGCAGAAGCAGAGGCTGTGAAGGAAGCTCCCGATTCGGCTTCCACCACTGGCACCTTTGCCGCCACCACTCCCACTGAAAGTGAGACGGCCACAGGTATGCTCATCCTCGCCCAAGAACTCCACGATAAGCACGTGGCTGAGGGTAAACAGGAAGGTGAGCGCATCGTCACCGAGGCTAAGGCTGAGAGTGAGAAGATCATCTCTGATGCTAATGATGAGTACAACCGTGTCAAGACGAAACTTGAGCAGGAGAAGAGCCTCCTCGATCGCAAGATTGCCGAGTTGCGCGACTTCGAGCGCGATTACCGCACCCGCCTCTCCAGCTACCTCTCCTCGCTCCTGGGGCAGATCGAATCTGGTTCCAACGCGGGTGAGGGTTCTCAGAACTGAGTACGCGGGCGCATAGCTGAACGCGTAGCTGAATCAGTCGAACATCATCCTGACCTCACGGCACCGGCCACCTGACCGGTGCCGTGTTGTATCCTCAGATCTGACGCGCCCACCCATGAAGGAGAGAGATGACTCGAACACGCACGAATATCGGCTGGGGTCTTGCTCTTGGCCTTGTTTGTCTCCTCGTCGATCAACTCTCGAAGGAATGGGCTCTTGCCTCCCTCTCCTCTGAGCGCATCGATATCTTGGGTTCTGCCTTCGGCTTGAAACTCATACACAATCCCGGTGCGGCCTTTTCAGTGGGTGAAGGCAGCACATGGATTTTCACCACTTTTGCTCTTGCTGTCGTTGTAGCTCTCCCAGTGTTCATAGGGCGTACAGGCTCACGAGTGTGGGCTCTTGGCTTGGGGGCTGTATGGGGAGGTGCGGCTGGTAATCTCCTCGATCGCTTCCTACGTGCCCCTGGCGGCGGGCGTGGGCATGTTGTTGATTTCCTCGCTTACGGGGATTTCTTTGTAGGAAATGTTGCTGATATCATCCTCTGCCTCGCAGCAGTTTTCCTCGTCGTTATCTCAATGCGAGGAGTCACTTTCTCCCAGGAAAATCGCGACACTGAACTAAACGATGGCGATGAGAAAGGTGGAAAAGCACAAACTGAAGCGCAAACTGAAACTGAGATCCCCATGAGTAAGCGGGGCAGCGTGGGAGAGCAGACCGGCGCGCATACTCATATTCGTAAGGATACGGAGAGTACCTGTGACTAACTGGCGTTACTATCCTGTGCCCCCGGGCTTTTCTGGGGGGCGCGTAGACGGTGTGATTGCCAGTCTCACTGGACTTTCCCGCAGTGCAACGGCCAAGCTCTGCGAGGAGGGTAAGCTGCGTGTCGATGGGGTAACCGTGGCGAAATCCGAGCGTGTACGCGAAGGTCAGGTTCTTGAAGTCGAGATCCCGGCTCCCGTGGAAGTTTCGCCCAAGGCAGGATCGGAGAACCTCCTGCTTCTCTACGAGGATGACGACATCGTCGTCGTCGATAAACCTGTGGGATATGCTGCTCATCCCTCACTCAACTTCGAAGGCCCCGATGTTCTTGGCTCCCTTATGGCGATGGGAGTCAAACTCACCACGTCGGGGCCGCCTGAACGCAAGGGTATTGTCCATCGTCTTGACGTGGGAACCACGGGAGCGATGGTGGTAGCTAAATCCGAATGGGCCTATACCGTGCTCAAGCAAGCATTTCGAGATCGAAATGTGGAGAAGATCTACCATGCTCTCGTCCAAGGGCACCCCGATCCCACCGCAGGAACGATCGATGCACCGATCGGACGCGACTATCGCCACCAGTGGAAGATGGGTATTCGCCACGATGGGCGAAACTCAGTCACACATTACGAGACGCTTGAGGGGATGGCCGGAGGATCGCTTCTCCACGTGCACCTAGAGACGGGACGCACACACCAAATCCGTGTCCATATGTCCGCTACGGGTCATCCATGCGTGGGCGATGAGATGTACGGAGCTGATCCCGTGCTCAGCGCAAAACTTGGAATTGAGCGGCAATGGCTCCACGCCTATCGCCTCGGCTTTGACCACCCGCGCACGGGGGAGTGGATAGAGTTCTGCTCACCGTATCCTCACGATCTTGCCCATGCTCTCAACCTTATGCGGGCAGGGATCTTTAAATAATAAGGATGCGTGTGCCGGTGTACAAGATAAGAGGGAAACGTTGACACCGAGAAAGAAACGTTGATACGTATGGGGGAAGAACGCGCTCACGAAGAACAGCATTTTATTGCGGTGAATACGAGTGAGGAACTGGCTCAGTGTCTTGAGATCCGTTATGAAGTATTTTGTGACAAACAGGGTGTTCCGCAAGATCTTGAGCACGACGAGTTCGACAATGCCCCTTCAACACTCCATATATTGGTTCGGCAAGGCGAAGAAGCGTTGGGAACCCTTCGCATTCTCCCCGAAGGCGAAGGGCATTGCCATATCGGGAGAGTGGCACTGCGCCGAGCATCGCGAGGCACCGGACTCGGCAAGGCAATGATGGCCTTTGGGGCACGCCTTGCTCGGGAACGTCTAGGCGTGGGGGAGGATGGCACTCTCATAATTGACCTTTCCTCCCAGACCAAGGCGATTGGATTCTACGAAGCATGTGGTTACGAACTTCTTCCCGGCGAGGAATATCTCGACGCGGGAATCCCTCACCGTGACATGCGCCTCGTGCTGGGTGGCTAAAGAGAGACGATTGATCCGAACGGGTATGTGTAGCCACTCTTATGTGGGTTTGGCCTACTATACAGGTACGCTGGTAGAGACGAATACAACACAAATACAAGGTGTCCTGCTACGTATCTGAACCCTGCGTGAGTTTCTCATTCACCCAAGCTAAGAGAATCACTACATGGTTGATCTGCGGGTCACGAGCTGCGTAAAGAAATGTGACATTCGAGGCGACGAGTGCTGTGCGCACTTCCTCCACAAACTCAGCAGCCTCGGGGCGTTCATTGAGTTCCGCGCGGTAACGCACCTCAAAAATCTCAAATTTGGCTGGGTCGTGGGCAAACCATGAGCGCAGTTGAGACGAGGGCGTTATCTCGGATTGTGCCCAGCGATCCAAGGCAGCGCGCTCCTGAGAAATCCCACGCGGCCACAGGCGATCAACGAGGATGCGCAAGCCATCCTCGTGAGAGGGTGCGTCGTAAATGCGCTTCATACGCAGCTCATATGCCATTGTTCTGTGCTTTCTACAAGCTCATAGGTTCGGTTATCTCAACCCTCACCACTCTTCCAGTTTCCTCGTCCCTGCGGAGAAACTCAATCCTCTCTCCTGCTCACACGCTAGGCTTGATGTGTTCGTGTGTTCGGCACCGCATCTGCGTGCCCTAGCTAGACCAATGCCGCTAGCCGCAACCTGCCAAGGAGGAAGCATGTCCGATCTCTCCACCACTCTCACCGAACCGTTAGCCGCCATTGACCCTGATATCGCTGGTGCTCTTGAGGGCGAACTTATCCGCCAGCGCACCTATCTAGAGATGATTGCCTCGGAGAACTTTGTGCCACGTGCGGTTCTCGAAGCAATGGGGTCAGTGCTGACGAATAAGTATGCTGAGGGGTATCCCGGAGCCCGATACTACGGGGGCTGCCAGGAGGTTGACAAGGTCGAAGCACTCGCAATTGAGCGTGCAAAGGCGCTCTTTGGTGCAGAATACGCAAATGTGCAGCCTCATTCGGGAGCACAAGCGAATGCGGCTATCTACCATGGGCTCGTCGCTCCTGGGGATACGGTGATGGGGTTGGAGTTGGCTCACGGTGGGCATCTCACTCACGGAATGAAGATCAACTTCTCCGGAAAGAACTACACGATGGTGGGCTACGGGCTGGATCCGCACACCTTCCGAATCAATATGGATCTTGTGCGGGAGCGTGCCTTGCAAACGCGCCCGAAGATGATTATTGCTGGGTGGTCGGCTTATCCACGCCATCTCGATTTTGCGGCTTTTGAGGAGATTGCCCGCGAAGTAGGAGCCTACTTGTGGACAGATATGGCTCACTTTGCTGGCCTCGTGGCAGCTGGGCTTCATCCCAACCCTGTTCCCTATTCCGATGTTGTCTCAACGACGATTCACAAAACCTTAGGTGGACCGCGTTCGGGCATGGTGCTTTCACGAGATGCTGCAATCTTTGGACGCACACTCAATTCAGCTGTATTCCCTGGCCAACAGGGTGGGCCACTTATGCACGTTATTGCGGCCAAGGCAGTGGCTCTCAAACTTGCTGCTGGTCAAGAGTTCAAGGAGCGGCAGGCGCGCACGTTGGAAGGAGCAGCTCTCCTGGCTGAGCGCTTGAGCGCTCCTGATGCTCACGCAGCAGGAATTTCGCTCGTGACGCAAGGAACAGACGTTCATCTTGTTCTCGTCGATCTGCGTAATTCGCCTCTGGATGGGCAGCAAGCTGAGGATTTACTTGACACAGTGGGCATTACTGTCAATCGCAACGCGGTTCCCTGGGATCCGCGCCCACCCAAGATCACCTCTGGCTTGAGGATCGGTACGCCGGCGCTAGCCACGCGTGGTTTCACTGCCACAGAATTCGCAGAGGTTGCGGACATCATTGCCACGGCACTGATCCATGGGCGAGGAGCTGATGTCGAGGCGCTGCGCGCCCGTGTCGCCAAACTCACTGATGCCTTCCCACTCTATCCAGGGCTCAATGCCTCGGGGATTCCTGTTCGTGTGGGGGAGTAGATCGTGAGCGCACAGATTCTTGACGGTAAGGCCACAGCCGCCACGATAAAAGAAGAGTTACGGGAACGAGTGGCACGTCTACCACAGGTGCCAGGACTCGGAACAATCCTCGTGGGAGAGGATCCTGGTTCTCTCTCTTATGTAGCGGGAAAGCACCGCGATTGTGCACAGGTAGGAATCGCCTCGATCCGTGAGGATCTTCCTGCCAGTGCGAGCGAAACTGAAATCCGTGCGGCGATTGAGCGCCTTAACTGTGACCCGACGTGTACCGGCTATATTGTTCAGCTCCCACTGCCGCACAGCGTGGATGTCAATTCGCTCCTTGAAGCCATTGATCCGGCTAAGGATGCTGATGGCCTTCACCCGATGAACCTGGGGCGGCTCGTCTTGCGCGTCAAGGAACCGATCGCCTCACCTTTACCTTGTACTCCAGCAGGGATCGTCGAACTTCTCACCCGGTATGGCATTGAGTTGGAGGGAAAGAATGTCTGCGTGTTGGGGCGTGGGGTGACGGTGGGGCGCTCAATTGGCCTCCTCCTCACGCGCCAAGCGATCAATGCGACAGTGACGCTCTGCCACACTGGTACACGCAATCTTGCCGCGAGAGTAGCAGAGGCGGATATCGTCGTTGCTGCTGTAGGACAGGCATATTTTCTTCGACCAGAATGGATAAAACCAGGAGCTGTCGTTGTTGATGTGGGGATATCACGGATATACGACGATACCTGTGGGCGCTTTCGTATCGTTGGTGATGTGGATCCGGCCACGGTGGAAGTGGCCGGGTGGCTCTCTCCGAATCCTGGAGGAGTAGGACCGATGACACGGGCAATGCTCCTAGCTAATGTGGTTGAGGCAGCAGAGCGCGCCCTCATATAGGTTGTGGGTGAACTATATGAGAGCAGCCGAGATCTATCTCTAGAAAGAAACCATGTGAGCGAGTGCGGAAACAGGACACTATGACGATGCGGCCAAAAGGGTATCTGCTATCTAAGCAGGTGGGTATTTCTCAAAGAATGTGCAGGTAGATCTCTCACCGCCTAGCTCAATCAGCTAGCCTTATGAGGTTAGCTCCCAGAAGTAAAGTGAGGAATTCGTGCGTATTTCCACCTGCAACGTCAATGGTATTCGCGCTGCTATCGGCAAAGGTATGCCGCTCTGGCTCACGCAGACGCGGCCGGACGTACTCCTCCTTCAAGAGGTGCGTGCCCCCAGCGAACTCGTCGTCGATCTTATCGGGCCGGGATATCAGGTATTTTCCTTGCCATGCGAGATTAAAGGGCGCGCTGGGGTGGCAGTGGCAGTACGCGAGGGTATTGAGGTAGGGGAGCTGCGCGAAGGATTGAACTCTTGCGAAGCGGAACAGCCTGCTGCCACGGGACGCTGGCTTGAAGTGGATCTGCCGGAAGAGAACCTAACAGTGATCTCCGCATATCTCTTTTCGGGAGATGCGAAGGTAAAGGCAAAAATGGCGGAGAAGTACGCCCACCTCGACGCTGTGACGACGCGTCTTCGTGAGCTTCGTTCTGGAGCAGCTCCCTCGACACATATCCTGGTCGCTGGAGATTTCAATATCGTTCACACCGAAGCTGATATCACCAACTGGAAATCGAACCACAACAGAACTTCCGGCGTTTTGGATGACGAGATTGCCTATCTTGATATATGGCTGGGTGAGCTTGGTTATGTTGATGTTCAGCGCGCCCTCAGCCCGGATACTCCTGGCCCCTACACCTGGTGGTCACAGCGTGGCCAAGCCTTTGTGAAGGACGTGGGGTGGCGGATTGACTATCAGATGGTCACTCCCGAACTAGCTGACCTTGCCAGAGAATTTGAGATCTCCCGAGCTTCTTCTTACGAGGAACGTTTTTCCGATCACGCGCCGCTGAGTGTTGATTATGCGCTGGAATCGGTGTGAGTATGGCTGGCGAGAATCCCACCACACCCGTGCACATATGCGAATCAACGTGCGGAAAAGCTGAAAAAACCTCTACGCTCACACACCCATCTGCATCTGGGAAGCTCGCCGCACTTCGTGGGAAGATCGTGCACCTCGTCGACGTGTGTCAGAACTACCGTCTTCCTCGTGCACTCTCACGTTATTCGACTGCTCGTGGCGGCTTGCTGGCAGGTGGAATCGCCTACAGCGGACTCTTCTCTCTGGCGGCAGCTGCAACAATTGCCTGGAGCATCTTCATGGCTCTCCTTGGATCTCGCGCAGAGATCCGCGAGAGCGTGATTGAGGCTGCCAATGCTGCCCTACCTGGATTCCTCGACGATGGCACTAATCACGGCCTTATTAACCCTTCTTCCCTCCTCCTTCCCTCAGCTTTTACTGTGGCGAGTGCTGGTGCCGCAATTGTCCTCGTCTGGACAGCCACCTCAATGCTTACCGCACTTGCTTCCTCGATTCGTTCAATGTTCGGACTCGTTGCTCTCAAGGAAAATCCAATTTTTAGGCGCCTGCGCGCTGCGGGAGGATTCCTCATCATGGGAGTAGGGATTCTTGCCTCGGCTCTCACAACGATTCTTGTGGGTCAGCTCTGGGATCTCCTTCATCTTTCCGGATTTCTTCTGCGCCCTCTTGGTTACCTTTCCTCCTTCCTCATTGATGGTCTTGTGGTGTTCTTCCTTGTGAGGATTGTGGCGCACGTGAGGATGCTCTGGCGTGATGCCGTGCTTGGCTGTGCCATAGCTGCAGCTGGCATGACGATCATCCGCATTGCTGGAACAGCTGTGGTGAGTTCGGTAGGGCGCAACGCTCTCCTTGCTTCTTTTGTGGCAATTGCCACGCTGCTTTTATGGATGAACCTCTGGGCGCGTGTTCTCCTCTTCGCCTGTGCCTTCATGGCCAACCCTCCACGCCAGAGTGAGGTTCCTTCTGCGAAGGCGATTCGCGCAGATGAGAGGCCAAATTACGTCACGCTCTCTGCTGCGCACACGCTCGCCTGGCCTCATGACCCCATTACCGGAACAATCTTCCCCCGCTCTGAGGGGCAATTGTCCCATGAGTGAGAAAAGACTGGGGGACATTGCGTATCAACGGAACACCACGATAATGAAGTCTTTCCTCACACGTGTGTGTATCACACTACGACTCTCTATTCTTCAGCAAGCAAAACCCCTTCCTCTGCACGTGTGATACATACACGTGTGATACACATGCGCCTTCGTAGCCCAGAGACTCCGCCTTCGAAGGGGCCTTCCTCTCCTTCCGTCTCTCCTCCTGTGCATCCTCCACCAGCCTTCGATGCTCACCCTGCCAGCGAGCTACTTGCCGTCATCAGCGCTGATGTGAGCGATGAGAAGCCGGATCACGCGCTCACTCCTATAAAGATCTTCGGACACGTCTATGAAAGATCTTCGGATATATCGGTGCACTTACAGCGATCATCACCTTTCTCTTTGCTCAGATGCCAGGCTTAGATCCTTCACTGTCATGGATGCTTGCGTGAAGCTGCCTGTTAATGGCCAGGACACAGGTGAGATCCTTCACTGTCATGGATGCTTGGTATTTTTATCGTTGCGATTCTTCTTCTGTGGAAGGCGAAGGCTGTGCACGAAATCTTGGCACACATCGTCGGCCTCCTTCCTTTGACTCTGCTCCTTGTAACACGAGTAACGACGAGTGAGGATCTGCGCTCTCTCGATTGGCCACTCCTCTGACTTGATTGGCCGTCTCTGGCTTATCGCTGGCAGCATTGCAGCAGGCTTTGGCGTGGGGTAACGCTATTGCCTGCTCCATAGGACGATAAAAAGACGAAGGACATGGCGATTTCCAGTCTTGTTGTAGGGCTCACGGGAGTTCTTCTCCTCTCTCCTTGCGCTTGTGGCTGGTTTAGTCGCTATGACGTTAGGTGCGATCCTTCTCTTCTTGTGCCTGTGACCTGGGATCTTGTGCCTGTGACCTGGGGGTGGCTAGGAATTATGTAATGCTTCTGAGGTAGAGTCGAAGCGCCGTTACATGGCGTCCTGATAACCAAGGAGCACGTATGTCTTTCCACGTCATCATTCCGGCGGGTGGTGCTGGTTCGCGTCTATGGCCACTCTCGCGCAAGAATGCCCCCAAGTTCCTCGCTGATCTTACAGGGCAGGGGCGCTCTCTCCTTGTCCAGACAGTTGATCGCCTCGCCCCCCTTGCCGATACGACGACGATTGTGTGTGGTTCTTCTCATGAGGCTCCCGTCCGTAAGCAAGTACCTACAGCTCATCTCCTCATTGAGCCCAGTCCACGTGGAACGATGAGTGCGATTGGCCTTGCCGCAGCTTTGGCTAGGCGCGAGGATGACGAGGCGGTTATTGGTTCCTTCGCTGCCGATCATCTCGTTACCGACGAGGCAGCCTTTGGTATGGCCGTAAAGCGGGCTATTGAGGCAGCAAAGGAAGGCTACGTTGTCACAATTGGCATTGAACCGGATTCACCTTCCCCTGCTTATGGCTATATCCACTCTGGTAAGGAGCTTCATGAGGGCACTTATGCAGTGAAATCTTTCGTCGAAAAGCCAGATGAAGTAACCGCAGCTTCCTATCTTGCGGCAGGTAGTTACTTCTGGAATGCAGGAATGTTTGTGGCTAAAGCGAGTGTACTTCTAGAGGCACTCGCACGATTCTCACCTGAGATTTCAGCACCGTTGGAGACTCTTGCCCTCGCGTGGCCACGTAAGGAAGCTGGAGGGGAGGAAGCCTATGCCCGTGCGGGTATGAACTCTGTGGAACTGACGGGCATGTGGGAGGCAATTCCTGAAGCAGTCATTGATCGTGCAATTGCCGAACCCTTGGCGGCTAAGGGAGGGGTGGCTGTTGTGCCCGCACAGATGGGGTGGTCGGATGTGGGGGACTACGAATCCTTAGCTGGGGTGATTGATCCACCTGCGCGTGCAGCACAGGTCTCTCCTGGGGGAGAGCTTCAGCCAACTTTGCGTATTGATTCTCCAAATTCCCTTATTTACACCTATTCCAAGCCAGTAGTTGTTGTGGGGATTGAAGGTGCGGTTGTCGTCGAGACTGACGATGTCATTCTTCTTACGTGTCAGGAGGCGGCTCAGAGTGTGAAAAGTGCCGTCGAGACTCTCGATCAGGTGGGTTTAGGTAGGCTTCGATAGCGCTGAAAAGTCCACGTATAGCACGAGAAACTATGTAAATGAACAAAAACTTGGCGTAGATATGGTGACTTTTCGTTGAAACTTCGCCAGATCGCTTCCAAAAATGAGGGAAGCGGCACACAAGGGTGTTTTTGAGACGTAAACTAGAGAATGTCCGACGCCATGCGGCGTTCCAGACAAACTCAGGAGAATACACGTGAAGAACCTCAAGTTCGCTGCAGTGCTCGGCGCTGCGGCCCTCGTGCTCGGCGCCTGTGGTGGCAGCGGTGATTCGTCCAAGGGCGGCTCCGATGCATCCGACGCCAAGAAGATTGACTATACCGGCTGCCTCGTTTCTGATGCTGGTGGCTGGGATGACAAGTCCTTCAACCAGTCCGCTATGGATGGTCTGAAGAAGGCTGTCAAGGAGATCGGCGTGAAAGAAAATAGCGCCGAGTCCAAGGATTCCACGGACTTCGATCCGAACGTTCAGTCGATGGTGGATTCGGGCTGTAACGTTATCATCGGCGTTGGCTTCAACCTTGCTGATGCCATTGGTAAGGCTGCTAAGGCGACCTCTGGCATCAACTTCGCCCTTGTCGATTCCGGCTTTGATGAGAAGTACGCAGGTAAGAATACCCGCGCCCTCCTTTTCAACACCCATGAAGCTGCCTTCCTTGCTGGCTACGCTGCTGCTGCCTTCTCTAAGACGGGCACCGTTGCCACCTTCGGTGGTATCCAGATTCCTTCCGTGACGATCTTCATGGACGGTTTCGTTGATGGCGTTGCCAAGTACAACCAGGACAACGGCAAGTCCGTCAAGGTGATCGGCTGGGATAAGAACGCTCAGAACGGCCAGTTCACCAACACCTTCGACGATCAGCAGCAGGGTACTCAGACTGCCCAGCAGCTTATTCAGCAGGGTGCTGACATCATTATGCCGGTGGCTGGCCCTGTGGGTCTGGGCGCTGCTGCCGCAGCTAAGGCTGCTGGCGACGTCTACATCATCGGTGTGGATTCGGATTGGTACGAGTCCACCGAATACGGTTCGATTACTCTCACCTCGGTGATGAAGGAAATCGGTGCCTCGGTATTCGACACCATCAAGGAAGGTTCAGAGGGTAAGTTCTCCTCGGAGGCCTACGTGGGCACCCTTGAGAACGGTGGTGTGAACCTCGCTCCCTTCCACGATTTCGAGAAGAAGATGCCTGAGGGTCTGGCTGATAAGCTCAAGGAGCTCAAGCAGGACATCATCTCCGGCAAGCTCAAGGTCGAGTCGCCTAGCTCGAACTGATGCTATGGAAGCCCGGCTAGCGCGCGTCACGCCACTAGCCGGGCTTCTTGCATTCCTGAAACTTTTTGCTACGATAATACGGCTACTACTTTGTGATGAACATGAATCGTCGCGTAGATGCGGCGTTTAATGTCCTCACGTTACTTCCTAATTCGCAGCGATGCGGAGGATGAAAGGAAGGCTACAGTGCGACTGGAGCTAAAGGGAATCACAAAACGATTCGGTCCCTTGGTTGCCAACGACCATATCGACCTCGTCGTCGAACCAGGGCAAATCCATGCTCTCCTCGGCGAGAATGGTGCAGGCAAATCAACCCTTATGAATGTTCTCTACGGCATTTACGATGCCGACGAAGGCGAAATCCTCATCGACGGTAAGCCCGTTACCTTTAAGGGACCTGGCGATGCCGTAGCCGCAGGAATCGGCATGGTGCACCAGCACTTCATGCTCGTACCTGTATTCACCGTTGCTGAATCAGTGGCTCTAGGGTACGAACCGACGAAGAGCTTGGGGATCATTGACGCAACACGTGCAAAGAAACTTGTGGGTGAGGTTTCGGCCAGGTTCGGTTTCGACGTTGATCCCGATGCTTACATCGAAGATCTCCCCGTGGGTGTCCAACAGCGCGTTGAGATCATTAAGGCTCTCTCGCGCGAGGCTTCCGTACTTGTTCTTGACGAACCTACGGCTGTACTTACTCCGCAGGAAACTGACGAACTCATGGCGATTATGAAGCAACTCGCCGCCGAGGGAACCTCCATTATCTTCATCACCCACAAGCTGCGCGAGGTGCGCGCTGTGGCCGATAAGATTACCGTGATTCGCCGCGGGAAGGTCGTGGGTGAAGCTGATCCTTCATCCAGCGAGGCTGAACTCGCCACAATGATGGTGGGTCGCCCTGTTCTTCTGCGTGTAGAGAAGAAGGAAGCCAAAGTAGGAGATCTAGGGCTGAGCATGGAGAATATCTCCATGCTTGACCCTGCCGGTCACGTGGCACTTGACCACGTAAACCTTGAGGTGCGCTGCGGGGAAATCGTTGGTATTGCAGGTGTTCAGGGCAATGGGCAGACGGAACTAGCTGAGATCATCCTTGGCCTATCAACTCCCGATGAAGGCAGTGTGATCTTGGACGGGAAGGATCTCACTAAGGAGAACGTGCGTCGTCATCTTGATGCTGGAATCGGTTTTGTTCCCGAAGATCGTTCCACTGACGGTATGATCGCCCAGTTCACGATTGCAGAGAACCTCATCCTCGATCAGTACAAGGAGGCGCCTTTCGCCAAGGGGCCAGCAATGAAGCCCGCAAAAGTCGCTGCTCATGCAGAGAAGCTACGTGAGGAATTCGATATTCGTTTGACGAAAATCTCCGACACGATTTCCACACTCTCGGGAGGCAACCAGCAGAAAGCGGTTGTGGCGCGCGAACTGTCGCGCAAGCTCAACCTTTTCGTCGCTAATCAACCCACTCGTGGTGTGGATGTCGGCTCTATCGAATTTATCCACCAGCAGATCGTTGCTGCACGCGACGAAGGTATCCCGGTTCTCGTCGTCTCCTCTGAGCTTGACGAAGTTGTGGGTCTTGCTGATCGTATTGCCGTAATGTACCGCGGCGGAATTATTGGAATTGTTCCTTCGGATACCCCACGCAGCGTGCTCGGCCTGATGATGGCCGGCGTGCCCTACGAGGACGCTATCTCTCAGTCTCACGAGGAGGTTACCCAGTGAGCGACAATGTAGAAACGCCGGTGGCAGACCAGCCACGCGCGAAGGTTGGATACGGCACCTGGCTCAAAGCAGCCGCGGTGGTGGGGCTGCGTTCGACGTGGCTTGTCAATGTGCTCGCCTTCGTCGTAGCTCTCCTCATTGGAGCCATCCTTATCGTGGCTTCAGGTGCGAGCATTAGCGAGGCCTACTCTGCCATGTTCCGTGGTTCGATCTTCAACTACAACGCGAACTCGCTTGACCTCATGCTCAAACCTCTCACTGCGTCGATCTTCGCAGGCGTGCCGTTGATTATTGGAGGCCTGGGGTTGCTCCTTGGCTTCCGAGCAGGTCTGTTCAATATCGGTGGTAAAGGTCAGCTTATCTTTGGTGCAATCGCTGCTGGCTATGTCGGCTTCGCGATGCAGATGCCTCCAATCCTTCACATGGTTGTGTGCCTACTTGCCGCCATGGTGGCCGGTGGCTTCTACGGTTGGATTGTGGGTTTCCTCAAGGCTAAGACGGGCGCGAACGAAGTGATCCTCACGATCATGTTGAATTCGATCGCCGCTCTCTTCCTCAACTATCTCCTCACGCGTCCCACTTTCCAGCGTGCAGGCTCCTCCAACCCACAGTCTGAACTCATCCACGAGAGTGCAGAGGTTCCCAGCCTTCTACCCGCGCCCTTCCAACTCGATCTCGGTTTCGTTATCGCCATCCTTGCCGCCATCTTTATCTGGTGGTTCCTTGAGCGTTCTACCTGGGGATTTGAGCTTCGTGCTGTGGGTGCCAACCCTCATGCGGCACGTACAGCGGGAATGTCGGTCGCATTCGTAACGGGAATGACAATGGCTCTCTCTGGAGCCTTCATGGGGCTCGCCGGAGGCATTCAGATCACTTCAACGATGAAATACCTCACTGGCGACGTAGCTGGTTCGATAGGCTTCGATGCCATTACAGTGGCACTCCTTGGACGCAACAAGCCGTTAGGCACGGTTTTTGCAGGCTTGCTTTTCGGTGCGTTTAAGGCCGGTGGCCGCATTATGCAGGCTCAAGCAAATGTTCCAATCGACATGGTGCTGGTTCTCCAGTCTGTCATCGTTCTGCTTATTGCCGCACCGCCCTTTGTCCGCTGGCTATTCCACCTGCCCAAGCCTGAAGGCATGACGATCCGCAAGTACATCACTCTCCAGACGAAGGAGGTGGCAGCATGAGCACCGCAGTGACCCCTAAGGTGGAGAGTGTCAACCACGGCGACATTCTTGCCAAGATCAGCTGGAAGCTGCCCATTACCTTTGCCATCGCAACTCTCATCGCTGTATTTGCAGCTCTGAAGTCTGAGGGGATGGCTGTATTTAAGTTCTCACTCTCGCGCAAGGACATGATTCAAGTTCCTGAGTGGCATGTGAGTGCCTCACTCTTGTGCTGGATCCTCGCAGCTTGTGCAGCCCTTGCCTTCCTATGGGCAACTTGGCGTACTTCGCGCCGCGAGAAAGTGGGTATTATCGCTGCCTTCGTGGTAGCAGTTGCCGTTGTCTTTTCCCTCCTGGCGTGGCAGGGCGGTGGTTCAGCTGGTCAAATTACTCTTACCGCCACGCTTGCCGCAGCCCTCGCTCTCTCGACACCGCTCATTTTTGGCGCTCTTGCCGGAGTAGTTTCGGAGCGTTCAGGTGTTGTCAATATTGCTATTGAAGGTCAGCTCCTTACGGGTGCTTTCGCTGGAGTTGTCGTGGCTTCGGCCACTGGATCAGTGTGGGTAGGCTTTATTGCCGCACCAATTGCTGGTGCCCTCATCGGTGCCCTCCTTGCGCTCTTTGCCGTGCGCTACAACGTGGATCACATCATCGTGGGCGTGGTGCTCAATACCTTCGCTCTAGGCTTGACCACCTTTTTCTTCTCCACTGTTCTTTCGCAGAAGCCAGAACTCAATTCGGCCTCAATGAACTTGGAGAATATCAAGATCCCTCTCTTGGGAGATATCCCGGTGATCGGTCCGGCGTTCTTCAATCAGACGCTCCTGACGTACTTCATGTACATCGTTATCGTCGTACTCACCATTTACCTCTTCCGCTCACGCTGGGGTCTCAGGCTTCGCGCGTGCGGTGAACACCCACATGCGGCTGATACGGTGGGTATCAAGGTGCGTCCAATCCGCTTCCGGGCTTCCCTCATCTCCGGTGCTCTCGCTGGTCTGGGTGGCGCCTACTTCACAATCGGCGCCAACATTGGACATTCTTTCAACAACAATATGACCGACGGCAATGGCTATATTGCCCTCGCTGCCATGATTCTGGGGAAGTGGCATCCAGTAGGTGCTGTGGGTGCGGCTGTTATGTTTGGTTTTGCTAAAGCCGTGGCAATTCTCATGCCCAGCCTCAATATCGATGCACCGTCCAACCTCATCAATATGATTCCCTACGTCGTCACGGTTCTCGCCGTTGCCGGATTCGTCGGGCGCTCCCGCCCGCCGGCATCGGAGAACGTGCCCTACACCAAGTAAGCGGCAGGGAAGGGACGGCAGGCCAGCACGTGCTGGCCTGCCGCCTTTCTCGCAGGAGTTTTCTTTTCTTCTGCTTTATCTTTCTCCTTGTCAAGGAAGGGTGAGGTGGGGCGGAATCGGAACAAGAAACGTGCCCGCGGTGCCAAGGAAACACAAGGAAGAAATATGGATATCACTGAAGATACATGGAAGGAACTCAACCGCAAGGCTGTCGAGGCGATGAAGAATGCCTATGCACCATATTCGGGCTATCCTGTGGGCGCAGCAGCCCTGACCGAGGATGGTCAGTGGTTCAGCGGCTGCAATGTAGAAAATGCCGCCTACTCCGTCGTGCTCTGTGCTGAATGTGGCGTGATCTCGGATGTGGTGCGCGCAGGGCGCTCCCCGATTGTTGCCTTCGGTGCAGTGGATGGAAATGGTGAACCTGTAGTGCCTTGTGGGCGCTGCCGCCAGCTTATCTCCGAACACCTAGCTCCGGAAGCTCTCATCGCGATGCCAACAGGAATTATGCCGATCGAAGAAGTGATGCCCTACGGCTTTGGCCAGGCAGATCTCGACAAAGTGGCCACTTCGACTTTTCAAGGATGACTCATGGCAGAACAATTTGATGCAGTAGATATTATTCGTACCAAGCGAGACAAGGCCGAACTCACTGATGCGCAGATCGATTGGGTGATTGATGCCTACACCCGTGGTGTTGTGGCAGACGAACAGATGAGCGCACTTGCGATGGCTATATTCCTCAACGGAATGAACCGCCGTGAGATTGCCCGCTGGACCGATGCCATGATCCGATCAGGTGAGCGCCTCGACTTTGGCAAACTCCCGCGTCGTACGGCAGATAAACATTCCACTGGCGGTGTGGGCGACAAGATCACCCTTCCCCTTGCGCCCCTCGTCGCTGCTTTCGATGTAGCGGTGCCGCAGCTCTCCGGGCGTGGCCTTGGGCATACAGGAGGCACCCTCGATAAACTTGAATCCATTCCGGGATGGCGTGCCAACCTCTCCAATGAGGAAATCGAACACCAGCTTGGTGCGGGGTCGGGGGCTGTCATCTGTGCGGCTGGCACAGGACTTGCCCCGGCGGATAAGAAGCTCTACGCCCTACGTGATATCACGGGCACTGTAGACTGCGTTCCCCTCATTGCTTCCTCGATCATGAGTAAAAAGATCGCTGAAGGCACCGATGCGCTTGTTCTCGATGTCAAGGTGGGGTCGGGCGCCTTCATGAAGAGTATTGATATGGCGCGCGAACTTGCTTCCACCATGGTAGATCTGGGGACGGATGCCGGAGTGAAGACGATTGCCTTGCTCACCGACATGTCAGTGCCTCTCGGACTCACTGTGGGCAACGCTCTCGAAGTGCGTGAGAGCATGGAAGTGCTCGCCGGTGGTGGGCCTGCCGATATCGTTGAACTCACGGTAGCTCTGGCTCGCGAAATGCTTACAGCCGCTGGTAAACCTGATGCCGATCCTGAGCAGGCTCTGCGTGACGGGCGAGCAATGGACGTGTGGCGTGCGATGATTCGCGAACAGGGTGGAGATCCTGATGCGCCACTACCTACCGCGCGCCACACTCTCGATGTGGTGGCAGAGTCTGACGGTATTCTTCAGGACATGGATGCTCTCAAGGTTGGAGTTGCCTCGTGGCGCCTGGGCGCTGGCCGTGCCCGTAAAGAGGATCCGGTGCAGGCAGGTGCGGGTATTGAGATCTTTACTAAGCCAGGGGAGAATGTGCGCAAGGGGCAGAAGCTCCTTACACTCCATACCGACGACGAGGATCGTTTCTCCCGAGCGCTTGAATCCCTCGAAGGTACCCTCACAGTGAGCCAAGAACCAGTGGTTGAGCGCGCATCTGTGGTACTCGATCGGATTGCCCGCTAAATCGCAGGCAGACGTGCTTAGCTTGAGAAGTGAGTACGTGGGGCGTTGACTCTGTGCCTCTAGATGGGGAGCTCGTAGCTACTACGGTAGCTTCCTTGCATACAGACGAGGCTTTCGCCTCCTATGCTCTCAAACGCTTAGCGCATTTCTAAGTTTTGTCAGGTGGGTATCAACCCCACCAGAAAGTGAAGGAAAATATGTCATACACACCTCAGGAAGTGGCCAAGCTCGTTGACCACACTCTCCTTAAACCCGAGGCTACAGAGGACGATGTGCGAGCTCTCATCGAGGATGCTAAGGCTCTGGGCACGTACTCAGTGTGCATTTCCCCCTCAATGCTGCCACTGCCAGCAGACGTTGATCTGGCAGATATCAAGCTGGCTGTGGTCTGCGGCTTCCCCTCGGGAGCTCACCACAGTGAAATTAAAGCTGCAGAGGCTGCTGCCTCGGTGAAGGAAGGCGCTCAGGAAGTCGATATGGTCATCAATCTCGCCGACGCGGTGACGAACCAGTTCGACAAGGTGGAGGCCGATATTCGCGCTGTGCGTGAGGCTATTCCCAGTGCTGTGCTCAAGGTGATTATCGAATCGGCTGCTCTCACTGACGAACAGATCGTTAAAGTGTGCGAAGCCGCCAAGGCTGCTAAGGCAGACTTCGTCAAGACTTCGACAGGCTACCATCCGGCTGGTGGAGCCTCAGTTCATGCCGTGGAACTTATGAAAAAGACGGTGGGCGACGAACTTGAGGTGAAGGCTTCGGGCGGTATCCGCGACGGTAAGTTTGCTTCGCAGCTGCTTGATGCTGGAGCAACCCGCCTCGGCCTTTCTGGCACGACGAAGGTACTTGAGACTCTCTGATGTTCAGGGCAGCATGAGGGCAGCATGAAGGGGAGACCGGTGGCCTCCCCTTCATGCTGCCCTGACGTGAGAGCTCGTGAGAGAGTGGGCTAGAGCTTGAGAGCTGCTGCGATGTCAGCCTTGAAGGCTTTCAGGCGGGAAGCTGCCGCAGCTTTAGCCGTCTCAAGATCATCTTCCACGGGGACGATCACTTCGAGGTAGCACTTGACCTTTGGCTCCGTGCCCGAGGGGCGGATAATCACGCGATCATCTGCCTCGGTCCACCAAGCAATGCCGTCGGTGGGAGGAAGATCTTCGCTACCTTCGGAGAGATCCAC
Source organism: Actinomycetaceae bacterium zg-1166 (assembly GCA_015679245.1). Lineage (GTDB taxonomy): Bacteria > Actinomycetota > Actinomycetes > Actinomycetales > Actinomycetaceae > Changpingibacter. The sequence goes on along the minus strand of CP064953.1, from coordinate 1,299,220 downwards.
GATCTTTACTACAGGGGAGCCTGCGAGTTCAGTTGGTGGCACTGAACGTACCTTCGCCATCGTCGCCGGAATAATCGAGAGATCATCCACACGCACGGTCACAGGTCCCGAGAGGTAAACACCATGTGTGGTGTAGAGGCGATCTAGTTCGCCAACGAGTGATGACCCTTCGTCACGAAGTTTCGCGGCGAGGAAAGCGAGGAGTAGGCCAGCAGAAATGCCGTCCTTGTCACGCACAGCATCCGGATTGACGCAGAAGCCAATTGCCTCCTCATAGCCGAAGGCGATGTGGGGTGCGCGTGCGATCCACTTAAATCCCGTGAGTGTTGAGGTGTAGGCAAGATTATGATTCTCGGCAATCCGAGAAAGCAGGCGCGAGGAGACGATCGAGGAAGCAAAGGTGGCCTGAGCCTTACCCTCGTTCACTCCAGCCATATACTCGCCAAGGAGCGAACCGATGTCGTCGCCGGAGAGCTGGCGCCAACCGCCCTCGAAAGGAACGGCTGCGGAGCAGCGATCGGCGTCGGGATCCGAGGCGATGACAATATCAGCATTTACCTTCGCAGCCAGCGCCTTTGCCATGTCCAGGGCGCCGACTTCTTCTGGATTGGGGAAGGGAACAGTGGGAAAATCCGGATCGGGGGAGCATTGCTCCTCCACTTCGATGATATTGGTGAAGCCGGCTGCCTCAATAACGCGACGGAAGATCGGCTCACCCACACCGTGCATTGCGGTGTAGACAATTGTGAGGTCGCGAGAGTATTCGGCTGGAACTAGGCTTGCCGTGGTGCGTACGTATTCATCGATGATTGCTTCCTCAACGAAGCCGTAACCCTCGGAGAGAGGAATCTCATCAGCAAAGGGAGCTGCGGCAATCTTTGCGGCGATCTCTGCATCGGAGGGCGGGACAAGCTGAACACCTTGACCCCATTCGTCGGTAAGACGCCCGCCGAGGTAGACCTTGTAGCCGTTGTCGGCTGCAGGGTTGTGGGAGGCTGTCACCATGACACCAGCATCGGCTCCTAGAGCACGCACAGCGAAAGCAAGGAGAGGCGTGGGAAGTTGGCGTGGCATGATGAGGGCGCGGATGCCAGCGGCATGAGCGATAGCTGCCGTATCCTCAGCGAACTCACGTGAATGATAACGCGCATCATTTCCGACGACGAGGAGCGCATTCTCACCGATTTTCTCCTTGAGGTAGGCGACGAGGCCAGCAGCCGCACGGCGGACAACAGCGCGATTCATGCGGTGAGGGCCAGCGGCCATTGCTCCTCGCAAGCCAGCGGTTCCAAAGGTGAGAGGGCCTTGGAAGCGATCTGACAGTTCCTTTACTGCTTCAGCTTCGCCAGCCTCGGCATGCGCGAGCAGGGTGGTGAGTTCTTCTTGGGTTTCCTTGGAAGGATCGTGAGCGATCCATTCTTCCACCTCTGTGCGGTTGTATGTGCTCATTCAGCACTCCTCATCAATTAGGGCAATGATTGCGGCAAGTAACTTGGAGATACGCGGCCCGGCGGCGCGCCCTGCTTCCAAGACTTCCGCATGGTTCAAGTTGCCGGGAGCGAAACCCGCGGCGTGGTTGGTTACCAGAGATAAGCCAAGAACACTCATCTCAGCTTCACGTGCCGCAATAGTTTCAAGAGTGGTGGACATTCCCACGAGATCTGCTCCCAGAATCCGCGCCATCTTCACTTCGGCGGGAGTTTCGTAGTGCGGGCCGGGGAACTGGGCGTACACGCCTTCGGGTAGGTCGGGATCGATCTCATGTGCGATGTTTCGCAAAGTAGGGGAGTAAGCGTCGGTGAGGTCGACGAAGGTGGCGCCTTCCAGGGGGGAAGTTGCTGTGAGGTTGATGTGGTCACGGATAAGCACCACAGTTCCAGGACCCCATTGCGCTACGGTGGATCCACAGCCGTTGGTGAGGATTGCTGTGCGGGCTCCACATGCCGCGGCAGTGCGGATGCCGTGAGCCACGGCGCGCACGCCCTTACCCTCGTAGTAGTGGGTGCGTGCTCCTAGCACAAGTGCGTGGTGGCCTGAAGCTAGACGGATTGAGCTTATGGATCCACTGTGTCCGGCAACAGCGGAGGCGGCAAATCCGGGAATCTCCTGGGCGGGGATTGTGGCAACCGTCTCTCCGATGAGCTCGGCAGCACCAGCCCAGCCGGAGCCGAGGGTGAGGGCGATGTCATGGGTGGCAACACCTGTGCGGTCAGCAATGACGGCGGCAGCTCGTTGGGCGAGTTCCGCCGGTGTTTCAAGTTTCTCCATACCACAACGCTACCGCGCGAACCGCCCTCATGTATAGCTGAAAGAGCGGGAATTTTTGCCTCTTATTGTAGCTAAGATAATTCTGGTGTAGAGGAGAGTGAAATGGTAATAGTGCAACGCTGTCCCATCATCCCTCTCGGGAATGGGAATGAATCCTAATAAGACTCACCGCTGTGCCAAAACACTCACCATCTCTTCCAGGAACGGGGATGAACCTCTCATATGTCATTTGTCATTTGGCTAGTGACTTCTGATTCTCCTCAACTTTTATCAATCTCACCTCTCCCATGAATGATGAGGATCTCCTCCGTCTTGCTTGCCCTCTCGCGGACAGCGCCTCCACCTCACATGGGCGGAGGGATGCCACGTGTTGTGCTGCCCTCGGGATTTCAGCCGTGAATGTCACTCTAGATAATCCCTTGCTCTGTCATGAGGATGCGGAGGTTTATCCCCAGGAGGACATTGTAGAAACCATGCGGATTTTTCGTCGCTACTGCACTTTTTGGGGAGTGATATAGGGAAGTCTATACAGGGGTACTGAATAGGTGAGGCGAGATACATGTAGGTGAGATTGGCGAAGATGGATCGAATATGAAGAGAGGACAAAGCGAGTCTGCGGGCGTGAAAGATGATGCCATGGGAAACTCTCTGTATGAGAACCTACCAACGAGGCCCCGCATTCTTACGCGATAACCAGATTCCCGAGTTTACAGCTGACGCAGCGCTCCTAGCTCCTGAGCGTTCAGGGAGTTGGCAGAGCGAGGATCCGTGGCGCGTCATGCGTATCCAATCTGAATTCGTTGAAGGTTTCGGTACTCTCGCTGATATCGGGCCAGCAATTTCAATTTTCGGCTCGGCGCGCACCCACCCGGAGGATCCTTTTTACCGTGCGGCAACTGAGATCGCAGAACGTCTCGTAAGAGAGGGATTCGCTATTATCACAGGTGGAGGACCTGGAATCATGGCTGCCGCGAATAAGGGTGCGAGCCAGGTTGGTGGTACTTCAGTGGGTCTTGGGATTGAGCTTCCCTTCGAAGAAGGAATTAACGAGTACGTCAATCGTGGTATCTCTTTCCGTTACTTTTTTGTGCGCAAAACTATGTTTCTCAAGTACGCCCTGGGATTTGTAGTGATGCCCGGAGGCTTTGGCACACTCGACGAACTCTTTGAGGCTGTCACCTTAGTTCAGACGGGTAAAGTCTCCTCTTTTCCTATCGTTCTCTATGGGCGCGAGTATTGGAGTGGACTTCTCCAATGGCTTGCCGGACCGGTGAGGCAGGCACATATGATTAGCCCTGGAGATATAGAAAAACTTGTTGTAGTTGATTCTGCGGAAGAAGCAGTAGAAGCAGTGCGAAGAGGGATTCACGCCTTGGCGCGTAAGCGGCGCGAAAGTCACGAATGAACGGCTAGAGTGAGTGGACAGGAACGATCAGCTGGGAACAATCAGCGAGAGTGATTAACCGGAAGCAATCACCCGGAGTAGATATCACACCGGCATTGGTAACAGGGAGAATCCATGATTCTTAACTACCAGTATTAAGAATCTACACTCTTTCCTTGCTATCCCAACGAAAATCCCTAGTCACAGTGGAATGCCCCTTTTTCTCACTGTAGAGAGCATGAACCTGTGGTGCTTCGTTTGTAGGTCGTGGCTTTATTTGTGTGTTTGTGTGTTCGATTTGTGTCTCTGCTGCATATGTGCGTGTGTCCGTATGTTTTCTCACGTCGGTGTGAATCTACGGGTAGAATGAGAAACGAATCAACCTTGGAGAGGATGTACTATGGCAGCCATGAAGCCGCGTACCGGCGACGGACCCCTCGAAGTGGAACGGGAAGGCCGCGGTAATGTTGTCCGAATTCCCGTTGAAGGTGGCGGGCGCCTCGTCCTTGAACTTTCGGACGATGAAGTCACGGAGCTGAGGAAGGCTCTCGAAGCCGCCGAACGTTAAGCATGTCGAGAGAGAAGTGGGTGGGGGCATGCTGGGCGTGCCCCCACCCACCATATTCGGAGTTAACGAGCAGGTTTGAGCCTATGAGCCTATAACCCCAGGTTTTCCGGAGGGAAATGTGAGGCGTTCTGCGATTTTGCTACGCGGGAAGACGGAAGATGTGCGCGGCTTCGCGTGTACTGGTGTAACAAATTCGTGTGGGCGCTACTAGACCCAGCCTGAGCAGCTCTCAGTTCTTGGGGAGAGTGTGCCCACGCCATTGGTGGTTTGCTCATGGGAGAGGGCATATCCCCTCAGCTCCTAGGGGAGAACTTGTGGCATTTATTCTCAGCGTGCTGTTGCGAGGAGGAGTCCGTCTCCAACAGGTAGGAGGCAGCTGCGCATCTGAGCTGATTCGAGGAGTTCGCGGCCAAGGTTCCGAATTGCTACAACCTCTAATTCGCGTCGAGCGGGGTCAGCTACGCGCCCACCCATGAGGGCATGAGCGAGAATAATCGTGCCGCCAGGACGAAGCATACGAAGAGCTTCTTCTACATCACCGGACGCCTCCAACGGATCGCCGTCAAGAAAGACAAGATCGTAGGAGTGAGCAGCTAGGCGTGGGAGAAGATCCGCGCTACGCCCAGTAATAAGGCGAGTTCTCCCCGAGCGCACACCCATGTCGGAGAAAGCGTGGCGTGCCGCGACTTGATACTCCGTTTCAGTGTCGATGGAGGTGAGAGAGACATCAGAGCTAGCTCCGAGCATATAGAGGCCAGAGATACCTGTCCCTGTTCCTATCTCCACGATGGAGCGCACTTGAGTTGCGGCAACGAAAGTCTGGAGAAAGGCACCTGTGGCTGGGGAGATCGTCGTAATGCCGTATTCGGAGGCAAGAACGCGAGCGTGGGCGATAACGGGGCTTTCCTCGAACAAGTCCTCTGTGTAGGACCAAGCGAGAGCGTGATCAGGTGCCATGAGATCCTCTCCTGGGAAGGTGTGCTAGTTATCTATGCTACCGATTTCCCGGCAGGGGTGCCCCAAAATGCGGGTACCCCTAGGAAGTAGTATGTGGCTTAGAGTGGCGAGATCCCGAGGTTGCGTCCAGAGAGATCCTGGGATCTGTGGACGAGAGAATCTGCCAAGTTGCGGATCGCCTGCTGTGCGGGCGAGTTACCTTCGTCAATAGCCCAAGGTTCACCAGCATCTCCACCCTCACGGATCTCGGGTTCAAGAGGAACTTGCGCAAGCAGTGGAACATCGTATCCCAGCTGTTCAGAGAGCTGTGCAGCGACGATTTCGCCCCCGCCACTGCCGAAGATTGGATTATGAGATCCGTCGGGCATCACCATGTAGGACATGTTTTCCACCACGCCCACCACACGTTGTTCTGTTTGACGTGCCATGTGCCCAGCGCGTTCGGCAACCTCAGCTGCTGCGGTTTGTGGGGTGGTCACCACCACCACTTCGGAGTGAGGAATAAGTTGGGCTACTGAGATTGCGATGTCACCCGTGCCAGGGGGGAGATCGAGGAGGAGAACGTCAAGATCACCCCAGTGAACATCAGCGAAGAACTGCTCAAGTGCGCGATGAAGCATCGGACCGCGCCAGACCACTGGAGAGTTATCTTCGACGAACATGCCGATTGAAATAACCTTCACCCCGTGGGCAACGGGAGGAATAATCATGTCGCCCAGCTGCTGAGGTGGTGTATCCACACCGAGCATACGGGGGATTGAGAAACCGTAGATATCGGCATCAACAAGCCCTACTTTGAGCCCTTTCGCGGCGAGGGAAGCTGCGAGATTCACTGAGAGAGAGGATTTGCCTACCCCTCCTTTACCAGAGGTGATTGAGTAGACACGTGTGAGGGAATCGGGCTGAGTGAAGGGATTCTTCTTCGGGGCAACGCCGCCTCGCAGTTTGGTTTGCAGAGCTGCGCGTTGTTCGGTATTCATCGCCCCCATCTGAACCTGAACCGAGGCTACTCCTTCGAGTGAGCTGACGACGCGCGTGATATCAGCAGTGAGAGTCTCTCTTAAGGGGCAGCCCGCAGTGGTGAGAAGAATTGAGATAGTCACCCCTCCTTCAGGGGTTACCTCAACCTTTTCTACCATGTTGAGTTCAGTGATCGGACGACGAATTTCGGGATCGATAACATTCTCTAGGGCGCGCTCGACCTCGGCAGTGCTAATCATGCCTTCCATCCTACTCATGGTGTTTTCTTTATAAACGTGGAGAAACTCTCAGCGTGCTAGGAGCGAAATCGCAGCCTCGTGTGTTGCTGAGAGAATGCTTCATGCGTGTGCCAGATCTAGTTCTCGCACGTGCTGGTGTGGGACGCAGCTTTCTCTGAGAGGTGTGTCGTAGCTTCAATCTTGCCTTCACTCGTGATCTCGACTTCTCGCATGTTTTCCGATTCACGTGTTTTGCGCAGTTCATCGAGTTCTGCTTGGAGTTCAGCAATACGCTGATCTCGTTCGTTCAGGCGTTCTTCGCGGTCGCGGTCGAATGCTTCGAGGGCATCGCGCAGTTCTGAGCGCACATAATCGCGTGTGGCCACTTCACCTAGAGCCATACGCAGGCCTGCGATCTCGCGTGCAAGATATTCGGTATCAGCGAGGTTGCGCTCAGCTTTTTGACGATCCTGTTCGGCATTGACTCGATCTCGATCATCTTGACGATTTTGAGCCAAGAGGATGAGTGGAGCTGAATAGGAAGCTTGGAGTGAAAGCATGAGCGTGAGAGCTGTAAAACCCAGGGAAGCCGAATCGAATCGTAGATGATTTGGTGCGAAACTATTCCATCCGATCCACAAAGCGACGAAGATCGTGAGATAAATAAGGAAAGTTGCCGTACCAGTAAAACGGGCGATCCTTTCGGCGAAATGCCCAGCAGCATCCGAGTCAAAGCGATACTGGCGGCGCCGGCGTGGGGCGCGCTCGACGGGCTTATCAAAATCAGACATGCTGAGCCTCCACTGCTTCGTCGGTCTCGTCGTCGTCGGCATCGCGCCAATCCTCGGGCAGGAGGTGGTCGAGGACATCATCCACGGAGACGGCTCCTACCAGGAGCCCTTCGTCCACGACAGGAATAGCGGTGAGATTATACGTGGCGAGCAAGCGCGTCACTTTACCGATACCGTCCGAGGGTTCTACGGCTTCCACGTCGTTATCGACAATTGAGCCGATCATAAGAGAGGGAGGTTCTCGCAGAGCGCGTTGGAGATGTACCACTCCGATGTAACGCCCCGTGGGAGTTTCTGTGGGTGGGCGACAGACGAAGGCAATGGCGGCCAGGGCAGGGGGAATATCAGCGCGGCTGGCTGAGGCAAGAGCCTGGGCAATCGTCGCGTCAGGTGGAAGGATAATGGGCTCGGTAGTCATGAGGCCGCCGGCAGTGCGCTCGTCGTAGGAGAGGAGGCGGCGCACGTCCTCAGCTTCGTCGGGCTCCATCTTGTCAAGAAGAACGGCGGCTTGCTCCGTAGGAAGCTCGGCCACGAGGTCGGCGGCATCATCGGGCTGCATGGCGTCAAGAACATCCGCAGCTCGATCCACGTCGAGGCTGGAAAGGATTCCTACGCGATCGTCGTCGCCAAGCTCTTCGAGGACGTCAGCGAGGCGTTCGTCGGTAAGAGAGTTAGCGACATCCTGCATTCGTTCGGAGGGAAGATCGCGTAGTACATCGGCAACGTCGGCGGGTTTAAGAGTGCCGATCTGCGCCATAATCGCACGGGTTCCTTGGCTTTCCACATGCACATGCAGACCTGTAACTTCGCACGCAGCCACGATAATGGAACGTTGGCCTTGCCTAGATCCGCGCTGGGTGCGCACAAAGAGTGTGGTCAGGCGCCACTCGCGTCCGCGCTGCTCGATCGCAGCATCGATCACTGTGGCTTTTTCTCCGCTTTCGGTGATGACTACATGGCGCTCAAGAAGTTGGCCAAGGACAAGAGTTTCAGCCGGGCGCTGTTGAAAACGGCGAATATTGACAAGCCCGGTGGTAATCACTTGACCATTAGCGATTGAGGTAACGCGGGTGAGAGGAAGAAACACGCGGCGGCGCCCAACGACTTCCACCACGAGGCCAACTGCGAGAGGGTCACCCTTGTGCCGGAAAAGAACGACGATATCGTAGACAGATCCCACGCGATCCCCGATGGGATCGAAAACGGGGGTACCGGCGAGGCGTGCACTAAAAACGCGGGTGGGGGCGGGATGTGACATCGCTGTTTCCTCTCGTCGATGAGGCTACCGGGCATCGTTAGGCACATCTAGGCTACGCTGCCTCAGTATTACTCAGGTAGTCGGTAGGGGAAGTGTGGTGTGTGGGCAGGGGAGTAGGGTATGCGGGACGAAGTAGAGCAAGGCGTGGGCAAGGGATCGGCACAGAAGCCAACGGAGTAAGGAAGTGGGCATAGATGTGAACGGGGTATCAGCACGCATAAGGAGCTACCAGTCGGGTGAGCCTGTGAGACGAGGCTCACCCGCACACATCTAGAATCAGCCGTTGAGGATCTGCGCCATCCATGCCTCTACATCCGCGATTTCTCGGGGGATATCTTCCGAGATACGCACCACGCCTGATTCGGTGACGAGGATATCGTCTTCAATGCGAACTCCGATGCCACGGAAACGCTCAGGAACGAGGAGATCATCTTCACGGAAGTAGAGTCCAGGTTCAATAGTGAATACCATTCCCGGTTCAAGGAGGGCATCCATATACATCTCTCGGCTCGCAGCCTGGCAATCATGGACGTCGAGGCCGAGGTGATGTGAGGTGCCGTGAGGCATCCAGCGCCGATGATACTGAGTAGGGGATGTGAGGGATTTTTCACCTGTACAGGGAAGCATTCCCCATTTTTCCAGATACTCGGCCAGTACTTCCATCGCAGCAGTGTGGATATCGCAGAAGCGGCATCCTGGCTCGTTTGCTCGTTCGAGGGCGCGATTCGCTGCATCTAAGACAGCCTGGTAAACCTCAGCTTGAGCGGGAGAGAAAGTGCCATTGATCGGCAAAGTGCGTGTGATATCGGCAGTGTAGAGGGAATCTACTTCGATGCCGGCATCCACGAGGATCAATTCACCTGGGCGCACAGGCCCGTCGTTATCGATGAAGTGGAGCGTATTGGCGTGGTTGCCAGCTGCAGCAATCGTATCGTAGCCCAGGCCGTTACCCTCTTCACGGGCTTTGGCTCCGAAAGCTCCTTCTATCACGCGTTCTCCGCGCCAATGGGCAATTGCGCGCGGAAGCGAAGCGATGATCTGAGAGAAACCTTCGTGGGTAAGTGCCACAGATTTCTCCAGTTCTTTCACTTCCCAGGCATCCTTCGTCAGGCGAATCTCTGCTAGAGCGCTTGCCAGCTCTGCATCGGCCTGGACACTACCTTCAGCGAGACCTGCACGTTGGCGAAGCTCGCTGACTTGCGCTTCAATCGCAGAATCAGACTGAGGAACCACACGGAGGCTCACGTGGCCTTCACCTAGATCTTTTGCCAGAGCATCGGAGAGTTCGCTGATATTGGCGCAACGCAGACCTGTGGTAACGCTCATTTCTTCGAGAGAAGGACGCGCTCCCACCCAAAACTCCCCGTAGCGGGAATCGGCGTAGAACTCACGCGAGGAACGCGGTGCGCGCGGATGGAAGTAGAGAGTGGCTTCGTGACCGCCTTCCACAGGATTGAGGACGAGCACAGCATCAGGTTCGAGTTCCCCGCCCAAACCTGTCATATGTGCGAAAGCTGAGTGAGCGCGAAAACGGTAATCACAATCGTTGTTGCGAACCTTGTAGCTCCCCGCAGGAATAACCAGGCGCTCGCCAGGGAAGCGTGTGCTGAGAGCTTCGTGGCGCGATGCGAGATAATCGGCCACTTCAGCACGTGTGGGAGCTGGGCGCCGGGTAGCCCAATTCGAGCCGATATATTCAGCAAAGACGGAATGATCTGGCTGCTGGGAGCGGTTGGAACCGCCCCCCTTGCTGCCTGCGTATGTGGGTGTTTTCTTCTCCTCAGTCATACGTCCATTCTCGCACTTGTACAGGACACTTTTATCCAGTGATGAAAGGCACATATTTTCGGTGGGGGAACGTAGATGCGAAAGCAAGGAGATAAAGCGTGCCTTCCTTGATGTAAAAGAACAGGACAGGGAGGTGGAAGGATGGAGAGGTGGAAGCGGGAAGGAAAGTGAGAGATGGAGAGCTAGAGGGGAAATGAAAGCTGGAGGGGACGATAAAGTGACAGTACATCTTCACCGTGCAGGATGTGGGCATAGGCTGGACTCATGATAGATCCGCATACCCATTCCACGGCCTCGGATGGCACGCTCTGCCCACGTGACCTCATGAAGGCTGGCAGCGCAGCGGGTCTGACAATAATTGGTCTTACGGATCACGACACCATCGCAGGTTGGGAAGAAGCTAGTGCAGCTCTCAGTTGTGCAGGGCTCGCCCTGCTGCGTGGAATGGAGATGTCAATCCAGATTGAAGGGGAGGTTTACCACCTGCTTGCTTATCTCTTTTCTCCGAGTGACGAACGTCTACGCAACCATTGTGAGGTTGTTGCACGCTCGCGGCGTGAACGTGCTCAGAGAATTGTTGAGCGATTAGGAGAGGTGATGGATCTTAGCTGGCACGAGGTATATGAGGTAGCTAGAACGAAGAGTAGTAGAGGGAAAGAAACTTCGAGCGACGTGATCCTTGGGCGCCCGCATATTGCCGACGCAATGGTATCGCGCGGAATTGTGGCAAGCCGTCGTGAGGCTTTTGAACGCTATCTTGGAGCTCATTCCCCTTATTATCTTCCTCACTACGCTCCGCCAGCATGTGAGGCGATTGAGTGGGTTCGCAGTGCTGGAGGGCAGTGTGTGCTCGCTCATCCGCGCTCACGAACGCGAGGAAGAGCACTGAAAGACGCTACTGTGAGGGAGCTCGCCGAAGTAGGACTCTTCGGGATTGAAGTAGATCACCGCGAACATAGCCCACGTGATGTGGCCGAACTAGCTCTCCTAGCTGAGCGCTTCCACCTCGCTCGCTTTGGTTCAAGCGACTACCATGGTGCGGGCAAACCAAACCACCTGGGTGAGCGCACAACAGCCCCAGCGGTCGTTGAGTTGCTCATTGCTAACTGCCAGATGGAGGTTCTTCGTCCGTGACCGGATTTAATATCACACTTTTCCTGTCGACATTTACGACACTTCTTGTCATTGCTGATCCGCCGGGAAATCTCCCGATCTTTCTCGCCTTGACTTCGCGCATGACTATGCGCGAGCGGCGCCGTGCCGCATGGCAAGCCGTATTTACCTCTTTTGGTGTACTGAGCTTCTTCGGTCTTTTCGGTGAATACGTGCTTGGCTTCCTTCACTTATCTAATGAGGCGATGCAGCTTTCGGGTGGCTTACTTCTTCTTATCGTGGCTCTTCAGCTTCTCACAGGGAAAGAAGAAGATCCGGGTGGGCCTGGTTCGGCAAACGTGGCGATGGTGCCGTTGGGTGTTCCTCTCATGGCAGGTCCTGGTTCGATTGTTGCCATTATGATGGCAGCGCGGGAAGTTAGTTCCACGCATGGTGGCCTCTGGTCTGTGGTGGCAGCGATGGTGGCTGTACATTTTATTGAGTGGCTGACGATGCGCTTTGCTAATCCGATTAGCCGTCTGCTGGGCGAGGGCGGCATTATCTTCCTCACGAAGATCTCCGGTATGCTGCTTGCGGCTATCGCCACACAGCTGATGATGAATGCTGTCGTGACAATTGTGCAGTCGATGTAGCCCGACTCTGAGAATTGAGGAGGGGCGGGAACTGCAATGATTCTCACCCCTGATCTATATCTGCGTTGAATGCTCTCCTATTGTGCGCTCAGTAAGAACTGCACGCTTAGCACAAGCACGCTTAGCACAAAACCAACGGCGAGCATGAACGAACAGGAAAGAACAGCACTCTGGTGCTCTCTCATGTGCGCTCGGTCACTCTGCCTCTTATGTGCACTTGATGCGTTCTACACAAACTGAGGCGTGCTTGGTGCACAATGACTCGCAAACTGCCCGACGATCCCGCGAGAGTGGATTAACTCTGTGGAGGCTGTTTGCGGATGCGTCGGCGTGGGCGGCGCGAGGAAGATGCGCGCTCCTGAGCCGACTGCTCATCGCTCTGGGAACGCCTGTGTGAGCGCCTCGATGTGGAGGAGGATCTGTGGCTCCGTTCGCCACGGCGATTATGTCTATCCTCACGTGAACGAGTGGAATGTCCAGAACGCCCACGTGAACGGGTAGAACGCCCATGTGAACGCGCAGAATGTTTGCCAGTTTCACCCAGATCCTCGTACTTTTCGGCACGAAGTCCGGCGCGCACACGTTGAGCGAGAGGAAGAATTCCTGTGACATCGGGGTCGATGTCAAGATCGGTGTAGAGGTGATCGGAGGTGTGATAAGTCTCCACAGGTTCAGGCATCGAGAGATGGAGAACTTTGTTGATGAGCGCCCAACGCGGGGTATCTTCCCAATCCACGAAGGTGATAGCGGTGCCAGTATGTCCGGCTCGCCCTGTGCGTCCGATTCGGTGAATGTAGGTCTTCTCATCTTCAGGGCACTGATAGTTGATAACGTGGGTGACATCATCGACGTCGATCCCACGTGCAGCGACGTCTGTGGCGACGAGTACATCCACTTTTCCCTTGCGGAATGCGCGTAGAGCTTGCTCGCGAGCGCTCTGGCCGAGATCACCGTGAAGAGCCCCGGCTGCAAAACCTCGATCTATGAGATCCTCCATGAGTCGGGCAGCCGTGCGCTTGGTGCGTGTGAAGATAATGGTGAGGCCACGATCGCGTGCCTGAAGAATACGTGAGACGACTTCGATCTTATTGAGAGCATGGCAGCGATATGCCACTTGGCGTGTTGTTGTGACTGTGGCTCCAGAATCAGTGGGGTCGCTGGCGCGGATATGGGTGGGTTTGCTCATGTAGCGGCGTGCCATTGCAATCACAGGGCCAGGCATCGTTGCAGAGAAGAGCATTGTGTGGCGTGTGGGTGGCGTGGCGGTGAGGATTGTTTCGACATCTTCAAGGAAGCCGAGGTCGAGCATTTCGTCGGCTTCGTCAAGCACGACAGTTCGCGCGTAAACGAGACTGAGGTTGCCGTGCCGCATGAGATCAATGAGGCGTCCAGGAGTTCCCACGACGATCTCTGCCCCACGAGCAAGGTCAGCCTGCTGGGGTTCGTAGGCTCGCCCGCCATAAACTTCGACGATGCGCACTGTGCGTTGAGCTGCAGCTGCGCGCAGTTCTTCGGCTACTTGTTTTGCTAGTTCTCGTGTGGGAAGGATGACAAGTCCCTGGGGTTTTCCTTGTGCCTTCGCGTTCAGCTTCTCCCAGCCTTCTTCGCCTGGTCCCACGGTATTCTCTAACATCGGGATACCGAATCCGAGGGTTTTTCCTGTGCCTGTCTTGGCTTGGCCGATGATGTCGTTTCGACGTAGAGCTACGGGGAGAGTGAGGGCTTGAATTGGGAAAGGATAGGTGATTCCCTTCTCACTGAGAGCCTGGACGATGGGTGAAGAGACACCAAAATCAGCGAAGGTTTTGTCAATGGCTGGCTCAACAGAAGCAGTATCAGCTTCAGGCTCGTCGGCCTGGGGAGTTGTGGCTGAGGAGGAATCAATGACGCCTGAATCCGGTGTCATTCCATGTCCTTTCGTAGGCGGCATACGTGCGATAGTAGCGCAGCGGCTGATACCGACCATGAAGAGAAATAAATATCGCGATGATCGGCGAACGTACCTGACGATTCTACGCGAGATGAACTCTCTCCTCAGGCGCGAAGAGAGAAGTGGGGGATTATGCCTCTGGAGAAGTTTTATGCTGAAGGTAAGCCAAAGCCGACGCGGCGCGGTGCAGTTGCAGCAACTTCTACGTAGCCTAGAGCTTCAATTGGGACGATGAGTGTATGACCCTCGGTATCGGTGAGGCGCAGCGCATTGCCATTGGCCTGGGCAGCTTCAATCTCACGGTAGAGATCCTCAGCTGAGGAATCTAAGGAAATAGAGAGCTCACGAGCGGTGTTACGTACGCCGATGGTCACGTCCATGAGATGTTCCTTCGCAAATCTGGCGCCATTTTTGCGGCGCATTATCTCGATCTGTTCTCAAGGTTACGTGTGGAAGCTCAGACGGTGAAGCATCGTTCGCCTCCTGGCGAAATTGTGAATGAGAAGGTGCGTCGTCAGGAGCCCTGATTGAGTGCACATATATGGAGCGGGGTGATGTCTGCATTCTTGTGGAGTCTGTGGATAACTTCGCAGCGATGGAGTCAATTGTGTCCAGATTGGGTATTAGTGTGGGAACCAGCATCTAGGGGAGGAGATCGAAGATGGTGGAAGAATTCCCTTCGTTTTCATCATTAGACCCGTGGCAACGTCGCGGGCTCGAAGAATGCCAAGCTCATCGCACTGTCAGCATTCTCGGGGCTCCAGGCACGGGGAAAACTACTCTCCTCGCCGCTCTCGTTCGTGAGATCACCAGTAAGGAACACTCTGGCAAATCTAAAGAAAATATCGTCGTCCTCACTCAGGATAGGCGTGCTAGTGCTGATCTTCGTTCGCGCCTTTCCCGCACTCTTGGAGGGCTTGGGAGCAACGTTGCCGTGCGTTCCCTCTCGGCCTGCGCCTTCGCAATTCTGCAAAGCTATGCTCAAGCTGTGGGACGCCAATCTCCCCAGCTCATTTCTGGACCAGAAGAAGATACCCTCCTGGGGCAAATTCTTGCCGATCCCACACTTAACATCACCTATCCGCCCTACGCCACCCTGGAAAATCGTCTACTTCCAGGCTTACGTGAGCAGATTCGCGATCTACTCACGCGCGTGCAGGAACACGGTTTCTCTCCACACCAGTTAGAAGAATTAGGAAGAACTTACAAGGAACCGATGTGGGAAACAGGCGCACAAATCCTCCAGATTTATCGTGAGATGAATGAGTCACGTGACGCTCTTCAAGGAAGCAGTAATTCTCCTGATCGCCTTGACCATGCTCAGCTCATCACGGCAGCGGCCTCGGTTCTGCACACCTGGGAAGAAAATGTTGAGGCTGCACCCTATTCGGGAAGTGTAGTAATTGCTCCTCCCGAATACTCGTGGGTTATCGTCGATGATCTTCACAATGCTCCCCGGTCGATTCTTTTCCTTCTCAAGGAGTTTGCACGCCGAGGAGCCCGGATTGTTTGTGCTGGCTGCCCCGAAGCAGCCGTTCAAGGTTTTCGTGGAGGAATGCCAGCGCTCCCTGGAATTATTACTCGTAGGGAGAGCGGCCTTGGGGCGCATGTGGTCACCCTTGCCCAACACCACCGTGGCGGAGCAGGAATCGCCGCACTCTCCACTCGCCTGAGTGAAGCAATCCGCATCAGTGGCACTGTGGCTAAGCACCGTAAAGCCCTCCCTGGCACGGGAAGAGATCATGTGGCTGCCTATTCGTTTGTCCACGGAGAAGAAGAGCTCAGTGCGATTACACGGTTCCTGCGTATCCAGCATCTTCGTTACGGAGTTCCCTACTCTCAGATTGCCTTGATTACTCGATCACGAAGCACACATGGGGCACTGCGCACTTTCCTGGTTCGCCACGGCATTCCCGTGGCGCCTATTGAGACACCGCGCCCACTACGCGAATACCCAGCTGTGACTGCTCTCCTTGCACTAATTCGTCGAGCTCTTGGTTCTTGGCTCCTCGACGAAGCACACGAAGGGCGTGAGTCCAACACCGAAGGGGGTGAGCCCAACACAGATCAACCTCAGTACAGAAGGCTTACCGAGGATTCTGATACTGAGTACTCCACGGTTGAACTACTCACCTCACTCCTTTGTTCCATCAGCCCACTTGAGCTTGTACGAATGCGCAGAATCCTACGAACCTACGAACTGCTGCGTGGAGGGCAGCGAAGCGAAGATGAACTCATAGAATTCGCGCTCGATCATCCGGAAAAAGCTGAAGAACTCGCCCCCACTGGAATAGAGAAACTCCTCGCAGTTTCTCGACTCCTCGAAAAAATTAACCATGCCTATCACGCAAGTGGAGGCCAAGCTGAACACGTACTCTGGGCTGCTTGGGAGGCAACCGGGAAAGCTGAGGCCTGGCAGACTGAAGTTCTCTCGGGTGGTTCGGGTGCCGAGAGCGCCGATAATGGCCTCGATTCTATTCTTCAACTCTTCCGTTTCGCTCAACGTATGGCTGACCGCGATCCTTCTATTCATATTCGTGATCTTCTTGCCAGCATTGCCAGTCAAGAACTCCCGGAGGATTCCATCGCCAAGGTAGGCGCTTTAGGAGATTTCCTCACACTTACGACGCCCTCTGCCTCGCAAGGGCGTGAATGGGATATTGTCATTGTGGCAGGCCTCAACGATGGTACTTGGCCAAATATGCAGGTACGCGATTCGGTTACGCACACGGGCAAGCTCTCTCTGATCGCCGAAGGGCGCTACGTGCATGGCCTCTCCACCGTGGAAGAGCAGCATGAAGCTGTGGTGGATGTTCTTGAAGACGAACTACGCCAGTTCCATCATGCAGTCACACGAGCACGCAGAGTACTGATTCTCACCTGCGTAGGTGAAGTTGAGAACGCTCCTTCGCGTTTTTTCTCCGCTCTCAACATCCGCGAGTACTCTTCACCCGAAGACGTGGAATGTGAGGAGGAGATCAGCAACCTCCACGGAATCTGCATTCCACAGGCAGTTCAAGAATCTCTCTGTGGACGCGAGAACCCTCGTGAGTACGCAACGGATGAAGGCAATGGTGATCTGCCTGTATCCTCTCTTTCCATCCCATTGTGGCACGTGCGTTCGCTTTACTCGAACCTTGACCTCGCTGCCCTCGTCGGGCAACTTCGGGCAGGAATGCGCAGCGAGGATACTCAGATTCAGGAAGCCTGCAAGGAGGGAGTTACTCGCCTACGCAAAGCTGGAATCTGGGAGGCTCGCTCAGAGATCTGGATAGACGCTCTCTCATACCCCCTCTACTCTCCGCCTCCTTTCAGTGCCCTAAGTGATAACGACCAGAAGATCTTTGTCTCGCCCTCGAAGATCGAAAAGCTCCTCCAATGCCCAGTGCGAGGGATGTTATCCCTGGCAGGAGGTGAACGCACCGATTCTGCGGAGTCTGCCTCGATCGGCACCATCATTCACGCCGTTGCAGAAGCCTTCCCCAGAGGAGAACTCCCACAGATGCTTGCGAAGTTCGACGAACTCTGGGCACGTTCCATGCCCTCTCCGGATTCTTCTTTCTTTGCCCAGGTCAGCTACCGGGAGTCACGAAAGAAAGTCGAGGTACTTGCCACATATCTCGCCTCGGCCTTCAAGGAATATCCACATGAAAAAATCGAGGTGGAAAAATCCCTACGAGTTGCGTTCTCGCCGCAGATCACCGTTACTGCGCGCCTCGATCACGTGAGAATAAGGGAGAACGGCCCCTACATCGTCGACTTCAAAACAGGGAAAATACTCCCAACAAAAACTGACGCGGCTGATCATGTCCAGCTCCAGGTCTATCAGTGGGCTATGGAACAGGCCGGAGAGGGGAGAAGCACAGGGGCTGAACTTGTTTACCCGGCGAGGGTCCTCGCAGGAAATAAACCGACGATTCGCCAGCAAGCGCGTCTCAGTGAGGAATCACGTCAACGTGTTGTTGAACGCATTGCTGAAGCGGCACGTGTGAGCACTACCAGAGAATTTCCTGCCCAGCCGGAAGAAGACATCTGTCGAAACTGCTCTTTTGCCCTCGTCTGCCCAGCTGATCCCCGAGGAAGGATACTCTCATGAGACTCACCTACGAGGCGATTATGCGCACCCTCGATCCGGCATACCTTCCCACAAAGGAACAGAAAGAGGTCATTCTCGCTACCGAGCCAACTCTCCTCGTCGTCGCGGGAGCAGGATCAGGGAAAACCGCCACGATGACCAAACGTATCGCCTATCACCTCGCCATGGGCAACGTTCGTGCTGATGAAATCCTTGGCCTCACCTTCACTCGCAAAGCAGCCGGCGAACTCGCTGAGCGCGTAGAATCCGCACTCGCGCTACTACGCAGCAGAGCTTTATTGGCCGGAACAGGAAAGGGCATAACTCCCGCACGTCTCCACGAGAGTCTTGCTCGCCCAATGATCTCCACATACAACTCCTTTGCTTCGGGGATTGCTGCAAGCTATGGGATGCTCATTGGAGCAGATTCCAACGCGCGCCTCATCACCGATGGAGAGCGTGTGCAGGTGATGGCTTCCGTAGTCGATTCTCTTAGCGCGAGTGATCCCGATGCTGCAATCCTCAGCGAGAAAAGCCGAAAGAGCCTGATCTCCGCTTCCCTCACTCTCGCTGCTGGACTCATTGACAATCGCGTGCATCCCGAGGAAGCTCAACATTTCTTCGACCAACAAATCACCGCTCTTGCTGAGCTTGCCACACGGAGCAAGGTAGCCAAGAAAACAAGCGAAGAAGGAAAAGCCTGGGCTACTCTCATGGGAGCTGGTATCTCAAGCCTAGAGTTACGCCGAAGCCTGCTCCGCCTTGTCGAGGGATATCAAGTACGCAAGGCTGAACTTGGGGTCATTGAGTACGCTGATCAGGTTGCTCTCGCCTCTAGAGTCTGCACCGAATACCCAGAGATTGGTCGCGACATTGCCTCGCGTTACCGTCTCATTCTCCTCGACGAATACCAAGACACATCGATCAACCAGGCTCGCCTTCTCCTCGATGCTCTCGCTCCTTCCGATCCTCTGCCAGGGATGCGTTCTGTGTGTGCGGTGGGCGATCCCCAACAGGCAATCTATGGCTGGCGTGGGGCGAGTGCGAGTGCACTCGCGGATTTCGCACAAGCCTTTGGGGAGAGAATGGGGAAGACGCGTCTCCTCAACCTCTCGATCTCCTTCCGTAATGATGCTGCGATCCTCAGCGCTGCCAACAGCCTTGTAAGTGCGGGAGAAACAAAAAACGAGGAAGATCTCAAAGTAAGGGGGAAAGATCGCTTTTCTTACGTGGCTCCTGTAGCCCTCCGGCCACGTCCACATGCTGGTGTGGGGCGAGTGCTTGAGGTGCGCACGTGGCTGCGTGAGGATTCCTACAGAGCTATCGCTTGGAGAATTCGTGATGTCATGCGAGCTGCCGAAGCTGAGGGGCGTGAAGCTGAGATCGCAGTGCTGTGCCGCAAGCGTCGGTACTTCGATCCTATGATTAGGGCACTGAACGATCTGGGTATTCCTTATGAAGTAGTGGGAGGCGAGAGCCTCGTTCAACGCCCGGAAATCCTCACAATTCGTGCCCTCCTTGGCCTGCTAACGAATCCCCAACGCAACGATCTGCTTCTGCGCCTCCTCACTCACTTTGGAGCAAACTACACCGAAATCACGGAGCTTAAGAATGCCGCCTCGTCTTACGCCAAGCGTGAGCGAGCAGAACTCGCAGTCGAAAGTGTGGGAGAGGAGGAAGATCGTCTCATCGTCAACCTCGTGGAGGGCCTTCCTCGTTTTACCTCGAACACTGAAGAAGCTGTGGTGGATATTCTGGCTGGCCGCAGTGCAAGGCTTGTGGCAGAGATCTTGCACAAGATGTCTGGGGTGCTTCACTCACCACTTCCGCTGGTGGTGGCGCGTGCCTCGCAGCTTCTAGGACTCGAACTCTCGGCAGCGAGTCGAGGCAAAGGTGCACGCCGAGTTCAGACCTCACTCGATTCCTTCATCTCCCTCGCCGCTACCTATGCACACAGCCACCCCACTGCTTCTCTTAAGGATTTTAACGAATGGCTTGATGCGGTTGCCGATCATGAGCACGACGGCGAAGAAGAAGCGGGAAGTGACCTGTTCGAAGATGTGGATATACATGCCGGAGTCGTACAAATCATGACGGTTCACGCTGCCAAGGGTTTGGAATGGAGGGATCTCGTGGCAGTGCCAGAGATGGTGGCAGGTCAGTTCTCCGCTATCACTTCGGGTGTGAAAGCGTGGCCTCAGAACGCCTCGTTGTTTCCCTATCCGCTGCGTGCCGATTACGTACACCTCCCACACTTCACCTGTGCTCACCATAGCGATGCCACCCAAGCGGGGGCAGAATACTCACGATTCAAGACTGAAGACTTGCCGAACTACGAGACACGCGAAGCGCGCCGCCTCGCCTATGTGGCCTGGACGCGTCCGCGCTCTGAGCTTCTCCTCGCTGGCTACGCATTCGTGCGCCCCACACTTAAACATGACAAAAAGAAGAGTTCTCATGTAGAGATACTTCCGCGTTCTAGCTTCCTCTCCGAGATCCGAACTACATCATCGCGGGATGCCAGCATGTGCAATGTGGAGGAGATCGCCACTGTAGCGGGAGAGGACTGGCCTAGCGAACTCCTCGTCCAAGCTCCCGAGGAGGCATCACCCGAAGAAATTGAGGCAGCACTTGGCTATCTTGAAAATCCGACGATTTTACCTCCGATCCCACACTACGAGAAGAGCACACAGCCGCACTGGCCTGGTGATGTCCCGCGCTTAGAGAAAGGAATGGAAAGTTCCTTCGCCCTCTCACTCGACGAACTTGAATGGAATCTGAACACTCTTCTTGTCGAAGCTGAGGCAGGATCAGACGATCTCATTGAACGCCCCTACTACACGGCTACTGACATGGTGCATCTGTCTGAGGATCCGGAAGTCTTTGCGCGCAATCAGATGCGTCCGATTCCTTCCCCTCCAAGCCGGGCAGCCCGACTCGGTACCTCGATCCACGCGAGAATTGCTCAGAGCTTTTCTCACGCCTCCACCCTCGATATCGACAAGCCCGAGGAGATGGAAGAGATTGATACCCTCGCTCCCGCAAACTTCGAGGAAGAAGAGGCGCTCATGAGAGCCTTTGAGGCCTCGCCGTGGGCGAAATTCCCGGCAATTGCCATCGAATCCCCACTTGAAATCGTGGTGGGAGGACGAATCTTGCGCTGTACGATTGACGCCGTGCTCGACACCAGTGCAGATCCGACGCGTGCTCCTCTCACGATCGTGGATTGGAAGTCTGGGTGCCACCCCAGCCCGGCTCAACTCCCTTCACGAGAACTCCAACTTGCGATCTACCGCCTGGCATGGGCCCGGGCAGCAGGGGTTCAACTCGATCAGATTGATGCCGCCTTCGTCTACTTGCGCGAAAACGAGGAACGCCGCGATCTTTATGCTGGAAAGCTCAGCGAAGAGGAGATCGTCACACGAATTGCAGAAAACTTCGGCAAAGGAGAAGAAGCGCTTCGCTCACACAGACCTTACACGTCCAGAGATCCCGGGGAAGCCTGAGTGGGAGCGGTCGGCTCTGCCACAGAAACGGGTATATCTTCACCGGTGCTAGCTGCTGTTGCACTCGTCTCAGGTACGAACTCAGCAGCGATGTCTGTGTCTGGCAGGCCTGGCACGGTGTTCCATGTAGGCCCTGGGTTAAGCTCAGGATCAGCTTCGATCTCCGATGCGAGATCCTCAAGCATCTGGCGGGCATCGGCAATGATCTCGGGATTGGAGGTACGAAGGCCAAAGCGTAGCCAACGTACGATTGCGAGTTCAGAAAGAAGCTGCGTTCGAGCCAAGGTAGTCCGATCGAGGTTCACCTCGCGCGTATTCTCGTAGGATTCCTTCGCCCTATCGAAAAACTCGTCGCCTAAAGCAAGAAGAGGAGCAAGATCAGTTGCTGGGTCACCCACGTGGGCTTCACCAAAACCACACACCGTGGCAATTGCCTTCTCACGCCAGAGAAAATTCTCGCTCGCCACATCACCATGCACCACTACAGGGGAGAAATCCCAGAGCGAAAGGTCTTCCAAAGCATTCTCCCAACGGCGCAGAAGAAGCATCGGCAGGGGGCTGGCGTTATGGGCTTCTTTGAGATCAGCAACGAGGCGTTTGCGGCAGTCGCTTGCTGAATACACTGGGAGTCCTGCACGGGAGATGACTTCAGGGGAGAGGAGATGAATCGAGGCAATAGCTCGTGCGAGTTCACGGATACTGTTCTTGCTCAGATGCTCAAAAGCTGAGGGCAGACCAAAAGGTTCGGGATACACGACAGCGCGCCCGCCCTCGCGTGTGGGTGCGAAACCAGCCGGGCGCACAATATCGAAGGGAAGGTTACCTCCTCGTAATTCCTCGATGAGGCTCGGAGCGAGGGCAACTTCAGCTTCAAGCATGGTGGCCGCTGCAACGTTGCGGGGCGACTTGACTACCCAGCGGCGCCCACGCGAATCAAGCACGCAGCCGCTCACGAAGTCATCCGTTTCGGTGAACGGAGGGCGTACTCCTACCGCGTCAAGCCCCTCGATTGCTGCGGCGGCAAGGGCGGCGAGGATATAGGGTGAAGTCTCCACAATGCCAACCTAGTGTGTTCGTGCTCGCCCTGCAGGGATACACGCGCGTGGGTGAGGAAAATCCCGCCTATTTCTGCCGTGCATCGCCTGCATGTGCGCGTTCAATCTCACCTTGGCCTCGCCTAGTAGTCTCACCCCATGCGGTAGCCTTGTCTCGTGGCCACAGAATACGCAGCAGAGATTGAGAATCTTCGTAAGTCCTTCCAACAAGTCCTCTTGGTGACTGATCCAGACGGGCTACGTGAGCGCATTAGTGAACTCACCGAAGTCTCGGCAGCTCCCGACCTCTGGGACAACCCGGAAAAGGCTCAGGCTGTCACCTCCAAACTCTCTCACGCCCAGTCTGAACTGGAAAAAGTAACAACGATGGCCACTCGTATCGAGGACCTCCAAGCTCTCCTCGATATGGCTGAGGAAGAGGACACAGAGGATCACGAACTCGCCCAGGAACTCTACGAGGATCTTGCGGGCGAACTTGCTGGAGTTACCAAGGATCTCGACGAGCTCCACATCCGTACCCTCCTCTCAGGCAAGTACGACGAACGCGCTGCTGTGGTGACGATCCGCTCTGGAGCTGGCGGCGTAGATGCGGCTGATTTCGCTCACATGCTCCAACGTATGTACCTACGTTGGGCTGAACGCCGCGGATACGCCACGAAGGTTATGGATACTTCCTACGCCGAAGAAGCAGGAATCAAATCCACTACTTTCGAGGTGGATGCTCCCTACGCCTATGGCACTCTCTCTGTGGAGGCAGGCACGCATCGCCTCGTGCGTATCTCGCCTTTCGATAACCAAGGGCGCCGCCAAACTTCTTTCGCTGCCGTGGAAGTGATCCCACTTATCGAGCAGACCGACCACATCGATATTCCCGAAACGGATATTCGCATTGATGTGTTTCGTTCTTCTGGCCCGGGAGGGCAGTCGGTCAATACCACCGATTCGGCTGTGCGAATCACCCACGTGCCTACAGGAATCGTCGTCTCGATGCAGGATGAAAAGTCTCAGATCCAAAACCGTGCTGCGGCGATGCGTGTACTTCAATCGCGTCTCCTGCTTCTCAAGCAGGAAGAAGAGGCGCGGGAGAAGAAAGAGCTGGCTGGAGATATCAAGGCTTCCTGGGGCGATCAGATGCGTTCGTATGTGCTTCAGCCCTATCAGATGGTTAAAGATCTGCGCACTGGTTTCGAAGCTGGTAACCCGGAATCTGTGTTCGATGGAGACATAGATGGGTTCGTCGATGCGGGAATTCGTTGGCGTGCCACTGGCGAAAAGGTGGAAAAGGAGAGCTAGTATCCCGCTTTTCACGCCACCAGCCAACCAGTCAACGAAACGAACTCTGTGGCTGTCTGTCCCCGAGGTCTGCGAAGTCACGTATGTCGCCCTTCTTCACGTGCAGTTTTGAAGTACTTGTGTGTCCAGCAGGTACATGTACCAGATATGTCCAGTAGATACGTGCGCCACATATTTCTAGCGGGCACTTCCGCCAGGCGGAAGATAACATTTTGTTACGGCGCGCCACATGTTCATTTCCAGGTCAGGGTCGTATGCTCAATGCGACCATGCCAACCGATCAGGTGAGAAGTTAATGATCACATTTGATAACGTGACGAAGCTGTACCAGAAGGGTGCCCGACCGGCGCTCGACTCGGTGAGCATCGACGTCGAACGAGGTGAATTCGTCTTTCTGGTGGGTCCTTCGGGCTCAGGAAAGTCCACGATGCTCTCTCTTATCCTCGCTGAGGAGCGCCCCACATCAGGTCATGTGCATGTCCTGGGCAAGGATCTTTCCTCCGTCTCGGCTCGGCGAGTGCCGCTCCTTCGTCGTCAAATTGGGACAGTGTTCCAAGATTTCCGCCTCTTGGGGACGATGGATGTCTACGCCAACGTGGCACTTGCCCTCCAAGTGATCGGTGCTCCGCGCCACCGCATTAAGACCGAGGTTCCCGAGGTTCTCTCGATGGTCGGTCTTGACGGCAAAGAAAAACGCAGGATGACGGAACTTTCTGGTGGTGAGCGTCAGCGAGTTGCAATTGCGCGTGCGATGGTGAATCGCCCACAAATTCTTTTGGCCGATGAACCCACTGGAAACCTCGACTTTGAGACGGGGCTGTCTATCATGCGCCTACTTGATCGAATTAACCGCACGGGAACAACGGTGGTTATGGCAACTCACGATCAGTCGATCGTCAATCAGATGCGCAAGCGTGTGATCGAACTGAAAGAAGGCATTGTGGTGCGCGATCAGGCTCGTGGTGTCTACGGAGGTGGCCAGCTCTAATGCGATTCCGATTTATTCTTTCTCAGACACTCCGTGGCCTCTTTTCTAACAAGGCGATGGCAGCCTCAGTAGCTCTCGTTACCTTTGTTTCTCTGCTCTTCGTTGGCGCTGGTGCACTCCTCCAGCACCAGGTGGGCAACTTTAAGACACAATGGTACGAAAACGTTGAGATCTCGGCGTACATGTGCCCCTCGAACTCTACGAGTCCTCAATGTGCCGATGGCGAGGCCACACAGCAACAGATTGACGATATTGCCACCTATCTCAAGTCGAGTGAGCTTGCCCCGCTCATCGAATCCACTACCTTTGAATCGAAGGAAGACGCTCTGGAGAATTTCAGGTCTGTGATGGCTGATACCGCCTGGGTGAATGCTGTTACGGCTGAGCAGATGCAAGTTTCCTACCGCATCAAACTCGTGGATCCGGAGAAGTACGAAGTTGTCACAGATGCTCTTACGGGACGTCCGGGGGTGGAAGAAGTCAACGATCAGCGCGATCAGCTCGAACCTCTCTTTAACATCCTCAATAAGTTCACGATGCTCTCGGGTGTACTCGCAGCTGTCATGATTCTCACGGCGCTGCTGCTGATGCCGACGACGATTCGTCTTTCTGCGATGTCGCGCCGCAACGAGACGGAAATCATGCGTTATGTGGGTGCGTCGAATTTCTTCATTGAACTTCCCTTCATCCTCGAAGGTGTACTCTCCGCACTCCTCGGTTCGCTGCTCTCTATAGCTGGACTGTGGATCACGGTACGTTACTTTATCTCCGACTGGCTCGGTAGTTCCCTCTCATGGATGCGCATCATCGATACTGGTGACGTATGGCGGCTTGCGCCTCTCCTTGTGATTGGTTCGGTGGTGGTAGCAGCCTTTGCTTCATGGGTGACTCTGCGCCGCTACGCCCGCGTGTAGTAGGCAAGCGTCTTGCCTGCGACGTGAGTTCAAAGGCTATCAACGATTCGGACTGGCTTGAGAAAGGATCTGGTTAGAGATGAGAGCTTCGAAGAGACTCCGTATCATCCTTACAGGTGCGCTTGTGCTTGGCGCCTTCGCCGCTACGGGTGCCAATGCCGACGACCGCTCGGATCTTGTGGAAAAGCAGAAGCAACAGCAGTCCCAACTTGAGTCAGCACAGTCCCAACTTGAGGGCGTGGATACGAACCTTCAGAACATCTATCTCCAGCTTGAGGCGACGAAAGCGCAGATCCCTGTGGCTCAGGCTGAACTTGATGCGGCAAAGAATGAACTCGCCGAAGCAGAGCGCGGGCAGGCTCACGTGGCTTCTCAGCTTGAAACAGCCAGTGGAGAACTGGCAAAGATTGAGGATTCGATCGTGCAAGGGGAAGAGGAGCTGGGGCAGACCCGCTCGAACCTTGGAGCACTTGCGCGTTCGCATTATCGCGGTGAGAATGTGCCGAGCACGCTCGATCTGCTCATGGGTGCCTCTTCAAGTGAAGAGTTCTTCCACTCCTATGCCGCCGCCGCAGCTCTCACCCGCACGCAGACGGCGACATTGACAAAGGTCAGTCAACAGACGGCACAGAACCGTACCCGTGAAGCTCGTCAGCACGATGTCAAAGCTCAGATTGAGGAGCTGAAAAAGCAGGCCGACGAACTCGTGGTTCAGAAGGAAGCTAAGGAAAGCGAGGCCTTGGCCAAAGCCCAAAGCCTCGCCAATCTCCAAGCAAATTTTGAGAGCCAGAGTGCGGCTCTCGAATCGAAAAAGTCGGAATTCCAGGCCAGTATCTCAGGCTTGCAGAGTGCAATAGACAAAACGAAGGCCGCTATCGCTCAGATTGATGAGGAGAATGCAGCGAAGCGTAACCAGGCTAGTGCTAGTAGGCCTGCCGCGAATACTGGCGGAGGAGGCTGGCTTATCCCCGTTGTTCCGGCTCCGCTCTATGTAACCTCACCTTACGGTATGCGCGAATATCCCTTCGGTGGATATTGGATGCACAGTGGGGTAGATTTGCGTTCGCCTTGTGGCCAAGCACAGGTTGCGCCGGCTGATGGCACGATTGCGCGCGTGATTCCAGCTCCCGGAAATTCCACGCATGGTAACCAGGTGTATATTAACCTCGGCGTGGTCGATGGTTCGTCCTGGGTAGTAGTGACAAACCATATGTCAGGATTCAACGTGCGTGTGGGTCAGCAAGTGAAGCAGGGAGATGTCATAGGCTGGACAGGGCAGACAGGTATGGTGACGGGCTGCCACGTGCATATGGAAGTCTGGCGTGACGGCAAGACGATTGATCCGATGACGCTTCCAGGCTTTACGCGCCGAAACTAGCTTGTGTGACATCACGCTCTGCGCTAGTAGCTCTGGATAAGTATGTAGCTAGGCATCCTAGTAGGAGCGATGAATCCTAGTTCTGAAGGCTTCTTCCTCGTGTAGAATGACGAGTTGCGCATTCCGAGCACGTAAAGGAGGTTTTCTCATGGCACAAAAGAAGGGCGCGGGGCAGAAGAAGCTCACGCAGGCGCAGAAGGCAAAGGAAGCCTCCGACGCAAAACATGTGATTGCACGCAATAAGAAGGCGCGCCACGACTATACCATTGAGGATACCTTCGAGGCGGGTCTTTCCCTCACAGGAACAGAAGTGAAGGCACTGCGCATGGGGCGTGCCTCCCTTGTAGATTCCTGGGTAGAGATTGACCGCAATGGTGAGGGGTGGCTCCAGGGTGCCAATATCCCGATCTATGCGATGGGAACGTGGACAAACCATGCACCTACGCGAAAGAGAAAACTTTTGCTCCATCGCGAGGAGTTGCGCAAGCTCTCGCAGAAGGTAGCCGCCAAGGGGTATACGATCGTTCCGTTGGAACTCTACTTTCTCCGCGGGCGAGCTAAGGTGGAGATTGCGCTGGCTCAAGGCAAACAGGAATGGGATAAACGCGAGACTCTTCGTCGCCGTGAAGCCAACCGTGAGGCAGAGCGTGCGATGGCTGCAGCCAGGCGGCGAACCCGCATATAACCCTTGCTGAGTAGTTGCCGCAGAGGTATGCGATCTCGTCCTTGTGAAAGTTGACGAGAGCCAGTTAAGGGTTGCCACAGGGGTATTGACTCTCAGACGTGAAAACGGGTAGAATCGCTGCGCCTTTGGGCACAATTTCATAGGGGATGATCGGTTTCGACGACGATTGCGTGTCGAAGAGAAGCGGGTCGAGGATGCAGAGTCATCTCGATAACGATTCTCTGCAAACCAATAGGTGCCACTGAAAAGCGCACCGATTTCGCCCTCGCCGCCTGAGCGAGCTCCGAAATCCGTCAGCCTGAGGACGCTTCCTCCTCAGTTCCTGGCGTCGTTTTAGGAAGCCACTGCTGAGCACGCGAGCCGCGCGTGTGCTCGGGACTTTCTCGCGGCTAAGTTGGTCAGCACCTCGTCTGTGTGAGTGCTGCAGCCGAAAATAACGCCTAGCAGACTGCACCCGGAGAAGTCTTGGGCGTGCATCGTCGGACGGGAGTTCAATTCTCCCCATCTCCACTAAGAACCCCGCTTCGGCGGGGTTTTTCGTTGGTATATCAACGTTTTCTTCTATCTCGTGGTGGGTGATTGGAACCCCGAAAATGTGCCTATTTCGCCTAAAGTTTTGCCCTTGTATGCTCAGAAGGGATCCAAACGGGGTTCCAAAACGACGGGGTGCCACGAGAAAAATTGACAGGGGTTCCAACCATGGCAGAGCAACGATTCTTCGGGACAATACAGAAGCGCGGAAACCGATATCGCGGCCGCTACCGGCACAAAGGAAAGACTTACTACACTCCAACACGTACCCGTAAACGCGAGGTCGAAGGCGACCTCGCACGCGAACAGACCGCGATCCTCGATGGCACATGGAAGCGCGAAAAATTGACAAACAGTGTGGAACCCCGTGGAACCACTCTCCAAGATTGGGCATCTAGCTGGCTGTCGCACATCGAGAATTCTGACTATTCACCCTCGACCTATCGAGCCTATTCATCGATATGGAAAGGGCGTGTCTCCCATTCTTTGGAGGGGAGACAAAGCTAGTGGAGATCGAGAATGAAGACATTGAAGGGTTCGCTCTCAGGCTTCGTCGTGACGGCTTGAGTGACACGTCAGTGCGTAACGCTGTCCGGGCTTTTGTCACAGGTATGAATGCGGCGCGAGAGGCTGGACTTATCACTGAAGAGCTTTCCTCACCGAAGCGTTTGAAAGGCGGTGGGCGCGTTCGTAAACAGGTTGTTTGGTCCAACAGTGAACTCAGGGCAATTATTGAGCATTGCGACCCGTATTGTCGTGCAGCTTTGACGCTAGGTGCATATGGGATGTTGCGCTCGGGTGAGGTGTGTGCGGGTACGTCGGGATTGGGATGATCCATGTATGACAGTTGACTCGACGACGAAGCGTGACGTGACTGGTAAAACGATTGTTGGGCCGACGAAGAGCCAAGCAGGGATGCGTGTGGTGACGTTGCCGGATTTTGCTGCCGATATCATCGAGGAGCATCTTGATAGGTATGTGCCTGCAGCTCCGGAGGCCTTGTTCTATACGAGGCGTTTAGGGGAGTTTGCGCCGATGGATGGGCGTGAGTTTCTTGCGGCGTTGAAGAAGGCGTGTGGTGAGGCTGGTGTGGAGTCCTCGATCTTCCATGATTTGCGGCATTCTGGAATGACGTTGTATGGGCAGGCTGGTGCGACGCTTGCTGAGTTGATGAGTCGTGCGGGGCATTCGTCTGTTGGTTCGGTTATGCGGTATCAGCATGCGATTCGTGAGAGGGATGCTGTGTTGATTGACAAGATGACAGGGCTTGAATAGCGAAGTATTAACAAGTCAATATGTGCTGACGTGATTAAGTCGAGTTAGGATGCGCCGGTATGCCTCGAGGATTTTGATCGAGACCCCTAGTTCTTCCGCGATGGGCGCTGTATGGCGGCCGCATAGCTGTTCAGCGAGCGCGTATTCGGTGGGGGAGATAAGTATTTGTGCTGCTTCTTCCTCGACACGCAGTTCTATGTCGTCGCTTTGGTGGCCGTCGTGTCCGTGTTTGGCGTGTATGGCTTCATGGGCGAGGGCTGAGAGTTGGCATGATGGCGCTTGTTTGATGTTGATGATGATGAGTTTCTTTGCGTGAAAATACGCTCCTGTCATAGGGAATGTCAGGTAGGCGACATGTATTTTGTTGTTTTCGAGTTCTGTGATGAGCTGTTCTTCGGTCACGAGCACAGCATAAGGGCCACTTGCGATAAAATCGAACGATTGTTCGAAAATATCGCCGAGTGGTAAGTGCGAGATGAACCTATGCGGTTCACCAGTCTCTGAATAGTGCAGTATCAGTCTTCAGATTCGCGCTTGATACGACCGACAAATTTATCAAAGTCAGAATCCTGCCGATCATTAAACTCTTTGAATTCCATCTTCGCCTTGGCGTCGGCAGTTTTCTTCGCCATAGCGCCTTTACCGGAGAGTATGGGATTGCCAGTAAATGCCAAGTACTGGTCGCAGACCTGCACGCATTCAGCCATTGTTGTCGTCATGCGGTTTTCGACCCGTTGCTCAATGGCGTCTAAGAATCCCGACACAAGCCTATTGAGCTTGGTGAGTTCTTCCTCGCTGAGATAGTTTTTCGCAATAGTCACATCGCTTGAATGGATGCGTCCTTCTGGTGCGCCTTTCCATGTTGTTAATCCCATGTTCGGTGCCGAAGCGTCTGAGCGTTGATGGATAATCTCTGCTGCAGTGTGCCCGCTTGTAGTGTAATGAAAGCGGTTTTGTACCGTTGCGTAGAACTCCCTCGCTGTCGGGCTGGAGCTGTCGTAGTCTGTCGAAATGTCTTGAAAGATGTCCGTGATTTTTTGGTAGAAACGACGTTCGCTAGCTCGAAT
This sequence comes from Actinomycetaceae bacterium zg-1166, assembly GCA_015679245.1. Classification (GTDB taxonomy): domain Bacteria; phylum Actinomycetota; class Actinomycetes; order Actinomycetales; family Actinomycetaceae; genus Changpingibacter. The sequence continues at coordinate 1,268,565 of CP064953.1, read as the reverse complement.
GTCACGGATCCGGGTGAGGAGTTCCTCGAAGTAGTCCTCGCCGAATGGGCGTCCGTTTTTCAGCATGTCGTCGTTGAGGACGAAGCCTTTGATGATGTATTCGCGGAGGGTTGCTGTTGTCCATTGGCGGAATCGTGTGGCTTGCATGCTGTTGACGCGGTAGCCGACTGCAATGATCGCGTCGAGGTTGTAGAAGGTGAGTTCGCGACGGACAGTGCGCGTGCCCTCAGTGCGAACTATTAAGTTTTTCTTAATAGTTGCTTCTTCTGTGAGTTCACGGGTGTCGTAGATGGACTTGAGGTGTTGGTTAATGGCAGCCGTGCTGACATTGAAGAGTTGACTCATACTCTTTTGTGTCAACCAGAAAGTTTCATTCCCGTAGGTAACCTCGACGGGGATGTTTGCGCCATCGGACTGGTAGAGGATGATCTCACCTGTGTTGTCTGGATCCATACTCACAATTATCTTTCTTCCTGGTTTTCTTCGCCTAGTCCTTCGTATGGGTCCGGCTCATGTTGGCGGGCGGCAAGATCGTAAGCATCCGGGTTGGCGGCGATCTTACGGGCAAGCTCGTGAGCAGCGTCGTAAGACTCGAGGGTAGGGGACTGGGCTAGAGACTCCTCAGCCTCTTTGACTACTGACGATACTCTGCGGTCAATGACGACACAGAGCTTTTCTAGATCAGTAACGGTAATGGCTCGCTTGAAATTAAATACCGCTGAGAGACGAGCTTTATCAATGCTTGAGCGGCGCGAAACTTCGCGAAGTGACACACCATCTTGATTTGTGGCGGCAATCACAATTTCAATGATTTGACGCTCTAATTTGCTGATATCCAGCGGTTTTCTGCCCATAAAACAATGTTTGCAGAGGTGGGCACGCGCCGCAAGTAGCTTGACAATGTCTGTAAATAACAACATAATGATAATTGCATCGTTGTTAAATACAGACAGGAGGGGAGATGGAAGTTGATATTGAAGGTCAAGTACGTGCCGAACTGAGCAAAAAGAAGATCAGCCACAACAAAGCTGCTGAAGGGCTGGGAATGAGTCGCACGGCCTTCGAGAACAGACTCTCAACGAGGACGGATTTTCGAGTCAAAGATCTGATCAAGATCTGCGACATGGTAACACTGCCGTTTTCGGAGTTTGCACGTCGGGCTGAGGAACGCGATTACAAGAAAGGAGAAGCAGCGTGAGTGAGCATTCATTGTTTCCGACGAACAACATAGTCAGCGAAATGATCGCGAACAATCACGACACCGACGCAGCGCTCAATGGAACTTGGCCTTTTCGAGATCAAGGAGACGGCAGTTACTCACTCTGACGGGCACGTGACGGTGAATAAGACTCCGAAGGTTACAGGTCGCGGACAGCAATACTTTGTGGATCTTTTCTTCTCCGAGTCCGGAGCGGAGGCAGCCTGACCTGTCCGTACTGAAACTCAAAGGGGGGTGAGCGGTTCTACATGAAGGTTCAGTCCGACTCGCGTTCGTCATGCTCGGGTGCTGCAGCTAGGTGCAGGTCTGGTGTATCAGGCACAGGCGACAGATGTGCACTGTATTTTTCGCCGAGGGTAATCGGTTCGTCGAGCGCCTCGTGCGTCTCGCTTGTGCGTGCGATGCGGCGTGCTACCTCGTCCACAATGTCTTGGTCTGTTGCGTCGGCAAGTGTCGCTTTAAGAGAGGGTAGGCGTAGATCGCGGTAGGTGAACAGGCCTAATGTGACTAGCGCCTCAATAATATCCACTCGGTAGCCACGAGCGAGTGCTACAACTGTCTCTGCTGTGAACTTACCGCTTCTGACCTGGCGGTTTAGCGTTGTTTGCTGGATTCCTGCCCGTGCCGCTGCCGCGTTAATAGAGTCGTCTTGTACCGTCTCCCGGTACCACTGTGAGATGTCCATGACGACAGTGTAGCAACGATTAAGCGGTATGCCTAACATTAATTTTCCATTTTGCTTGACATGATCTAACGAAGGTGTTTAATCTTGAGCTATGCGAAACGCCTAAGAAATATTAGGTGGAACAGCTAGGAGGGAAAGGGGGAAACCTAATGGTAGATGCGCAGCTCACTGAAGCTTTCTGTAATCGCGTAACCGACACGGGAATGACGCACGAAGCCATCGCGAAGTCGCTGGGAGTCACGAAGCAGTTTTTCAGTGCCGTATGGAACGGCAAAGAAAACCCGAGCGTTCGATTCATGACCGGCGCGGTCTTGGCAGGGCTTGGAAACAGTTTCGCTGATATCGCCGAGCCGCGGCGCGACAACAGAGAGAAGGCAGCATGACCTGTCCGTACTGAAACTCAAGGGGGGAGGGCGTGTGAAGCAAGATCGAAACTCTTCGCGGTGGTTCTCGCAAAATTCCACTCGACATGTGTTAGCCCTCCAGCTCGGGTGTTCGTCCAAATCTTGCCAGGAGCGTTGATTTGATCCCATAGCGATTCAAACAAGTCTTTAGTTTCCTCGTACATGCCAAGGCGTTGAGCTACCCCAATCGACTCATGGAGAAGCTGATTCATAAGCGAATGAGTCTCGAATACTTCCTGGCCGTCGACGAGGTATTCCAGGGCCTTGTAGTGGTTCGGTGCGGAATCTTCACGAATCTTTTCCATGAGATCAAGCAGGTCACGCAACGGGTTCGCAGACATAACACAGATTTTAACGAAGAAAACCTCCACCGAGGATCCAGCTCGGCGGAGGCAGATGAAAGGAAAAAACATGGATGAACTAATCCCTTTCAATTATGAGGGTACCGATATTCGAACGATCGCGCGAGACGGCGAGCCATGGTGGATCGCATCAGACGTGGCGCATATTCTGGGATACAGGGATGCTCACAACCTCGTCCGTGGTCTAGATGAGGACGAAAAGGGTACTCACATTTTGAGTACCCCCTATGGAGACCAGGAAATGACGATTATTTCCGAAGCCGGGCTTTACTCCGCAATCCTGAAAAGCCGTGTTGAACGTGCTCGCGAATTCAAGCGATGGATCACACACGAAGTGATTCCCGCAATCCACAGGCATGGCGGTTATCTCACCCCGCAGAAGGTCGAAGAGGCACTGCTTTGAAATGGTTTGGGTTTGTTTCCTAGGTGTTTAGTGTTTACCCTGCTTCCTGCTTGTTGCTGATAGTTGGTGTTGCTGTCAGCGTTTGGTCTTGATTTCTTCTGGTGTGTGGTAGCTCAGAGACTCGTGTAGGCGTGTGGTGCTCCACCAGGTTGCCTATTCGAAGGTGGTGATCTCAACCAGCTCACGATCTGACTTGGTGAGCCGAGGGGCGTGCGAGTCTTCGCGTCCTGATAACCACGCAACGTGAGGAACCGATCCTCAACCAACCAGACAACCCCGTACTTGACCCCCTAATCAAACTTCTCCGACACAACCCAGATTTCCCCTTTTACCAAGATTTCCTCTTTATACTCAAGCAGAAGCAAACCCGAACCATTTCACCGCTAGGAGTTGTCATACGAATCGTCTACGCACCAGTCGATGGTTATATCCCGTAATCAGCGAGTTTGTGGTTGTATACGATCACGATGTACTGATTGCCGTGGTCGGAGCGGTGAACTGGGTTCCCCGTATTTTGTGAAATTCTGAATCAAAAGAGCCGGCAGAGTAGCTGCGTAGACCGCACGCCAACGTGTGAACGGGTCATAATTGTGTGGGAGTAAGTAAACCGAGTGCTAGCGAGCGCTAGTGAAGCGGGCACTGGAGGAAGTGCGCATGTTGCAGATCAGTTTTAAGCTCGCGTGTGTGCGGGACGCTAGAGTCAGCTAATCATGGGTGACGCCTCACCATGGCATGTGTGCAGTGGATGTGTGTGAATGTGTGGCTGCGGAGCGTTGAGTGTAGGGAAATTTGTCGCGGGCAGTTTTATCAATACGCGTGTGTGCGGGTCTTGATAAGAACTGTGCGTGCCGATGGCAGAGCCTTGTCGCTCTCTTCAGCGAACCGGAAGGCAGGCAGTCGGTGAACTGGAAGGCAGGCACTCGCACGGACTCTCCATTGGTAATTCTGTGCCTTTGTCTGCGCACAAGAGTCAGGCGCCCACATATGTCGTTGCTACGGCTGAGGTTCCCGCCCTTTGCCTGTGCACAAGAGGTGCGCCGCAAGGTGCAGCACAAGGGTCGGGCATCGCTCGTGGCTCTCCGGCTTTTTACTCAAGTTCGTCTTTTACCCGAACTCTTCTGTGGGGTGGGATGCGTTCCTGGTACGTTCCTTATGAGTTCCTTAGCGTGGAAAAATCATGCTGGCGTTGTGGTGAAGAGTGCGGTCAGTGACTACGTGTAGTATTTCACCTGGTGAGAAGGGTCAAAGGCTATTGAGGCTTTATGGAAGACTTGGCCCGTCCTTTCACTGAGTTGAATAATGTCCGCCGGATGCGGGCGGGTAATACCCGCCGTGTCCAGCGCAGAGGTACCAAACCACCATGGAAGTGGAGAAAGGCTTGTCGTAATGACGACTAGCAAAAACACCAGATACGTCACTCGTCGTAGAACCAGCGTGATGATCTCAACACTCGCCCTGACGAGTGTACTCTTCGGAAGCCAACTGACTCCCGTATTTGCCGGCGACGAACTTGCCGCTGAACCTTCGGCACCAGTATCGACAACCGAAAATTCGGATCCGACGCCCAACACTGAAACTACGCCCAACACTGAACCTGCGGTGGCTCCGTCCTCGTCAACGACGAGTCCCGCCGACGCAACCAATGAAACACCGACTGGAAATCTCATCACTGACCAGCGCATCACCCAAAGTGACGTGATGGTGACGCTAACGAGCGCCAAGGTAGCCATTACGGCAAAATCAGGTGGCATCTACCGAATGGATTACTACGGCACGTCCTACCCACTGAGCGAAACACCCAATGGGAACGGTACTTCGCGATACAGTGTGAATGCAGAGAACCTGATGACGCGTCCTGTTGCCCAGGTTGTCCTCTATTTCAAACCGAGCCAGGATGGCACTGAAACCTCCACTGTTCTCGACGCTCACATCAGCGTGCTGAAGAAACTTACCGACAACCAGGGCGCATTGCCGATTTTGCCGAATACTTACACTGGTCAAGTATCCGACGCTGATCGTGCCCAGATCGTAAACAACGTTACTGCCTGGTATCGGGCGGCAGGCTACGACGTGCTTCCAGAGAACATCACAACTAATGAGCAGGGCGTCGCCGTCCGCGTTGATACCTTTCCTCCGCCCGCAGGCTGGGATCGTCATTTTTCGCAGCTTGTCTTCCAGTGGCCCATATTCTATGCGGTTCGCTCAACCAAACTGACGGTGACGAACTGGGGAATTGGAAGCGAGGTGAGGGCTCTGGGACAGGGCTCGGTGTCGGTCAGTTACGATGGTCGTACTTTTGTTAAGGAACGCAAGAGAGCAGTCGATTCGGCATCGAAGATCGCCAGCTACATCTTGTCCGTCACTAGTGCTGATCTCAAGCCGTGGGCAGAGCCTTTCTCTCAAGCCGGCTCAGATCCTACAGTCACTCTCGCCTACACCATGGCGAATGGCGAAACTCATACGCGAACCATTGACCTGACATCCTCACAGTTGTGGTTCCGAAAAGTCGGTGCAGCACTCGCGAAAGATCCTCTCCCCAAGATCGTTGTTGATGAGAAGTTCGATTGCTCAACCGACGATAGCGGCAAGGTGATCTGCCCTAGGACAGTGCTCACTAAAGAGCAGGTTGAGGAGTACAAGAAGCTCATTGCCAAGCGACTGGATGCGGCGGGGATTCCGTACACAAACATTACCTCCTACGCTAATAATTACCCATTGTTCGTCAACCTACCGACGGAAACCATTGACGGAACCACGGTGGTGGATCACCGCTACTACTTCGACGACCTTGTTGAGGTGCGACGTACAGTTACGACGGAGCTACCTGCCGCAACCGAGTATCGTGCGGACGATTCTCTGGCTCAGGGCAAACAGCGCGTTGAGATTGAGGGAGCACCAGGCTCGTCGGTTCAGAGCGTCATCGATTCTGTGAAGAATGGGGCGATCACCCTGGATGCGAATACACGCACGTACACCTATGAGGCTCTCTCAACGCGTAACGATGGGGCACCGAGAATTACCGAGCCGACGACCCGTGTTATTGCAGTTGGCACCAAGCCGACCGTGACAACCGAGGAGATTCCTTTCACGACGGAATACGTGGATGATGCTTCCCTTGCCCCAGGGGAAGAAAAAGTACTGGTGGAGGGCGTCAATGGCTCCCGTACGACGACCACGACCTACACGGTTGATGCGCAGACGGGCGAGTTGTCTGAGTCAACGAGTGTGAACGAGACTGCTCCCACGGCGAAGCGGATTGCGCGCGGAACCACGGTTGCACAGACCCCGAACACGCCCGCGACTTCTGGTACAGCTGAGACAAACGGCCACTCTGCGGCAGTAGTTTCGGGGAAGAGTCCTGCTCGAACTCTTGTAATGACAGGCTCTTCTGTGTCTGGTCACATTGCGATTGCGGCGGCTGCTCTTCTTATGGGCGGAGCACTAATGTTGATTCGTCGGCGAGTCATGCGCTAACGCAGATGCGCCGCGAGGTCAATTAATGCCTTGCCGGATGCCCTGAACTAGGTGCATCACTTTGGTGAGGGGTCGGGTGTGTACGTGCCCGACCCCTCACTGTTTTTTCACTGACGAGTGATAGACAAACAGGTGGTGTTATAGAAACTCTCTAGCCAAGTGGCAACTAAATTTCCTACAATGACCTGGATGTTTATCTAACGCTGAAGTTTGTGAGTTTTTATGCGACGCGTAGCGATTGTGCTGTTTTCTACCTTGTGCTTGTGTGTGACAGGCCTATCTACACCGACCCATGCGGCTGATGGGTTGGATCAGACGCAGGTGGCGCAGGTGATTGCGAATGTGCGAGCCACTCTGAGTGGACTGACCTATGACTCGCCTCAGGTGGCAGGAAAAATCGCGCCGTCACGGTTCGCGTATGCCGACGTGACGCATAAGCGCATCGCGATTGCCAAGGCAACGGGCCGTAACTTTACAGAGGTTACGGATGATGAAGCGAAGCGGGAACTTCAGAAAGAGTACGTGGCGGGTTCTGGATATGCGCAAGCGTTTGCTGATGTGCAGGCAAACCTTGAGACGTATCTGACGCAGGTGATTTCCTCAGACTCTCGCAATAGTGGGCGTAATGCTGACTACTACACCTCAACAATTCAGGCTAAGCCCGCTGAGGTGTTGCTTGGCTTGACGTATGAGCAGCGCTTGTACGACTTTGATTATGGCCAGACAAATTTCGCCCAGGGGCTGCGCACGTCAGGTTCCTTTGGTAAAGCTTTCAACCCTCTTGATGTTGCCATCGCTTTGGGGTCACAAACTGGCGATCAATATGCGATGCCGAAGAACGTTGAGACCTTCACTCGTGTACTTGCTGGCACAGTGAGCAATGAGCGAACACTTGGCGCTTTGATCACGAGCGTGGTTCCGGCCGATGAGGTTGATGACTGGTACGCGGGTCAGCTCGTCGCACACGGCAATGCTGTCGCAGAAAACGCAAGCCCCAGCGTTGTCGATGGAACCTACCGCCTGTATTCCAAACTCGTGTCCTCGGCAAAACTCTTGCCCTATCTTTTACCTCTGGCAACGCGAACCAACAGCGACATGTATGTGCTGTCGAATGTGTCCTCGGTGAGTTTGGGGATGCGCGAAGGCTACGTTGCCGATAAGACCAACACCTCCGATATGGCAGCATTCACAGAACGTGTTGCCCAGTACGGTCGAGACCAGGCTGCCTATGTTGATTTTTGGGCACGCATGGCCCCTGAATTCAAGGACAGCCTGAAAACTGATCGCATCGTCACCGACGGCTACTTTGTTGCTGGCCGTGGGACAGGTAAAGAAGCATGGTCACCTCGAGGTGGCGCAGATGCGGCTCAGGCAGTCAAGGATTTCTTCGGTCCGATGAAGCTCTGGTCTGATCACAAGTTTGTTGGCGCTGAAGCATCAGGTGCTGATATTACGTTCTGGATAGCGCGACTCTTGGCTCCTTCCGGTAGCTCGGCCTACAGTCACGAACTGACTCATCAGCTTGCGCAAAACCCTCCTCATGCGTATCTCAAAGGCCATAGGCATCGCTCAGGTACGTCGACGGAGCTGTTACCACGAGGCTTGTACGAAACTTACGAATACAACGACCCGATCTATCAGTTGAACCAGATCATGAACTGGCCGGCCGACGGGTATGCAAATTCAACGGTCACCTCATTTACTGATGAGGCTTCCGTGAAAAACTACATGAAGAACCTGCTGGACGTCACGAACACGCTTGACCTCATCGAGGCTCAGGAAGTCCTGACCCGCGATACGGCAACGAAACAGAAATGGTTCAATATCGTCACTCTTACCCCGAGTAAGAAACCCTATACGGGCAAGTACGACGAAACCTTCACAGCCTCACGTGCCCAAGATGCTGCGAACTGGACATCCGTTAATGACCTCGTTGGTGCGAATGCTGTGGTTTCTCGCTATGAAGCTGTCGGCCTACAACATACCGGTACTGCCCCTTACAACGGCTATCCGACGATCCCATTATTCAGCCCACTCTATGGTGCTCCGCAATCATCCGAAGGAACGACGGGCGACATTCACATGCGACGCATCGCCTGGGAGCTACTTGGCGAGTACGGGTTGAGCAACGGCTGGGTTCCCTACCTGTCTGATCAATACAAACCCGCAGGCACCCCCGAAGGCGCTCTTTTTGCCGACAGTGAAGTACTGAAGAAAATCAGTCCCTACAGCTCAGATGCTGAGTTCCGGAAAGCAATGTTTGCTCAGCGTGAAGCTCAGCTCGATGAGCTGTCTGCCGTAGAAATCACCTACGGTGGGCAGACGATCAAGGTTGACAGCGTTGCCAAGCTACGTGAGTTGATGAAATCAGCTGTGGATCACGACCTTGCAGACACTCGCACAGGCATACGAGCAAGGGACACCCATGTCGAACGGCTGAAATCTGCGATCTACCTCGCTTATAAGGCACAAACGCATGAGTTCTCGACCTCGATCTACAGTGCCCCAGTCACATACGGTGTGACCTATCGTTTCGATGGCGACGTACCGCAGGACGTCACCGCTCCTGTGACAACGCAAAAGTATCGCAGCGGTCAGACGGTTCAGGCCTCGCTTGTGACCTCAACCAGTCTGGAACACCGCGGTGTGGACGGCACATGGGTATTTAACGGCTGGAAGGTCGCTGGTAGTGGCGATGTCGTCACGCAGGCATCGGTGACAGATCATGACATTGAGTTCGTCGGATCGTGGACATTTACCCCTCACACCTACACTGTCACCTACCGCATCGATGGCGATATGCAGCCAACGAATCCGCCTGCTGTGCCCGTCGATGACGCTACCTACACCACAGGCGACACGGTCACCGTTCAACCAGCTCTCACAACGAGCGCCACAATGAACAACGGTGTACCCGGCACGTGGGTTTTTACTGGCTGGATGCACAACGGCAGCAGTGTTGACCAAGTGACAGTTAATAAAGCGAATGTGGAACTTGTGGGCATGTGGGTATTCACGCCCGCACATCAGCGCACAGTGACATTTGTGTACAAGGCAGCTGATGGGTCCCCGACTCTGCCTGCCGCTCTCAAAGCCCCAGAGCCCGTCTCTGGTTACGAGGGCAGCAATGTCACGTTGCCGAGCCTGCCGCAAGACTATAAGGACGCCCAGGCGAACGGCACATGGCACTTTGCCGTGTGGAACCCAGTTGTGCGCACTTTCGGTGGCGAAGATGTCACCGTGACGGGTACCTGGGAATTCACTCCTGACCCAGTGGATCTCACTCAGATTCAGGCAGCGGTCACAGCCGCGCGCCAGGCTCTCACAGAAGCGATGGTCTCAGTTGATGGTTCTGATGTGCCAGCGAATAAGAAGTGGACAACGCAAGACAACGTGGACGCTTTCACAGCCTTGCTTGATCGAGTCCAGGCAGCAATTGACGGCGGCAAGCTCACGAGCCACGAAGCTGAAACGATGCGTCAAATGGTTGCCCGAGCGAACGCTGATTTCATTCACGCGCAGCAGGCTGGCACTCAGACCACTACCCCTGTTGCTCCTGAGCCGAAGCCGGGTATTCCCCCGCAGCCGGAAGCCCCCGAGAAGCCTGCCGAGCCTGGGCCGGCGACGGTGACTGTCACTCCGGTAGCGCCCTCGGGCATCGTTCCTGACGCATCGGATCCGAGGGCGTGCACGGTCGCTCCGTTCGTCACGATTCCTGATGTCGAGGGGGTGGCTTACACGATCAACGGTCGCGTTGTCGAGGTCGGCGACCACGCCTACGAGTACGGCGCTACGGTTGTTGTGACTGCTGAGCCAAAGCCGGGATATTCCTTTGGTGAAGGCGTGAGGACGCGGTGGACGTGGAGCGCGCCTGCGCGTGCGGAGCTTGGCTGTGATGCACCCGGAAGTGAACCAACGGTTACTCCTGGTGCTTCTCCTACTGAGGATCCACTTTCGTCAACACTCGCGCCACAACAACCTATCGGGGGTTCCGCTAAGGGTATTCCCGTCGATTTACCGAACACGGGAAGCAACGTAATAGCTGCCTCAATGATCGCATTCATACTGCTAAGTGCTGGTGTGGTGGTGCTGTTGAGGAGAAAGCAACGCGCGGGGCACTAAGCGGATCTGAATCAAGACACGTATGTTCTAGGAAAGAGATGGAGCACTCCATCTCTTTCCTAGAACATACGTGTTATCCGAGTAGGTGAGGTACTTCCGTTTAAGCATTCCACCCAAAGAAAGCGAGAGCTTCGTCGAGGCGAGGGGAGGTGATAGCAGCAGAGGCAGCTTCGAGTACCATCGGCTTGGCACACACAGCCACCGAGAGTCCTGCAATTTCCATCATCGCCAGATCATTCGCACCATCACCCATCGCCACGGTGCGTTCAAGTGGTACCTCGAACTCTCCAGCCCATTTTCGTAGAGCCTCAGCCTTGTACTCGCGGTCTACGATTGTTCCCTCTAACTCACCTGTAAAAGCACCCTCGCGTTTCTTCAGACGATTAGCTAACACACGATCTACTCCGGCTCGCTTACCCAGTAGATCTACTACCTCATGAAATCCTCCCGAGACTAAACCGATTTTTGCCCCATGCGCATGGAGTGCGCGTACAAGAGCCAGTGCCCCTGGCGTGAATTCAATACTTTCGGCGATCTCCCGCACGACGGCTTCGTCTACTCCGGCAAGTGTGGACACACGTTGGCGCAGCGACTGGGTGAAATCTCTCTCTCCTCGCATTGCTGCATTCGTTATCTGTGCGACGATCTCTGCACTCCCAGCATGTTCGGCGAGCATGTCGATAACTTCGCCGTGGATAAATGTGGAATCCACATCTGTGACGACGAGCCCTGGCCCTGCGCTTGCAAGCATTCCCACGAGCAGGGCGCAGTCCACACCTAGAGCGATGGCTGGGCCGCGAAGCTCTTCACGAAGCCCCTCAAGCCCGCCTTCCTCACGAAAGAAATCTGAGCTGAGCCCCTCGGGGGAGTAGAAGCTCACAGATTCTAGCCCTGGGATCTGCGGGTGTGTGGTTGTGAGTTCTGCGGCTCCAAGTACTTCGCACAGCACCGCTTCGCTGTGGCGAATAAGTGCTTTGGGAATGGGCATGGAAGAAGTGAGGGAAAAACGGAGTGCAGTTTCTGACATATCCAAGGCCATGGCAGGAGAAGCCGATGGCATATCCACCTGTGAATCGGAAATACACATGCGTGAAGAACGTGGATGAGGCGCATTGGAAGTAGTCACGCCTTAACCGTAACGCGCGGAGGCACCCTCATGTCGAGGAGTCCTCCGCGCGTTGAACGGTATCGTCAATTCAAGCCTGAGAATGCTTATCTGAAGCTCACTCCGTGGCGAACATGAAAACTAAATTTACACGCTCACGCGTGCATTCTTTGGCACCACGGTGATCCCACCTTCGGATACGTGGAAGCCACGGGCACGATCGTGCTCATGATCCACTCCGATCTGTGCGCCTTCTTCTACCACCACGCGTTTGTCGAGGATCGCGCGCTGCACATGAGCGTTGCGTCCAATCACTGCCTCGTCGAAAATCACGGATTCGCGCACTGAAGCCCAGGAATTTACCCGCACTCCAGGGGAAATGACCGATCCGATCACCTCACCGCCCGAAACAATCACACCGGGGGAAACGATGGAATCGAGTGCATGACCCAAGCGCTCGTGATGCCCGTACACAAACTTTGCTGGTGGTAGCGAGATATAGCCTGTGTGCAGTGGCCACCGAGAATTGTAGAGATTGAACACGGGGGAGACGGAGATGAGATCCATATTCGCGTCATAGAAGGAATCGATCGTACCCACGTCACGCCAGTAGCACCGATCGCGTTCAATCGCACCGGGAATTTCGTTGAAGGTGAAATCGTAGACCCCGCAATTTCCCTCTTCGGCAAAGCGTGGAACGATATTTCCACCCATATCGTGTTTGGAAGAGATGTCGCCGGCATCTGCGGTGAGAACCTCGATAAGAGCTTCAGTGTTGAACACGTAGTTACCCATCGAAGCTAGGAACTGATCCGGTGCATCGGCTAAGGCGTAAGGGCTCGCGTCGGCAGGCTTTTCGACGAAGGAAGCGACCTTCGTCGAGTTTGCCTTATCAGTGTTAATCACTCCGAAGGACGAGGCGAGTTCTAGGGGCTGGCGAATCCCGGCCACAGTGAGGTCAAAACCAGAATCAATGTGCTGTTCAACCATCTGCGAAAAATCCATGCGGTAGATGTTGTCCGCACCCGTCACAAGCACGATGTCCGGTTTCTCGTCGTCCATAACGTTGAGGGACTGATAGATAGCATCCGCACTACCAAGGAACCAGTTCTTGCCTCGGCGTTGTTGAGCTGGCACCGGCGCCACGTAATTACCTAAAAGATTAGACATCTGCCAGGTCTTTGAGACGTGACGGTCAAGAGAATGGGATTTGTACTGGGTAAGTACCACGACTTTGAGGTAACCGGAGTTAATGATGTTGCTCAGCGAAAAATCGATGAGGCGATAGGTTCCCCCAAATGGGACGGCAGGTTTGGCACGGTCGCGGGTCAGTGGCATGAGGCGCTTTCCCTCGCCACCGGCCAGGACAATTGCTAGGACTCGTGGATTTGCTCTCATGTGTCTTACCTTACATCGGGGAGGCGCTTATCGTTGACAATCCACGCAACGATGAGCGAATCGTCCCTTCTATTCTGAGCTTTTTCGCTCTCTATGTCATCTTGACCTCGCTGTTGATGACGATTCAGGATTTTTACCCACGAATCCCACAGCTTTCATGCAATCTTCGCTAGAGTTGAAAGTAGTTCATGGCTATAGGCTTGCAGCGACGAAGGAGTAGAACATGCGCGTTGATCTTATGACGAAGGAATACCCGCCGCATATCTACGGGGGAGCAGGCGTTCACGTCACCGAACTAGCCAAGGTGCTTGTTGAGCACGCCGAGGTTCATGTCCATGCTTTCGGCGGTCCGCGCACTCACGCTGACCAATCCCAACTTCCCTCCGGTGTTCACCTCACCGGCTACAGTGACCTGCCAGAGCTTTCCCACTCCAATGCCGCACTGCGCACCTTCGGTGTCGATCTGGCAATGGCAGGAGATCTGGATGGGGCAGATATCGTTCACTCCCACACCTGGTACGCCAACCTCGCCGGTCATATTGGTTCGCTTCTCGTAGGGATTCCTCACGTGATCTCTGCTCACTCCCTCGAACCACTTCGCCCGTGGAAGCGCGAACAACTAGGGGGTGGCTACGAGCTCTCTTCCTGGGCAGAGAAGGTTGCCTACGAATCAGCCGCAGGAATCATCGCTGTTTCTCGTGCGATGCGTGAGGACATCTTGCGTTGCTACCCAGATGTTGACCCCACAAAGGTACGTGTGATCCACAATGGCATCGATCTTGATGTCTGGCAGGCTCCTCACACGCAGGAGGAGTGGGAATCAGCACGAGCCTTCTTCCGTTCCTACGGTCTGGATCCCGATAAGCCCACGATCGTTTTCGTCGGACGAATTACGAGGCAGAAAGGTGTGCCTGGCCTTGTGCGTGCATTGAGTAAGATCGACCCGTCCATTCAGGTGATTCTGTGTGCTGGGGCTCCTGATACTGCGGAGATTGCGGCGCAGATGCGCTCCCTTGTGGCCGATCTCCAATCCCGACGCCCTGGCGTGGTATGGATCGACGATCTCCTCTCTCGTTCGCGCATTATCCAGCTTGAAGCCTGCTCTACAGTGTTCGTCACCCCGTCCATCTACGAGCCTCTTGGTATCGTCAATCTGGAAGCGATGGCACTCGGCCTTCCCGTGGTAGGCACCGATACAGGTGGAATCCCTGATTGTATTGAGGATGGAGTCACTGGAACTCTTGTGCCGATTGAACAGGTTGATGATGGCACAGGGCGTCCGATTAACCCAGAGAAGTTTGAGTCAGATCTCGCCGATGCGCTTTCGCATATGTGCGCCGATCCAGACCGAGCCAAGCAGATGGGTGCAGCTGGGCGTAAGCGCGTAGAGGAACATTTCTCTTGGGCATCAATTGCGGTTAAGACGATGGGATTCTACGGAGATGTCATCGACGGTCGCCTTGGGTAAGCGCGTTAGGCTAGTGAATATGGGCGATGTTCTCGATTTCTCCTCTGTGACGGTCACGCGTGGTGGTATTGATATCCTTCACCAGCTCAATTGGCAGGTTAATGAGGGTGAGCGCTGGGTGATTTTGGGTCCCAATGGAGCCGGGAAAACAACGGCGATTCAGCTTGCTTCCGGGCGCCTACATCCCAGTTCCGGACAGGTGAGTATCGTTGGTGAGCGCCTGGGGCGTGTGGATGTGAACGAGTTGCGCCCCCTCGTAGGCACGGCTTCGTCGGCTCTTGATGCCTTGATTCCACAGGATGAGCACGTGCTTAACGTGGTACTTACCGCCGCCTATGGGCATACCGCACGTTGGCGTGAAGAGTTTGATATCCAAGATGAAACTCGCGCGCGAGATTTGCTTGCCCGCTTGGGAGTAGGAGAGTTAGCTGAGCGGAGCTATTCCACTCTCTCTTCGGGGGAGAAGAAACGTGTGGGGATTGCTCGTGCCCTTATGCCTAACCCCGAGATTCTCATTCTTGACGAACCCACTTCTGGTCTGGATCTAGGAGGGCGTGAAAGGCTCCTAGGAACTCTCACGACGCTTGCATTCTCCGCCGCAGCACCAGTGATTGTACTGGTGACGCACCATGTGGAGGAGATTCCGGCAGGCTTCACTCACGCTTTACTTCTTCGCGAGGGACGAGAACTCGCCAGTGGATATATTGACGAAGTCCTCACGTCTGCCCAGCTTTCTCAGCTCTTCAACATTCCGCTCGCTGTGACCTACTCTCAAGGGCGTTACACCGCGCGTGCATTCTAGCTCCACTCCACTGAGTGCTCTGTACCAAAGGAACACAAGCGTGCACGAGAACATCTGCGAGTACCCTCGTGTTTTGCTTCACTGTGAGTGTGCTCCGTCATGGTACTTTGGCACGGGTTTATTCAGTGTGAACCTCTTTCCGGCTATAGTTGGAGGAGGACGAAAGCAACGGGGGGTGAGGGATAATGAGTTGGGTGGTCTGGCTCATCATCGCTGTTGTTTGCCTCGTTATAGAGACAGCAACAGTTGATTTCACATTCATGATGCTTGCGAGTGCCGCATTAATAACAACAGGGGTTTCTGTAGCGACAGAGAATTTAATTATCCAGATTCTCGTTTTTGCCGTTGCTGCCACTCTTCTTGTTTTCTTTGTTCGCCCATGGGCAAAGGACAAGATGAATCCCCGTGGTGCTGAAGCAGGAAATGTGTATGGAATTATTGGAAAAACAGCGCGCGCATTGACGCAGATCACCAGTGAATCAGGGCGCGTGAAAATTGGCGGAGATGTCTGGTCTGCACGCGCACAAGCTGCACATATTTCCGAAGGTAGCGAGGTCACCATCGTGAAAATCGAGGGCGTTGTGGCCGTGGTGAGTCCGAGCGAAACCCGCGGAGAAAGCGAAAAATAATGAATAGTAGAAATTGGTTAGCAGACGATGGAATGATGATTGTATCCCCAGTTCTTCTCGTACTTTTGGGTGCCATTGTTCTTCTGGTACTTGTAGCTTTATTCCGTTCGGTGCTTATGGTTCACCAGGGCTACAGCGTTATCGTGGAACGTTTAGGGCGCTACCACACCACTCTCCAGCCGGGTCTACATTTCCTTGTGCCTTTCTTCGATTCGGTGCGCCAGCGTATCGATATGCGTGAACAGGTGGTGCCTTTCCCACCGCAAACAGTTATCACCTCCGATAACATCAACGTCTCTATTGATACGGTGATCTATTACCAGGTGACCCATCCTGAAGCTGCCACCTACGAAATTGCTGACCCTATGACGGCGATCGAGCAACTTGCTGTGACAACGATGCGTAACATCATTGGCACCATGGATATGGAGCAGGCTCTCACTGGGCGCGATCAGATCAACGGCCAGCTGCGTGGAGTTCTTGATGAAGCTACTGGGCGTTGGGGTATTCGAGTCTCACGTGTGGAACTCAAGGCGATTGATCCGCCAGCTCGTGTGCAGGCAGCAATGGAACAGCAGATGAAGGCCGAACGTGACCGACGTGCCGCAATCCTCAACGCTGAAGGCGTCAAGCAGTCAGCGATCCTTCAGGCTGAAGGCGAGAAACAATCGGCGATTCTCCGTGCTGAAGGTCAGGCTCAGTCGACAATTCTGCGCGCTCAAGGTGAGTCACGCGCTATTCTTCAACTCTTCGACGCGATCCACCGTGGCAATGCCGATCCGAAGCTGCTGGCCTACGAATACATTCGCACCCTTCCGCAGATCGCAAACTCGGCATCGTCGAAGGTGTGGGTGATTCCTTCCGATCTCACTTCCGCGCTCGATGCGGTGCGCCGCGGATTTGGCGGAGAAGGAGAAGAAGCTCCGGGGGGAATTTTCGAGAATACTCCCGAGATCGCTGATGCGCTCTCGGCCACTAATCTGCCGGATCTCGATTCGGCTCTTGCCACTGCCAAGGGCGAAGCCGGGCGTGCTGCTGAGGATGCTACGAGATCCGGTACGGCTTCGGGGCGCCCTTTCGATCCTGCCGCTGAAGTGGGTCAGGCTCCTACCTCGTCTCAGGGCTAGTTTTAGTGCTCATCCCCATTTGCACGATCGAGGACGAACGTCTCCACGATTACACAAGGCTCACCGATGTTGCCTTGCGCAAACGCCTCGAAGTGGAATACGGCCTCTACATGGCTGAATCTACAAAGGTGATTATGCGAGCAATCGAAGCAGGGCATTCGCCGCGATCGTTCCTGACGGCTCCCCGTTGGCTCCCTGATCTAGAACCCTGGATCGAACGTGCCTGCGGGAGCCGTGAGGGTGGGGATGTTCCCGTCTTTGTTGCAGAGGAAGAACTTTTAGAAAAAATCACAGGATTTCACCTCCACCGTGGAGCCCTCGCGGCAATGAATCGTCCAGCACCTGTGGATCCAATGGAACTTTTGCGTAAGGCCCGTGGGGGCGAAGGTGCCCGGCGTGTGGTGATCCTGGAGGGACTCGTTGACCACACAAACATTGGAGCCATTTTTCGTTCAGCTGCAGCCCTTGGAGTTGATGCTGTGCTCGTGACAGAGGATTGTGCCGATCCCTTATATCGGCGCAGCGTGAGAGTCTCGATGGGTACAGTTTTCCAGGTTCCCTGGGCGCGAATCGGGAATCTCTCCACGCACATGCAACGCCTACACGAGGAAGGTTTTACCACTGCTGCACTTGCCCTCACCGAGCAAGCAATTCCCCTCAGTGAATTTGCGGCACGTATGGAATGTAGCCCTGAGGGCTCAAAAGTTGCTCTCATTATGGGTACAGAAGGCGACGGCCTCTCTCACCGCACGATAAGTGCAGCGCAGTATTCGGTGGTGATCCCCATGTCAGGAGAAGTTGATTCCCTCAACGTGGCGGCAGCGAGTGCTGTGGCCTGCTGGGAGCTGCGGATTCGTTAAGTCCAGTAAAATCAAGCCGACGGTGAGGTCACCGTTGAGTAAAATTCCTAGGAAAAATTTGAGGCTCCCGCATAACCGTTTTGCCGCCAAGCCTCATAGAGAGCAATTGAGGCGGAGTTGGCGAGATTGAGTGAACGTAGATGCGGGAGCATCGGGATGCGTAGTGCACGTGTGATGGCTGGGTGAGAAATGATGTGTACGGGAAGGCCTGTGGGTTCAGGTCCAAAGAGAAGCGCATCGCCACAGCGGTAAGAGACATCGGCAAAGCTGTTTTCTGTATGCCCGGTGAAAGCGAAAATTCGCGCCTGCGGCATAGAGTGAACAAAGGAGTCGAAATCCTTGTGAATTTTTAGCTCAGCGAGGTCGTGGTAATCCAGGCCAGCACGCTTGAGATGTGCGTCGGAGAAGTTGAAACCTAGGGGCTCGATGAGGTGGAGCGTCGCGCCTGTGCAGGCGGCAAGGCGGATGGCGGCTCCAGTATTCCCAGGGATACGTGGCTCATAGAAGACGATATGGAACACGCAGATATCCTACAGCTCTCAGGGAGTCTGCCGATATCAGCCGTGAGCAAGCAAAGGGTTGGGGGTGAAAAGTCATCAATGCTGGAGTCAACGTTTCCTCAATCGAGTTGGGCTTTGTCTCAACCGTGTCGGCTTTACCTTGGCCGTGAGTGTTCTCGTTTTTAGTGACGAGCTTCGTCGCGAATCTCCGTGAAAATCTCTCACAGAAATTTATTGGGCGGGGAAACTTCCCTTGATGACATGTGACCTGGCATTACGCCCCACAGAAAGAGAGTGGCCACCCTGGCAGAAGCTACCTTGACAGTAGCCACCCCGACCTCCACCGCTTCGGATGCACTCGGGCAATACACCCCTCACAAGGAGAGCAGAGATAGACTTAACTCCGATAGAAAGGACTGCTGTGCCCGCCTTCCTCAAACTTCTCAAACTCGCTGCCAAAGCTGGCCCTGTGGTTTTTGCTGTGGTCAAGAGCTTCGCCCCGCAGATTAAAAGGATCATCGCAGAGAATCCACAGGCCTATACCACGATGACGCGACGTTTGGGGAAGCTCGTTGCTTCTCACGCGTCCTCTGAAAAGAAAGGGAGTTTACCCCACCGCGTCAGCGTGCTGCGCGATCAGGTCACCTATCTCTACGCCTCAGCCAATACCTATGACGTGGCAAGCAAAGCACTCTTCTGGCGCAATGAACTTGAGACAATCGAGAAAGCACTTCCTGTACTCGATGCGATGAGTCGCCGCCAACGGGCAGAATTTGAGCGTCACCTCTCCAAGCGTCTTGACGTACTTTCTGAAGTTATTATCACAGCAAGCCTCATCGACGATATCGAAGACGCGGAAATCGTCGAGAGCGAGGAAACGAGCGTTTCTCAGGAGGAAGAGAACAGCAATCCGCAGGAAAAACATCGCGATGATTTTAGGTCTGCCCATCGACCCACAGAGTCAGAGGATGATGCGTAAAAGAAACCCTATCTCTGGGAGGTAGTAAGAAAAACCCACTCTCAAAAGTAGGAAAAACCGGGGTAAAGGCCACAAACCTACTCTCATACGTGGGAGTCAGAGCGTGCATACCTTGGAAATCCTGGTACTCGCCTCACAGAGTAGGCGCGTATGTGTGAGAAAACTGAAAGCTCTCACACACTCGACAAACCAAGAACCTTCGCAATGTCAGGGCGAAAGTAATTGGGACCTTTGAGAACTTTTCCATCCTCACGGTAGATCGGCTTACCGTCTGCACCGAGCTTAGAGAGATTTGACGCCTGAATCTCGGCCAAGACATCGCGCATCGAGATACCGAGCTCAAGAGCCATACCGTAGGCCACGTAGACGAGATCGCCCAGCGCATCAGCTACTTCCACGGTGTCGCGAGAACCATCATCAGCTGCGTGTGCCTCTTCGAAGGCCGACATCATAATCTCTTGAGCCCGTTTTCCATAGACGGCACCCACAAGTTCGCTCACTTCCTCAGCGACAAGGGCGAGGCGCATATGTACACGCTCGCGATCAGCATTCGGGTCATTATCGAATACGGGCAGGCCGTAGGTTTCGTGGAATACCCGCACCAGATCCTCTGGTCGGGTTGAATCTCCGATCTCTGCGTGGCGCTCATCAGGGCCGAACCACGCATTGCGAGGCGTGCGAGGTTCATCGGCAGCGAGGGAAGCGACGAGCCCATCATAACGAGCACCTTTATTGAGGATTGATGCACGCTCGCGACCTTCAAAGGTGAAACCGGCACGCCAGACCACGCGTGCACTCGCCCAGTTCACAGTCTCCTCGTGGATTTCACAAGCCCAGCGCACCACAGGCCAGTCCAGTGTGTGAAAAGCGAAATCGAGCACCGCATCTAGAGCTTCGCCCATGTATCCCTTGCCGCGTGCCTGTTGAGTCAGCATGAAACCGAGACTGAGGTGGAGTTGGCGAAGGCTGATCTGCCCTAGAGGAGTGCGAGCTTGATCGCGGGCACGGATCATCCACACGTAGTCATTTCCCGATTCCCATCCTGGAATAACGATTGAGGTAAGGAAGGAGCGCGCATCTTCAGCGGTGTAGGGAGAAGGGACAGAAGTCCACTGTGAGATTTCGGGATCCTGACACATATCGACGAGGGCGGGGATATCTTCCTCGGTGGGGAGGGAAAGGAGAAGGCGTGTAGTGTGCAGTTCAACAGGGCGCATGGCGATCAGTTTACCTGCGGTGTCTGAGAAGAGCTACGCACCTATGCAGAAAAATGGGTGCGTGGGTACGCGGAATGTGAGTGCGCGAACCCGGAGTCGAGTTGGGGTGGGATGCTAGAGAGATAGGTACACACGTGTGGGTGTGCAGTAACGTGGGGAGGTGTGTGCGATTCTAAGGAGAGAAGAACGATGAAAGCCGATGCAATACTCCCACGTGCGGCCTGGCCAGGTCTGGTAGTTACCTTGATAGTAGGTGGAATTACCGTAGGGCTTGGTCGCTCGCTCCCGCAGGTAAGCCCGATGCTCGTAGCTATTATTCTGGGGGTTCTTCTGCGTAACCTCACACGGCTGCCAGATTTTCTCCAGCCTGGTATCGCCTATTCCGCCAAACGAATCCTCCGCGTTGGTGTGGTGCTCTTGGGGCTACAAGTCTCCTTCACCACTGTGGCGAGCCTGGGTGCAGGAGTACTTGCGATTGTGGTGGCAGCAGTGGGGGTCACATTTCTTGCCACTGTGGGTCTAGGAAGAATTCTGGGAATTGACCGCGAACTCACCCTTCTGATCGCAGGTGGCTTCTCGATCTGTGGTGCAGCGGCTGTGGCTGGTGTTCAGGGGTCAGTGCGTTCAAGTGAAGACAAGGTGGCTGCAGCCGTTGCTCTCGTCGTCCTCTATGGCACGCTGATGATTCCCGGTGCCCAGCTTGTCATTCGTCTTTTCCACTACGACGAATCTCAGGCTGCCGTGTCGATTGGTGGTTCTATTCATGAGGTAGCGCAGGTGGTGGCTGCAGCTGGAATTGCCGGGGGAGGAATGATCCTAGCCAGTGCTGTCACGGTGAAGCTGGCACGTGTGGCACTCTTGGCACCGGTGGTTTTTGCTGTCTCACTTACACAGCGTCGTGCGGGTTCGTGTGACGAAACCGCACGACGTCCACCGGTGCTTCCGCTCTTTGTTGTGGGATTCCTCCTCATGATGGGGGTCGCCACAACTGGTTGGCTCCCATCAGGAATACTTGCCAGTGCCAAAATCCTCCAGCAACTTCTTCTCGCGGCGGCGATGTTTGCTCTGGGGTTGGGTGTGCATATCCCTTCCCTCCTTCGTCTAGGGCCGCGTCCCCTTCTCTTGGGGGCAGTGAGTACTCTCGTTGTCATTACCACTGTGAGCGTAGGGGTTGCTCTTATTTCTTGAGAATAAACGGTATTTGTGTACGGGAATAAACCCCATCTCATACACGAGATTCAACACCACCTCTCATGTAAGAATTAATTTTTTTATTGATATAGTGCTTGACTGAATTTCTGTCAAAATCTCCGTAGTCTCTCTAGGAGATAGGGGTGCGCTTCTAGCTTTTTCTGACCATTGTTCAACGATATGACACCGTAGTTATGCAGGAAAAACCTGAAAATATGCCGAATTTTCGGACGTTTTCCGTCCACATATTTTTAGTGGGACGCAGGTCCTAAAAGTGGCTTTTCGAAGAGTGGGTTCGTACAAATATTCTGAAATATCCTCTACTGGCGGAGGTGTAACAGAGCCTATTCCTGCTACGGTGGAGATGTGATCGAGCGTTTCAGCGCGGTTCGCACATGCACTCTCGTGGTGTATGCGGATCTTCACCGCCACACAGGCGGGGACGCACGAAGGAAACCCGATCTTTCGGACAATGTACGTCCGATACATCACGACACTTCAATACCACCGGTGCTGCCGAAGGCAGCGGGCGGCTCACGTTCCCACCTTGTTGTGCCCATGTGCAGTAGCTCTTCAGATGGCATTCCCCACCTTCGTTGTATGTGGAATTTCCTCGCTACGTGCACGAGGCGGCAAGAAAAGGCGCGCGTAGCACATTGGAGTGTGCAGCCTCGCGCGGCGAGGCTGCACACGCGTTGGAATATCTTTGCCGCTTTGCTGTACCCCACTCGTGTGTCACGGATATACCAGTATGGCCACGGCGGCTAGCTCCGGTGTTGACCTCATCTCCATGTTGCCCGCATATAAGAAAGGCACAACTCATGCTCAGATTGCTTCGTGAGGAAAAGAAAGCATCCGATCTTACGGGTGCTCATAAGATTTTCCTTCTCATTCTCGTCTCGATGGGTAGCTCCATCATCTACACTCCGGCCTACCTCAAGAGTGTCTTTTACGATCCGCTCATGAAGGCTCTCGACTGCACAAATGCTGATTTGGGTATGTTCCTCTCGGCCTATGCCCTTACAGCCACAATCTGCTACCTGCCTTCGGGTATCGTCGCTGATAAGATCCGTGTGCGCACTCTTGCCTGGGTAGGCTTCACCCTCACTGCTGTGCTCACCTATCTCTACGCGATGCTTCCCTCAAAAGGTATGCTCATGGGAATCTTTATCGGCATGGGTATCACGACAATCCTCATCTGGTGGGGTATTCGTTTTAAACTTGTTCGCCTTATCTCGCAGGAAGAAGCCTACTCGCGTAACATCGGTGTCTCTTACGGCATTTACGGTGCTGCTGGTCTTATCCTCGGCTTGGTCAATCTCTGGATTATCAATATCTTCTCCACGAATATGAAGGTTGCTGTCCCGATTCTCCTCGGCTTCATCGGTACGATCATCCTTATCCTGGGTATCCTTTCCTTCTTCTTCATCCCGAAGTTCGAAGGTGAGATCAACACAGGTAAGTCGAGCTTCGACCTCAGCCAGATTGGTGCCGTTGTCCGTAACCCCGTCGTGTGGCTTTCAGCTGCCTGCCTCTTCTTCGTCTACTTCTACTACACCGGTGTCACCTACACGACTCCATACCTCACTGACGTGATGGGAGCCTCCCTCGGTATCGTCTCCATCGTGTCTGTGTTGCGCACCTATGGCATTACCCTGCTCTCCGGGCCGGCTTTTGGTTTCATGGCGAAGAGCACAGGTTCTTCCTCTCGCGTGATTCTCGTTGGTTCGCTTATCGCTGCGGCAGGTTTGGCTTCCTTCGCCTTCCTCCCGGCATCTTCCTCGATGGCTATTGTCGCAGCTGTCATTATCGTGGCTCTTGGTTTTATCGCTAACGGCGTCTTTGGCATCGTCTCTTCTCAGCTGACTGAGGGGCGCGTTCCACTCACGATTTTCGGCACTGCTACAGGTATTCTCTCCGTAATTGGCTTCCTCCCCGACACGTTCTCCTCGACATGGTTTGGTGCGATGATCGACAAGTCCGGGAATGATGCCTACTCCCAGATCTTCCTTATTCTGGCTGGCACAGCTGTTATTGCTGCCTTCTTCGCGTTCCTCCTGCTCTGGTACGTACGTAAGAATGAGGCGAAGCTCATCGAAGCTGAAGAGCGTGCTGCAGCTCGCGTCCAATCTGAGAAGTGAGTGGACGATGGGAGAGAAACTTGACGTGCCACACATGTGGAGCGCCGATATGGAGACGGCGATCCGCAAGCAGAACGAGTTAGCGGAAGGCGTCTACGTTACTGGACAGTCGCTTGAGCAGATGCGTGAGGGCTACAACACAGAGCGTGCCTTCTGGAACGATTGCGGTCCGTCAGTGTGTGACACACGTGATTGCGTTGTCGTCACAAGTACGGGTGATGTTCCTATTCGAATGTATCGTCCCAGCGCTCATTCCACTCTTCCGGTGATTGTGTACATACACGGTGGGGGATTCATTCTTGGAAATCTTGATACGCATGATCGCATCACACGTGCACTTGCTGTCGAGACAGGTGCAGCTGTGATCGCCATTGATTACACGCTCTCTCCTGAGGCGAAGTTTCCCACTGCAATTCGGCAGTGTGCTGAGGTGGTCACGTATCTCCACGAGCACGCACAGGAATGGGGAATTGAGCCGGGTCATGTCTCCTTCGCTGGAGATTCAGGTGGAGCCAACCTCTCATGTGCTACCTACTTGTGGCTGCGCGACGAAGTAGGTTCAGATATCGTCGTTGATTCTATGCTTCTTTTTTATGGCGCATTTGGACTTCGTGATTCGGCCTCCATGCGTCTGTTCGGTGGAAGCTGGGATGGTCTGACTGAAGCGGACTACGCCTACTATCTGGAACAGTATTTTGCTTCGAGCGAGGATCTTTACAGCCCCTATTTCGATATTTTGAGCGCCGACCTCGCAGGTGTTCCCCCCTGCTACATCGTGGCTGCTGGCCTCGACCCGCTGCGTGACGATTCACGCACGCTTCACCAGATGCTCCAGGCACATCAGGTCGCAGTGTACGACGAAGTTCCGGGAGTCATTCATGGATTCCTTCACCATGGACGTGTGCTTGAGGCGACGAATGACGTGATCGCACGTGCAGCACGCTTCTACCGCGCGTGCATGGCGGCATCCTGAGGCAAGACATACACGTAGAAGTAGACAGCTAGGACGGATCTGAAGGATCTCGCGTAGGACATCGTCGTGGCCAGTGTGCTTCGACAGAGAAGAAAGTAAAGGAAATTTTTCATGGAATTTGCGCTATCTGAAGAACAACAATTGATGGCTGATGCCTTCACTGAACTTATGGAATCGCGCAATTGGGAAACCTACTTCAACGAGTGCGATAACTCATCTGAATACCCCCAAGAATGGGTGGAAGCTATCTGTGAACTTGGCTTCGATCGGATTCTTCTTCCCGAGGAATACGAGGGTCTGGGAATGGGATGGGTGGAACTGACTGCGGCATACGAGGCTCTTGGTCGAGCTGGTGGCCCCACCTATGTGCTCTATCAGCTTCCCGGTTACGAGAGTGTGATCCGCGAAGGGAACCAGGAGCAACGCGAGAAGATCCTCGCCAATGTAGGAACGGGAAATCAGATACTCAACTACGCCATGACTGAGCCAAGTGCGGGTTCTTCCTGGGACGATATGCAGACCACCTACACTCGCCGCGATGGGAAGGTGTACCTCAATGGCCACAAGACTTTCCAGACGTCTTCCATGAAGGTGCCCTACATGGTGGTTATGGCTCGCAACTGCGAAGACATGTCTGTGTACACCGAGTGGTTTGTCGATATGAGCAAGGAAGGAATTACAAAGGAGCCGCTACACAAGCTCGGCCTTCGTATGGATTCCTGCGCTGAACTCTACTTCGACAACGTTGAGCTTGAGGAATCAGATCTCTATGGCACAGAGGGTAATGCCTTCATGCGTGGAATCAAGGACTTCGACCAGGAGCGCTTCCTCGTTGCCCTAACCAACTACGGCACGGCCTACTGCGCATTTGAAGATGCGGCTCGCTACGCGAATATGCGTATCCAAGGTGGTAAACCAATCGCACGCCATCAGCTCACGCAACTCAAGTTTGCTGACATGAAAATTGCGCTGACGAATATGCGCAATATGCTCTACGAAATTGCCTGGAAGTACGACAACGGCCAGCTTGGGCGCGGTGACTGCTCTATGGCTAAGTACTACTGCTCCCAGGCCTCGGCCATGGTTGTGGACAATGCCCTCCAGATCCTTGCAGGTGTGGGCGTGACAGGCGAACACCGTGTCCAGCGTTTCTACCGTGACCTTCGCGTCGATCGCGTATCCGGTGGCACCGACGAAATGATGATCCTGACGGCAGGGCGCTTCGCTCTGCGCGACTACCAGTGAGGTACCGATGAGACTTCCAATTGATAAGCCGTCATTTGGCGTTCTCGACGATGTAAAAGTCGTCTACTCCGCAGTGGAGATTGCAGCTCCAACTGCCGCTGCACTCATGGGTGAATGGGGTGCTGATGTCACGTGGATAGAAAACACGTGGACGGGTGATTCCATGCGTGATACCACCTGGGTGAAGGAAATGGAACGCCGTAACATGCGTTCAATTTCTCTCAATCCTTTCTCTGAGGAAGGAAAGGAGGTGCTTTTTAAGCTCGTTGAAGATGCTGACATCTTCATCGAGTCGTCCAAAGGACCGACCTACGCGCGCAAGGGGATCACTGACGAAGTTCTCTGGGAGCACAATCCAGATCTCGTCATCGTTCACGTTTCCGGTTTTGGGCAATGGGGGCAGAGTGAGCGCATCAATGCTGCCGCCTACGATCTCACCGTTGCCGCTTATTCGGGCATCATCTACCAGAATGGTTCGCCTGAGCAACCTATGAATATCCAGCCCTATGGTGGGGATTACTTTAACTCCCTCATGATTGTCTCTTCCTCGCTTGCTGCCCTTCACAAGGTCAAGAGCACAGGTAAGGGGGAATCAATCGACCTGGCGATGCACGAGACCATGCTGCGCGTGGGATCCTACTACCTTATGGATTACCTCAACGCGGGTATCCTTTACCCGCGCCCCGGTGCACGGCACATGAACCTGTGCGGTATCGGTGAATACACCTGTAAGGATGGTTATATCGGTCTGTGTGTCTACGGTGTGCCGCAGAACAAGTATCTTCTTGAGACGATTGGTCTGGGAGATTTGTGGGGAACCGAGGAGTACCCAGAGGATACGTCAGCTCTCTGGCTCAACGGGCCAAAGGCACAGCTCATTGAGCAAAAACTTGACGAATACCTGGCCACTCAGTCCAAGTATGACGTCGAACGTGACTTTACCGAGCACAAGATCGCCGCACAGGTAGTCAACGACTTCGACGATATTCTCTCTGACGAGCATATTAAGGCTCGCGAGACGTTTATTGAATGGGAAAATGCCGAGGGTAAGCAGGTGTGTGGCCCTAACACCTTCCCGAAGTTCAGGAATAACCCAGGAGGCTTCTGGCGCCCAATGCCACCTCTAGGGCACGACACACTCGATATTCTCAAGCGCGCTGGTTTCTCTGAGGAAGATATCACCCGTTTCCTTGCTTCAGGAAAAGTGAAGGCTGAAGAAGCAGAGTGATGTGTCCGCGAAACTGAGCTACTACCATACGGTCGCGCACGTGTAGGTGGAGGCTTTCGTCGAGGTGAATGAAAGCATCACTGCCGACGAAAGCCGCCTACCGTGCGTTCACGCATCAGATGCTCCTACGCAAGAACATTCAGATGCCATTGACCTTGTACTTCGCAGGTTCGCAGAAATGAAAAGACGAGTGAAGAGAGGAGGAAAGAATGAACCGCCATGGACAGAACGTAGATACTCACATGTGGGCTGCGCGCACACTTCCCCAGATTCTCGCCGCACAGGCAGCTGGGCGCCCTCATGCGCCTGCGTTGCTCGTGGTTGATCCAGATACCTCCACTCGCGAATGTCTGAACTACCAAGAACTAGAGGAGAGGACAAACCGTGTGGCAAATGCCCTGCGCACGTGTGGGATTGAGTATGGAGATCGTGTCGCTGTTCTCGCACACAATTCGAGAGAATTTGTGGAATGCCTCTTGGCAGTGGCCAAACTAGGTGCAGTATTTGTTCCTCTCAACGCTGCCTCTACATCCTTCGAATGCTGCTACATTCTCTCTTCCTGCCAAGTGAAACTTCTTATCGCAGAAGAAGAACTTCTCGTCGAGGAGATAGAACAGCTTGTGCCTATGGTTGTGTGTATTCGTACTGCGTATGAGAACCACGGTGCTTTTAGAGGTTCAGAATTAACGTACGAGGAGCTTGTGAGTTGCGCGAGCACAGAGTTTGAAGAGCCGAATATCAGTGCCGGTGACCTTGTGGAAATTATGTTCACCTCGGGTACGACTTCCCGCCCTAAAGGAGTCATGCTGACACACGCGAACTTCGCTTTCTCTGGCCACTATGTCATGTGGGAGCTAGGGATGAAGAGCGAGGACCGTTATCTCTCAGCGATGTCGGCTAGCCACATTAACCTTCAGCTCTCAGCCCTTCTTCCCACTCTTACCTCTGGAGCTTGCCTCGTGCTGTTACGGCGTTACTCTGCCACAACCTTTTGGCGAGATGTGCGCGAAACTCAGGCCACACTTATTCAAGCGATGGCAATGGTGGTGCGCACTCTCAGTCTCCAGCCCTATAGTCCAGGAGAAAAAGAACACAAGGTGCGTGAGGTTCACTACTTCCTCCCGATATCGAAGAAAGAAAAGGAAGAGTTTGAGGAGCGCTTCGGTGTGCGCCTCCTCAATAACTACGGTTCCACAGAATCCCTTGTAGGTGTGCTCACCGATCCTCCAACTGGAGTGCGCAACTGGCCTTCTATTGGAAAACCAGGTCCAGGCTACGACGTGAAAATTGTGGGGGAGGATGGGCACACCTGCTCCGAAGGTGTGTGTGGAGAAATCTGGATACGCGGCGAGATCGGAGTGAGTCTCATGGCCGGGTATTGGAAGGATGAGGCCGCGACTTCTGCCGTCTTTGAGGGGTCATGGTATCGCAGTGGTGACTGGGGTTATGAGAAGGAGGGATGGATCTACTTTGTCGATCGCCGCGCAGATCTCATTAAAAGGGCAGGAGAAAACGTATCTGCTTCAGAAATTGAGAGTGTGCTTCGTGCTGCTCCCGGTGTGGGGGATGCGGCGGTGATCGGAATTCCCGACGATATCCGCGACGAGGCTATTAAAGCTGTCGTCGTACCAAAGGCAGGTGAGCGGGTGAATATTTCCAAAATTCGCGAATATGCCCAGGCTCATCTCTCGTATTTTAAGGTTCCTCAATATTTTGAGATTCGCTCGGAACTCCCTCTGGGCGAATACGGAAAAGTGGTGAAAAGTGCCCTTCGCGGCTCTTTTGCCGCCAATGAAAGGAAGAGTATCAATGACGATCAAGACTGAAATGGTAGGCCAAACATTTGGGCCTTTTACTCGTGACTACACTTTCCGGGATCTCGAACTCTTTGCCCTAGGATGTGGAGCCGGGATTGACGGGAAGGATGGCCTTGAATATCTCAACGAACACGATGAACGCGACCCGCATCTCAAAGTTCTCCCGATGTTCGGTGCCATGCTCATTGTCGATTCAGAAGTCACACGCACCATTGATTACGGATACAACTACGCTGGTTCACTCCACTGGGGTTTCGATATCACCTTCCACCAGCCGATTACCAAAATGTCAGATCATCTTGAGACGAAAGTAAAACTTGAGGGGCTCTACGATCGAGGCGAAGGCCGTGGCCTTCTCGCCCAACATATCGGTGATACCTACGATTCAGATGGCAACCTCCTTTTCACTAACGAGTCGTGGGATTGCCTCATCTATGACGGTGGCTGGGGTGGTCCGAAGCCACCTAAAGATATCGTCGAGATGCCTGAGCGTGAACCTGACGTAAGTGTGGATGAGCGTATCCCGGAGAACCAGGCACTCATCTACCGCCTTTCTGGTGACTACCATCCCCAGCATATTGACTGGGAGTATGCCGCTGAGAACGGTGAACCTCGCCCGATTCTTCACGCTATCTCCTACGCTGGCGTGGTGATGCGCCACGCCATCAACGCTTTCGTGCCAGGAGAGCCAGAGAGGATCACGCGTTTTAAGACCCGTATTACTTCTCCCGTTCACCCAGGTACCACCGTGCGGACAGAACTGTGGAAGGTTGGAGAAGGTGAGCTGCGATTCCGCCTCGTTGATGCGGACTCTGCCGAGACCGGTGCCAAGCCCCATCTGAACTGGGGAATTATCGAGTATAAGTAGGACAAATTCCAGTGGCGCCGGCGTGAACACGTGAGTCGGCGCCACATGGAACCTCAACGGAGAAGAAGAAAAGTACTTCTCGAACTCGTGCGTGGATTGCGTGAGCACGGTACCTCAACGGGGAGGAAGAAAAGGAGAAAGCATGGAACAGAGAAGGAAACTTGACGATGTGGCGATGACACCCTTCCTCAAGAAGGTCACCCTCTTTTCTGCTGGTGGCCCTTTCCTTGAGGGATATGTGCTCGGTGTTATCGGCGTAGCACTCATCACAATGAAACCAGAACTCGGGATCAACGATCACTGGTCCGGTCTTATCGGAGTAGCCTCCATTGTTGGACTTTTTATCGGTGCCCTCCTAGGCGGCTACCTTACCGATCTCATCGGCAGGCGCAAGATGTTCGTATTGGACATTCTCGCTATCATCGCTCTCTCCCTCGGGTGTGCCCTCATTCAGGAGCCTTGGCAGCTCTTCGTTCTCCGCCTTCTTGTGGGACTCACAATCGGTGCAGATTATCCCATCGCCACCTCAATGATCGCGGAATTCACTCCACGTCGATACCGTGCTATCTCCATGGGTTTCATTGCGGCGATCTGGTATGTGGGAGCCAATGTGGCCTACCTCGTCGGATATTTTATGCTTGATCTTCCTCACGGCTGGCGATGGATTCTCGCCAGTTCCATCATTCCCTGCCTTGTTATTCTCCTTGGCAGGATGGAGATTCCTGAATCTCCACGATGGCTCTCTTCAAAGGGGCGCGAAGACGAAGCTAATGAGATTGTGCATCGGCTCTATGGCCACGATGTCATTCTCGACGACGAAGTGGTGGAAAAGACTCGATTCTCCAAAGTGTTCGAGAGATCCTACCTCTGGCGTGTCATCTTTGTTGGTGTAATTTGGTTGTGCCAAGCGATTCCCATGTTTGCCATTTACACTTACGGACCTACGATCATGGGCGCTTTCGGCCTTGAAGAAGGTCACGGTTCTCTCTTAGGTGAAATTGTCATCGGAACCTTTTTCCTTATGGGAACAATCCCCGCGATGTTTCTTGCTGAGAAAGTGGGGAGACGGCCTCTAATCATTGTCAGCTTCCTTATCATGCTGCTTCCACTTCTTGTATTGGGCATTGTTCCAGGAGCATCGATGCTTCTGGTGATCTCGTGTTTTGCTATCTATGCCCTCGCTTCAGGAGGACCGGGGAATTTAGAGTGGCTTTACCCTAACGAACTTTTTCCTACCGATATTCGAGCTTCAGCAATGGGCGTGGCAATGGCTCTCTCGCGTATCGGAACAATTGTCTCTATCTATATTCTTCCCCAGTTCATTGCCAATCACGGAACTGGGCCGACGATGCTTGCAGGAGCGGCAATCACGATGGTGGGATTCCTGGTTTCTTTGGTGTGGGCACCGGAGACGAAAGGCCTCACTCTTGCACAGACGGGCACTCCAGATTTTCGAGGCTTATCTTCACATCGCGGTGGCGCGCATAACGTGGAATCCTTACCCCGTAAGAAGAAAAAGCGAGGAAGAGGATGAAGACTATAGAGGTCGTCGTTGTCTCCTCATATCAGACAAATTGCTATCTTGTTCCCACAGGTCAAGGATTACTTATCTTCGATCCAGGGGATGAAGCTGCGCGAATCGCCCAGAGGGTAGGGGAGCGTTCAGTTCTAGGGATTATCCTCACTCACTGCCATAGCGATCATATCGGAGCTGTTAATGAGCTCGTAGAGAAATACTCCTGTCCCGTGTATGTGGGTAGGGGAGACGAGGTGGGAATTGTCGATCCTCACCTTTCTGGCTTCGACGAGGAAGGGTGCGATTACCGCGTTGAGGCGATACCCCACGTGCTTGGGGAGGGAGATATTCTCGAATACGGAAATCTACGCCTGCGGGTTCTTGCTACTGCGGGGCACACCCCAGGTTCGCTCTGTTTTCTCGATGAAGAAACCTTGCGCCTCTTTTCTGGCGATACCCTCTTTCGTGGAGGATGGGGGCGTACAGATTTTGTGCGCGGAAGTTCTGCCGATATGCGCACTTCACTTGCACGCCTCTTTGCACTTCCAGACGAAGTGAGGGTGTATCCGGGGCATGGCTCATCTACCACAATCGGACAGGAGCGGCTGCGGTGGATGTAGATTTTTCGTGCGCACGCCTGCCTTTGGTGATCTCGAATCCACGGATAGGTGTGTGTGGAGGCAGGCTCCTAAGCCGCGCTTTCTTCCGTTTCCCTCGTGGAGGCTTCCTCTGGGAGTGCACGTATCTGATCGAATACCAGCGACTCGACGTATTCGGGAATTTCGGTGAAGAAGCAGGGAAGATTCTCGCTGGGGATAGAAAATCCTCGCATGAGGATAGAACCTTCAATGGCATCTACCATGCGTGTGACAGAAACCGAGGAAGGAAGCGATCCGTTCTCTTTAAACTCCCACAGTCGAGCTTTAATTTTGGCGATTGGTTCCACATAGAGACTGGCATAGGCCTGGACAATCACAGGTTCATTTCCCGCCACTTCCACGAAGAGGCGACGCAATGCGGTGGCATGAGGGCCGAGGTAAAGTTTGACGCGATAGGTGGCTTCGTTCGTCAGGATATCCCACACGGTTTCGCCCATAGGCTCTGGCATGGGGATAAGAATCTTGAAGGCATCGAAAAGGAGATCTTCACGCTCAGACCAGCGCGCATACATCGACGATTTCCCTACACCGGCGAGGTTTGCTACACGGGTGAGATTGAAGCCAGACCAACCAGATTCGCCATAGAGTTTGAGTGCAGCATTGAGTATGCGCAGATCGGCATCTTCACTGCGAGGGCGCCCCACAGCGCGCGGTTCAGTGAGAAGAGATGTCATGCCTCGCTCCTTCATTGGTGTTACCACCACACAGCCGAGCATCTGGTGGTACACGCCCACACTCTCCCTTCTATCATGGAGGATGGGCACGATTGTAGGACTTCGGTCAAGCCGCATGGCCGACCGGGCAGAAGCCATTCCAAAGCAGATATGGTAGCACCTGGCTGGGATAGTAAAACGTGTCGATGCGCCTGCATCGAGCGCATATACGGGAAACGCGCCGTAGGTACGATCCCGTATGAGGGAAGGTGAAGCATGAGAGTGCTTCGTCGAATGAAGGAAAGTGAGTGAACTGATGAGTGTTATTGTGGCGTACAAGTACGTTGCAAACCCGCAGGATGCGAGTGTCGGTGCCGATGGCGTGGTGGATTGGTCGCGCGCAAAGCCCGCAGTGAGTGAATATGACCCTGTCGCCATCTCTCTCGGTCGTCTCGTGGCAGATGCCACAGGTAGTGAACTCGTGGGCGTGAGCGTAGGTACATCGGCTGCAGGCTCGTCCATGGCGAAGAAGAATGCGATGTCCAAGGGCTTGGATCGTGGTGTCATCGTCGCTGACGACGAAACCTCCACCTGGAATGAAACGAAAGTTGCTTCGGTTGTGGCTGGACTTGTAAAGAAGATCGAGGGAAGCGATCTTCTCATTACCGGTGACTCCTCTGTAGACACTGGTGCACGCATGATGTCTGCCCTGGTTGCGGGCTACCTCGGTTGGCCGTGCTTCCAAGAGGTGACGAATGTCGAGCGCGAAGGCGAGGGCTGGGCAATTACGCAGGTAGTTCCCGGTGGAACCCGCCGCGTCGTGGTGGAAGGTTCAGTGGTGGTGGCCGCTTCCTCGGATGCAGTTGAGGTGAAGGTGCCGTCAATGAAAGACATTCTCGCCGCAGGAAAGAAACCAGTGGATGTAATTGCCCTTGCCGATCTTGAGGCAGCTCCCGTTGAGTTCGATGTGACCGGCCGCGCCCGCCCCGAAGCTAAGTCCCGAAAGAACGTCATCTTCACTGGTGAGGATGCCGCTGCCAACCTCGTGGAAGCCCTGCGCGCTGAAGCGGCCCTCTGAGAAGCCTGAGTGAGAAGGAAAGAACAATGAGAACGTGGATTATTACCGCAGATGAACACGCCCAGAGTCTCGTCGAAGCTGCTCGCAATGTGGGTAGTGAAGTTGTGGCCGTTGTGTGCGGTGAGGCGCACATTGGTGGCGTAGATTCAATTCTGCGAGTGGCTTGCCCTGAGAATACTCCAGTGGAGGCACTTGCTCCACTTGTGGCTGAAAGCGTGGAAGCAGCCCCTGGAGATGTAGTGCTCGTTGCTAACCGTCCTGCCGAGCGCGTGCTCGCTGGTGCCGTAGCTGCCAAGCTCAACGCCCCAGTGTTCACGGGAGTTCTTGAGATTGGAACCGGTAAGGCGAAGCTCTCGGTCTATGGCGGTATCTCTGTGGAGGAAGTTTCCTTCACTTCTGCGGTGATAGCGATTCTTGACGGTGGCGCTGAGAGCGAAGGAAAAAGCCCCGAGAGTGCTGCCCTTTCTGGGCAGACATACGCGGCAAGCGTTACTTCAGTTGAGCGCCAGGATGTTGCCCAGGTTAACCTCAGTGCTGCTAAGCGTATCGTCGCTGCTGGCCGTGGATTTAAGGACGAAGGTGATCTGAACCTTGCACGTGCACTCTGTGAGGTGCTGGGAGCCGAACTCGCTTGCTCGCGTCCTCTGGCTGAAGGCACAAACTGGTTGGCACGTGACCGTTACGTGGGTGTTTCCGGCCAGGTTGTTTCCCCTGATCTCTATGTGGCAGTGGGAATCTCCGGGCAAGTTCAGCACACTGCAGGTATGAATGATTCCGCACTCGTCGTTGCTATTAATGACGACGAGAAGGCTCCTATTTTCGAGGTAGCTGATTACGGAATCGTCGGTGACCTCTACTCTGTACTCCCTGCGCTCACCGCAGCGTTGAGCTAAGAAGGGGATCGAGTGGATTACGATTTTGACGTTATCGTCGTTGGTGGTGGTGTCGCTGGCAGCGTCTGTGCCTATCTCCTTGCCCAGGCGGGCAAGGACGTACTCCTTGTTGAGCGCGGCGTGGAACCTGGATCGAAGAACCTCTCCGGTGGAGTGTTCTACTGCCGCCTTATGGAGGAAATTTTCCCCGGTTTCACCGAGAATGCGCCAGTAGAACGTCATATCACGCGCAATTGCCTCAGTTTCCTTAACTCCACCTCAGCAGTGAATGTGGATTACTGGGATACACGTTTAGCTGATCCGATCAATGCTGTGACTGTGCTACGCGCTAAGCTTGATCCCTGGCTGGCCGAACAGTGCGAAGAGGCGGGTGTCACGGTGATGGCTGGTATCAAGGTGGATGGCTTGCTGCGCGAGGAAGGCCGCTTTATTGGCATCCGTGCCGGTGAGGATGAACTGCGCGCGCGAATCGTTGTCGCTGCTGATGGAGTAAATTCCTTCATTGCCCGCGACGCTGGAATTCGAGAAAAAGAAGCAGAAGAAAACCTCGCTGTGGGTGTTAAGTCGGTGATCCATCTGGGCAGTGATGAGATTGCTAAACGCTTCCACCTCACGGGGAAGGAAGGCGCTGCCTATGCGGTGGTGGGAGAGTGCACTCAAGGGATCGCAGGGGGTGGATTCATGTACACCAACGAAGAATCCATCTCTATTGGTGTTGTCCTTCGCCTCGATGACCTCGTAGCTAAGGGTCTTTCCTCCTCCGATGTGCATGACCATTTCCTTTCTCATCCGGCGATTG
This sequence comes from Actinomycetaceae bacterium zg-1166, assembly GCA_015679245.1. Lineage (GTDB taxonomy): Bacteria > Actinomycetota > Actinomycetes > Actinomycetales > Actinomycetaceae > Changpingibacter. The sequence goes on along the minus strand of CP064953.1, from coordinate 1,232,750 downwards.
CGCCCTTCCTTGAGGGGGGAGAGCTACGCGAATATGGTTGCCACCTCGTCGCTGAAGGCGGGAAAAAGATGCAGCGCGATCTGGTTCATCCCGGCCTCCTCCTCATCGGAGATGCCGCAGGCTACACGCTGAACACTGGTTTCACCGTGCGTGGAATGGATCTTGCTGCCGGTTCAGCTAAGGCTGCAGCTGAGGCGATTGTTGAAGCTCTGGATTCTGAGGATTATTCACAGGAAAAACTCAGTTCCTACCTCACGAAGGTAGAAGAGAGTTTTGTCGGCAAGGACATGGCCACCTATGCTAAGGCACCGCAGTTTCTAGAAAATGAGGAAATGTATGGAGCTTTCGGGGAACTTGCAGCGGATGTGCTGTACGGCATTTATAACCTTGACCTCAGCCCGCGCAAGCACCTTGTGCCCACAGCATGGGGAGCGTTGAAGAAGTCTGGGCTTAAGCTCGGGCGCCTTGCCAAGATCGGATACCAGGCAGTGAGGTCGATGTAAATGGAACTTATGAGTGTTCCCGAGCGTCTAGCGCGCAATGTTTACGAGGTGGACGAAGGCAATTCTCATATTGAGGTCAATCAGGAGATCGCCAAAGCAACAGGCACGGGTAAGCGCCTTGTGGCTGTCTGCCCAGCGCATGTCTACTCTGAGGAAGCCGATGGCACGATCTCAGTGGAGTACGCTGCCTGCCTCGAATGTGGAACCTGCCTGGCGGTCGCTGCTCCTGGTGCTCTAACTTGGCACTACCCTGAATCCTCGATGGGAGTTATGTACCGCGAAGGCTGAGAGTTGAACTGAATACTGAAGGCTTGTTGTGAGCCTGAGAGTTAACGGTGTGGTTTGAGTAGTGCAGGCCGTAGAGCTTCATAGAGAGGCTCAGGGCTTCATATAGGTGTGGGCACGTTTCACAGGAACGTGCCCACACTGATTCTGTTGGGAGGCAATCGGAGAATCAGGAGATACTTAAGTTTCGAAGGCTAAGGAAACCTCGGTGCGCACAGGAGAGTGAGCGTGGGCGTAAAAGAGAGCCACCATAGGTGTGAAGGTTCACCCTTCTAACTCTCGCTGTAGAGGATCAGCGAGATAACCCCAGCGCCAGGCGCGATCCACCCACGATTTTCCAGCCTTACCCATCTGGCGAGCACGCTCAGGATGGGTAATAAGCCACGTGAGTGCGGATGCTGTGGAAGCAACGCTTCCCCCACGTGCGACGAGTCCAGTGCGCCCTACTTGTACAGCTTCGGGTGCACCGCCAGAATCTCCCGCAAGTACAGGCAAACCCGCAGCGTAAGCCTCAAGGTAGACAATCCCCAGCCCTTCGATGTCCAAACCGCCGCCGCGGGTGCGGCACGGCATTGCGAAAATGTCACCGAGGCTGTAGTGCGCGGACAATTCTGAATAGGGTACTTCACCAGTGAAAATAATTGACTTGCGCAGATCTGGCTCGCCAGCGCACACCTCTTCGGCAAGAGCGTTGAGTTTTTCCCCGTAGGGGCCTTTTCCGACGATAACGAGGCGGAGTCCGAGCTTTTTGACACGAGGGCTGACTGAACGTTCCCTCGTTTGTGCTGCCTCCTGGGAAGTGTCGGTGCCCAGCATGGTGTCGGTGCTTGTAGCAGTAGGCTCGTGTGCACTGGTGCCTTGCGAGGCACGGAAAACCTCAGGCCAGGCGCGCAGAAGTGTATCTTGGCCTTTGCGTTCTACCAGTCTGGAAATACACACCACGACGAGTTCGTCCTTGTCGATACCGTAGCGTTCGCGCAGCATGGCGCGGGCGGTTTCGTCGCGTGAAAAATTCTCAGGGGTGATGCCTCCAGGCATTCGTACATGAGGCGTGGTGCCAATTACTGTGGAGAGTCGGCGTAGGGTAGCGCGAGTGAGATAGGTGACGGTGTCGGCTTTGCGCAGAGCCTTCTTCAGGAGGAAGCGCGCGCCTGGAATCATCGACCAGCCAATTTCGTGGCCGTGAGTGGTGGCGATAATTCGACGCGCTCCAGCCTTTCTCGCGGCCTCTGCCATGATCCCAAGTGGAACTGAAGCACCGAACCACACTGCTTCGATCTTGTGCTCGCGAATGATTTTCTGCATCTGGCGGCGTACGGAGAGGGTGGGGAGCATAAGTGTTCCCGGATAGCGAATCGTCGTCCACGGGTGAGCCGCATCGTACTTCTCACCTCCACCTTCTGGGGGTGAGGAAGCGAAAATGACGAGCTCGTGGGGGTCAAGTTCCTGGATAAATCCCTTAAGATAGGTTTGAATTCCGCCTTTGCGTGGTGGGAAATCGTTTGTGACCAGAAGTGTGCGCAGCATACTTTTATCGTAGAGGAGATAGGCCTGAGGGCGAGAGATGCGCGTGCTAGGTGCTGGCTATGTGTGCTGGCTATGTGCTGGTTGCGTGCAGTATAGATACTCTCTTCTCCTGCTTTCCTCACTCCCTGTTACTCTCTATTGTCAAGCCCTTCGGTGGTTTGGATGACATCAGAGAGGCGTTTGGCGGCCATGACAACGGCGGCAGCATGTTGGCGTCCAGGCTGGCGCCCCATACGTTCGATAGGCCCAGAGATCGAAACTGAAGCGATCACGCGCCCGGAAGGCCCGCGCACAGGTGCCGAAATCGAGGCAACTCCGGGTTCGCGTTCACCGACAGATTGAGCCCACCCGCGCCGACGAACGGCAGAGAGGTTGGTGGCGGTAAAGCTGGCTCCATACAGGCCGTGGTGAAGGCGATCGGGTTCTTCCCAGGCGAGAAGTACTTGAGCTGAAGAGCCTGCTTTCATGGAAAGGGTGGCGCCCACAGGGATCGAATCACGCAACCCAATCGTTCGTTCGGCAGCGGCTACGCAGATACGCTGATCGCCTTGGCGGCGGTAGAGCTGGGCAGATTCTCCGGTGTGATCGCGCAGAGCGATAAGTACTGGGGTGGCAGCAGCGAGGAGGCGATCCTCTCCAGCGGCAGAAGCGAGTTCGCCCAGGCGCGGGCCGAGAACAAAACGGCCTTGCATGTCACGGGTGACGAGTCGATGGTATTCGAGAGCTACAGCGAGACGGTGAGCTGTGGGGCGTGCCAGATGTGTGGCAGTGACGAGCTGAGCGAGGGTCTGAGGTCCAGATTCGAGGGCAGCAAGCACGGAGGCAGCTTTGTCGAGAACGCCGACGCCGCTGCCGCTTTCGTCGTTCACATTGTGAGTAGGTGTATCCGTGATGTCCATGTAATGATATTGTCATCTCAAAGCGTGAGATGCAAATGTGATGTGGGTATGTCTTTGCCATCTTTGTATTCACTGAATCTAGAGGAGTAATTCAAGGAGAATCGCATGGGGAGGACTCTTGCCGAGAAGGTGTGGAGTGATCACATTGTCAAGCGCGGAGAGGATGGATCGCCTGATCTGCTGTACATCGACCTCCAGCTTGTTCACGAGGTGACGAGTCCGCAGGCTTTCGAGGGATTACGCCTTGCTGGGCGCACGGTACGCCGTCCCGATCAAACGATCGCTACCGAGGATCACAACACGCCCACAGTCAATATCGACCTTCCTATCGCAGATCCCATCTCAAAGGCTCAGATCAACCAGTTGCGCGCAAATTGCAAAGAATTTGGAGTGCCACTCTACTCATTGGGACATGCCGATCAAGGAATTGTCCATGTTGTCGGCCCTCAGTTGGGGATCACGCAGCCAGGAATGACAATTGTGTGTGGCGATTCTCATACTTCTACTCATGGGGCTTTCGGTGCCCTTGCTTTCGGAATCGGCACATCGGAAGTCGAACATGTACTTGCCACTCAAACTCTCCCACTCGCACCGTTCAAGACGATGTCTATCACCGTCAATGGGCAGCTTCGTCCGGGCACCACTGCGAAAGACATCATTCTTGCCGTCATCGCCAAAATTGGTACGAACGGTGCCCAAGGCCACGTCATCGAATACCGGGGTGAAGCTATTCGTTCCCTTTCGATGGAAGCGCGCATGACGATCTGCAATATGTCGATTGAAGCGGGTGCACGCGCCGGAATGGTTGCCCCCGACGAAACAACTTTCGAATTTATTAAAGGACGTCCGAACGCTCCAGAAAACTGGGATGAAGCTGTGGCCTACTGGCGCACACTCGTCAGTGACGAGGACGCCGTTTTTGATACTGAGGTCACTCTTGAAGCTAGCGATCTTGAACCCTTTGTTACCTGGGGCACGAACCCTGGACAGGGTGTGCCGATCTCAGCTACAGTCCCCGATCCTGTGGAGATTGCCGACGAGACTCAACGGGTAGCAGCCGAGCGTGCCATCGAGTACATGGCACTGACCCCTGGTACTCCGATGCGCGAAATTGCAGTAGATACTGTTTTTATCGGCTCGTGTACCAATGGACGTATTGAGGATCTTCGTGCGGCAGCTGCTGTGATGAAAGGGCGCAAGAAAGCTCAAGGTGTGCGTGTTCTCGTCGTTCCCGGATCTGCATGGGTGCGCCTACAAGCAGAAGCTGAGGGTTTGGGAGATATCTTCGAAGCATTCGGTGCTGAATTCCGAAACGCAGGCTGTTCAATGTGTCTGGCAATGAACGCGGACAAACTCTCTCCGGGGGAGCGCTCAGCCTCTACCTCGAACCGCAACTTTATGGGTCGTCAAGGACCTGGTGGGCGAACACACCTCGTATCGCCGGTGGTTGCCGCTGCTACTGCCGTGCGAGGCACGATTTCTACACCCTCAGATTTGGATGAGTAGTGATGGCTTCGCTTTGCTCGCCTGAGATCATTCGCATGTGAGGGCAGCAGCGAGGTTATCGAGGAGCCTATACAACAAGACATCTCAAGGACATTTCATGGAGAAATTTACTCAGCATAGTGGAATTGGTGTTCCTCTGCGCCGCAGCGAAGTGGATACGGATCAGATTATCCCGGCAGTGTTCCTCAAGCGAATTACGCGCACAGGTTTTGAGGATGCACTCTTCGCTTCCCTGCGTAAGGATCCGAACTTCGTGCTCAACCGTCCGGAATACGCTTCTGGTTCAGTGCTCGTGGCAGGTCCGGATTTCGGTACAGGTTCTTCGCGCGAACACGCAGTCTGGGCGCTCAAGGATTACGGTTTTCGTGTCATTCTCGCACCGCGTTTTGCCGATATTTTCCGCGGTAACTCGGGTAAACAAGGACTTGTGGCCGGAGTCGTCGCGCAGGAGGACATCGAGCAGCTATGGAAGATCCTGGAGAACGAACCCGGTGCAAGAGTGAGCGTTGATCTCCTTACGCGCCAGGTGAGTTGTCAAGGCTTTATGTGTTCTTTCCAGATCGACGATTACACGCGTTGGCGCTTGCTTGAGGGGCTTGACGATATCGGCCTTACTCTCCAAGATGAGGAGCTCATTAGCGCCTACGAGGCCAACCGCCCCTCCTTCAAACCCAGAACCTTGCCTAAGAAACACTTGCCTTCCGTGCCGGTGATTTCGGCTCGCCCGGTTGCATAAATCCTTCAGATTTTCCGAGGTTCTACTTTCCTGAGAATTCTCTTTTCCGGCTGAGGTGTTCTAGGTATTGAGGTATTCGAGGTATTGCGAACACCTGCCGGTTTCTCCACGACGATTACGTCGGGTTTAACCTGGACACCGTGCGGGTACACGATCACGCTGAGCGATATCTCTATCCTTGCCGCCTTCGTCAGCTATTCTGTTGTGAGCTGGAAGAACGCGTGGGCGTGTCGGTGAAGGCAGAGGACCTTCACCCTCTGCACTCGCGCATGTGAGCCAGGATGGAAGGATGAGGATGAGCGGAAAACTGCGCGTGGTGGGAGGAACTCCTCTCACTGGTGAGATCATGGTTCGTGGTGCCAAAAATTTTGTGCCAAAGGCAATGGTGGCTTCCCTTTTGGCTTCTGACACCTCGATTCTGCGCAATGTTCCACTGATCCGCGACGTCGATGTTGTCTCCTCACTCCTTGCTTTGCATGGAGTGAAAGTGGATTACCACCAGGATTCCGGTGTTCTCTCCATCACTCCCGGACAACCCCATCTTCCCAAGGAACCCGCGCGAATGGATTCTCTTGCCGGTTCTTCGCGCATTCCAATTCTCTTTGCAGGGCCACTCCTTCATAAGATCGGTGAAGTTTACATCCCTGACCTTGGAGGCTGCCACATTGGTGACCGCCCTGTCGATTTTCATCTTCGAGTGCTCGAAGATTTTGGTGCTAAGCGAATCCAGGAGCGCGAGGGAATGCACCTCATTGCTCCTAGAGGTCTGAAAGCTAAACAGGTACATCTGCCTTATCCCTCGGTAGGTGCTACAGAACAGACTCTCCTTACTGCTGTCATGGCACACGGCATTACTGAACTTACGAACGCGGCGATAGAGCCGGAAATCATGGATCTTATCGCTGTACTTCAAAAGATGGGGGCGATCATCTCTGTCGATACTGATCGCACTATCCGTATTGAAGGGGCGGAACAGCTCACGGGATACTCCCACACTGCGCTCTCCGATCGTATTGAGGCAGGCTCGTGGGCCTGCGCAGCCTTGGCAACGAGGGGGGATATCTTTATCCGAGGAGCGGTTCAGGCCGATATGATGAGCTTCCTCAATATGTACCGCAAGGTCGGTGGAGCTTTTGAAGTGAAGGACGAAGGGATCCGCTTCTGGCATCCTGGGGGAGACTTGCGTTCAATCTCGTTCCAGACAGATGTTCACCCAGGCTTTATGACAGATTGGCAGCAGCCACTGGTTGTCGCCCTCACACAGGCAAACGGTATTTCTATCGTTCACGAAACGGTGTATGAGAATCGTTTTGGCTTCACGGAGGCATTGCGGAGGATGGGGGCACATATCCAGACCTACCGCGAATGTCTTGGTGGGCTCGAATGCCGCTTTGGGCAGCGGAATTTCTATCATTCGGCTGTAATCCAAGGTCCTACTCCTCTCCATCCTGCCGATATTGAGGTGCCAGATCTGCGTGGAGGCTTCTCTCATCTCATTGCGGCGCTCGCGGCCAAGGGAACCTCGATTGTTTCAGGGATCGACATTATTGATCGTGGTTACGAGCACTTTATGCAGAAGTTGCGCTCTTTAGGGGCGAATGTAGAGAAGATTTCCTAGTTTTCCCCTAGTGACTTTTCCACCAGTGACTCTGTGTAATGGAGGTGCGTATCGCGGTTGTGATACGAACCTTTGGTGCGTGGAGGGGTATCCGCGAGTCTTACCGAAATCTTCAAGTCACGAACCTTTGGTGCGTGTGAGGAGGGGGGCTTACTCTATACAACCCGAGATTGGCTTCCTTTTCTCGTTCCTGCTTTCTTCTACGGTTTCCTCATTCTCGCGGTATTCGTGACTTACCTTCCGCTCTGTTTCAACCAGAGTTACGTCGGTGGTCAGTGTGCTTATCTGTATGGGATGCTCGATGGTGGTATTCCCTGTGATTAACGCTGCGCTCGTGGGCTTTATTATGGCGCGTGTTCCAACGCAACTCCAGGGGCGTGTAGGCGCGGTGAGTAGTCTGAGAAATATCTTTGCCGGTTGTGCTCTGGTGATCTGTGGCTGGATTCTCTCTGTTTCCATCGCAGGAGTGTGCGAGTATCTTTCTCATCGTCATTGCGTTTTCGCTTCTCATTGTCCTAGCGTCAAGCTCGGTATGTGAGGTAGGTAGGCCCGACTGTTGGGAGGATTTTGCTCTCTGAGCTTGGGGATCCACCTTTACCTCGAGGGAACCCTGTGCTTACACGCCAACTCACTCAGCACGCATGTACACGTGCTATGAGGGGCGGTGTAGGAAGCAGGTACTGTCGCACGGAAGCACACATGGGGGAGAGCTGAGCATATTCGTGTGCGCCTCGCGAAAGCACTGTGCGCCTCGCGAAAGTGCTAGAGGAAGTGCTCGCCATGCGTGAGACTGACGATATGAAGGATCTCGCCACCTCTGTGGTGGATCTGCGCTGGTAGCCCTCTGAGAAAATTCTCAGGCCGGGTGTGAGGTGCAGTGTGAAGGTGAGGTTATAGATGATCTTGAGGCACGCGATCAGGCAGCGATGAGGTGCGGGCGGGTAAAACTCAAAGAGGATAAGAAGATGAGCACATAAGCAGTAAAAATACCTTGCTTTATGAGGAGCAGCGGGGTGTTTGCTGCTGCCTGTGGGCACACAGCGTTAGTCTGGTTCCTAGAACGTATAGGAAAGGGACAATGTGGTGAAGAAGATTCGAGTGGCACTCATCTATGGCGGGATGTCGGGCGAACATTCTGTATCTTGCCTCACTGCAGCGTCAGTGCTCAAAGCGATGGATCCGCAGAAGTACGAGATTCTCCCCATTGGAATTCGTCGTGATGGCACCTGGGTGAGTGGTGTGAGTGATCCCGAACTCCTCGAAGCGGCCGGTTCAGGTGGAGATGTGGATTCTTCAGGTGAACTTGTGCTTCTCGGCACAGGTGAGGATGGGCGTCATCTTTACACATTGTCGCCTACGGGGGCGCATTCACCTACAGCAGAGTTAATTTCTTCCCGAACAAATCTCGGATCCTTGCGCCGTGAATCTTTCGATGTGGCTTTTCCCCTCCTTCACGGGCCTTTCGGTGAAGATGGAACAATCCAGGGTATGCTCGAAATGGCTGGAATCCCCTACGTAGGTTCGGGAGTTTTCGCTTCTGCTGCGGGCATGGATAAGCATTACATGAAGGTTGTTCTTGAGGCTGCTGGCCTGCCTGTGGCTCCCTACGTCCTTGTGACGGCAAAGCGCTGGCGTATTGAGCCTGATGCTGTGTGTGCAGAAGTGAAAGAGCGCCTGACCTATCCTGTTTTCGTCAAACCTGCGCGTGCTGGTTCTTCACTCGGTATTAGCAAGGTGAATCGTCCAGAAGAGCTTGCAGCAGCAATTGAGTTTGCCCAGGCTACAGATCCGAAAGTTATTGTCGAGCAGGGTGTTGAGGGTCGAGAGATTGAGTGTGCGGTGCTCGGCGGGCACGGTGACGAATCTCCACGTGCTTCCGTTTTGGGAGAGATCGTCATCGATTCAGGACCAGGCACCTGGTATGACTACGAGACGAAGTACATTGAAACTGAGGGTTTCCATATGGAAATTCCGGCTGTTGTGGAGCCAGGGAAAGCTGAACGCATCCGTGAGATGGCAGTGCAGGTGTTTGAGGCCTTCGAGTGTGAAGGCATGACGCGAGTTGATTTCTTCCTGACGAAGGAGGGGGAACCTATCGTCAATGAGCACAATACGATTCCAGGTTTCACTGCTGTGTCGATGTATCCGATCCTGTGGGAGCACACTGGCTTGTCGTACGGTGCGTTGATTGATGAACTCATTTCGCTTGCTCTTGAACGTCCGGTTGGTTTGCGTTAAATCTGTTTTTTGGGCAGGCTTGGGCAGTTTTAGTGAAGCCTTGTGGGTCTGCATTTCTCCGCCAGAGCAAAGGGGTGAGAAGGTGAGGGGCGTCGAAATGTGTTCAGTGCCGTGGGCGCACGTATTTGCTAACTGAAAGTAAGTGTAAGAGATTCACTTCACCGTGCATGATGCCCATAAACCTTGTGTGAGAGTTGGTAAGTTACTACAGTGCTTACTGTTAATTAGTGCGGGGCTGTGAAAATTCTCCCGCCTAGTGCAACACAGTGAAAGGTGCATTCATGAAGATCGTGTACATCGTTGGTAGCCTCGCCAAAGAATCCCTCAACCGTGGCCTCGCTAAGGCTCTCGTCGCCGCTTCGCCTGAAGGCGTGGAGTTCGTGGAAGCTCCCATCAATGAACTTCCCGTGTACAACCGTGATTTCGATGGGGATTTTCCGAAGGCTGCCCTCGATCTCAAAGCTGTAATCGAGAGCGCTGACGGAGTTGTTTTCATCACCCCTGAACACAACCGTATGTACTCAGCTGCCCTCGCTAACGCTCTTGAATGGTCTTCGCGCCCATGGGGCTCAATGTCTCTCTTTGGTAAACCCGTAGCGACGATCGGTACCTCTCCCTCTGGTGTGGGCACTGCTTCGGCTCAGCAGCACCTGCGTACTACACTCGCCTTCTTCAATACGAAGATCATGGGGCAACCTGAAGGCTATATCGATGCCAACAAAGCTGGCCTTACCCCAGCTGGTGAACTCAATGAAGGAGGTCGCAAGATCATCGAGGATTTTGTTGGTGCATTCGTGGACTACGTGAAGGCCAACAGCTGAAACTGACATACTCAATGCAACTAAAACTGGCAGATCTGAGGCTCAGCGTTCTACTCTGCTTGACCTGAGGAGTACGTGACTTCAGGGTTGGAAGGCCGGGAACAAAGGTTTCCCGGCCTTCGGCTTATATGCTGGGCGGCATGGGCGGCATGAGTTCTTCGCCGTATTCGCGCGCTTATCATTTTCCCGGCACACGATAATATGCAGGAAGCAGCACGGTGGCGCATTGAGAACCGTGGCAAGATGAACACATGCTCGTACGCGACCTCACTGAAGATGATCTCCTTGCCCATATTCGACCTTTCCTCCCCCAGGGGCGTGGGATTCTCGTTCCCTCTGGCGACGATTGTGCTGTGCTTCGCTTCCCTGATTCTCGCGTTGCTATCTCCACGGATATGCTTGTGGAAGGTCGGCACTTTCGCCGCGATTGGAGCAGTGGTGCTGATATAGGATGGCGAGCTGCAATGACGAACCTTGCCGATGCTGTGGCGATGGGCGCACGCCCTGCCAGCCTCGTCGTCTCCCTCTCTCTTCCTGGTGACACGCCGCTCTCGTGGATGGAGGATTTTGCTCGTGGGCTTGGTGAGGCGACACGTGCCGGTGGTGCTGGCGTCGATGGTGGTGATCTCGTAAGTGCTGATGTCGTGACGATTGGCGTGAGTATCCTCGGTGATCTTGAGGGGCGTCACCCGCTCTTACGCTCACACGCCCGCCCTGGGCAGATCGTGGTGTACAGTGGTGCTCTTGGGCATGGAGCTGCGGGCTTAGCTCTTTGTGAGGCCGGAATGGGTGAGAAAAGCCGCAGCGGCAATGAAGATACTGAAATATGCAGTTCAAAGTTACGCCCGTATATTGAGGATTTTCTTCGCCCGAAGCCACCCCTTGACATGGCTCTATACGCTGCTCGTGCGGGGCTCATCAGTGCCTGTATGGATGTTTCCGATGGGCTTGTCTGTGATGCAAGGCGGATGGCGAAGGCTTCACAGCAGTGGATTGACATCGATACGCACGCACTTGCGGGGGATATTGCACAGCTTGTGGAGGTGGGGAAGATTCTTGGTGAATCCGAGCCAGAGGCATGGGCGAGGCACGCAGTACTCACTGGCGGAGAGGATCATGGTTTCCTCGCTACGGCAGATGAGATTCCAGTAGGTTTTGGGGCGATCGGTACGGTGCACAGCCTTGAAGAAGCGCGTGTGCAGGGGTGTGATGTGAGTGCAGGGTGGTGCCTGACTGTGGATGGTCAACTTTATGCAGATACGGGTGGTTGGGATCATTTCGGAGGATAGGCGTGCGAGTCGGTGCACTGCACGCGAGATGTATATATGGATAACGCGTGTGGGGTTGAAGAAGAGAAGTGGTGTTCCCTGAACTGTGACTGCTCATCAAATGTTCTCAGCTTGAGGTTGTGTCGAGAAACAGCGTGAGGTTTTGTATAGCTTATAGGCTTCATAACAACGAAAAACACCCCAAAACCAACGAAAAACCAGGATAAAACCAACACGAAATGGTCAATAAGTCGCCAATAGGCCGGATTGTCCTATAGACCGGGAAAAAAGAACCCCGGAACCACTAACGTGATTCCGGGGTTTTCTTCTGTGCGCAGAGGGGGACTTGAACCCCCACCCTCTAGTGCGAGGACTAGCACCTCAAGCTAGCGCGTCTGCCTATTCCGCCACCTGCGCAGGTGGCCGCTTGGGCTATCTCCCCGAGCAACAGGTAAGACTGTAGCACGCTCTCTCGCCAGCGAGCAAAGCGAGAGGACATCAAAATAACGTGAGGTACATCGCCTTTGTGAACTGGTGAGTTTTAGGTGCACACCCTCGAAAGGCTTGTGCGAGAACTTGGGGGAGGGTGCTCGTCGTATGCCGACATTTGTGCGCCTGTGACCTTTGTTCCGGGATTCTCTACAAATCCTTTTCTTCGGATTCTGCACGAATTGGTGAATCCCCAAATCCGATGGATATTGCGTGCGCTGGACGCTAGTCTGTGACTATGGCTACTGACACACGTGCATTGCTCGATAGGCTCATTGGCGCGCTTGAGAACTTCCACCAGGTCGCGATGTCGTCGGCTGATCCTCAGGCTCCCAGCCTTATCGAGGCCACTGACGCCGTTGCGAATGCGTTCGTGATGTATGACGATGCCATGTTTACCACGTATGGTGCGGAACTTCCTCTCGATCTTTTTGACCCCGACGAATTCTGGGACGGAGATTCCGAGGACGACCTTGACGACGAGGATGAAGATTCCAACGAAGATGATCTCGAAGATCTCTTCGACGAGGATGATGACCTTGACGAGGACGATTTCGACGACGAGGATCTTTTTGAGGAGGACGACGAGGACTAAGTTATAGTTCTCGAACGAACTCTTCACAGAACCTAGAGTGAAATATCGTCGAGTGCATCCACGACAATCTCCGGAAGAGTGAACACTCCCTGCAGAGCTACCTCAAATTGACGGGATGTTCGTGCGCCTACGAGTGCACAGGAGACCTGTGGACGGGATAGCACCCAAGCTAAGGCTACATCCACGAGGCTTCGCCCCAAACCGTCAGCTGCTCGGGCGAGTGCTTCCACAATGCGCCGTGGTTGATCGCGAAGATACGGTTCAACATAGGAAGAAAGATGATCTGAGGCTGCACGTGAGGTAGGTGGAATCGAGCCACGATACTTCCCGGTGAGTACACCGCGCCCCAAAGGCGAGGCGGCGAACATCCCCATCCCTGTGTGCGTGGCGAGAGGGAGAAGATCCCTCTCACAATCTCGATTAAGGAGGGAATACTCGGCTTCGATGGTTACGAGCGGAGCTAGATGCCGTTCGCTCATCAGTGCGCTCAACAAGCCCACACGCCAGGCTGGATAGCCAGTTACGCCCAGGTACCTGACCACACCTTCCTCGACGAGCGTAGCGAGGGTTGTTGCTGTCTCTGCGTCAGAAGCAAAGGCATCGGGGGCTGGCACAAGTAGAACGTCGATGTAATCGGTACCTAGGCGTTCGAGAGATTGGGCGAGGGAATCGAGGATTGGGCCACGCCCAGCTCCGTAACGCTGTCCATGTGGCCCTGTGGTGAAACCGGAGCGTGTGCAAAGCACGACATCGCAACGTTTGGCAAAGGTGCCGACGAGCTTGCCCACAGTTTCCTCAGCCGCACCTTCACCAAAGGAAGGAGAGGTGTCAATGAGGTTCCCGCCCGCCTCAAGAAGAGCGTGGAGTTGGCCTTGAGCCTCCTCGGGGCCAGTATCGCGCCCCCATGTGAGTGTTCCCAGGCCGATCTCACCCACGGTGAGACCGCTCAATCCAACTGTGCGTTCCCTCATGTATCCCAGCCTAGTGGACGAGGAGACTAGGGTGGGGATCCAATCGCGGCTAGGCTGTGGGTCGTGGGTATTTTTGAAGCAGTCTTTCTCGGTTTTCTCCAAGGTGTCACAGAGTTCCTGCCGATCTCTTCCTCGGCGCATATTCGTATCTTTGGTGACCTCTTCGGCTGGGGAGATCCAGGTGCAGCATTCACGGCAATTATTCAGCTCGGCACTGAGTTTGCCGTGCTCTGCTACTTTTGGCGAGACATTTCGCGGATTATCTCCAAGTGGTTTTGTGCTTTGCCTTTGCGTTGGAAGAACCCGGTTGCACAGTCTGATCCTGACGTAAGGCTGGGCTGGATCGTCATTATTGCGACAATCCCAATTTCTGTACTTGGACTTCTCTTCCAAGATGCGATCGAAACGAGCCTACGTAACCTTTACATGACAGCTTTTGTTCTGGCTGCCTTCGCTCTGCTCTTGGGGTGGGTGGATCGCACCAGTGCGCGTTCGACATCGCTTGAATCTATGAGTCTTCGTGATGGCTTCCTTGTGGGGCTTGGGCAAGCCCTTGCCCTCATTCCTGGTGTCTCACGTTCAGGAGGCACAATCACGGTGGGTTTGCTTCTGGGATATACCCGCGAAGCTGCAGCACGTGCCTCTTTTCTTCTCGCTGTTCCTGCCGTTATGGCTTCGGGGTTCTTCCAGCTTGTTAAATCCTCGGGAGAGGGAACGCTGGTTCTTGGCCCGACGATTCTCGCTGCTCTCGTCGCCTTCGCGGTAGGCTACGCGGTGATCGTCTGGTTCCTTAAGCTCGTCTCGACGAAGTCCTATACACCTTTCGTTCTCTACCGTATTGCTCTGGCAGGGGTAGTAGTTGTCCTCCTGGCCACCCACACCATTGAGGCGATTTAGGCGAGATCTACGGAAGGATTGGAATGGTGTTCCGCCTAGTGATGAACGTTTAGGCGTGGGCGGTTCGCAAACTGGTAGCACCTTCGTGGCTCATCGGTGGAGTTGTGCCACCGTAAGTTGGGCACAATTCTTGGAATGTACACCAGGCGCACAGAGGCCCTTGCTTTGCCTCAAAGTGACCCGAATCTAAGCGTTGGCTGATCTCCTGCCAGATGCTATCGAGTTCATAACCTAATGCTTCCACGTCTCCAAGCACGGGATCGAAAGTGAGCGTGCGCCCGTCTTTGAGGTAAATAAGCTGGGTACGAGCCGGCAGATGCTTCGTCGAAAGATAGAGTGCAGCGGCATAGAAACGCATCTGGAATACGGCCTCTGCTTGGAAACGCGGAGCTGGTGATTTTCCGGTCTTGTAGTCCACTACCCGAAGTGCGCCGTTTGAGGCCTCGTCGATTCTGTCGACAATGCCGCGGATACGCAATCCTGAGGGGAGTGTGGCATTGACAAAATACTCGCGCTCCTTAGGGGCGAGGTACTGTGGATTTTCCATTGCAAAGTAGTTGGCGACGAGAGTGCGTGCCGATTCGAGCCATGTGGCCAGGTGATCCTCGGAGTCGAAGAGGTCACGCGAGCTAGGGGTGCGGATGAGAAGCTCCTGCCACTGAGTTTCGATACTCTGGCAGGCGTGTTCCTTCGTACGTTGGGCTGCAGGAAGATCGAAGAGATGTTCAAGCACACTGTGAACGAGGGTTCCTCTCAACGCCTCATGTGAAGGAGCCTCGGGGATGCGATCAACCACACGCAACCGGAAGAGCAGGGGGCACTGCTTAAAATCCTTGGCTCGTGAGGGGGAAAGTGCTGCTGTTCGTGCCATGTGCTAAGCCTATCGCCCCACCGGGACAAAATCGAACAGATGTTCTGTTCTCTCGTGAGAGGCGATATGCACGTGTGCTGTTCTCAACGTATGAGTTGTTGTGCGTTGTGATTCTAGAACTCAGTGCTGCCACACCTGCTTCCGGTAGGATTTCCTCTCATGAATGCCGCGCAGAATCGACGAGGCCCTTTTCGGGCCGGCGAACGAGTTCAGCTCACCGATCCCAAGGGACGCCAGTACACGATCTCTCTCACCCACGACGGCTACTTTCAGTCCACACGCGGTTCCTTCCGCCACGAAGAACTCATCGGCAAACCTGAAGGGAGCGTGTTGGAGACCTCCGATGGGCGTCGTCTCCTTGCCTTACGCCCTCTGATTAGTGACTACGTGCTTTCGATGCCGCGCGGTGCCACAGTCATTTACCCGAAGGATGCTGCCCAGATTGTCCATTTAGCTGACGTATTTCCCGGTGCGCGTGTCTTTGAAGCCGGCGTTGGATCTGGAGCACTCTCGATAAGTCTCCTTGCAGCAATCGGTGACAAAGGCCATCTCATCTCGGCCGAGCTGCGTCCCGAGTTTGCTGAGATTGCCCGTGCCAATGTCACCTCGTGGTATGGGCAGAACCTTGCCAGATGGGATGTTGTGGTAGGTGAAGCCAGTGAAGTTCTCGATTCACTTGAGGAAGGGAGCCTCGATCACGTTCTCCTTGACATGCTTGCCCCATGGGATCAAATTGCGGCGGCCGCTCGTGCCCTTCGTCCAGGTGGAGTGATTCTCGCCTACATGGCCACCACCACGCAGATGTCGCGTTTCGTAGAGACGCTGCGTGAGGCGAAGTGCTTCACTGAACCTCAGGCCAGTGAAACGCTTGTGCGCACCTGGCACCTTGAGGGCCTCTCGGTACGCCCGGATCATCGAATGGTGGCCCACACGGGTTTCCTTGCCTACGCGCGTCGCCTCGCCCCAGACACCGAGCCACTTCAACCCACACGCCGCCCGGCAAAGGCTGCCTACTCTGAGGCTTTTGAGTGGGAGAAAGATCTAGCCGAACGGACGATCTCAGAAAAAAAGCTACGACGAGTTCGCCGCGACGTTGCCCATCGTGCAGACGTGGAAGCTACCGGCCTGTCTACGGGAGGCGAACACGGCGAACAGCTCAAGAAACAGCTTGATGCCGAGATTGCACAGGCCAACGAGCAACGACGACGAGAACGCCTACAAGCTCGTGCCGAGAATGAGTGCCACAGGCGTATCCACCCCAGTTCTTCCCCGTATTCGGAGGTGGGAACCTCACCGACAGGTTCACATGAGGAGCGCACAGAAGTTACCGAGGAAGTCTGAAGCATTCGAATCAACGTGACGAGATCCCCATAAGCACCCGTTCCTGTCAGTCTCACCTCGCCTAGAATTGAGAGAGAAGAAAAGAAGGGTGGACATGTCTCAAGGTCCTGGCGACATTTACGAACTGCGTCACGAAGTTATTGCACTTGAAGAAAAGAACGCACGTCTGGCGAAATCCCTCCAGGCTGCGCGTGAGCGAATCCAAGTTCTCGGCGACCAGCTTGAGGCTCTCTCTAAGCCTCCCTCTTCCTACGGTATTTTCCTTACTGCCCACCGCGAAAGTCATACTGTCGATGTTCTCCTCGGGGGGCGAAAGATGAACCTCGCCCTCTCCTCCTCGATCGACATTGACTCCCTGCGCCCAGGTCAGGAGGTGCAGATGAACGAGCAACTCGTCGTTATTGGATGTGGAGGTTACGAAGGATCGGGCACAATCGTCACAGTGGAACTCGTCATCGACCAATCGCGTGCCCTCGTCAAGATCCATGCCGATGAATCCCGAGTTGTCTATATCGGTGGTCGCCTTAAGGCCGAGCATCTGCGCGTGGGCGATAGTGTGCTTGCAGATCTGCGTACAGGGTTCATTCTTGAACACATTGAGCGCCCAGATGTGGAGCACCTTCTCCTCGAAGAAGTTCCCGATGTCTCCTATCACGATATTGGGGGTCTCGCCTCGCAGATTGAGCAGATCAGAGATTCGGTGGAGCTTCCCTTCGACCAGCCCGAACTCTACCGTGAGCATGGCCTCAAGCCACCTAAAGGAGTTCTCCTCTATGGGCCTCCCGGATGTGGAAAAACTCTCATCGCTAAAGCCGTGGCTACCTCATTAGCTAAGAATGCCGCCGCTCGCGCTGGTGCTTCTTCTGCGCGTTCCTACTTCCTCAATATCAAAGGACCGCAGCTCCTGGATAAATATGTGGGGGAGACCGAACGCCAGATCCGTGAGATCTTTTCACGTGCTCGGGATCGCGCGGCGCACGGTATCCCTGTGGTGATCTTCTTCGACGAAATGGAAGCTCTCTTCCGCACGCGAGGTTCGGGAGTTTCCTCGGACGTGGAGACAACTGTGGTTCCACAGCTCCTTGCAGAGATCGACGGTGTAGAGCGGCTTGATAATGTCATCGTCATCGGTGCCTCCAACCGCGAAGATATGATCGATCCGGCGATCTTGCGTCCTGGACGCCTGGATGTGAAGATCCGTATTGAGCGTCCCACACGAGAGGGGTGCCTAGATATTCTCACGAAGTACCTCACTCCCTCTCTTCCACTTCGTGCAGAAGATATCTCCCGACATGGAGGTGCACCCCAAGCAGTTCATGCATTATGTGAGGAGGTGGTGGCTGATCTTTGTGCCCCTATCCCAGAAAATGAGTACATCGAGGTGACCTATGCCTCGGGTAGGCGAGAAATCCTCTATATCGCGGATTTTGTCTCCGGTGCGATGCTTGCAGCGATTGTTGATCGGGCGAAGAAACTCGCCATTAAGGAATACCTCTCGACAGGGCAGCGGGGAATCTCTCGTATGCACGTACGTCAGGCTGTGCGTCAGGAGGTTGCCGAGAATGAGGAACTAGCGATTATCACTAATCCAGAGGAATGGGCGAAAGTGAATGGACGTTCGCGTGCTGAGCGTGTGGTTGCTGTGCGCCCACTTGGTCTTCGTGAAGATGGCGAACATGTAGCTGTGCACCTGCCCTAGAATTCTTCCTGTGCCATCACGTCTCGTCACCCGTCTCCCTCACCGGCACTTTCAGTCCCACACACCTAGCCCATTGACTCTTTGCTTTTACACCACCACAGAATGAGGTTCCTATGAGCACCCGGCGCATTATCGGAATGGAAACAGAGTTCGGCATTCTCGAACCAGCCAACCTGCGAGCCAATCCTGTGGAACTCTCCTCAGCTATCGTCGAAGCCTACGGTGAAGCTGGCTCCTCTACGAGTGCGGCTGGGGCTATTCGCTGGGATTTTCATGGTGAGGATCCACTCAACGACGCCCGTGGTTTCCGACTTGAACGCGCCGCAGCACACCCCTCCCAGCTTACCGACGATCCCCACTTCCTCGCCCCTTCAGGGCTTGAGGCGATCCCACGCTCAGCCTCCGAGCGTCTGCGCCCACGTGCGGCCAATGCAGTTCTCACTAATGGAGCCCGCCTCTATGTAGATCACGCCCACCCCGAATACTCCGCCCCAGAAACCGCAAACCCACGCGAAGCTGTGCTCTGGGATCGGGCAGGTGAAGCGATTATGCGCGAGGCAATGGCGATTGCACGATCGCGAGGGCGTGAGTTCGTCGTCTATAAGAACAACGTGGATGGGAAGGGAGCAGCTTATGGCTCTCACGAAAATTATCTCGTCTCTCGTGAAGTAGACTTCACTGATCTTATCCGCTACCTCACGCCCTTCTTCGTCACGCGTCCTCTTATCTGTGGAGCTGGGCGTGTGGGGCTGGGGCAACGCAGCGAAGAACCTGGCTTCCAGATCTCCCAACGCGCCGACTATGTGGAAAACGACATCGGCCTGGAGACGACCTTTAATCGCCCGATTATCAACACGCGCGACGAGCCTCATGCCGATGCAGCTCTCTGGCGGCGCCTGCACGTGATCGGGGGAGATGCCAACCTCTTCGACATTTCCAACCTGCTCAAAGTGGGTACCACCTCCCTCGTGCTCTGGCTCTTGGAAGAGGGAGTGCCGCTGGATCTCGACTCAATTCTTATTGACGAACCCGTGCCGGCCACGTGGGTAGTCTCCCAAGATCTCAGCCTCACACGCAAACTTGACATGCGCGATGGTTCTGAACGCACTGCGCTAGAGATACAGCAGGTCTACCTCGACGTCGTACGTGAGGCTGTGGAGAGGCACGGTGGAGGTGACCAGGACACGTATGAAATTCTCACACGTTGGCAAGAAGTCCTCGACGCATTGGGCACAGATATGTTCCGCGCCATCGGGCAAGTGGAATGGGTAGCTAAATACGCTCTTCTTGAACAGATGCGCGCTCGCAGCGGTTGTACCTGGGATAACGACAAATTACGTGCCCTTGATCTACAGTGGCACGATCTGCGCCCCGAGCGTTCGATTGTGGCGAAACTTTCCACAGCTGGGCGTGTGGAGCGGATCTTCTCCGAAGAGGAAGTAGCTTGGGCGAGCTCCCATGCTCCTGAATCCACGCGTGCTTTCCTGCGTGGGGGGCTTATAGAAAAGTTTGCATCCGCCATCGAATCAGCGGGATGGGACGGAATTGTTATCGATACAGGGGGGCAGGATCTCCAGCGCCTGCCATTGATGAATCCTCACATGGCTACTAAGGCCGCTGCTGGAAAGACTCTTGAGGAGTCCTTAGATATACATGATTTTCTCAGCCATTTTGTGGGCTGAGCCAGGCCAGCGCACATAAGTTTTATGTGAGTAAACCGGGGTTTCCCAAAGGAGGCAGAATGTCCCAACAAGAGTTCCTTCAGCCCAAGCGTCACACGGAGGAGAACATTGAGGAGGAATTTCCTCAGATAGTGAACCAAGATTTCGGTGTGGATTCACTCCTTGACGAAATCGATTCCGTGCTTGAAACCAACGCCTCGGCTTTTGTGCAGGGCTTCGTCCAAAAGGGTGGCCAGTGATTCCTCGGCGCGTGATCGGTATAGAAACCGAATACGGCATTACGTGTGCCTCTACAACGGGGCAAGAGCCTCCTCGTGACCCCGAGGAGGCTTCCCAGCTCCTCTTTGCTCCGGTGCTTAAGGCCAGTCGCTCCACAAATATTTTCCTTTCCAATGGTGCGCGCCTCTACCTCGACGTGGGTTCTCATCCCGAGTACGCCACGGCTGAATGCGATCGCCTTGAGGATCTTCTGGCAAATGATCGTGCTGGTGAGCTACATTTTGCTTCCCTCGCCGTCCGCGCGAACACGGTGCTTCAGCGCGAAGGCGTGGCCGGGCATATACATCTCTTCAAGAACAATAACGATGCGGAAGGCCATTCCTTTGGCTGTCACGAGAACTATCTTGTGAGGCGGCGCCCGGATTATCGGAACCGAATTTCGGCAATGCTTCCCTTCTTCGTCACTCGCCAGATCCTCGTGGGTGCAGGGCATATCCACCGTGGTGAGAAGGGAGTGAGCTACGAGTTCTCCCAGCGTGCGAGCCAAATGTGGGACGCGATTTCTTCGGCTTCCACACGCTCACGCCCAATGATTAATACGCGCGACGAGCCTCACGGAGATGCCGAACTTTATCGCCGAATGCACGTCATTGTCGGAGATTCCAATGTGGCGCAGGCTTCTACTGGGCTCAAGGTTGCTGTCACGGAGGCACTTCTCACCCTCGTGGAAGAGGGAGCAATTCTTCCCACTCTCACCCTGGCTGACCCGATGGCGGCAATCCGTGCGACGAGCCTCGACCTTTCAGCTCGAACACCCCTCATATTGGAATCCGGTGGCACAGCAACACCTCTTGAGATCCAGCACCGTTACCGTGAGGCTGTTCTCTCTCACTACGAACGTAAGGGGTACATGAGCGACCTCGATCCTCTGCGTCGGTATTTTCTGCACTTGTGGGGGAGAGTACTTGAGGCTCTAGAGAGCGAAGATATCTCCGGGATTTCCTCGGAAATTGACTGGGCTGCCAAGCTCACTCTCATTCGCCGCTATCAGGAACGTACGGGTGCCACTCTTGAGGATCCGCGCGTTGCACGCCTCGATCTGGCTTATCACGACATTACGTCCAAGGGGCTTCGCTTGAGTATGGAATCTCAAGGTTTACTTCGCACACTTGTCAGCCCACAGACCTGCGACGAGGCGATGACGCGACCTCCGCAAACTACGCGTGCCAAACTCCGCGGAGACTTCGTGGCTAAAGCTGAAGCGATGCGACAGGACTACATGGTCGACTGGATGAATCTCCGTCTTCTCGAAACAGAGGGAACACGTAGTGTCATCCTCGCTGATCCTTTTGCTGCGACCGATGAACGTGTGGATGAACTCGTGGAGAAAATGCGGTGAGGCGCGCTCTTCGCGCAGCTGTGGCGCTCGTGTTTTTTCTCGAAGTTCTCACCTCGTGTGGAAAGGCTTCCTCACAGGCCAGTAGCCTGCAAGATGTACATGTCGAAGGTGGCCTCGGTGCGCCGGTGAAGATTTCACTTCCCACCACACATCTTCCTTCGCACCTGACATCGACAATTCTTATCCACGGTAAAGGCAGTGCTGTTCACGCAGGAAGCCCCGTACTTGTGCGCACGACTTCTTTCGATTCGCGTTCAGGAGATGTGATCTCCGAATACAACACGGGGAGAACAAAGCTCACGACAGCTGATGCGAGGGGCTTGGGAGATCTAGCTGCTCATGTGGTGGGCGTTGCGGAAGGCAGCCGCGTCCTTGTCGCTCGTCCCGGCCTGACAGGACAGGGCGAGGGGAGCGAGATCGTCGTCGTCGATATCTTATATACGAGCGCTTTCGGAACTCCCGGCCCTGCGGCAGCTGCTGTGGAAGGTGTCGAAGCCACTGTTGCTCAATCCACGGGTGTAAGCACGACGATTGCGCCCTTCACTCCACCAGTAGGTATGCCAGGTCTGGCCATTGCAGATAACGGCGGGCCTGTTCTCACCAGAGGAGGTGGGGCGATACCGGAGCTTGCAACGGCACGCCTTATCGACGGCAGTGGTGAACAGGTGGCTGACGATTCCACAGTAGCTCTTGAGTACGTCATTGCTGATTCACAGGGGCAGATTCTCGATACGACGTGGAATGGAAAGGGGCCGGTGGTGGTCAATCTCTCTGAGGTTATGGAGGGACTGCGCCTGGGACTCGTCGATCAAAAGGCGCGTTCGCGCGTGGTCGTGCTCATTCCCTCGGCTCAGGCTGCTGGAGAAGGCGACCGCGTGGCGATTGTCGATATTCTGGCAGTGTTGGAAACTCTGTCTAGCGCAGGGGTCTAGCGGGAAATTTAGCGCAGGAGACTCGTCACTGAGAGGGCTGCCAAGTTCAACCTGCCGGGATTATGAACCCTTACCTCACCTGGTGGGTCTGGCACTGTAGGCTGTGGAGGTCTGCGGAAAGGGGAAACGTATGGGCGTTGCCATTCGAGTAATTCCCTGCCTCGACGTGGCAGGGGGACGTGTCGTTAAAGGTGTGAATTTCACGAACCTTCGCGATGCAGGTGACCCAGTGGAGCTCGCTGAACTCTACAATCGTGAGCGCGCCGACGAAATCACCTTCCTCGATGTGTCAGCTACGGCGAGTGGACGTGGAACGATGCTCGATGTGGTAGCTGCAACAGCTGAGCAGGTTTTTGTTCCTCTCACGGTAGGTGGGGGAATTCGCAGTGTGGAGGATGTGCGTGTTCTTCTAGAAGCAGGAGCCGACAAGATCGAAATTAACTCCGCCGCCATCGCTCGCCCCACTCTCATCACTGAGATCGCCGAGCAGTTCGGCAATCAGGTAGTTGTCCTCTCCCTCGACGCAAGGCGTGTGACTGGGAAGGTATCCACTGCTTCTGGCTTTGAAGTGACAACTCATGCAGGCACATGCTCAACGGGGATTGATGCCCTCGAATGGGCGCGACGAGGCCAGGAACTAGGAGCAGGGGAAATTCTCCTTAATTCGATGGATGCCGACGGCACCGAAGTAGGGTTCGACCTTGAAATGCTTGCGGCTATCCGTGCTGAGGTGACGATTCCTCTCATTGCTTCGGGAGGAGCCGGTAAGGTAGAGGATTTCGCTGCGGCTGCTCGCACTGGAGCTGATGCAGTGCTTGCTGCCTCGGTTTTTCATTTTGGCACACTCTCTATCGGCCAAGTAAAGGCTCACTTGGCCAGTGAAGGATTCGAGGTGCGCTGATGTCTGCCAGCTCTGTTCAGAGGGTTGACGAGGAGCTTCCCGCCGAAATCGCCAGCTGCGTGAAGTTTGGAGATAATGGCCTTATTCCTGCCATCATCCAAGACGCACGTAACAGCGAGGTTCTTATGCTTGCCTATATGAACTCGGTGGCTCTGGCGCGCACATTGAGTACAGGACGTGTATGGTTCTGGTCGCGCTCGCGTCAGGAGTACTGGCGCAAAGGCGATACATCGGGTCATATTCAGCTCGTGCGCCGCGTGCGTCTGGACTGTGATGGAGATTGCCTCCTTGTTGAGGTAATTCAGGTGGGAAGTGCATGCCACACTGGAACGCGCACCTGTTTCGAGGTCGGCGGTGATCTTCCACTTCTTCTCCTTGAAAGTGATGAGTCTGTTAAGGATCTGGAGGGTGAGGCATGATTGATCTGACATGGGGAACTATCTGGCCTACGCGCTCTCATTTCCACGAACTGGCCTGCGATCGTCGAGTGATCCCTGTGGTGACTCGTCTTCTCGTTGATGATCCCAGCCCTTTGGGTATCTATCGCCGTCTTGCTCACGGCAACGGCACTTTTGTACTCGAATCAGTCGAACAGGATGCTTGGTCGCGTTGGTCCTTCGTGGGGGTTTCCTCTCAAGCTCAGCTTGTGGTGCGTGAGGGTGCGGCACGGTGGATTGGTGATGTTCCTGAGGGAATCGTCAAGGAAGGTTCTACCACGCGGCTTCTTGCCAGTGCTCTGGAAGCTCTTCATACGGAGCCGATTGCCGATCTACCTCCCCTAACAGGTGGGCTTGTGGGTGCTCTTGGCTGGGATACTCTTTACGACTGGGAGCCCAAACTCGCGCGTAGCGCGGCAGTGGAAGCCACAACTCCTGACGCTGTGCTCTGTCTGACTACTGACATGGTGGCTGTGGATCACAAGGACGGGGTAATCTGGCTCATCTCTAACGCCGTGAATTCTAACAACACTGGAGAAGGTGTTGATGAGGCTTATGATCGAGCCTGCGCGTGCCTGGCACAGATGCGTCTCGACCTGTCTACACCTCTGGATTTGGGAGCTCGCCGTATGAGTGGTGGGGTAGCTCCTGAGCCGCAGATGCGCACTCCACAGCCTCTTTTTGAGGAAGCAGTGCGACGAGGCAAGGAAGCAATCGTCGATGGCGATGTGTTCCAGGTGGTTCTTTCTCAGCGTGCTGACATCGATTCTCCTGCCGACCCTCTTGATGTTTACAAAGTGTTGCGCACTATCAATCCCAGCCCCTACATGTATTTCCTCAATCTGGATGACGGCGAGGGCGGGGATTTTGCTGTGGTGGGTTCCTCCCCGGAGACGTTGATGAAACTCGTTGAGGGAGAAGTCACCACGTTCCCGATTGCTGGTTCGCGCCCGCGTGGAGCTACTCGTGCCCAGGATGCGGCTCTGGCTAGTGAACTCTTGGCCGATCCAAAAGAACTTTCCGAGCATGTCATGCTGGTGGATTTGGCGCGTAATGATCTGGCGAAGGTCTGTGATCCTGGAACGGTGGAGGTGGCCGAACTCATGCAGATCAAGCGATTCAGTCATATTATGCATATCTCTTCTACGGTCACTGGGCGCCTTGCTCAAGGGAAAACATCTGTTGATTGTCTTGCCGCCACCTTCCCGGCAGGCACACTTTCGGGTGCTCCTAAACCTCGTGCCATTGAATTGATCGACGAACTCGAACCGGCTCGTCGTGGGATTTACGGCGGAGTGATTGGCTATTTTGATTTTTCGGGTAACGCTGATTTAGCTATTGCGATCCGTACAGCTGTACTCGCTCACGGCAGAGCAAGTGTCCAGGCCGGAGCTGGGATCGTCGCTGATTCGGTGCCTACTACAGAGTTTGTTGAGACGAAGAACAAGGCTGCGGCGGCTGTGCGGGCTATCCAGATTGCTGCTCAGCTTGAGGAGGCATAAAGTCGCTCGTATTTCTGTTGCGTGTACGTGGAATTCCTCGTGTGCGGGGTTTTCGTCTGTGATGAGGCGAGGGGTGGACGAGTTCGGGAAATTTCTCCACCTCACGGTAAGGTGAGCGAGGAGAAAGGGAGGTCTCGATGTCTGTTCTTGAGGAAATCATCGCCGGAGTACGTGAGGATCTTGCCTGGCGTGAAGAGCGTGTGAGCCTCGATCAACTCAAGGAACGCGCTTCGCGTATCCCTTCAGCTAAGGCTGCTGAAGCTTACCTGAGCCACAAGGATCACCGCACTGTCTCCATTATTGCTGAATGTAAGCGCTCAAGCCCTTCGAAAGGAAACCTTGCCGCAATCACAGATCCGGCGGCTCTGGCTCAGCAGTACGAATCTGGGGGTGCGGCTGCGATCTCTGTTTTGACAGAAGAGCGGCGTTTTTCTGGCAGCCTTGCTGATCTTGACGCGGTACGTCGTGCAGTAGATATCCCGATTCTGCGCAAGGATTTCATTGTGACTCCCTATCAAATCTGGGAGGCGCGTGCCCATGGAGCTGACATCGTACTGCTCATTGTTGCGGCGCTTGAACAGACGGTTCTCACATCCTTTATTGAGCGTGTGCATTCGTTGGGGATGACGGCACTTGTAGAAACTCACGATCGGGAGGAAGCCCGCCGCGCTCTCGATGCGGGGGCGCGAGTAATCGGCGTGAATGCGCGCAATCTCAAGACTTTAGAAGTTAATCGCAACGTCTTCGATCAGGTGGTAGATATTCTTCCCAGCCGCATCACGAGGGTAGCCGAATCCGGGGTGCGTGGCCCGCAAGATGTTGTGGCGTATGCCCGCTCGGGTGCTGATGTGGTGCTTGTAGGTGAGGCACTTGTGCGATCAGCAGATCCACACGCAATGATGAAAGAGATGGTTGCTGCAGGTCAGCATCCTTCCCTTGAGGCTATGGAGCGATGAAATGAGCGAATGTTTGGGGGCTGCTTCAGGTCCATATTTCGGAGCTTTCGGTGGACGTTTTGTCCCTGAAGCCCTTATGAATGCCTTAGAATCTCTCACCGATGCGTGGGAACGGCTCAAAGTAGATCCTTCTTTCCGCGCTGAATTGGATCATCTTCACCGCACCTATTCAGGGCGCCCTTCCATCATCACTGAAGTGCCAAAATTTTCCCAACATGCGGGAAACGCTCGCATTATCCTCAAACGTGAGGATCTCAACCACACCGGCTCTCATAAGATCAACAACGTGCTAGGGCAAGCTCTCCTCACGCGTGCGGTGGGGAAGAAGCGTGTTATTGCCGAAACAGGTGCGGGACAACACGGAGTTGCTACTGCTACAGCAGCGGCGCTTCTCGGGCTTGAATGCACAATCTATATGGGTGCTGAGGACGTGCGCCGCCAGGCTCTCAATGTGGCACGTATGGAGCTTCTAGGTGCTCATGTTGTTTCTATCCCTGCTGGATCTGCCACTCTCAAGGATGCTATCAATGAAGCCTTCCGTGACTGGGTGACGAATGTGGAGACGACGAATTACATCTTCGGTACTGCCGCGGGACCTCATCCCTTCCCTGCGCTCGTACGTGACCTTCAGAAGATTATTGGTGAGGAGGCGCGTGCCCAAGTCCTTGAACTCACGGGGCGCCTGCCGGATGCCGTCTGCGCGTGTGTAGGTGGAGGTTCTAATGCCATCGGTATTTTCAATGCTTTTCTCGACGATCCCTCCGTGGCTCTTTATGGTTTTGAGGCCGGAGGCGAGGGTGTAGATTCGGGGCGTACAGCGGCGACAATCAACGCTGGTTCGCTCGGAATCTTCCAGGGTTCGCGTTCTTTCCTCATGCAAGATGAGGATGGACAAACTATCGAATCCCATTCGATTTCCGCAGGTTTGGATTACCCGGGAGTAGGTCCTGAACACGCCTGGCTTTCCTCTATTGGGCGAGCAGAGTATCGTCCCATCACCGATGCGGAAGCCATGGACGCCTTCCGTCTCCTGTGTCGTGAAGAAGGAATTATCCCTGCTATTGAATCTTCTCATGCTCTTGCTGGTGCTCTTGCTCTGGGAAAGCAAGCTGCCGAACGGGGAGAGAGTCCGACGATCCTCGTCAATCTCTCCGGACGTGGCGATAAAGATGTGTCCACAGCGATGGAGTGGTTTGGTATCGACGGGAAGGGAGAGCAACGGTGAACACGATGGATTCAGCAACGGCTCAAGCTATCGAGGCACGGCGCTCTGAGGGTTCGGCAGCTTTCGTCGGTTATCTTCCTGCGGGCTTTCCGAACCAGGCTGGCGGTGTGCAGGCTGCTCAGACTCTCGCTCGTGCAGGAGCTGACATCATCGAGATTGGCCTGCCTTACTCAGATCCGAGCATGGACGGACCGGTGATCGAAGCAGCGGCAGGCAAGGCTCTTGCCCAAGGATTTCGTGTACGGGATGTTTTCGCCAGTGTTGAGGCTGTGGCTTCAACAGGTACGGTCGCCCTTATCATGACTTACTACAACCTTATTTTTAAATACGGCGTGCGGGATTTCGCCCGTGATTTCGCAGCTTCTGGCGGAGCTGGCCTCATCACTCCAGATCTCATTCCCGAAGAGGCAGACGAGTGGATTGCGGCCTCTGAAGAATTTGGGCTTGATCGTATCTTCCTCGTCGCTCAATCGTCGAGTCCTGAGCGTCTCTCACTCACAGCAAAGGCTTCGCGAGGCTTTGTGTATGCTGCTTCCACAATGGGGGTGACGGGAACTCGTGAGAGTGTGGACAAAGGGGCGCGCACGCTCGTCGAACGCACGCGAGAAGCGGGAGCTGAGCATGTGTGCCTAGGCATTGGTGTCTCCACGCCGCAGCAAGCGCGTGAAGTGGCTACCTATGCAGACGGCGTGATTGTGGGTTCGGCTCTCGTGCGTGCGCTCGGTGAGGACGGGCGTGACCTTGCGAGCTTGGAGAGCTTAGCGACAACCCTTGCTGAGGCTGCACATGCCAGAGGCTGAATGAAATGCTACGGTTGCGAACATGAGTCTTTCTCTTCTCACCTTAAGCCTAGCCCCTAGAGCCATTCCCTCTCCCTCAGTTGGGGTGTGGCATCTAGGCCCTGTGCCGATTCGCGCTTATGCGATGGCGATTATTGCCGGGATCTGCGTGGCGTGGTGGATCTTCGATCGGCGTTATCGCAGGCGCGGAGGTCAAGGTGAGATCACTATGGATATCACCTTCTGGGCGGTAATTTTAGGGATCCTCGGAGGGCGGCTCTACCACGTCATCACGGATTACCAGCTCTACTTCGGCCCTGGACGCGAGCCAGCGAAGGCACTCTATATCTGGCAAGGAGGGCTTGGAATCTGGGGTGCAATTGCTGTGGGCGCTCTGGGCGTGTGGATTGGAGCGCGCCAGGCTAGAGTAGCCGTTGCTCCGATTGCTGATTCTCTCGCTCCAGGGTTATTTATCGCCCAAGCTCTTGGACGATTGGGTAACTACTTCAATCAGGAACTCTTCGGTGCTCCCACTACCTTGCCTTGGGGACTTCAGATCGACGAATCCCACCTTCCCTCCGGCTACGCTCCGGGAACCTTATTTCACCCCACCTTCGCCTATGAGATGCTCTGGTGCTTAGCTGGAGCATTCCTTCTCCTTTACCTCGATCACAGGATAAACATTGCTGGTGGGCAGCTTTTTGCCCTTTACATCATGATCTATACAACTGGGCGTTTCTGGATTGAAGGACTGCGAATCGATACGGCTCATCACATCCTTGGACTACGTCTGAATCAGTGGACCTCGGTGGTGGTATTCCTCCTCGGCGTGGTGATCTTTGAGATTTGCCGTCGCCGGCAGTTGAGCACTCGGGTGCTCTCTTCCAAGGAAAACGCCACTGGCGAAGTCGTATCCGAGGAAGGTAAAGAGGCCGAAGAGACGACAGAATCACTTTAGAGAAAGCCACACCCATCTCTCTTCTACCGGGGAGTTGGGAGAATGCGCATTGGGGGAGTTGGAAGCAGGCGCAAGGCCGGTTTCCTCAGTGTGACCGCTGGCGTGAGGAGCATTGCATGTGGCACTCTTAACCCCTTGTGCAAGGCTGTGCTCAGGTAAAATTGGGGATATGCGTAGAGCGAAGATTGTGTGTACGTTGGGTCCGGCCACCACATCTCAGGAACAGATCAGCGAACTCGCCCGTTCGGGAATGAATGTGGCGCGCATTAATGCTTCTCATGGTTCCCATGCCGAGCATGAGGAGCGTATCGCTCGTGTGCGCGAGGCCGCCGAGGAGCTCGGTCGTCCAATCGCTGTGCTGGTAGATCTTCAAGGCCCGAAGATTCGCCTGGGCACCTTCGCTGATGGCCGTGTACAGCTGAATGTAGGCGACGAATTCATTATCACCACCGAAGATGTGGAAGGCACCAAGGAAATTTGTGGCACCACATTTAAGGGATTACCTGGTGATTGCCACGTGGGTGATGTCATCCTTATTGACGATGGCAAGGTGCGCGTGCGTGTGATTAAAGTGGAAGGCTCGCGCGTTCACACCGTGGTAGAGATTCCAGGATCTGTCTCGGATCATAAGGGCATTAACCTCCCCGGTGTGGCCGTCTCTGTGCCAGCCCTCTCAGAGAAAGATCGTGACGATCTTGAATGGGCTCTCAGAATTGGTGCCGATCTCATCGCCCTCTCCTTTGTGCGCAGCCCTAAAGATATTGAGGATGTGCACGAAATCATGGATCGCACGGGCGTGCGAATTCCCGTGATTGCGAAGATCGAGAAACCTCAGGCTGTTGAGAATCTCGAAGATATTATTCGCGTCTTTGATGGAATTATGGTCGCTCGTGGTGATCTGGGAGTAGAAGTGCCGCTTGAGCAGGTGCCGATTGTGCAGAAGCGTGCCATTGATATTGCTCGCAAACGCGCTAAGCCTGTCATTGTTGCCACGCAGGTACTCGAATCTATGATTGAGAACCCGCGCCCCACACGCGCCGAAGCCTCTGACTGTGCGAATGCCATTATTGACGGCGCAGATGCTGTGATGCTCTCGGGTGAAACTTCCGTAGGTCTGTATCCTTTCGAGTGCGTGCGCACGATGGCGAATATCATTGAGTACGCCGAAGAGCAGGGGATGGAGCAGATCCCCATGCTTGGCAACCTTCACAAGACTCGCAATGGTATGCTCACCCGCGCCGCTGTGGAGATTGGTGAACAATTGGGCGTGCGTTACACCGTGGTGTTCACCGAAACCGGCCAGACGGCTCGCCGTGTAGCACGCCTGCGCTCCCGCCTGCCGATTCTCTGCTTCACACCTGATCGTAAGGTGCGTAACCAGCTTGCTCTGGTATGGGGAGTTGAGACTTTCACTGTTCCTCCAGTCAAGCACACGGACGATATGATTGCCCAGATGGATCACCTTCTGCGTGAGATGGATCTAGCCGAAGATGGTGACCGAATCGTCGTGGTTGCCGGTATGCCCGCAGGCGTTCCCGGTTCGACTAACACGATCCGAGTGCATAAGATGGGTGAGACGTTACAGCACTTTGCTTAACCTCTGGGCGAGGCAGCTGCTTCGCCTCTTGCTTCCGTGGTGGAATTGGTAGACACACCGCACTCAAAATGCGGCGCTTCACGGCGTGCGGGTTCGAGTCCCGCCGGAAGCACGAATGTGTGGGCATGAAGGAGCGTGCAAATACAATGGTTCTGCGCTCAGGTTCGATCCGCCGATAGATATATTCGCGAACTTTTGTGTTTTTCCACATAAGGATCTTGTTGGTATATACGATACGAGTACCGGTTTGTAACGCTGCTGATCGAAGGAGACGAGATGGCACACGAAGAAGCCAGTCAGTCCACCCCCACGTCCCACACCCCTGGGCTGCGTGCGATCGTTGCTGAAGATGAGACTCTCATTCGCCTCGACATCGTCGAGACTCTCGAAGATGCTGGTTACGAAGTTGTAGGGCAGGCGGGCGACGGTGAACAAGCTATTGAGCTTGCCGACGAACTTGAGCCAGATCTCATTGTCATGGATGTGAAGATGCCAGGAATGGATGGCATCACGGCAGCCAGCAAGATTCTTCAGGAGCGTCGCTGTGCGATTGTTATGCTGACAGCTTTTGCTCAAAGTGAACTTGTAGAGCGTGCGCGCGATGCGGGTGCCATGGCTTATATCGTTAAACCTTTCACTCCCTCCGATCTCATTCCTGCGGTGGAGATTGCCGTCTCGCGCAGCCAGGAACTTGCTGTTCTTGAGGGGGAGGTTGCTAACCTTACCGAACAGTTTGAGACGCGCAAACGCGTTGAGCGAGCCAAGGGTCTCCTCGAAGCTCAGATGGGACTCACTGAACCTGAGGCTTTCCGCTGGATCCAAAAGACCTCAATGGATCGCCGCCTCACAATGCGTCAAGTCGCAGATGCTGTGATTGAGCAGGTAGGCGGGCAGAAAGACTAACCTTCGCTCGCGCACGTTCTCTCGTGTAGTTTGAGCCTGTGGAGTGAACAACATGTCTTTCTCTCGGATGTGCGCTGGTGATTAACATCCGATCTGCCCGCGATAACCGTGCGTCTTTGCTCTCTGTGGCTGCGTGTTTTTCTCCCGTCTGTGCCCTTCCCAGCTGTGCGTGTGGGCTTTGAGGGTTCGGGCTGTGGAACGGAAGCTAGAAGCTAGTGTTCTCGCCACTTCCTTGCATTTCCTACTCTCGCGCCTCTGTGTCTGCCCTGAGCTATATCGTGCTGGCTCCTGGATCAGGGATGAATACTACAGTCATGCGCCCCACAGCAGTGAGTGTGCCGGATTCGTCGTGAATCTCCACGTGGCTGCAGAGGCTAGAGCGTCCAATGTTGAGGAGCGTGGCGGTGGCGGTGACTTTCCCCGCCGTGGCTGAATGTAACTGTGAGACGTTGAGTTCAGTTCCTACGGCCACGCGACCTTCGGGGGCGTTGAGCATACCGAGGAGCGAAGCGGCGTGCTCCACAAGAACGCCATTCGCGCCTCCATGAAGGAGGCCGAAGATCTGCCGATTTCCCTCTACTGGGAGCCGCATTACTACGGTGTCTTTCTCCGCACGCAGAAGCTCAGTACCCATATTTCGTGCGAGTTCGCCCAAGAGATCAGTCATAGGGTAATGGTACGTGCTGACAACAAACTTTGTACGTATCGGTTCATTCGCAGGGCTCTTGGGAGACATAACGATGCTGTGAGATATCTGCGTGGCCTGCGAGTTTTCCGCTGCATACGAGAACATGCGTACATCGAGAAGAGAGATTGGGGAGTGCTCGATCAAGTTGTCTGCCACATACGAGGGCTTGCACTTGTAGCGAGGTAGTGTGCACTTCCTTCGCCTAGTTTCCTCCGCATACGAGGGCTTGCAGGCTGATCGGGTCTGATCCATCGGTTAGGCTGGAATCGTGAGTACTGAGAATATGCTTCTGGTGGATGGGCACTCGATGGCGTTCCGCGCTTTCTACGCCTTGCGTGCGGAGAATTTCCGTACCTCCCAAGGTCAATACACAAATGCTGTCTACGGTTTCACCACCACGCTACTCAAACTTATTGCCACATATAACCCCACCTATGTAGCTGTGGCTTTCGATCTTCCTGGAGGCACCTTCCGTACGCGAAAATATCCCGAATATAAAGGTGGGCGTGCGGCCACTCCCGAAGAGTTCAAGGGGCAGATCTCTCTCATCCAGGAGACGCTCGATACTCTGGGAATCACGTGGCTTACTCACGAGGATGTTGAGGCCGACGATATCGTCGCCACCCTTTCGGTGCGAGGCCAAGAAGCTGGCTTCCACGTCTATATTGCCTCAGGAGATAAGGATGCCTACCAGCTTGTGACAGAGCACTGTACACTGCTCTATCCGATGCCTCGTTCACACATGCAGATCCTTGATCCTTCTGGTGTGGAGGCTAAGACGGGGCTTCGTCCCGAGGAATATCCGGATCTGGCTGCTCTCAACGGAGAAGGTGCAGATAATCTTCCTGGCGTTCCTGGTGTAGGACCAAAGACAGCTCTCAAATGGATTCGTGAATATGGTGGCCTTGCAGGAATCCTTGAGCACAAAGAGGAAATCAAAGGGAAAGCAGGAGAATCTCTGCGTACCCACGTTGAGCAGGTTCTTCTCAATCGCGAACTCAATCGTCTCCTCACAGATGTGCCTATTCCCCAGGAGATGGAGCACTATCGTATGCGAGGGGTAGAACGTGAAGATCTCCACGCGCTCTTCGATACTCTCGATTTCACGGGATTGCGTTCCAAGGTACTCCAGGAACTCCCAGCGCGTGATGGCTCTCGTGGTTCAGCTTCTCAGGATTTCTCCCTTGAGGGTGTTGACATTACTCGCAGTGATCTGGCGGGATGGTTAGCTCAACACAATGTGCCTGAATGGGGACTTGCTCTCACGGGTTCGTATGCTCCAGGCCGTGGAGATGTGGAGAGTTTTGCCATTGCTTCGGGTAAAAGTGTTTTTGCTGCTGAACGTGTAGATCTCACACCTGCCGACGAAGTTGCTTTTGCCGCCTGGCTCGCTGATCCGAAGATTGCGAAGGCCTGTCATGGAAGTAAGGAATACTGTCATGCTCTACGCGGAACAGGGGAGTTTCGACTTGCTGGGGTGTCCTGTGACACCGTACTTGCCGCCTATCTTTTACACCCTGACCAGCGCGAATATGATTTCGCGGATCTCGCACTACGCCACCTCGGCGTAGATATTCAACAAGGTGAGGAAGGTACGCTTCCCGGTTTTTACGGGGACAATGATGCCACTGCTCATCAAGCCGTCGCAGTTGTCCCTCTTGCGCAGGCTCTGCGTGAGGAACTTGCTGTCCAAGGTGAGGAGGGGGATCTCCTTCAGCTCGAACTTGCGGTGGCTCAGATCCTCGAAGAGATGGAAGCCATCGGCATCGAGGTGGATTCTCCCTACCTTGAGGAGCTGCGCTATGGATTCGATGATCGCGTGAACACTGCGGCACAGAGTGCCTATGCCGCAATCGGGCGCGAGATTAACCTCTCCAGTCCCAAACAGCTTTCGGCTCTGCTCTTTGACGAACTTGAGCTTCCGCCCACAAAGAAGATTCGTTCGGGATATACGACGAATGCCGAGGCACTCGCTGATCTTGCTGCGAGGATCGCCTCACGTGAGGACGAGAATGCCCTCAAAGGCCAGATCTTCCTTGCTTCCCTCCTTGAACACCGCGATGCGATAAAGCTGCGCCAGGCAGTGGAGGGTTTACAGCGTTCGGTGCTTTCTGATGGTCGTGTGCACACCACTTACCAGCAAGCGGTAGCTGCTACTGGGCGTCTTTCTTCTACTGATCCCAACCTCCAGAACATTCACGCTCGCACCGTAGAGGGGCTTCATATCCGTGAAGCATTTCGTGCCTCGGAGGGTTTTGATGGTCTTATGACAGCCGACTATTCTCAGATCGAGATGCGCCTTATGGCTTCCCTTTCTGGCGATAAGGCCCTTATTGAAGCCTTCCTTGACGGTGCCGATCTTCACACCTTTATGGCTTCGCGGGTATTCGGGGTTGATGAGTCTGCCGTGAGTGGGCTTCAGCGTTCGAAGATCAAGGCGATGAGTTATGGCTTGGCGTATGGCCTTTCTGCTTTTGGGCTCTCGAAGCAGCTTCATATTGAGGTAGGGGAGGCGCAGCGCCTCGTGGAAGACTATTTCACTCGCTTCGGTAATGTGCGCACGTACCTAGAATCCCTTGTGGAGCGGGCACGCCGCGATGGTTACACGGAGACCATTCTTGGGCGTCGGCGTTACCTTCCCGAACTGACTTCTGCTAATCGCCAGCTGCGTGAATCGGCTGAACGTATGGCGCTGAACGCGCCTATCCAAGGAAGTGCAGCCGATATTATCAAGCTCGCGATGGTGGCAGTGGCGCATTCTCTTGCTGAGACCGGTCTGCGTTCACGCCTTCTCCTTCAGGTACATGATGAACTTGTGCTTGAGGTAGCTCCAGGTGAACGTGAGCAGGTGGAAAGCATTCTTCGTCGCGAAATGGCTGGGGTGGTTCAACTCACTGTGCCGTTGAGTGTAGGTGTGGGATTTGGAACGAACTGGCGTGAAGCTGCACACTGATCTGAATGTGGATCTGGCTGCAGGGTACTCACTATCGAAAATGAGAAAATTTTAGGAAAATCGTGCTTTGCGCAGCTTGAATGGGTCGGTATAGCCGCGTACTATTGAGCATTGGTGTGGGTTCCGTTCCTTCCTGCTATTTCGATGCAGGGGGAGAGGGCTTCCACCGTGTAATTGTCCATAAACTTCTAGTTCTGTCCGTATCGGAGTTATCAACTTCATGACCGAAAACACGACCGCCACCTCGACGATTCCGCAGGTCGCAATTAATGACATTGGCACCGAGGAAGACCTCGTCGCCGCAATTGACCAGACCATCAAGTATTTCAATGATGGTGACATCGTCGAAGGTACCGTCGTCAAAGTCGACCACGACGAAGTCCTGCTCGACATTGGCTACAAGACAGAAGGCGTTATTCCTTCCAAGGAACTGTCCATCAAACACGACGTTGATCCTGATGACGTTGTGAAGTTGGGCGATCAGGTCGAAGCTCTTGTTCTTCAGAAAGAAGACAAGGAAGGCCGCCTCCTTCTTTCCAAGAAGCGTGCTCAGTACGAGCGTGCTTGGTCCCAGATCGAAGATGTCAAGGAAGCCGATGGTGTTGTCACCGGCTCCGTCATCGAAGTTGTCAAGGGTGGTCTTATCCTCGACATCGGTCTGCGCGGCTTCCTCCCCGCTTCACTTGTTGAGATGCGCCGTGTGCGCGATCTTCAGCCCTACATTGGCCGTGAGCTCGAAGCCAAGATTATTGAGCTGGACAAGAACCGCAACAACGTTGTTCTCTCTCGCCGTGCATGGCTTGAAGAGACACAGTCGCAGGCTCGTGGCGAATTCCTTACCAACCTCAAGAAGGGGCAGGTGCGCGATGGCGTGATTTCGTCGATCGTGAACTTTGGTGCCTTCGTTGACCTCGGCGGTGTGGACGGTCTTGTTCACGTCTCTGAGCTCTCCTGGAAGCACATCGACCACCCCTCCGAGGTTGTCGAAGTTGGGCAGAAGGTCACCGTTGAGGTTCTCGATGTGGACATGGATCGTGAGCGCGTGTCACTTTCGCTTAAGGCCACTCAAGAAGATCCGTGGCAGACTTTCGCCCGCACGCACGCAATCGGCCAAATTGTTCCGGGTAAGGTCACCAAGCTCGTTCCCTTCGGCGCCTTTGTGCGTGTGGAGGATGGCATTGAAGGGCTTGTTCACATCTCGGAGCTCGCTCAGCGTCATATCGATCTGCCCGAACAGGTCGTCAAGGTGGGCGACGATGCATTCGTCAAGGTTATTGACATCGACCTTGAACGCCGCCGCATTTCTCTCTCGCTCAAACAGGCAAACGAGGGAGTGGATCCAGAGTCCGAAGATTTCGATCCTTCGCTCTACGGCATGGCCGCCGAGTACGATGACGAGGGCAACTACAAGTACCCTGAAGGCTTTGACCCCGAATCCAACGAGTGGATGGAAGGCTTCGAGGCTCAGCGCGAGGCGTGGGAGAACGAGTACGCCGCTGCTCAGTCTCGCTGGGAGGCTCACAAGGCACAGGTTGCCAAGGCCAACGCCGAGGATGCCGCTGCAGCTCAGACTGCTGCCGCCGCTTCGGCACCGGTCGCTGCGGAAGCTGCTCCAGCCTCCTACTCTTCCGGCTCGGATGCTTCTGGCACCCTTGCCTCCGACGAGGCGCTTGCCGCTCTTCGTGAGAAGCTCACAAACAACTGAAGTGTGGGTCTAGTCTGAGCTGATCGGCTCAGGTTATCTAGAGCAAGGGCGCGGGAAAGAAATTCTTTCCCGCGCCCTTGCTCATGTGTTGTAGTTTTAGCGTCTTTATAGGGGTGAAGGCTAATAAGCCTAATCACGGGCACACTTTTTGGTCTTTAACCCGAAACTTCACAGAGTTTTACGAGGCCGCAATAACAAAGAAGGCGCAAGAGTAAACAAAAAGGTGGGCTGGTAAAACCAGCCCACCTTGACGTTTCTTCGCACTCAGATGGCGCGCTCAACCTTTCCAGCTTTAAGACAGGATGTGCACACATTGACGCGCTTAGGGGCGCCCTTGACGATAGCGCGCACGCGCTGAATGTTCGGATTCCAGCGACGGTTGGTTCGCACGTGAGAGTGCGAAACGCTCTTGCCGAAGCCGGGGTGCTTGCCGCAGACGTCACAGACAGAGGCCACGGTTTTCTCCTTCAACTCGCTGACGGGACGCCAGCGGCGTCTCCTTAATGCCAATTCTTAGAACGGCAACCACACGATTATAGCTACCTGGTGTGTAGCACTCAAAGTTTCGCAGAACGTGGTGTTGCGCACGGCTACTGTGTAATCCTTCTTTGTTTGCACACCCCATGATGAGTATCCTCACAAACGCTTCTTCTCCCTGTTCTTTCTTTTCTTCTTTCGTGAGCTATCCGGAAAAAAGAAACCCGCAAAGAGGTCCACGATTGCTTCAACGATGAGATCTAGCATGGGAGATCCTCTTCTCCTATGACGCCATACCCTCTCTCCATACTACCTGTCGTATCGCCATTTTGTGATGAACGTTGTGATAAACCTCTTACCTGCGAGGGTGTAGGTGTGCGGATATGTGCAGAAAAGGAAGAATGGTGTCGAGTGAGCGCCGCTCTGATACGTGGGCTACTACGCCTGGTCACTGCCATCAGTTCGCTGTAGGCAAGTAGGACAAGTAGGATAAGAAGGCCTCTAACCGTTGTGCGCGCCTTCGTATGCACGTACACAACCAGTGCGTGCCCTCGTATGCCCGCACAGAACAGGAGTCCAGGTGCCCATCACGATCGACGGAACCTCGTATGCGCCTAGTGATCTTGCCGATAAGCCTACAGGCCTCGAATTCTTCGAGGCTTCGCCCTCTATCGTCGCCATGCGTGTCAACGGCGAACTCAAAGATCTCGCCACACCCTTTGATACTTTCCCCGAGGGTTCCACAATTGAGGGCGTCGATATCACGAGTGACGATGGTCTTAACATTCTTCGGCATAGCGCTACACACGTCCTAGCTCAGGCGGTGCAACAGACGTTTCCCGAAGTCAACCTCGGTATCGGTCCCTTCATTACCGACGGTTTCTACTACGACTTTGGCAACATCGACGCTGTGACTCCCGAACTTCTTCGCGACCTCGAAAAGAAGATGAAGCGCATCGTTAAGGAAGGCCAGCTCTTTGTCCGTCGTGTGGTAAGTGAGGAAGAAGCTGTTGCTGAACTCGCTGACCAGCCCTACAAGTGTGAACTCGTGCAAACCAAGGGACGCGGTGCTGAAAGTGCCTCAGTGGAAGTGGGGAAGGGCGAACTCACCATCTACGACAATGTGCGGCGAAGCGGCGAGATAGCGTGGAGTGATCTGTGCCGCGGCCCGCATCTTCCTACGACGAAACTCATCGGTAACGGCTTTGCACTTACGAAAGCCTCAGCTGCCTATTGGAAGGGTGACCAGTCGAACGACGGCCTTCAGCGTATCTACGGTACTGCCTGGCCAAGCAAGGAAGAGCTCGTCGCCTACCAGGAAAGAATCCGTGAAGCAGAGAAACGCGACCACCGCAAACTCGGCGCGGAGATGGATCTCTACTCTTTCCCTGAGGAGATCGGGCCTGGCCTCGTCCTCTTCCATCCCAAGGGCGGTATGCTGCGTCACGTTATTGAGGATTATGTGACTAAGCGCCACTTGGAGGAAGGTTTCGAGATCGTCCATACCCCGGAGATCTCCAAAGGCGATCTTTTCCATACCTCGGGTCATTTGCCTTACTACGCCGATACGATGTTCCCGCCGATGAATGTGGATGAAGAGCGCGACGAGAATGGCAATATCACGAAAGTAGGCCAAGCCTACTATCTCAAGGCCATGAACTGCCCCATGCACAATCTCATCTTCCGTTCACGTGGACGTTCCTACCGTGAGCTGCCACTGCGTCTGTTTGAGATGGGTCACGATTACCGCTACGAGAAGTCTGGTGTGGTTCATGGTCTCACTCGTATGCGTGGTTTTACTCAGGACGATTCACATACCTACTGCACTCCTGAGCAAGCTAAGGATGAGATTACGAAGCTGCTGAATTTTTTCCTTGGGATCCTCCGCGATTTCGGGCTCAACGATTTCTACCTTGAGCTCTCCACGCGCGACGAGGATGGAAAGAAGAAGGATAAGTTCATCGGTTCGGATGAAGATTGGGCGACGGCAACAAAGGTGCTGGAAGAGGCATGCGCCTCTACCGGCCTTCATCTCGTTCCCGATCCAGGCGGTGCCGCCTTCTACGGGCCAAAAGTATCGGTGCAGGCTAAGGACGCGCTCGGACGTACCTGGCAGATGTCTACTGTCCAGTACGACTTCAACCAGCCTGAGCGTTTTGGCCTCGAATACACCGCTTCGGATGGTTCCCGCAAGCGTCCAATCATGGTTCACTGTGCCAAACTCGGCGCGGTTGAGCGTTTTATTGGCGTTATCGTCGAGCAGTATGGAGGTGTGTTCCCAGCGTGGCTTGCCCCTGTCCAGGCAAGGCTTATCCCGGTGGCTGAAGCGTTCGATTCGTATGTCGACGATGTGGCAACTCAACTGCGCGTACGGGGTATCCGCGTGGAGGTAGATCACTCCGACGATCGTTTCGGCAAGAAGATTCGTAACGCTTCGAAAGATAAGATTCCCTTCACTCTCATCGCTGGTGGCGAGGATGTAGAGCTAGGAGCTGTCTCCTTCCGTTTCCGTGATGGTGAGCAGGAAAACGGTGTGCCTGTGGAGGAAGCAGTGGAGCATATCGTTCGCGTTGTTTCCGAACGCGTGAATGATCCCGCAGGTGAACGCCTTAAACGATAGGTTCTTAGACACGCTGTGTGGGTGAGAGAGGGAGGGACGGAGTTTTTCTCCCTCTCTTGCGCCTGTTTTCCTGCGCTCAACATTGAGGGTGAGACTTGCCTGTTTCCTACCTCAGCATTGAGAGTGAGACATCTCGTGCGAGGGCGCTCTCATTCTCTTTATTCCCGCACTCTGTGCGCAGCGTGAGGGAAGTGCGATAGCTCTTCTCTTTAACCACAGCGATAGGATAAAGGCGAGGTGATTTTTCTATGTTGATCGACGATGCAGCACGTTTCCCTGGTGATCCCGACGGTCTTCAACGTTTGTGGACGCCTCACCGCGCAGCCTATATTGCAGGTGAAAATAAGCCTTCCACACCAGCAACGGAAGAATGCCCTTTCTGTCACGCACCCAGTGGTAGCGACGAGGAAGGTCTTATCGTTGCCAGAGGAGATACCTGCTTTGCACTGCTCAACCTCTACCCGTATAACTCGGGGCACCTCCTCGTCTGCACCTACCGTCACGTCTCCTTCTATACTGACCTCACTGACGAGGAGCGCACAGAGATGGGGGAGATGACGCAGCAGGCCATGCGTGCTCTTGACGCTGCGATGCATCCCCACGGTTTCAATCTTGGAATGAATCAGGGAGAGGTTGCTGGAGCCGGTATTGCTGCGCATATCCACCAGCATGTCGTGCCGCGTTGGGGAGGAGACGCGAATTTCTTCCCCATCGTCGCCCAGACGAAAGCAGTGCCAGCTCTCCTCGCTGATACACGTGCTCAGCTCGCCACTTTCTGGAGAAAGTGATTATCGCCTTCGCTGCCCTTCTCAATTCTGTCCGCCTAGCTCGCTAGACTGGGAGCGAGGTGCGCAAGTACCGAATTTTCCCACAGGTGGATTTCTGAGCGAACCAGGAAAGCGAGAACCATGCTGAGTCGATCGGGGCGCCCCCTGGCGCATGTACTCTTTGGACCCATCGCACGGATCTGCGTACGCGCGCATATTTCGGCTGACACTATCACTATCACCGGAACCGTTGCTGGAGTGATTGCTTCCCTCACCCTCCTACCTTTCGATCATCTCACTGCTGGTGCTCTCACGATCACTGCCCTCGTCATCTTCGACAACCTCGATGGACAGATCGCACGTCTCACAGGCACCTCCTCCCTCTGGGGAGCCTTTCTCGATTCCACACTGGATCGGATCTCTGATGCAGCTATCTTCTGCGGGCTACTTATATGGGCCTATCGTTGTGCTGATCCGCGTTACCAGGTCTGGATTCTTGTGGGAGGGCTCGCTGCTCTCGTTTTTGGTTCGGTGGTTCCCTATGCACGGGCTCGCGCCGAAGGCTTGGGAATGACGGCAAACGTAGGGTTGGCTGAACGTGCTGATCGCCTCGTCGTTGTTCTCGTGGCAACCTTTCTTGTCGGGGTCGAACTGGGAGATTGGATTATGGCGGGTGCACTGTGGCTCCTTGCTCTCTCGGCTTTCGTCACAGTGATTCAGCGTATGGTGTACGTGAAAAAGCAAGCCGTGGCTTCCTCTCGCGCGGGTAAGGATGCGTGATGAACTCAGTTCGCATCTTCCGCCTAGCCCAAGGCTTTGTCGGTGTGTTACCCGAAGGGCTTGGACGCGCATTTTTTACTTTCGTTGGTGCCATTGCTGGCTCTCTTCCAACTGGACGTGTGCACCAGCTGCGTAAGAACCAAGCTCGGTTGCGCCCGGGGATGAATGAGCGTGAGGCACGTACCCTCGCTCGTTCGGCAATGATCTCCTATATGCGCTACTACTATGAGGTCTTTCGCCTTCCTACGCTCAGCCCCAAACAGATCCTTGCGCGCGTGAGAATCACAGGCGAAGAATCTATACGCGAGGATATCGCCGCGGGGCGTGCCTTCACTGGTGCACTCACCCATTCAGGAAACTGGGATTTGGCTGGAGCGTGGGCGAATATTGCTCTTGCCAAAGTGCATACTCTTGCAGAAAAGCTCGAACCGGAGGAACTTTATCACTTCTTCGTCGATACGCGTGAAGGGGTAGGAATGCGGATCTACCCAGCTGCACGCGGCTCAGGATCTCTCGCCCGCTTGGCACAGGACATGCGTGAGGCAACGGCTACACGATCAGCGATCTTCACCCCAATTCTTGCTGATCGAGATCTCGCTGTATCTGGTGTAGAAGTTGACTTGGCAGGGGTGCGCGCAATGGTGGCTCCAGGTCCGGCTCTCCTTGCTCAACGCACAGGCTCCACGCTCTATCCTGTGGCAATTTCCTACGAGCGTCTCCCGCGTTCTAGGCGTAAAGCAGCGGGGAGTAACTGGGGTATCCGGATTGATATCTTGCCGGGCATACGCTCGCAGCTGGTGCCTGAATCCTCTGGAAGAGAAAATGCTCAAGACGGAGTTTCAGCCAATGAGAGTAAGGCTCCTCGCTCCTCTCATCTCACTCCCAGCGAAGATGTCGCCCAGATGACGCAAGCCTGGGTGAGTGCTATGGAACCTTATTTGCGCGAATCCTTGGTGGATTGGCACATGCTTCAAAAGGTCTTTGTGTCCGACCTCGATCCGGAGCGCTTGGCGCGTGCTCGTGCGCGTGCTGCTGAAGCAGAGGCGAAGGCCGATCGCGATCGGGGGGAGAACTCATGCGCATAGGTATCGCGTGCCCCTACTCCTGGGATGTGCCCGGTGGAGTTCAATTCCATATTCGCGATCTTGCTGAGGAATTTATGCGTCGTGGTCACCACGTTGAGGTGATTGCACCCGCCTCGCACATCGAGAATCTCCCGACCTATCTCACCCCCACAGGTTCGGCTATCCCGATCCCATACAACGGTTCGGTGGCACGCCTCGCCTTCGGCCCAGGGGTTGCCCGTCAGGTACGCGCTTGGTTACGCAAAGGTAACTTCGATATTTTGCACGTGCATGAACCTTTTATTCCTTCGCTTTCGATGCTTGCACTCATGAGCGCCGAATGCCCGGTAGTCTCAACTTTTCATACCGCTCTCGACAAGTCACGTGCCTTCGATTTGGCTGCACCTCTCCTGCGTAGGGTTCTGGAAAAAATTCAGTCTCGGATCGCCGTTTCTCAAGAAGCACGACGCACTGCGGTGCAGTACCTAGGTGGGGATGCTTTCATCATCCCCAACGGGGTCTACACTGCCTCCTTTGAGAAAGCTGAGCCTGATATCCGTTTTACTGGCACGAATGAGCGTCCGACACTCGGCTTTCTCGGCAGACTTGACGAACCTCGCAAAGGTCTTCCCGTGGTGGCACGTGCCTTCTCAACGATCCGTGAAACTGTTCCTGGCGTGCACCTCTATGTTGCTGGGCGAGGTGATATCGAGGAAGCACGAGCGTTGTTTGGCTCGCACGCTCAGGCTGTTACTTTCCTTGGTGCGGTGAGCGAAGAGGACAAAGCAGCTCTTCTCTCCTCAGTGGATATATACCTCGCTCCCAATACAGGAGGGGAATCTTTCGGCATTATCCTCATCGAAGCAATGAGCGCTGGTAGCTTCGTTGTTGCTTCGGATATTCCGGCCTTCAGAGCTGTCCTTAACTCGGGAGCTTTTGGAGCGCATTTCTCCAACGATGACGATACTAACCTCGCTGAGGTGGTGGTTCGCGAACTCAGCGATCCTGCTAAACGTGACGAAACCGTTGCGCGAGCACGGCGTGAAGCTCACCGCTATGACTGGTCCACTGTTGCCTCGCAGATTTTCGCGGTTTACGAGAATGCAATTCGTGCTGAGAAGATGGAGTTAGACGAATGATCTGGCCGTATCTCCTGGGAGCTATCCTTCTTATTGTGGTGGTATGTGCGGTCGATTTCACTCTCATGGCTCGGCGTATAGACCGTCTTAACCGTACTGTGGTGAAATCGCGACTTGCCCTCGCCCATGCGCTCAATGCTCGGGCGCGCTATGCGCACGAGTTCGCTGATTTGGGAGTTCTTGACGTGGCGAGTTCTATTCTCCTTATCGACGCTGCTGAAGCCTGTCAAAGTGCCTCGATGCTTCCACTTGTGGATGATGGCCTG
Organism: Actinomycetaceae bacterium zg-1166; assembly: GCA_015679245.1. GTDB lineage: Bacteria > Actinomycetota > Actinomycetes > Actinomycetales > Actinomycetaceae > Changpingibacter. The sequence goes on along the minus strand of CP064953.1, from coordinate 1,188,537 downwards.
GATACGATCGAACTTTCCTCTCAGAGCCATTCCCTCGTTGAGGCTTCCCCTGCGCAGATCACCACCCCAAGGAAAGAGGGAGTGGATCGTCGTTCCCTCGAATCTACCCTTTCGCGCACATTACGTCTCACAGTGGATGAACTCACCGAAGAAGAACTCTCCACCGCCGTGGAAAGCTGTGAAGAAGGAGAAGAGATTTGTTCCCTCTACGAGAAGCTCGAACGGGCGCGTTTGGATGTGCGAATGACCCGTTCTTTCCATAACTCTCATGTTTCACGAATTCACGATGTGCGTCGGGGGATTATTGTACGAATCTTCTTCATCGCCGGGCGCGCTCCGCTTCCTCAAACTGTTGATATTGACGACGAATAATACCGGAAGACGAACTATCCCCGATGCGCCGAAACTATAGTCTTCGCTCCTTCGATTTCACCTGGGCTTTTGTACTCATCGTTTTTCTCGCCGTTGCGGCATTTATGTATGTCTTGCCACTCGCAGTGCATAAGGGGCCAGAGGTAGTAATCACGTCAGTTCTTCTTGCCCTCTTTCCCGTAGTGGTGATTGTTCAAGTCATCCGATGGATCGATCAATGGGAGCCAGAGCCTCGTGCAATGTATATCCTCGCCTTCGGTTGGGGCGCAGGAGTGGCAGCTTTCGCTGCCCTTTTGGGCAACCCTGTGATAGAGAAAGAACTTCAGTGGCTCTCCCAGAATTTTTCTCTCTCTGGCACGATGATCCAATACGTGGTTTCTGCTCCGATTGTAGAAGAGATCACAAAAGGGATCGGTATTCTCGTTATCCTGAAATACTTCCGTTCCTATTTTAACGGCCCTGTGGATGGACTCGTCTACGGAATGCTCATTGGACTAGGTTTCGCTTTCACAGAAAACATCCTCTATTTCAGTATGTACTTCGACGATATCACTCAGATTTTCCAGGGGAGGGCATTGGAGAATCCTTTCGTTCACCCCATTGCGACAGCTGTGACGGGTCTTGGTGTGGGATGGGCTTATGAAATGCGAGCAGAGCGAATGCAGTATTTGCCCTATCTTGGATTTGCTGGCGCCATGCTTCTCCATGCTCTCCATAATTATTCCGCGATTATGAATATGAGTTCAGGGGTACGATTCTTCTTTCAGATTCCCGTGTACGCGACGGGCTTCTGCGTGGTGAAGTATGTACGCGAACGGGAGAAACACGAGGTTGTTTCAGGACTCACCGACTATCTTGAGGCCGGGTGGATCACACAAAGTGAATTTGAGATGATTCAAGTTATGCCTACCAGGCGAAACGCCCAGTCCTGGGCATATTCGATGGCTGAACAGCGAGGCGAGGATCCTCAAACTGGTCGCGTGGCTATGCAGCGCTTCCAAGAGGAGCTTATTCAGCTGGGCTACGCGCGCTCGCGTGCTCTTCGTTCCGGCAGTGTCAATAGCACAGAGAACAGAAAATCCGAATCTGAACGTCTCGAACAGCTTGCCTTTCTCCGAGATATCTTCACAGGGGAGCGCTCTTTGTAGAACTCTCAGAGTGAGGCTATGGTGGCCTGCGGTAGGGGAACTCGTACGCATGTGGGATTGATGTGAGATGTGAGTGAGGTATCTATACTTCCATACGAATGCAGAGATAGAGAGTGCGAAAACGAAGGCCATTATGGGAATTGATCGAGCTACGATAGAAGCAGAATGGACTCCTGGGGCCGACGGAATTTTAGAACGTGAAGCTGCACGAGTGGTGATTTTCCGTCCAGATGGTGCCACCTACCTCATAAAGGGGCACGATATTGACGACAAGGTACACGCCTGGTGGTTCACTGTGGGAGGTGGATACAACGCGTCCGAGAGCGCACGTGAGGGCGCGCTACGTGAACTTGCTGAAGAAACAGGGCTTGCTCTCACCTCAGATCGTCTTGAAGGTCCAGTGCTTGAACGGTACGCTACGTTCCACTTTGCCCTTGAAACACGCCGTCAGCATGAGTTCTTCTTCCTTGCTTGCCTCACACGTGAGGAAGCTATGCGAGTGGGTGAACATCGTGATCTCACCGATCTGGAGAAAGCGGTACTCGACGAGTACCGCTGGTGGCATCTGGACGAACTGGAGAAAGAAGAAAGCTCCGGCGAGCTTATCTACCCGGCGGGTTTTGTGGCGAAGGCACGAGCCTGGCGTGAAGGTTGGGATGGAAACCTAGAGGTTGTTGTTGAGGAATAGAAGGACGTGTACTTTATGGAGACAGGGCACGCCATTCCACATCACGGTGAGAGCTTCGAGCGCGTAGAATAGGCACGGCAAAAGCTCAAGAACGAGGAGAAATCTGTGTCAGGACACTCTAAGTGGGCCACCACGAAGCACAAGAAGGCAGCAATCGACGCCAAACGCGGCAAGCTTTTTGCGCGCCTGATTAAGAACATTGAAGTCTCTGCTCGCACAGGCGGCGGTGATCCTGCCGGTAACCCTACGCTCTACGATGCAATCCAGAAGGCTAAGCGTAACTCGGTTCCTGCCGATAATATTGACCGCGCCATCAAGCGCGGATCAGGCGAGGGGAACGATGCCGTCAATTACGAGTCAATTATGTACGAGGGCTATGCTTCTGGCGGCGTGGCCGTGCTCATCGAATGCCTCACCGACAACCGCAACCGTGCTGCCTCTGAGGTACGTGTGGCTCTCACCCGCAATGGTGGCCAGCTTGCTGATCCAGGCTCGGTATCCTACCTTTTCGCTCGTCGTGGCGTTGTAGAGGTGCCTAAAGGCGAACTCAGTGAGGATGACGTTCTCATGGCAGTCCTGGATGCGGGAGCTGAAGAAGTACGCGAGGAAGGCGAGGTATTCGTCGTCGAATCAGAGCCTGGTGATGTCGTAGCTGTTCGCAGCGCGCTACAAGAGGAAGGTATTGACTACAACTCTGCCGAAGTGGAATTCGTCCCCTCGATGAAGGTGGAAGTGGATCTTGAGAAGGCTCAGAAGGTGCTCAAGGTCATCGATGCTCTTGACGATTGCGATGATGTGCAGAACGTGTTTTCCAACGTGGACATCCCCGATGAGGTCATGGCACAGCTTGAGGAAGCAGAGTAAGAATGCGAATTCTCGGGGTTGATCCGGGTTTAACTCGGTGCGGCCTCGGCACAATTGACACGGCAGGCGGCCGGCGCGTTTCTCTCGTCGATATGAGAGTGGTGCGTTCGGCCGCTGAGCTTGCCCCCCACAAACGTCTCCTACTTATTGCCGAGGGTCTTGATGAGGTGCTTGATACGTTTCACCCGGATGTTGTTGCAGTGGAACGGGTATTCGCTCAGTCCAATGTGCGTTCAGTGACAGGCACGGCGCAGGTGGCTGGGATCGTGATGCTTGCAGCTGCGAGGCGACATCTGGCATTGGGAATGCATACGCCCTCAGAAGTGAAGGCGGCGGTGACGGGTAGTGGCCGGGCGGATAAGAAGCAAGTACAGATCATGGTGCAGCGGATTTTAGGCTTGACAGAGCTGCCACGCCCTGCTGATGCAGCTGATTCCCTCGCAATTGCGATTACGCAAGCCTGGCGTGGAGGAGCGGCGTCTCTCCACGCTGAACCTGACCGTGCGCAGCATGGAGGTGCTGGGAGTTTACCACGCGCCGTGGGAGGCGATCTCACCCCAGCGCAAAAAATATGGGCGAGTGCAGAGAGAATGTCACGGCGTCACGGAGCTGTTGCTCCTAAGAATTAAAGAGCACTAAGCAGACTTAGGTGAGCATCCGATCCCGATGTGTGGCACAAGCAATCTGCTCAGCTACCAAAGCATTCATACCACGTTTGATCCCAATGCGCGATATATGCAATGTTTCTAGGTTGTGGCGTGGGGCGGTTGGGAGCCTGACCCACTACGATGTGCGGTGTACGCAGTTATGACACGTGTCGATCTTCTTTTCAAACTTTCCTAATTTCATCAATTATAATTTTCTTTCACTTGGGTGTGAATGCCTCTAAAGGGATATTCATACCCAAGTGATGAAGTGAAGTCTTGTGCAGTCAGTTATATGTAATATCGTCAACGGCCTGGATTTATTCCAGGCGGCTCTTACCTGGAGTGTTCTCTTCATATCCCACACTGCGGCCACGAGAGTAAGAATAAAAATAATAAGGAAGAGTTTGTGCCCTGAGAATTTAGTGCCGATATCATAGGAAAGGAAAGCAGCCGCGCAGACTATCACAAACCAGACAAGTGCTTGCATAAGAATTTCACGCCGGAAGGACACATTTTGTGATCTATATTCGTGTGTCAGAGATGAGCCTTTCCCCATGGTTTGCCCTCAGGAGTTGAGTGAGCTGAAGAGAATCCTGAAGTGGGACGCGCAGGAGAAATGTGAGAACAATGATACGAAATAGCCACTCCTCAACTCCTAAATTCTTGTTCAGATCCCTTAAAACTGATACAAGGGCGCATGGAAGAGACACGGCGAAAAGAGCAAGAGAGGCCACAAGTTTGGTAACGATGTGGGAACTCTATCGTTGAATAAGTAAATATGAGAAGTATTCTTCTATGTGTATGAAAGTATCCCTCCTAATCCAAGTGCTCCGATGATAGATTCGGTTACGACTCCAATACTCTTACCACCTGGGTCAAATAATGAGCACAGCCGCGTTACTCCACTTGCGACCCTACAACTAAAGCCAGCGCGCGATGCGCCTGGCTCGGGAAGGTGTAAACCGTAGACTCGGCCAACGTTATTTCCTCGGTAGTCTCGTAGATCAACCCAACCGTAGCATTGCCAAACGTTTGCCGCCGAGACAATACGTATTTTACCCGTAAGCTGCTCGTGGCATACGCTGTTTGCAGCGCCGCTTTCCAGCGTGATGTCCCAATCGTTCGCATGAGAGGGTGCGTGGCTAACATCTTGGACGGGGCTTGTGAGGTTGAGAATACCTGCACTAAAGAGAAAGATGACGAAAAGTGAAGAAAGGCGATAAAGAAGAGACATAGAAACACTCCTATGAACAAGATCGCTGGATGCGAGCAGATAAGTGGATATATGTCACATATGAGCGTGTGTCATGAAAATAGTGCAGTGTCAGTCAATTGTTACCAGCGTGAATGGTGTTCATGCTGGTAATGGTAGGAATAAGAGTGATACACCTAACGGGGTGCTCGATGCACAAGTAGTAGAAGTTAAGAACTGTATTGCGCCAACGATGCGCTTAGAGGAGTACAGTGTGAATCCTTCTGTATATGCTCGGGTGCGGCCTGACGCCTGACACACATACGAAAAGTGTGAAAGTAACTTTCCCTGTACGTCCACCGACATGCAATATTTCACATTCCTTTCTTGCGTAGTTTTTGAGCGTGCTTGCGTAGTTTCTTGAGCCTGTCCTCGCTCCTGAGCTGTAACTACTCCTAGGAAAGGGACAAAAGCATAGGTAGCAGTCTCTGAGAAGTTCAGTCCATGCGATAAAGCTGATTTTGTATCTCCAAGTGGCGCGAACTCTTAAGCCCAAGTGGCGCAAACCCCTTAAGATGAGATAGTCTATTCGCACAGATGTTCGAGGAGAGGTCATGATCTCAGTAATTCGTGGGGTGGTGCTTACCCTGGGCGCGCGAAGCGTTGTCATTGATGTCGGTGGGCTCGGGTTTGATGTTCAGGCCACACCTACCACTCTCTCCATGTGCCGTGAAGGTCAGGATTCTACGCTCTTTACCTCGCTCGTCGTTCGCGAAGATTCACTTACTCTTTTTGGATTTTCCACTTCTGACGAACGCGATACTTTCGATATCCTCCAAGGAGTTTCGGGAATCGGTCCGCGTATCGCGCTCGCAATTCTCTCGGTACATACTCCTGATACGCTGCGAGATGCCGTGGCTCGTGAAGATACAGCTGCGCTTCAGCGTGTTCCGGGAATCGGAAAGAAGAGTGCCCAGCGCCTCGTCCTTGAACTCGCCTCCAAACTTGGGTCTGTGCGTGGGAATAATACTGTGAGTACGGGGGGAGCGGCTCCGGCTGCCATTGCCAGTGATGTTCTTGAAGCTCTCGTCGGTCTCGGCTGGCCTGAGCGCGATGCGAGTGCCGCACTGGTGAAGGCACAGGAGGAAAATTCAAGTGCAGATGTTCCTACGTTGCTTCGTACTAGCCTGCAAGTGCTCGGTTCGCGAAGGTAAGCTCTCTTTTGGAAGAAGGGAGGCATCGCGTGTCTGAAGAATATGCAGTGGTGAGCGTAGAGGCGAGTGATTCAGAGCGCGCTGCGGAGGCTGCTTTGCGTCCAAAGCACCTGGCGGATTTCGCGGGTCAACCTGTGGTGCGTGAACAGCTCTCCCTTGTGCTTGAGGCGGCGCTCGCACGCGGGCGAACCCCCGATCATGTGCTTCTCTCTGGCCCACCCGGCTTAGGAAAAACAACTCTCGCCATGATTATTGCCAATGAGGTGGATGGCTCTCTGCGCCTCACTTCCGGGCCAGCGATTCAGCACACTGGAGATCTAGCTGCTGTCCTCTCCTCTCTCCAAGAAGGCGACGTTCTCTTTATTGACGAAATCCACCGCCTTGCCCGAACTGCCGAAGAAATGCTCTACCTGGCGATGGAAGATTTTCGTGTGGATGTCATGGTGGGGAAAGGTCCCGGTGCCACCTCGATCCCGCTTCCACTCCCTCCCTTCACTGTTGTTGGTGCCACGACGAGAGCTGGTCTTCTTCCTGCACCTTTGCGAGATCGCTTCGGCTTTACCGGCCACCTCGACTACTACTCGGTGGATGAACTCACACAAATCGTGGCACGTAATGCCATCAAGCTCGATGCAGATCTCTCGCGTGAGGCTGCCTCGGAGATTGCTTCGCGTTCACGCGGTACTCCTCGAATCGCTAACCGCCTCCTGCGCCGTGTCCAAGACTGGGCTCAGGTACGGGGGAGCGGGAAACTCGATCTGGCGGCTGCGCGAAGTGCCCTCAGTGTATTTGAGGTGGATGCCAAGGGTTTAGACCGCCTTGATCGTGCAGTACTCGAAGCTGTCTGCACACGCTTTGGCGGTGGCCCTGTGGGCTTGACGACTCTCGCTATCTCCGTGGGTGAAGAACCCGAAACTGTGGAAACCGTGGCCGAACCCTATCTTGTGCGTGAAGGTTTTCTTGTGCGCACGCCACGAGGGCGTTCGGCAACTCCGCTTGCCTGGGAACACCTTGGGCTTGTTCCTCCCGCCGAACTGCGAGGCAGTTCTGACAGCAGGAGCGGTGGCGCGAGTGCGGGAGGCGGCCTGGAAGATCCTCTCCTCTTCAGCTAGTTGCTCAGAAAAGGCGAGTAGCCTTTCCTCCTTGAGGGCTCTGGTTGACGAAGGGTAACCAAACTGAAGTTTTATGATCGTTGGTGTGCTGTACAGGGGTTCCATGTCGAGGAGTACAACGCAACATTCGGTATGAACTGCGGTGGGCAAACCTCATACTGGAACCATTCTCTTATGCCCGTTGATCGCGGCGTGAGGATCCTTCACTGTTCAAGTAGTTCACATCGTGCGTGGTGTTCCCACTTCTGCCTGTTTCCGAGTAGACTAGCGCGGTAATTATCTTGCCTTTCTGAGGAGTCTCTCGTGCCCCAGCAATACATGACGTTCGTCTTCATCGGCCTGATGGTTGTGATGTTTTGGTGGATGTCCCGTTCGAGCAAGAAGATGCGCGAAAAGGTTGCACAGGAGCGTGAAGAAGCAGCGCAGGTGGGCAATAACGTCGTCACCACAGCAGGATTCTTCGGCACCATCGTCGATATTGATGGCGATGCCGTGACTCTTCAGAGTCCTTCTGGCGACGAAACCGTGTGGCTTCGTAGCGCAATTAGCGCAGTTGCCGATCTTCCCCTGGCATCTGAGGATGAGTCTTTCCTCGACGAAGCCGAGGAAGAGTACGCCTCCATCGAATCTGATTCCGCAGAATCTTCCGACGGTTCGGAAGATGGCACCACTCGTAACTGAATGGCCTTTCTTCGAGAGAAATACTTATGCCTTCCCGTAGTTCCCAGGCGGGTCACGTTGTGCCGTGGCGTCGCCTTATCTTGCTGATTGTCCTTGTAGCTGCCCTCGTCGTGGCTCTCCTTGCTGGCTCCCTCACCACGAAGAGTACGAAGTGGACGCCCGAATTCGCCCTCGACCTCCAAGGCGGTACCCAGATTATCCTTACCCCCGTCACTACAGATGGGTCGGACATCTCCCAGAGCGACATTGACCAGGCTATTGAGATTATCCGCCAGCGCGTCGATGCCTCTGGTGTGGCCGAAGCTGAGATCACATCGCAAGGTGGGCAGAACATCGTCGTCGGGCTCCCAGGAACTCCTTCCCAGGAGACGCTCAACCTTGTGCGCACTTCAGCTGTACTCCGTATGCGCCCGGTACTTCAGGTCATGAATGGTGCTCCTCTCACGCCTGCGGCCATCCAGAGCATGACAGACAAACAAGCTCAGGCTAATCCATCTTCGGATTCGACTACGCCAGCACCTGGCGCGACGGACGCTCCTGCTGAGGCGAGTGAGACTCCGAGCGCTGAGGCGAGTGAGACTCCCTCACCCACTCCGAGCGCTGCGCCCACCTTCACTCCAGAAGAGCTCGACGAACAAGCTAAGCGTCTCGCTGATACCAATGGTGACGGTGTAATCTCTGACCAGCCAGCTACGACACCCTCCGACGGTTCGGATCCCGCATGGATCACAGAAAAGCTCACCTACGAGGCTCTGAAGCTCAACTGCATCACTCCTAATGCAGGTGCGATGGGGGCTGACGATCCTAGCACTCCGATCGTTGCGTGCTCCTCGCAGCCTGGGTTCAAGTACATCCTTGGGCCGGCCTCAATCGAGGGAACTCAACTGACGAAGGCAACCTCCGGTTTCAACCAGCAGGATAATAAGTGGGTTGTAGCGATCTCTTTCGATTCTGAGGGTACCAAGGCCTTTGGAGAAATCACGACGCGACTAGTCAAGCTCCAGAGCCCGCGCAATCAGTTTGCGATCGTCTTGGATGGCAAGGTGCTCTCTGCACCGGTACCAAACCTACCGATTTTGGACGGGAAGGCAGAGATCTCCGGTAACTTCAACGCAGAGTCTGCTAGCACGCTTGCTAACCAGCTGAGCTTTGGTTCACTACCTCTCAACTTCCAGGTTCAGTCCGAAGAACAGATTTCGGCCACTCTTGGCTCTGAATCTCTCGCTTCTGGTCTATTGGCTGGTCTCGTCGGCCTCATCCTCGTGGTTCTCTACCTGTTGTGGCAGTATCACGGTCTTGGCCTTGTGGCCGCCGGCTCCGTAGTGATTGCCACTGCGCTCTCCTACCTCACCGTGTGTTTGCTCTCGTGGATAATGGGCTATCGCTTGTCGATGGCCGGTGTCGTGGGTCTTATTATCTCGGTGGGTATCACGGCGGATTCCTTCATCGTGTTCTTCGAGCGTATTCGTGACGAGATCCGCGAAGGTCGTTCTCTCGTCGCAGCAGTCTCTCATGGGTGGCATCGAGCTAAGCGCACAATCATTGTGGCTGACGGTGTGAATCTCCTCTGCTCGGTGGTGCTCTACTTCCTCGCGGTTGGATCGGTGCGCGGCTTCGCCTTCACGCTCGGGTTGACCACTCTCATTGACCTTGTGATCGTCATGATGTTCACCTATCCGGTCATGACGCTCCTTGTGCGTACGAAGTTCTTCGGTGAGGGGCGCCGATTCTCTGGTATGAATCCCGAGGCGCTTGGCCGTACTCCCGCCTATCGTGGGCGTGGGCAAGTTCGTTCCGTGAACGAGAGGAAAGCTGGAGCTAAGCCTGCCAAGGGAATCGTAGCTGTGGACGCAGAGGAAGAGGATTCCCCAATCCGCACTGAAGGTGCAGAACACCTCTCCTTGGCTGAGCGTCGCGCCCGTGAACGCCGTGCCAAGCTCGAAGCAGAACGCTCTACCGAACAGTCTGGTGAGCCAGACTCACAGCTTTTAGCTGAAGAAGCTCCCAACGACGAACTCGCCGACAAGAACGCCGAGGCTAGCGACTCTACGGTGGGTGAGCCTGCTGGCGACGGCAAATCCTCCGAAGTGAAGGAGACGAAGTAATGTCGATGCACAGTCTCGGAAATGACCTCTACACGGGGCATAAATCCTTTAACTTTGTGGGTAAGCGCCGCATCTGGTTCTCTCTTGCGGTAGCTGCGTCCTTACTTTCGATCCTTCTCATCTTCACCAAGGGTCTTAATCTGGGTATTGAGTTCACAGGTGGGTCGCAGTTTACGGTCTCGAACGCGGCGACAACGGATCAGGGGCCGGCCTCCAATGTCATGAAGGAATACCTTGGTGATGAGGCTGCCCGAGTCACCCAGGTGGGTGACTCCACCGTGCGAATCCAGACCGTGACACAGAACATCTCAAATACGGATACGGAAGTGATTCGCGAAAAACTCGCTAATGCTTATGATGTCGAACCTACAGCGATCACCTCTACCTTCATCGGCCCTTCGTGGGGTCAGGACATCCTCATGAAGGCGATTCGTGGCTTCGTCGTATTCCTTGTCCTCGTGGCTGTGGGTCTCACTGCGTACTTCCGATCCTGGCGAAATGCAGCCGGTGCCATTCTCGCTCTCTTCCACGATCTTGTCGTGACAGTGGGTGTCTACTGCATCTTTGGTTTCGAGTTCACACCGTCCACGGTGATTGGCCTGCTGACAATTCTCGGCTATTCTCTCTACGACACGATCGTTGTGTTCGATAAAGTGCGCGAGAATACGACGAAGCTCACGTCGCAGACTGATTACACCTTTGCCGAGTCTACAAACCTTGCTGTCAATCAGACGCTTATCCGTTCGATCAATACCTCGGCTACCTCTATCCTCCCAATCGCCTCTATTTTGTTTATTGGCGTCGTGCTCCTAGGCGCAGGAACTCTTGCAGATCTTGCCCTCGTCATGTTCGTCGGTCTCATCCTTTCCACGCTGTCGTCGATTTTCATCGCCTCTCCACTGGCTGTAGCTTTCGCCGAACACAGCCCGGCGATCAAGGCTCACACTAGGCTAGTCACGAAGGTTCGTGAGGAACGTGCGCGAGTTCGCGAGGCTGGCGAGGACGAAGAAAGCGAACGGACGCTTGTGGCCGCCGCTGGAGTTATTCGTTCGGCTGGTGCACACCAAGGTGTATCAGCTCAACCCAAGCGCAAGAAGAGGAGCAAGAAATGAGCGGAGTATTCCCCGACGAAACGGTGGCTCTCGTCGAAAGTCACTTGCGGGAAGTGCAGGATTTCCCAGCCCCCGGCGTCCTCTTCCGTGACATCACTCCACTTATTGCCGATCCTGAGGGCTTCGCTGCCCTTATTGATATCCTTGCCAAGCACTACAAGGGTAAGGTGGATGCCGTGGCTGGCCTTGAGTCGCGTGGCTTCATTCTCGCTGCTCCACTTGCTCTTGCCCTCGGGGTGGGAATGGTGACTGTGCGCAAGGCTGGGCGCCTTCCTGGGCCAGTTGTAGGGGTTGATTATGACCTCGAATATGGCTCGGCGCGTATGGAGCTTCAGCCTTTCACTGTGGAGGACGGGCAGCGTGTTCTCGTGATCGATGATGTCCTGGCTACTGGTGGCACAGCCAATGCAGCTTTTGACCTCATTGAGCGCGCCGGCGGAAGACCCACGGGTCTGTGTGTTCTTATTGAGCTTGAAGCTCTAGGCGGGCGGGCAAAACTCGCAGGACGCGAGGTAGATGCCGTTCTCACCTACTAAAGTGCGATGAAGAAACACATCGTCTATGTCGGTTCGGTCTATGCTGGTTTGATTGCGGTTGGGACGGATTTCGCGCATTTATATGGGCGAGACGAGAAGGTAGCCTACAGGTCGAACTTCGCTGTTGGCTCCGCGCCCTCACAGGGACAAGACTCATAAATGGACGAGACACATAAGAGACGTTGATTTCTCAGAACAATGGCCGCGCTACAGGTGCGGCCATTGTTCTATATAGTTGGAGAATCAAGGAGCAAATGTGACTCTTGGGATTGGGGGACAACTATGAGTGAATCACAGACACCGCGAGTTCTTTCCCGACTCACATGGCTCACGGGGCGGCAAAATTCGCCGGTTCCCGCTGCCCTTGAACCCCTCCTGCGTGCTCTCGGTACAAAGAGCGTGGATAAGGCGCGTATCATCCGTGCCTACACGGTAGCGGAGGAGCGCCATCGCGGTCAGGTTCGCAAGTCGGGTGAGCCCTATATCACCCACCCTGTTGCTGTCGCGACGATTCTAGGTGAGCTTGGCATGGACGAAGATACAATCGTCGGTGCTCTCCTCCATGACACCGTGGAAGATACAGGATATTCGCTTGAGGAACTTCGCAAAGCATTCGGTTCCACTGTAGAACTCCTTGTCGATGGAGTGACAAAGCTAGATAAGGTGGAGTACGGGGAAGCCGCCCAGGCTGAAACGGTGCGCAAGATGGTGATTGCGATGTCGAAAGATATTCGCGTCCTTCTCATCAAACTGGCTGATCGGCTCCATAATGCACGCACCTGGAAATATGTTTCCGCTGCTAGCGCCCAGAATAAGGCGCGTGAGACGCTTGAGATTTACGCACCGCTGGCTCATCGTCTCGGCATGAATTCGATTAAATGGGAATTAGAGGATCTTTCTTTCAAAGCTCTCTATCCAGCAGTTTATAGCGAGATTGAGCACCTGGTGGCCGAGCGTACTCCCGAGCGTGAAGCCTATATTGCTCAGATCAAGGATGCCTTGGAAAAGGAACTCAAGGCTAACCATCTCAAGTGTGTTATCACTGGGCGTCCAAAGCACTATTACTCGATCTACCAGAAGATGATTCTTCGAGGAAAAGATTTCGAAGATATTTATGATCTTGTGGGTGTGCGTGTTCTTGTGGAGACTGTACCGGATTGTTACGCTGTGCTTGGTGTGGCAAATACTCTTTTCACTCCGATTCAGGGACGAATTAAAGATTATATTTCCACCCCAAAATTCAATCTTTATCAGTCACTACACACCACAGTGATTGGGCCACAAGGGCGCACGCTTGAGGTGCAGATCCGCACTTTTGATATGCATCGTCGCGCAGAATATGGCGTCGCAGCTCACTGGCGTTATAAGGAGAATGCACGTTCGGCTCGGGCAGGTGGAACAAGCGAGGAAGATACACAGCTCAACTGGCTGCGTCAGCTTGTAGATTGGCAGCGTGAAACTGCCGATCCCACCGAGTTTCTCGATTCGCTTCGCTATGAAATTTCCGGTAACCAGGTTTATGTCTTTACTCCCAAAGGCGAAGTGAAAGAACTTCCAGCTGGCTCTACTCCTGTGGACTTTGCCTACGCCGTCCATACCGAGGTGGGACACCGTACAGTGGGTGCACGTGTGAATGATCGCCTCGTCACTCTCGATCATCGCCTCGAATCGGGTGACAACGTGGAGATCATCACCTCAAAGAGCGCGGAGGCTGCCCCTTCGCGAGGATGGCTAGAATTCGTCGCTTCGCCAAGGGCACGTGCCAAGATTAAGTCGTGGTTTAAGCATTCTCGGCGCGATGAAGCTATTGAAGAAGGTAAGGACAAACTTGCGAAGGCGATTCGTCGGAAGAATCAACCTGTGCAGCGTCTCATGAGCCATGACACGCTGCGCGGGGTGGCTCAGGATCTCAGCCGCACTGATGTTACCGAGCTCTATGCAGCGATCGGGGAAGGCGCGATCTCTGCTGAGACAGTGGTGCGCCACCTCATCCAATCCCAAGGCGGGAATTTGGGAGTAGAGGAGACGCTTGCCGAAGCTGTGACACCCACCCGCATCCAGCACCGGCCTGGAGCTGGGGGAGATTCAGCGGTCGTTGTCCAAGCAATGGAATCCTCCGATGTGCTCGTCAAACTTGCCAAGTGTTGCACTCCTGTGCCGCCGGATAAGATCGTCGGTTTCGTCACACGTGGCAACGGACTCTCTGTACACCGAGCTGACTGTCCGAATGTAGATTCGCTACGGCGCGAACCTGACCGTTTCATCCCAGTGGATTGGTCGGAGAGTGCTGATGCCGTGTACCTCGTGCAAGTGCAGGTAGAGGCGCTGGATCGCCAGGGACTACTCACCGACATGTCACGTGTACTCTCCGAGCATGGAGTGAATCTCCTCCAAGGCACGATGACTACTTCCAAGGAGAGAATGGCCAAGTCCAGCTTCGTCTTTGAGATGGCAGATCCGCGTCACCTCGAACAAGTGCTGCGGGAACTGCGTAAAGTCGAAGGAGTGTACGATGCCTACCGCGTGACAGGATCGAAAAAGGAGACGGATAGGCGAGTTTCGAACCAGGCGAGTATGGCATCCTCGTGAGTTTTGTATCTCAACGTTAGTGTCGCCTTCGATTTCCTACCTATCTGTCAGGTACTTGTTGATCCCCTGGAGGATTATTTCTGTTCGTTTCCGATAAAAACGGCGCGGCTCACGACGAAGTAGGTGGAAAATTTCCTCGATGTGAAGACCTTGATGTATGAGGGTGAGAGTAGCAGTGAGTGCGCGATCAAGAGGCGTATAAGTGAGTAGATCGAGAGCTGTGCGCGCGGGAGTGGTGACATCTATACCCCCGATATGCACGAGTGAGCTAGACGTCATCTGCTTACGAATAATGATGGGTGGTCGTGAGCGCCCAGGGTGAGCTGCGCACAGAGGAAAAGGAAGCGGTAACGGTGAAGCGAATCCGACATGCACCCACAAGGCACTCCAATGGACGAGGCAACATTTCTGTGGGAGCGCGGTGGCAAGGAGATGAGCGCGAAGAGCAGGCTCTGTGAGAAAATCTGTGGTCGCGAAGGAGTGAGGTATGTATTCCACAGCGAGTCCCTCCCGCACAAGAGAGGAAATGTCGTTGAGGGAAAGAGGTGGAAGATTAAGCCCGACGACGGGGAAACGAGGAATATTCATACTTGTGTGTACCTCATCCATGCACGAGCACGCAGAGATTATCCACAGGTTTCCTTATCGCTACTCTCTCAGCGCCTATTGAGGGGAGTGTCTATCGGGGGACGTGTCCACATCCGAAGAAAAGCTGCTCCACTCTCGTAGATTTCAGTGCCCATTGCCGGTGACGCTTCCCCGGCGATGGGCACAGTGGACTAGGTGATCCTCAGTACTGCCTGAGGGGAAAGAATGTCGATACGCGGAGCTAGAGGGCCTTTGGCGTGATCTCGGGCTTGTAGGCTTAGTGGTCAAAAGAAAACTGCGGTGGGTATCTGGAAGAGACACCCACCACAGTGACGGAGTTTTTTGTCGAAGAACCGCAGCCCTAAAAGTTCCCCTAGAGATCCTTGCGTACTTGGGCGAGCCAGGCTTCACGAGCTTCTTTGGCGCTTGTCAGCTCCTTGAGCTTGGCAGCATCTCCTGCTTCCTCAGCTTCGGCAATCTGCTCGTTAAGCTCGGCGATCAGGGCTTCAAGCTGCTCGGCCATGCCGTTTGCACGTTGCTTCTTCGCCGGATCGGTGGCGTGCCAACGTTCGGCTTCAGCTTCACGTACTGCTTCTTCGATCTGTTGGAGGCGTCCCTCGCTTCGAGCGTAGTCTGCTCGCGGTACGGGGCCGATGAGATCCCACTTCTCAGTAATTGCGCGGAGAGCTGTGCGCGCAGCCTTCACATTCTCTACGGGAAGAAGTTTCTCGGCTTCCTCAAGGAGAGCGAGTTTATCCTTCAGGTTCGTTTCACGTTCGTGCTGAAGAGCCTGGTCAAATTCTGCGCGAGCAGTGAAGAACTTATCGCGAGGGGCACGGAAACGTGCCCAGAGCTTATCGTCGTCGCGACGGCTGACGTGCCCGAGGGTGCGCCACTCGTCCATCAGACTGGCGAAGATTGTGGATGTGCGCCCCCAATCGGTTGAATCTGCGAGTTCTTCGGCGCGGGCGATAAGCGCATTTTTGGCCGCTGTCACTTCTGCTCGTTTAGCGTCGAGTTCGGCAAAGTGTTCGCGACGCAAACGGTCGAAGTGCTTGCGTGCACGGGAGAAGCGTTTCCACAGTTCCTCTTCTGTGTGCCGATCAATGCGGGCACCCTTGCGTTGAATTTCCTTCCACGTGTCAAAGAGCTGTGAGAATTCGGCCTGTGTATTGCGCCAGTGGATCTTTGCTGGATCTGTGGCGGCAAGCTGTTCGGCTTGTTCGACGATCGACGTACGCTCGTGCAGGGATTTTGCCTTGGCAGCTTCACGTTCCTTGGCCACTTCTTCTTTCCGTGCAGCAACTGCTGCTTCCAGAGCTTTGGCACGCTGACGAAGTGAGGCAACATCGCCAATTACAGCAGGCTCGACGAGCTGTTCGTCAATGGCCTTAAGAGCGCTGTGTC
This sequence comes from Actinomycetaceae bacterium zg-1166, assembly GCA_015679245.1. Lineage (GTDB taxonomy): Bacteria > Actinomycetota > Actinomycetes > Actinomycetales > Actinomycetaceae > Changpingibacter. Next base: position 1,172,282 of record CP064953.1, on the reverse strand, counting down.
CTTCCTCGGGGGAGATATGCTCCACGCGTGATTCAAGGAGGGCAACCTGCGACTGCAAGTCGAGGAAGCGGCGTACGTAGAGAGCAAGCGCATCCTCAGGTGAGCCGTCAGCCGCATACTGGCCAACGATGCGTTCGCCTTCGTCTGAACGAAGCCAGACGTTCCCTTCACCGTCCACTCGACCCCAGGCGGCGGCGCGTGCGGCGGCGGCCTCGTCCACAGGTGCCTTCGCGGCAGGTGTTGGCACAGCCGCTGGGCGTGGGCGCGGAATTGGGCGTGGTGCCGGCTTTGCCGAGGTTGGTGTGTCACTCATAAGGTGCTCCTTGATGGAGACGGCGCCAAGCGCCGTGCGAAAATCGACGGACATGTCTGCGCGTAAGACATACAGACCTAATGAGTATGCCACTTTTAGGCGCGATCTGGCATATTTTCCACGCGTATCTACTCTTCTAGGTTACCGCGCAGTATCCTGGGTTACTGCGCGTATCCTGGCGTGGGAGGTGACGCACTTTCGGCAGGCCGCTATCGTGGAGACTATGATCTTCCTGCGCTTTTCTCAGACTCTCATCGAAGCTAACTGCTATATCCTTGCTGAGGACGATGCTCGCGAGGCTCTCGTCGTTGATCCAGGTGCTGGAAGTGCCCGTTGGGTGCGCCAGGCTCTCACTGAGCGCGACCTCACTTTGGGGGCTGTGCTTCTCACACATGGGCATTCGGATCATGTCTGGGATAGTGCCGTTGTAGCAGGAGAGGCGCCAGTCTATGTTCCTAGCCCTGATTTCTACCGCCTTGAAGATCCTGCTTCTCATACTCGTACAGGTGCCCAGGCTTTTACTTTGGCTTCCGGTCACTCGTGGCAACGCCCGGCAAACCTCCAGGAATTACCTGCAGATATTTTCGTTGACGGCGGTTACCCCCTAGTGAAGGGGATGTGGATGCGCGCTGTTCCGGCTCCTGGACATACTGAAGGTTCCACAGTGTTTCTCTTCGCAGGACGTGTGCACCCGGATCGGGAGAGTGCTCCTTTCCCGGAGACAGGCTCTTCTACCTCGCTCATGCTCTCCGGTGATGTCATCTTCCGCTCCAGTGTAGGGCGTACGGATTTACCTGGAGGAGATGCGAACATCATGGCGGAGACGTTGCGTACCCTCACTACTGTGATCGATCCAGCTACTGTGATCTTTCCTGGGCACGGCCCGTCGACGACGATGGGGCGGGAAAAGTCTGAATCTACGGTGCTGACTGAGTTTCTCTCTCGCAGGCCACGCGGCTGACACGGCTTCTTTCGCACGCAGGTAATCCACCTCGCTAGAATGACGAACATGAAAATCGCACCGCTGTCTGGTTTCCCTGAATGGCTCCCTGAGGGGCGCCTCGTCGAACAAGAGATTCTCGATACCCTTCGCTCAACTTTCGAACTGCATGGGTTTAGTGGAATTGAGACGCGTGCTGTAGAACCTCTTGAGCAGCTGCTGCGCAAGGGAGAAACCTCAAAAGAGGTGTACGTACTTTCCCGTCTCCACGGTGGCCAAGGCCAGGACGCTGAACTCGGCTTGCACTTCGATCTCACTGTGCCGCTTGCGCGCTATGTCCTTGAGAATGCAGGTAAGCTCGATTTTCCATTCAAGCGCTATCAGATCCAAAAGGTCTGGCGTGGTGAACGCCCTCAGGATGGGCGTTTTCGTGAGTTTATCCAGGCTGATGTCGATGTTGTAGGTTCGGAGAATCTTGCCTTCCACCACGAGATTGAGCTTCCGCTTGTCATGGTGGATGCTCTGTCTAAGCTCCCGATCCCTCGCGTGGTGGTTCGTGCTTCCAACCGCAAGGTTGCCCAAGGTTTTTACGAGGCAATCGGGCTTAACGATGTAGTGGAAACTCTGCGAATCGTCGATAAGCTCGATAAAGTTGGTCCGAAGGTCGTCGCGCAGATGCTTGCCGAATCTGTAGATGCGAGTCCGGAGCAGGCACGCCTTGCTCTTGCCTTGGCAGAGATTTGTGGAGCAGATGCGAGTGTGGCCGACCGTGTGAGAGCCTTGGGGTACTCAAGTCAGCTTCTGGAAGAAGGCTTGGAAGAACTCGTCGGGCTGGTTGAAGGTGCCAACGAACTGTTGCCGGGTTCTGTGGTAGCTGATCTCAAGATTGCTCGTGGGCTTGATTACTACACAGGTTCGGTTTTTGAATCGACGATGATGGGGCATGAAGATCTTGGCTCGGTGTGTTCAGGTGGACGCTATGATTCGCTGGTTTCCGATGGTAAGCGCACCTACCCTGGTGTGGGTCTATCCATTGGTGTTTCGCGTATGATTTCACGTGTGCTTGGCCGTGGCCTAGTTCAGCCTTCGCGTAGGGTTCCCACGTGTGTCCTCGTTGCTGTGAACGAGGAGTCTGAGCGCCGCCACGCAGAGAAAACGGCTCATGCGCTTCGCTTGCGTGGGATTCCTGCCGATGTTTCGCCCTCAAGCGCAAAGTTTGGTAAGCAGATCAAATTCGCTGATAAGCGCGGAATACCTTTCGTGTGGTTTGCTACTGAGGAAGGCGAACAGGTGAAAGATATTCGCAGCGGCGAACAGGTGGCGGCTGATCCAGATTTCTGGATGCCTCCGGTTGAGGATCTCACGGTGTGTCTTCTTCCTGTCGGCGAGCTTGCCTAGGCCGGAGGAGCACCTGGAGGAGTACGACGAGCTTGCCTAGAGCGGGGGGGGGGAGAGTTTCCTGGTGAACATGGTTGTGGTGCCTGTGTGCTTCTCTTCATATAGGTAGGTGGGTGTGTCCGAGTGCACTTTGGATACGCGGTGGAAAATCATTCATAATAATGTATAATTATACGCATGGTGATGACGGTAGCAATTGCCGGTGCAACAGGCTATGCGGGAGGCGAGATGCTTCGCCTCCTCACAGCGCATCCAGCATTCCAGGTGCGAGCACTCTGTGCGGGAAGTTCGCGCGGACTTCTCAGTGAATACCATCCGCATGTGCGTTCTTGCCCGCAGATGCCAATCGAACCGACAGATCCCCAACGCCTAGCCGAAGCAGATGTCGTGGTTCTGGCTCTCCCACACGGAGCTTCTGCTGAGATCTCTGACGAGATCGCTGCACTCAACCCACAGGCGAGAATCGTAGATCTGGGAGCCGATCACCGCCTCGAATCAGCTGAAGAATGGGCCAACTTCTACGGTGGTGATTTCTCCGAACCCTGGTGTTACGGCATGCCCGAACTCATACGAAATCAGGGGATGAGCCAGCGCGAACGCCTCGCCACTGCCACCTACATTGCCGCTCCAGGCTGCAATGCCTCCGCCGTCACCTTTGCTGCCCAACCAGCACTCGCGGCAGGGATTGCACGTAGTGAAGGAATCGTCGCTACTCTTGCAGTGGGTTATTCTGGGGCTGGCAAAGCGCTGAAGCCGCACCTCATGGCAGCAGCTGCCTTTGGAACAGCCGCACCTTATGCGGTGGGTGGCACTCACCGCCATATCCCGGAAATTGCTCAGAACCTCCGTGCTGCCGGAGCTACAACGCGCACTCTCTCATTTACTCCTGTCCTTGTTCCCATGTCGCGCGGTATCCTCGCCACAGTGAGCCTTCCGGCCAAGCCGGGAATCAACGAGAAGGATGTGAGTAGCGCCTATTCTCAGGCTTATAAAGAGGAGCCCTTCCTCACCTACACTCCGCAGATCCCCACAAGCGGTGCTGTGACAGGGGCAAATACAGCTCTTGTTGGCGCATGGCTTGATCGCGATGGCGAGAGAATTACGGCGATCTGTGCCATAGATAATCTCGTCAAAGGCACGGCTGGCGCCGCCCTACAGTCCCTCAATATTTCCTGTGGACTTCCCGAAGATACTGGCCTCTCAGTGAACGGAGTTGCCCCATGAGCATCACCCAACCAAAGGGCTTCCGCGCCGCAGGCGTGGCCTGCGGACTGAAAGATAACGCCCTCGATTTTGCGCTCGTCGTCAACGACGGGCCATCAACTACAGCAGCAGCTGTAACGACGAGCAACCGAATCTACGCTGCTCCCGTGCGTTGGACGCGCGAGGCAGTAGTAGATGGGAATCTGCGCGCCGTGGCTCTCAACTCTGGCGGTGCAAATGCCTGTACGGGGGAGGAAGGATACGCCGATGCGGTGGCCACCGCCCACCTCGTCGCCAGTGCAATCACAGCCGCACCTGCCGATGTGGCGGTGTGTTCTACTGGCCTCATCGGAGAACGCCTCAATATGCGTGCTATTCGCTCGGGAGTAGGGATGGCAGTGGAAGCCCTCTCACCCGAGGGAGGCGAGGAAGCTGCTCGCGCCATCATGACCACCGATACCCGCCCCAAAACAGCCGCTGTTACCCGCAAAGGATGGAGCCTGGGAGGAATGGCAAAAGGCGCGGGGATGCTCGCGCCTCAACTGGCGACGATGCTCGTTGTCCTGACCACTGACGCACGTATCGAACCGGAAATCGCCGCTGAAACTCTGCGTGAAGCCGTAGAGTTTTCCTTTAACCGCCTTGATTCAGACGGGTGTATGTCGACAAACGATACGGTACTCCTTCTGTGTTCTGGAGCCTCTGGTATCACCCCTGAGCCGCATGAGTTCGAGGTTGCTCTCGAAGAGCTTTGTCACGATCTCGCACGGCAACTTATTGCCGATGCTGAGGGTGCCGCTCACGACATCACCATCACCGTGACTCATGCGGCCTCACAGGCAGCTGGTGTGGCTGTGGCTCGCGCCGTTTCGCGCTCTAACCTGCTCAAAGCTGCTGTCTTTGGCAAGGATCCGAACTGGGGGCGTGTTCTCTCCTCGATCGGCACAGTGCCCCAATGGCTTGCCCCTTTCCAACCTGACGATGTGGATGTCTCCATTAACGGAGTCATGGTGTGTAAAGGAGGTGCCGCCCACGAAAGTCGAGACAAAGTAGATATGAGCGGGCGGGAGGTCGAGATTCTTATCGATCTCAAGGCTGGTGAGGAGAAAGCAACACTTCTCACCAACGACCTCACCTATGATTACGTCACCGAGAATTCGGCCTACTCCTCATGAGCCCCACACGCCTGGCCTCGGCACAAGAAAAGGCACGTATCCTTGTTGCAGCACTGCCGTGGATTCGCGAATTTGCTGGCCATACTGTTGTCATCAAGTACGGCGGGAATGCCATGATTTCCGACGATCTCCGCCGTGCCTTCGCCTCCGACGTGATCTTTTTGCACCATGTCGGAATTCGCCCAATCCTCGTTCACGGTGGCGGACCACAGATCAACGAGATGCTTGAACGCCTCGACATCTCCTCCGAATTTCGAGGAGGTCTACGGGTGACGACGGCTGAGACGATGGACGTGGTGCGCATGGTACTCACCGGCAAAGTACAGCGTGAACTCGTCTCCATGCTCAACCTCGACTCTCCCTATGCGGTGGGACTATCAGGAGAAGACGCGGGTCTACTTTCGGCTAAACGGCGTATGGCCACCGTGGAAGGGAAGGCTATGGATGTGGGGCACGTAGGTGATGTGTGTGCTGTCAATCCTGCACCACTTCGCGATCTCTTGGATTCTGGTCGGATTCCCGTTGTCTCCACCGTGGCTGTGGATGTGGACCATCCTGGTGAAGTGCTCAATGTCAATGCTGATACAGCTGCCGCTGCCATCGCTCAGGCTGTGGGTGCGCGCAAGCTTATCATGCTTACTGATGTGGAAGGCCTCTACCTCAAGTGGCCTGATCTCACTTCCCTTATCTCTGAGATTTCAGCTGATGACTTGCGTGCTCTCCTTCCCACCCTCACCTCAGGAATGGTTCCTAAGATGGAAGCCGCCTTGCGCGCAGTGGACAACGGTGTGCAAGAAGCTCACGTCATTGATGGTCGTCTCGCTCATTCGATGCTTCTGGAAGTTTTTACCGACGAAGGCATCGGTACGCTCGTGACAGCTGGGCACGCAGAGTGCGCGAGTCGCACCGGGCATAAAGAAATGCTAGGAGAAAGTGACAGCTGCGCTGAGAGCGCGAAAGAGGAAAGCGATGACTAGTGAGATGACGAGCCTCCTCGCTCGCTATGAGAATGCCCTCATGAACACCTTTGGGAGTCCAGCCCTTGCTCTCGACCACGGTGAGGGTGTGTATGTGTGGGATATTGACGGGAACCGGTATCTCGATCTTCTTGCCGGGATTGCCGTCAATGCCCTCGGTTACGCTCACCCCGCCCATATCGAGGCCGTGACCACTCAAGTTGCCAAACTCACTCACTCCTCGAATTTCTTTGCCACCGTGCCGCAAGTCGAACTCGCTGAGGCAATAATGGCGATGTGCGAGGAGGAAGGGATCGGCTCAACACGGGTTTTCTTCACGAACTCGGGTACCGAATCCAATGAGGCTGCTCTTAAGCTCGCCCGCCTCCACAAGCCCGGTGGTAAGACTCTTGCTCTTACTCATTCTTTCCACGGTCGTACGCTCGGATCACTCTCCGTGACACACAAACCTGTGATCCGTGAACCCTTTGAACCGTTACCTGGTCCGGTCTCTTTCGTCGAACCTACAGTTGAGGCTCTCCGCGAGGCAATTGACGATACTGTGGCAGCTCTCATCCTTGAACCAATTCAGGGTGAGGCGGGGGTGCTCCCTCTGTCATCAGACGTGCTTATTGCTGCACGTGAGCTCACCCAGCTCCATGGAGCTTTGCTCATCGTCGATGAAGTTCAGACAGGAATCGGACGCACGGGGCGCTGGTTCGACTCTACGCAATTTATTGCACCTGACGTGGTGACTTTGGCTAAAGGCTTGGGCGGAGGAGTACCAATCGGGGCATGTGTGGCGCGCAGTGAGGTGGCCGAACTTTTTACTCCTGGTGCCCATGGTTCCACCTATGCGGGCAACGCTCTGGCCTGTGCATATGCACTGGCAACTGTGCGTGAAGTGGCAACCTTGCGTGACCACGTTACCGAGGTAGGGGCGTGGTTGAAGAGCGAACTGGTGGCGTGTGGTTTCGATGTTCGCGGGCGGGGATTACTCATCGGGATTGAAGTGAAAGATGCTCCCGTTCTCGCTTTGAGATTGCGCGAACGTGGCGTCATCGTCAATGCGCCCAATTCCACGACTATCCGCTTGGCACCGCCGCTCATTATCACCACACAGCAACTCGCTCCCTTTATCGAGATTCTTCAGGAGGAGACACGGTGCTAGAAGGATTTATCCCCGAGACGCGCAGCGCACGCCAGGGACGCATCCTGGAGATCCTTTCGTCCGAGGCGATTGGCTCGCAGTCCAAGCTGCGTGATCGTCTGGCAGAAGAGGGGATTCTTGTCACTCAAGCCACCCTTTCGCGCGACCTCGACGATATCGGAGCAATCAAGATCAAGGGTGCACATGGGGCGCAGTTCTATCATGTCCACGAGACGCCAGCTCCGGAAAGTCCAATCCAGGGCGTCCGCGCCTTCCTAGAGCGATGGGCAAGTGAGGTGCTCACGTCAGTAGTGCAGGCTGGCAATCAGTTGGTACTGCGTACGCCCCCGGGAGCTGCCCAGCTCTTGGCCTCAAGTTTGGATAAGGCGAAACTTGAGGGAGTGGTGGGAACGATTGGCGGGGATGATACTGTGCTCGTCATTGCAAAAGATGAGGCAGCGGCCACGGCCTTGCGTGGTGAACTCGCCAAACTTACCTGAAACCTTCCCGTGGCATGGTTCAGAATAAACCTGAGATCTGGGGTAGTACGGCTCTGAAAAAATCTCATGGCGATGAACGGAACGTGAGGGCTTTGCCCCGAAAAGAAGAGATGGGGAAGCGGCCTTCTGGGCAACTTCCAGGAAAGAATTTGTGAGAACTGCAGGAGAGATCCGCAGGAAAGAGAAGGAGAAACGATGTCTCAGCACAAGGATCGTGTGGTCTTGGCTTATTCCGGTGGCCTCGATACCTCGGTGGCGATTGGGTGGATTGCTGAACAAACTGGGATGGAGGTCGTCACGGTAGCCGTCGATCTGGGGCAAGGTGGCGAGGATTTGGAGACGATCCGCCAGCGCGCCCTTGACTGCGGAGCTGTCGAAGCCTATGTAGCTGACGCACGAGAGGAGTTCGCGGCTGAATACTGTATGCCCGAACTGCAAGCTGGTGGTCTCTACATGGATGCCTACCCGCTGATCTCTGCAATTTCACGCCCGTGCATCGTCAAGCATCTTGTGACGGCTGCCCGCCAGTTTGGTGCCACAGTTGTGGCTCATGGCTGTACTGGCAAAGGCAATGACCAGGTGCGCTTCGAGAATGGCATCACGTCGTTGGCTCCCGATCTCACATGCCTATCTCCGGTACGCGACCTTGCGATGACGCGCGAGTTTTCCATTAACTACGCCAACGAACACAACTTGCCAATCGAAACGACTCATCACAATCCTTTCTCCATTGACCAGAACGTGTGGGGGCGTGCTATTGAGACAGGTTTCCTCGAAGATTTGTGGAATGCCCCGACGAAGGATGTCTACAGTTACACCGATGATCCCACCTATCCGCCATTGCCTGACGAGGTTATCATCACTTTCGAGAAGGGCATTCCGGTGGCGATCGACGGACGCTCGGTGGGTCCGCTTGAAGCAATTCAAGAGATGAACCGCCGAGCCGGAGCCCAGGGTATTGGCCGTATCGACATTGTCGAGGATCGTCTTGTGGGGATTAAGTCGCGTGAGATTTACGAGGCTCCCGGTGCGATGGCATTGATTGCGGCTCATAAGGAACTGGAGAATGTGACGCTGGATCGTGACCAGGCTCGTTTCAAGCGTACTGTCACCGATCAGTGGACGAATCTTGTCTATGAGGGTCAGTGGTTCTCTCCACTCAAGCGCTCTCTTGATGCTTTCATTCTTGATACGCAGGAATACGTGAGCGGCGATATTCGCATGACGCTTCACGGAGGAAGAGCGGTGGTGACGGGACGCAAGTCGGAGACTTCGTTGTATGACTTCAATCTTGCCACCTACGATGAGGGTGATTCCTACGATCAGTCCAATGCGAAGGGCTTTATCCAGATTTTTGGCCTCACGTCGAAACTTGCTGCTGCGCGTGACGTGAAGTTCGGTAAGGGCGTTGCAATGGGGAAGGCAAACGTGTACTGAGGTTTGCTGATAAGTGATATGCCAGCTTGCGTGCGAGGATGAGCTGGAAGACGTGAGTGGGGGCTCTTAGGAGTACCCCACTCACAGTGTAGTAGGCGGCGTGAGGCGAGATATCGCGCTATTGCGCATAGCGGCAGGTGAGATGAGGAAGATCTGAGGATATGGAAAGGAGGGTTAAAAGCCAAAAAGAAGGAAGGCCGGGGATACGGTATGTGTCTCCAAGACTCACTTGTGTGTCTCGGGAGCCGCTATGTATCTCCGAGGCTGCTCCCTGTACCTCTGAGGCTGCAGTGTGAGGCTTCACTAATCGGCGATTTTGGTGGCCGTCGAGGATTCAAGCACTGGCTAGGCTTTACTGGCTGTTGGCTAGGCCTTACTTGCCACAGTGTGGTGGCCATGGTGCCGGTAAAAAGCGATGGCAATAGCGAGTGAACATGCCACCATGAGCGCGATCGTCGCCATGCCAGCAGTGAAAGCGAGGAACCACTGGCGCTGGGCGTTCGTTGCTGAAAGTGAAGTTGATATGCCCGCTGTGAGAGCAAAGAAAATTCCTGTGATGACGGCGTTACCGATTGCGGTGGTGACGCGCTGAGTTGTTTGGTAAATACCTCCAGCAGTACCGCCATGCGCAGATGGGACATCAAGCATGGCGGTGATTTGGTTTGCTGTACCCATACACCCGAAGCTCAAACCGATCGCGACGAGCGAGGGAGAGATCACCCATAGCGGTGCACCTTCGCAGAGAAACCATGCGGAGAATACGAGGGCACCGAAGCTGAGGAGCATGAGTGAGAGTGCGCCTACCTGGATGGCGCGACCGTGTTCGAGAGAGTGCCGTCCAGTCCAGAGTGCGGCAACAGCAGAGGCAAGCGCATTTGGTAAACCGACGAGTCCCACCTCAAGCGCACTCGCTCCCAGGCCGTGTTGCAGATACATGGCGAGAATGACGAACACAGAGGTGGTGCCGAGAAATTGGAAGGTGGAAATTCCTACGGAGAAGCTGAAGGATTTCAGGTGGAACATCTCAAGGTCTACCATCGGGATATGTCCGCGTGCCTTGTAGCATTTTTCCCAGGTGTACCAGAGGCCGCCGAGGATAAAGGCAAGGATGAGAAGAAGCCAGCGCCAGGTGTGGGTGAGCATGAAGGGGAGCATGAGGCAGAGCACCGTCAGGCACAGTAGCGCCATGCCCAGGGGATCAAGGTCAAGTTTTGTAGCATGTTTCGTGCTACGGCGTACTGGGGTGGGCATCACTGCCTTCGTACTTTCGTCTAGATATTGTGCAGTGATATCGCATGTGTGCTTTTCGATATGGCGGCGTTCTTTGATAAAGGGGAGGAAGAGTGCGGCAAAGACAAGCCCAAGAACTCCCAGAGGTGCGTTAATGATGAAGCTCCAGCGCCAACCATTGTTCTCGCCTATCCAGGTGACAAAGGCGCCGGAGAGGATCGGGCCTGCTGCAACTGACATTGAGACAACGAGACCCATATAGCCGAAGGCGCGAGCCTTATCGCGTCCGGTGAAGTACTGCTGGATGAGGCCAGTGACCTGTGGGGAATATATTCCTGCACCTAGGCCTTGCACGATTCGCATTGCGTTGAGTTGTCCTGGTGTGGAGGCAAATCCACAGGCTAGTGACCCGAGAGAAAAGATAACCAAGCCGAGGAAGAACATTCCCGAACGTCCGAAAATATCGCCGAGGCGTCCAGAAGCGACGAGGATAATCCCAACAGCGAGCGCGTAGCCTGAGAGAACCCATTGGATCGAGGATGAGGAGGCAGCGAGGCCGATGCGGATGGCTGGCAGGAGGTTATTGACAGAACTCACTTGGAAGAGTGCCATTGCTAGAGGGATGAGGAGAACACCGAGAAGTTTTCGTCGATCGTAGGTGCGCTCAGATCCAGGCACAGTGAAATAAGGCGAATTTTTAGTCATGGTGTCCTTTCACAGCCTGAAAGAACGTTACACCATGTGCGGGCTACAGGGAGTGATTGCTTCTCACGTTGGATAGTGATGTAAAAGTGTGAGGCAGGGCTCACACGTGGTTATTTATGCTGAAGTGGAAAGAGGAAGCGCTGGCCGTATGTCCCCCACATTTTTCGATGAATTTTCTTTTCTTTTTGCTCTGATTCCAACGATTCTTGCAGTGGTCTTTGTGTGGTGGCTCGTTGGGCGCTCAGGGAAAAGCCTCCTACTCCTCATTCTTCGCCGGAAACCCACAGGGCGACGATGGGGCCGTCTGTGAGGACTACTTCGGATACGCAACCACAGTTAGGTGAGGGGGAGAAAGACGATAAAATAGAGGAATGAGTAGAAGTGACGTAATGAGTGGTGTACTTGCCACCCAGCTTTCCCACCGCACGATTCGCGAATTCACTAAGGAATCTGTGAGCAGTGCTGATTTTGAGGCTGTGATCGAGGCAGCGCGCGCAACGGCTTCCTCGCGTATCCTCCAGCACGCTTCTCTCATCCATGTCACCGATCAGCGAGTAAAGGACGAACTATCGAAGGTGGCGATGCAGGGCTACCTTGCCCGCGTTCCTGAACTCCTCATCTTTATCGTCGATACGAACCGCTCGCAGAAGATCCTCGACGAACTTGGTTCCTCCGGGCGTGGGGCGCGCACCTATGATGCTTTCACTGAAGGCTTCACAGATGCATGTCTCATGGCGCAGAACTCTGTGCTCGCCGCTGAATCACTCGGCCTGGGAACGGTATTTTTCGGCTCCATCCTCAACGATGTCCCCAAGGTAATAGAACTTCTACACTTGCCAAAGCTCACCTTTCCCGTCCTTGGTGTGGGATTCGGGCATCCAGCTCAAAAACCGCAGCTCAAGCCTCGCATGAGTATGGAGCTGCGTGTTATGGAAAATGCGTACGAAGCTCCCGAATCGTGGTTGGACTCGCTGCGTTCTTATGACGAGGAGATGTCCACGTATTACGATATGCGCGATATGAATAACCGCGTTGATTCTTTTACTCATCAGGTGCGTGAGCGTTTGGAGAATCCACACCCAATGCGGGGGCGCTACGCGCGTTTCATTCACTCCCAGGGATGGGATCTTGATTTACACGAACATGGGAATGTGTGATCTCGCATCGGCTTCAACATCATCTTTCCCCTTTCCACTGTATCAAAGTAATATCACTCTATCGTCGCGTTACTTAGAGCTATTTTCGTATCACATTCAACGCCCTGACCAGTATGTACGGTGTGTTTATGGTTCCTTTTTCACCTGTCCATAAATAGTGAAGTTCCCTCGTCTAACTCTGAGCCAGAACCTTCTCCCTCGCCTACCTCTAATCCAGAACTGGATTCTTCTTCCTCTCTCAGCCCAGATCCGGAGCTAGAGGATCCAGAGACAGAGGCTGATGAGGATGCAACTCCACCACAGGAGCCGAGCACCCCAGAAACTCTGAATCCGAAGGCAACTCATCACGCAGATGAATCAAACCCGACGATGCAAGGGGAGGAATCGCAACGCGCACGTAGGCTTGTACTGACAGGTAGCGAATCGGTATTCCCGTTCTTTACTGGCCTTGGAATGCTCCTTCTTGGAGTGGGAATCTCACAAATTAGACGCATGAGCTGACACGGAGATGTTGGAGTGTAGCCGGTCTTTTCCAGCCGTCCCCAATTTTACGTCTGAAGAGGACGCCCTCGCAGATCTATACCTAGTCGCTTATAAGCTGGGCGAATGAAGAGGAGGAGCCAGAGAGCACCTCCCAGCCCAATCCCTGCTGTGGCCCACAAACTTGCCGCTACGCCTAGAACATGTGTCATTCCCGAGGCGACAAAGGGGCCACCGGCACGCCCGACATTGACAATCGCCATCCACAAGCCTAGGAAGGTGGCGCGATTGACGGTGGGGGAAAGATCAGCTCCTGTGGTCATCACAACCCCAGCACCAAATCCATTGCCAATTCCCAGGATGCAGGCTCCAACAACGAAACCAGTGACATCGTGCCATAGGAGCATAGTGATGATTCCCGCAGGCATGACAATGAGTGAAGGGATAAGCGCAGCAAGACGCCCATGGCGATCCATAAGACCCCCCACCACCACGAACATGATGGAATCGACGAGGGCACTCACTGTGAAGGTAGCGGTGATGACAGCCTCGCTTACCCCTAGATAGGCACCCCAGAGGGGAACGATAACATTTCGGTTCGCCCGTAGCACCTGGATTGTATTGAGGCCAACTCCCATGATGAAAGTAGCAAAAGGCGAGCGAATCACGCGATTTTTTGCCGTGGACAATTCTGTTTTGCTGTCGTTTGGTTGAGTATTTTTCGACGAATCCGCTTTGTGTGTGGGTTTTGTTTCTCTAGAAGAACTGTCCACGCTTCCGCCTATCTGAGCAGGTGCGGTAAGGACAGGAGCGGATGCGTCGGATCCTTCGTCGTCGGAAAGAGAACGGGCTGAAGAGGGAAGCGGAGGAGGGACGAGGAAAACGACGATCATCACGGTGGCAATTGCCGTCATCATGAACGCCATCCAGAACACAGATCCTAGGAACCATATCCCAATAAGAAAGGTGGAGAATCCTGGGCCGATGAGTTCACCCATGCGCGTCATGCCCCCGAGCATCGAAAGTCCGCGTGCTCGCCAGGCGGTTCCTACATGCTCAGCAACGTATGCTTGGCGACCGAGAGCCCAGATATTTGCACCCATTGAAATGAGAACAAGCGAGGCAACAAAAGCCGGGCGTGCAAAACTCATATTCACGTTGTCGAGGGTGAGTGCAGCGATTGAAAAAAGAAGAGCGACGAGGGTGACGATTCCTGCGCCAATGAGGGCTGTGCGATCACCGATCCGGGAGATAAGGCGACCTAGCGGTGGCGCGCTGAGCACCCCCACTAATCCAAAAAGGCCGACGAGAGAGGAAGCTCCAGCTTCAGAGAAGCCTATGGAAAGAGCAGAGAGGATGAGCACCGGCATAATTGCGCCCTCACCGATGGCGTAGATCAGAGCCGGAAAGTAGACGGGAAGAGCGAGAGGGCGCAGAGGATTATCTTCGTGGGAGTCGCTGACCGTTGTTGTCGCTGAATCCTTTCCTCCTGTGGAGGAGGAAAGGGAGGCACCAGCGGGTTTTTTCTTCCTCAATGCCATGGTGTCCTTTCATACGAACAAGGAGGTAGAGTGCAGCTGTGAGGCTAGCAATAGTGGGATTCAGCTCTGCGCCCTCACGAGATCTGCCCAGCTTTCTGGATCTGCAAGTGTTGCCACAAGCACCGCTTTAATCGTGTGCATACGGTTGCCAGCTTGATCGAACACCACCGAGGCGGAGCTTTCAAAGACCTCGTCGGTCACCTCAAGAGCTGAGAGTCCGAATTCCTCAAAAACGCGACGACCAACCTTTGTTTCAAGATCGTGGAAGGCAGGCAGGCAGTGGAGGAACTTTACCTCGGGATTGCCGGTACGTGCCATGAGCTTAGCATTGACCTGATAGGGGAGAAGCGCTTCGATACGCTCACCCCAAACGGAGGGGTCCTCGCCCATCGACACCCAGACATCTGTCGAGACCGCGTCGGCACCTTCGAGAGCGTCAAGATCCTCTGTGATAGTGATGCGCGCACCCGTATCAGTGGCGTAAGCATGAGCGATTTCCACGGCCTCGGTATCCGGTTGGAAGTTCTTCGGAGCGACGATACGTACGTCCATACCGAGCATGGCTGAGGAAACAAGGAGAGAACGGCCAGTATTGAAACGGGCATCTCCCACGTAGGCATGAGTAATCTCGGTAAAAGGCTTAGTGCAGTGCTCAGCGAGGGTGAGAGCATCAGCGAGCATTTGGGTGGGGTGCCACTGGTCGGTGAGACCGTTGTATGTGGGTACACCGGAGTGTACGGCGAGAGCTTCGACATCTTTCTGATGATCGCCGCGAAATTCGATGGCGTCAAAGAAACGGCCAAGAACGCGGGCAGTATCGGCCACAGATTCTTTGTGTCCAATTTGCGAACTTGTGGGATCGAGGTAGGTAGTGTGGGCGCCTTGCTCGGAGGCAGCAACCTCAAATGCGCAGCGTGTGCGTGTGGAGGTTTTCTCGAAGATGAGTGCGATCTGACGCCCGGCTAGACGCTGCGGCTGAAGTGTGGGAGAAGTTCCAATGTCAGCATGTGTGCTACCGCCGATACCCGGTGAGCGTGTGCCACGCAGGTGGGCACGCTCAGCTTTGAGGGCTGCGGCAAGACGGACGAAAGTGATCCATTCGTCGGGTGTAAAGTCGTGTTCTTTGAGGAAGGAGCGTCCCAGGAGAGTCATAACTCCCCATTCTAGAACGAGGGAGTGCAACTGTTGTTGTGCTTCCGTGGTCAGTGGTTCCCACTTCTTGAGTGTGGCGTCCTTCTGTCGATTGTGGCGTTCTTCCGCCGGACTCATCAGCTCATGTGCTATGGGGCAACTATGAATGTGCGCGCGTGTAACCCAAGTCCTGCATTGATATAAGCACCCAACAACCTGCAACGGGAATCGTGTACGGGTGGGTGGGCGTGGACAGGGCGTGGGCATCCAGGAGTCGTGGGCACGGTGCTGGCTTTTCACTTCCGTTCGATACGATGGAATCATGACTGACAGCACCGACAGTATTGCCCTGTGGGGTGGCCGCTTTTCCGGAGATCCGGCAGAAGCCCTCATCGAACTTTCACGCTCCACCCACTTTGATTGGCGCTTGGCAACCTACGACATTGCGGGCTCACGCGCCCATGCCCGCGTCCTCCACGAGGCTGGTCTACTCAGCACTGACGAACTGACCGCGATGCTTGAAGCTCTCGCCACCCTCGATAGTGACGTGCGCTCAGGTGCCTTCACTCCCACTTCTGAGGATGAAGATGTCCACACGGCCTTGGAACGTGGCCTCCTCGAACGAGCTGGTGGGGAACTTGGCGGGAAACTGCGCGCCGGACGTTCACGCAACGACCAGATTGCCACCCTCATCCGCATGTATCTACGCGAGGAAGCACGTATTCTCGGCGCGAAGGTACTCGCTGTTGTCGAGGCGATCCAGACGCAGGCCGAAACCGCAGGTGAAGCAATCATGCCAGGGCGCACCCACCTTCAGCACGCTCAACCTGTTCTTGTGGCTCATCATCTTCTCGCCCACGCTTGGCCACTCCTGCGTGATCTTGAACGTCTGGAAGATTGGGATGTGCGCGCCGCGCGTAGCCCGTATGGATCGGGCGCATTGGCTGGGAACACACTCGGCCTCAACCCAGCTGCTGTCGCTGCCGATCTCGGTTTCACCGATGTCTGTGAGAACTCGATTGACGCCACAGCTTCACGCGATATCGTTGCTGAATTTTCGTGGGTCATGGCGAGTATCGGGATACACCTCTCGCGTCTAGCTGAAGAAATCATCATCTGGAATACAAAGGAATTCAGCTTCCTCACCCTCGACGATGCTTTTTCCACAGGCTCGTCGATTATGCCTCAGAAGAAGAACCCGGACGTGGCCGAACTTGCCCGAGGCAAAGCTGGCCGCCTTGTAGGAGATCTCACCGCTCTCCTCACCATGCTCAAAGGCCTTCCCCTTGCCTACGATCGTGACCTTCAAGAAGATAAAGAACCCGTTTTCGATCAGATCGATACTCTTGATGTTCTCCTTCCCGCAGTTTCGGGAATGGTGGCAACGATGCGTCTCAATCTTGAGCGAATGGCTGAACTCGCCCCCCAGGGATTCTCGTTGGCTACAGACATCGCTGAGTGGCTCGTGCGCGAGGGAGTTTCTTTCCGAAACGCCCACGAGATTTCTGGTGCATGTGTGCGCGAGTGCGAGGAGCGAGGGATTGAGCTGTGGGATTTAAGTGAGGCAGATCTAGCCCGGATTGATTCTCACCTCAGCCCCGCAGTACGTGAGGTGCTGAGTGCGGAGGGGTCAGTGCGTGCGCGCGTAGGTAAAGGCGGAACTGCCCCGGTGCGTGTAGCTGAGCAACGTGCTGCGTGCGCCGAGGCGATTGCTGCACGCAAAGTATTCACAGAGTCTCGAATCGTCACGGCTTGAGCCGTTCATAGGCGCGGGAGAGTTCGCGCCTGCGTGCCGAATCGTGCACACTTGACTGAGTGGCCGAAAATCGGCTCGAACGTAGAAAGGTAGAAATGTGACTGACGTCCTTGAGGAACTTCAGTGGCGCGGACTTATTGCCCAGCACACAGACATCGATGCTCTCCGGTGTGCGCTCAATACTGGGTCGGTCACTTTCTATTGCGGTTTCGATCCCACTGCACCTTCGCTCCACCACGGTCACCTTGTGGCCGTCAAGGTTATGCGCCACCTCCAGATGGCTGGACATAAGCCCCTCGCTCTCGTTGGCGGAGCTACAGGGCTCATTGGCGACCCGCGCGAAAAGGGCGAGCGCACGCTCAATTCTCGCGATCTCGTTGCCCAATGGACAGATAGCCTGCGCTCACAGCTTGAATCTCTTCTCGACTTCAACGGGGAGAACGCTGCGCGTATCGTCAATAACCTCGATTGGACTAACGAGCTTTCGGCTATTGATTTCCTCCGTGATGTAGGCAAAAACTTTCGCATGGGAACGATGCTGGCCAAAGATATCGTCTCTCGTCGCCTTAAATCTGAGGAAGGAATCTCGTTCACGGAGTTCTCCTACCAGATCCTTCAAGCTAACGATTATCTCGAACTCTTCCGCCGCTACGGTTGCCGCCTCGAAGTGGGAGGCAACGATCAGTGGGGCAACCTCGTGGGAGGAATGGATCTGATCCATAAGGTGGAAGGGGAAACCGTCCACGTGCTCACAAACCCGCTTATTACAAAGGCTGACGGATCCAAGTTTGGAAAGACAGCTGGCGGAGCAATTTGGCTCAACCCCCAGATGCTCAGCCCGTACAAGTTCTACCAGTTTTGGCTCAATACGGCTGACGAAGATGTTGTGCGTATGCTTAAGGTTTTCACTTTCCGTTCACGTGAGGAGATCGAGGAGCTTGAGCGTGCCGTGAAGGAGCACCCGGCTGCGCGTGCGGCTGCGCGTACCCTTGCCGAAGATGTGACTACATGGGTTCATGGAGCCGAATCGACTCAGGCTGTCAAAGATGCCTCACAGGCTCTCTTTGGCACGGGTGATCTGCGCTCTCTTCCTAGCCACACTCTGCTCGATGCCGTCGATGCCCTACCTGAAGTTGACGGCAAGGTGGGGGACAAGCTCATTGATCTTTTCGTTCATTCTCTCCTTGAAAAGGGAAGCGGAGCCGCTCGTCGTACTCTTGCCTCAGGTGGCCTTTACCTCAACAACGAGAAGATCACCGACGTGGACGGGCTACTTCGCGACGAGGATGTGCTTGGTGGTGGCGTAGCACTGTTGCGTAAGGGCAAGAAAAACCTTGCCGTGGTGCGAGTGAAGTAAGCACCCGTTAAGGTGGTTCCCATAATATAAGGGGTGTGCTCCTCGGGAGATTTCTCTCTGGGGGAGCGCACCCCTTATACAAGGCTTTTATGCTCAGGCGTGCAGGAATACGCGCTCGCGGATCAACTCGACAGGCATTGATACCCCGAACCAGATTTCTTCAGCGATTGCAGCCTGGTAGAGGAGCATACCGAGGCCTTCCACTACCGTGGCACCGGCAGCGTCGGCCAGTTTGAGGAGCTTGGTTCGGCGTGGATGGTATACCGTGTCCATGACGGCTTGCCCAGGGCGCAACCACTCCTGTGCCACATTTGATTCGTTTTCTAAAGGTGGCATACCCACACGTGTCGCATCGACGAGGATATCTGCCGCGCGCACACTCGCTTCGAGGAGAGTGCGATCTTCGAGATCGTGGAGTGCGGTAGGTGTGCCGGTGTGCTCGGTCAAGGTTGCCAGGCGCTTACCGGTGGCATCATAAAATTCGTCGCGTACGTTAAAGACGTCAATATGTTCGGCACCGTCAAGAGCGGCCTGAGTGAAGATTGCCGAGCCTGCACCACCTGCACCGAGCACCACGATACGGGCTCCCTGGATCTTGTTCCCGGCTTCTTCGATGGACATGAGTGCCCCTGCGCCGTCGGTATTATGGCCGATGAGTTTTCCTTCGTTAAGTGCCACCGTATTGACGGCTCCCATGAGTTCGGCGGCAGGAGAGAGTCCGTCGAGGTAGGCAAGAATGTGAGTTTTGCAGGGCATAGTTACATTGAATCCGGCAAGGCCGAGGGCGCGGGCACTTGCCACTGCAGCTTCGAGATTATCGGGAGTAACGTCAGCAACGAGATAGGCTGCATCAATTCCCAGGTTCTCGAAGGAGAGGTTGTGCATGGCTGGGGAGAGTGAGTGCTCGACGGGGGAGCCGAAGAGCATAACGAGCTTTGTGTGGCCGGAAATCTGAGACATGATGAACTCCTTTGGGTGAGTGCCTATCTCCTGCATCTGACTGGGAATCGTCCTGATATCTACCGCAGAGGCCGAAGCAGAAGTACAAGCTGAGTAGGTGCGCTGAACACGTCGGTGTGTCTCCTTTCCAGGAATACCTGTGAGTCTGGAACATCTCGGAGAACTCCCGGAAAAGGACTTTATACCTAAATGTTACAACACTTTATCTCTGTCGAAACTCACTTTCGTCACTTTCGAGTGTCGCGGTAAAGCTGCTCGATTTCTGTGGAAAAACGTTCAATTACAGCCTGTCGCTTCACTTTTAATGAGGGAGTGAGAAGCCCATTATCTTGAGAAAATTCACCATTTAGTACAACAAATTTACGAATGGATTCAGCCCGTGAGACTTGCACATTTGTACGGTCAATCGCCTTTTGAAGAGAGGCGAGAACACGCGGGTCAGTGCGTGCTTGTGCCTCATCCATGGGTGGAAGGCCGTGCATGGAGAGCCAACCTGGAAGCATGAGAGTATCCAAGGTGATAAGTGCACCGACAAAGGGACGCTTATCGCCCACAACCACTACATGCGAGATAAGCGGGTGACCTGAGAGGGGATCTTCAAGTACTGCAGGTGCGACATTTTTTCCACCAGCGGTAACAATAAGATCCTTCTTTCGCCCCGTGATCGTGAGGAAGCCATGCTTATCTAGGTTGCCCACATCTCCGGTGTGGAACCATCCGTGTGAATCAATGACTTCGGCTGTGGCTTCGGGGTTGTTATGGTATCCGTGCATGATATGTGGCCCGGCCAGTAGCACTTCGCCATCCTGAGCGATTGCCACTGAGGTGCCGGGGATTGGGATGCCGACGCTTCCCATCCGCAGATGCTTGGGGCGATTTGCCGTTGCAGGGCCTGTTGTCTCTGTGAGGCCAAAGGCTTCAACTACGGTCAAGCCGATCCCTCGGAAGATATGCCCAAGCCGCGTGCCGAGGGGGGCGCCTGCTGACACTGCAAAGCGGCAGTGAACTCCGAGGATTGCTGTCATCTTCTTCCATACGAGGTGGCGTGCGAAGAAGCGCTTGACTCGGAAGATTGGGCCGTGGAATCTCTTGCGTGAATTGCGTTCGGCAACATGGGCAGCCCAACGGAAAATTTTCAGGCGCTTACCTCCACCGGATTTTGCTTCAGCCGCGTTGTAGATCTTTTCGAGCACGCGGGGAACCACAAGTAGTGCTGTAGGTTTAAAAGAAGCGAGGTCGGAGACGAGGTTCGCGGTAGAGTCAAGGTGCCCCACACGCCCGCGCCCGGCAATTGCGTAGTAGAAAACTATGCGTGCCATGATGTGTGCCAGTGGGAGGAAGAGGAGTACTCGTGTGCGTGTGGTATTGATGATCTCCTCTTCACTTTGGAAGATTGCGAGAGTGGAGGCGACGAAGTTGGCGTGAGTGAGTTCCACTCCCTTGGGGCGCCCTGTGGTTCCAGAGGTGTAGATAATCGTTGCGAGATTCGAGGCGCGTACGCCCTCGCGAGCACGTGCGACGGCGGAGGGCGCGATAGATCGGGCTTCCTGGCGAAGGTGGGCGAGTCCATCCTCGTCGAGGAGACGTGTGGGGAGGCCTTTCTCTCGCACGGATTCGATGAGTTCGAGATGAGCGCGTGTATCGGCAAAGCTCAGGCGAACGTCTGCATCTGTGAGGATCCATTGGATTTGTTCGGCTGAGTCTGACTCATAGATGGGAACGACGACGATACCGACGCTCAGTGCTGCTACGTCGAGGAGGCTCCACTCGTAGGAGGTGGGTGCGAGAATTGCGATCTTCTCTCCTGGGCGTAGGCCGAGGGAGAGGAGAGCTGCGGCGATTGTTGTTGTCTCAGAATCGAAGGCTGCTACGGTGAGGGGTTCCCATGTTGATCCGAAGCGTGATTTGCGTTCGATGCATACATCTGTTGGATGTAAAGCGAGGCGCTTACCTAAAAGCCACGGGATGCTCATATGCGATTCAAGATGAAAGTTCGCTTTTTCACTCCACGATCCGTCGCGGTTTTTCCTCATTCTTCCTCCGTTAGGGTGGTGGACTTGGGGGGCGTGAGATTTGAGATGTGACGGCTCTTTATGCTGGTGAGAACCGAATGTTACGCACCCGTAAGTTGAGGTTATCATGTGAGGAAGGGTCATGAAGAGAGGGTGCTAGTCTTGAGCCATGAAACTTGCGCGACTTGGCCTCGATCAAGGCCCTCGATACGCCGTCCTCGATGAGGAGAGCAAGAGCTACATTATCCTTGCTGACGATCCGATGTTTGGGAAGATTGAACCGACCGGCCAGCGTCTTGCTTTGGGAGAAGCGAGGGAGGTGGCTCCCATGCTCCCACGCTCAAAGGTGATCGGTTTGGGAGGAACCTACGATCTGGGAGAATTGCGCGATCTTGCAGTGTTTCTCAAGCCGAATACATCGGTGATCGGCCCGGATCAGCCTCTCGTTAAGCCGCGTTGGGCTGAGCGCCTGGCCTATGAGGCTGAGCTTGCCATTGTTATCGGTCGCGTAGCTAAAGATGTTCCTCTTGCTTACGCGAAGGAAGTAATTTTTGGGTACACGCTTGCCAACGATGTCACCGCTGTGGGGGCACCGGCTGTACTTAATAAGGCTTTTGATGGTTCATGCCCGCTCGGGCCGATAATTGACACCGATCTTGATACGAGCGACCTTGAACTTGAGCTTGTCATTAACGGGCGTTCAATGGGTTCGCGTTCGACGAGTCAGCTTCAGTACTCTCCAGCCGAGATTGTCACGTATCTCTCCACAATTTTTACCCTTTTACCAGGAGATGTGATTCTTACGGGTGCGGCAGTACAAGCGCCGATGGAGAGCCTGCATGACGAGGTTGTGGTGAGCCTCGAAGGTGTGGGTCAGATGCGCACAACTATCGTTTAGGCTACTGACAATAGTGTATTGCCGGGGGCGAGGAGTGTTATCTCTACGTCCCCGGTTTTTCGTGGGTGTGGGGGTTGTCGTATCTCGGGAATGACCCTCTGGTACAGTGGCGAAAATCACGTATTAATTTCTTAAGGGTGATGTAGGACAAAGAGGCAGGGCACGGCGCGGTTCCTGAAGTGCAAATTTGTATGACATCTTCTCACCCGATGACAAACGTTCAGGGTTTACCTAGGATTAGGCATAACTGCTTCATTCTCCATGTTAGATGCGACATGGATGTGTGAGGGTTGATGATGACCAGGCTTTAAGCTTGCAGGATGCACTAATGCAATAATTGGAAGGAAACACTCATGGTGGAGCGATCCTCCCGGCGCCGTAGAGCGCTACAACGACGCAGACTAGTTGCGCTCATTGGGACACTCTTCCTTGCGATACCTGCGGGATTTTCTCCCGCTTTCGCGCAGGAAACACCAGATGACGCAACAATCACGCTCACGCTTTCGAATCCAAAGAGCCAAGGCGAACTTTGGATGGTTGGTGATTCGCTTAGTTATGACCTCACTCTGACGAACAACACCAACGCTCAGAAGGTCTTTGTTCCCACGGCCTCGAATCTCACAAACTATTCGGGATGTACATTCACTCTCGAAGCCGGAGCCTCCTCCACGTGTTCGTCACGAATGACGCACATCCTCACAGTTGACGATGTTTCCAACGGAGGATTTACCCCGACGATCACCTACGCAATGAAAGAGTCGAGTTCAGCTTCCGAGCAGACCGAACTTCCGCAAACTCAAGGTGCGAAAACAGCTGTCGACGTAGATTCCTACATCGAGGCCAACATTACTGTGGTTAACCCGAAAGAGGTGTGGAATGTTGGTGATCGCATCAATTACAACATTTCTTTCCGTCAGTTCACAGGCGTGGTGCGCGGTATGCGCCCAGCGAATTCTAACCTTGAGAATGTGGATGTCTGCCGCTCAATGAACACCTCGACAGCTTTCATCGATTGTATTGGCCGCGCCTACCACATCGTCACGCAAACTGATCTCGACAATGGTGGATTCACACCCTATGTGAAGTTTGCTCTCTATCGTGCCAATAACTACGACGGAACGACGACTCCGATGAACCCCACTTCGGGTGAAGCAGAAACCGTCAAGCCGAAGGTCGTCAATGCGCACGGAATTACCTTCTCCGGTGAGGCACAAGAGCACTACGCGGTGGGGGATACCCTCGCTTTCTCGCTGCAGTACGAAGCAGTAGACACTGCTGATACACGTTCGCTTGTATTCAAGCCAGGCAGTGATGGAGTCTTCACTGAGGAAGAACTCAAAGCCTGTGCTGCTCAGATTGCTGATGGGGAAAGTGGGACATGCACGATTAACCATGCTCTCACTGCTGAGGATCTCGAAAAGGGCTCCTTCACTCCCTCACTCCTCATGGAAGCCCGTGTTGGTGGCGAACTTTTCCAACAGTCTGATATCGCTGGAGATGCTGTTCTTGTGCCTGGAGTGTGGGACGAGGCAACGCCAGGTTCCTACGCCAACGCCGATCCCTCTCTTCCGGCTGAACGCGGGCAAGATGTCGTGCTCTCTGTCGGTAACAACCCCGCAGGGATGTACTACCGCATTCCTTCTCTGACGAAGGCTCCCAATGGAGATCTGCTCGCTGCCTACGACCTGCGGCCTGGATCGGCAGCTGATTCACCTAACCCGAACTGGATTGTTCAGCGCCGCTCAACTGACGGTGGAAAGACCTGGGGACCGCAGACGACGATTGCTCAGGGTGTGAGTGGTTCCGCCAAGAAGGGCTACTCTGATCCCTCCTACCTCGTCGATTATGAGACGGGCACAATTTTCAACTTCCATGTTCTTTCCTATGACGCCGGCTTCTGGGCAGGTTCGTACAGGCTAATTAATGGCAAAATTACTGAGGATGATCGAGGCGCAATGCACCTGCATGTGTCTACCTCCACCGATAATGGGCATACATGGACAGGTCGCGACATCGCCGATATGGCACTGCGAGACAAGGTCGGTGCCATTAAATCCGGTTTTGCTACCTCTGGTAATGGCCTACAGATCGTCAATGGGCGTTACAAGGGTCGCCTCGTTCAGCCCTACGCTTTCCAGACCACTCCTTCAGGTGGTTCAAAGGTTTTGTCTGTCGCGATGTACTCCGATGACCACGGAAAGACCTGGCACCTGGGCAATTTTGCCCGTGTGGCCGAGGGCGTTAACCGTAACTTTGACGAGACCAAGATGGTCGAGCTTTCCGATGGCACGCTTATGCTCAACTCGCGTAGTCCCGGAGGAAACCGCCTCGTTGCTACTTCGACAGATGGCGGTGTGACGTGGACACCTGCAAAGCTGGAGACGCAGCTTCTTGACCCTGTTAATAATGCGACAATCATCCGTGCCTTCCCGACGGCTACCCCAGGAACGGCGAAGTCGAAGGTGCTCCTTTTCTCCAACACCTTCAACGCCTCGGCTCGTAGTAACGGCACACTCTCAGTTTCCTGTGATTCGGGTTCGACCTGGTTGGCAGAAAACCGCCGTGAGTTCCGCGCACCGTATTCGGGTTACACCTCGATGGCAGTTCAGAGCGATGGACGTATCGGCATTCTCTATGAGATGAATGGAAACGGCATCGGCTATACGAATGTCACCCTCAACTGGGTACGCGAAGGGCTTTGTGACCTTCCCACAGTGAACCTTGCTGAGATTGCGGATGTGAACGCCATTGCGGGCCAAGAAATCACACCGATTCCGCTCAACATTAGCGGTGGTGATGAGCAAGCCACGCGCACGGTTGAAGTGACCGGACTTCCCGAAGGCCTATCGCTCGACGAGGGATCTCTCCAGATCGTCGGCACTCCTAAGACTGCTTCGCAGGCTACTGAGGTAACCGTGCGTGTAACTGACAAGGACGGTACTTCGACTGCTCCAAGTGCGACGAGGACGTTCAGGATTACCGTTAATGCCAATGGCATGCTTACCGGGCCAGAAGCACCAGTTGTTGCCGGGAGTGAAGTTTCCTTCACAGCAACGAACTTTGCTCCAGGCGAGGATGTCACTCTTAACTCCCCGGAGACTTTAGTCGTGGAGAACGCGACAGTTACTGCAAATGAGCAGGGTGTGGCAACTTTCATCGCCACAGTTTCTGAGGGGCTGCACGAGGGCGAATACGAAGTCCGTGCATTTGGCGCAACCTCACATAAGGAGGCAAGTACTACCCTCCGGGTTGAACCGAAGGTTGTGCTCAGTGTGCCGGGAGGCGAAGAAGAAAGCGAAAGCGAAGGATTGAAAGTTTTCGCAGGAGGTGATCTGACGCTGCACGCTGGTGGCTTTGCTCCCTACGAGGCTGTTGTTCTCACTCATGAAGCACCGGTGACACTGAAATCTGTAACGATTCCAACCTTCCGATCAGCGGTACGTATCGCTGTCGCATCCGTGACTAATCACGGATTCACAGCGGCCGCAAACGCTGATGGACTTGCAGAGTTCCACCTCGCCGTGAATGGCGATGCTGAGCCTGGTGATTACGACTTCACTGCACGAGGTGTAAGTTCAAAGCGATCTGCAACGCTCACAGTGACGGTGGTGCCGAAACCTGAGGATCCAGATCAGCCGAGCGATCAACCGAGCGATCAACCGAGCGATCAACCGACGGATCAGCCGAGCGATCAACCGACGGATCAGCCGAGCGATCAGCCGAGCGATCAGCCGAGCGATCAACCGAGCGATCAGCCGAGCGATCAGCCGACGGATCAGCCGAGCGATCAGCCGAGCGATCAGCCGACGGATCAGCCGACGGATCAGCCGACGGATCAGCCGAACGATCAACCGAGTGACCAACCTGGTACGGGAGAACCTGGCACACCGGTAGTATTCCCAGATACGCAGGCAGTTGAAGCTGAGCTTGCGCGCCTAGGCAACCCAGTGATTCCTGAAGTGACAAAGATGATTGGTGAGGTCGCAGAGCTGAGCTTCACAGGCTTGACTCCCAACGAAGAAGCGAAGGTGTACACCTACTCAACCGCAAAGTTCGTTGGAAAGGTACGGGCAGATGCTGAGGGCACCGCAACCTTCCGACTTGAGACAACCGGACTTACTCTTGGTAAGCACTATGCGGTTGCTATTTCGGATGTGCCTGGCGGAAAGTCCTCGATCGTCAAGCTCACGATTCTTCCACGCGCACAGGCAGGAGAGGAACCTTCAAACATGGCACAGGTTACTCCTGACCAGCCGCGCCCGAACAAGCCAACAGCTTCGGCTCAGGTAAAGAAGAAGCTCGCCTTCTCCGGTGCAGATATGGCTCTTCTGTTCGGCCTCGGGGTTGCACTGTTCGCAGTTGGCGGGATTGCGACAGTGCGGGTGCGCCGTGAATTCTAATGTGCGACACCGCTGACGTGCGAACGCACGTCCAATGAACAAGGGGCTGTATCAGTAACCCTTTGACGGCTGGGAATATCTTTTGGGTGTTCCCAGCCGTCTTTTTGTTGCGTGGCTGGGTTTGGGTGCTTAAGGGGAGTGGTGGCGGGGAGATCTCCCAGCCACCACTCCTACTACAGGAAAGACGCACACAAAGTGTGTGCGTGTGCCGCACAAGCCTTCCCACTGGTCTGGCTGAACCCACTCACAGTGGCATTTCTGACTGGTGGAGTCACAACCTTCCCACTGATGTGGACTGTCATCGTTGTTTATTGAAGCGTAGAAAGCAGATATATGGCGCATATACGATGCGATTGTCGCTTGCCGTGTAAGCCATATACGCGGCACAAAGCGGAACAGATTTCCTCGTCGTTGGCGCAAAAAAGGATATGGTTGCACGCTACTGCTGGAGAAGGTTTAGGCATGTAGTGAGGGCAACGCTTCCTCAATCTGGTTAAGAGCCTGGGTGAGCACAGCCCTCGTAGTGGAAAAGACAACGCGTGCACAATCGCGATAGTCGCGTCCGCTCCAGGATCCCTCGGTGAAGGACACACTGGCGTGTTCGCGAATCCACGTTGCTGGACTCTCTTCCCCAAAAACACCCTCTGCGGCGAGTTCTGAGAAATCTAGGAAAGTGATATACGTGCCTTCAACATGCGACATTGACACACCTTCCCACGCGGACACACGACTCTCAAGAAGGTCGCGGTTAGCTTGGAGATAAGCACGTACCTCGTCGTTCCATTGTTGAGCCTGGGTATAGGCGACAAAGCTCGCTCGTGCTCCTGTTGTTGAGGTTGCACCAGTGAGAGCATGAGCGTAGGGAGCGAATCGATCCCAATTTTCACGTGTGTGAAAAATAAGCTGTGCACACTTGAGCCCTGGGATATTCCAGCCCTTCGACGCGGCGACGGCAGTTACGCTCGAAGCGGCAGCATGGTCGCTCACTGTCGCATAAGGAACGTAGGTGGAGTGGTCGAAAATAAGTGGGGCATGGATAGCATCTTCAAAGACGAAAGCTCCATTAGCGGCAACAATGGTATCGAGGGCAGTAAGTTCCTCACGGCTGAGGCAACGCCCCGTAGGATTCCACGGGTTGCACAGTATGAGGAGGCCTCCGCCGCTGAGGGCACGATCGATGCCGTCAAGGTCGAGGTGCCATGTACCTAACTCATCACGTGTACTTGGAACCTGGACGACCTCACGTGAAAATTCTGCAGGAATTGTGAGGAAAGGCATGTAAGCCGGAGTAGGAACAACAACGGGCGAACCAGGAGTACTCAGATGCACAATCGTTGAGCGCAACCCGGCAAGAACTTCGGAGATAGGCATCATGAGATCAGGATTGGGATTCCAGTCAAATCGACCGAGCCACTGCGAAGTGGCTTCGACAAGTGAGCGTGCCTGAGTTTCAGGAAGATAGCCGAAATAGCCGGAGCGAGCTTCTTCGATAAGGAAGTCGCGGATTTCTTCGCTTACGCCAAAATCCATTTCAGCTACCCATAGACCTAGAGTGCCGGGGAAACGGGTCCATTTAAGGGAGCCTGAAGCGGCGATCTGGTCGAGGCTGCGTGCGTCAAAGTCGTAGGCCATATGCCCACCTTAGCCTGGTGGTGATACGCGTTTACAGATGACTCACGGCAGCAAGCTGATAGTGCAGAAAGGATGCGGAAAGGATGAGGCGTAAAATTTGCAGGAAATCATATGGCGAAAAAGACACGACTGTGACAAAGGGATGGAAGCCAAAGCCGAGCCTCATGCGCGTTATCCTTAATTCATCATGGCTATTACCACTGCAGCGGGCTCAGATATCCGCGTTCGTTTTTGTCCTTCGCCCACCGGTACCCCACATGTGGGGATGGTGCGCACCTGCCTCTTCAACTACGCCTACGCGCGCCACGTTGGCGGTACCTTCGTCTTTCGTATCGAAGATACTGATGCTGCGCGTGACTCGGAGGAATCGTTCAACGCGATCCTCGATTCCCTCTCCTGGCTTGGCCTTGATTGGGACGAAGGCGTGGGCGTGGGTGGGCCTCACGGCCCCTATCGCCAGTCTGAGCGCGGGGAAATTTACCGTGAGGTTGCAGCTCAACTCTTGGAAGCTGGTTACGCCTACGAATC
This sequence comes from Actinomycetaceae bacterium zg-1166, assembly GCA_015679245.1. GTDB lineage: Bacteria > Actinomycetota > Actinomycetes > Actinomycetales > Actinomycetaceae > Changpingibacter. The sequence continues at coordinate 1,143,423 of CP064953.1, read as the reverse complement.
CTTCTCCACCCCTGAGGAGATTGAAGCACGTCACCGTGACAAAGGTGAAGATCCCAAACTGGGCTACGATGGCTTCGATCGCGACCTCACTGCTGAGCAGAAAGCTGCCTACCTTGCCGAAGGTCGCAAGCCTGTGTTGCGCATCCGTATGCCCGATACAGATATCACCTTCACTGATCTCGTACGAGGAGAGATCACTTTCAAGGCTGGCTCAGTGCCCGACTATGTGATCGTGCGCGCGAACGGCGACCCACTCTACACTCTTACGAATCCTGTGGATGATGCGTTGATGAAGATCACGCACGTCTTGCGTGGAGAGGATCTTCTTTCCTCTACGCCTCGTCAAATTGTGCTTTATGCTGCGCTTGAGAATATCGGCGTAGCTGAGTTCACTCCGCGTTTTGGCCATCTGCCCTACGTCATGGGAGAAGGGAACAAGAAACTCTCCAAGCGCGATCCCGAATCGAATCTTCTTCTCCACCGCAAGCGAGGCATGATTCCTGAGGGTCTCCTGAATTATCTTGCTCTTCTCGGATGGTCAATTTCGCCAGATCACGATGTCTTTTCTAAGGAAGAACTCGTTACAGCTTTTGACATTAGTGATGTCAATCCTAATCCTGCACGTTTCGACGATAAGAAGTGCGTGGCGATTAACGCTGAACAAATTCGTCGCCTTGAGGTGAACGACTTCCGCGACCGCTTAGTGCCCTACCTCCACGAGGAAGGCGTGGTAAGCGTAGGGGTCTACAGCGAGCTGAGTGAGCGCGAGCGCGAAATTATGGATGCGGCTGCCCCTCTTGCGCAGACACGTATTCAGCTTTTGGGAGAAGCTGTTGATCTCATGCGATTCCTTTTTATCGAAGGTTCGCAGTTGGAGTACAACGAGAAGGCAATCGGCAAACTCAAGGATTCAGCTGTGGCTGCCCTGACCGGTGCGCGCGAGGTTATAGCTGGCATGGATGCTACCTCCTTCGATGCCGCGCACATCAAGACTGTTCTTGATGCCAGGCTTGTGGAGGAGATGGGGATTAAGCCTCGCCTTGCTTTTGGCCCGCTCTTTGTGGCGATGACGGGGACGAATGTTTCGCTCCCTGTGGTCGATTCCATCGCAATTCTCGGCCAAAATGAGGTCTGTGCCCGTATTGATGCACTTCTTTCCCGCCTTGTCTGATTCAGGGCGACGAATCCTCTTTTCACTCTGAACGCGAGGGATGTTGTGGCTGGCTTTTGAGCCGGCCACAACACGTCTATGCCTATGAGTGGTGGGGGAGGCATGTGGTCTGTACTTTGCGTATGGGAATGTGCTGCATATGTGCTGCATGGATACGAGAACCTCGTAACATATGCGGAGTACATATGGAGCTTGATAAGTAAATGAAAGACGCGAATACGGCTCGATAAAAGAGCTGAAGGAATGTGATCCAGATATCCATACGGCGGTTTGAATCTTTCTCCTTGCGCCGGTAGAGTTTCTAGACGTCGCTAGGAGCGAGGATTCTGGCGGTGTAACCCTTGGGGTATGGTGTAATTGGCAACACTGGTGATTCTGGTTCATCCATTCTAGGTTCGAGTCCTGGTACCCCAGCCAGTGAGTTCGCAGTTTGGTCTGCGCGTTCATTGAGGCCCCCATCGTCTAGCGGCCTAGGACATCGCCCTCTCACGGCGGTAACACCGGTTCAAATCCGGTTGGGGGTACGGTCAGTTTCTCGGTCGGGAGATTCGCAACCGATCGTATCTGTTCCCCGGAGCGGGGAGGGATGATATATGTAGAAACTGAGCATTGAGGCCCCCATCGTCTAGCGGCCCAGGACATCGCCCTCTCACGGCGGTAACACCGGTTCAAATCCGGTTGGGGGTACACATGAAGACGGTTGCCTTCGGGTGCTCGTCTTACTTGTACCCTTGCCGAATGGGTGCTGGCGGAGGATTGCAGGCCGAAACGTCTGCACCGACTTATAAGCTAAACGTCCACATCCTCAAAGGTGTTGCTGGGAGCGGTGTTTTTCGTTGCTGGGATGTGCTTTTGGTGCTGGAAAGCGATTCCAGCTTTCTCCAACCTTCTCTGCTACTTCAGAAATCGCGGGATACGAGAATCCCACGATTGTGCCCTTTGAATTTCTGGATAGATCACATTCGCAGTGTGCAGGAAGAAACTGGCCTTAGACCCTAGATCACGTAGTTGTTTCCAGGAAGTGTTTCAGGAACAAGATCGGCTACGGTCACAGAGTCGAGGAAATCCTTAATTACCTCGTCGAGTTTTTCCCACATAGTATCCGTGAGGCAATTCTCGTGAGGGCAGGATTTGTGATCGTCAAGGCAGGCCACTGGTGCGAGCGTTCCTTCGGTGAGAAGGAGAAGGTCTTTGAGTGTGTAGTGAGCAGGATCCACAGTGAGTCGATAACCGCCACCTTTGCCGCGCAAACCAGTGAGAACGCCATCGCGCACAAGGATCTTTATGATGCTCTCCAAGTATTTTTCAGAAACATCCTGTCGTTGTGCAATATCTTTGAGTGGAATGTATCCGTCGGTTTGGTGTTCGGCTAAGTCGATGAGGACGCGTAAAGCGTAGCGACCCTTCGTTGATACAAGCATGTTTTTCTCCTGAAGTCACGTGCCGTCTCTACGTGGAGTATATACCATAATCCTACTATGGTTGCGGATTTAAGTGCTCTCGATGTTCATGTTCTTGGTGCTCTGACTGGTGCGTGCTCTGACTGGTGCTCATGCCAAATCTTTGTGCACGAGAAGCTACGATGAAAGAAACCTCCATATTCGTGGTAAAGCGCCTATGAGGTTGTGTGTCCTTGTCCATGCTTATGCGTGTTGTGATAGTGAATGCTTCGTGTCCCGATTTCTTTCGCCTTCGTGTTCGTGGACATCATGAGGCGGCCACTGCGATATATCAGAAGGGAAACGTGATGCTCACTCTCGCTTTGACAGGGGGAATTGGATCAGGGAAGTCCACTCTCTCTCGCGCGTTTTCTCGTTGTGGTGCACATATTTGCGATCTTGACCTCGTAGTACGCCGCCTTATGGAGCCAGGGACGCCTCTTTTCGGGAGGATCGCCTCCCAGTGGCCTGGCACTATCCGGGAGGGGAGGATTGATCGTGCTGGTCTTGCTTCCATTGTCTTCGCGGATTCTCGCGAGCGTGAGAGGCTTAACTTCCTCACGCACACAGCTGTATGGGAAGAGGTGGATCGTGAACTTGCTGAGCTTTCTTCCCGTGGTGAGATTGAGGTGGCGATTGTCGATTTTGCTCTTCTCCCTCGCAGTTCTCGTGAGTTTTACTATCACGCAAATATTGTCGTCAGTGCTGAGGTGGATATTCGGCGCATGCGACTGCGCGGGCGCGGCATGGAGAGTGCTGATATTGAACGGCGCCTTGCAAGTCAGGTGAACGCTGAGGAGATGCTGTGCTTTGCTGATATCCAGGTGGATAATTCGGGAAGCATAGAGGATCTCCAGAAGTGTGCGGTTACGTTGTGGCACGAGTGGGTTCTTCCTTTTGCCCACAACCTTGGTGGAGGCTCGCGCATAGGGGTGTGTTCTCCCCCAGGAGTGGAGGCGTGCAAGCGGATAGTGCGCCGCCTTGAAGCACATGGGTGTGAAGGAGTGTTCGACGACGATGGTCGCCTTCGTGTCTTTCTTGCCGAGGGAAGTGAGAGCGGTGGGGTGACGGTAAATCCAGATGTGCGACTTGCTGAGGCATTGACGAGGGCGGGGTATGTGTATGCGCGAGGTGCCTGGCGTTCGGCTCGTCCTGATTATTTTCTTGAGGTTCTTCCAGTCGAGCGCTAGTAGGAGTGCTCTGAATATTTTTCTTTCTCGCAGATGCGAGTGAGAAAAGGTGCTCTAAGTGAACTGAGTGTCCGTATCTTGGGACTGCGTGAAACTCTGTGTGCGCACGCGTAACCTCATATCTAAGACATAGCATCCTACTAGGGTGATAGGTTTTTGAGATAGAGGAGGTATGGCTCAAGTGAATGAGACAGCGAGAAATGAGGCTGAGTATCTTACGAGGTTGCGCCGTGAGTTTCACGCTCATCCCGAACTAGCCCTTGAGGAAACATGGACAGCCTCCAGGATCGAAAAAGAACTTGATGCGCTAGATATTCCTCACCAAAGAGTGGGTGCCACCGGAGTTCTTGGCAAGATCACAGGCGAGAGAGCAGGAGAGGGAAGCATTGCTCTGCGTGCAGATATCGATGGTCTGCCTGTACACGAGACGCTTAACGTCCCTTATCGCTCTACACAACCGGGGGTTATGCACGCATGTGGGCATGATGCGCACATAACGGCTCTCCTCGGTGCCGCTCGCAATCTCACTCAGGTTCGCAACGCATTCGCCGGAGAAGTGAAGCTCATCTTTCAACCCGCCGAAGAAACAGGATATGGTGCCCGAGATTTTATTGAAGCTGGACACCTTGACGGCGTTGAACGAGCCTTCGCAATGCACGCCGCCTCGTATCTTCCTGTAGGTAGCGTGGCTGTTGTTGAAGGACTCAACTTCGCTGCCGTGGATCATTTTGTGCTCACAGTAGGCGGCAAAGGAGCTCACGTCTCACGCCCCCAAGAAGGCTCAGATGCCCTCTTCATCGCAAGTCAGATCGTTGTGGCAGCTCAAGGGCTCATCACCCGACGAACAGACCCTGTTGAGCCTGTCATCCTGGGAATTGGGAAACTTCATGCCGGCACCGCCTATAACGCACTCGCACAGACGGCTCACATCGAAGGAACAACGCGCACAGTTACCGACGAATCCCGCATAAGGATCCGCAACGAATTCCTCGATCTCGCCCGTGCGATCGCCTCAAGTTATGGGGCAGATATCGACGTGACTTGGCGTGAGGTGACACCAGCAGTGATTAACCCCGCCACAGTGAGTGCTGAGGTAAGTGCGGTGGTAGAACGTATTGCTACGCTCACGCGTGACCGTCCTTATTCCCTAGGCGGGGATAATTTTGCCGAATTTCAACAGGTTGTTCCTGGCGTGTACGCCTACTTTGGCACGGGAAATCCGAGCGTTCCCAATTCTCAGAATTCCCATCACAACGGGAATTTTGATATGGATGAAGCTGCCCTACCTCTCGCAGCGTCAGTCTATGCCGAATACGCACTGTGGTGGCTGGGCGAGGGGAGAAACCGTGCCTGAGTTTCACAGAGTAAACCACCAGACAATCCTTCCCGACGAGCAGCTTCGCATACCTGTGAAGAAGCATATGAACGAGGCTCTCATTGAAATTTTGGGTGCACAGAAAACCTTTCGTGGAAAAAGTGCAGATGTGAGGGCACTTGACGGCGTCGATCTTCGCGTAGAAGAAGGCGATATCTTTGGAATAATCGGCTTTTCTGGTGCAGGGAAATCAACTCTGCTTCGTCTTATTAATCGCCTCGAAACTCCCGATGAGGGCATCGTCGTCGTCAATGGTAGAAACCTTGCTGAACTCTCGGCTTCTCACTTGCGCACCATGCGCCGTGAAATTGGCATGGTATTTCAACAGTTCAATCTCCTCGAACGAAAGAGCGTATTCCATAATGTCGCTCAGCCTCTCATCCTCGCGGGAATGCCCAAGACCCAGGTTCGCGCACGGGTGGAGGAACTTCTCTCATTCGTCGAACTCGAAGAGAAACGCGACACCTGCGTGTTCCAACTCTCGGGAGGACAAAAACAGCGCGTAGGTATTGCACGGGCTCTCGCCACTTCACCCAAAATTCTCCTCTGTGACGAAGCAACGTCGGCTCTCGATCCGACCACGACGGAAGCAATTCTCGGACTACTTAAGAAAATCAATCGTGATCTGGGAGTGACGATCGTCCTCATCACACACCAGATGGAGGTAATTCGCCGGATCTGCACGCGCGTGGCGGTAATGGACGAGGGGCGGATTGTTGAAGCAGGCAGTGCGCTTGAGGTTTTCACTCACCCTCATGAAGAGATAACAAAGCGTTTTGTGCGCACCGTGATGAATGACCGTATTCCCGAGGCAATGGCGGCATTACTTGCCGATGATTTACGCCACTTTAAGGTGGAGAAACTCCTCTTCGTGGGAGAAATAGCGCGCAAACCCATTCTCTCCACTATCTCCCAGGTGCCCGGCCTCGAACTCAATATCTTGGGAGCCAACGTGGAGGAGATTGAGGAACAGCTCGTCTGCCTCTATCTCGTTCAACTCATCGGCGAGGAGGAAGCAATTACTCGTGCCGAGGAGATTATCGACAGTTCTGACGTTGTGCGCATACCGCATATTTGGCCTGGTGCTACAAGCGTGAACGACGAAAGAGAAGAGTAAGGAGAGTCATGGATCAAGAAATTTTTGGTGTCAGTGCCGCAAAAATCCTTCTCGCCGGTGAACAGACACTCTATATGCTCGGCTGGGGCATGGTGATTGGTGGAATTTTAGGTGTTCTTATTGCTCTTGGCCTTGTTCTGACTCGACCGGGAGGATTACTCGCTAATCGTGTGATTTACGCAGTGCTTAATGTGAGCGTCAATATCATTCGCTCGATTCCTTTCATCATTCTCTTGGTGGCACTAATTCCAGTGACGCGGCTAATTGCAGGAACTGCTGTGGGAACTCAGGCTCAGCTGGTTCCCCTCGTTATCTACATTGCACCTTTTCTCGCTCGCCTTGTCGAAGCGAGTCTCTTGGAAGTCAAGCCTGGAGTGATCGAAGCTGCGCAAGCGATGGGAGCAACAAACTTCCAGATCATTCGCTATTTCCTCCTACCAGAAACGTACTCGTCGATCGTTCTTGCTCTTACAACAGGGGTTATCGGACTCCTCGGAGCCACTGCGATGGCGGGCTACGGTGGAGGTGGTGGCGTGGGAGATCTCGCCCTTACCTATGGTCGCGAAGCTATGAATACGCCGCTCATGATCTTCACAGTGATTATTTTGGTTATTTTCGTTCAAATCTTGCAGGTTATCGGAAATGCTCTCGCCCGTCGCCTGCGTGAACCCCGATAGATGACAAGAAAAGGAGCATCAATGAAGAAAGCCATTGCCGTTGCTGCGGCTCTCGCTCTCACAGCGGGGCTCGCCGCTTGCGCTGCACCAGGAGAAAAAACATCGTCGCTTTCAGATACGTCAACTGATAAGAAAAGTCTCACCTATGCGCGATCACAAGGCCCTTATTCTGAGCTTTTTGAGCAGGCAATCCGTCCTATTTTGGAGAAAGAAGGCTACACGATAGTCGGGCAAGATTTTTCTGATCTTCTCAACGCCGACATAGCTCTCAATGCTGGAGATGTCGATTTTAACGTCGAACAACACACTGCGTATCTCAAAGATTTTAACGCTAAGAATAATGGCGATCTTGTACCGATTAGTCCCACTCCCACAGTGCCCGCAGGTATCTATTCCAGCAGGCATTCGAGCCTTGATGATGTGAGCGCAGGAGCGACGGTGGCTGTCCCCAATGATGCCTCGAACCGTGCGCGCGCCTATCTCCTCCTCCAGAAGATCGGATGGATTCAGGTGGATCCTCATGCGGATTTCACGGCTCTGAGTTCAGAAAACATCGTTTCAAATCCGCATAACCTCAAATTCACGGAAATGAAGTCACTCTCGATTCCAGCTGTGGCGCAAGATTTCGACTACATCGTTATTACCGGGTCAATTGTCTATAACGCGAAGATTGATCCTTCCACGGCTCTAGCTACAGAGGATGTTCTCGATCACCTCATTCTTCAAGTGGTAGTGAAGAAGGAGAACGAGAACACGCAGTGGGCTAAGGATATTGCTGCTGCTTATCATTCTGAGGAATTTAAGGCCTACATCACTGAGCACAATGATGGACTTTGGTGGATTCCTCCACAGTTGCAGTAGAAATTGGAGAATATCTCAGAAGAGGCGGGCTTGTGCAAGGGCACACCCGCCTCTTTCTCTCGTGATGTACTAGAGGGAGTTGCTTTCAGGTGTGCTCACGTCGGGTGTGCGTTCAATCCCTGCAATGCGATACGCATCGGATTCGTCGAGTGTTTCATGTTCAAGGAGAGCTTCGACGAGCGCCTTATGTTGCTGGGCATGTTCGCGCAGAAGGCGACGCGCTTCCACATAGCATTCGGAGAGGAAGAGACGAACTTCTTCATCTACCTCTCGCAGGAGGGAATCGGAAATTCCCTGAGCACGTGGGTCACCTTCACGCAGGTAGACCTGCACAGGCCCGATCTTTTCAGACATACCCCAACGCCCGAACATCTGACGTGCAATTCCTGTGGCTGTCTGGAGATCTGATTCAGCGCCAGTGGTAACTACTCCGAGAACCTCTTCCTCTGCTGCCATTCCACCAAGAGCGCCGATGATCCGCCCACGTAGGTAATTTTTGTCGTAACCATACTTATCAGCTTCAGGGGTAGAGAGTGTGACGCCGAGAGCACGGCCGCGAGGAATAATCGAAATTTTACGTACGGGGTCAGCACCCGGCTGGATCATTCCGAGTAGAGCGTGGCCAGCTTCGTGCCAGGCTGTGCGCTCACGCTCGACAGCATCCATGACCACCGCACGTTGGACACCTAGTTGAATCGTTTCGAGCGCATTCGTGAAGTCAGGCATGGTGATCTTCTGCGCTCCCCGACGTGCTGCCAGGAGCGAAGCCTCATTGACAAGATTGGCAAGCTCGGCGCCAGTGAGGCCGGGAGTGGACTTGGACAGATCTGTGAGCTTGACGCTCGGATCGAGGGGGCGGCCACGAGTGTGCACATGAAGGATAGCCTCGCGACCCTTCTGATCTGGAGGAGCCACAGTGATCGTTCGATCGAATCGTCCAGCACGGGTGAGGGCACCGTCAAGAACTTCGGCCAAATTTGTAGCTGCGATGACGATGATTCCTTCAGAATCGGAGAAGCCATCCATCTCCGTGAGAATTTGATTGAGGCTCTGTTCACGATCCTCGTTTGTGCCGATAGAGACAACGGAGGCACGAGAACGACCGATAGCATCAATTTCGTCGATAAAAATAATAGCTGGGGAAACCTTGCGTGCCGTTTCAAAGAGGGAACGCACATCTGAAGCTCCCTTTCCGGCGAGGATGCCACCGATCTCTGCGGCTGAGATAGAGAAGAAGGGAACGTCGGCTTCTCCAGCCGTCGCACGAGCGAGAAGCGTTTTTCCTGTTCCAGGCCCACCTTCAAGGAGAATACCGCGTGGAATTTTCGCCCCCAGGCGCGTGTACTTCTCCGGATTCTTCAACATATCAACGATCTCGCGCAGCTGATCCTCCACCTCATCGATACCGGCCACATCGTCGAAGGTCACTCGATTCTCGGCAGGATCAATGGGCTTGTGTTCTTTGCTAAAGAGGCTCATCGGTCCGCTCTGGCTTTGGCGGCGCATGAACCACCACCACAGACCTACCAGAAGGAGGATTGGAAGGAATGAGACAGCGAGAGTGAGAAAGATGTTAGTTCTAGGAATCGGAGACTGGGCGGTGATTGTAACGTCGTTTTTCTCCAGGAGTGAGGCCATCGAATCCTCGGCCCATGTGGGGCGCTCAGTACGGAACTTCGACGAAGTCACACCTTCAAACGTGGTGGCCTTGCGCAACTCACCTTCGATGGAATCTCCCGTGGGAGTCACAGTAGAGACGTTGTTATTTTCAAGTTGCTGGTAATAGACGTTGTAGGGCAAAGAGAGCACAGGATTGAGGAGATTCTGAGCCCACGTGGCTCCAAAGGAGATGAGTACCCAGGCCAGAAGCACAAAAGCAAGAATGCGTATCTTCGAGCGCTTGGGGCGTTCTTCTTCCTTGTTTTCTCGGGTTTTCACACCCTCAGCACGCCAAGATGCTGGGGTGTGAGCAGAATCCCGTGCGCTGCGAGAGGATGATCTACTCGAACGCGAAGATGCAGAACGCCTGGATTTCGAGTCTGCAGTCGCAGAGCGTGAGGTGCTAGAGGATATGGAGCCAGAGGGTGTGGAGTCAGGGTTAGCAGAGTTTGGGCGAGGAGCTGCGCTGTGTTCGAGAGATGCGCGTTCAGCCTGGCGTGCTCGCGTGCGCCTGCCCGGAGTAGGGGAGGAAGCCGCGGATGTACTTCCCGCAGGTGTACTTCTCGCGGATCTACTTTCCGTAGGTCGGTTCTGCGAGGTTGGGGTGGCGTATGTGCCGGGCTGTGGCTCGGTATCAGGCATGGTGCTCCTTAACAGATCTCTGCTCACTATTGTCGAAGGTTTGCACCTGTGGTGTCGAGGATGTGCGCAGCGGGCGAACGCTCTCAGTATGTGCTCAAGCATATATTCCATATGAGCGAGTGTGAGGAACGTGTGAGGAACAACTGTTCGATTATTCTTCCATGGGTGCCTTCTGCCAGGTAGCCTTGCGGGTATGCGACCTGTCACCGATCTTGTGCGTGCCGAGGCTCCCTTCGCCGTTATCTCTGAATATACTCCTGCGGGTGACCAACCCCAGGCAATCGCAGAACTCACCGAGCGGATCAACGCAGGAGAGAAAGATATTGTTCTTCTAGGAGCCACAGGAACGGGAAAATCTGCCACTACGGCCTGGCTTATCGAGCAGGTACAACGCCCCACGCTCATTATTGAACCAAATAAAACTCTCGCTGCCCAAATGGCTGCAGAATTCCGTGAGCTTATGCCGAATAATGCTGTGGAATACTTCGTATCTTATTACGACTATTACCAGCCTGAAGCCTACGTTCCTCAGACAGATACCTTTATTGAAAAGGATTCTTCGATTAATGACGAAGTAGAACGGCTTCGCCACTCGGCTACGAACTCCCTTCTCACTCGCCGCGATACTGTGGTAGTGGCTTCCGTCTCCTGTATCTACGGCCTCGGAACTCCGCAGGAATACGTGGATCGCATGGTTCAACTCGAAGTGGGAATGAGCCTGGATCGCGACGAACTCTTACGCACTTTCGTCGGGATGCAATACACGAGAAACGATATCGCCTTTACTCGCGGCACATTCCGCGTTCGCGGCGATACAGTGGAAATCATTCCCGTTTATGAAGAACTTGCTATACGTATCGAATTTTTTGGCGACGAAGTTGATTCGATCGCTCTTCTTCACCCTCTCACAGGAGAAGTGATTCGCTCGACTACTACTGCTCATGTTTTCCCTGCCTCACATTACGTAGCTGGTCCTGAACGCATGGAACGCGCTATTTCGTCGATCGAAGAAGAATTGGCTAAGCGTCTGGAAGAACTACGCGGGCAGAACAAACTCCTGGAAGCTCAGCGTCTTGAGATGCGTACAACCTACGATATCGAGATGATGCGCAATATCGGTTCTTGTGCTGGGATCGAGAATTATTCCCGACATATCGACGGGCGCGGACCTGGCACAGCACCGAATACTCTCCTGGATTACTTCCCCGAAGATTTTCTTCTTATTCTCGACGAGTCTCACGTGAGCGTTCCGCAGATCGGCGCGATGTACGAAGGAGATATGTCGCGTAAACGTACACTCGTTGAGTACGGGTTCCGCCTACCCTCGGCCATGGACAACCGCCCCCTCAAGTTCGCTGAATTTTTGGAGAGAATCGGGCAAACGGTTTATCTCTCGGCGACGCCTGGACGCTACGAAACCGAGCTCTCTGACGGAGTGGTAGAGCAGATCATCCGCCCCACAGGTCTTGTCGATCCAGAGATTATCGTCAAGCCCACCGAGGGGCAGATTGATGACCTTCTTGAACAGATTCGGCAGCGCGCTGAGCGTGAGGAGCGAGTACTTGTCACTACTTTGACGAAGAAGATGGCCGAAGATCTCACAAACTATCTGGCAGAACGTGGGGTGCGTGTAGAGTACATGCACTCCGATGTCGATACGTTACGCCGGGTGGAACTTCTTCGCGAACTGCGTCTGGGGGAGTTTGATGTGCTTGTAGGAATCAATCTCCTTCGCGAGGGTTTAGATCTTCCCGAGGTTTCCCTCGTTGCTATCCTGGATGCCGATAAGCAAGGCTTCTTACGCTCCACCACGTCCCTTATTCAGACGATCGGGCGCGCGGCACGTAATGTCTCTGGTCAGGTGCATATGTACGCCGATACAATCACACCGAACATGCGTGAGGCAATCGAGGAGACACATCGTCGCCGCGAGAAACAGATCGCTTACAACACTGAGCACGGGATCGATCCGCAGCCTCTGCGTAAGAAGATTGCCGATGTTACCGACATGCTGGCTCGTGAGGATGTAGATACGAAGAAGCTCCTTGAGGGCGGATATCGTCAGGAACCTGCCCATGCGAAGGGCAAAGCGAGTTCAAAGGAAGCCGCGAGGGCTGAAGGAGCACGCAATCTTATTCAGCTTATTGAGGATCTCACCATGCAGATGCACGCTGCGGCTGAACAACTACAGTTTGAGTTAGCTGCGCGTTATCGCGACGAAATTAAGGATCTCAAAAGCGAACTCTACCATTCGCAGCAGGCACAAAAATAGGTGTGAGTAACCTCGCCTCGTATGTGATGAAGGTAAGTTGTTCCTCCCGTAAGATGAAGCGGCGGAGGGGAGTATTCCCACACAACATCGGTTCGTCATCACGACACCTGTCCGGATCGAGACCTCGCGTGCGGTACACGGAGGTGGGAAAAGACCTCTGAGATAGTGTTTCAAGTGGAAAGTGATCTCATGATTTCTTCACTCCTCGTCCCTCTTCTTGGCTCTGCGCCGACCACTGAACCAGCCAGTATGCATGTCTATAGTTGGGAATGGGCAGTGCTTATCGTGGCTGTAGTGGGTCTGATTACTCTGGATCTTGTGGGGCATGTGCGCAAGCCACACGAACCGACAATGGGGGAGGCTGCACGCTGGCTCGGCTTCTATGTAGGACTGGCAGTACTTGTGGGGATTTACCTCATCTTCCGCCACTCGCCTGAGTTTTCACTAGAGTTCTATGCGGCTTACTTCACCGAGTATTCGCTTTCGATCGATAACATCTTTATCTTCATTATCATCATCGGATCCTTCCGCGTGCCGCGACCCTACCAGCAGAAGGTGCTGCTGTACGGCATCGTGATTGCTCTCGTACTGCGTTTTATCTTTATCCTCCTGGGAGCCGCCCTCCTCCAGCGCTTCTCCTGGCTCTTCTTCCTCTTTGCAGCTTTCTTGCTGTGGACGGCCTATTCACAGATCAAGGAAGGTCTAAACCCCGAGGTGGAACCCAATCCTGACGAGTACGAACCTAATGCACTGACGAAGGTGGCACAGAAGGTATTCCGGGTGACGGAAGGTTTTGTTGGTGATAGGCTCCTTACTCGCCGCGGATCAAAGAGCTACGTGACTCCGATGTTCTTGTGCATTGTGGCGATTGGATCGGCTGACCTCATGTTCGCTCTTGATTCAATCCCTGCTTCCTTCGGCCTCACCTCCCAACCCTTCATAGTTTTTGCTGCTAACGCTTTCGCTCTCATGGGTTTGCGGCAGCTCTTCTTCCTTGTCGATGGTCTACTTGATCGCCTCATCTACCTTCACTTCGGCCTCGCGGCTATCCTGGGATTTATTGGACTTAAGCTCATTGTGGAGGCCTGTCATGGAATGGGGTGGCTCCATGCCGTTCCGGCGATTCCACCCCTCGTCTCCCTTGGGATCATTATTGTCATCATTCTCATTACGGTTGTGACCTCTCTTATCGGAGCACAGAAGCGTAAAGTGAAAGAAAACTGAAGTTTTCTTGTGTTCGCTCCGCCCGGGGCTCGCTTTGCGTGTATCGAGCTAGAAGCTCCCTTGCCCACCTGGCTTCTTCCAAAATCAGTGCTTGGAGGAGCGGGGGAGAAGGAGCCCTTCCTTGGTTACGCAGCTCCCTTCTATCAGCTCACTCCAACGGAGGTAGACGGACAACAACTCCCTTGTCCACGCAGCTCCCTTGTTCTCTCGTTGTCCTCTTCACATAGGGAGAGGACAAGGCTTGGCCAACTCACAGGTACAAAGGCTTGGCCAACTCACGGGCATGCTCTTTACGGCTGTCCTCGTCACATTGGAAAGGCCAGAAGGCATCTCAGAGGGAGAACACACACAGTACAGAGTATTTTCGCTGCATAGACTTGCCGAATGAGCCGTCTCATACACCAACTTCGTCGTCGGCGGATGCCTGCCGGAATGCGCGACGAGTCCCTGCCAGTTTCGATCGTTCAGGTGGAGGACTCGTCTACCTCCCAACTTAAACGATCAATGTCCACCCTCCAACTCATGTTTATTGGCATAGGCGTCACCGTGGGTACGGGGATCTTCTTTATCTTCTCTGAAGTTGTACCGGAGGCCGGTCCAGCCGTCATTATCTCGTTTGTCATGGCAGGTGTAGTGGCCGGACTTACCGTGGTGTGCTACGCCGAACTTGCCTCGACAATCCCTTCTTCGGGATCGTCATATTCCTTTACTTACGCGACAATGGGAGAATTCCTTGCCTTTCTTGTAGGGGGTTGCCTTGTTCTTGAGTATGGAGTTTCAGCAGCAGCCGTCTCGGTTGGATGGTCAGAATACCTCAACCTCCTCCTGGAAAATCTCTTTGGATGGCGTTTCCCAAGGTCGCTTTCCGCAGCCCCACATGCAGGGGGAGTGTTAAACCTTCCGGCTGTCATTCTTGTGGTGATGTGCATGATCTTGCTTCTGCGTGGCACGAAGCAATCCGCACGAATCAATGCCGTTATGGTGGTCATCAAGGTAGGGATTCTCCTCTCTTTCGCGGCTGTAGCTTTCACAGGTTTCCACACCGATCATTTCGCAAACTTCGCGCCTTTCGGTTGGAAAGGAATCACCACAGCTGGTGGCATGTTGATGTTCTCTTTCCTTGGCCTCGATGCGATGGCCACTGCTGGCTCGGAAGTAAAGAATCCGCGTAAGGCTTTGCCTCGCGCTCTCGTCGGTGCCCTTAGCGTGGTGACTGGGCTCTACCTTATCGTGGCTATCGCAGCGATTGGTGCGCAGCCTCTGGCCGACTTCACGGGACAATCGGCTAGTCTCGCTTCAATTGTTCAGAGAGTAGTGGGAGCTTCATGGCCAGGTAGTGTACTTGCTATCGGAGCTGTAATCTCGATCTTCTCTGTCACTCTCATTTGCCTCTACGCCAATACCCGTGTCATATATTCGATTTCACGCGATGGGCTCCTCCCGGCTTCACTTTCGCGAATCTCGCCTAAGACTGCAGTTCCCATCTTCGCAACAGTGCTCGTGAGTCTCATTGTCGGTGTACTGGCAGGCTTCCTTCCTATCGGTATTCTTGCTGGCCTCACAAGTATTGGTGCTTTGAGCGCATTTGCACTTGTATCTGCGGGTGTGATTATTCTGCGCCGCACTGCGCCCAGTATGAAGCGTGGTTTCAAGGTACCTGGCTATCCGGTCACGCCAATTCTTTCTATTCTCGCCTGTCTATACATGGTGGCTGGCCTCCATACGATTACTCTTCAAGCGTTCGCAGTATGGATGGCAGTGACTATCATTTTCTATTTCACGTGGAGCCGGTGGCATTCCCAACTTGAGTTGCTTGAGCGTGAACACGCTGGTGTAGGCTCAGGTTTGTAAACCGACACAGGTTCGGATGCGGGCACAGGTTCGTGCCACGTACAGTTTCGTGCCGCCGGCCACACCTGTAGGGAGTAAGGAGTACCCGTTGGCTGAATCGACAATTCACTTCTATGGAGCGGCCTGGTGCCGTGATTGCCGCCGAGCAAAGCAACTCCTTGAATCTCTCGGGGCCTCTTTTACATACCACGATCTTGAGAAGGATGAAGCTGCAGCGGCTCGCGCCGTGGAGATTAGCGGGCAGAAGCACATCCCAGTGGTGCAGTTCTCCGATGGCACCTTCCTTGTGGAGCCGACGAACATGGAACTTACAGGCAAGGTGAAGGCGCTTGGCCTCATCCGATGAGGTGCGAGAAAAGCGAGGGGGGAGAGGCAATCACGCCTCTCCCCCTCGTCATGAACCTGAAAAACGCCTGATTTACGCGCCCACCAACTCCATCTCCTCTCGTCATGAGACTAAAATCCTAGGCTTGGAGAGATGAGGAAGATCCGGATGGGGTTCGTCGGCAGGTGCGGGAGTTGAGGCCGCTGGTGCTGCAGGTGACGCTGGCGCTACCGGAGGAGCTGGAGCTGCAAATGGTGCAGGAGCAGCAGGCGTCTAAGCCTTCTTTGCCAAAATTACCCAACGCAGTGCCATGATCGAGAGAATGATGAGTGCAAGGGAAACGAGAATGAGAAGCCACAGCCCGATACCTGCACTGATACCAAAGGCACCGACGACATCGTGGAGGTTTTTGGTATCAATGAGCCCAAGAACACTCACGACGATGCCAATGATTGTGCTTGTAAGGCCGGCCCAGTGTGTATTGGTCACAATGTAGAAAATGGTGAAGCCAAGGACAAGAGCAAAACCAATAAAGAAGATCGGAGCATCGGTGGGGCTGTCAATGGCCTTGCTCGCACTGAAGAGGCTGAAGGAGCCTCCCCACGGGCTGGTTAGCAGAGGGAGAAAGAGACTGAGGATTCCCAGCACGCTCGCAATCGATATTCCGTAGAGTGACCACTGGAAAGCAGAGGAACGCCCAGGAGCTGTCGCAGCTTGTTGGCTCAAACGAGCCTGGGTATCTTTAGCTAACTGTGCGACCGCTGGAGCTACTTTCTGCTCGAAGATACTTTTTGCGCTTCCAGCTACTTTGCGTGTGCCTTCAGCAATCTGGGTAAAGCTATCGGCCTGGGGACGGGAAGGCTGGACACCTGCACTTTCCTGAGCGCCCTGGGTGCGAAGTTGCTCATTAATCCAGGTACTAAGCGCAGGGTAACATGCGGGGTGACCCACAATAGTCTGCCAGAGATCAGGGCGTACCTGTGCAACCTGCGCAAGGAATTCCTGAGTGATTCCAGGATCCATAAGCTCTTGGGAAGTTACAGTTCGTGGGTCTAGCATAAGAGCCTCTCTTGTCTTTTCTTTATTCTTTCGCGTCAAGACCAAGGCCAAGACTGAACCCTCTCATTGTAAATGAAATAGAGACACAGTGAGTGCGTGACATATCGTGGATACTTTGCGGAGGACACGGACACCTCGCTACGTTTTACGCGCGGATATGCCCTCTGACCTGGAGAGAAATTTCGTATGCTTTTCTCTCCCTTGCGTCGTGGTTGAGGCGCGGTATTATGCGGATAACATCAACTTCGATTGCCGAAGGAGGCTACTGTGCGCAACAAAGTTCAACTCATCACCTACGCCGATCGCCTCGGTGAAGGAACGCTTGCTTCGATGACAAAAGTTCTTCGTGAAAAATTCGCAGGAGTCTACGAAGGAGTTCATATTCTTCCCTTCTTTACTCCCTATGACGGAGCTGATGCCGGATTTGACCCAATCGACCATCGTGAAGTCGATCCGCGCTTGGGATCGTGGGAAGATCTAGGAGAACTCTCCCGCACGCATTCCATTATGGTGGACACAATCGTTAATCATATGTCTTGGGAGTCTGAGCAATTTCAAGACGTTATGGCCAAAGGTGAGGAAAGCCCATACTTTCCGCTTTTCCTCACTATGTCCACAATTTTCCCCGAGGGAGCAACCGAAGAAGACCTCACGCGCATTTATCGCCCACGCCCTGGCCTCCCTTTCACTCATTACTCCTGGGCTGGAAAACAAACTCTCGTGTGGACAACATTCACACCTCAGCAAGTAGATATCGATACCGATTCACCCGAAGGATGGAACTATCTCACCTCAATTCTTGACCGCCTGAGTGAGAGCCACGTCAGTTCTATTCGCCTTGATGCTGTGGGTTATGGAGCCAAAGAAGCAGGAAGCTCCTGCTTTATGACTCCCAAGACTTTTGATCTCATCGCACGAATTAAAGCTGAGGGTGAGAAGCGCAGCCTCGAAACACTTATCGAGGTTCACTCCTATTACAAAAAACAAATGGAGATCGCCTCGAAAGTAGATCGCGTCTACGATTTCGCTCTCCCTCCACTCCTTCTTCATTCTATTTTTACTGGAGATGTCTCAGCGCTAGCTCACTGGAGTGAGGTTCGTCCGACGAATGCCGTGACAGTTCTCGATACCCACGACGGTATCGGTGTTATCGATATTGGTTCTGACCAACAAGATCGCTCACTCCTCGGCCTCATTTCCGACGAAGCAGTTGATCGTCTCGTAGAAAAGATCCACGAGAGAACGCAAGGCGAATCTCGCGAAGCAACAGGAGCAGCTGCAAGTAATCTCGACCTCTACCAGGTTAATTCCACCTACTATTCAGCCCTCGGTTGTGACGATCACGCATACCTTGCCGCGCGAGCTGTACAGTTTTTCCTTCCAGGAGTACCGCAGGTTTACTACGTGGGTGCCCTCGCGGGGAAGAACGATATGGATCTCCTCTACCGAACCAAGGTCGGACGTGATATTAACCGCCATTACTACACGATCGAAGAAATAGAAGCAGCACTTGAGCGCCCTGTGGTGCGTGCACTTAATGCTCTCTGTACGTTCCGAAATACTTTCGCTGCCTTTGAAGGAGATTTCTCCTTTGAACAACACGATGAGGAAATCTGCTTAACGTGGGTCAAGGGCGAGGCTATCGCTACCCTCACATTCCACCCGTCGAATCCCGATTCATCTGGCTCGATTGCATCTCTTTCCTGGAGGGATACTTCAGGCGAATTCTCCACTTCTGATCTTCTTTCCCAAGCGCCAACCCTCTGAGGTGGCACCACGATATTCTCGACGGCGGATATCGTCGTCGTGACTACTGCAAGGATAGGAGGCTCCATGATGTCTCATGAGGAATCTATAAAGGATTCTCTGGCCACGTCTAAGCCAGAAACTCCACGCGGATACGTAACTAATAAAGGCGATTTGGTTCGCCTGGGTATCGGTTTCGTTTTTAGCGCCATAGTGTGTGCGATCCCGTGGGTAGCGCTCACCTCGGTGATTCTTCCGGCGACGCTCGAAAATATCGATCCAGCCGGAAAAGAAGCAATGATGGGCACGATCAATGCCTGCGGTTCTATAGTGGCGCTCATCTCGAACATCGTATTTGGCACTTTTTCCGATCTCACGCGTTCGCGCTTCGGCAAACGTACCGTATGGATGATCGTCGGTGGCATTATCGCCGGCCTCGGCATGGGTGCGGTGACTCTCGTCAATAGCTTCGTCCCAATTCTTCTTCTGTGGTGTGTGGCTCAGCTCGGTTTCAACACTATGCTTGCTCCCTTCATTGCCACGATGTCTGACCGAGTGCCCGACCAGTATCGCGGTACAGTTTCTGGCGTCTACGGAGCGGGTGTTGCCGCAGGTCAAACGGCTGGAAACCTTGTAGGTGCAAAGCTGCTGAAGTTGGAAGGAGGGATTGATGCAGCCTGGCTCATGGCTCTCGCCATCTTCTCCCTTATTGGCATAATCACGGTGATTATTTGGCCCCGCGAACCTTCTAATCGCGACGAACCTCGCGAACCATTCTCGCTGCGTATGCTTATTTTTTCCTTCCGTCCGCCCAAAGGTGCACCGGATTATTACTACGCGCTTGCTGGACGCACATTCATGATGAGCGGGTACTGGATGATTAATACCTATCTGCTCTACATCGCTCAGGATTATGTTTTTGCCGGAGTAGATGATTCTCGAACGATGGCTGCCGATCTTATCGCGAAAATGGCAATTATCACCCTCATCGTCTCCTTCGTCTCGGCAGTGTGTGCAGGCCCAATTACCGATAAGATTCGTCGACGAAAAGCCCCCGTTGCCTTGGCCAGTTGTACCTTTGCTTTGGGCGCTGTGATGCCTCTTATCTTCCATTCAGAGATGGGGATGATGCTCTACGCGGCAATTGCAGGCCTTGGTTACGGTGTGTATAACGCTATTGACCAGGCACTCAACGTTTCTGTTCTGCCGAATCCTGACGAGGCAGGTAAGGATCTGGGAATCCTCAACCTTGCTAATACTCTCTCGATGGTGGTGGGTTCGGCTCTCACCTCAGTGATTGTCATTATCGTCAAGGCAGCCACGAACTCTGTAGAGGCTCCTCCCATGGCCTATACCGTTGTTTTCCTTATTGCCATCCTCATTGTGTTGATCGCGGCATGGCTCATTATGAGGATACGCGGCGTGAAGTAAGAAAATCTGCATCGTGAGGTGATAGAGAAACATGTGATGTCCACAGGCAGGAGAGAGTCCTACCTGTGGACATCTTCTATTTTTGGCTGACCAGGTGAAATGCTGTGCCGAGTCACGAGGCTGTGGATAAATTCTGCGGAGCCTTGCCTATATGGCTCATACTCATGCTTACACGTCAACGAAGAGGAGGAGATATGAAGGTTCTTGAAGCGGAGTTTCCGCACCGACCACCGTGCACCGCTCATCGTAGCTATCCGCATGCGCGGAGTTTACATCGAAGTAGAGGAATGAGGTGCCAGAAGCAGCATGAAAGCAATGGATGCCGTTTACGCATCCATGTGGCTATTTCCTCGGTAATGGAAACTCAGATCTGCGGGAAGGCGAAGCTAGGGAGTTCTTGGCCGAAGAGTTCCTGGTTGGGGATGGGCGGCGTGCGGGAAACCATGATTCGGCGGACGCACTGGGAATCAAAGCGCTGAGGAGACACACAGTGTCGAGATCGCCTTTATAGTTTCGGAGTGAAAAACCAGCAGGGGTGTGCTCTCGCCAAGGGTATGCTCTCACTTAACCATAAAACCTTGCGGTTGACCCCAGTCTCTTATGGCATCTGGTTGGCACTTTAGACTCTGAAATACACACCCAGGGCTGTCTGCTCTCCAAACCTACGAAGTCTTGAAGTCCACGACGCTCTTGAAGTCTACGAAGTCTGAGGATCTTTGAAGCTTCACGATGCTCGTGCAGTTCCACAAATTTACGGATCTTGGAGTTCTTGAAGTTTCATGATTCTTGAAGTCTATGAAAGGAAGTATGAAGTGATGAGTGAAAGT
Organism: Actinomycetaceae bacterium zg-1166; assembly: GCA_015679245.1. Taxonomy (GTDB): domain Bacteria; phylum Actinomycetota; class Actinomycetes; order Actinomycetales; family Actinomycetaceae; genus Changpingibacter. The sequence goes on along the minus strand of CP064953.1, from coordinate 1,122,557 downwards.
TTTGCTGGTCATATTCAAGGTGATCCCACACGTGTCTTGACCACTTCTACACCCGTGCGTGGTTCTACTTCTGGTGCGCCAGTAAATACCCGTGGGGGTGGAAACCCTGGGGGTGGCTCTTTTGCGGGTGAAGCTCGTGTGGGTGAGGAGTCTGCTTCTTCTCGTGGTAAGGGTGGGAAGGGGCCATCCCCCTCGTCGGTGAAGCGGCGTCGTGTTTATGTCGGTATTGGCGTGTTGTGTGTTGTGGTTGTTGCGTGTGTGGCGGTGGTTGCTGTGACGGTTCATATGCGGTCTGAGGCGAGCATGTTGCGTGAAGCGCGTGCGGATTATGCGAAGGCTGTCACTGTAGAGGCCGGTGTTAAGAGTGACCTTGATGCTGCTCTTGCGACTGCTGGGGGACTAAGCGAGGGCTGCACCGACAAGGTAGCCGACCCGAATGTGTGCGATATGCTCGCTGCTGCGATGAGCGAGGCACAAACGCTCAACCTCACGGACGCGATCAATGCGGAAAGCGCCTCGAAAGATGTTCTCGATAAGACGCTGAGCAAGCTCAAGGAGAACACTAAAGCTCTTGAAGATGCTTCTGGCAAGCTCAACGACGCTAACAGTGCAGTACAAGCATCTATCGACGCTAAAGCACTGACTGGTGAGCTTGACGCCCTGAACGCGGCTCTTGGCAGCGCCGAAGGCACTCTCACGCAAGCGCGTGACCTTATCGGCTCTACGGAAGGCCAGGTGGCTGATGAGGCTACACGCCACGGCCTCCAAGCGTCTGTCGATACGCTCCAAGGCGCTGTTGATGCAGGCCGGAACCTGACCGGTTCGACGGATACGGCTGCGGTTAGTGCCGCGAAAGAGGCCATCAACACTGCGCTCACGGCTGTTAATAACGGCATAGGGCAGGTACAAGCCTCTCAGGCCGCATGGACAGCTGCTCACACTCCCGCAACTAGCGGTAGTAGCCAGGTATCCACCCCGGCACGTAGCGGACAGAGCAGAACCTCACGTGGCACCTCATCCACGCCCGGTAGTTCTGGTTCGCGTAGCTCAACCGGCGGCACATACACTGGCGGCTCTTCTGGCGGTTCGACTGGTGGAGGTTCTAACTCCGGCGGTTCCGGCGGTGGCTGGATTGATAACGGTTGGGATTGGGAGTGGGAGGAAGTTTCTGACTGTGGTGACTCGCACGGTAACGCATGGATTTGCTAGGCCGGTTTCCGGCGTGTTCAGTGCTGGGTGTTTGCGTCAGGATAACTCTGGGAAGGGGTGGGTGGTAAGCGGTTGGTGAGCTTGTTGGCGCAGGCTCACCAACCTAGAACAAACAAAATGAATGGGTTCGGGTAGTGCTCGTGTAGGAAGCGCGGCGCTACCTGAGCCAGGCAATATCCATATTTGATTTGCTCTTAGGAGTTATTGTGTCACATACGAGTGTGGAGCATCCCAGGGGGATGCATCGAAAGTGGAGTCTTGTGGCTCTTGTGAGTGTGATTGCGCTTGGGTTTGTTGGTCTTGTGATGCCGTCTTGGGCGTCGTGGGATTCGAGTGTGGGTAAGGGTGTTGAGATTTCTGGGGTGAATGCGTCTGGGAAGCTTCGTCTTGGCCCACATATTAATCAGACGCCAGTTGCTGGTGGTGTCGCTGTGGACAATGGTCCGCAGTGGTGTATTGATGGTAAAAAGCCTGATCCGGGTGCTAATGATCTGATTTCTGTGTCGACGCTGACTGAGTCGGCTAAGCATGTGGCTGAGCTGGCTTTAGAGACTCCTCAGATGGCGTATTTGTTGGCGAAGTATCAAGGTCACACAAGTGATGACCTCACTCTGGGTGCTTTGGCTTTACTGGTTCATGCGAACTTCGAGAATACGGCGAGCGTGGCTATCGAGATCGCTGAAGCAGCGCGCGCCCAAAACCCCGCCCTCTGGAATAGGGCACTCGAACTCGTTGATGAAGCACGCAACAGTGCAGCCATCGACTATGAGTCAGGAGCTGTGGAAGGTGACGGACAACGAACCGGTAAGATCCGCAATCTTGGTACTCCGAATGCAAATGGCGCATGGATTCCTGGAATCCCAATGACGGTAATCCTAAACGGTCCAGCTGTTTTTGACGCGACAGGAACAAATACCTGGAGCGGAACAACACAATCAGCCCCAGTTGAGCTCACCTGGAGTTCAACTGGTAATGGTGCAGTCACGTTCCAGGTGACTTATGCGCAAGAAGTTCGTCGTACATTAACGAAGCTTGGTTCGAATGGTCGTGTTCAGGACATGATTTCGTATGGTAACCGTGATCTTCGGAGTGATCCGGAGGAGATCGTGCAGCCCGGTAACACGTGGCGTGTGATTTATGATTTCCAGCCGGTTGTGTCCTCGCAGGTTCAGGCTCAGTTTGTTGCTGCTGGTGGCACGTTTAGGGATGAGATTATGATGCGGGCTGATCCGAACTATGGTTCGGGGGATTGGTTGACGCTTGATGATGGTTCGTTTGTTCCTGTTTCGTCTGTGACCTCGCTGTACTATGTGGGTCTTGACCCGGTGAGCGTGAGCGATGCGGTGCCGGTGGGTGCTGTGTTGGTTGGGGAAGTCCCACTTACGTTTGCTGGGCCTGGTAGCCAGCAGGTGAGTTTCCCGGTTACTCGTCCTGGTTATTACGTGGCGAAAACGTTGGCGGCTAAGGACGCACAAGGGGAGTACGCCGAGTATGTCCACGGCGATGCGTCCTACCAGTTTGGTCTTGAGAACGAGATGAGTATCGCCCAGATCAAGCCAACTATTACGACTGTTGCTTCTGACAAGCTGGTACTTCCTGGTCAGCAGACCTCGGATAAGGTGACAGTCCACCTTAACGAGGGTGCTTCGTGGGCTGACGGGTTGACGGTGAAGGCTCATGGCACGCTTTATGGGCCTTTTGATGTGCCACAGCCGCAAAGTGATACTGCACCCGAGGGTGCTCCGGTGGCAGCAACGGCTGATCTGACGTTCACGGCTGACGGCCAAACCTTAGAGGCACCGTGGATGGTTCCTGATTACGGGTTCTACACCTGGGTATGGGATATCCGGGCAGTAAACCAAGACCACCCTGAACTGTTTGATGGTGATTTTGTTGATGACTTCATGATCACTGTCGAGACGGCCTCGGTGCGGGTCCCATCTTTGGGGCATTATTCGCAGTCTCGTGAGTACAACGTTGATCCGGATGGTCGGGCTTTTGACACGATCACGATTAGCGGTTACATGGATTCTCATACTGATTTTGAGGGTTTAGGTGGCTATTGGGCTCCCGACATCGATGAAGCGACCGTGAGCGTCTATGACGCAGGCGTTGGTCGTGACTGGAAGAACACGGGCGTGGAGGTTCCCTCCGATGCTGTTGTTCACTGGCAGGGGAGCGTGCCTGCCGTCAACGGCAGGTTTGAGATTGGTTATGAGGATGCAGACCCGATCACCGGCTTCACCCCTGGCCATGACTATGTGTTTGTCTACCACTTCCCAGGTGATGACCGCGTGGCACCCTACACCTCAGCGTTTAACGATATTCGTGAACGCTTCCATGTTCCAGGGGATACCCCAGATAAGCCAGGAGTTCTCACCCAGGCGACGAAGCGTGTGCTTGTGGGTCAGGACTTTAGCGACACGGCTCTTGTGACAGGGGATGTGCCGGGCGGTGCGTATCTCGTGTTCGAGGCGTTTGGCCCGCAGGATAAGGACACCTCACCGGTATGTACTGATCCGTTCTTTACGAGTGAGAAGATCGCGGTTGAGCGTGCCGGCTACTACGAGTCCGGTGTGACTCATGTCGAGACGCCTGGCCAGGTCTATTGGGTGGAAACCCTCTACGACAAGGACGGCAACGTTATCTCGAGTGGTGAGTGTGGTATTCCCTCTGAGACTACTGAGGTTGTGTCCTATGAGCCGCAGATCCATACGCAGGCTCACGCCGATAACAATAACCAGGTTGGCGGAAGCATCTGGGATGTGTTGACTGCCTCATGGAAGAAACCGACTGGTTTTGCTGATACGGCAGACCCGGCAGTAACACCATGGCCCTACCCTGCAGGCGCAGTCACCACGGTTGGCCTCTACTATGCGGCCCCTGGCCAGACGCTCACGTGTGAGAAGGCGATCTGGAGCGACACAATCACCCTGATCGAAGGCCAGAGCGAGTACGAGACAGGGCGATACACGGTCGATAAGGCCGGCACGTACGGGTTTGTGGAAACCACACGCCACCCCAACGGCACCATCATCTCCCAAGGAAAATGCGCAGACCCACAAGAAACGGTGAGTGTCGGCAATCCCGTAACGCCACCTCCAACGGGAAAACTTGCCTATACAGGAAATTCAAGTTGGCTCCTCATCCTTGCCTGTCTTGGACTCACTGGCTCAGGACTTGCTCTCCTTGCAATGAAACGATTGCACAACTCGTGATAGTCAGCGTTATCTTACATCCGAGATGAGCCTCATATCACCGTGAATGAACCTTCACCAATACAGGTGAGAGGACTACTATTAACGACGTATGTGCGCCGCGCGTAGGAGAGTGGGTCTTCTGCGCGCGGCGCCTCTTGTGTTGTGGGCTTTGGGAGTAATGCGAAAGGGCCATATGAATACGAGCTTGACAACTGGAACTCCTTGGAAAGTGATCGTTATCTTCGCGATCCCACTCCTTGTAGGAAACGCTGTTCAGCAGATGTATCAAGTTTTCGACGCCATGATCGTGGGACAGCACCTTGGAGTGAATGCACTCGCCTCGGTGGGCGCTACCTCCGGTATTCTTTTCCTTCTCGTAGGCTTCGCCTGGGGTATGACCTCTGGCTTTGCTATTCCAGTGGCTCAAGCCTTCGGGGCGGGCGATAAACTCCAGGTGCGTCGTTCCATCGCGGCGGGCACAATTCTCACATTCCTCACAGGGCTTGCTATCACGGTGGGTGGGGTTGCACTCTCCGAAGGCATCCTTACACTTCTGCAAACTCCTTCAGAGTTACTTGAGGAAGCCGTCACTTTTGCAATGGTGAATTTTGCTGGTGCCTGCATCACCATGTACTTCAACTACCTCTGCGCCGTTATCCGTGCCGTTGGCGATTCACGTACACCGCTTATTTTCCTTGTTCTTTCCTGTGGCTTGAATGCGGGACTCGTCGTTCTCTTCGTCGCTCACTTCCATATGGGAGTGGGGGGAGCGGCTTTTGCCACGATTCTCTCCGAATTGTGTGCCGTCATTTTCTGTTTTACTTACATCTGGTTGCGGATGCCTACGTTGCGAGTGCGCCGAACTGATTGGAGCCAGGGAGCCAAACAGATGGGGATTCACCTTCGGTTCGGTGTACCGATGGGACTCCAGATGTCGATTATCGCCATCGGAACACTTGTAGTTCAGATTCGTCTGAACACCCTGGGCACCGAATCTGTAGCCGCCTATACCACTGCCGTGCGTGTGGATGGACTCGCCGTGGCTTTCCTCCAGTCCATTGGCATTTCCTCCTCCACCTTTGTGGCTCAGAACTTTGGAGCTGGACAGAAAGAACGAATCTTCCTTGGCGTGCGTCAGGCAATCCGCATTGCTATCTCGGTTGCTCTTCTTCTTGCCATCACACTCATAACTGTAGGTAATCCAATTGTGCGCTCGTTCGTAGGATCGGCTAACGAAAATGTTGTCGCTATGGCGCATAACTACCTTGTGGTCAATGGCTGCATGTACTGGATACTTGCTATCCTCTTCGTTACCCGAGGTTCGCTCCAAGGGCTCGGCAAGACGATTCCTCCCACAGCCTCAGGCTTCCTTGAACTCACAATGCGAGTCACCACGGCGATTACACTTGGTGGAGCTTTCGGTTTCGCCGGAATCGTCTGGGGAAATCCTCTGGCGTGGATCGGAGCTGTGGCAGTACTCATTCCCTCGTGGATACGCGCGAAACGTGAACTTTGTGAGGGACGAAACGCGCTTCCTTTTGCTTCCGATATAGATGGTACAGATAGAGATAATGATGAGTTCGTGGTTGAGCGTGAACTCGACTTTGCCAGAAATTAGATAAAGAAAAAGTTGTGGGGCGGCCAGCTTTGGTCGCCCCACAACTTAGCTTTTCTCTCAGAAAGCGGGGATCACTTCACCGTCAGGCCATGTGGCGGTGATGTAGTCTGCAACTTCCCGGGAGTGAAGGAGTTCGTCGAGCTTCTTCACAGCTTCGATTTTCGAGGCCTCAGCCTTCGAATTCCACACGAGAATATTCGAGTAAGGGTTGTCCTCACCTGACTCAAGATAAATAGCGTCCTTCGAAGGTTTGAGATTGTTCTCTAGAGCGTAGTTTCCATTGATAATGGCAATATCGACATCAGGCAGGAGCTTGGGAACGGCAGGAGCTTCGGCTTCCTTGAAGGTAAGATTCTTTGGATTTTCAGTGATATTGAAGATCGTGGGAGAGTCTACGTTAGCGAGCTTGATTAGATTGTTGGCTTCAAGAAGTTTGAGTGCGCGAGCCTGGTTAGAAGGATCGTTTGTGATGGCCACGCTAGCTCCGTCGGAGAGTTCGTTGAGCCCTTTAATCTTCTTGGAGTAGATGCCGTAAGGCTCAATATGAATGCCCGTGCCGTGATCGAACGTGTAGCCTTTCTTCGCTTTTTCTTCCTCAAGATAGGGCAGGTGCTGGTAGTAGTTTGCGTCAATTTCTCCATCTTGGAGAGTGGAGTTTGGAAGGACGTAATCCTGGAAAGGCTTGATCTGTAGATCAAGGCCGGCTTCCTTGGCCAGATTATTCTTCACAAACTCAAGAATCTGCTGGTGAGGAACTGGTGAGGCACCAACGACGATCTTCGTTACGCCGCTGGCCGCAGAGTCCTTTGAACTATCGGCCTTATCGGAGGAAGAACCGCAAGCCGAGAGTGTAAGAGCGGTGAGAGCAGCAAGTGCTGCAAAAGAAGTAGTGCGCTTCATGAGTGTTTTTCCTAACGTAATGTCACGACGACGAGTAATAAATGAGAATAAGAAGTAAAAGAGGTGACGGCGCAAGAACATGCGGGTCTACAGACAGGTATGCCTAAGGCACTGCTCAAGGAGGGAGCTTACCCGGCTGATGGTGCCTTAGCGGTGATCCACCAGCCGGCTCAGCATGTCACCGATAACCTGCACAAGCATGACGAGCATAACGAGGATGACAACGACGATAACGAGCACGTCGGGTGTCCAGCGGTAGTAGCCGTAGTTCAGCGCAAGAGCGCCTAGACCGCCAGCTCCCACGACGCCTGCCATTGCTGAGTAGCCGATAAGGGTAATGACGAGAATTGTTATCGACTGGATAATTGTGGGCATTGCTTCGCGCACAATCACGCCAGTGAGGATTCGTGTACGCGAGGCTCCCATCATATGTGCTGCTTCGATCTTGCCTAGTTCCACGTTAGAAAGATTGGATTCGACCATACGAGCAAAGTAGGGAATCGCGGCGATCGTGAGAGGAACTGTAGCACCCTGCCATCCTGTTCCTGTTCCTACCACTTTACGTGTGAAGGGGATAAGGACGAACATGAGAATGACGAAGGGAATTGAGCGTCCTATATTGACGATAAATCCCAGCACAGCATTGACAACGCGTTCTGGAAGAATTCCTGCAGGTTTCGTTGCGGTGAGGATAATACCTAGAAGAAGGCCAAGAAACGCGGAGATGAGGCTCGCCCAGAACACCATGAGAAGTGTTTCGCCCAGAGCCGGAATAAGTGACTCCTGAATGACGGGGTTCGAGAACCACGTATCTGAAGCGAGGGGGTTCATGCTGCTCGTACCTCCGAAGTAATTCCGGCACTGGCAAGCTGGGCGAGTGCCTCCTTCACACTGGCCTCATCCAAGGTGAGGGCAAGACGAGCGATCTGGAGATCTCCGAGAGTTTCAAAGGTTCCAGCTCCAATATCTGCACCAAGCTGCGCGGCCAGAGTCATGACACGTGAACCTGTGGGCTCTCCTGGGGAGGAGGTGAACGAAATATCGATGATTGCCTTACCAGGAACATCGCGTGGGTCAAGTGAAGGCGCCGGGATTATTTGGCGGGCTAAAGGAGAGGAGACGTTGGCGACGATATCGCTCACACTTCCGGTAGAGATGAGGGAGCCGTGATCGAGCAATGTCACCGAATCGCAGATCCGGCGCACAACGTTCATCTCATGCGTGATGATGAGGACGGTAACGCCATAAGTTTCACGCACTGACTCTAGAAGTTGAAGAATCTGCTCGGTGGTTTCCGTATCGAGAGCCGAGGTGGGTTCGTCGCACAAGAGCACCGAGGGTGAATCGGCCATGGCACGGGCGATACCGACGCGTTGGCGCTGCCCACCTGAGAGCTGAGAGGGGAAGGAGCGTGCACGATCAGCAAGTCCGACGAGGCTGAGCATCTCAGAGACGCGAGTACGGGCAGCTTCGCGGGAGAGGCCTGATAAACGCAAGGGATACACAATGTTGCCTGCAGCGGTACGCGAATCTAAGAGATTTGCTCCCTGGAACACCATTCCGATCTTGCGACGCTGAGCCCGCAGTTCCTCGGAAGAGAGAGTGAAGAGATTTTGTCCGTCGATAAGGATTTCACCCGAGGTGGGGCGTTCAAGAGCGGTGAGGCAGCGGATGAGTGTAGATTTTCCTGCTCCAGATTCGCCGACGATGCCATGAATGTGCCCGGAGGGGATGGTGAGCGAGATGTTGTCGAGGGCAACAACATCGTCTTCTCCGCGGCGCGGATAGATCTTGCTGACATTGCGAAGCTCGATCATGTGCATCTCCCATCGATCATGGCGTTAGCACCCGGCAACCCGGGTTGCTGCAGCTTCAGCGAGCCATGTCTCTCAGCTGCTCTTGATGAAACAAGTATTAGGTAACCGTGAAGGTAGTGCCAATGTCAAGCTGTGTGTGCTGTGAGATAAAACGATCCGACATATGAGACGCATGGAATCTATGACCTGAGTCACTGGCTGGATATGTCCGGAGTGCCTGGGAGAATGGATGTCGAACAAACGTTCCCTATGTGAGGTGGTGGATATGTGTGATCTTGTATTTCTCCCCGTTGATGGGGTACTTGTGAGCCTCGCAGTCAGCAGAAGCGGGGAGAGTGAGAGCGATATGTAGAGTTGGTAAAGTTAACCGCTTACTCGTTCACCAGGCGTACAAGGACATGGCGTGCCGCAGTCAGTGCGATACGAACGCTTTCTTTGCCGCAGCGCACACGCATAAGGCCGATGCCCCGCTGGGCTTCTTCAACGCTCACATGAACGCCGGGGAGGAGCCCGAGTTCCTGGAGATAGATGAGGACATCAGAATCCTGATCGGAAACTCGCTCAACAATTGCGCTGTTATTTACCTCAAGGCTAGCGAGGGGGAGGAGTGTATTGCTGATATCGAGATCGGTGGAATCTTCGGGGGGGATGATGTCTCCGTGGGGATCGCGCGTGGGGTGGCCTAGAGCTGCGTCGAGGCGACGAATGAAACGGTCGGAAACAGCGTGTTCAAGGTGCTCGGCTTCTTCGTGTACTTCGTCCCAGGTGTAGTTGAAAAGTTCAACGAGCCCTGTTTCCAAGAGGCGATGAATACGTACCATCCGCCCGGCTTGGCGCATACCTTCGTCGGTAAGCGAAATGGCTCCATAGGGAGCGTGGCGCACCAATCCAAGTCCTACGAGCTTGGAGACTCCTTCGGAAATTGTGGATGGGGAGAGACCTAAAGTTCGAGCAAGCTCACTTGTAGTGGCGGGATGGTCTTGCCACTCGCCAAGTTTCCAAATAGCGCGCAGGTAATCCTCGTTAGATGCGGTGAGCGAAAGCATACTTTCCTTCCTGCGACGATGAGACGGTATAACGGGCACTACCCTCTGGACGATATCATGCTGGCGAATCTCCGAAGTAAATCAGGGGTTCGCCAGCATGGTTAAGTGAGGCTGTTCTCTTATTATATTGATGCGATCTATAGCTCTAGGAGACTCCTTGGTGCAGATCATGCTATGGCATCTACAGCCAGGTAGAACCCTAGCAGTGTGCGGCAGCTACGGCGAGGGAGAGTGCCTTGTGAAACTTTGTTTCGCGATCTTCGGCACTCATATCCTGAGAGCTGTCAAAGAGATGATCTGAGACAGTAAGAACAGCCAACGCCTGCTTACCCAGATTCGCAGCGATTCCGTACAGAGCTGCTGCTTCCATTTCCACACCGAAGGTTCCCAGAGCAGCGAGGCGTTCGGCTTCCTCGATCGGATTGCCATAGAACTTGTCGCGCGAAGCAACAGCTCCTACCTTCACAGTGGGGTCACCTTCAGCTGCAGCCACCGCAGCAGCAAGAAGCTGCCAGGAAGCCAGCGGTGCAAAGGTAATACCTGGGCACATCCGTGAGTTGATCGAAGAATCGGTGTGTGCGCCCATCGCTATTACGACATCGCCAGCTTGAACATCACGGGAGAGTCCACCGCACGTGCCCACACGGATAATGCGTTCCACACCGTAGGACGTGAAGAGCTCGGTAGCGTAGATGGAGAGTGAGGGTTGCCCCATGCCTGAAGCCATAACGGAGAGGGGTTTACCATTGCAGGTACCGGTATAGCCTCCGATGCCGCGCACATCGGTCACCTTAACGGCATCGGGCATGAGCATCTGAGCGATACGCTCGGCTCGCTTAGGATCTCCTGGCATGAGAACCGCGGGGGCAAAATCCCCTGGTTCGGCAGTGATATGTGGTGTCGCCACGTTCATTTCCTTTGAGTTTGGTTCTAGCATCTGACTTTACGCCAGCGCTCTGACGGCTCTCGCATTCTAGCGTCTGTTGAAGGTAAACGTGAGGGACAAAGCACATGTACTCCAAGGAAATTGCCAGCTTTCCTTGCACACTAGAGGAAGCTGAGAAAATATGGCCACGCGGAATGATCCCTGAAAGGACGTGAGATGGCAGCTCCCTACACACTCATCGCATTTGATCTTGACGATACCCTTGCCCCCTCAAAGTCTGCACTTCCTCAACCTGTGGCGCAGGTACTTCGTCGTCTCCTGGACTTCAGCGAAGTATGTGTGATCTCCGGCGGGCAATTCGGGCAGTTTGAATCCCAACTTCTCGCCGGTCTCGATGCCTCTCCCTCTCAGTTGGAGAGGCTCCATCTCATGCCCACATGCGGTACACGCTACTGCCGCTATAGGGAAGAAGGATGGCGCGATGTTTATGCTCGTAACCTCAGCGAGGCCGAACGCGAGGAAGCTCTGCGCGTAGTGGAAGAAGAAGCGCGTGCTTTGGGACTTTGGGAAGAAAATACTTGGGGGTCTATCCTCGAAGATCGTGCCTCGCAGATCACCTTCTCGGCTCTTGGGCAAGAAGCCCCGCTTGAGAAGAAGAAGGCGTGGGATCCTACAGGGGAAAAGAAAGAAACCCTCCGAGCTGCTGTCGCCGCTCGCCTTCCTAAACTTGAGGTGAGGTCTGGCGGCTCCACGTCTGTGGATATCACCCGCAAGGGAATCGACAAAGCCTACGGGATCGAGGAGCTTGCCACACAGACAGGAATTGCTATCGAGGACATGCTTTTTATCGGAGATCGCTTGGATGAAGGCGGCAATGACTATCCGGTTCTTCGCACAGGGATCGATGCTCACCCCGTGAGCGGATGGGAAGACACTGTAACGTACCTGGAAGCATATTGCTCGGCCTACGAAGGAAGCGAAACGGAGAAATAAAATGAAGGACGCAGCAGTGCCAGATTCCACCTCGGTGGAATCTCTGAGCGACGAGGACGTGAGCGCCTATCTCGCCGCAGTCGAGAAGCAGAGGGCAGCATTGCCCACTCAACTTCAACGAGAAGGTGGGGCTCCCCGCGAACTTTCTCTTCTCATGATCTTCTCTGGATTGCTCGGTATCTTTGCTGCCGGTGAGCTTCTTCTGGCAGAGAAACAACTCCTCAAAGATCCGGCTTCCTCCCTTTCCTGTGACCTCAATCCGCTTATTGGCTGCGGGCGTTTCCTCTCCTCAGAGTTCAACACGCTCTTCTTCGGAATCTCGAATGCTCTCTTTGGTCTGGCGTTCTTTGCAGGAATTACTGCACTTGGCCTAGCCCTCATCTCGGGAGCAAAGTTTGCGCGCTGGCTCTGGCTCCTTCTCGATGCAGCCATGGTAGCGGCGACAGCGTGGATTCTCTGGTTTCAGTACACTTCTTTCGTCCACGAGCGAGCTCTGTGCCCCTACTGCCTTCTCACGTGGTTTGCGACGATCCCGTTGATTGTTCATGTGCTTGTGCGCTCAGTACAAGCGGGGTATCTACCCGCTCCAGATGGCCTGCGAAAGTTCCTCGTACACGGGCGTTGGTACATCGTTGTAGGAATCTACACTTTCATTGCGGCTGTAGCGATTATCTGGTTTTGGGATATGTGGGCATTTGTGTTCTAGGAGAGCATGTCAACTCTCTAACTTGTGCGGAAAGACGCGGAAAGAAGTGAGGCTCCCTGCAGGGAGCCTCACTCGTGTAGAGAGCACGTTCCTTCCGTCCTGCTGCGCGTATCGAGTATCGAGGGAGTCTCACTCGTGTGGAGAGCGTGTACAGATCAGAGTGCGTGGAGATCTGCCGGGACGTACTCAGCGAATCCGAGTTCGATGAGAGCCTCACGTATAGCGCTCACATCCTCGTCGAGAACGTCACCCGGCACATCGCGCATGGCAGCACGGAAATTGAGATTAGCTTCGGACGTAGCCGGGAAAACATGAATGTGGGCGTGAGGAACCTCAAGCCCGGCAACGATCATCATGGCACGAGTGGAGGCGAAAGCCTTTTCCTGCGCGCGCCCGATGCGCTGAGCCACTGTGAAGAGGTGAGCGACGAGGTATTCGTCGAGGTCAGTGAGGCGATCAACCTCCATGCGAGGAACGACGAGGAGATGTCCATGAGTCAATGGTTCAATTGTCGCGAAAGCGACGCAATGCTCGTCTGCATAGGCAAAACGGCCAGGGATAGTGCCAGCGATAATTTCTGTGAAAACGCTCATGGAATCATCCTAGACGCTCAATCATTGAGCAAAGCGCGCGTCTTGGTAGGCCTGCCTCACCATTGTCCTCGCTCTTCGTCATTCCTGACTCCTCGAATTCTTAAATTCCGATGCTAACGTGAGCTGACCAACAATGGGCAGGGAAGGGAGCAAATCTCCCGCTGCGATAGGCTTAACAGTGGATAAGTGACACCTTGAAGGAGAACGATGAGCACGCCGAGCGAACCCACACAGTTCCGCTACACCGCTGAACTGGCACAGTCAATCGAAGCTGACTGGCAGCAGCGTTGGGAAGAAGAAGGCACATTCCACGCGGCAAACCCTGTAGGTGATCTTGCTGGTGACACTGCATCCGAGAAGTTCTACATCCTCGACATGTTCCCCTACCCCTCAGGCAAAGGCCTGCATGTGGGTCACCCCCTTGGTTACATTGCTACCGATACCGTGGCTCGCTACCAACGAATGAAGGGCAAGAACGTCCTCTATACGATGGGCTACGATGCTTTCGGCTTGCCTGCCGAACAGTACGCCGTACAGACAGGCCAGCATCCGCGTATTACCACTGAGGAAAATATTGCCAATATGCGCCGTCAGCTGCGCATTATCGGCCTCTCCCACGATTCGCGCCGCTCCTTCGCCACCACAGACGTGGAATATGTGAAATGGACGCAGTGGATCTTCCTCCAGGTGTTCAACTCATGGTTCGATCCGTCTGCTCCCCGTCGTGACGGACGCGGCCTCGGCGCTGCACGCCCGATCAGCGAACTTATTGCCAAGCTCGAATCTGGCGAGATCTCCACACCTGATGGCCGTTCCTTTACCAGCCTCGGGGCGAAGGAACGCGCGGACATCGTCGATAGCTACCGTCTTGCCTACGTGAGTGAAGCCCCAGTTAATTGGTGTCCTGGGCTTGGCACCGTTCTCGCCAACGAGGAGGTGACATCTGAAGGGCGTTCTGAACGTGGAAACTACCCTGTTTTCAAGCGCAACCTACGCCAGTGGATGATGCGCATCACTGCCTACGCCGACCGTCTTGCCGAGGATCTCGACACGATCGATTGGCCTGAAAAAGTGCGCCTTATGCAGCGTAACTGGATCGGCCGCTCCGAAGGGGCTTCCGTGATTTTCGAAGTGCCCGGTGCCCCGAGCATTGATGGCACACCTGCCGCACTTGAGGTCTACACCACTCGTCCCGATACTCTCTTTGGTGCCACCTTCATGGTGGTGGCACCCGAGCATCCGATTCTCGGTGGCACACTTCCCGGTGGAAGTGACGACGAATCTGCCCTCACAGTTCCCACTGCGTGGCCTGAGGAAACGAAGACCGCCTGGACGGGCGGAGCCGCCACCCCAGCAGCCGCTGTAGCAGCCTACCGCAGTGAAGCTGCCCATAAATCTGAAGTTGAGCGCGCCGACGAAGGCCGCATCAAGACGGGCGTCTTTTCCGGATTCTTCGGGATCAACCCTGTCAACGGTGCACGTGTGCCGATCTTCGTCGCTGACTATGTACTTATGGGCTACGGTACGGGTGCCATCATGGCTGTTCCCGCCCACGACGATCGCGACTGGGCCTTTGCCCGCAAGTATGAACTCGATATTGTCCGCACGATCGGTCCAGCTGAGGATCCCTACGAGCCTAACCTTGCCGAAGGAGCCTACACGGGAGACGGCGTGGCTGTGGACTCAGCCAACGATTCTCTCACTCTTAATGGTCTGGGCAAAGAGGAAGCCAAAGCGAAAATGACAGCGTGGCTTGAGGAAAACGGTCGAGGCCGCTTCACCGTGACGCACCGTTTACGCGACTGGCTCTTCTCACGCCAGCGTTACTGGGGTGAGCCTTTCCCTGTGGTCTGGGATGAGGACGGTGTGGTTCACCCCCTACCTGAATCCGCCCTGCCAATTGAGCTTCCAGAGATCACAGACTACTCTCCAGCTTCCTACGATCCCGAGGATGCCGATTCAATGCCCGAGCCTCCGCTTTCACGTGCTCACGAATGGGTCAAAATCGAACTTGATCTGGGCGAAGGTAGCAAGACGTACTACCGAGATACGAATACAATGCCGCAGTGGGCAGGCTCATGCTGGTACGAACTGCGCTACGCTGATCCAACGAATTCTGAAACCTTTTGTGCGAAGGAGAACGAAGAGTACTGGATGGGGCCGCGGCCTCAGGCTGGAAATATCTCGGGCGGAACGGATCTGTACGTAGGAGGCGTGGAACATGCGGTTCTTCACCTCCTCTACGCGCGTTTCTGGCACAAGGTACTCTTCGATCTCGGCTATGTCTCCTCCTTCGAGCCTTTCCACAAACTCTTTAACCAAGGCTACGTACAGGCCTATGCCTACACCGATGCGCGTGGGCAGTATGTGCCGGCTGAGGAAGTGGAAGAAAACGGTGTGGATGAAGCAGGTGAACCTTCCTTCATCTGGAAGGGTGAGGCTGTCACTCGCGAGTACGGCAAGATGGGAAAGTCGCTGAAGAACATCGTCACCCCCGACGAGATGTGCGCCGAATATGGAGCTGATACCTTCCGCCTCTACGAAATGTCGATGGGTCCCCTTGATGTCTCGCGTCCGTGGGAGACACGCGCTGTCGTTGGTTCACAGCGTTTCCTTCAGCGTTTGTGGCGCAACATCATCGACGAATCCACTGGCGAACTTATCGTGAGTGAGGATGAGCTTGACGAGAAGACGGCCAAGCTCTTAGCTCGCACGATTGCCGAGGTGAGAGTCGAGTATGATGCCATGCGCATCAACACTGCCATCGCGAAGATGATTGTTCTCAACAACCACCTCACTGGCCTTGCCGCCGTCCCTCGGAAAGCTGCTGAGGATCTTGTCCTCATGGTGGCTCCCGTGGCACCGCACATAGCTGAGGAGCTCTGGTCGCGTCTGGGGCATTCTGTTTCTCTTGCTCACGAACCTTTCCCTGTGGTTACCGATGAATCCCTTCTACACGATGACACTGTGACCTGTGTTATCCAAGTGAGGGGGAAGGTGCGCGAACGCCTTGAGGTGCCCGCCGACATCTCCGAGGATGAACTCTCTGCATTGGCTCTGGCCTGTGAACGTGTGCAGAAGTTCGTGGAGGGCAAGCCACGAAAGGTCATCGTGCGTGCCCCTGGCCTTGTCAATATCGTTCCCTGAGAGGATGAGGTTCCAAGCACCCACGTCCACGCAGGTAGACTGACACACCACAGATTTGAGAGGAGTACTTATGGCTGGCTTTGTACCATCCATCGACAGCGTTGATTTCTGCGGGTTTCCCGCCTGGCAGTTGAGCACTCCTGAAGGTTCGAGCGCCCTCGTTGCTGCACGCGGAGCAACGCTGCTCTCTTGGCAACCTCGCCCTGGGCAGGAGGCTATCGATGGTTATGAGAGTGGTAAAGAACTCGAAGAAGTAGCGGGTGAGCGTTCTCTCGTTATGGCACCGTGGTGTGGGAAGATTCCTTCGGGATCCTACAGTTTCGCCGGTAAACATATTGAGGTTTCACCTGGGATGCCCGGGTTACTCGCTCAGCTTGATTTTGTGCGCGTCCCTGCCGGAGGTGCCCTGCGTCTTGTCGCTGATGTCGAGGCAAGTGAGGCCTACCCCTGGCCGTTCACCGTCTCCGTGATTTTCTCGCTGGATACGGGTAAGGGCGGTTTCGAACATCTCTCTTTCACTCTCGATGTGACGAATAGAGGTTCTTACGAGGCGCCGGTGGCTCTCGGTTGGCGTCCGTGCGTGAAGATGCCTGGGGTGCATGGAATTTCTAATTTTTCTCTTGCGATTCCTGCACGCACGAAGGTGGTAGCGACGAAGGAAGGAAACCCTCTTCCTGGGGACGCAGCTTTTGCCGGAGTGGGCTTTCCGGTGCGCGTGGACTACCTTGGACGGCAAAAGATAGACCAAGCCTTCACCGATCTTGTACCCAATGAGGATGGAATCGTCACCACGTCACTGACGAATCCGGCACGAGGGAGCCAAATTTTGCTCACTCAGGAACCCACAGAGGCTCCCGTGGTCTGCATCAATACTGGCGACGAGCTCGCTCGCGCAAGTCGGGGGAGTGTGGCACTTTCTCCGCGATCAGCCCTCGATAATGCTGCTAATCGCGCCGATGCAGCCTCGCGTCTCCCTCTCATGCCTGGACACACGCGTTCTCTCACAGCCACCTTGACCTACAAGGGTTGAAGTCGAAAATGATGTCCAAAGGTGGCGAATTCTTGGTGACTACCTTGACCTACAAGGGTTGAGGCAGGAAAACGTGGTGGGCTAAGAGTCAGCAAATCGTGAGTTTTGGTGTGATAACGTACATGCCAGAGTTGAGTCTCCAAAACGTCGCCACGTATCCACAGCCTGTAGTTATTCACAGATAGGGGACTTTCTCAACGTACCTGCGCAACAGATATTCACACTGGAGGTATGCGTGAGACTCCTCCTCGAAGTGCACCCCCACGAATCCCTCCCGTGGGTAGGGTTAACCTGCGCTCGCGACAGCTGGAGAAGTCATCACCCTCTGGTGAGAAGAGCAGAAAGGGTGCGCATCATCGTCGTGAACCGCACCTGTCTGAACAGAATTTTGCACGAGAAACCCACCCGGTTTCACGTACTGGAGGAGATAGTGAAGAAGGATTCATAGCCGAGGATGAAATAGCGTGCAAGAAGGTCACTTCCAGACGAGTCAGGCCTGAACACTCGTATGAGGAACGGCGTAGAAGCCTTGCCTCTCTCGCCCTGGCTAGTGGAACAGGTGAGGATGTCGCTGCTCTCTCCGATATTTCTGGACGCTGGCGATTAGCCCTCGATGGATCAGCTCTTCGTGTTCTCGTTTTCCTTCTGCTTGCTGGTCTCCTTGCCACGTGGGTGTGGATCGGCCTGAACATGCATTCTGCGAGCAAAGAGACGAACTCGTCGGCGCAAATCAGTGAGGAAGAACTCAGACTCCTCACTCCCTCTCCTACTCTGCACTCTCTAGAACCAGAGGGAGTGGAACCTGGTGGAGGTACGGCTTCAACTTCGGCTTCGCGCGGTGAAATCATCGCGTATATTTCCGGGGAAGTGACGAAGCCTGGGGTCTACCCTCTTCCTTCAGGAAGCCGAATTGGAGATCTTGTGGAGGCAGCTGGAGGATTTTCCGATAAGGCTGATCCGGCTTCGCTCAACCTTGCGGCTCTTCTTGAAGATGGGAGCCATATTCATCTGGAAGCATTGGGAGAAACACACGGTGCCACAGCAGGAGAAAGTGGTGGTGTTACGGGAATAAACAAAGGGAGTTCGCCGGGTAGCTTGTGGCAGGCTTCTGACGGGAAAGTGAATATCAATCGAGCCGATGCTGCAACTTTACAAACTTTGCCAGGGATCGGGCCAAGCCTTGCCCAGGCGATTCTCTCTCACCGTGAAGAACACGGACCTTTCACTAGTGTGGATCAGCTCAACGAGATCTCAGGAATTGGTGCAGCTACTCTGGCCAAGTTGAGAGATCGAGTGAGTGTGTCGTGAGAGGACAGGATCTACGTCTTTTACCTGCGGGATGCTCGGCAGTACTTGGGACGTGGTGGGCTCTACGATTTCCAGTCAGTTGGGAGTTTTGCCTTGGCGAAGGGCTCGGGGCAAGCATTCTTGCTTGTGTTCTTCTCGCGTTGGGGAGAAAAACGGGAGCGGAGGAACATTATGTAGAGATTAGAGGAGCACGTGGTGGATGTGGGTCTAGCGGCATACTGCGAAGGAGCCTTCCTCGTCTTCTGTCGAATATTGGTGTGGCATTTCTTTCCTTTCTCGTCGCAGTTTCAATCACAGGTGGACGGGTAAACCTCTATTTCCCGGAGGAAGTCACCAAGCCGGCTACGGCGCATCGAAGCGTGAGGGGCGAGGCGATTGTGAGTGCAAAGCCAAGCTGTAGGCAACGCTTTGGACATGAGGAGTGTGAGGTTCGTGCGCACGTCCTCACCCTGATGACGGATACTCCCTTCCACGTGAGTTCGCATCTGCCTCTTCTTCTTCTTCAAGGAGTTCCCAACGATATCCTTAGCGGACAGCACTTCACCTTCACCGGTCGCCTTGCAGAGCCGTGGCGCGGGCGTCTCGTCGTGAGGGTTCACATGGGTCACATACGGGGGAGCGGAGAACTAGAGGCACGAATAGTACGCTGCATTGATACTGCCGTGCGCCGCCTCATTGAGCCGTATCCCTCCCATGCTCACGGCCTTATTCCCGGTGTGGCTCTCGGTGATGATTCTGGAGTTGAGGGTGAACTAGAAACTGCAATGCGGCGTTCTTCTCTTGTCCATCTCACGGCTGTCTCAGGCGGGCATGTTTCTATTCTTCTCACAGGTGTAGTGGTGCTGTGTGGCAGGCGGCGCGGATGGCTCTGTGCCCTCGGAGGAAGCGGGATGATGTATGGTCTCGTCGCTCTCGTAGGGCCGCATCCTTCGGTACTGCGTGCAGTACTTATGGGCATCGTCGTTCTTGTAGGAATAGGGATTAGAAGGTCAAGCTCTGCGGCAGTTGCTCTTTCCGTTGCGCTTATCACTATGGCCTTCCTTGACCCCTGGACGGCAACCTCGGTTGGGTTTCTCCTTTCTGCTCTTGCCACGGGAGCGATTATCCTTGTAGGCCGGGTACTTGCGGCACATCTTGAGGCGTATATTCCACGGATTCTTGCTGATCTTCTCGCCATTCCACTTTCGGCTCAACTCGCGTGTACGCCCATACTTGCGCTTCTTTCTCCTCAGGCATCGCTCTGGTCAGTAGTGGCGAATATGGTGGTTGCACCAGTAGTGGGAATACTGACGATCCTTGGCCTCGCAGGTGCTCTTCTTTCGCCTATAACGGATTCAATTTCGCAAATCTGCTTCTCCGTGGCAGGAGTGTGCACATGGTGGATCGAAAAGGTGGCCTTCGCTTTACAGTTCCTCCCAGGTTCAGACGTGCCTGTATGGAAAGGCGGAGTCGCCTTCCTCCTTACAGCTGCAGTGATCCTGGCTCTGTGAGATATGAGATATGAGATGTGAGAGTGGGGAGGACGGATAAGCGAAAATACCTCAGTGACGAGTTGAAGACGGGTTCATTCTTCTACATGAATGAATTCACACGTGGAGTGGGCTTTAACGCCAGGTGGCGATACGGCGGCATACACAATGTCTCATCAGTCATTACACGAATGAAGGGAGTGATATTCACCGATCTGCCACGTGTGAAGAAACATACCCGACGTTGAGTGGAGTGGCGCGGGGTTTTGAGTTGTATGTCTCTATCGCGTGTGAAGAAACACACTCAGATATTTCAGGTGGAAGATACGAGCCGAGTCAAGTGTGTTCGCGTGTTCTTGCGAAACCCAGATAATCTCACGTGGAAGATAGACTGGAACACAATCGCGCGAGGCGAAAATTGCGCCACGGCCAGATCATTCCTGATTCGGCGCACAAGGTGGCACAAGGTGGAACATAGCCAACCAAGGAGAGATAAAAAGAGATGGCTGGTAAGAAAAGTCCGGCTGGCCTAGTCTGGGACGAGGTTCCGCTGGCTCCGCTCATCCTCCTTACTGATCCCGAGCAGGTGATTGGAGATTGGGCAGAAGAACGGCTCATTGGTCTAGCACGTGAACGCGATTCACACACCGAGATTACGAAAATTGACGCACGCACCTACGCCAGAGGAACCCTCTCGACTCTCGCAGGCCCCTCACTCTTCGGGGAACCCCGTATGCTCGTGGTGCGCCATGTGGAAGCAATGAGCGAGTTCTTCCAAGCAGATGTTCTTGCCTATCTCAACCATCCGGAAGAAGACGTGGTACTCCTCATGCGTCGTGGTGGAAAAATGAACGCGAAGAAGATCGCTGAGGCGGTTAGCTCCGCAGGATTTCCTCATGCCACTTTTGATCTGGTTAAGCGACCTGCAGATAAGATCGCAATCTTGCGCCAACTCGCTGCCCGGCACAAACGTAAAGTCACGCACACTGCCCTCGAAGCTCTCGTTGATGCTTTTCAAAAGGATTTTCGCGAACTCTCGGGAGCCTTTCTGCAACTCCTTGAGGACGTTGAGGGCGTGATCGATGAGCAAGCGGTGCGTGCGATGTACGCTGGACGTCACGAAGCACAAGCCTTCGACGTCGCTGATGCAGCACTGGCAGGAGCAACTGGACGTGCTATTGCACTGGCACGTTATGCCGTAGGAGTAGGCACTACGCCAGTAGCTATTGTGGGTGCGATTGCGCTGAAGCTGCGTCAGATGTGTCTTGTAGTTGGAGCACGAAGGCATGGGGCAGAAGGCTCACTCGGCCTCGCATCATGGCAAACAGATCGAATTCGCCGGGAATTGCGAGCTTGGAGTGGAGAGGGACTCGCCCAGGCTGTTCTTGCCGTGGCTTCGGGCGACGAAGAAGTAAAGGGTGGCTCCCGAGATGCACATTTTGCACTCGAACGCCTCATCGTACGTTTAGGTGACGCGCGCAAGATTCATTGAATTCAATCAGCTATCCAGAGAGCGCGTACGTCAAGAACGCACACGAGAATGTGCATGGGAATGCGCGTTGGGGATAGTAGAGGAGAGAATGAGATTCCTGGAAGATGGCGTGTATGTGGGTGCCACATGCACACTCGTGTGCGTTCATCTATGCGCGTTCTCTCAATTTCGACGCCGAGAAGCCGTAGACTCTATACGGTGGCAGCTGCACGTGCTCTAGCTCACGCTGCGTCCGCTATAACTACGAGATCGACACAAGGAGTCAATGGTGCTTATTGGTGTGCCGAAAGAACCACGCGAGGGGGAAAGCCTCGTCGCCGCAACACCGGACACCGTGGGTAAACTCATCAAGCTCGGCTATGAGGTCTGCGTTCAAGCAGGTGCTGGCGTAGAAGCGAGCTATCCCGATGAACTATTCCGCGAAGCCGGTGCCAGGATTGTTACCGCCGAAGAGGTGTGGGGGGCTGATATTGTCACATGCCTCGATTCACCAGGAAGCGCCTATATCTCCCAACTCAAACAGGGAGCTACTCTCATTTCGCGTCTCAACCCCGGTGCCCATCCCGAACTTGTTGAGGAATTGTCTCAGGCTGGCATCTCGGCACTCGCGATGGATGCTGTGCCGAGAATTTCGCGTGCACAGTCGATGGATGTGCGCTCCTCAATGGCTAATATTGCTGGTTACCGAGCTGTGATTGAAGCAGCTAATTCTTTTGGTCGCGTGTTTACGGGGCAGGTGACAGCTGCGGGAAAAGTTCCTCCGGCCACGATCTATGTCATTGGCGCTGGTGTTGCGGGGCTTGCGGCTATCGGCACTGCAAATTCGATGGGTGCGATTGTTAAAGCGACCGACGTTCGCCCGGAAGTTGCTGAACAAGTCGAATCGATGGGCGGGCAATTCGTTGAGATCCCTGTGAAGCAGGAATCTAGTGACGGTTATGCCAAGGCAATGACGGCTGACCAAGAAAAGCTCGCACTTGAGGTCTATACGCGTGAAGCTGCAGCCTCGGATATCGTCATCACTACCGCGTTGATTCCTGGACGTCCGGCACCGCTCCTCATAACGAAGGAAGCTGTTGCGGCTATGAAGCCTGGTTCAATCATTGTTGATCTGGGAGCCTCTAACGGCGGAAACTGTGAGCTTACACAACCTGGCGAGGTCATCACCACGGAAAATGGTGTCACGATTATCGGCTATCTTGACCTTTCGCGCCGTCTTCCGGGGCAGGCTTCGCAGCTCTTTGGGCAGAATATCGTCAATTTCTTCAAACTCACCACTCCAGAAAAAAACGGTCAGCTCGTTCTCAATATGGACGACGAAGTCGTGCGTGGCGTCACAGTTACCCTCGCTGGGCAGATCATGTGGCCACCACCTCCTGTCAAGGTTTCTGCGGCTCCAGCTCCTGCACCTGCGGCAAAAGCGAACGACGAGGTTGCTTCACCAGAGAAGGCTCCTGCGACTTCTTGGCGAACTCCACTGGCCAAGCTCGCAGCGGCAGCTCTGGCCATGTGGCTCATTCTCTCTGCACCTTCAGGGACACAAGGCCATTTCTTCGTCTTTACCCTAGCTGTCATTGTGGGCTTCTATGTCATCACAAGCGTCACGCATTCCTTGCATACGCCCTTGATGTCGGTGACGAACGCGATTTCGGGAATTATCGTCGTAGGTGCTCTTTTACAGATCTCTAGTGATTCCCTGGCAATATGGGTCATGGCGTTTATCGCGACTGTGGTCGCCGCGATCAATATCTTTGGTGGTTTCACCGTAACTCATCGCATGCTCAAGATGTTTCAGAGGAGCTGACCTAGAATGACTGCACTAACGTTGATTGCTCCCACGCCGGCACTTCTTGCGCCTACCTTCTCTGTTAACTGGGATCATGTCACTCCGCGCATACTTTCCCTCGCCTATATTGCTGCTGCCTTGCTCTTTATCCTTGCCTTGGCAGGGCTTTCGCGCCAAGAGACGGCACAGCGAGGCAATAAGCTCGGGATTACGGGTATGGCCTTTGCCCTTGTGGCAACGATCTGGGCTGTCATTCAGTACGACTATTCGGGAGTTGCACTCACGAGCTTCCTCATCCTTCTCGCACTCGTCATTGGCGGTGGAATCGGTGTGTGGAAGGCGCGGAATGTGGAGATGACGGGAATGCCGGAGCTTATTGCTCTCCTGCATTCTTTCGTCGGCTTGGCAGCCGTACTCGTCGGTTTTAATTCTTTTATTGAAACTCCCGGCGCACATTCAGCGACGAACGCTTTCCATATGGGAGAAGTAGGGCTTGCCGTCTTTATCGGTGCGGTGACGCTCACGGGTTCAATTGTCGCCTTCCTTAAGCTCTCAGCAAAGATTTCTGGTAAGCCCCTCACTCTTCCGGGGCGCAATCTCATGAATCTCGCTGCGATCCTCGTCTCTATCGCACTCATGATCTGGATGGGGCATTCACGTGGTTTGGCAAGCGGTATTGTCCCGCTTATTATCCTCACGATCGTTGCTCTGGCTCTAGGGGCTCATCTCGTCCTCGCCATCGGTGGCGGTGACATGCCTGTTGTTGTCTCGATGCTCAATTCCTATTCAGGCTGGGCAGCAGCAATGGCAGGATTCACCCTCTCCAATGATCTTCTTATCATTACAGGTGCTTTGGTGGGCTCCTCGGGTGCGTACCTCTCCTACATCATGTGTAAGGCGATGAATCGTTCGTTCATCTCTGTGATCTTGGGAGGCTTTGGTTCTGAGGGAGCGGTAAGTACTGAAGACCGTGACTACGGCGAGCATCGCGAGATCATAGCAGCTGATGCCGCTCAGCTCCTTCTCTCAGCGAAGTCGGTGGTAATCACCCCCGGCTATGGCATGGCAGTGGCTCAGGCTCAGTATCCGGTGGCCGACCTCACTCGCAAACTTCGTGAAAAAGGGGTTGACGTTCGCTTTGGTATTCATCCGGTTGCAGGGCGCTTGCCTGGGCATATGAATGTGCTTCTCGCTGAAGCAAAGGTTCCCTATGACATCGTCATGGAAATGGACGAGATTAACGACGATTTCGCGTCTACAGATGTTGTACTCGTCATCGGTGCGAACGACACCGTTAATCCCGCTGCCGAAGAACCAGGTTCACCGATCGCAGGTATGCCCGTGCTGAAAGTGTGGGAGGCGGCGCACGTTATCGCTTTTAAGCGTTCAATGGGTAACGCGGGCTATGCAGGCGTGCAGAATCCTCTCTTCTTCCGGGAGAACACGCAGATGCTACTCGGAGATGCGAAGAAATCTGTCGAGGATATCGTCGCGAATCTCTAACGAATTCCTGTGAAATATGGTGGCGAGCAGCTTGTAGTTATTGCAGCTGCTCGCCACACATGTAAGCCAACTTCCAGAAGTGCAGTAGATCACGGTAAGGGGATTCACATGCGCGCTTAGCGCAATTTCTCGTCTTTATACCTCCTCTGGTGGAAGATGGATACATGAATGATGCAGAGAACACCTCCGGATCGTCCTGGATACCGAACCCCGAGTTTAGTCCTCGGTCCGTCCTCGGTCCTCGGTCCTCGGATTACCCTCATGAGGAGTATGTTCGAAATGACGAGGGTTTCAGTGCCCGCCCGTTTTCACATGAGGAATACGCCTACGGTGAGCCAAGGATGGGGCAGGGAACCCTTCCTGTCTCTGAGGAGCGCACCTGGGCGATCCTCGCACATATCTCGGGGTTCGTTGCGATGCTTATCTCCGCTGGAGGGCTCGGTTTCGTCGGTCCACTGGCGATATGGGCAGCGTATAAGGATCGCAGCCCCTACGTGCGTGAGGCAGCGGCTCGCTCCTTTAACTTCTTCCTCGCCATCGAAATAGGTGCGGTTGTCTGCTGGGTTATGTTCTTCACGGTGATTCTTATCCCTGTGGCTCTCATTGGTCTTGCCATGATTTTCCTCAGTGGCCTCATTTTCCCGATTCGTGCGGCGATGGCTGCCTCGCGTTCAAAACTTGGATCCTATCCCTTTGAGGTTCGGGTTCTTTCTTAAAAGAACACTCGAATCTTGAGTGTCTGGGTTCCTCGCGTCTTTTCTCATCTTTGATGCTGCAGAAGCTAGGATCGACCTATGCCATTTCGTCCGACTCGCCCGGTAGGTCGCCATATCACCACTCGACCCAAGGAAGAGCTGAAGATTGCGCCTGGGGGTTCTGGGAGAAAAGAGAGCACGCGGAAAGTAGAGAAGCCTGCTCCTTCTTCTCCTCCACTAGTGTCCAGAGCTGGTGAAGATTTTCCTTCTCAGGGCTACCCCTCGAAAACTTCGTCCTTAGACGGGGCGGATCGTTCACAGATGAAGGAAGGCAAACGCTCGCTCTCTTTATCCACCCCTTCGGATATTTCAGAGCCAGTGAGCAGAATTGTTGCACGGAGAGCATCTGCACGATCTGCACGGCCAGATACCGTCTTAGCCTACGCTGCACTCACGAGTGAACTTCCGTCTTCGATCCTTCCGCGCCCAGCGATGGTTCGCTCGCGTCCAGATCAAGTTGAGCGGTGCGCGGCTGAAGAAGGACATGGGGGAGTTAAAGATGTAGCCCATGGAAGCGGAACGAGCGTGGCACGTTCGTCTTTCATCATGTTTCTCGGTACGCTTGCTTCGCGCTTCCTCGGCCTTGTGCGTTCCCCTATCCTCTTGGGCGCTGTTGTGGGAATGACTTCTCCTGTAGCCAATTCTTTCGATGTGGCAAATAAGATTCCTAATCTTATTTATATGATCGTGGTGGGGGGACTGGTCAATGCGGTTCTTGTTCCCGCGATCGTCAAGGCCACAAAGAACTCCAGCGATAACGGGGCTGCTTTTATCAACAAACTTCTCACTTTGGCGCTAGTCGCCCTGGGAGCCATTACCCTGTTGATTACTCTTGCCTCGCCTCTTGTTGTCAAGTTATTTGCTGCGACGATGAACGAACAGTGGTATTCGATCACTGTGGCTTTTGCTTTCTGGTGCGTGCCGCAGATCTTTTTCTATGGCATGTACACGATTTTCGGTCAGATTCTCAATGCCCGTGAGAGCTTTGGACCTTACATGTGGGCGCCTGCTCTCAATAATGTTGTCGCAGTTCTTGGACTGCTCGCTATGCTTGCTATTTTTGGGCCAGTCAATATGGAGGTGGCCTCACAGCCTCATGTGTGGGCAGGTGGCCGAGTTGTGATGCTCGGCGGAGTTTCCACTCTTGGAATTGCTCTCCAAGCTCTCGTTCTTATATGGCCCATGAAACGTCTGGGTATTCGTTTCCGCCCGGATTTTCGTTGGCGTGGCTCCGGCCTAGGAGATGCTGGACGTGCTTCCTGGTGGATGCTCCTTATGATGCTCACGGGCCTTATTCCTACGATGGTTCAATCGAATGTGGCTGCCTCAGCGACGGCACGTGCTGAGAGTGCAGGTCTGGCTTTGGAGTCAGTAGCTGGAAATTATGCGTACTCCACTGCATACACAATCTATTCGTTGCCTACATCGCTTATCGTTGTCTCTATCGCCACGGCGATGTTCACCCGGATGTCTCAGGCAGTTGTCGATGACGACATGACACGAATGCGCCGCGAAACTTCTCGTACATTACGCACCGTCTCGTCACTTATGTTTCTCTCCACGGTGGGGTTAGTTGTTCTCGCTGTTCCGATTTCACGCATCCTTGCCTTTACGATTTCTCCCGACGAAGTTCGTACACTCGCACATGTCGTTGTGGCTCTCTCGTGTGGTTTGGTTGGCATTGGTGCCGTTAATATCCTTGACCGCGTTTATTACGCCTTTGAAGATACTCGTGGAGCTTTCTACATTAATCTTCCCTTCCAACTTCTCGGTATAGCAGGCTTTGGCCTTGCGGCTCTTCTTCCCGCTGCATGGGTTGTGGTAGGAATTGGTGCGACGATGGCTATGACAAATAGCCTTTCTGCGCTTTTTATGCTCGTCAAAGTGAGGGCACGTTTGAATGGGATTGAGGGAAGGAAGCTGTTGCGTTCGCATCTTCTTCTCTTTGTCGTTGCATTTCTCTCGGCACTTGCTGGGAATGGAGTGCTCAAGTTTCTTCCTCACCTCGACGCTGCTTCGCGTTTCACGGATGCGCTCGTGGCCTTAGGCGTGGGCGGAGGGGTGATTGTACTTGTGTACATCACGTTGATGAGGATCTTGTGTGTTGAGGAGTTCACGATCTTCCTTCGTCCGTTTTCGTCGATAGCACAAAAGATTGGAATCGGATGATGAGTGTTGAGAGCATTCTTCCTGTCATTCTTGGCTTTGATATTGCCGACTATGCGTTTGCACGGATATTTCATGAGCGAACGGGAAGCACTTCTCTCGTCGTGAGTGAATTTCCGCGCGGACCAATTAATAATTCTTCGATCCTCACGCGTCGAATTGTTCCCCGAGGTACTCTTGCGGATGACAGCTCACTTCTTCATCTCCTTAACAAGATCGAAGAAGAGAATCCTGAGAAGCATCTCCTCCTTCTTGTGAATACCGATGATGCAGTGAAGTTTATCGCTGCGCACAGAGACCAATTGGGGGAAAAGTGGATTCTTCCTTATTCGCAACCTGAAGTTATTGAAACTGCGAATTCTAAAGAGAATTTTGCGCAACTATGTGAAAAGTTGGGGTTGCGTGTTCCTGTACGGAATGTTATTTCAATTCTCGATAAGTCCTCCTGGTTGTCGAGTTTAGAAAATCTCACTTTTCCCATTGTTGTGAAACCTCTCCAAGGTTCGGATCTTGAACACTATACGCACAAGGGTCTTCCCAAGATCTCAGTCCATGACAATAGAGAGAGCGTCCTTGCTCTTCTTGAAAGGTTACGAGAAAATACAGTTGATACCTCTCTTATGTGTCAGGAACTTATTCCTGGAGATGATACGACTCAATGGGTTGTAAACGGATATGTGGATAAGCAAGGGAGGGTTTCAGCAGTAGGTTCGGGTCGTGTCCTTCTTGGGCTTCACCAACCACGCTACCTCGGTAATGCAGCCGCAATCCTCACAGAATACAATGAGAAACTTATCTCGGATGCGATTGCTCTTGTACGAGAAGCGCACATACACGGATTCTTCTCTTTCGACATTAAGGTGAATCCGTATAATAATATGCCCTATTGGTTTGACCTTAACCCGCGTATTGGACGTAGTCACTATTATATGAAGGTAGCTGGAATTGACCTTGTTCAAGCTCTTCTAGATGACTTTATGGGTTATTCAGATCGTTACCAGACAAATACGACTGAAGGGATCTATTCAGTAATTCCTTCCTGCTTCCTCTCCTCACGTTATCTTCGTGATCGTGAACTCTACAACCGCGTAGCTATCCTCAAACGTCGTAGGGAAGGAATTGTCCACCCCTTAGCGTATCGAGCCGACCGCAATATTCGTCGATGGATATATCGAATGGAGTCGCTCATCCAGCAGGGACGTTTAATGCGACGCTGGTATCCCGAACCCACAGAGAGCGGATTTTAGTGTTCGCGTGAAATCACTCCAGGGGCGGGCACACCTGTGAGTGTGCTACGCACTGCGCACACCTCGTCAACTAGGATGCACGAGGAATCTAGTTGAGCGCTCCAGTGGCATGGGCAAGAAGAGAACGAAGTGGAAGAACATACGTTCCGACGAATTCTTCCACTTGTCCGTTGAGTGCTCTCTTGAATTTAAGTACAGGATAGTCAGGGGCAGATTCGTCGAATATACCCGAGATTCCGAAGGTGTTGTATATGGATACGCCGTTGTCACATGCCCATTTGAACATTGCACGTTCAACAGGGTAATCGCGGCCAAACTCCACAAAGCGCTTGTCCATCCCCCCAAGAAGGAGAATGAGATCTTTTCCAGAGAGGAAACTCACGGCGCTGTTGAAAGGAATGTCATCACCGAATTTTTCGAGAACTGAACATGCGCGTTCACGCTGAGATTCAAGGGTTGTAAAACGTTCATGAATCTGCGATATTTCGCGTGTGCGAGCTTTTGTCTGCGCGCGCGTGTGAAGTTCTTCCAGTCGTGAGGACAAACTTTCACGCTCTTCGTCGATCTGGCTAATGTAACGAGTGGGAGAAAAATAAGCGACACAAAGGAAAGATTTTTCTGGCCCGAGTTCCTCCATAAGTCCACGATAGAGGCTTTGAGAGTGCGCCGACATATCGGACATTGTCGTGCGTTCTTCGGTAGATTCATGCAGCGCAACAAAAACATCGAATTCCTCAGGTTTGAGGAACCTCACCGTCACACCATAGCGACCTTCATTGTGGAAGCGTCGCCGTAAACTCTTGCTGAGAGTAGCGGTTGCTTCCTCAAAAGACATTCCTTCGATGACCTTTGTGTAAATGTAACGAATCTGAATGTCCGATTGTTCATAGAACTCTTTGCCAAGACGGTGCGCTCCATAGCCTCGGAGAAGAGAATCGATGCGATGTGCAGTGGGATTCTCTTCGGTAGAGGTGATGTCCTGGTAGAAGGCTCGGGGAAGGAGGGGGTTGAAACGTACAGCAACAACGTTTTTCTTCTGTCGAAGATGCGCGAGAAGCCCCTCAAAAAAAGCAGTCACCACATCGGAGTTCTCCCAGGGAAGGAGAGGACCATAGATCATGTGGGCACGGCGAAAGAAACGCTTCCAGGGCTGGTAGGTTACCAACCCTGCCCCAAGGATGGTGCCTTTCTCATCACGAACGCCTAGGAATTCAAGTTCCGTGTGCTGTTTGTGTGCTACCTGAGCGTACTCAGGGAGCTGAGGGAGGAAAATTCGAGGAACGTGTGCGGTAAATTCCGCATACTCTGTGGCACTCAATATGGAGAACTGCATGTGCTTGACGATAGCAGGTAATGCGTGGTCTTGGCAGTGGCACCAGGCTAGATATCCTTGTGAGGAGGAAAGGAAAGATATGAGACATCACGAAGAGTGAAATATACGCGAGCCTAAGGATAAATCCAGGAAGAAGAGAGGGCAGAACATGCTGGAAAACGCTGAACAGAGCGAGAGCGAGAAAAACACTCCTTCGCGCGAAGAGGATTACGCACACATACATAGACTTGCGCGACGACGCCTTCTCGTCGCCGCATTCGTAGGAGTTCTTGTCCTTA
Organism: Actinomycetaceae bacterium zg-1166; assembly: GCA_015679245.1. GTDB lineage: Bacteria > Actinomycetota > Actinomycetes > Actinomycetales > Actinomycetaceae > Changpingibacter. Next base: position 1,092,075 of record CP064953.1, on the reverse strand, counting down.
TTCTGGGATTTTTCGCAGGGCGCAATGCTGCCGAACACCGTCGAAGCGAAGAAGGTTTCCCCGTGCCCATACATGCTGTTTCTTTTGAGATATTCGATGGAGCTGAGCACCCGTGCGAGTGTGGAGAAAGCAGCATCGAAGCAAAGGATGTTCCCGGTGAATTGAATCTCCAGAGGGATCTAGGCAGGGTAACAGCATGAGGCTGTGGACGAAGAAGCCTCGGATTCTCACCTCTATTCCTGGAACTCTCCTCTCGTGGTCTCCTCTTGGCGAGAATCAGATTCTTGCCGCTACTACCTCGGCTCTGGTTCTTTGCGAGAGCGAAGAGAACGAGAGGTATCAGACGTATTCATGGAGTGACATTGAATATGCACACTGGTCGGGAGCTACGCGAAGGCTTGACATCGGATTCGTCGCCCCTTCGTCTCCTCCACTTAGTTTGACGTTCCCACAGGGATATAGGCAGCGTATCGCTTATGTCATACGTGAGAGAGTCCAAAATTCTCTCGTCTATCAGGAGCACGTGGAACTTCCTTCAGGGGCAAAGGCTCGCGGGATGGTTCGCCGTGGTACCGCAGGAGATCTTTTCACCCAAATACTTATCGAAGGGGTAAGCCTGCCTGAGGATGAGGCGATTCTCGATCAGCTTGAAGTCTCGATGAGGGATGTTGTGGGGCTGTCCAACGAGTAAAAAACGACGAGAGAAGGGGCACGATATTCATGACAGATGGACGCCGTGACAGGTGCAAGAAGGTGGTAGAGGCAGTGCAAAATTTGCGTTGATGTGAGTTTCACTACGCTCGATTAATTTGCCAGATCCTCTCTTCACCATCTACAGTTTTCTACGTCGCGATCCCGCGTAGCTCAATGGCAGAGCGTCCGACTGTTAATCGGCAGGTTGTTGGTTCGAGTCCAACCGTGGGAGCCATTACTGGAGTGCTGTCCTACAACCTCAACGAGGGCACAAAGATTTTCCTCTCACAGTCTCTTTTTTCGTGTCTCTTTTCAGCATCTCTTTTCTTGTGTCTCCGTTCGTCGTGTCTACTACACCTACTACACTGATGACGCTCACGCAGGGCAAAATTTGTGGTACGGGATACGTAGTATGCCTGTGATATTCATGGCGAGTTTTGTTAAATGATTTTTCCAGCTTTGCCTACTAGGCTCGCTTCTGTGCACTGGATCATCATGTTTCCACTCATGGCTCTCGCCACGCAGCTCACCCTGGTGGGGTTCGTCGTTGGTGCAGCTGCCCTCGCTCTCATTCAGGCTCGACGAGCTCCGCGTTCACGCTGGCCGCTTGCCGTGTGGGCAGGAGTTGGTGCGCTCATCTTTACAGGTGGTGCCTTCCTTCTGGGTAATGTTTTCCATGTTTTTGGGGAGTTCACTCTCGCACGGTGGATGATTATCTGGGTAGGCTTGGGAGGCGCGGGAATCTTCCTCGCTGTGGGCTTCCTCAAGCGCCAGCGTGGTGCGCGGCGCTGGTGGAACTATCCCACAGCCGTGCTTCTTGCTCTTCTTTCTTTGCTTATGGGATCACTCGGCGTGAACCGCGAAGTGGGGTATTTCGTCAATATCAACCAGATTCTCGCTATGGCGACGACAACGAAACTTCCCCAGATTCCTCATCTGGATGTGGCGGCTTCCCGCGATGTTGACCTCACCTCATGGACACCTACAACCGACCAGCCCGCCACGGGAAAGATGGTGCAGGCAAGGATCCCAGGCACAGTTTCCGGCTTCATGGCACGCCCGGCCATTATCTACCTCCCGCCAGCAGCTCTTGTGAAAAATCCTCCGCGTCTTCCTCTCCTTGTGGCTATCCATGGTCAGCCGGGTTCGCCCCAAGATATTTATGCCTCTGGTGATTTGGAAAATCTTGTTGAGGAGTACCAAAAGTCGCACGGGGGAGTGGCTCCCATCATCGTGGCTCCCGATCTGCTTTCCTCACCTCAGAACAACCCGATGTGTCTGGATACAGAGAAATACGGCAACTCTAAGACGTACATGATGAGCGATGTCATGAGCTGGATCCACGCCAACCTTCCCGTTCTTACCGACGCAGCACACACAGCTTTTCTTGGTTTCTCCTATGGGGGAACCTGCGTGGTGCAATTTGCTGCAGAGTTTCCGAGTGTGATGAACACGATTGTGCCAATTGCTCCACAGCTTGAGCCGACAGTTGGATCAAAGACGGTTGCCCGTGCTTTCGGTGGAGATGAGAAAGCCTATCGTGCCGTCACTCCGCTTGAACTCGTGAAAAAGCACGGACCCTACCCCCACCTCAGGGCAGCTTTCTACGTAGGAGAGGACGACGAGAAGTACACGGCCTACGCGCGTACCCTTATCGAGGCATTTGAACGTGAAGGTGCGCGTGCCATGCTCTCAGTTTCGCCGGGAACGGGACATAATTGGCGTACAGCAAAATACTCAGTGGGTCATTCCTTCCCATTTGTCATCACGCAGTTAGGATTGCCATCCTAAAATGAGCACACACACTCACGCAGCCGAGAAATCTGTGCGCTGGGCGCATTTTCGCCGCTTTGTCACCTCCACTAGTCCGCGCTTCGATACGGCTCCCATAACGGTGGTGCTCTTCGCTCTCCTCTTCACGTGTGGTCTTCTTATGGCCATCCCCTACTTTCAGGTGGCCATACACGAATCCTTTGCCTTCTCCTGGGAGCAACTTATTGCTGGGCGAATCTGGACTCCCGTAACCTCGCTCATTCTTGCCCAAAACGTTGGAAGTTTCCTCATTGAACTTATCGTTGTCGCGCTCTTGCTGTCGAAATTCGAAGTGAAATTCGGCTCCGCACGCCTTATCACCTCGTATTTTGGGCTTGGCGCACTGGCCAATGTGTGTGGCGGTGTCCTTGTGGAGAGCTTGGCGATGCTTGGGGAACCCTGGGCCGTTCATGGGCGCCATCTTCTTTTAGGCACTCCTTCGGTGGGGATCGTCGCTGTACTCACGGCGCTCTTTGCTTCCTCCGCACAGGTATGGCGTAACCGAGGCCTTGTACTTCTCGGCATGTATGTCGGGGTCATGTTCGCCTACTCAGGGCAACCCAATGATTTTGCCCGCGGCCTTGCTTATCTTTTTGGTTACGCCTACGGCTGGCACCTTGTACGAGGAACTCATTCGGAATCCTCTCGTCACTCGCACCAAATTTTTGCTCCGGGACACGAGGTGAGAGTGATTTCTTCCTCGCTTCTGACGATGCTTGCCCTTGGCCCTCTCGTCGCTCTTTTCTCCAAGGTGAGGATGGGAGCACTTTCTCCTTCCCTCGTCCTCATTAACAATGACTTTTATCGCCTCGATACGCTTCCGTGTTCAATCTTTAACCTGGGGGATCGCTGTACACAGTGGCTTATGACGGGTTCGGCTGTCCGCCATCATGTCACAGCATTCATTCAACTTTTCCCGGTGGCTATGCTCCTCCTCTGCGCATGGTCCTTGTTGCGCGGGCGTCGAGCGGGGATATGGGTAGCGATCATCCTTCTCGTGCGAAACTGTGTTGGAACGGTTCTCTTTTTCCTCGCTCAATCGGATGTAAACGCTGGTGGAAGCCTTGAACAGGCTGAACGCGTCGAATTTATCTTCCAAATTGCCGCAGTTATTGTAGTCAATTTTGCCGCGATTGGCTGGTTGTTGAAGAATCGAGCTTCTTTCCCTATTACCCTCTCATTCAGGCACGGACGAGTGGCAGGTCTTTGGGCTGCCTTATCGCTCCTCGTGGCAGCCAGCGCTACGGTAGTGCTGGGTAACCTCATGCGTTCCTCGCTTGTGGGTAGGCCAGATCAAGCTGATCTAGCTCTCTCCGGGCTCAGCCTTCTTATGCCGCCCTCGGCACGTATATCTCTTGGCCTCATGATTCGCACCTCCTCGAAGATGGATCGGATTCCTTTCCAGATCATCGAGATTCTGCTCTGGGCGGCTCTTACCTTCCTCACGTGGCGTCTTGTCACGCGTACTTCTCGCGAGGTGGGGCTCAGTAGCGATCGTCTCATGGAGGCTCTCCGTACCGGTTATGGCACGAATCTCTCTTTTATGGCTACATGGCCGGGTAATCTCCTATGGGAGGATCCGCGTACAGGAGCAATTGTTGCTTACCGAGCAGTAGCTGGAGTAGCTCTCACGCTCTCTGAACCTTTTGGGGCGAAAGAAGCCGACCTCATGGGTATAGTCACGCGCTTCCATCAATTTGCAGATTCACGTGGCCTCAAGCCCGCCTGGTATTCCGTTGGTGCGGAGCACTTCAACGAGATCGCAGAAAATCTGGGGTGGCAAAGCGTCGAAGTGGCTTCGGAGAGTTACGTAAACGTCCAGGAGTGGCAGACTCGCGGAAAATCTTGGCAGGATGTGCGCACTGCGATTTCTAGAGCCAAACGCGACGGCATCGAATCGTATTGGACATGCTGGCGCGATCTCGATGTAGGTATCTATGCTCAGGTGGTTGAGCTCTCACAAGAATGGGTAGAGGAGCATCCTCTACCTGAGATGGGCTTTACCCTGGGCGGTCTGGATCAACTCCAAGATCCGAACGTGCGTCTCATGCTCGCTATTGACGATACAGGGCGCCTACAGGCAATCCTCTCGTGGCTTCCCACATGGAGGGAGGGAGAGATCGTCGGATGGACTTTAGATTTCATGCGACGACACAAAGACGCTATGCCGGGAATTATGGAGTTCCTTATCGCCCAATCGGCAGTACAGATGCGGGAGGATGGCATTGAATTTATGTCTCTCTCCGGGGCGCCACTTGTGCGTACTCATACGGAGGAGGAATCCACTCTTCTCGACGACATGTTGGCCTTTATGAGCTATACCCTTGAACCCGTCTATGGTTTTCGTTCACTTCACCGTTTCAAAGAGAAGTTCAAGCCGCAGACACGCTCGTGGATTTTGGTCTATCCCTCAGCTTTTGATCTTCCTGCTATTGGTATCGCTGTCACTCGCTCCTATCTTCCCCACCTTTCTGTGGCGGATGCTCTCAAAGCTGTGCGAGAGATGAGTTCGTCTCAGAAACAGGAATCTCATCTAGGCGGAGTTCCTCTAGGGAGCTAAAGCAGAGGGGCGCGAGAACTTTGTCTAGGAGTTCGTTGCGGTGCCTCTTCTGCGTGCAGATCTGCATATATAGCGGGGGTGTATTCCACAGATTCGGCACCCAAATACCCCGCTAGTACACATGTGTAGTAGGGCTGTATTCCTTGGCTCAGAGTATGGAACGCGCATGTGAGAGAATAGAGTTATGGCATTTCGTGCGATTCGTATTGTTGGCGACCCTGTTTTGCGCACTCCCTGTAAACCGATCACTCAGATCGATACGGGTGTGCGTTCCCTTGTCGGGGATCTCCTTGAGAATGTGAACGACGAAGGACGCGCGGGTCTGGCTGCGAACCAGATTGGTGTCTCTCTGCGCGCATTCTCCTGGAATATCGAAGGGGAGATTGACTATATCTTGAATCCTGTCATCGTCGAACTTTCTGAAGAGGAATATCAAGATGGTGATGAGGGCTGCCTCTCTGTACCTGGCTTGTGGTTTCCCACGAAGCGAGCTTGGTATGCGCGCGCTGAGGGGATCGATCTTGATGGCAAGAGGAAAGTTGTCGAGGGTGAAGAACTCATGGCTCGCTGCATCCAGCACGAATGCGACCACCTAGACGGATACCTCTACATTGATCGCTTGGAAAAGGATGTGCGCAAGAAGGCTATGCGCGCGATTCGTGATCTGTAAATTTTCAGTCATCTGAGTGGGCGCATAGAGCTATTATCTCGCGCCGCGTGGTTATATGCTCCTGACCATGCGTTCCAAGAGCACATGTGCTTCTAGCGAGCGCATCTACTCTATGAGTTCGCTATACGAACCCGTTATACCTATACTAAATAGGACGCATTTCTGCACTTGGGGGTAGCACGGGGAAAGCCACCCGCAAGGAGGAAGCGATGAGAACTCAACATACCCGTGGTGTCATCTTCATCCACTCGGTTCCACCGGCTGTTCAACCTCACGTTGAATGGGCGGTATCCAGTGTGCTCGGCTATGAGGTGCATTTCGATTGGACTGCTCAGCCAGCTCTCGCGGGAATGAATCGTGCTGAATTCGCATGGATGGCAGAAGCGGGCACAGGCGCTGTTATTACCTCAGCATTAGCTGGGTGGGAGCACGTGCGTTTTGAGGTGACAGAAGAATCCACACCCACAAGTGAGGGTGGGCGATGGTCCTGTACACCGGATCTTGGAGTTTTCTATGCGCAGACTGATCTTGCTGGGAACATTGTCGTGCCGGAAAATCGGATTCGCTCGGCAGTTGAGCAGTCTCACGGTGACCTTGAGGAAATGAAGCGCTTCCTCGACCTTGCGCTCGGGCAGGCATGGGACGAGGAGCTTGAAGCCTTCCGTTACGCTGGAGCAGGCGCACCCGTACGATGGCTTCACCGCGTAGGTTAAGAGCAGCAGGTGACGAGGGAGTGGCTGGGACGACTTGCCTCGTGAATTGAGGGCTCCACTCAACTCTTCAACTCTCGTGGACGAAAATCCCGTGGCTGGTGGAGACATACGAGTGGTGCTCTACTCAGCTTTCACGGACGGAAGTGAGGAGATCACCAAGCGTGCGTGCAGATTCAATCTGAGAATCGGGAATGGTTTGCTTGGTTTCGTTTTCCAAGGTATGAGCAAGTACCCAGCGCGTGAGGTGATCGATCCGATCAAGGCGGAAGGCTGGGGAGATATCGTCGATAATTGCGGTGCGCTCCTCAAGGGAATAGTCAGAGATATCTGAGATAAGAGCTTCACGTACAGCCTCGATAAGTTTCGTCTCGTCCACTACTGTCCTTCCGGTGGGTGTTGCGCCCAGCCTAGGAGGAGACGAGGAGGGGTGGCAAGCGCCAGGTAGGATAGAGGTGGCATGGAATGCACATCACGGAGAGGTGAACGATGGCACACTATGTAGACATTCATCCTGTTGACCCCCAGCCTCGGCTTGTGACAAAGGTTGTTGAGTCACTCAAAGAGGGGGACGTCATTGCCTTTCCCACGGATTCGGGTTACGCCCTCGGTTGCGTGCTAGGCAATAAGGAGGGGCTTGAGCGGATCCGTGCGATTCGTCATGTGGGGGAGAAACACCACTTCACGATGCTCTGCCACAATTTCGCTCAGTTAGGTAAATTCGTCATCGTCGATAATTCAGACTTTCGGCTCATTAAATCGCTGACTCCTGGCCCGTATACCTTTATTCTCAAAGGCACTAAAGAAGTGCCACGCATGACTCTCAATCTGAAGAAGCATACGGTAGGCGTACGAATCCCCAATCATACGATCACGCAGGCGATTGTGGCTGAACTCGGCGAACCAATCTTGGCTTCCTCGCTCATTCTTCCTGGAAGCGATGATCCCCTCACCTCGGGGTGGGAGGTCAATGACATTCTTGGCAATGTGCTCGACATCGTCATCGAAGGCGTGTGCGGAGAAGAAGGCCCCACTACAGTGGTCAACCTTGTTAAACGCAAGATTTCACGCGAGGGTGCAGGCAGCGTAGAAGGGATCTCCCTGTGAGCGTTATCCTCTTTGATTTCGACGGTACGCTCGCAGATTCTGGCCCTATCATCACTCGTTCATTGGATTGGGTGATGCGTACGTATTCGGGAATTGACAATGGTCCCGACTTTTACAAGAAGTACGTTGGCCCACCGTTGCCACAGACTTTTGCAGAACTTGGAGTCACAGATATCCCCGAATACACTCGCCTCTACCGCAGCCACTACATCAAACTTATGGGGCAGACGAAACTCTTTCCCGGAATTGCGCCCATGCTTGAGCGTCTGGGAGCAACGGGAGTCCCCTTAGCTATTGCCACCTCCAAGCGGGAAGATACTGCCGTTGATCTCATTACACAGCTGGGGATTGCACAGTACTTTACGGTCATATGCGGCTCCGACCCGTGTGAGGAAAATGGAACGAAGGCTGATCGAATCCGCGAGGCTCTCGATCAACTCACAAGCCAGGGGATCGCCACGTCTGAGGCGCTTATGGTAGGAGACAGAATCTTCGACATCGAAGGTGCACGAACCCACACTATCCCGACGATTCTCGTGCGTTGGGGAGATGCCCCACAAGAAGAACTTGCCCAGGCATGGCGTGTGGCGGAAAGCGTGGACGAACTTGAGGAGATGCTCCTCGAATTTTCGGGTTTCGCAGCTTGGAATACTATGAGGTGAGAATACTGCGGGGCGGGTCGTGAAACTGGGGTGTGAGAGGGGAGAGCTTAGGTCTCACCCCTCTCACACCCCAGTTGTGTTAGTGCGAGTTTCTCAGATCGCTTCAGGTGTGGGCTCAGCCGCACGTGGATCGAAGAGTTGGTACTTCGCGATTGCTTGGCCAATGAGGCTACGGTCGATCTTTCCGGCATCAGCAAGACTTTGCAGAGCCCGCACCACCATTGACGCGGCATCAATCTTGAACTCACGGCGGGCGGCAGCGCGGGTATCGGAGAAACCGAAGCCATCGGCACCCAGCGTGTAGTAGGTACCGGGCACCCACTGGCGAATTGAATCTTGAACCTGGTGTTCAAAATCCGAGGTGGCGATGAAGGGGCCGTCGACTCCCTGGAGCTTCGAGGTAAGGTAAGGCACCTTTGCTTCAGCTTCGGGATGGAGGAAGTTGTGCTCGTCGGCGGCAAGAGCATCACGGCGAAGCTCATACCATGAGGTCACCGACCATACGCCGGCGCTGACTCCCCAGTCCTCGGCGAGCATACGCTTGGCCTCGTTGGCCCACGGCACACCCACTCCTGAGGCGAGTAGCTGAACCTTCGGCCCTTCACCCTGGGCATCAGAGAGCTTGTAGATACCCTTGATAATGCCTTCCACATCCACGTTCTCAGGCTCGACTGGCTGATGAATGGGCTCATTGTAGACCGTCAGGTAGTACATGACGTTTTGGTTGCGCCCGTCAGATCCATCGCCGTACATACGCACAAGTCCGTCGCGGATGATGTGGGAAACTTCGTAAGCGTAGGCTGGATCGTAGATCACCGTGGCGGGATTCGTTGAGGCAAGAATGGGAGAGTGCCCGTCAAGGTGCTGAAGCCCTTCGCCCTGGAGAGTAGTTCGGCCAGCGGTGGCACCGATGATGAAGCCGCGCGCCATCTGATCGGCTGCCGCCCAGAACTGATCGCCAGTACGTTGGAAGCCAAACATCGAGTAGAAGATATAGAAGGGCACCATCGGGAGATTATGAGTGGCGTAGGAGGTGCCGACAGCTTGGAAAGCTGCTGCTGAACCTGCCTCGGAAATACCCGTGTGCATGAGTTGGCCGTTCGTCGATTCCTTGTACGAGAGGAGCATGTCGTGATCGACGGCGCGGTAATGCTGCCCGAGAGTGTTGAAGATCTTGGCCGTGGGGAACATTGCGTCGAGGCCGAAGGTGCGTGCTTCGTCGGGAATGATGGGGACGATCCGGAAACCGAAATCCTTATCCTTGACCATATCCTTAATAAGGCGCACTAAAGCCATTGTGGTGGCTACCTTCTGCTTGCCTGAACCGGACTTGAGCATGTCGAAATGCTTCTGAGCTGGCATCGCGACACCGCCGCTGAAGGTGCGGCGTTCAGGGAGGAAGCCACCAAGTTCGCGGCGCTTTTGGAGGGCGTACTGGAGAGCTGGCTCGGAAGGATCAGGGCGGTAATAGGGTGCCTGGTAAGGATCATCGAGCTGTTCATCGGGGATGGGAAGCTGCAACGTATCGCGCAGGAGCTTGAGATCCGCTGCGGTGAGCTTCTTCATCTGGTGGGTGGAGTTTTTGCCAGCAAAGTTGCGACCAAGGAGGTAGCCCTTGACTGTGTGGGCAAGAATGACAGTGGGTTGGCCTTTGTGTTCGGTGGCAGCTTTGTAGGCGGCGTAAACCTTGCGGTAGTCGTGACCCCCGCGTTTGAGAGCCCAGATCTGTTCGTCAGTCCAATTGGCCACCATTGCCTTGGTGCGAGGATCACGGGCGAAGAATTCGTCGCGCACGTAGGCGCCATCATTGGCGCGGTAGCCTTGGTAGTCACCGTCGAGCGTAGTGTTCATGAGGTTGATGAGGGCGCGATCCTTATCTGCCTCAAGGAGCGGATCCCATTCACGCCCCCAGATCACCTTAATAACGTTCCATCCGGCACCCTTGAAGAAGGCTTCAAGCTCCTGAATGATCTGACCGTTGCCGCGCACTGGGCCATCTAGGCGCTGCAAGTTGCAATTGACTACGAACGTGAGGTTATCCAGGTTCTGACTCGCAGCAAGTTGGAGAAGACCGCGTGATTCGGCTTCGTCCATCTCGCCGTCACCCATGAAAGCCCACACGTGCTGATCGGAGGTGTCCTTGATACCCCGTTCGGTGAGGTAGCGGTTGTACCAGGCCTGGTAGATAGCCGAAGCCGGGCCGATACCAAGAGAAACTGTGGGAAACTCCCAGAAATCCTCCATCTGGTGAGGATGAGGGTAGGAGGGGAGGCCACGTCCGCCTGAAGCTCGGGAAGCCTGCTGGCGGAAGGAGTTGAGGTCATCTTCGCTCAAACGCCCCTCAAGGAAGGCACGGGCGTAATTACCGGGAGCCGAGTGGCCTTGGAAGAATACGTGGTCGCCACCGCTGGGGTGATCTTTACCGCGGAAGAAGTGATTGTAACCCACCTCGTAGAGGGTTGCTTGAGCAGCAAAGGAGGAGATATGGCCGCCTACACCGATGCCGGGGCGCTGAGCGCGCGTGACCATGACAGCGGCGTTCCAGCGCACCCACCGGCGGAACTGACGTTCGAGTTTTTCGTCGCCGGGGTAGTAGGGCTCATCTTCCACAGGGATCGTATTGATATAGGGGGTGACGAGGTTGGAAGGCACGTAGATACGGTGGCGGCGGGCAGCACGCTCCATGCTCATGAGAACGTAGCGGGCGCGCGGGCCACCACTATGAGCAATGAGGTCTTCGAGTGAATCCACCCATTCCTGTGTTTCCTCGGGATCGATATCGGGGACAAGCCCGAGCTGGCCGTTAATGAGCGGTGAGAGTTCCGACTGTGGGCTCACAGAATCATCCTCGTTTCCAAGCTGGTTAATTCCATCTATTGCGGTGCTGACCGCTGCTGCGTTAGTGGACGAAAGTCCCGCTGTGGTCAGTCTATCTCCGCCAGGAGAACTGTGGGGAGCGTATAGTGAGCTAAACAATGTGAAGTATCCTGCCCTCCTGTGTGGAAAATCACCATCCTAGAGAAGATGTATAGTCTCGTTTTCTGCGCTACTGCCCCGAAAATCTCAGTAAGGTGGACGAGGTGTTTTCTGCACGCGCACGTGGATGGGGTTCCACACGGGAGGAAATCCCACGCGGCGGGAACTTTTCGCACATCCACGTGGGTGGGGTGGGGAGATAAAACCAGCTCCTCAGAGAAAACGAATGTGTCCACCTCGGTCCATCTCGGTCCACCTTGTGTAGTGAATTTGCTAAATCGCCCAGAATGCGGTGGGCTTATCTCCATGAGATCGTTTGGTTTCGCGCAAGGAAGTGTTGTCCAGGAATTTGGGTACGACGAGGATGTAGATCCCGCCGTCCGTCAGGCCATTGAAGAAGCAACAGGCACAGAACTCGTCGATGAAGACTACCCTGACGTTGCCGATGGTGCTATCGCCTGGTGGCGTGACGAAGATGGAGATGTGGATGATCTAGCCGATCTCCTTGTGGATATGAAAGCCAATCTTGATTCCGATAATTCGTTGTGCTGGGTCATCGTTCCTGGCGCACGTACTGAAGGGCATGTTCCTACCGGTGTTATCGAGGAAGCCGCTGAAATTGCTGGATTGATGGCGACAACAAGTGTTGCCCTATCGGGGCAATGGCAGGGAGTGCGCCTGACTGCGCAAGGCCCACGCCGCTAACGTGGCGGCTGCACTTGCGCTTGCCCAAGCGCGTTACATCGCACTGGCTGCACAAGGTCTAGATGATGCGCGCCCGACCGGACGCGTGACTGCTTCGCATATACACCGTGTGTGTGAGCGCGTAGGTATTCTCCAAATCGATGCGGTTAATGTGCTCACGCGCGCGCATTACCTCCCGATATTTTCGAGGCTCGGTGCCTATAAGCGCGAGGAACTTGATCGCATGTGCGACAGGGCACCGTACACGTATGTGGAATCGTGGGCGCACGAAGCCTCTCTTATTCCCGCTCAACTGTGGCACCTGCAAGCTGCTCGACACCGAGCACACACGCTTGAACGCTCCCCTCGCGCCCACAAAATTCTCACTGAAAGACCAGAGCTCCTCTCTCAGATACTCGGAGCTTATGAAACAGCTGGTCCTCTCACATCCCGCGAAGTTGAGCGCTATCTCAAGATCGAGAACCCGAGACCTACTGGGCAGTGGGGTGAGAACTGGGGCGACGTTAAAGCTGTGGTGGAGTACCTCATGTGGAGTGGGCAGCTTGCCGCTACAGGAAGAAACCAACAATTTGAGCGCAGCTATGATCTTCCTGAACGTGTGATTCCCCGCGCCAGCTTTCAACGTTCACAGGAGATCACCAACGAGGAGTGTTACCTCGAACTCGTGAGGATTGCGGCGAAGGCACAGGGAGTGGCAAGCCTGGCGAGCTTGGCTGACTACTTTCGCCTCACGGCCCCTCAGGCACGAGGCGCCGTGGAGAAACTCCTCCAGCTGGGTGAACTTGAGGAAGTGGAGATCCAGGGGCTTCGAGGTTTGTACTACCTCGATACTGCGGCGAGGCATCCACGCAAGGCCGAGGTGGCGACACTCGTCAGCCCCTTCGATTCGCTCATCTGGCACCGCCCACGTACTGAGCAGATTTTCGGGATGCGCTACCGTTTGGAGATGTACACACCGGCTTATAAGCGCACGTACGGCTATTATGTCCTTCCTTTCCTCTGGGGCAGTGAACTCGTGGCGCGAATTGACCTTAAAGCAGATCGTGCAGCACGTGCCCTATGTGTCCGGCAACTCAGCTGGGAGGCACATGCGCCGCAGGCGGCACGGCAGGGCTTAGCTGAGGCGCTCAAGGAGATGGCACAGTGGCTCGAACTTGAGCGCATTCTCATGCCTGTATAAGGCAACGGGGCAGTGTACAAGGAGGGTGAGTGAGGGAGGGGAGAGGCGGTGACGTTTTCACGTGCCTTTGCTACCGTCTGGCTGCGTGAGGCTCGGTTGTGTGGGATCTCGGGGTTGCGGTGAGGCTCAGTCGCGCGTGAGGGGTTTTGGGCTACGCGAGGACTCTGCTACTGGGGAGAATTCAGGCCGCGCGAGGAGATTCTGATAAGAAAAGCGTGGAGCCAGGCTCCTTCGCCCGGCTCCACGCTCCACAGCGAAGTTCACAACTCTTAGAGATCAGTACCGCCGAGCGCGGTGGTGAGAATTTTCTCGCCTAGAAGTGTGCGCCGTACCTGTACTGTGGTACGACGGCCCTCGACGAAAGTCTCGTAGGAGATCCAGCCGGATTCGATATTTTTCATCGCATCGTCAGCGCTCTCCCAATGGCGCTCAATGGAGTGAATGGCATCAATCTTGCCGTGGGCGTCGCGTCGAAGATCAGTAATGACAACTGCCATTGTTCGTCCTTCCCTTGTCTTTGCTCGACACCTCAACTTTAGTAAAGAAATTGCCAAGAACGCAGGACGAAAGGAGCGATTTCTCTTCGCATAAACGTTGGGATTCCGCTGAAAAGTAGGACAAAAGGCGCTCTTCGTGGCAGTGGTATTACCCCTTGGAGAGAGGATGTGTTTCTCAGTCTAGAGAGGTTCATCCACAGAGTGAGCATCACCCTTGGGAGGGGATACTGCCCGAGTGTATTCGATCTTGTACTCGTAGGTGTGGGATCCTCTCGTGTGCAGTGCGCAGTGTGCAGTGTGCAGGTAGCGCTGTTTCCACCTATGGGTGAAGGAGTTCGAAGCTGTGGATTGCTGTGGTCAGAATTGGGGATTTGGTTCCATTCGTAGGTGTAGAAGTCTCACAACGTAATGAGCTGTATGTATGCGTTTTAGACCAGATTATCTCACAGTAGTAGAGGAATTTACGTTCCAGATCGTTATGACAAAAAGAGAACCCAATGGCTATGGAGCTGTTCCCAACAAAAGAAACTCGTAGTAATGAATTTTATCGTAAAGTGGCGACTGTACTCGGTGCATCAGCACTATTTTTATCGGGCTGTGGCGAAAAAGCTGACGGTTTCAAATTATACAACTTTTTTGGAGTAGAAGGTTATAATGGAAACTTTATTTTATTGAGTAACACTCAAGAAGACCTGCCGAAGGGGCCGAACCTTATTTTCAATAAGTATGCCCAAAGTGTCGAACTGTGTCATCGCGGCACTCGTTATGTATATCAACTTCCACGCTTTGGAGATGAAGCCCACTCAAATATAGATCCCTACTATTCTGAGCCAAACTCCCCTCAGTGTGGAAGAGGCGACGGTCCAATACTGGAGCTTAAGAGAAAATTACAAGAAATGGAGAAACTACCAGGTCAAGAAGCTCGCTACGGCGTGGGCTTTTGTTTAGACTTACCAAAAGATCCGTCTCTCGCACTGGATGAGTATGTTAGTACCAGAAAGTCAATAGAAATAGTTGGAAAAAATAATTATTTCGACTCCACATATACCAAACGTGTATCACTCGAAGACAGTGTCCCTTATGTGACATATGAGCAAGAAACTTGTGAGAAGTTTTTCGAAAAATTCGGTCAATAGTGAAATAAGCCTGTCATTGTAAGATTAGCTACTTATTAATCTTGGTGATAACACCAGCGTCAACAGTACGCGATAACACCAGCATCAACAGTACGACCACCTTCGCGAATAGCAAAGTTCAAACCTTGCTCCATAGCAATTGGGGCAGGGCGTACGCAAGTTACTCCTATTTCGCCGCTTTGTTTGCCCTCTTGCGTGCGCGACGTTCCTTACGAGCTTCGCGCAGATCCGCTGGAGTTGCTCCCTCGGGGAATTGCCCAAACTTCGTCATTGGACGCGGCATACGCCAACGCGGCAGGTAGAGGGTGCGAGAAATCATTTGCCACGTGAACTGGCGTGGAACTTTGCCCTCTCCGAACTTGTGTTCAATGAGAATCTTGGCGTTGCGCACACCCCACCATGAATCGAGGATCATGATGAGGAAAAAGACGTAAACCGTGATGATCCCATACATAAAAACTGTAGGGCCAACGATATTGCGTCCCTGAACCACCATAGAGAGAAGAAGAACAAGGACGAGAGGCATAAAAGCAACCCCGAGGTTGAAGCGCGCGTCGAGATAATCGCGTGCGAAGCGGCGAACAGGCCCGGCGTGTATAGCCGGCATATTGCGTTCGTCGCCCGTCTTCATCGCGATCTGCTGCTTCTGCCAGGCTTCGTCGGCCTTGGCGCGACGCTGGGCGTTGTAAGCCTTCTTTTCCTCACGGCTCATTTTGCGCCGGTCGGCCACAATCGGAGTACGGCGCGCAGCCTCAACATCCTTGCGTTTTGGCGTGGGAGTTCCCTTGCCAGGGGTGCGGCCTTTGGGGAGCTGGATTGCCACGGGTTCAGATGTGTGAGCTTCCTCGGTTTCCTTCTTTCGGCTGAACACGCGCTCTCCCTTTCACATCAGGCCAGCCTCTTGCCGGCAACCACTCTAGTGTACGTGGCCTGCACGTCGCGGTCACGTTAGCTTCAGTGGCGAGTAGGCTA
The DNA here is from genome assembly GCA_015679245.1 of Actinomycetaceae bacterium zg-1166. GTDB lineage: Bacteria > Actinomycetota > Actinomycetes > Actinomycetales > Actinomycetaceae > Changpingibacter. Next base: position 1,076,395 of record CP064953.1, on the reverse strand, counting down.
GGAGAATGCTGACTTTCGACGAACTTACCCAGCGTGTAGACGCTCACCTTCCTTCCACTCGCGCCGAACTTGAGGATCTCGTGCGGATTCCTTCGATCTCAGCAGCTTCCTTTGATCAGGCTCACGTTCGTAAGAGCGCCGAAGCCGTTGCACACCTTGCTCGAAAGCGAGGCCTGCAAGCCGAAGTGATCCAGGTTCAAACGGCCGATGGGCGCGTGGGACGCCCCGCTGTGCTCGCTCACAAAGAGGGATCCGCTGGTGCTCCTACAGTTCTCCTCTACGGCCATCACGATGTTCAACCCGATGGTGACCATGCCACATGGAACACTGAACCTTTCGAACCCGTCGAGGTTGAGGGGCGTCTCTACGGGCGAGGCACAGCGGACGATAAAGCCGGAGTTATGGTGCATATGGGCGCTATTGCCGCCCTCGGTGAGGAACTCGGAGTGGGGATTACGCTCTTCATCGAAGGTGAAGAAGAAGTGGGTTCTCCCACATTCCACACCTTCCTGGAGGAATACCGAGATCGTCTAGATGCTGACGTCATCGTCGTTGCTGATTCGAATAACTGGCAGGTGGGTACTCCGTCTCTCACTACCTCCCTGCGTGGGGTCGTGACCGCTAGCGTGAGGGTGGATGTTCTCGATCATGCACTTCATTCAGGTGCCTACGGCGGACCTGTACTTGACGCAGTCACACTCTCTGCTCGCCTTATCGCCACACTTCACGACGAGGATGGAGCTGTGGCTGTAGCTGGGCTCACCTCCTATGACGATGCAAAAGCTGACTACATGGAAGAGGTCTTGCGCCACGATGCTGGAGTACTTGAGGGCGTGCAGCTCGCTGGACGTGGCTCAATTGCCTCTCGGTTATGGACTCAACCCACGCTCACAGTGATCGGTATGGATGTGACTGGGCTCGAAGAAGCATCGAATACCCTCATTCCTTCCTGTACGACCCGTCTCTCCATGCGTATTGCCCCTGGTCAGGATCCACGTGAAGCCGCGAGCTTACTCACAGAACATCTTGAATCTCACGCTCCCTTCGGGGCGAAGGTGAGGGTGAAGATAGAGGAAACCGGCCCTTCCTTCCAGGGTGATGAGAAGAACGAGGCTTCTCAAATTGCCATGTGGGCTTTGAAGCAGGCCTGGGGAACGGATCCAGTGAATATCGGGGTGGGAGGTTCGATTCCTTTCATCTCCGACCTTGCCGAGGTATTTCCGAAAGCACAGATCCTTGTGACAGGTGTCGAAGATCCTGATACTCGCGCCCACTCCCAGAACGAATCACTTCATCTGGGAGATTGGCGTAACGCTATTCTCGCTGAAGCAGCTCTCTTGGCGCGCCTAGGTGGAACTCTGTGAGAGTAGCACTCGCCTGTGCGCCACTGCCCGGTATTCGGGCACGTGAGGTTGCCCGATATGCACGTGCCGCATGGGAGCGCGTACGAGTTCACGACGAGGTACGGGCTTTCGTCGCTTCAGATGGTGTGGCTTGTGCTTTCGTCGGCAGTGGACTTGAGGATGTGTGTGAAGAAGAGGAAATTCGGCGCTCTCTCCCCGTGCGCGTAGTGGAATTAGGGGAATCCTCCGAACGTCGTTTTGCACGCCTTGCGGGGGATCGCCTCCTCCTCGACTACACCGGAATTCTCGATCTTGCAGATTCACCTGCACCTGGTGAACTACGCCATCCTCACTCAAGTGCCCTTATCGGTGAAGACTTAGCTTGGGCAGTGAAAAAAGGCGTGAGGCAGGTGCTCCTCGCCCTTCCCGTACTCTCCAGTTGCGAAGATCTAGGCTTCGGCCTTCTTCAGGCTCTCGTAGGGGGGGACTCCGGGAAACAAGAAAGCGGCGCGGAGGATCACACAAAAAGCAGCCATATAAGCCATGGAGATGCGTCTGGTGTTCGTCGTATCACCGAGCCTGCACTGTGGAAACAGAAGGAAATCCTGCGAGAGAAGATCACTCAGGCTCGCATGATTCTTACCTCCCTCGATATTGTGATTCTTGCACCGGGGGAGCAGAACCTCCTTGGACTTTCCGGGGTGGCGCGAGCCCGCACTTTCCGAGATCTCGGGCAGGCAGATGCTCAAGAACTCGAAAAACGTAACGGAGAGATTGTGAGTGCTCTTCTTACTGCGCTCCCGGAATCCTCGCCTCATAAGAATCAACTCCTTGTCCATTGCGAACCTCAGAACGGGAAGAAAACTGCGCGCGCCACTTTTCTTGACTCGTATTCTGGGGTTGGCTCAGGTATTGCCCTTATACTTCGTATTCTCGGTGCCCGAATCTTTCCTGTGGGGGACTTCTCGGTGCGTCCGCGCCTAGCGGAGATCTCTCCGCCCCCAGACCTTCTCGTCTATGTGGCGGCGCATGTGGGGGCTGAGCTTCCCTCCGGCCTACTTTCGGCTTCCCGATTCGCACAAGAGAAAGGGATCCCGCTTGTTCTCGTGAGTGAATCGAGCGGCCTGCGTAAGGGAGAACTTCCCGAACTCGGACTCCACGGCGCCTACGAGTTACGCCCTGACTTGGCATTCGACACGCCGGAAGTGAGGGAGGCACATATCGCGGAGCTTCCCGGCCTTGTGGAGGAAAAAATTGCCGCAGTGGCACGAACGTGGGGGTGGTGAGAGACTTGTGGGGAATCGTCCCTGAGCGAAACCGAGAGATGACTCTCTTCAACTCCTGGTCATGTGGACTAGGCTGGCACAGTTACAGATAGACGTGGGAGGAATCCATGACTGAAGCAGTAGAGGCACCAACACACGGCGTCATTCTCACTGACGATGCAGCGGCGAAAGTTGCCCGCCTGCTCGAAAACGAGGGGCGCGACGATCTTCGCCTGCGTATCGCCGTGCAACCTGGAGGGTGCTCGGGGCTTATCTATCAGCTCTACTTTGATGAGCGCCTTCTCGATGGCGATGCTGTGCGCGATTTCAATGGCGTAGAAGTTGTGGTGGATAAGATGTCGTGTCCCTACCTCGATGGGGCGACGATTGGGTTTGCCGATACGATTGAGCGCCAAGGATTTACAATTGACAACCCGAATGCGCAGGGTACATGCTCCTGCGGTGATTCATTCCACTGATCCGGGAAGGACCTATGCGTACTCGCATTCTCGCGGCCATGAGCGCCGTAGCACTCCTCATGACGGTTGCCGCCTGCGGCTCCGATACCAGCTCTTCCTCACCTTCAGCTCTGGCTAGTTCCCAAGCTGCACAACCAGAAGCAGAGGAAACACCCACAGTGATTCGTTCGCTAGATGGCCTGCCCACAGTGGATACCACGAGTGGTACTCCCACTTTTACCTATCCTTCCGATACGGCTCCTGAGGGTCTTCAATCTGGTGCGGTGGAAGCTGGAAACGGGCGCGAGGTAGCCGATACAGACTTCCTTGTTGTCAGATACATCGGCTACGTGTGGGGGAAGAATGAAGCCTTCGATTCCTCCTACTCACGTGGAGCCTCTGCAGCTTTCTCGCTTGACCAAGTGGTAAAGGGATGGAAATACGCCTTAGCAGGTCAGCATGTAGGCGATAAGGTAGTCCTCTCGATCCCGCCACAGTGGGGATACGGTGAACAAGGCCAAACTGCTGCAGGGATTTCGGGTACGGATACGATGGTGTTTTACGTCGAGATCCTTGATGCATTCAACCAGGAGAGTGCTGGACAGGACGATGCCACAGTGGAGACTTCTCCCGATCAACTTCCTGTTTCCTACACTGGTGAACTTGGTGCTCCCATCACTGAGATCTCCGTCAAAGAGGGACAGAGTGAGCCTACAGCTACCACTGTCACGGTGATCGCGCGCGGTACAGGTACCCCCGCTGCAGCTTCCTCCTCGCTCCTTATCTCCTATGCGGCGACCACCTGGGACAACGTCTCGAACGAGAACTTGTGGACAGGCCAATCAATCTCTCGTGGCAAGGTGAGAGGACCCGTAGCTGCAACTCTGGGTCAGGGTTCCGTATTCGATTCGCTTGTAGGTATCCCTGCTGGCTCACGTGTACTCCTCACAAGTGCACCCAGTACCTCCTCTTCCGCACCAGCGATGGCAGTGATCGTCGATATCCTTGGGGTTCTCTAAGTAGAGAGATACCGCGGCTTGTGCCATACAAGGAGGGGAGGAAGCCCGAGCTTCCTCCCCTCCTTGTATCCTCATCTGAGAAATAAGGATGGAGGATACATAGCGTGCGGGTTTACAGAGTGTGAGGGTTTACAGGGCGAAAGATTTCTGAGCCTTGGCAAAACGTTCGGCCACATCCTGCCAATTCACAATGTTCCAGATCGCCTTAACGTAATCGGCCTTGACATTGAGATAGTCAAGATAGAAGGCGTGTTCCCACATATCGACCATGAAGATCGGAGTAACAGAGAGAGGAACATTGGACTGCTGATCGAAGAGTTGGAATACGCTGACGCGCCCTGCGATCGCATCAAAGCCAAGTACAGCCCACCCTGAACCTTGGATACCGGTGGCTGCAGCGGTGAACTGCGCCTGGAACTTCTCAAAGGAACCGAAAGTATCCTCGATCGCGGAAAGAAGTTCACCTTCGGGGCGGCCTCCACCGTTGGGAGAGAGGTTCTCCCAAAATACGCAGTGGTTGGAGTGCCCGCCCAGGTTGAAGGCAAGATCTTTGGAAAACTGGTTAATTTTGGAAAGATCGCCAGCCTCGCGCGCGGCGGCAAGGTTCTCAAGAGCAGCATTAGCGCCGGACACATAAGCGGCATGATGCTTATCGTGGTGCAGTTCCATGATCTTGCCGGAAATATGCGGTTCAAGTGCGGCGTAGTCGTAGGGGAGTTCGGGAAGCGTGTAGATGGCCATTTTTCCTCCATAGCCTCGATGCGAAGGAGGTGCAGTTCCTGAAGCTCTACTCGGGAAAATTCCCTACCCTCCTTACTTTTTACACACTCCATTATAAGGACTATTGTCCTATTTCGGTGAGAATGTGATATCCACGGCGTTGCCACTACCTTGTACATTGCCCAATATCTAGGCCTTTGGCTGTGTGAGTACTCTGCGCCTTGCCTGCCTCTGAGAGCTTCACACGTAGCTAGAAAACTGAGGCTAAGATTGACCAGTGGAATCTCAAACTCACGGAGGAAGAAATGACCACTGAACTCACCTCGAAGGCCCCCACCGTCAAGGTTCTGGTCTTTTCTGACGATGCACGCACCCGCGCAGAGGTTATTCGTGCTGTTGGGCGTCGCCCTGGAGCAGGTCTACCAGAAATTGAATGGACCGAAGTCGCCACTGCCGACATTGTGATGGCAAAGGCACGTGAAGAAAAATTCGATCTTCTTATCCTCGATGCGGAAGCTCCAAAGTTTGGTGGAATGGGTGTGGGGAAGATGATCCACGATGAGATCGATCCCATGCTTCCCTTTATTACGCTGCTCGCGCGCCAACAGGATGAATGGCTCTCAAGGTGGTCGGGTGCAGCACTCGCCGTGGACTACCCCATTAATCCACGCGAACTCTCCTCAGCAGTTGTACAGGTGCTCTCTCAAAGGAAGTGACATTGATGGCTGAACTGACATGGCCTTCCCTTCTTACGGATCTCATTGCAGGTAAGGATCTCAGCGCAAAGAGCGCCTCATGGGCGATGGATCGCGTCATGTCGGGGGAGACATCTCCCGTGGTTCTCGCCGGTTTTCTCACTGCACTTGCCGCGAAGGGCGAAACGGCGGCAGAACTGCGCGGCCTTGCAGATTCCATGCAGGCTCATGCTCTTCCTCTTCGTGTCCCGCGCGAGGTTGTGGACATCGTCGGCACAGGTGGAGATTGCCTCTCAACTGCCAATATTTCGACAATGGCGGCAATCACTGTGGCCAGCGCAGGAACGCCGGTAGTCAAGCATGGAAACCGCGCCTCCTCGTCTGCTTCGGGTTCGGCGGATTGCCTCGAAGCTCTAGGCGTCAATCTCCAGATGAGCAGTGAGCGTGTAGAGGAGTGTTTCGACGAACTCGGGATCACTTTTGTGTTCGCCAATGTTTTCCATCCGGCGATGCGTTTCGCTGCTCCAACACGTAAAGAACTCGGGGTGCGTACAGCTTTTAATTTCCTCGGCCCCCTCACCAATCCCGCCCGTCCACGTTGTAGCCTTATTGGAGTAGCTAGTGAGCCTCATGCGCCAATTGTGGCCGACGTGCTAGCTGAACGTGGTAGCCACGCAATCGTGGTACGCGGATGTAACGGTATGGATGAACTCTCCACGGTTGTATCCTCACACATGTGGGTCATCAATGAGGGGCAAGTAGAGCATATGATTCTTGATCCCGTGACCGATCTCGGTTTTAAGCGGGCGAGTATCGAGGATCTCCGTGGTGGTGATCCCGCTGAAAATGCAATGATTACCCGTCGAGTATTCGCCGGCGAAACCGGTGCGGTACGCGACTCGGTTGTGCTCAATGCTGGCGCGGCTTTCGTCGCGGAAGGTCGTGTAGAAGGTACACGTTCCGAAGATGGCTCTCCTCTTGAACGTATGCGTGCTGGCGTGAAACTTGCTTGTGAAATGATCGATTCAGGGGCGTGCACGCAACTACTTGAACGATGGGTGAGCTTCTCACAGCAGGTGTGATCCCTCAACATCCCCACGCAGAGAATTTGAGGTGGCAGAAGGGAAGGGCTGTGAAAACACTGGTGGGGAAGAGAACCGAGACCAGGGGAAGGGATCTCATAGCCGGGCACCATCGTCGGAAAAATCGGTATTCCTGCTAGATGGGGAAGAAAGAAAGGCCGCGAGAGCGGCGAAACTGAAAGTAGCCAGTGCACAGAATTTCCAGAACAGGGGAGCAGCCGGAAGAATGTGGAAATAGGAGAGCACGGTGAGGAGGAGAGCAGCTGCGGCGAGCACCCAAGAGAGCACAGCAAACAGTCCTATATGGCTCGTAGGCTCGGCTTCAGGAAGTTCTGAGGGATTAAAGGACTCTTCCTCATCAGGAGGAGTCCAATCGCGGGGACTCCTCGAACGTGTATCTCCATATCGTGCATCGTCATATGAGGAGAGACCGCGAGCGTAAGAATCCTTAGGAGAAAAAATTTCCTCGCAAGATCTTGCTCGCCTACGTTCGCGGTGCTTCCGCCCCGAGCTTGCGGGGGGCGTAGCGGGCATGTCAATATCCTTGAGTTCATCTGCGTATTGCGAGAAGACGTCATCCTCGGGTACTTCCATAGCTTTGATCCTAGCGCTGATGAGATAACGGTGAGGCGCAGCCGATTCCCCGGAGCGGAATCGAGATATGTGGATTGCAGCACCAGGAACTAGATCCCGCCAGGACATGCCTTAGCAAGGTTAGAACAAGGTTAGAATGAAAGGCGTGGCTCAAAGCGCTCGTGTGGGTAAAACCCTGGATGCTGGATGCTGGGCTGCCACATAAGGAAGGTTCGTGTGAACTAGATGGGCGTGTTGACGCTCGAAAAACGGGAAGGTTACCGATGACAGTTCGTCGTGTTGCACTACTTACGGCTGGCGGCTTCGCCCCGTGTTTATCCTCTGCTGTCGGCGGTCTCATTGAACGCTACACGGAAATTGCTCCTGAAGTGGAGATCATCGCCTATCAGTACGGCTATCACGGCCTACTCACCGGCAATTACGTGGTGATCGACAAGGAAGGACGTGAAAAGGCGCACTTGCTGCATCTTTTCGGAGGATCACCCATCGGCAACTCGCGCGTCAAACTCACCAATGCGAAGAACCTCGTCGAACGTGGCCTCGTCAAGGAAGGAGAAAATCCACTCGAAGTGGCTGCTGAGCAGCTGCGCAAGGACAAAGTGAATGTTCTCCACACCATCGGTGGTGATGATACGAATACCACTGCCGCCGATCTAGCAGCCTACCTACACGAGAATAACTACGAACTCACCGTGGTAGGCCTACCTAAGACGATCGATAACGACATTATCCCGATTCGTCAATCTCTTGGTGCGTGGACAGCAGCCGAAGAGGCCTCGGCCTTTGCCCAGCATGTGATCGCCGAGCATCGCTCCAACCCGCGTATGCTCATCGTTCACGAGGTCATGGGTCGCAACTGTGGCTACCTCACCGCACAGAGTGCCGCCTACTACCACGAGTGGGTGGGTAAGCAAGAATGGGCGCCCACACTTGGACTTTCCCAGGAACGCTGGGATGTACACGCCGTGTACGTGCCTGAAATGAAGATCGATCTCGATGCTGAGGCCACGCGCCTGCGCGCCATCATGGACAAGATCGGCAACGTCAATATCTTCCTTTCCGAAGGTGCCGGCGTGGAAGAAATCATCGCGGAAAAGGAAGCAGCTGGCGAAGAAATCCAGCGCGATCCCTTCGGTCACGTCAAGCTCGATACGATCAACCCAGGCCAGTGGTTTGCCAAACAGTTTGCTGAGCGTATCGGTGCTGAAAAGGTTATGGTACAGAAATCGGGTTACTTCTCCCGCTCTTGGCATGCGAATGCCGAGGATCTCCGCCTCATCAAGGGGATGGTGGATCTGGCTGTCGAGTGTGCGCTTGCGGGTAAGCCAGGCGTGATCGGCCACGATGAGGAAAACGGCAACATCCTCACGAATATCGCCTTCCCACGGATCAAGGGCGCCAAGCCTTTTGACATCTCTCAGGAGTGGTTCACCTCTACGATGGCCTCAATTGGTCAGGAAGTTGCTCCGCGCTAAACACGAACGCTCATGAGGAAACTCTCAAGGGGCGACGACGAAACTACATAGTTTTCTCGTCGCCCCATGGCGTATTTAAGGTAGGAGAGGATAGAGTGAGCGCGCATAAGGGAACGAGTATTTTCTGAAGTCCCTATACCTCCTCCTTGGTGTTAAAACGACTTCAGTGTTAAAACGACTTCAACGCGCGTGGGATTCATCTCGCTACAATTGCATATCTAGATTTGGTAGACCCCGAAAAACTGGTGTACCCTTAATGAGTCCTAAGGGGCTATGGCGCAGTTGGTAGCGCGCTTCCATGGCATGGAAGAGGTCAGGGGTTCGAATCCCCTTAGCTCCACCATTTGGATGCTCATTTTGATACAAAGATTTGAGTGTTTCGTGAACCCCTTGGGTTCCGTGTTTTACCTGGTGTGACGCGGGATTCGAGGGGGTTTCTGTTTCTTGGTGGCCGGTGGTGTTGGTGCTGGTGGCAGTGTTTGGAGGGTGGATTTTGGCGTTCGGTCCGTTTCGGGCGGATGGAGCGGGGGAGGCGTCAAAAGGTAGGGTCTTGCGTCGAAAGGTATAGCCTCGCGTCGAAAGGTTGTGGGTCGTTACCCGTTTTGTAGCATGAACTCGGGAATGTTGTACTGGATCTCGCCTGCTTCCATCCGTACTGTCGGGTTAATAGACAAAGATCGTTGTTTATGGCGGCGTGTCGTTAGCGTCTGGCCTGGCCTTTTCGGGCTTTTCGGGTTTGGGCTATAAGGCTGTGGTGTGGAACCGGGGTTGATGGTGGCGTGGTCGTTTGGGGTGTATGGGGTTCACCGTGTCGCGTTGGGGTTTCGTGCGTTGTCGGGGCATGAAATGCGCGACGTGGCACGAACTCTCGCCCGCGTGACGGAAATTCAAGGGAATCTCGTGTTCCGTGGGGCATGTGATGTTCCGTGGGGGGTTTGGTGTTTCGTGGGGCATGTGGTGTTCCGTGGAGGGTTTGGTGTTTCGTGGGGTATGTGGTGTCTGGGATACTTGTAGATGAAGGTGGGGTGGAGGCCAAGCGGCATCCGCCCCGATTCGCGAGTTTATAGGGTTACTCATTCCCGTTCTCATTGAGGAGATCGGCAGCCTTGGCTGCTTCTTCCTCGCGGGTAGGGGGGCCGGGTTGGCATGGTTGCGTAGGGTTGTTAACCAGGTAGGTCCGTGTGTGTTGGTTTGGTGTGAAGTGTTGTGTCGCGTCGTCACTGGAGGCTTCTTTATTGCTGTGAGTGGCGGTATTAAGGGTGAGTTGGAGAATGGTAGTCGGGTGGGTGGGGGTGTTTCGGGCTGTTGTTCCTGGCTTGTTCATGTGTGGGTTTACCCTGTATGATCGCGGTGGTGCGTGTTCGTGCACTTTGACGTGTTTTTGTATCTGGAGGTTTTCTCTTGAGGATTCGTAGATTTGTTGCGGGGGGGGGGTGACCGTACTCCTTGCGGGGGGTATTGGGTTATTCTCACCTGTTGCTTGGGCTGATGATCCTGTTGCCACTACTGAGGTGGAGTTGGCGTGGCAGGATGCTAAGTACAATGTTGATCCGCCAGCTAGTGCTGGTAATGGGACTTTGTTGAATGCTGAGGCTCATCTGAGTCGTAACTTTGATCATGCTACTGATGTGCCGCAAAGTGGCGGTAAGCGTGTTTTTACGTTTGTGGTTGAGAATGGTTATGTGACAGATATTCCGAAGTACTGTGTGGAGTCGGAGAAGACGTCTCTTAGTGGTGATCGGAAGAGTTTGTCGTGTGAGTATGAGGCGGATGCTACTCATGGGGTTGCCTCTCGTTTTCTGATTCCGGTTACTGTTGATGGTCCTGCGGATTCGCTTGTGCGAGCGAAGATCACGGATGAGGCTGGCGCGGGGAAGTCGGCTGATGCAAAGGCTGTGAAGATTATTGGTGGTGAGGGTCTTAATCCGCTGGTCACAGCACAGGACAATACTGATCCTATTCACGTCAGTCGGGGTATGCGGTTTGTTACCCAGATCTTGTCTGCTCCGAATTCTCGCAAGCCTGCGGGACCAGTCACTTTTGACATGAAGATCGATTGGGCTGGATCGGGCACACTTCCAAACTTGCTGGACACATCCGCTATCTCTTTTGGAAAGGGTGCTTTCCCGTCACCATCCTCGAAGAATAAAGGTATTGATACCAGTGATGATCTAAACGGTGCCACGTGGAAGGCGAGGGTTGATCCGGCTGATCCGTGGCTTTTCCATGTGAGCGTTGATGGTTTCAATGCGCCGGACCCGCGCTATAGGAATTACACGAATGGGCAGAGCGCTGAGGGGTGGCTCAATCTTTCCTCTGCTCAGGTGAGTTTGCCTTTTAAGGATTCTGCTACTGCTGAGCAGAAGCTCAATGCGGGAAATGGCTCTGCAACGATAACTCTGAGCAATGTCTCCTACACCACCGCTGATGGTACATTAACCACAGATGCTGCGGTTGCTGACCAGAATACTGAAGACAATCAAACCGTGTTCGCATACAATTCGGGTCGCGGACGCTCATATGCGATAGGGCATTATACCCGTTACGGAAACTATGCTCCAAATGGTTCCCCTGTAGCCTTTGAAACTATGTCCGTATATCCAGCCACATGGCGTGATGGGCAGGGGGTAACGGTTCCTGGAGGTGTCGCTTTGGCTGGAAGCTATATCAGTAGGCCTAATGGTCCTGTGAGTTTCTGTAATATCCTTCCGAAGGGGCAGGGCGCGCACTTTACGGGTGAGTGGTTCATGTATCACAACATCGGTATTGATGACTTAGTGGGCGATCCACGTAAAGTGGGTAATTCTTTATTCACGCAGTGGGAAGGCCTAGAAAATGGCTTAGCTAAGGATACGTCGAAGGATTCAGGGTTTTCGAAGGCGCTTCAGTCGATTCCGCAGGGTGTGAAGAACGGTACCTTGGAGTATTACGTGGGTGATACCAGCCTTGATTTTAATGCGGACTGTAACGGCAGTGATGGGTGGACGCGGAATAAGCCTGCGGATATGACGAAGGTTTCTGGTATGCGTATCACGGGTACGGAGTCCGATGTGAAGCAGGGAACCACTGTCGTAAGCACTTCTTTCGTCACGGTTTATAAGGTCAATGAGGACACGCCTGCAAAAACAGCGATTTGGTCGTCATCTTCTTCGACACTTGATGCTGCTCAACCGATGACGCCTATTTCGGCGCGTCCGACTAGCGCTGTGAATGCTCCTTATGCTGATGCCCCGGCGGGGTATCCGGGGACGAATACGGGTATTGATCGTTTTAGTGTGATTGGTGCTGCGGCGCGGCATTCTATTGAGATTGCGTCTGCGAACCAGAATCCTGAGCCGAAGGCAAACGTTCCGGTAACTATTCGGTGGGGTGCTTATGGTGCTGCGTCGAAGGATTATCCGGGTAAGTTGACGGTGACTTTGCCTGCGGGGACTACGTATGTTGCTGGGTCTGCGTCTGCTGAGCTTGGTGAGCCTAGTGTTAAGGGGCAGACTTTGACGTGGGAGAAGGTGACCAAGGGCAATGTTTATCAAAAGGGAACTTTCATGGTTGTTGCTGGCGGTCCGGCGGGGGCGAAGACTCTCTCTTCTTCTTATGTGATTGACCCTGTTGCTGGTAATGCTGGTGATGATGCCGGTCTGATTAAGGCGTTGACGGTTCGTTCTTCGACGCGGTATGTTCTTAACTCGTCTGCGGATACGATTGTTACTGTTAGTGCTCCTAAAGAGTTCGCGGTTAATGATTACACGGGTAAGGTCAGTTTTGACATCATGACCCAAAATGATGATTCGGTGACCCAGGACTATGTTTCTACCTTGTCTGTTTTGCCTTATGTGGGTGATGGTCGCGGGACGGATCTGAAGTCTGCGGGTGCGAGATTTGTCTGTCAGAAGGTCACTCCTGCTGCGGGCGCGGAGGTCTACTATTCGAGTGCTGAGGCGAAGGGGATTGATCGTTCTCCTGTGGCTGGGTCTAATGGTGGTGTTGCTGCTCCTGGTGCGGGGTGGAAGAAGCTTACTGGTAGTGATATTCCGGCAGGGACAACGGCACTGTGGTTCATTAACAAGAAGGTGGCTGCTGGTATTGAACTAAACCATTCGGTGGAGTGTACTTACACGGGTGATAAGACCGTGAATCCGCGTGGTGCTAGGTTTGGTTTCTCAGCGGTTTCTGCTGCGGCTTCAACTAAACTTAAGACCATTGAGGCCTCGACTTCTACTGTTGTTGCGCCTGGTTCTCCTCTTAAGGTTGATAAGGCCTGGGAAGATAACCCGATTGGTGATGACGGTCTGGTTCATTTCAACGGCACGGTCAAGGTTGCCCAGGGTAATAATGGGGCAACTAACCTGACCATTAGTGATGATGGTGGTCAGGGGCTGACCGATGTTAAGCTCACCGCGGTTAAGGCCGCAAAAGGTGACTACAACATTGAGAAGGTTGCTGAGAATCAGTGGAAGGTTGTTGGCCATGTGAGCCCGGTTGCCGAGTTCACCTATGAGGGTACAGCAAAGCTTGAACCTGGTCTTGAAGGCCCTGTTGATATTACGAACGCTATTCGTGTTTCTTCTGATGAGAATCCCAAGGATTCATCTTCGGTGTGTACTCCAAATACTGATGTCGATAGTGACACCGATCAGTGTGACCTGGTTCAAACCCGGATCTCTCCGACTTTTGCGGTGAAGAAGTCTGGTGGGAAGACGGTGCAGGTTGGTCCTGATATGAAGGAGTTTGTGCAGTCGTATGTGGTGAGTGTGTCGAATACGGGTCTTGTCGCGGGCACGTCTGCGGGTGTTGTTGATCGTCCTGGTGTGGTTGATGGCTTGCGGGTTTCTTCCCTGAGTGTTGATGGCACCAAGGTAAGTGCTGGTCCTGATGGTTCCTTTGCGGTTTCTCCTGGTGTCAAGCTAGGAGTAGGCGAGTCAAAGGAGTTCAAGGTTGAGGTCACGTATGGGGTTGATCTTGCTGGGATGAGCGCGGCTTCGTGGAAGAGGTTGTCGACCTGTGAGACCACTTCGGGTGCTGCTGGTGGTGGGGCTCGTTCTGGTTTGGTCAACACGGTCCACATGGATGGTGATGACCTGGGCGATAAGGATGGTACGTCGAATAATACTGCCTGCTCGACTGTGACGGGTAGTGCGGGTATTAGCGTGGTGAAGAAAATTAATGACCAGGATGCTAATGACGCTCCGGGTGTGGTTGTTGCTCCGGGTTCTATGATGGATGTTTCCTTCGTGGTCACTAACACGGGTAGCGTGCCGTTGAGTGAGCTGACGGTTGTTGATTCGGTGATCACTGATCCCGAGGCGATTACCTGCCCGGCCAGTGAGTTGGCTGCGGGTGAGTCGATGACGTGTACAGCTTCGCTTGCTGCTCCTGCTCCTGGCGTGCAGCACACCAACACTGCTAGAGCTGAGGGTAAGGATCCTTTCGGTGTTGTTGTCAGTGACGAAGACCCCGCAAACGCTACCACCCCCGCATTCACCGTGACCAAGGTAGCTAAGAGCGCTCCTGTGAAGATCAGTGGTGAGGCTGGCACACGCCTGGCTGCAACCTTCGAGGTTAGTGTGGCAAATACCGGACTGGTTGAGGCCGTGTCCTCCGACGTGATTGACACCCCCGCTACTCCAGCAGGCCTGAAGATCGTTGACGTTCGTGTTAACGGCACCAGCGTCGATACGGACAAACCATTCGTGGTGATCCCGGCATCGAAGATCGCTGCGGGTCAGACCCGCACCGCTAGCGTGGTTGTTACCTACGAAGTGGTTGCCAACCTGACCCAGAGCCAGTGGAAATCCTTGAGCGTGTGCTCCACCGAGAAAGCAGGGGATCCCAGCAAGGGTCTGTTCAACTCGGTCACATCGGATCAGGACGTCACCGGCGCGGATGATAACGACGCGTGTGTCCCCGTTGCTGACCGAAGCAAGTTGGCACACACCGGTGCTGATCTAGCAAGCCTGCCCCTGCTCGCAGGAGTACTCCTGGCCGCCGGCGCACTGAGCATCATGGTGACACGTCGCCGCGCGTGATGCTACCAACACGTTAATGAACACTAACGTTCATTAACACAGCGAGGCGGGTGTGGATCTCAAAAAAAGAGACCCACACCCGCCCTCACGCCAGCCCACTAAACATGACCTGGACGAATGAGTGGACACCTCCTAAAGAAACCAAAAACTTTGAGTATTTGTTTTTGATAAAGAAATAATAAATTGCTGGAAGCTGATTGCCGTGCTGAATTGCTGACCTTTCCAGGCGTGGTATCAATGGACAGAGCTCAAGTCATTTGGAGCTGAAAACCTGGGGAATCCACACTCAATAGAGTATTGAGCCTAATCCCATAGTCGTGGCTGCTCCACTTCATTGTTTGTCGTGTCTGGCCGATCTTCCCTGATATCGATCAGAAGCCCGGGGCGGTCTGATTCGTCGTGTTCGCCGAAGATGAGTTCAGTGGCATTTTCGTCGTCGAAGTGGGTGGAGGGAGTTACGTCGGTATTGTTGAGGATGATGAGCTGTCCATGGTTGCCGGTGTCGGCCATGTGGTCAAAGAGGTTTCGTAGTAGCCCGGTCTTTGGACGACCGTTGTCGTCCCTGCTTGTAACCAGACCATCGCTGCTCTTTTGGTGCTCGAGACCCAACGTTGGGGTATCTAGAACGACGATGGATGGCTTGTGGAGGGCATGTTCGTGGATGTACTGGCGAAGGGCGAGCACCAGGATGGTGTTGAAAAAAGCTCGGTAGCCCTTGCCGTGTAAGCGCTTCGGCTTAGCACCGATCTTGATATCAAAGCCATTCGGGTCGAAGAAAGCTCTTTCCGCATCTGGGTAATGAGTCTCGGTGAGTATAGTCCGGATGTAGCGTGTCATCTCCATGTAGAAGCTATTTGGGAAGCGCTCGACGGGGTTGAAATCCGCATCGGGTTCAGGCGGGTTGATAAGCTCCCCGAGTTGCTCGTTGAGTTCCTCATGCTCTGTTTCGAGCATCTTGAACTCAGTGAGAGCCGACTGGTGACTCTCAAGTGACCGTATCTGGTCGCGAACCCGACTGATTTGAGGAAGCACGGCTTGTGCTAGCTGACGCTCGATTTTACGTTGTTCGTTGCGTAGGTCCTTGAGACGCTGCTGTAGCACGGACACATGCTGGTCAAGTGAGGTCCGCACAGTGCTGAGCTCTTCAAGATCCTCCGCTATGGTTTCGGCTTCGGCCTGGGCGGCGTGGCGGTAGTCGGTTTCCTGCTGTTCTTCGAGGGGATTGTCGCAGAACGGGCACGTTGCCTGTGGTTCGAGTCCTTCGATCGCTGCCTGTGCGTCGGAGACAAAGGTGAGGCGCTTGATGTTCCCGATGTAGACGGAGGCGAGATCGTCGTAGTGGCGGGCTGACATGGAGCGCACTGCGAGCTCCTGCTCGGCTGTAGCTATGTTATTGGTAATTCTGGTTAGCGCGTCTCGTGTCTGGTCTTGGATCTGGTTGAGTTGCTCGAGTTGCTTGCTAAGTGTAGTGATTTCTTGGCTGACATCACGATCCCCGATTTCGAGGAGCTGATCTTGGAGGAGAGACAGTTGGTTCTGTACATGGGTGAGTTTTTCGTCTAGGACGGGAACCAGGATGTCTTTGCGGATCTTGATGTCTGCGGGGTCGTCGTGTTCTGGCAACAGGGAGAGGTCTTGGTCGTAGAACAGGGTGAGAAAGGCCGAGAGTGTTGCGTATTTGGCGGTGGAGAAGATCGATTCTTCGGAGGTGATGCGACTTTCGGAGCGGTGGAGGGTGTCGGAGAACGTCTTCCAAGTCAGTGGCTTGCGGCTGCCGTACTGGTTGGTGAGAACAGCTTTGCGTTCGTTGATGCCGAGAAGTCGTAGCAAGATGTCTGAAACGGTCAGCTCGTTCTCATTGCCCTCTGTTGGTTGGATGGCATAGTCATCGTGAAGGATGCCAAAGTTGTGGTCGGCGGTCACGGTGGTCCGCAAAGACCCGATGTTACGGGTGAGCTTGACCTTGCCTTCGTCGGTGCGCAGGACCATCGTGATGACGGAGTATCCAGTTTCAGTCGCGAAAGGTTTAGTTGACCCTGCGAGCATGTACTTGATGGTTTTGGCCAGGTAGGTCTTGCCGGTGTCGGAGGGGCCGTGGACGATGTTGATCCCGGGCTTGAATCTCACAACGGTCTCGGCAACGTTTTCACCTGTGTAGCGGATGCTCTCAATCCAGAATCGGTTAGTCATGTGCGATCCTCCTTGATCGGTTCAATGCCTTGGCGCTCGATATGACGAATCACTTCGCGGTCGGTTCGAGAATCAACGTATGCAAGCACTGGGTTGAGTGCCCGCTGGTAATCGGTCAGGTACTGGTTCGCTAGTTTGTTGACGAAGCTCTTACCTGTGTCGTTGATTGTGAATCTGATGCCGTTGTCGTCTTTAACTGGGGTGATGAGCCCGTGGGTGACGGCGTAGCGGATGCCTTTGGTGATGTTCTTGCTTCGGGCTGCGAACTCGGTGGCGACGAAGATGGAATCACCGTGAAGGTTGCTGGGGTAGAGGCCGAACTGGCCAGCGTTGGTGGTCAGCAGGTCGATCGCTGCCAGGCTACGTTCTGTGCGTAGCACTTGCGGACGTGCCGCGAGGATGACAGTGATTCTGGTGGCTATCACTAAAGCGGAGTTGTATGGACTAGCTGTCATCATCGACCCACTTCAATCGTTCGTCGTTGACCAACATGTGGGTGATCCCGTGCCGGTGCTCGGTGTGGAACAAGCCGGTTGCTTCAGGGACATGAGACTTGGTCAGAGGGACATTCGCGGCCTGCTCGAGTGTTGCCTGCATCCTCTCGTAGTTGGAGGCGTGCTTCTTTCGATGCGTGGGCCGGACACCTGAGAAGGTGTCATCCTTGATTTTTTCGAACTCGGCCTCACCGTCGAGGCTGGAATCCTTCATGATCTCGCGCAGACCGTCGGCGAGGTAGTAGTCCTGGCGGGCAATGGTAAAGTCTTCGAGGTACTCGCCGCCCTTCTCGCGGAGCGAGTCGATCGAGACCTTGATCCCGCACTCCTCGCACAGCAACCGGATCAGCTGGTTGGTGTACTTTCGTTCAAAGGCACTCGGCTTTGTAGGAATTGTCTTCTGGGCGGGCATCTGCACTCGATATGTGCCCACGACAAGCTCGTTGCCATCTACATAGATGTCAGCCGGTTTGAGGTCAGCGAACCGCTGTTTCTGCTGGACCACCGTCGCGAGCTCATCAGCGGTGGCATCGATTAGGTCCGGATTCCACGGCTTGTCGTCGATCTTGGGGTCACCTGCCGAAAGGTGTGCAAGGCCAGTGACGAAAAGGTCAGCGACCAAGGCAGGTAGTTGATCGTGTGAGTGGGTGTACCTGTTGGCTGTGAAGATCGCATGCCAATCGTTGCGGACATCAAGGGAAATACGCATCTCGATGTATTCCAGGAAGCCGTCCCGGTCGAAATTGCGATTCCAGAACATCGCTATTCCCTTGGGAATTGGCTTCGAGGTCGCCTTGTACCAGCGCTGCCGTCGGTCAGCGTTGCGTTTGTAGATCTTGTCCTCATCTTTGTCGACATCTTTGAGGTCGCCATAGAGCTTGTTCCGGCCCGGTCCACGGGCGTGAGGCTTGAGTGAGTGCTCGCTGAGCTGGAGGAGGAAATCACCGCCGCCAGCATGCGTTTCAGCCGCGCTGAAGTGCATGAACTGGATCAGCTCCGCCATCAGCATCTCTACCCTCCTTCACCATTTGGGACGTCCAGGGACGGTGTTCGGACGGATAGGGACGGTGCGATCGTTCAGCGTTCTTCGAAATTAGCGAAGCTCTAGTCAGACCCGGTTGTGCGCAGCCATCCGACCCTTTGATTCTACCTTCAGGTGGTTGGTTCCGCGGCTTGGACACGTCCGGATCTAGCCAGAGCGGACGCAGTCGACGGCGACCACACTGGCTGCACGCCGAGCTGTGATCAAGCAAGGTGGTCAACCGCTAACCGGGAGATCTGTTCGAGGGGCTACGGCGGGCATCTAGAAAATAGGTGCCCGCTTTCGCTTTCTCCAACTACTCCCAATTTCGGGCGACGAATACAACTGAATACCTCTGAACGGGTCTCCCTTCATTTCTGAAGGAAGATTCCGATGGTTTTCAATAACGAGCGCACCCTGACGGTGCGTTTCGAACGCAACGACTCGACCGAGCGCTTCCCGTGCCGGGAATACTCGGTCCAGGTCAGCCAAGACGAGGTGACTGCGATGGTCGAGCGTGACTATCAGCAGCGCCTCGCTGCAGCCGATGATCCGAAGCTGGTGGCGCGTCGTGACCCGAGCGTGATCCTTGACCACGAGGTGGGGCGGGTGGAATACAACGCTGCGAAGTCCCACCTGCGCAACACCACCTACCGTGCGTCGACTCCGCGTGATGCCGAGGAGCCGGTCTCGGTGATCGACGGTGAATTGAGGGCTGACGGCTACCTCGCTGGCGACGGCTCGGCTGATCCTGCTGATGCGTGGGTGGGGGAGATGAGCATTTGGGATGCGATCAATTCTCTGTCTGAGCGTGAACGCGCCGTGTTGGTTGCGGTGAAGCTCGACGGCTTCACCCAGGCCGAAGTCGCCAAGAAGTACGGGATATCCCAGCCGATGATCAACAAGATCCTCAAGCGCGCCACCACCACGCTGAAGGAGAAGTTGTCATGAGGGGTTATAAACCACTGCCGCTGAAAGCCGTCCTAGCAGCAGGGCAAGCCAATCCGGGTTCAACCGTCCTGCATGACCAGGAAGGAGCCAATATGAGGCACAAGATTAAGGTTCGGGTCAACCCAGAGGCTGATTCGGTGGTCAAGGTCTGCCAGGTAAGTCTGAGGAAGCGTCTAGCCCGCCGAATCTTCGGCACGAGCGAACGCTATGCGGTACTTGTCCCAGGCGGCAGTGTTGACGAGGTCACCATCATCGAACAACCCGACGACCTCATGGCACTAGCTGAGGCGGTTGGCGTCGCCCCGAGCGGTGGTGATCGGGAATGAATGTCACCGAAGCGAACCGCTATATCAGTGCGTTGAACCGTCTGGCTGAGGGTGCGACGATGCTCGCCCAGGCGATTGAAGAATCCGCCTGGGAAAGCTTCGAAGACCACGCAGGCATACCCGGCACACGTCCGATCGCGGCCACGCAGCTCGCGCAGCCAGCGCTCGAAGATGCCGCCGAGGAGTACGAGGCGACTCACCAGCCAGCGAACCAGGTGCCCGATCCAGAGCCCGCGAAGGCTGAGGATCCGGAGCCGGTGACACTCGAGCGGGTGCGCGCCGTCCTCGCACGCCTGTCGCAGGCTGGCCACACCGCCAAGGTGCGTGAACTGATCCAAGCGGCGGGTGGGGTCAAGCTTTCCGAGGTTGATCCGGGCAAGTTTGGGTGGTTGTTGGCGCAGGCGGAGGCGATTGCCGATGCCTGACCGACACGCTCTTCTGTCAGCCTCGGGGGCACGCCGGTGGTTGGAATGCCCGCCCTCAGCGGCGTTGGAGGCTCGGCTTCCGGAGTCGTCGTCGGCGGCCGCCGAGCAAGGCACCGCTGCTCATGCGTTGGCGGAGTGGAAGCTACGCCGAGCACTCCACCAGGCTCCCACGATCAAGCCGGTCTCGGACTGGGTTGATGAGGAGATGGAGTCGTTGACCGACGACTACGTCGCCTTCGTACTCGAGCAGCTCCGTGAAGCACGAGCGGCGTGTACGGACCCGAAGGTGCTGGTCGAGCAGCGCCTGGACTTCAGCCATGTCGTGCCGAGCGGCTTCGGCACCGGCGACTGCGTCATCATCACCGAACCGGTCCTGCACATCATCGATCTCAAATACGGCCAAGGCGTCATGGTCGACGCCGAGAACAACCCGCAACTCATGCTCTACGCCCTGGGCGCTCTGAACGCATTCGGGTTGCTCTATGACATAGACGAGGCGGCGGTGACGATCTACCAGCCCAGGCGGGCGAACATCTCCACTTGGCACGTATCGGTCACTGAGTTGGAGGCGTGGGCGGCCGAGGTCGTGAAACCAACCGCCATACTCGCTGCTAGCGGTGATGGTGAGTTTGCGTCTGGTGAGTGGTGCCGGTTTTGCAAACTCGCACCCACCTGCCGAACGCGCGCTGAGGCGAACCTTGCCATTGCTAGACACGAGTTTGCCCCACCAGCTGAACTGACCGACGACGAAATCGCGACCGTGCTTGCCCAGTTACCGCAGCTGAAAGCCTGGGCGGCTGACGTGGAGGCCTACGCGCTGTCGTTGGCTGTGAATCAGGGCAAGCGGTGGTCGGGCTTCAAGCTCGTCGCCGGCCGCTCCATCCGCAAATACTCCGACGAGTCCGCTGTCGCCAAGGCGGCTGAGGCTGGCGGGGTGAGCGACATTTGGGATCGCAAGATCAAAACCATCACCGCGCTGGAAAAACAACTGGGTAAGAAGCGCTTCACCGAACTGTTGGGGGACCTGGTGGTCAAACCCGCAGGCAAGCCTGCTCTGGTTCCTGAGTCCGATAAGAGGCCAGCACTGGAGATCCAGTCGGCAGCCAACGAATTCACTCCAATTTCAACCAAGTAAACAATAGAAAGAAGGTAAGACAAGCATGTCTACTACGAATCCGACCCGTGTGGTCACCAATGAGGTCCGCCTGTCGTATGCCAACATTTTCGAAGCCAAGAGTATTCAGGGCGGTAAGCCCAAGTACTCGGTCAGCCTCATCATCCCCAAGAGTGACACCGACACTCTGGGCAGGATCGAGCGGGCTATCGACGCTGCGATCGAGGCGGGGATCGGCAAGTTCGGTGGCAAGCGCCCCAACAAGGCCGCGCTCAAGCTCCCGCTGCGCGACGGGGATACCGAGCGTGACGACGAAGCATATGAAAACGCGATGTTCGTCAACGCCAACTCCACCACGCCACCTCAAGTCGTTGACGCCGATTTGCAGCCGATCCTCGACGCGAGCGAGGTCTACTCGGGCTGCTACGCCCGCGTCTCCGTCTCCTTCTATGCGTTCAACACGAATGGGAACAAGGGGATTGCCTGCGGGCTGGGCAATATCCAAAAGCTCCGCGACGGCGAGCCGCTCGGTGGCAACCGGGTCAGCGCAGAATCCGACTTTGGTGGCTTCGCAGCATCCGACGACTTTCTCAACTAGAAGAATGGAGAACCATCATGAACGAGTGTTATGCAGCAGCACTGTCCGCAAACGCCACCACCGTCGTGGCTATGTTCGTGGGTGCTGTCGTTGGCTGGGCTCTTATGGAGGTCGCCTCTGTGATTGCCGAGCGGTGGAAGATCCGCCGCGATCGCAAGCGGCTAGAAAAGCTCATCGCCGATACCGAGGCTGAGTGCGAGCAGTACCGCACGCCCACCAACCCATAAACCATCAACCTTGGCTGGGAGAACACCGATCAACGCTGGGGTGTTCTCCCAGCCACACATGTCTATGCCAAGGAGATGCCCTCATGCGTGAGCTATTTACCGATCTCGAAACATTCTCGCCCGTCAATCTCACGAAATCCGGGGTCTACCCGTATGTTGAAGATCCCGGCTTTGATGTTTTGCTGTTCGGCTATTCCATCGACGGCGGCCCGGTGGAGGTGGTTGATCTGGCCTGCGGTGAAGAACTACCAGACGAGATTCTGCGAGCGTTGGTGGATCCGGACGTAAGGAAGTGGGCGTTCAACGCAGCTTTTGAACGCCTCTGCCTATCGACCTGGCTGACCTGCCATCACCCTCACCTCATGGATGGACGGCGGTTTTTAGATCCTGGGCAGTGGCGGTGCACGATGGTGTGGTCGGCCTATCTGGGGTTGCCGATGAGCCTGGAGCAGGTGGCCGCCGTCCTGAAACTTCCTGTGCGGAAGGATGCGGCGGGTCGGAAGCTCATCACCCAGTTCTGCACCCCAGTCAAGGCCACTGTGCTCAATGGCGGAGCCACACGGAACCCGCCCGAGTCTGATCCTGCTGGTTGGGAGGCGTTTAAGGCATACAACCGGCGGGACGTGGAAGTGGAGTTGGCGATTCACGAGCGTCTCGCCGCTTTCCCCATGCCCGAGAGTGAGTGGGACACCTACGCCTTAGATCAGACCATCAACGATACCGGGATCCTGCTCGACGGGGTGCTTGTGGATAATGCTGTGGCCTGCGACCGGCAGCACCGCGCTGCCACACTCGAGCGCGCCCAGCAACTGACCGGGTTGGAGAATCCGAACTCGCCGATCCAACTCAAACAATGGCTTATCGATCACGGTTGTCACATGACCTCCTTGGCCAAAGCCGAAGTCGCCACCGCCCTCGAAACAGCGACGGGAGATGTGCGTGAGGCTTTGGAGTTGCGCGGCGAACTTTCCAAATCCTCGGTCAAGAAGTATGAGGCGATGCAACACGTCGCCGGAGCTGATGGCCGGGGGAGAGGTCTGCTGCAGTTTTATGGTGCTGGGAGGACGGGCAGGTTCGCTGGCCGTTTGGTGCAAGTCCAAAACCTGCCCCGCAACTACCTCCCAGACCTCGATGAGGCCCGCGCACTCGTTAAAGCAGGAAACTTCGAATCCATCGAGCTGCTTTACGACTCCGTTCCAGACACTCTCTCTCAGCTGATCCGCACCGCCTTCATCCCCGCGCCGGGGAACCGGTTCGTTGTCGCTGACTTTTCTGCGATTGAGGCTCGCGTGATCGCCTGGCTCGCAGGTGAAACCACGACGCTGCGCGCGTTCGAGGAAGGCAAGGACTTGTATTGCGAGACCGCGAGCAGGATGTTTGGCGTCCCTGTCGAAAAACACGGTATCAACGCCGACCTGCGGCAGAAAGGCAAGATCGCAGTCTTGGCGTGTATTGCTCAAGGCCAGCTGGTGCTCACCGATCACGGAGAAGTGCCTATCGAACAGGTCACCTGCAGTCACAAAGTGTGGGACGGAAACAGTTTTGTCGCTCATGAAGGACTGATCTATCAAGGAATACGCAATGTCATTGAATATCAAGGACTTATCGCCACGCCAGATCACCTCGTGTGGGTTCAATGGCAACCGGAGCCAATACTATTCGGGCAAGCTGCCGCCAGCGGCGCACATCTCCTACAAACCGGAGATGGTCGGCACCCAATACGGGTGGGTGCAGATCATCAACCCCGAAAAACGATGGTCGAAAAACTGGAATTACTGCTACGTCGAAACACGCTGCACTGGCTGTGGCAAGATCGAATGGATCAATCTCGGCGCACTGACAAGCGGGCGATCCAAAGGGTGCCAGAACTGTTCCGAGAAGGATCTTCCACACATTCCGCGTTGGCTGGATCGCAGACTGACCGCCGCCAAGCAACGCTGCACCAACCCCAACGATCAACAATGGGAATCCTACGGCGGGCGTGGAATCGAATTCAGGTTCTCCTCCATCCAGGAAGCAGGACTATGGATTTTGGACAATCTGCCCGATGCGAGCGAGGAACTGGAGCTGGATCGTATCGATACCAACGGTCATTACGAGCCGGGCAATCTACGATTCGTCGACCGCAAGGCGAACATTGGCAACCGCCGAAACACAGTGTTTTCTCGTTTGGAGCAACGCTACTGGCCCTACGCGCAAAGCGTCGTCACGCGCAAACTCTCGACTGGAAAAACCCGAGACCAGATCATCAACGATGCCCGCACAGCAGTCAAACACCGATACAAGGCGTGGCCATTGATCGAGGCCAGGCTCGAGTTTATGACCTACGGCATGCCGGAGAACATCACCGTTACACCGTATCGGGACACCTCGTTCACAACTGCGGTTATCAAGGCGGCATCGGTGCGCTGAAGGCTATGGGTGCTCTGCGGATGGGGCTAGCAGAGCATGAGTTGCAGCCGTTGGTGGATGCGTGGCGGGCAGCCAATCCCAACATCGTCAACCTCTGGGCACAAATCAACCAAGCAGCCATCGACACGATCGCTACCCGCCATGCCACCAGCGTTGGCTCGCTGACGTTCTCGGTCGAATCTGGGGTCTTCTTCATCGAGCTGCCATCTGGGCGCAGGCTCGCGTATGTGAAACCGAGGTTGGGGGAGAACCGTTTCGGCGGCACCTCGATCGTCTACGACGGCGTGGCTACCGGACGGAAATGGGGCACTCTGGAGACCTATGGTGGCAAGCTCACTGAGAACATTGTCCAAGCCATTGCCCGCGACCTGCTGGTCTACGGCATGCACCAGGTGGCCGAGGCTGGGCATCGGATCGTGATGCACGTCCACGACGAGATCGTTGTCGAAACCACCACCGCCAGCGTTGAGGAGATCTGTGGTCTTATGGCCACCGTGCCTGACTGGGCGGCGGGGTTGCCGCTCGCAGCTGATGGGTATGAGTGCGACTTTTATCGTAAGGATTAGCAGTTAGAAGCTGTGATTCCAGTTTTCTGGTAGGCCCAAACTGGTGGGGTTGACAAGAGGGTTTGCTAAGAACTCGTTGTTAATGAGGCTGCTGATTTTGTTTGGCCAGGTTGTTCCTGGCGATGTGACGCGGATGAGCCCCGCCATAACAGTGAGGACACCGAATATTTGTCCGCTTTGCCCGAGGGGCAGCGACGCGAATTGTGGGAGCGTTCGTAATGCTGCTGTCGGTGCCGGGGCGAAGGATTTGTTCCACAGCCTGGCGTGGTGTGCACAGAAGTTACGGACGATACTCAGTTGTTCCATCCATCGCACGAGCGGTGATTGGAGTTTGGTTTTGCGTTGCTGGTTTTTCGACAGTGCTGTCAAGTCGATGACGAGTCCCATGTCCTCGGCGATTTTTCGCTGGTCAGATGCCGGTAATCCTTCGTAAAGGCGTGAAATGTCAGCGAAATCGAGCACCTCAGCTAGTACCCAAAACGGGTATTGGCTGTCGTAGGAGTCTCGGTAATGCTTGATTGCTTCATTGTTTCTGCCTGCACGGTTGATGCGCTTGTCGAGTGTCGTCATCCATTTCTTGTGGTTAAACGTCGGGCGAAACCGTTGCGGATCGGTGTAAGCGAGTGGGTCGGTTGCGGTCAGCGCTTCCCCTATGCGGGTGCGCATCGCAATTTCGACGCGTTCCATTCCGTCATGCACAAGTGCACGTAGTTTGCGATCTGCTTCGTAAAGCGCAACAGCATCACTGAAACGAGTGCCCAGTGTGAACGTATCTTGGCGTACGTCGTGTGCCGAGACGTGTCGGGCAGGATACCAATACGCTGATAGCCGGTAATAGCTGACGAAACTAAGCCATTGTGATGCGACGTCGGTATCGACTTGCATACCGCGAGAACGTAGCAGATCGATGTGTTGAGCGATTGTCGCTGCTCGTTTTACCGGCTTGCTCATGTTGGCTCCGACCCTGAATAGAGATCCAGCCCACTCCCGACCGAAGTCGAGGCGGGCTGAACGATTGAGTCAAGTATAGCTCGATCGATGCTCCGGGAGTCAACAGGAAGATGATTCCGCAGGCGCAGGTTGCGGTTGCGGCTCCAACACCCCGGTGACCTTGGTTGAGAACAACGAAGACCGGCCCTGGACTCCCACCTCGGTGGGTAGCGGAACCGGTCATGTTGCCATCCAGGTTATGTCACAGCTCAGAGCCGTGCCAACCCAGTTTTCGGTGTGTGGTTATAAATCCAGCCTGCTCGAAGCCCTCCTGGTAGGAAGCCATAACTTTCCGCATTGTTCATCTGTCGGCTTCCTAGGAAGGAGCCGATCATGGCTGCCAATACTCTCCAGGCATTCACGAATGATGCCTTCGGAACGATCCGCACCATCGAGCAGGAGGGCACGGTCTATTTCTGTGGCAGGGACGTCGCCTCCGCACTCGGATACACCAATACCAACAAGGCAATTCAGGGTCATTGTCGTGGGGTTCCGTTTCGTTACCCCATCGTCGATGCGCTGGGACGTACTCAGGAAGCCCGCTTCATCACCGAAGGTGACTTGTACCGGCTCATCATGTCCTCCAAGCTCCCGGCGGCGCAGCAGTTCGAGGTTTGGGTGGTTGATGAGGTGTTGCCCACGATCCGCCGGACTGGCATGTACGCGATCGACAAACTCTTGGACAATGACGAGTTTTTGGAGCGGGCGATCGTCCAGCTACGTGCCGAGCGAGCCAAGCGGCTGGCCGCAGAACAAGCCCTTCTCGAAGCAGCGCCGAAGATTTCCTACTACGACATCGTGTTGCAGTCAGACTCGTTGCTGACCACGACCGAGATCGCCAAAGACTACGGATTGAGCGCGAAGCGGATGAATCAGATCCTGCATGAGCAGGGTGTGCAGTTTCGCCAATCCGGACGCTGGTTCCTCTACGCACGGTTCGCCGAGCAGGGATACACCCAGTCCAAAACCCACGAGTACGACGAGGGTAAAACCCGCACCCACATGTACTGGACCCAAAAGGGTCGCCTGTTCATCTACGACCTGCTGAAAAACCAGCTCGGCCTGCTGCCCGTGATTGAGCAAAACGGCGGTGATGTTCGATGACTGCCACTGTTTTGTCGAGCCTGGATGTGGGGTTTTCGCCCCGCAACACAGAGGGCTACCCGGATCCGACAGCGTTCAAAGCCCTGAAAAACGTGCAGCGGGCTGAGTATGGCTACCGGCCCTTGGTCTATATCTGCTCACCCTATTCGGGTGACGTGGACGCGAATCTTGTGGTGGCGCGCGCGTTCTGTGCGTATGCCGTAGCTAAGTGCAAGATTCCGTTGGCACCTCACCTGCACTACCCCCAATTCATGAACGATGATGACCCATCTGAGCGGGAGTTGGCGATGTTTTTCAACCGCGTCCTGCTGTCCAAGTGTGAGGCGATCTGGGTGTATACAGCCCGGGTATCGGTGGGGATGCGCGCCGAAATCGAGTGGGCCCACCACCTCGACCTACCCGTGAAGTATTTTTCGGCCGATTTTGAGGAGGTCGCCCTATGACATTGATGACCATGTACACCGCCACTGTCGCAGGCCAGCAGAACAACATCGTCTACCCGAACCGGCACGAGGTCGCCACTGTGGCTGACCTGGATGCGGTCGCGAGCCTTGATCACGTGGCGGGTGAGTATCAGGGCGGGCGGCGCTCATCAGCCAATTTCCTCAGCTCGGACTGTCTGGTGATGGACGTGGACAACTCCCACAGCGAGAGTCCCGACGAGTGGGTCACCCCAGAAGCTCTTGCCGGACTGTTGCCGGGGGTGGGGTTCATGACCGCCACGTCGCGCAACCACATGCGGGCGAAGGGCACGCAGTCGGCGCGGCCGCGTTTCCACGTCTACTTCCCAATCACGCCAGTCACGGATGCCGAGACCTATGCGGGGCTGAAGAAGCAGCTCGCTGCCAGGTTCGAGTTTTTCGACCCAAACGCCGTGGATGCGGGTCGGTTCATCTACGGCCACCCTGCACCCGAGGTCATCTCCCATGAAGGTGATTCGACGATTGAGCAGTGGCTGGCCGATGCCCTCGATGAGCAGTTGTTCGCCGAGTGGGATGAGGGCACGCAGGCGATCGAGGAGGGGGTGCGTAACGCCACCCTGTCCAGGTTCGCAGGCAAGCTCCTAATCCGGCTCGGCATGACACCGGAGGCGCGAGCGCTGTTTGATCGCAAGGCTGCGAGGTGCCACCCACCCTTGCCGGAGGCGGAGGTGGAGGCGATCTGGCGCTCGGCCACCCGCTTCGCCAAGGGGGTCGAATCCGAACCGGGCTATCTGCCACCCGACGAGTACGAGGCGAGCCTGGGGTCGGTGCGGCCCGGGGACTATAGCGATGTTGGCCAAGCCCAAGCACTGAAAGCGGCGTATCCTGACACGTTGCGGTATTCGGAGGCGACCGATTGGCTCGTGTACTACGCGGGTGTTTGGTACGAGTCCGCGCCCGCAGCCCAGGCTGTTGCTCAGGAACTGACTGAGCGCCAACTCGCCGAGGCACACGCACTGCTCGAGGACGCGAAAGACCAAATGGCCGCGACCGGTGCCGACATGGTGCTCGCCTCCATGTCCAAAACGAAAGCCCAAGGCATGTTCACCCAAGCCCAACGCGACGCATTCGCGGCATTTGAGGACGCGAGAGCGTATGTGGCCTATGCGCTCAAACGCAGGGAGTCGCGGTCGATCACAAACTGCCTGAAAGAGGCCCGCCCGATGCTGCTCACCAGCCCCGAGCAGCTCGATGCCGACCCGTACCTGCTCAACACCCCATCAGGCACTTACGATCTGCGCCACGGAGCCATATCGCGCCGCGACCATGACCCGGCCGATCTGGTGACGAAGCAGACCAGCCTCGACCCGGGCACCGACGGTGCGCACCTGTGGCAGGAAGCCCTCGAGGTGTTCTTCCAGGGCGATGCCGAGCTCATCTCCTATGTGCAGCGCATTGTCGGCCTGGCCGCGATCGGGCAGGTGTTCGTCGAGGCGCTGGTCATCGCCTATGGGGATGGCCGTAACGGCAAATCCACGTTTTGGAACACCATTGCCAGAGTTTTGGGCACCTACGCGGGCAACATGAGCGCTGATGTGCTCACGATCGGTGGGATGCGCAACGTTAAACCGGAGCTGGCTGAGGCCAAAGGCAAACGGCTGATCATTTCCGCCGAGTCTGAGGAAGGCGTGCGCATGTCCACCTCCGTGGTCAAACAGCTCGCCTCGACCGATCAGATTTATGCGGAGAAGAAGTACAAGGCACCGTTTGCCTTCACCCCCTCCCACACCCTGATCTTGTACACGAACCATCTGCCCAGGGTGGGTGCGATGGACGCAGGTATTTGGCGGCGGCTGATTGTCATCCCCTTCGAGGCGAAGATCGAAGGCGACAGCGACATCAAGAACTACGCCGACTACCTCTACAAGCAGGCAGGCGGGGCGATCTTGACCTGGATTATGGAGGGCGCGCGCCTCATCCACGCCGAGGACTACCACCTGAAGGCACCTGCCCGAGTGGTGGAGGCATCAGCGGCGTATCGGGAGGAAAACAACTGGTTCGCCCAGTTCCTTGACGCCAACTGCGACCTCGATCCTGGGTTGTCGGAGCGGGCTGGGGATTTGTATCAGGCCTATCGGGCGTGGGCGATGTCCACATCAGGGTGGGCGCGCCCCATGGTCGATTTCAACGCCACCGTCGAACACCACGGCTTCACACGTAAAAAGACGATGCACGGCATGTTCGTCCACGGTTTGGCCTTGAAGAACGAGTTCGACAACTAAGCCAGACGGGCCTTATGACGACCTATGACGACCCATATGTGAGTTTGCTATAGGGCAGAAAACATAGCCCTTAGGAAAAGTCCATATCGCATCGTCATAGGTCGTCATGGGCCTCTCACAAGAGAGGACACAACGATGAACGAGCAAGCAATCGAACAACACTTGAAAAAAGCCGTCGAGGCAATCGGTGGCCTGTGCTGGAAATTCACCAGCCCCGGCACCGCAGGGGTTCCAGACCGCATCTGCATCCATCGCGGACGCGTCATCTTCGTCGAACTCAAAGCACCCGGACGCCTCCCACGCCCCATCCAAAACCGCCGCATCAGGCAGCTCAAGGATCACGGCATGAGCGTGCTTGTCGTCGACAGTCTGGCTGGCGTTGAGGAGGTGCTCGATGCGCTACACACCGCATAACTACCAAGCCCAGGCCACCGCCTTCATCGAAACCCACCCGCAGGCCGCGATCCTGCTCGGGATGGGACTCGGCAAGACCGTCATCACCCTGACGGCGATCTGGAACCTGCTGCTGGACTCCTTCCTGGTGCGGCGGGTGTTGATCATCGCCCCACTACGCGTCGCCCGAGACACGTGGCCCACTGAGGCAGCGAAATGGGATCACCTCGCAGGCCTGACGATTGCGATCGCCATCGGCGCAAAGCAGGATCGGCTAGACGCCCTCGCCAGGAACGCGATGGTGACGGTCATCAACCGGGAGAACGTCCCCTGGCTGGTCAAACAGCTCGGTGGCGCGTGGTCGTTCGACATGGTCGTCATCGACGAACTCTCCAGCTTCAAGAATCACCGGGCGCAGCGCTTCAAAGCCCTCACCACCGTGAGATCGGAAATCAACCGGATCGTGGGGCTGACCGGCACGCCAGCCTCGAATGGGTTGATGGACTTGTGGGCGCAGTTCCGTCTGCTGGATGAAGGCCAGCGTCTCGGCAGGTTCATCTCCCACTACCGCAACCGCTGGTTCACCCCCGACAAACGCAACGGCATGCAGATCTTCACTTACAAACCCCGCGTGGGTGCTGAGGACGAAATCTATGCCGCGATCGGTGACATCACGTTGTCGATGCGCACCACCGACCACCTCCAATTGCCCGAACTCACGGTCACCACCACTGACGTCACTCTGGATGACAGGGAGCGCGAAGCGTATGAGCGGTTGCGGGACGAGATGGTGCTCGACCTGGATGGGCAGGTTATCGACGCCGCGAACGCCGCAGCCCTTTCCGGCAAGCTCTTGCAGCTCGCCTCTGGTGCGATCTACGACGAACACGGCAATGTGATCGAGGTTCACGACCGCAAGCTCGACGCGCTTGAAGACCTCGTGGAGGCGGCGAACGGTCAGCCCCTGCTAGTGGCGTACTGGTTCAAACACGACGCCGCCCGCATCTGCGAGCGCTTCCCTGAGGCTCGGGAGCTCAAGACCAGCAGGGACATCAAGGCGTGGAATGCGCGTCAGATTCCGCTCGCGTTGATTCACCCGGCCTCAGCTGGGCACGGACTCAACCTCCAAACCGGCGGGCATTTGTTGGTGTGGTTCTCGCTGACCTGGAGCTTGGAGCTGTACCAGCAGACCAACGCCCGCCTGTACCGGCAAGGCCAGCCAAACCCTGTGACTATTACCCACCTCGCCACGCACAACACTCTCGACCAAGCCGTCCTTAAAGCCCTGGAGGCGAAGGACATGACTCAGGCTGCGTTGATTGACGCGGTCACCACCGAACTAAAGGAGAACCACTGATGCATGTGATGACCAAATACCTCGACACCCGCAAGGCAGCCATCGCCGCGTTGCAGGACTTCGCTGTGATGGAACAGGTCATCGAGACCACTGACCAGCAGGTCAAAGACGCCTACGATGACCTAGCCAGTCCCGCTAGCCCCAGGATGGATGGCACCCCACCATCAGGTGACCTCCACGCCGGCGAGCGCCGCATCGCCGCCACCTTAGACCGTATCGACCTGTACCGAGCCCGCTACGTACAAGCGCGCCAGTACATGGCGTGGTTCCTACCCGCCTGGGAAGTCCTGTCCGAGGACGACCGGTTCGTGCTCGAAGCCTTCTTCCTCACCGAAGGAAGCCGCGAAGAGTGTGTTGACCAGGTGTGTGAGCGCTTCTACGTAGAGCGCGACAGCGCGTACCGGAAGAAAAACCGGGCGCTGGAAAAACTCTCCCACGCCCTGTACGGGAAGACAGCCTAAGTGAACCCAAGCGTTGGAAAGTGTCCGAAACTTGCGATGGAAACCAGTGTTTGGGCCTGTCATACTGTAAGTGGTTGATTACTAGGCAAAGCCCCAGCACCCCACCTCGGGAAGCTGGGGCTTCGCCGTACCTGGGGTGGAGGTGGGAGTAGTGCCAAGAAAACCAGCGCACCCGTGTAAACATCCTGGCTGCCCAGGCCTGACCCACACCCGCTACTGCGACCAGCACTCCCACCTCGAGCAAGCAGAAGCCAAAGACTACAGGTCAAGGCGCGACCCAGCGATCAACAAGCGTTACGACCATGCGTGGCGAAAGATCCGCAACCGATACATCGCCGCCTACCCGGTGTGTGCTCACTGCCAGGAGCACGGCAGGATCACCCCAGCAACCGAGGTTGACCACATTATTCCCCTACAGCATGGCGGCACCCACGACGAGACTAACTTGCAGGCGTTGTGCAAGGCCTGCCACTCCAAGAAGACTGCTCGTGATGGGGATAGGTGGCGGGCAAAAGCTTATGGTTACGGGTTTTAGCCGAGCCAGTTGTGGATGTATGCCAATAGGCCCAGCAGTGCGCCGATACCAGCTCCAAAGAGAGCCCAATAAAAACTAGGGGTTTTCTCTTTCTTCGAAAGGTTCGATTCAGGGGTCATGTCCTAATTCTACCCCGACCACAGTGAGAGGGTAGGGGCCTTCGGATCTCTACAGCCTTGGGGCTTCTCAGCGGGCGGGGCCCCTCGCGCACAAACTCCCCGAATCAAACAGGGTATTAACCCCCTTCGCTTTTCCCACCCGCACGTTTCTGGCCCGCCTTTGTGCGGGTTTCTTCGCGTTTTAACGCCCAAACCCCCCTGACTGGAGGTGAATGATCGTATGGCTCGTGATGGCACGAACAGGGGCGGACGCCGCGTCCGCGCAGGCTCCAAACCCGAACCCCTAGCAGACCGGCTCGCCGATGGCCGCACCGGGAGGGTGCTCTCGGTTGATGGTCCGCCTGAGCCGTATGACTTCACCGGCACGGACACGGACGAAGGTGCGCTCCTGGCTGGTGTTGATATGCCCGAGCCGTCCGCGTATTTGGCGGCGCAGCAGCGTGATGGTTCGCCTTTGGGTGCTGATGAGATTTATCGGGAGACGTGGGAGTGGCTGGCCGATAAGGGCTGCACCCAGTTTGTCTCCAAACGTCTACTTGAAGCCTATGCGCAGTCTTTTGCCCGCTTCATCCAATGCGAAAAAGCCATTTCTGATTTCGGTCTGCTCGGCAAGCACCCGACCACTGGTGCGGCGATTGCTTCGCCGTTTGTGGCTATGTCGCAGTCGTTTCAGAAGCAGGCGAATGTGTTGTGGTACGAGATTTTCGACATCGTCAAAGCCAACTGCACCACCGACTACACGCCCCTCCCAACGGATCCGATGGAACGGCTCTTGCAAAGCCGATAAAACCCTCGCTCCCACTTCTTTTTGGCTTCCACCGTTTGGTGGGGGTCTTCCTGTTTTCCGCCCACCAAACTCAAAGGACTAACCATGCCTTCAACCGCTCTCACCCCATACAGCCCACCCGCCATCCGCTTAGAGACCAGTGAGTCTGTTTGTGCTGGTCACCCTGACAAGGTGTGTGATCGGATTAGCGATGAGATTCTCGATGCGTGTCTTTGGGAAGACCCAGCCTCCAGGTGTGCGGTGGAGGTTATGGCCTCCAACCACCTCATCACCGTTGCCGGGCAAATCACCTGCAACGGCAAAGTGAAGATCCGTCAGGTGGTGCGCTCGACCCTAGCCCGGCTCGGCTACCAGCCGTGGAAATACCTCGTGTCAGTGAACGTCACGAAGCAGTCCAGCGATATTGCTGGTGGGGTGGACACAGCGTTGGAGACCCGAGATGGTGGCGTGGAGCAGGCCGGGGCGTTTAGCGACCTCGGTGCTGGCGACCAAGGAACGGTCTATGGGTATGCCACTGATGCCACCAAGGATTTCCTTCCCGCCTCACTGGTTGCAGCGCATGAGATTTGCGCCCGCCTGGACCAAGCCCGCGAGCAAGGAACCATTGCTGGTATCGGCCCGGATGGCAAAGCCCAAGTCACCCTCACGGTTGATGAGAATGGCACGCCGATTACCGCACCCACCGTCGTCATATCCATCCAGCACGATGCGGCCAAAGACCTGGAGGAGCTGCGCCGGGAAGTCATTTCCAAGATTGTTGCCCCAGCCTTAGAGGCGATCGGTATCGAAACCCTCCAATACACTACCGTCCTGGTGAATCCTTCGGGCCGGTTGGTCAAGGGTGGCCCGGGAGCAGACACGGGCCTGACGGGTCGAAAGTTGATGGTTGACACCTACGGGGGCCATGCACCCCATGGCGGTGGAGCGTTTTCTGGTAAGGATGCGACCAAGGTCGACCGCACGGGTGCTTATATGGCGCGTTTCCTTGCTAAGCAGGTGGTGGCGGGCCGTCTTGCTAAGCGGTGTACGGTCGGCATTTCCTACGCGATTGGCAAGGCCGATCCGGTTGCCTTCGACATTGACACTCACGGCACCCACATCCCAGAGGTCACGGATGAGGATATTCGCCTGGCATTGATGGAGTTCTACAGTTTGCGGCCGGGAGCGATCATTGACCGCTTCAAACTCCGTAACCCCGGTTTCGCCCGCTACAGCGCATACGGGCACTTCGGTGGGGTCAATGGTGCGTACCCCGGGTGGGAAAGCAGCACTGGCTCATGGAACCTCAAAGCCCACGTTATCGATCACGCCAAGACCTGCCACGGCGAAACCACTGAGGAGGCTGGGCAGTGAATATCAAGAAGATTGCGGTCGCTGATCTTCAGGCGGCGGACTACAACCCCCGCAAAGACCTCCAACCTGGTGACCCCGAGTTCGAAAAGTTGAAGAGGTCGGTTGAGGAGTTTGGTTACGTCGAACCTGTCATTTTCAACCAGGCGACCGGGCGTGTGGTGGGTGGTCACCAGCGCCTTAAAGTACTCACCGCACTCGGACACACCGAAATCGAATGCGTCATCGTCGATTTAGACGAGGCCAAAGAAAAAGCGTTGAACGTGGCACTCAATAAGGTCAAGGGTGAGTGGGATGAGTCCAAACTGGCCTTGTTGATTGCTGACTTGCAGGCTGAGGACTTCGACGTGACCCTGACGGGTTTCGACCCCGCTGAAGTCGACGCACTCTTCCGCGACCAACTGGCCGGTGGAATCGAAGAGGATGATTTCGATGTCGAGGCAGAACTAGCCAAACCCGCCATGAGTAAGACTGGGGACATCTGGCAGCTCGGCAGGCATCGCCTCATTGTTGGGGACTCCACCGACCCAGACACCTTCACAGCCCTAATGGGTGATGAGAAGGCGAATTTGGTGGTTACTGACCCGCCTTACAACGTCAACTATGAGGGGTCTGCGGGCAAAATCGCTAACGATCATATGGATAACGACTCCTTCGTCGCTTTCCTCACCAAAGCCTTCACCGCTGTCTCGAGTGTGATGGCTGACGACGCCAGTATTTACGTCTTCCACTCTGATACTGGGGGCTATGCGTTCCGTAAGGCCTTCGACGACGCTGGGTTCTACCTCTCAGGCTGCTGTATTTGGGTCAAGCAGTCCATTGTGCTGGGTAGGAGCCCGTATCAGTGGCAGCACGAGCCGGTACTTTTCGGGTGGAAGAAGAAAGGCCGCCACCAGTGGTACACCGGGCGCAAAGAATCGACCATCTGGCGTTTTGATAAGCCCCGTAAGAACACGGACCACCCCACGATGAAACCGGTCGAGCTCATCGCCTACCCAATCCTCAACTCTTCTCTGAGCAATCAGATCGTTCTTGATGCCTTTGGCGGGTCTGGTTCTACTTTGGTGGCTGCTGAGCAGACCGGGCGCGTAGCACGTCTGGTGGAACTCGATCCGAAGTACGCCGATGTCATCATCAACCGCTACCGCGAGCTTGCCGGGGCTACCAGCGGCATCAAGGTCATGCGCGACGGCCAAGAACTTTCATTCGAGCAGGCCCAACCTGACGCCGCAGACGAGGGTGAGGGGTAGTTCTCTGTGTGGGAACTGGCTGGCTTTTTGGCCCCGGATAAGTGATGCCACCACTTATCTGGGGCAGCCAAAGCCTTACTTCGAGGTGTGCTCTAGAACGCTACATTTCCTAGCGTTTGAGCCGGTTTTGGACTGGATAAACCTGTGTTTCTAAGGGTTCATGTTGTTGACAGAAAAACCCCGCAAGCCACAAGGGAGAACAACCATGAACACTGAGACAATCACCTTCAACTATGACCTGCCGGCTGGTAAACGCTCCACGATCGTCAGTAATCTCCAAGCCCTCTACGACACTAAGGCTCAGTACCTGGGAGCGCCCAGTTATGAGTACCAGGTCGGCCCCGCAATCCTCGCCCGTAACGGCACGATCAGGTGGGAGGGGAAGGGGCCTTCTAAGAAGGATGTGCGCGACCTGCTGGGGTTGCTTGGGGAGGATGACTTCTACCCAGACAACCTCTTCGACCTACGCCATTGGCTCGAAACCAAACAACCCCGCACCACCAAACCCGCCGAAGTAGAGCCAGAAGAGTTGGTAGCTGACGGACTCACGGTCACCATCCCACGCACCACCCTCACCGATGCCGCCCTGGAGCGCTTCAAGGCGCTGGTGAGTGCGAAGGGCCCACTGATTCAGGCTGCCCTGGACCTTGAGGAACTGCCCATCGAGATCACTGACGATGAAGTGCGGATGCCCTGGATTGCCCGCCCCTGCACCCCAGCCCAGGCCCATGCCCTCACCGAGTTGATTGGTGCGATGCTCACCATGGCCAGGGAAGCCAAACGGGTGACCGCCAAGCCTAAGGAGGAAAGTAACCCGAGGTATGCGATGCGCTGCTTCCTGCTCCGCCTGGGATTCATCGGCCCCGAACACAAAGCCCTGCGCAAGACGTTGATGGGTGACCTGGCTGGGTCGGCTGCCTGGCGCACCCCACCAAAAGATGAACCCTCTGGTAAGCCGTCGCTGGTGGGGCGCAGGATCCGCCTCGAGGACACGAGTGACCCTTACACCACCCTCACCCCAGGCGCGGAGGGCATCATCAACCATGTTGACGACCTTGGGACGCTGCATGTGAACTGGGATAACGGCTCCACCCTGGGGCTAGTTCCTGGGGAGGACTCCTACACGCTCCTCTAAAGCACCGCTGGCCAGCGCCCACATCTGCGGGTGCTGGTTGGTGTTTTGCAAGAGATGCAAACCGCTACTTTTAACCGGTGAATAAGCGGCTTTTGGGCTGGATATAACTGTGGAAGTAAGCGTTGATTGTTGTTGACACAACCACCGGCCAGCACCCGCTGACCACCGAGACAACTGGAGACAACAATGACCACCGCAACCATCCCCGCACCCACCTTGACCACCGAATACGCCCCGATGCAGGCCGACAGCGGGCTGCCTGAGGGGCTGGCCCGCTTGGGACTGCCAGAGTGGGCAACTGCCTGGTACGCCGCCGAGCAAGGCCAAGCACCCGCTGAAGTAATCCGTGCCCTCGAAGTTATCTGCGAGGACTACGAACCTGACTTCATCACCCTGACCCCAACTAGGTGTGAGGAGCTCGGGCCGTTCGAAATCGACACGGTTCAGTTGCGTGCCATGCTCATTGACGCCTACTGCATCGGCTTCGCCCACGCCCAAACCCGGGCCGTGAACTAGAGAGGTACACCTCTAGAAAAACCTTGTTATTAAGCGGCTTTTGGGCTGGATATAAGTGTGAAACAGAGCGTTACTTGTAACACCTGGAACACGCCAGGGAGCAAGGAAAGGCAAGCACAATGAACACCACCAAGACCACGATGGAGACCCTGGCCGAGACCACCGCCCAGCGCATCATCCTCCAACACGGGAACCGTATCCTGGTCGCCACCTACCGCTACATGAGCGGCAAGGACAACGGCTGGCAGGCCGAAACCTACCGCCTGGTCGAAACCCCGATCCCCGGCTGGGGTGAGGACGCACGCTCCGCCAGCCAATGCGCCCTCGAACTACTTGCTGCCTCGGATGAGTACTTCGCGGACAACGGCTCGGCGATCGCCTGGGCCATCACCCACTAACCCGCCTAGACAGGCAGAACCGCGAGAACAAACCGCACCACCCAATGCTTGGTGGCTGCGGTCTTTTTACACCCAACACCAGGGCCTGTTCGGGGCGCTGGGTTAGAGATATACACCGCTAGTTTTCCCTGCATTTACAAGGGGAAACGACTGGATAAGAGTGTGTTTCTAAGCCTTAATGGTTACACAACGAAGAGCACAGGGGCACAAGCCCCTGAGAGAGCGAAAGGGTAACCACGATGAACACCAAGAACACCACCAAGACCACCGGTAAGGCCACTAAGAGTGAGGTCATCAGCACCGGGGAGCTGCGCCGCCTGCTCGAAGACATCGCTATCGCTGACGAATACGCCGGCATTGACACACTCCTATCGAGGGGCTCCGATGGCTTCGACTGGGCGGAAATGAGCGTCACCACGCTGCTGCGGCTGATGAAGAACTCCTTCGAAGCAGGCCTGGACGCTGCACACAACCGAGGCATCACCAAGGTAGTGCCAAGCGAAGAGGTCTACAGCGAAGCCGACTACCACGTCATCGACCCCGCCCCACAAACCATCAACGATGAAGACGAGGCAGGCCGGGTGGGAACCCACGGCATCGACAACGTCTGGATCCCAATCGGAGGCGACAAGTACGCGCTGATCTACACCACCTGGGCCAACGCGACCGGGTGGCGCAAAGTCCCCGCCATCTACACCAAACAACCCGGTGGCACCTACCAGCTAGCCACCTGGAACGAAGAAGGCTTCGACTTCAACCGGATGCGCGCCGAAGGCTACCCAGAAGCCCTGACCTGGGCAATCAAGAACGCCTAAGCGGCCCACTAGCCAGACCCACTCCGAGGTCGGGCGGGCTGGCCCTCTTTTCACCAGATGGACGCTCCGCCAAGTTGGTGGGGCCTTTTCTATGCCCTGCAATCACTTAAACACGGCGGGAAGTCCAGCCAGTTCCCGTACAGAGAACTTGCCGCAAACCACCAAACTAGGAAGGGAGTAAGGCCATGGCCATGCGTCGCCTTGAGAACTATGAGCCGACCCGTTTCATGGCAGACGGCTCCCACTACGACCGTAAGGCTGCTGATTACGCGGTTGCGTTTATCCAGGCACTGACCCACACCAAGGGCCGCTGGGCCGGCAAACCCTTCGAACTCATTGATTGGCAAGAGCAGATCATCCGTGACCTGTTCGGCACCCTCAAACCTGATGGGTTCCGTCAGTTCAACACCGCTTATGTTGAGATCCCGAAAAAGATGGGCAAGAGCGAGCTCGCCGCAGCCGTGGCACTGTTGCTCACGTGTGGGGATGGTGAGGAGCGCGCCGAGGTCTACGGGTGCGCAGCAGACCGCCAACAAGCCTCCATCGTGTTCGAGGTCGCAGCAGACATGGTCCGCAACAGCCCCGCACTGTCCCGCCGCGTCAAAATCCTCGCCAGCCAAAAACGGATCGTCTTCCAGCCCACCAACAGCTTCTACCAGGTCCTTTCGGCTGAGGCGTATTCCAAGCATGGGTTCAACATTCACGGCGTTGTCTTTGATGAGCTGCACACCCAGCCCGACCGGCGCCTATTCGACGTCATGACCAAAGGCTCCGGGGATGCCCGCACCCAACCCCTGTATTTTCTGATCACCACAGCCGGGTCAGACACGAACAGCATTTGCTATGAGACGCACCAAAAAGCCCAGGACATCTTAGAAGGCAGGAAGATCGACCCCACGTTCTACCCAATCATTTACGGTGCAGACACCGATGATGACTGGACCGACGAAACCGTCTGGGCCAAGGCCAACCCGTCCCTGGGTATCACGGTCGACATCGACAAGATCCGTGCGGCCTGTGAGAGTGCAAAGCAAAACCCGGCCGAGGAAAACTCCTTCCGCCAACTCAGATTGAACCAGTGGGTGAAACAATCCGTGCGGTGGATGCCCATGACAGCGTGGGACGCATGCAAGCGCGACTTCCGGCCGGAGCAACTGCGGGGCCGAGTCTGCTACGGCGGCCTCGACCTGTCATCCACCACGGATATCACGGCGTTCGTCCAAGTCTTCCCACCCATCGAGGCCGGAGAACCCTACTTCGTCCTCCCGCACTTTTGGATCCCAGAAGACAACATTGACCGCCGCGTCCTGCGTGACCGGGTCCCATACGACCTCTGGGCACGCCAAGGCCACCTCAACCTCACTGAAGGGAACGTGGTCCACTATGCGGCGATTGAACAAGCCATCGAGCAAATCTCTGAAACCTACGATTTGCGGGAGGTTGCCTTCGACCGGTGGGGCGCAGTCCAAATGACCCAAAACCTCGACCACATGGGCCTGACCGTCGTCCCCTTCGGCCAAGGCTTCAAAGACATGAGCCCACCAACCAAAGAACTGATGAAGCTGGTCTTGGAGGGCAAGCTGGCCCATGATGGTCACCCGGTTCTGCGGTGGATGATGGACAACATCTTCATCCGCCAAGACCCCGCCGGGAACATCAAACCCGACAAAGAAAAATCCACCGAGAAAATCGACGGCGTCGTCGCCACCATCATGGGCCTCGACCGGGCGATTAGATGCGGCGCAGGCCCAGCCAGCGAGTCGGTTTACGACGAACGCGGTCTACTCCTCCTCTAGCGCTTCTTAGCTCGGGACTTGGGTTTGGGTAGTTCGGGCAGCATGGCTGCGATGGTTGCGGCAATCTGCCCGGAATCATCGGTATTAACGACAACCATGTCCTTCGCGCCAGGATATGGGGATTCCAGCATGGGCTGTTCGAGAAGTGCTCGAGCGGCGGGCGTGTCTTTCAACATGAAGCGGTTGTCATAGATTCCGCCGAAAAGGATACCGCCTGTGTAGAGCAGATATTCGCCCATCATCTTTCGACTCGACACCTGCTCAACCTCGGAGAGCAAGTCAAGAACGTACTCCAAGTACGACTCATCACTGGCCATGGCAACACCTCCATCTTTGTTTAGCCAATTATCCCAGAAAGGCAAGAAATAGGCTTCCTATCCCGAATCGGCGTCAAACCCAACAAAGAAAAGAGAACCGAGAAGATTGACAAGGTCGTGGCCACCATTATGGGCCTAGACCGGGCGATTAGATGCGGCGCAGGCCCAACTAGTGAGAGCGTTTATGACAGCCATGGGCTACTGCTGTTGTAGGCGGGCAGTCAGAGCATGCATGAGCACCAGGTTCAATACCATGACGCCGATCATCATGAGGCTGGCGGTCAGCAAACCGCTTCTGTGGTGATGGTACATACCCCATGCCAGTAGTGCCACGATTGGCAACTGGATGGGGGCAGACCACAGAGGCAGGAAGCAGCCACGCTGGTAGGTCACAAGCATCTGGACGCAATGAACGGTGAGGTGAAATCCGTAAGCAATCGTGGCGGCCGTAAACCACACCAGCGGCAAAAACAGTGAGATCACGCTCAAGAGCGTCAACTCTTCAAGGGCGATCAGTGTGAATGCTGCCGGTTGGAGGCTCAGATTCTTCATCGGTGCGGGCAGGTGTTCACGGTTGCGGTGCAGCCATGGCAGCAAAACTCGGCATTCCTCGACCTCATGCCAAAGGAACAACACAAGTACGGCTCCTACCAGCCACCACACCAGACTCACCACCTCACTAAAACACGCTGCTTCCTTTTCCATTGTCCTCCCTGAAAGGAACAAACGCATGGGCTTTCTATCCTGGCTCGGCCTCAAACCACCCGAACCGACAAACAGTTGGTCGCTGACGAACACCGAGTTCTTCGCATCTCCCACGTCTTCGGGTAAGTCGGTGACGGAGCGCTCGGCGATGCAGATGACCGCTGTTTACGCTTGCGTGCGCATCTTGGCTGAGGCTGTCGCTTCGTTGCCGTTGCACTTGTATCAGCAGCGTGAAGGCAGCACGGGTGGCAACGAACGAGCGACCACCCATCCGTTGTATCGGGTGTTGCATGATGAGCCGAATGCGGAGATGACCTCGTTTGTGTTCCGCGAGACCCTCATGACCCACTTGCTGCTGTGGGGTAATGCTTATGCCCAAGTCATCAGGAACGGGCGCGGTGAGGTCATCGGCCTATACCCGCTACTACCATCGCAGATGATCGTCGATAGGGATCCAGACACCGGGCTACTCAGGTACACGTATCGTCCTCAAACCACCGGTAAACCACCGGTGGTTGTTTTATCCCCAGCCGACGTCCTCCACATCCCAGGCCTCGGGTTTGATGGCCTGGTTGGTTACAGCCCGATTCAGATGGCACGTAACGCGATCGGTATGGGACTGGCCTGTGAGGAGTATGGGGCACGGTTCTTCGCTAACGGTGCCGCTCCCGGTGGGGTGCTTGAGCATCCGGGCACGATTCGTGACCCAGCACGGGTGCGCGAATCGTGGCAGTCCACCTTCGGCGGGTCTGAGAACGCGGGCAAGATCGCGGTACTCGAGGAGGGGATGAAGTACACGCCGATTGGGATTAGTCCGGAGCAGGCGCAGTTCTTGGAGACCCGCAAGTTCCAGATCAACGAAATCGCGAGAATCTTTAGGGTGCCTCCGCACATGGTCGGCGACCTCGAAAAATCATCCTTCTCCAACATTGAGCAGCAGTCGCTTGAGTTCGTGAAGTACACGCTTGACCCTTGGGTGATCAGGTGGGAACAAGCCCTCACCAAAACCCTGCTCACCGGGGCTGACCGGGAGAAGTATTCGATCGCCTTCAACCTTGAGGGCCTGTTGCGTGGGGATTACGCGTCGCGGATGCAGGGGTATGCGGTTGCTCGGCAGAACGGGTGGATGAGCGCCAACGATATCCGCCAACTCGAAAACTTGGATTTGATTCCAACTGAGGATGGCGGGGACCTTTACCTGGTTAACGGCAACATGCTCCCACTCAACCAGGCGGGTAGTTACTACACGCACCGCCAGATGCGGGACACCCAACCAGCACAAGAAAACGACATCAATAGTGAAAGCGAGGAGGATGCAGATGACAGCAACAAGAGCCGACCCCACACCGAAAACCTTGAATAGTGCCAGGCGTTTTTGGGATTACACCACCGCACCGGATGGTAAGCGCGTACTAGAGCTGCGTGGGCCGATTGCGCCGGAGTCTTGGTTCGGGGACGAAACCACACCAGCTGCCTTCCGCGACGAGCTGTTCTCCGGTAACGGTGACATCATCGTGTGGATTAACAGCCCTGGTGGGGATGTGATTGCGGCTGCAGAGATTTATTCGATGCTCATGGACTACCCAGGCCACGTCACCGTGAAAATCGACGGCCTCGCCGCATCAGCCGCATCTGTCATCGCTATGGCAGGCAGCGAGGTGCTCATGAGCCCGGTGGCGATGTTGATGATTCACAACCCCATGACCGCCGCCATCGGCGACTCAGACGAGATGCTCCGGGCCATCAACATGCTCGCCGAAGTCAAAGAATCAATCCTGAACGCCTACGAACTGCGCAGCCACCTGACCCGCACGGAGCTCAGTGAGTTGATGGATGCGGAGACCTGGATGGACGCAAACAAAGCCATTGAGCTGGGCTTCGCAGACGGCCTCATCAGCCCCGGTAGTCCGTTCCCGGCCGCACAGCCCGACAAGCCCGTGGCGGCGATGGTGTTCTCTCGCC
This sequence comes from Actinomycetaceae bacterium zg-1166, assembly GCA_015679245.1. GTDB lineage: Bacteria > Actinomycetota > Actinomycetes > Actinomycetales > Actinomycetaceae > Changpingibacter. The sequence goes on along the minus strand of CP064953.1, from coordinate 1,032,700 downwards.
GTGCCGTCACGAACTCACTGTTGGACGCCATCAGCCAGAAGCAACCGGAGCCTGACCCGCCACCTACTGGTCGCGCGGTCAGTGACCTGTTATCCGCCCTCGATTCCTTGAAGCCCTAGCGCTATTCGCGCCGGGGCTTTTCTTATACCCACCCTTCGTGTTTTGAAAGGACACACCATGACTACCACTATCAATGATTTGCGAACCCGGCGTGCCGAGACGTGGGAGAAGGCCAAGGCCTTCCTCACTGAACGCCAAAGCGCCAACAACGGGATCCTGACGGCTGAGGATGATGAGGCTTACGCTCGTATGGAAGCCGAAATCGAAGCCTTCGGTCGCGAGATCGCCCGAGCAGAACGCGCCGCCGAACTCGACGCCCAGCTCTCTAAGCCGGTCGCTGCGCCTTTGGCGATGACCCCAGGCACCGTCATCCCAGAGCCTCATAAGGTGGTGCCGTTCCGGGCTACGGATGAATACCGCGAGAATTTTTGGAATGCCATGCGTATGGCCACCAACCCCTTCGAAGTGCGTAACGCCTTGAAGGAAGGCGCTGACACTGAAGGCGGCTACTTGGTGCCTGACGAGTTTGAACGCACTTTGGTCGAAGCGCTCAACGAGGAGAACATTATTCGTTCTCTGGCTAAGCGGATTACCACCACCAGTGGGGATCGCAAGATCCCCGTCGTGGCGACCCACGGTAAGGCTAACTGGCTTGATGAAGGGGCAGCAGTCCAAGAATCTGACGAAGCGTTCAAGCAGGTCACGCTGGGTGCTTATAAACTCTCCACCTTCATCAAGGTCTCCGAAGAGCTCTTGGCTGACTCTGCGTTCAACATCGAGGCCTACCTGGCAAACGAGTTCGGCCGTCGTATCGGTGCTGCTGAAGAAGAAGCGTTCCTTGTTGGGGATGGGTCTAATAAGCCCACCGGTATCTTCCACAAGACCGGCGGAGCAGAAGAAGGCCTCAAGGCCGCAGCCCAGACCGCGATCACCGCAGACGAACTCATCGATTTGTTCTATGCGCTCCGTGCTCCGTATCGCAAGAACGCCGTGTGGCTGACCAACGACTCTACGGTGAAGGCGATTCGGAAGCTTAAGGATAACCAGGGCCAGTACTTGTGGCAGCCCGCCCTGACGGCAGGGGCTCCGGACATGATCCTAGGCCGCCCCATTTATACCTCCAGCTTTGTGCCGGAGATTAAGGCCGGGGCGAAGACAGTGGCCTTTGGGGATTTGTCTTATTACTGGATTGCTGACCGCGCTGGCCGCTCTTTCAAGCGTTTGAATGAGTTGTTTGCGACCACTGGTCAGGTGGGGTTCATGGCAACCCAACGCGTCGACGGCAAGTTGATCCTGCCCGAAGCCGTCAAGGTGCTGACCCAGAAAGCCTGACCAGGCTCGCGACTAGTTGGAGAAGGGGGTGGCGTAAAGCCATGGCACGCGCGTTTAACCAAGCCCAGTTCATCGAGGCGCTCAAGGCGAACCTCGTCCTTGAGCACAGTCAGGATGATGAGCTTTTGGGTGAGTTGATTCAGGCGGGATTGGACTACGCCACCTCCTACCAACACCTACCCTCAGGCCACTATGAGAATCACCCGTTGTCGGAGTCGACATACCGTGCGGTGATCATGCTGGCCACCCACTTCTACGAATCCAGGGACGGCTCAACCGGCGGGTTTTTCGCTGATAACACGCACGCAGCCGCCCGCGTGTGGGAGGCAGTGAACCGGCTGTTGATTTTGGATCGGGATTGGAAAGTCTAAAAAGCAAAGGGAGGGGGTGAGCAGTGATGGGTTTGGGATTGCTCCGCACCGAGTTGTTGTTTGTTGACGACATGGTGAACAGTGACCGCCAAGGCTTTTACACAAAACCTGCCCTAGCGGGTTTTACCTGTCGTGGGGTCTTTGAGGAGCGTTCTGCTACCACCCGGTGGGCAAACCTGGCCGGATTCGAACAAGTAGACGCAATCGCACGGATCCGTACCCAACCACGCTTGGTCCCTCTCACGGGTCAGAAAGTCGTTGCTGATGGGCAACTGTTCACCATTACCGGGATTGAAAACGTCAAAGGTAGGGGCCGCTACCTGGTCTTGTTCCTTAAGAGGGAGGTGCATCGTGGCTAGGACACAAATCAAAATGCCCACCAAAACATTGGAACAGTTCGCTCACCTGACCACAGCCATGCCCGAGATTGCCGACGAGGCCGTCACCGCTGGCGGCCAGGTCGTAGAAGAACGGGTCCGCGCGAACTTGTCCGCAGCCATTGGGAATACCAAGGGCAAGTCCCGCTCCACTGGGCAGTTGCTGGGCGCTTTGGGTTTGAGCCCTGCGAAAGTGGACCGCAAGGGTGATCACAACGTGAAAGTCGGCTTCACCGAGAACCGTAGGGATGGACGCCCCAACGCACTGATCGCCAACGTCCTCGAATACGGCAAGGCCGGGCAAACGCCCCGCCCTTTCCTGCGCCCCGCGCGTGCCTCGAGTCGGCGGGCGTGCCTTGAGGCAATGAAGCACGTCCTGCAAAACCGGATGAGGGCCAGGTGAGCCCATGGAGTGTTTAGAGATTTTGGTGAGTGTTTTTCGCCGTCTTGGCATGGAAGTGTTCACCGGCACCTGGCCAGCACTACCAGCCAGCGACTACGCCGTCCTCCTACCCCTAGTGGACGTCTACGACCTGCACGCCGACAACCAGCCCGGCGTCGAAATCCAATACGTCAGAATCAACCTGTTCACCCAAGAAAACTACCTGCCCCTAGTCCACAGGCTCCTACCACTCTTACGCCAAAACGACCTGACGATTACTGAGCGCCGCTACATCGGCCACGACCCCAAGACCGGCTACCACCATTACGCCGTTGAAGTAGCTCTAGCAGTAGACCCGCATTAGCCGCCGGGCCACTACTGCCTGTTTTTCGTTTTGCCTCACCTGCCAAAGAACAGGTGGGGCTCCTTGTATTTACCCGACCACCCGTCTTTGAAGGAGGACACTCATGGCCACGATTGGTCTTGACAAGCTCTACTACGCAACCATCACCGAAAACCCCGAAGGGGAAGAAACCTACGCCACCCCCAAACCCCTTGCCAAAGCCATCAGTGCTGAACTCTCCGTTGAACTAGCAGAGGCTATTTTGTACGCCGACGACGGGGCCAGTGAGGTTGTCAAGGAATTCAAATCCGGCACGTTGACTTTGGGCATTGACGATTTGAAGCCCGAGGTTGCTGCTGAACTGACCGGCTGCACGCTCGATGACAATAAGGTCCTGGTCGCCACAAGTGAGGATGGGGCAAAGCCGGTCGCGATCGCATTCCGCGCCCGCCGCTCAAACGGCAAGTACACCTATTTTTGGCTTTACCGCGTGAAGTTCGCACCGCCAGCCACATCCCTCAATACCAAGGGTGACAGCATTAGCTTTGCGACCCCTTCGATTGAGGGGACGATCATGCGACGCAACAAGGCCGAGAAGAACGGCCTGCACCCGTGGAAGGCCGAAGTTACCGAAGATGCTGCTGGTGTTAAGAGCGGAACGATTACCGCCTGGTACACCAAGGTTTACGAACCCACCATCACCAAGGCCTAACCAAGAAAGAAGGAGAACCTGAACCAATGAGCACAACAAGCATTGTTGAAGAAAACCCTTCACTTGAGGGCCGTACCGCCACCGTGACCATCGCCGGCCGTGAGTACACCCTCGTGCTTTCTACGGGGGCTACTCGTAAGATTGCCGCCCGCTACGGGGGCCTAGACCAGCTCGGTGAAAAACTCCTCACGGGTGAGGACATGGACCAGGCGCTGGGTGAGATCATCTGGATCGTCACCCTGCTAGCTAACCAGGGCATCCAGATCCACAACTTTGCTCATCCTGATGACAAGCAAGAGCTGCTCACCGAGGACCTGGTGGAGCTGCTGACGTGTCCTGCCGACCTTGCGGACTACCGAGAGGCCATCACAGCCGCACTGGTCAATGGCACCCGCCGTGAGGTTGTCTCTGAGGAGCCGGTGGGAAAAGACCAGCCGGTCGAGTAGCAGAGGGCGATGAGGCCACATTTATCCGCCTGCTCCACTGGGGAACCACCATTCTCGGGCTGGGGCAGGCGGAAACCTGGCTAACCCCGCTCGGCCTCCTACTCGACCTGATCGAATGCCACCGCCAACACAGCGGCACCGCGACCCCGGTGCGGGAGACATTCATTGATGACGTAATTCCGTTTGGAGTTTAAGACTGCTCCAGAATATGGCGAGACGGCTCAACTTTAATGTTTTTCGAGTCGACGAGGTTACGGGCCAACGGAGCAATGGTGGCCCAAGGGATCACATCACGAATCGCTTTACATCTAGTTGCAGTACGAGCTTTTTGTGCCAGTGCTTTCAGTCCTGCGTCTCGAGCTTCACTCACGGTCTTCTCGTCAACGCCGAAGGCCTCAGCAAGCCAGATGAGAGCAGCGGGACACTGCAGGCCTCCGTAGGTTTTTCCCGCATCGAGCCACCCCTCTTTAGCGACGTACCCAGGAAAACCGCCCTTGCATGCGCGGGAGTAGAACCAGCTAATCCAATGCTCCCGCTGTGATTCCCACCAAGCATCATCTTGTCTGTCCTGCTGCTCATACTCATCAGACAAAGGCAGGTGCGCAGGGAGACACACCATCACAGTTGCCATCTCCAGATTGGAGACAAAAGGGACCGTTTCATCACTCATACAAATCATTTTTCCACCTTGCCTACTGTCTGAGAGGAGTACGCGCTCATGGCTGAAGATTTCGGACTGAAGATCGCGCTCCAGGGTGAGCGGGAGTTCAAGAAGGCGATCACTGAGATCAACGCGTCTTTCCGCCTGCTCGGCTCTGAGATGAAGTTGGTTGATGCCCAGTTCAAACGCAGTGATGATGCTCAGGCCAAGTACGCCGCCAAAGGCAAAGTGTTAGCCGAGCAAATCAGCGCCCAGAAGGACAAGATCAACACCCTCGAAGCAGCCCTGAAAAACGCGGCCACGAACTTCGGGGAGACTGACCGGCGCACTTTGGCGTGGCAGACGCAGCTGAATAATGCGAAGGCGGCGTTGGCTGACCTTGAGGGCGAGTTGGAGGACAACAACAAAGCCCTCTCGTCTTTCGGTGACGCGACTGATGATGCTGGGGATGACGCACGGGATGCCGCTAAAGACACTGGCCGCCTAGAAGACGCGGTTGACGATCTTGGCGACGAGATGGACACCAGCGGCAAGAAAGCCCTCTCCTTCGGTGACGTGTTGAAAGCCAACCTCGCTAGTGAGGCCATCGTTGCTGGGGTCAAGGCTATCGGAAGTGCGATCAAGGCCGTAGGCCGTGGGTTCGTGGACGCGATGAAAGAGGGGGTCCAATACAACGCGACGATGGAGTCCTACACTGCGTCGTTCACTACGATGCTTGGTGATGAGGCTAAGGCCCACAAGCTCGTCGCCGACCTCAAAGCCCGCGCAGCAAGTACGCCGTATGGGATGCAGGATTTGGCTGATGCGACCCGCACCCTCATGTCCTTTGGCATCAGCGCGCAGGATGCGCAGAAGTATATGGGGATGCTTGGGGACGTAGCCCAGGGTGACAAAGAAAAATTTAGCTCTTTGTCTTTGGCGTTTGCTCAGATCTCATCCGCGGGCAAACTCACGGGCCAGGATTTGATGCAGATGATCAACGCTGGCTTCAACCCCCTCGAAGAAATCTCCCGTAAGACCGGCAAGAGCATTGGTGAGCTCAAGGAGGAGATGAGTAAGGGAGCGATTAGCGCTGAGATGGTCGCCGAGGCCTTCGAAAGCGCTACGGCTGAGGGTGGGCGTTTTTATGGGGCGATGGAGAATCAATCCAAAACCTTCAACGGGCAACTCTCCACACTTCAAGATGGCGTCGCCAATTTGAAAGGCCAGTTGGCTGGTGGGCTGACCGAAATGCTGTCGGGCTCGGTGATGCCGATGGTCAACGGCTGGGTAAGTGCCTTGTCCGAAGCGTTTGAGAAGGATGGTGTGGATGGGCTGATCACCGCTTTGGGTCAGGTCATCCAAGAAGCCCTCGCCTTCATCTCAGAGCAATTGCCGGCGTTCTTGGATGCGGCCTTGCGGATTGTCACCAGTTTGGCTGATGGTTTGATTCAGGCTTTGCCTGCTATTACCGAGGCCGCAACCGGACTACTCATCGCCCTCGTCCAAGGAATCCTGCAGTTGCTGCCCGAGCTGACGACGGCGGCCGCCACCATGGTCGCCACCCTGGCTAGTGGGATCGGTGAGGCACTACCTCAGTTGATTCCGGCTGCTATTGCGGCAATCGTCGGGATCGTCCAAGCCTTGATTGACAACCTGCCGCTTTTATTGGATGCGGCATTGCAGTTGGTGACGGGTTTGGCGCAGGGCATTATCGAAGCCATCCCGGTCCTGATTGAGGCACTACCGGCATTGATTACCTCGCTGCTGGAGTTTTTGGTGGGTGCGATCCCGCAGCTCATCGACGCCGGCATCACCCTACTCACCAGTCTGGTAGAAGCCCTCCCAACGATCATTGAGACGATCGTGGCTGCGCTCCCGCAGATTATCGATGCGATCATCAACGCCGTCCTCGGGGCACTGCCTTTGCTCATTGATGCTGGGGTGAAACTGTTCGTCGCATTGATTCAAGCGTTGCCGACGATCATCACCACCATTATCTCCGCCGTCCCTAGGATCATCAGCAGCGTGTTGAACGCGATCAGTAGCCATATTCCGCAGCTGATGATGACCGGGGTCACCCTGCTCACCGCGCTCATTCGCAATCTGCCCACGATCATTTCCACGATCGTCTCTGCGATTCCGCAGATTGTTTCTGGGATTGTCTCGGCGTTTGGTCAGGGCGTTAGTCAGATGGTGAGTGTGGGTGGGAATTTGGTGCGGGGCTTGTGGAACGGTATCCAAGGCCTGGCCGGATGGCTATGGAACCAGGTGTCTTCTTGGGCCTCAAGTATTTGGGATGGCATCACGTCATTCTTCGGGATTCATTCCCCGTCTAGGAAGATGGCGTGGGCTGGTGAAATGCTCGCACGCGGTCTCGCTGCTGGTATCGACGATAACGCCCAGCGCGCCACCAAAGCCGCCAACGAGATGGCATCTGATATCGACGCCGCCTTCACCAGCCTCACCGAAGGTCTGGACGTGCCAGTGGATGTCAAGACCCAGGCCCAGTTCGCCGCCCTCGACCAGGTGAGTAGCGCGCTGACTCTTCCAACTGCTCCGCCTGCTGTTTTGTCGGCGGAGAGTGTTCAGTCTGTTGTGGAGGCAGTCGTGCCGTCTCTACTTCGTGGGATGGATATTCGGGTGGTGCTTGATGACGGCACCCTGGTCGGCCGCCTCGCACCCCGCATTGACACCAGTCTGGCGGGACTAGCCCGCCGCAACCCGCTACTTGCCATCAACTAAAGAGAAGGAGGGTGATTCCCCGTGTTTACACTCGATGGAACCATCCAAGCTCGCCGGGACCTGAACCTGCACCTCGCATCACCAATCAAGATGAGTCCTGCCTCGCGGGTGGTGGAGCAGATTGTGGTGCCAGGCCGCGAAGGCACCCTCACCCGCGAACAAGGCTGGGCGGACCGGCTCATCACTCTCGATTTGATCATCCGCTCCCAGGATGTGATGGGGGCATGGCGCAAAGCCATCACCGCGTTGACCTCAGCGAAGCAGCTTGCTTTCCGTCATGACACAGGCGTGTTCTACCAGATCAAAAGCGCAACCCTGAGCGAACTGACACGGGTGTCGCCCATGATGGGTCAGTTCCAAACCACCCTCACCTGCGACCCCTTCGCATACCTGGCGGGCGTGGAAAACATTGTGCTCACCAAAAGCGGAAACATCACGAATCCTGGGAACGTTCTGGCCAGGCCGGTGTTCACGGTCTACGGCAGCGGCAGGGTGTTTTTCGAGACCAACGGATACCGGGTGGACTTGAAAATCGACTCCGACCACCTCACCGTCGACAGTTCCCTCATGGAGTGCCGTAAGGATCAGGTCGCACAAAACAGCAGCATGACCGGCCCATTCCCAACCATCCGCCCTGGCAAATCCCACGTCCAACTAGACCCAGGGGTCAGCCAGCTTGTAATTGAACCTAGGTGGAGGAACCAATGATCACCACACACCCAGCAAACGCTGTTCCCAAGACGGACGTCACCACAGACAATGGTTTGGCCGTCCTTGATGCCCAGATCATTAACCCGATCGTCACCGAAGAGCTCGGTGGCGCTTTCTGCCTGGAGTTCGACTACCCACTCACCGCCAGGGGCGCAGATACCCTGGTTGTGGGGAATTTGGTTAGGTGCCTGGTGCCGGTGCTGGGTAGCCAGTTCTTCCGCATCCACCACCTCCAGACCAGCGAACAGCACCTGGTTCATGTCACGGCCCAGCATGTGTTCTATGACTTGGCTGCAAACCTGCTACTGGACACCAATCTCGTAAACGAAGACGCCAACGGCGCACTGGGCCGTATCCTGGCCGGGGCGCAGTACAAGCACCCGTTCACTGCCACCAGCAGCATGAGCGATCGTGCCTCAGCCAGGCTTGTGCGAGTATCTGTGGCATCAGTCCTCATGGACCCCGACCTTGACAATGGGATCGTGGCTAGATGGGGTGGGGAGTTGATTCGTAACAACACCCACCTTTCCCTGGTCACTCGGCGCGGGTCGGATAATGGGGTGCAGATTCTGGCAGGCAAAAACCTGATCTCCACGACCGCGTCGGTGGACTACTCAACGGTTGTGACTCGGATTGTTCCTGTTGGGTTTGATGGGCTACTCCTGCCTGAGAAATGGGTCGACTCTAGAAAAATTAGCCGGTATCCGCACCCCAGGGTCGCAGTAGTGAAGTTTGATCACATCAAATCCCGCTCCACACCCAACGGGGCGACCGCCGAGGACGCGTTAGAGCCACGCGATGCCGAGCGTGCGCTGCGCAGGGTGGCAAAGCAGCAGTTCACTTTCCACCATATTGATGAGCCCACCCGAACCTGGACAGTAAACCTTATCGACCTCGCCACAACACGGGAATATGCCCATCTGCGTGCCTTGGAAACCGTCGCAATCGGCGACGTTGTCACGGTCAAGGACTTGGATGCTGGGGTGGACGTCAGTGCGCGGGTGGTGGCCTACCAATACAACCCCCTCACCCAGGGGTATATGCAGGTAACGCTAGGCTCCTTCACCCCACGCCTATCGAACCAGTCTGCTCGCGCAGTCAACCTTGCCTCCGGTGCGATGGGTGCGGCCCTTGATGCGTCGGCCCAGGCTGGGGCGCTGACCACCGTGGCAGGCAACGCCCTGGCGCGAGCGGACCAAGCTTTTGATGCGGCTACTCACGCTGGTAGTGCGGCGGAGTCGGCGTTGGTGGCGGCGAACGGTAAAAACCGCAACCACTACGGCACCGACACTCCTCTCGATCCTCGTCCGGGTGACGTGTGGTTCAAGGAGAACGGTGAGAAGCAAGAAATCTGGATCTATAAGCAGGTAAACAACCGCTACGACTGGTACCCCATCTCCACGGACTTAACGTGGAGTGAGGCTGGGCGGGAACTTGAAACCACCAAGGGCGCAGTCGAGTCGGCGAAGGAGGCGGCCGAGCAGGCTATCGCCGCTGGTAAGAAAGCCCGTCAAGCGGTTGAGGACATGTTCGTTGATATTGGCAGGCTCGACCATGATGTCTCCCAGGGAGTGAAGAAAGACCAAGTCATCAACCAAATCAACATCTCCACCGAGGGGATTTTGATTGACGGGACCAAGGTTCACATCACCGGGAAAACCACCATCGACCAGGCAGTAATCACGGGAGCGATGATCAAAGACGCCACCATCGACAGCGCGAAAATCGCATCCCTGGATGCAGGCAAAATCCGCACAGGCTACCTAGACGCCGGGCGTATCCGTACAGGAAGCATTACTTCGGAAAAGCTCACCATCCGCAACGGCTTCATTACCAGTGCGATGATTCGGGATGCGGCCATCACTTCCGCGAAGATCGCTTCCTTGGATGCTGGCAAGATCACCACCGGCACACTTTCTGCTTCGCGCATCGCTGCTAGGACTATTACGGCTGACAAGCTCGCAACCAATGCCATCCAAGTCGGCCTAGCCGGCTGGAGCCAGAGCATCCGTATTAGTCCCACCGAGATCCGCTGGTACAACGGCAACACCCTCACCGGCAAAGTCTCCAGTTCGGGCCTGCAGTTTTACTACGGCTCCAAGTACATCGGACAAATCGGTGAAGCAGGATTCAAAAACAAACCCGAGAGCGTCAAGGGCCTCAACACCATGTTGTCGAAAGATGCGTCGTATGCGGCGTGGACGTATGGGGCCGGCAGTAACGACCACGTCGTCCTCTTAACCCTTGACCCGAAAGGCTCCGTGATGGGCGCTAGGGGTTTGCATCTGGGGGTGGATTTACACCTAGGTGGCAACAAGGTAATGACAACAACCAAGCGCGGCATCAAACTGCTGGACTCCAACATTAACCGCACGATGATGCCGGCCTGGTGTAGCGAGAACACCCACTCCCAAGTCGCCTTCTCCAATGGGGCGCTCTTTTTGGTCACCGATAACAACCTCTACTCGGTCACCCAAATAACCAAACGGCTCAGTGAGGTGATTATGCGAGTCAACCACCTCATCACCTATCTGAACAAAGGCTGGGTCCAAGAAGTCCACGACATCGGAGGCGGCAGAGTCTCATGGTCGAGTTACAAGAACACCGGCCTGTCCACCATGTCGACGAATTTGTCGTGATTTGTGGGGAGTGAAAACGCTGGGGCACCCCGTTGAGTTGGTGTGCCCCAGCGTTTTGACGTTTATTTGGTGGCTGGCGTGATTGCTGGCCACCAAGCACCCTTCCCGCAGAGGTGGATGAGTGCGGGGATGAGGATCAGGCGGATGAGGTAGGCATCGATGGCGATGCCGACGGCTAGCGCCATACCAAGGGCTTTGATGGTCGCGGAGTCGTTAAAGATGAATCCGGCAAAAACACTGACCATGATGGCGGCTGCGGCGATAACGACCGTGGCGGCGGCTTTCTTCCCACTTGCGACGGCTTGGCGAGGTGATTGGCCCTCGTCGAGTGCTTCACGCATACCAGTGGTGAGAAAGAGTTGGTAGTCCATTGCCAGACCAAAAAGCACACCAATCATGACGGTGGGAAGGAATGACGGGATCGGCCCCAGTGTGGTGAGTTGGAAGATGTCTGCTGCCCAGCCCCATTGGAATACGGCTACCAGCACGCCTAGTGTTGCTCCAAGTGAAGCGATGAATCCGGCGGAAGCGATCAAGGGAATGAGAACAGAGCGGAACACGATTCCCATGATGACCAGGCTTAGTCCCACCACGACAGCAAGGTAAAGGGGGAGGGAGTCTGCGAGTTTTTCGGACACATCAATGCTGGCGCTGGTATTTCCTGCCACTGCGAACTCTACGTCACCTAGGTCCCCGCTGGACGCTTTGATGGCTGTGGGCGAGTGGTCGCGTAGGGAATGAACCAGATCGATGGTTGATTGTGCGTTTGGTCCAGAGGCGGGGGTAACTTTGAAAGCAATCCGCGTGCGGTCTGATGAGACTGCGACAGGAACGACAGCGCGAACATCCTTGATGTCCATCAACTCGTGGGTGATCGCGGCTTGGGCACTGTAGGTCGCTGCTTCACTATCCTCAATGGCGTGAGGGAGGTGGGCAATGACCATCAGTGGGGCGTTATCGCCGTCACTGAAATGTTCACTGATTTGTTGGTAGGCAACGTTTGCGGTGCTGCCTTCAGGTTCATAGGAGCCATCAGGTAGACCGAGGCGTAAGTCTGTGGCCGGAATTGCCAGCAGGGTAAGAACTCCTAGGGATGCGATGACGCTGAGCGCGGCTTTCCAGGTAGACATTGGTTGTGCTGTGGGTGCTTGCGACTGATCAGCTGGTTGTGTGCGCTGTGCTCGGGTTTTCTCTCCGAGGATTTTTTCACCGAGTAGTCCACACAGGGCGGGGGTGAGAGTAATTGCCACGAGGACTGCGGTGAGGATAGAGGCGGCTCCTACTGAACCCATGACCCCCAGGAATGGGATTCCGGTGAGGTTGAGTGCTAGCAGGGCAATGATGACCGTTGAACCGGCAAAGACGACCGCACGGCCACTGGTGGCACCGGCTTTTGCGATGGAGTCGTGAAGATCCATTCCTTGTGAGTACATGGTGCGGTGGCGGTTGACGATGAATAAGGAATAGTCAATGCCCACAGCCAAACCCAGCATGAGTCCCAAAATTGGGGTGATGGTGTTCATCTCGACGAGCGATGAGAAGGCCAGTGCGAAGCTTATTCCCACTCCAACACCAGTGAGTGCGCTGATGAGCGGAAGTCCGGCGGTGAGGAAGGAAGCGAACATGACCAGCAAAATAAGGCCGGCCACCACCAAGCCAATGATTTCGCTGGTGCCCATGAGTTGGGGTACGGCGCGAGCGATCTCGACTGAGTAGTTCACGTCTACTCCATCAATTTTGGCGTGTGTGAAGGTGTCCATCACTGCAGTGCGTAGTTCTTCGGGTAGGTCGAGGCTTTGTTCGCTAAATCGGACCATCCCTAGAGCCGCGCTTTGATCGTGTGAAACAGTGTTGGCGTTGCTGGCGGCATCAATGAGTGTTTGTCCGTCATCAAGTCCTGCTTTAATCGCAGCGACTTGCTCGGGTGTCATGGGTGGGATTCCCATCGCAGCACGCTGCTCGTCAGATAGTTGAGACAGCTTTTCAAACTGCGTTTTTCCCTCGCCGACCTTTGCGGCGGCATCATCGAGTGTTGCCTGGGCAGTGAACGGGTCGACAACTTGGGCAACTCCATCAATATCGCCCAGTTTCTTCATCGCCCCGATGATGTCGTTCCTTTGGGACTCAGTAAAGGGCTTACCGTCGCGGGTGGTAAAGACGATGGTGCCCCAGGTTCCTGCTGCGTCAGGGAAGTGAGCTGAGAGTTCGTCGCTTACTTGAGTTGTCGGGGTTCCGGGTATGTCAATGGCATTGGTGGTAGCCCCGTGAAAACCAGCGAAAGCTGCAACCGCCACGCTCAGAATCAGCAACCAGGACATGATGATTCGCCATGGCCGCCTCAAGCAGTATCGAGAGATTGATGATAACGACATTGTCATAACCTTTCTAAAGAGAAGAGGACGAAAAAGGGTGTGCGAAGCCAAGCCCAGGAGCATCTGGGCTGGAAAAGAAGTGAAAAGGGTGCAAAAACCTCAGGGCACGTCACTTGATAACGTCCCTTGGTGTTTCTTTAGTGCTCTATAGGCAAGATGCCTTCGACTCAATCGTCAAAGGCATCAGGCAGTTACTCTCGCAATGGGTAACCCATAGCGATTCGATTCGTGACGTATTCAAACAGCACGTTCCAACGGCGCAAATCTTCATCAGTGAGATCGAGCGGATCAGCAGGCTGCCACTGAGCGGCTACCAACTCCAGTGAGTGAATCACGCTCATGACCGCCAGGCGAACATCCAAAGCGGGGGCAGAGGGATACCTGTGAGTCATCACTTCAGCCAAGTCAGCCTCAATGCGAGAAAAAGCAGCTGCTAAACGCTGGGTCTGCCGTGGCGTCATCACCGCTGCATCGCCAACCGCTAAGCGAATGTAGCCGCTCACCACTGCCAAATCTGCACGAGCTAACAAGCGAACAAAATGGTGGAAAACATCAGTCGCATCCGTGACTGACGGGTCAGCACTCATATCTGCCGGTGTCACCTGCTCGACCGCGTGCTGGATCTCCGCTAAGCACGAGGAGACCACAATGTCATCCATTGAATCGAAGTGATTGAACACCGTGCGGCGAGATAGCCCAGCAAGCGAAGCTACCTCATCACCCGTAAACGGCTCACCCCGTTTTTGCAATACCAGCTCGCGGGCAGCAGCCAGAATCAGAGCACGAGAATCGCCTCTGTCTGGGGAATCAAGAGAACTAGCCATGCACTAAGAGTAACACAGCCTTGCACAGTGTGCAATCTTGTGTGTGGTTTTGTGAAAGGAGTCGATCTGTGATCGAAGTGAAAATTTGCAACAGTAGCCTACCCACTATCATCAGCATGCTGGATGGGCTAGAACTAGCCGGGGCAGCCTCGAGGGCAAGAACTAAACTTCACTCTGCCTTGCTCACTCATCTAGAGGCGCTCGGTGTTAGTGAGGTGGAGTTGGCTCGCCAGTACGCCATCCTCGACCAAGACGGTGAAATCCTGTTGGATGAGGCCGGCGATTTCACCCTCAAAGACCCCACTCAAGCCACTGAGTTCGCGGCCGAACACCAGGCGCTGATGAACGAAACCATCACTGTGCCGTCCTTGTATGAGGAACAGTACGCCATCCTTGCCAAGGCCTTGGCCGAGTACCCAGGCACCTTTTCCGGGACTGACGCCACAGCCTACGACCTGCTATCGGACGCGTTGGAGGAAGCCACCGGGAAGGAGATGCCCTGATGGAGATTGACCCCACCCCGCCAGAAGGCGTGGTTGCTCAACCACTAACGCCACCAAAAGAAGCAGAACCACCGCCCCTGGTGGAACCTGAAACCCACATCCTCACAATCCCACCAAGCCCCGATGGCCAATGAAGCCTCGGGGCTTTTTCATGCCCAAACCTCTCTTGGAAGGAACTGATTTCTCATGCCACTAGACCACTATCTACGCACCATCGCCGGAATCATTGGCGCAGGGGCTGGTTGGGTGTTTGGCACCCCCGACGCCCTCCTCTACACCCTGCTCGCCTTCATCACCGCCGACTACATCTCCGGCGTCATGGCAGCCATCACCACCCGAAAACTCTCCAGCGCGGTTGGGTTTAAGGGCCTGTTCGGCAAGATGCTCATCCTCGCCTTCGTTGCTCTAGCCCAGCTGATGGACACTCACGTGCTTGGTGGGGTGGGGGTGCTTCGCGGGGCGGTGATCTTCTTCTACATCGCCAACGAAGGCATCTCCCTGATCGAAAACGCCACCGTCCTTGGCCTGCCAGTACCACCCAAGTTCAGCCAGGCCTTAGCCACCCTCACCGAGCGTGAAAGCACCATGGCGGATGGTCTTTTGGGCTCGGCCCACGGTCGCCACGCCGCAACAGACACGAGTGAGCCGGTGGCGGTGCCTCGTCCACATGTCCCTGAAGTCAACATCGCAGAAGTGCGTAAGCCTCTAGCCCACACCACCAAACCCGCGCCCGAAGGCGAGGCAGGTGGTGATGGTGACTAAACCCGCCTCCCACCTGCCAGCCACCCTCACTGCTTTGGCCGGCATCTTCATGGTTGCTGGCCTGGTCGTTCTGTCCTGGTGGGTGTGGGAGCAGGCCATCACCCCGCTATTGACCGCGCTGATTTGGTTGCACGTGATCGTCCAACCCTAAAAACCCATCCACTACATCAAGGAGAAAACTGCTATGTCTTACACGATTGACCATTCCCACGACGCCACCGCTTTCACGACAGGCCGCCAAGGCCACCGCATCAAATACATTGTGGTGCATCACTGGGATGACCCCGCCAAACACCCCACCTTTGAGGGCACTATCCGCTGGTTCGAACGCGGCGGCAACAACACCTCCGCCCACTACGTGGCAGAGGCCGGACGCGTCGCACAACTCGTCGCAGATGGAAACACCGCCTACCACGCCGGCAACTGGGTGAAGAACCTTGAGTCCATTGGGATCGAATGCAACCCCCGCTGCTCCGACGCGGATAAAGCCACCGTGGCTGAACTAATCCGCGACCTCCAAGCCAAGCATGGGCCGCTGACCATTCTTGGCCACAAGGACTGTACGTCTACGGACTGCCCTGGACGCTACTACCCGCCCACCACTGTGCTCGTACCCTGGCTAGGCGGAGGTGGCGGAGGAGGCAACGCCACACCTGCTACTCATGCAAGCGTGCCTTCTGGTGACCTGAACGCACTGGCGGACGCGGTGCTGCGCGGCGAGTATGGCAATGGTGACGAACGCCGACGACGGCTGGGTTCGAAGTACGGTGCTGTGCAGGCGATTGTGAACCAGCGCCTAGGCTACGGCTCCACGCCCAACTCTGGCGGGCCGGATTTGAACGCCCTTGCTGATGCGGTCATCCGAGGCGAGTTCGGAAACGGAGACGAACGCCGACGACGCCTTGGAGCCAACTACAAGGCTGTCCAAGCCCTGGTGAATCGGAAGCTCGGCTACTAAAACAGCCGGGCTTCAACCTTTTTCATGCGCCCCTGCCCATTCACCTTTGTGTGTTTGGGTGGGGGCGCTTTTTGTGTGCCTTGGGGGTGGGGGGTTATAAATCGTGGCCGCTTGGAGCCCTCCATACGTCAGGAAAGTTTTTCTCGTATGGAGGTTGGCATGGCTGTGGATGCGCTTGTTAGAGAGCAGGTGTTTGCGCTTCGTCGTCGGGGTCACTCGTTTGGTCAGATCGCTTTGGAAGTGGGTTTGAGTCGCAACACGGTCAAATCGTTGTGTCGTCGACAGAGCATCGATACCGAGAACCCGAGTGCTGTGGATGGCGGGGTGGTGTGTGAGCAGTGCGGCCAAGAAATTGAGGCTTGCATGCCGGTGGCTCGTCGCCGGTTTTGCTCTGCTACTTGCCGCTTGGCTTGGTGGCATGCCCACCCCGAGCACCTTAATCGTCAGGCTATTTATTCCTTCACTTGTGCGCATTGTGGGCAGGGTTTTAGTGCGTATGGGAATAAGGGTCGTAAGTACTGCTGCCATTCGTGTTATGTCCGTGCCCGGTTTGGCACTAAGGGTGGTCGGCGTTGATGGGCGGTCAGGACCTGGCCAGCGAGGTGGCGTTGTTGCAGGGGGCGCAGTTTGTGGCAGCCCTCGTTGGTGGGGGAGTGCTCGATCAGGACCAGGCGCGTGTGGTGTTGGAGGGGCTGAGCGAGGCGTTTCCTGATGCGGTGGTGGGGCGGTTGTTTGTGCGCGTTGGAGTGGATAACCCGCAGGTTTTAAGCGTTCATTGAAACACCAAGAAGCAAAGAAAACCCTTAGGTAGATGCAAAGAGTTGTGGATTGAGGTGACAAGGGGAAGGTTATGGCAGGCAGGCTTGAAGTGATTACCCCGACAAGCGTGGGGGAGCGGTTACGGGTGGCGGCGTATGTGCGGGTTTCAACCGAGCATGAACGCCAGCTCTCGTCATTGTCTGCCCAGGTCTCTTATTATCTGCACCTGATTGAGTCGACCCCAGGGTGGGAGTTTGCCGGGATTTTCTCAGACGAAGGAGCAACTGGTACTAAACGCACTGGGCGCGCTGGCCTAGCGGACTTAATGGCCCTGGCGCGCTCTGGTGGGGTGGATGTGGTGTTGTGTAAGTCGATTTCGCGTCTGGCCCGAAACACCACGGACTTACTCGAGGTAGTGCGTGAACTAAAAAGCCTAGGCGTATCAGTGCGCTTCGAACGCGAGAGCATTGATACTGCCAGTGCCCAAGGCGAGGTGCTCTTGACTTTGCTGGCCGCTTTCGCGCAGGCAGAATCCGAGACGAACAGTGCGAATGTGAAGTGGGGGATACGCAAAAAATACGCTGATGGCACCCCACATTCACGCCACCCCTACGGGTACGCCTACCAGCAAGGCACCCTAGTTGTTATTGAGGAAGAAGCGGTGGTGGTGCGCCGCCTTTTCAACAACTACCTGGCTGGTATCAGCCCAGAAAAGACCGCCGACATGCTCAATGATGAGGGTGTGCTCCCTAGGTGGGGGCGAGAGTTTCGGGGCAAGACGATGCGCAAGTGGCTAGAAAATGAGGTGTATGCGGGGCGGGTTGTGTGCCAAAAATACTTCCGCCCCCACCTGGCCACCAGCACGGTTAAACGTAATGAGGGGGAGCTTGATTCGTGGGTGGTTGATGGTGCCCATGAGCCCATCATTGACCCGGCGCTCTTCGACCAAGTCCAAGAGATACTGGCCATGCGCCGTCAAGTCGGTCGGGCACGCACCCCCAGTGGGGGCAGCATGGCGTTGACCTCGAAAATCACCTGCACAGTGTGCTCGAAACATTTCCACCGTCGCACCAAAACCAGGTCGGGAACAAGCCACAAGTTCTGGTGGTGCTACAACGCGACCCGTGGCCAGGGCAATCCCTGCCAGGCACCCAGGGTGCGCGAAGAGGTCCTCAAACACATCTGCCAAGACGCCCTCGGCCTCGATGCGTGGGATGAGGAAGCTGTCATTACGGGGATCAATGCCATCACAATCAGCCCCGACCGGAGCGTGTGCGTGGAGTTGGCGGGAGGGAGTATCCGGCGCTACCAGAGCGACGGTCACCCGAGTGTGGAAGGAGAGGTGAGAAGCGTTGGCTAAAACGATTACGGCGATACCCGCCACCAAAACCACCCAAAGCAGCAGTAGCAAGGCTCCCAGTATGGTGCGTCGGGTGGCTGCCTACGCGCGAGTGTCTACGGATATGGAAGAACAAGTCCAGTCCTATCGCACCCAAATCGACTACTACACGAAGTTGATTAATTCGCGTGCTACTTGGCAGTTCGCGGGCATGTACTCCGATGAAGGTATCAGCGGCACCTCCACAACCAAACGCGTTGGCTTCCAAAACATGATCCGCGACGCGTTGGAGGGAAAAATCGATCTGATTATCACCAAGAGCGTTTCACGCTTCGCCCGTAACACCGTTGATTCGCTGACCACCGTCAGACGTCTTAAAGACGCCGGGGTAGAGGTGTGGTTTGAGAAAGAAAACATTTTCACCTTCGATTCCAAAGGTGAACTGCTCATCACCATCATGTCCTCCCTGGCCCAGGAAGAATCGAGAAGCATTAGCGAGAACGTGACCTGGGGGCACAGGAAACGCTTCGCAGACGGAAAAGTCCTCGTCCCATACTCATCCCTACTTGGCTACAAGAAAGGTAAAGACGGAAACCTGGCGATTGAGCCGGAGCAGGCTAAGGTGGTGCGCCGTATCTACGCCCAGTTCCTCTCAGGTGCTTCCCCAGCCCAAATCGCCCAAGACCTCACTCGGGATAAAATCCCCACACCCAGGGGGAAGCAAATCTGGCGCACCCAAACAATCCGCTCGATCCTGACCAACGAGAAATACAAGGGCGATGCGCTATTGCAAAAGACCTACACCGCTGACTTCCTGACCAAAACCATCAAACCCAACAACGGCCAGGTCGCCCAGTACTACGTACACGCCAACCATGAGGCCATCATTGCCCCTGACGTGTGGCAATTAGTGCAAGCTAAACTTGCCTACCACGCCAAAGACGCCACCTCATACAAGCACCCGTTTTGCGGACGCGTAATCTGCGGACAATGCGGTAGCGCCTACGGACGCAAGGTGTGGCATTCGGGAACCAAATACCAAAAACACATCTGGCGCTGCTCAGCCAAGTACGAGAAAAACACCCGCTGCAACACCCCACACGTGTCCGAAGAAGACATCCAAGAAGCCTTCACCCAAGCAGTAACCAGCCACTACGCCACCACCAAAGGTGTACAAAGCACACTGGACTTGATCGAGAAGAAACTGCTGGCCATCGACGAGCTAAAAACCCGCCAGCAGAACATCACTGCCAACCTCGAGCAAGTTCAGTCACGCCTTAGCCAGCTGATTACTCTGGCCACCCACCACGCCATCAGCGCCGGCGAATACGACCAGCAATACCACCAGCTCGAAACCGAGAGGGCAGAGCAAGAAAAGCGCTACCAAGAACTGAGCGCAGAGATCGCTCGGGCTGATGAGAAAATCGCTGCCGCCAAAAACATCGCCCACTACCTAGAAAACCAAAGCCCCCTCCAATACTCAGACACTGCTTGGCTAACTCTCATCGACCAGGCCACCATCCACACCGACGGCACCATCACCATCACCTTCAAGGATGAACACTGAGGCTACCCTCATCTGTCTCTTGTGGGCAAAGAGTTTTAGTGCAAAATGATGAGTAGGAGCGTTAAATCAATCCCGGCTATGGTGCGACTTCTTCGTAACAAAAAAGGTAACGAATAGTATTGTTGCTTTGGTAGGGTAGTTAAAACACATGATTTATATGCGCGAGGTGACAGGTGTCCGGTCTAGTAATCCTGGGAAATGGATTTGATTTATATCATGGTCTCCATACGGATTATACATATACATATCGGGAAATCTTAAAAAACGATAATCCCGACTTGTTTAAAACTGTCGATGAAATGTTTTTCGAAAATAACGAGAAGTTATGGCGTGATTTCGAGAGTCGAGTCGGCGCATTCACTCCTAGCTTTTTAGAAAAGTTTATAGATAAACGTCAAGAATTAATTGGAGAATATTACGAAGAGAATAGTAATCCGTTCATGTATGCGTTCGGACCTGAAGATGAAAACTATGGTGACGACTATACTGCGGTAGATAATGCGATATATCAAGTAACTTCATGTAAACCTTCTGCTGATAACCTCGTAGATGAAGATAAAGAGTTATCTGATATAAGAGATTTCCTCGAATGTGGGTTACGTAAAATGGTATTACAAGCAAATATCGACTTAGTGGACAGGAAACGTCTGCTCAACTTCAATAATATCTCAAAAGTTGTAACTTTTAATTTTACTGACACAGTGGAAGATCTTTACCGTATTGATTCAAGCGACGTCTTACATATTCACGGAACTGACTGCCCTATTTGGGGGAATGTAGCTAGTCGTTTGACTAAATCTGAAGATATTATAATTGACACAGAAAACCTATATTATGATCCTCCTGTTGTAACTGAAGTAGATGAGTTTGGGGACACACAAATATATTCATATCCATCCAACGTTGTTGACTTCAAGTTGGCGCTGTCTATGGATGAGTCTGTTGATGATTTTATAAAAAATGTAGGAGAAACTCTTAATGAGTTTGAAAAAGCGCTTTCAGAACCGGAGCTTGAAGAGTTTTTGAGAGATGTCAGTTCGTCTGAGATTGATCGAATCTTCGTTATCGGACATTCGCTAGGCGAGGTAGATATTCCATATTTCCAATTGATCGCGGACAAATTCCCTGACGCCATATGGAAAATTTCATATTATGTAGAAGACGAAGCCTCAGAGTTTTTGAGTAAGGCTGGCTGTTTTCTTTCGAGTGAGGGTTTGTCTAAATTGCAGATATGTAAGATTGGTTCAGATTTTTTGGATATCTGATAGAACGATGAATAAGAATCCTTGTTAAGTGCGATCCTAGATCCAATGCACAACCTCGGTTGGTGTGACGAGTGAAGATGATTTACTCTGCTTGAGGAGTTAAAGCAACGTTGATGTTCTGGTGTACTTATATTTCACTTCGGTTTATCATGCAGTCTTAGTTAGTTCATAACTGAATATTTATGCACAGTTACATGGTTGTGCTAATAATTTATTTAGTACTAGTCAAAGAAAAGATTTCAATTTGCACCCACCCCACACACAATTGCACCCACCTTGGGAAAAATGCACCCAGCAGGCCGCTTGTATCATTTGCTGACACTAAAGAACCATTGTGATGTCTCGCGACATAGTTCCGGCTGTGTCGCGAGATGTTTTTTTATTTTGTGTTGGTATGTCTCGCGTCATCGTTCCGTTTTTTGGGTTGGTGTGTTCGGGTTTTGTCGATGGTGTGTTCGGCAATGATGGTGCCTGTTTCGCGTTCGATGGTGATGGTGTTATTGGCGTGGATGAGCGTGATGACTCGTTGTTCTCGGTAGTTGTATCCGATGTGGAGTTTGCGTAGTTCTCCGGCGTATCTGATGGTTATTTTTCCTCCTTTATCGACTTTGTCGTAGCGGATTCGCCAGAAGGTGTGTGGTTCTTTTTCTAGGGTGGGTTGCGCTTTGGGTAGTGCGTTGTAGGCCTCGTGGGGGGTTGTGTTTGCGAGGGCTCGGTGGGGGGCGTTGGGTGTTGTAGAGGTTTTGGAAGTGGCTTAGTTGTGTGTTGAGTTCGTTTATGGTGGCAGCTGGTGGTTGGGCGCGTAGCCATTTTTTGAGGGTTTGGTGGTATCGCTCGATTTTGCCTTGTGTGGTGGGGTGGTTTGGTCGGCCGTTCTTTTGTGTAATGCATAGGTCGCAGAGGAGTTGTTCGAAGCCGTTGGGTTGGGTGTTAGTGCGGTTTCCGCGGGCGAGTTTGGTGGTGTAGACCATGCCATTGTCGGTCAGTGTTGATGCTGGTAGTGCGTGGATATCGCTGGTATGAGTGAAGGTTTCGATGACGATGGGTGTGGTGATGCGTGGGTGGGCTGAGACATGCAGGAGGTAGCGGGAGTGGTCGTCGAGCCAGGTGATGATTTCGGTGTCGGTTCCGTCTGCTAGTGGCCAGTGGGTGAAGTCTGATTGCCAGCATTCGTTGGGGAGGTCGGCTTGGAATCGGATCCATGATGAGCGTGGTCGTTTTTGGGGTTGGGGTGTGATCAGGTTGTGGCGTTTGAGGATGCGCCAGATTGTTGTTACTGATGGGCGGTTGGCTTGGGGTAATTGAAGCCAGATGGAATGTGGTCCGTTGTCTAGTCCTTGATTGGTGAGTTGGTCTCGGATGCTCAGTATCTGGGTGATGGTTGTATCGGTGTATTGATGCGGGTTTGATCGGGGTGCCTTTGATTGTGGATCAACGGCTGCTAAGCCTCCTTCGTGGTAGCGCTGGAGAAGTTTTCGTACCCATCTGGTTGAGACTTTGAAACGGTGAGCAGCTTCAGTGGTGCTCATGTTTCCTTCGATAATGGCCATGACGATGACCCGGTTCTTTTGTGTGTTGTTCATGATCGCACGATGCCGACTAAAGCGGAACGATCACGTGAGACACCCCGGAACGATCACGTGAGACAACAATGCTGTCAGAGTGATCAGTCAAGACGGAACGATGTCCTGAAACCAGACAATGCCTGGAGGGCGGTGAGTACGGTGCCGAGAAAGCCGAAGCGTCCGTGTTCAGCGCCGGGCTGTCCGGAGCTGACCAACACCCGCTTCTGCCCCGAGCACACGGCCACCGAAGCCGTTCGTTACCGGAAGTACCAACGAGACTCGAAGATCAACAAGCGTTACGGTCACGCGTGGCGCAAGATCCGGGGCCGATACATTGCAGCCCACCCGTTGTGTGAACAGTGCGAGCGGGACGGACGCGTCACCCCCTGCCACCGAGGTTGACCACATTCTTCCGCTGGATTGTGGCGGCAGCCATGATGAGGCGAACCTGCAAGCGCTGTGTAAGCCGTGCCACTCGTCCAAGACCGCCCGCGAAGACAACCGGTGGAGGCAACAATCCCGCCTCTACACCTACTCAAAAAACGCGTAAGCCCGTGTGACGCGGCATGTTCTGCGACCCTCAACGATGCCCACCTCGGTGCTGATCGGCAGACACGGGGGAACCTGGCGGCGCTGGCGAGGGGATTGGGGCCTCTCGATCTCTACGACGCTCGGACAGGTCAGCGGGCGGGGCCAACCGTGCACAAAATCCCCGAATCAAACAGGGTATTGACCCGCGCGCATTTTTGGAGGCCGCTTTTCTGGCCGCGACAGAGCCAGAAAGGAGGCCGGATATTCGTGGCGAAAGACGGAACCAATCGCGGTGGCCGCCGAGTAAGAGCTGGTGCGAAACCTGACCCACTCAACGAGAAGCTCGCCAAAGGTCTACCAGCCACGCGTCTTGAGGATCCGCTAGCTGCGCCTTTCGATTTTGAGGGTGGCGATGTTGGTGAGGGTGCGGTGTTGGCTGGTGAGGTCATGCCAGAACCAAGCGAATACCTGTCTGAGGTTCAGCGTGACGGTAAACCCCTCGGCGCGGACATTGTTTATCGGGAGACGTGGCGGTGGTTGGATGAGCGTGGCTGCACCCGGTTTGTGTCGAAGCGCCTGATTGAGGCTTATGCGCAGGCGTTTGCTCGTTATGTGCAGTGCGAGCAGGCTATCTCCAAGTTTGGTCTGTTGGGTAAGCATCCGACTACTGGTGCTGCTATTGCGTCTCCTTTTGTGGCTATGTCGCAGTCGTTTGGGAAGCAGGCCAACGTGTACTGGTACGAGATTTTCGACATCGTGCGCGCTAACTGCACCACCGACTATTCGGGTGCTGCTCCTGGTGATGAGGTTATGGAGCAGCTGTTGAGAGTCAGATCTCGACCGTTTAAATCAAGAAACCTTATAATATCAGAGTAGCCTAACTTTGATGTTTGGTTATGGCACCTCAAATGCCCAAGCTGCTTTCGAGCACCAAGCGCAAGGAGACAAGGATGCCTCGTGTGAACCGATTCCACACAAAAATTGTTGGAGTGTTAGTTGCGATTTTCTTGACCCTCACAGTGACGCTTTCCGCGGGAGCAACACCAGGAGGCGATGCTCCGATTGACGAAAGGACTCTAACTCAGTTAGCTAACGACCATTTTGCTCAGTCTGCTGAGATCATGGTTGAGGGACATGCTGCTGTTCAAGAACCATATCGCACCCGCACTCTCGACGCTGCTACCTCGACAGTTGGAGATGTAGATTTTTCACTAGCTGTTGATAGATATCGCGAAGAACTCGCATCATTGGGTGAGAGATATTCTTCTTCGCGCACAGAAACAACAATTGACAGCATCCTCACCAAAACGACAACTGAAATAAAGGTTATTGCAACCGAAACCACATTTCTCACTATTGAAGGAAGCGGGACGGAAACGGGGTTTTCAGCTCAACACGAAATGACATTTTCCCAGAACTCAAAAGGGGTATGGGAACTTACGAGTGACGAATTCTTAGAGCCTACTGGACTACTCCCTCTATCTGAAGCTGAATCCTTAGTAAAAGAAGATTCTGAATACTTTACGCACACAATTGGTTCAGCGAATTTTTCCGATTTAACTCCAGCGGCTACGCACCGTCCAGTTACTGTGGATGCGCACGATAAAATCGCTACCCGTGGCGGCTACAATTATACGGCGATGGCCAATTATCTCGAGCGGTACTAGAATAACTACAATCCTGCTTACCGGTCTTTCAGTGGATCTGGTGGAGATTGCACAAATTTTGTCAGTCAAGCATTACGCGCTGGCGGATGGGAATTCAAGTCGGGTTGGTACAGAAATGCTAACTATTGGTGGTATAACCGGTCGAATCAAAGCCGTTCTTGGACGGCCGTTGAATATTGGGCAACTTTTGCTCGCAACAGCGGCCGAACCTCCATGCTTTCAAATGTTTGGCAACTTCGCAAGGGGGATGTTCTTCAAGTCAAGCCCCGAGGATCAAACCAAAAAGTCCACACAATGATGGTTTCGTACTTCAACAACAATGTTCCGTATTTTACATACCACAGCTGGAATCGTTATAGGCGAAGCCTAAATCAAGTTCTTCTTGACTGGCAGGGAGCCACTTTCTATGCCTACTGCACGTAACCTAATCAATCTAAAAGTAGCTGTCCTAGCGGGCGTTGTTCTTGTCGCGGGCATTTTATCGATCTGGCTACTGGCGCGAGAACCTGTTTTTACTGAACACAAGAATTTAGCCGCATCTGTTATTGATGCAGCTAACGCAGGAGACCGTGACAAACTTATCAAGATAATTGGAAATCCAACTGCCGCAGACACGCTGATTGAAGATAATTTAACCCGTGATCTAACTATCGAAAAAATCGACTCAAAAGGGGAAGATTTTTTCACTATCGTGGCTCAGAATTCAAAAATATCTTCGATTTCCATTTTTATGTCTCGCCAGGACGGTGGGGCGTGGTGGGCTAACATTTCTTAGCCCCGCAACGTCATTCTATCTGTTTGTGGGCGTTGACCAGAATTGGTCAACGCCCACAAATTTTTCAAGTGCATAACGAATTCCGAGGGGCTCCTTAGCGGGTGTGAAGCCAATCAAAAATTAAATGCTTTTCTCAACTATTTTTTGCGTCTACCCATTCAGGGTGGGCGCTCTTGTTTTACCCCCTCCTAGTGAAAGGTGTCCTTATGTCTGTGCTGAAGACTGCTGAAGCTGTCTGCGTTGGTCATCCCGATAAGCTCTGCGACCTGGTCGCTGATCAGATCCTCGACGACATCCTGTACGAGGACTCCAATGCCCGCGTGGCGGTTGAGGTGATGGCTACCGGTCGGCGGATTATCGTTACCGGTGAGATCACCACGAAAGCTCGTGTGCGGGTCCGTGATTCTGTACGCACAGCACTCAGCGCTGCCGGCTATAAGCCGTGGGGTTTCCTAGTGTATGTGTGGGTGCGCCACCAATCCCAAGATATCGGCGACGGCGTATCGACTTCTTTGGAAGCCAGGCATGGTGATGAGTCGGCTTATTCGTTGCAGGGTGCTGGCGATCAGGGCACGGTCTACGGATACGCCTGCACCGAGACACCCGAGCGGCTACCGCTACCACTCGTGCTAGCACACAGAATTTGTAAGCGCCTGGATGCGGCGCGTGAACAAGGCGCCATCAAAGGCATCTTCTCGGATGGTAAAGCACAAGTTTCGGTGCGCTACGACGACACAGGTAAACCGCAGGCTATCGAGTGCGTGGTGGTGTCGGTCCAGCACAGTGAACTCAAGGATTCCGATGAGCTGCGTCGTGAAATCACCTCGGCGATTATCGGGCCAGCATGCCAGCCATACCTACCCGTCACCGACGCGACGGTCATCTTGGTGAACTCGTCTGGGCGGTTCGTTGAAGGCGGACCCAAGGCAGATATCGGGCTGACGGGTCGCAAGTTGATGGTTGATACCCATGGCGGGCTGGCAGCCCATGGTGCTGGCGCGTTTTCCGGTAAGGATCCCTCGAAGGTCGACCGGTCTGGGGCTTATATGGCACGCCTGATCGCTAAAACCATTGTTGACGCACGCCTTGCTGAAGAATGCCAGGTCGGGGTCTCGTATGCGATTGGTAAAGCTGATCCGGTCGCGTTCACTATTGACACGTTCGGTACCGGCCAGCACCCAGACTGGCTACTTACCGATGCCGCACGCGCGGTGTTTCCGCTACGCCCAGCAGCTATCATCGACCTGCTCCGACTGCGGGCACCTGGCTACGCGAACTATTCGACTTACGGGCACCTCGGCTACCTGGGGCGAACCTGGGAGGACACGTTTAGCCATATTGAATCACTACGAAAGGCGGTGACCACTCATGCTGGTCAAACCCATGCCCATCAGTGAGCTACGGCCTGCTGACTACAACCCGCGTAAAGACCTCCAGCCCGGCGATGCGGAGTATGAGAAACTCAAACGATCGCTCACCGAGTTCGGCTACGTCGAACCCGTGATCTACAACGCCACCACCGGACACGTGGTCGGCGGGCACCAGCGCCTGAAAGTGCTCGCCGATCTCGGCCACAAGGCCGTGGATTGTGTGGTTGTCGAGCTTGATGAGACCCGCGAAAAAGCCCTGAATGTGGCGCTGAACAAGATCTCCGGCGACTGGGACGAGAGCAAACTCGCCTGGCTCATCGCTGACCTGGACGCCAGCGATTTCGATGCCGAACTCACCGGCTTCGACGACGCCGAAATCCAGGCCATGATCGGCTCCCTCGACGACGACAACGTGGCGGACGACGACTTTGATCTGACCGCTGCTCTCGAAGCGGCAAGTTTCGTCGAGCGCGGGGACATCTGGGCTGTCGGCAGGCATCGGCTGGTGTGCGGGGACGCCACCAACCCAGACGATGTCGCGATACTCATGGATGGCAAGAGCGCGAACCTGGTGCTCACCGACCCGCCGTACAATGTCGCCTTCGAATCCTCCGGTGGCCTGTCAATCAAGAACGACAAGATGGCCGCTACCGCCTTCTACGACTTCCTACTCGCCGCGTTCATCAACATGAACGCTGTGTTGGAGAAAGGCGGGTCTGCGTATGTGTTCCATGCCGACACCGAAGGGCTGAACTTCCGCAAAGCGTTTACCGACGCCGGATTCAAACTCTCCGGCTGCTGTCTGTATCTGGGTGAAGGATTCGCTGGTGCTCGGGCGGAGCCCGTATCAGTGGCAGCACGAGCCGGTGTTGTACGGCTGGAAGCACGGCGGTAAGCACAAGTGGTTCGCTGACCGGAAACAAACCACTATCTGGCGGTTTGATAAGCCTCGGCGTAACGCCGACCACCCAACATCTAAGCCACTGGACTTGTTGGCCTATCCGATTCGCAACTCCACCCAGGCCAACGCGATCATCCTCGACACCTTCGCAGGCTCCGGCTCCACCCTCATGGCTGCCGAAGAAACCGACCGGATCGCCTACTGCATGGAACTCGATGAAAAATACGCCTCGGTGATCTTGCGCCGCTACGCCGAAGCTACCGGGGACGCCGCCGGGATCACCTGCCAACGTGACGGTGAGCGGTTGGCGTATCTGGACCTGGTGAAGCACGTCGATCGGGCCAGCGACTAAACCTCTCAAAATTGGTGACTGACGAGGGTAAATTCCGCTGGATAAGTGGCGGAAGGTATGGCTGTATGTACATGACCAAACCACACCCCGGCTAGGGGAATCGAGCGAAAAGGACTGGTCATGAGCGAACTCCATCTGGAACTCACCGAACTCATCGAAGCAGGAATCAAGGGTTATTGGCCAAAACGTGTTGGTTTGGACTGAACCCTGTTTGTTGGTATGGCGGGGAAAGTGGGTGTTGAACTCGTTTTGGCCAATAAGCCGTAACGGAAGTATCCGGAGAGACGGTAGTAGTTCACTCGGGAGATGAACTCGGCTGCTGACGTGGGGTCTGTCATTGACACGCCGCGGTGACCATCTCGTCAATGCTAAATGCCGAAACGAAGCGTTTCCAGGCAGAGATCCAGCTCATTCCTAACCGAAGCCGACGCAGGCTGAATGATTGGCACAATCCAAGCTTACGAGGACCGTCGCCCTTGCCTCAAGCTCAACGGCACGGGGGAGGATAGATCGCCCCTGCTTGGAGCCCTCTGGGTAGAGGGCTCCCGCTTTCGCGCGTCCGGCGCGGGGTGAGTTGTCGATATCGGGCCTTCTGGAAATGGAGGCACTGATGGCCCCCATCGACTATGCAGATATTAACTTCACGCCACGCAACAAGGAGGGATTGCGAATCCGACCGCGCATCAGGCGTTGAAGAAGGCCCAGCGAGCCGAGTCCGGTGACCGGCCACTTGTCAACATCTGCTCCCCATACTCAGGAGATAGTGAAGCGAACGTTGCATTGGCGCGTGAGCCTGTGTGCGCATGCGGAGAGCGTTCATCGAAGCCGGTTTCACACTCGCGGGCTGCTGTATCTGGGTCAAAGACTCCCTCGTTCCGGGATGCTCGCCGTATCAGTGGCAGCACGAACCGGTGCTCTACGGGTGGAAGCGGGGAGGAAAGCACAAGTGGTTCGCTGACCGGAAACAGACCACGATCTGGAACTTCGCCAAGCCACGAAAGAACTCCGGCCACCCGACCTCCAAGCCGCTGGACCTGTTGGCGTATGGAGGTGGTGGCGGGGCCATTTTTCGTTTCCCGCAATAGGCATGCGGGTGGTGAAAATCGTTGTGGCTCAAAGCCTTGTCAGTACAGACCTTGATCCACTGCCAGGAGGGGTACGTCGTAAATATCGGCGGACCACTCGGGAGTCTTGACGAGGCCGTCGGCTCCCTGTCCTCCTAGGCGCTAGGACGAATTTGCGGACGCGAGCACTGTTGAGTGTGCCTGTTGTGTAACGGCAAACCCGCGGTGCTAGGCCAGGGCCGAAAACGCCTTCTCCAGCTCCTCTGGTGTGGTGGAGGGGTTGTCGGAGAGGACGCAATTCTTCATCGCGGTGGCAATGATGATGTAGCCGGCCTTGTTTAGGGCGGAGGTGACCGCCGCGAGTTGGTGGATAACATCGACGCAGTTGCCGCCGTTTTCGACGCTCTCGATCACGGCGTTGAGCTGGCCGCGTGCACGTTTAAGCCGGTTAAGTGCCTTGCGGTGTTCGGCCGCCATCGATGTTTCCATGAGATCACTTTCCTCACGTGTGTTGTGAACCATATCGATTGAGTGTACGCAACTAGTTGCGCGGCGTGCGCTCAGACCACTAGTCTATACCCCAGGGGGTATTTAGAGTAATGGAGGATGAGCTAATGAAGATCGTTGTTGTTGGAGGGGTCGCCGGCGGAATGTCCGCGGCTGCGCGCCTGCGCAGGCTACAAGAAAACGCCGAGATCGTCGTCCTCGAGGCGGGCCCCGAAGTCTCTTTCGCGAACTGTGGCCTGCCCTACTACGTCTCCGGGGAGATCGCCGATCGCGGCACGCTCCTCGTCCAAACCCCCGAATCACTCAAGGCCTCCCTCAACCTTGACATCCGCGTGAACTCCACCGTCACCGCACTTGACCCAGACGCCAAGACCGTCCAGGTTGCCGGTCCTGAGGGCAACTACGAGCTTTCCTACGACGAACTCGTCCTATCGCCCGGCGCGGATGCATTCCGCCCCGCCATCCCCGGCATCGACTCCGCGCGCGTGACCACGCTACGCACCGTCTCCGACGCCCACACGCTCGACGAGATGGCGAAAGCTGCAAAGACCGCCGTCGTCATCGGCGCAGGCTTCATCGGGCTCGAGGCCGCAGAAGCACTCAACATGCGCGGAATCAAGACAACCGTGGTCGAATTCGCCGACCACGTCCTACCCCCGCTTGACCAGGAGAGCGCCTACTACGTCACCGCCGAACTCGACCGGCTTGGGATTGACGTGCGCACCTTCACCTCCGTCACGGCCATCGAAGAAGGCGAGGGGACCGGGATTACGATCCTTTCGGACGGCTCGCGCATCGCGGTAGACGTCGTTGTGCTCTCCACCGGCGTCCGCCCCCGTACCGCCACCTGGGAAGCCGCCGGGGTCGAATGCGTGGACGGGGCCATCATTATCGACGAGCACGGACGCACCAGCGTTAACCATATCTGGGCTGTCGGCGATGCCGTCACCTCCACCGACCTGGTCACCGGCACCAAACGCCCGGTCCTGCTCGCAGGACCGGCCAACCGTGCAGGCCGCCTCGTGGCAGATGCCATCTCCGGCGACCTCTCCCACCCCATTCCCGCCACGATCGGAACCGCGGTAGTCCGCGTCGGTAAACTGACCGCTGCCATGACTGGCGCCAACGAGCGCGCCCTCGCCGTGGCAGGCATCAAGCACCACACCATCTCCCTCCACCCCGCCAACCACGCCGGATACTTCCCTGGCGCCACCCAACTCCACATGCGGATGCACTTCGGCGTCGATGGCAAGGTCCTCGGTGCGCAAGTGGTGGGCGAAGATGGCGCAGACAAGCGCATTGACGTGCTCGCCACCGCCATCAAGGCAGGCATGAATGTGGCTGACCTCATCGACCTCGACCTGGCCTACGCCCCGCCCTACGGCTCTGCCAAGGACCCGGTCAATATGGCCGGCATGATGGCCGCCAACGTCCTCGATCACACAATGGACATATGGCATTCCAAGGATCTTGAGAAACTCCGGGAGGACCACCTCATCCTCGACGTGCGTAGCCGCGGCGAGTACACAGGAGAGGGCCACATCAAAGGCGCACTCAACATCCCGCACCTCGAAATCCGCGAGCGAATGAACGAGATTCGCGAGGCCGCTGCCGGGCGTCCGATCGCGGTTCACTGCAGGTCGGGAATGCGCTCCTACCTTGCACACCGTCAACTCGTGC
The DNA here is from genome assembly GCA_015679245.1 of Actinomycetaceae bacterium zg-1166. Lineage (GTDB taxonomy): Bacteria > Actinomycetota > Actinomycetes > Actinomycetales > Actinomycetaceae > Changpingibacter. The sequence goes on along the minus strand of CP064953.1, from coordinate 1,001,181 downwards.
AGGCTGGCTTTGAGTGCGCAAACCACTCGGGCGGCATGATCACCATGCTGGCAGAACTAGGCGAAGGCGCCGCCGGCGTCATCGTTAAATAAACACAGAGAAGGACAAACACAATGTGTCATCGCGTTACATGCAAAAAATGCGGCAAGGCAACCTGGGCCGGCTGCGGCAACCATATTGAGCAGGCTCTCGCAGGCGTTCCCCAGTCGGAGCGCTGCCAAGGCCACACCAACGAGGGTTGGGCATCCTTCCTGTCCAAGATTTTCGGCTAAAAAGCAGCTCTCGCAGGATGCCCTACGCCAAGGTGGCTGGGAGTGAAGATCCCAACCACCTTGGCGGTATTTCCATTCGGGGGATGTGCCCGCGGGGCCGTAGCTTTTTGTCAAAGCTAGGCGGCTACTTTAGTGGGTTGGTTTCGTAGAAGGTGCTCTCTCGTAGCATGGCGTAGATGATGGTTAGTCGCCGGTGTGCGAGTGCGATGATGGCTTGGTTATGGCGTTTGCCGGCGAGGCGTTTCTTGTCGTAGCAATGACGTGAAGCGGGATCTGTTCGTAGGGAGGCGAATGCGGAGAGGAAGAGGAACCTTCACCGGTGCTCTTAAAAGATCCCCGACCACCTCACTGGTGGCCGGGGTTCTTCCCTCTCTCACAGCTCAAGTTCATCGCCCTCCTTCGAGCCCTAACCGAGGCTCTCGATCTCGCCGATAACCCGGCGCTGATAGTCGGCAACGCTCTCGTCCTCACGGACCTTCCTCCCGTCGAGCCGTTCAGCACGCTTCGAGAGATCAGCCTGTGCACGAGGCTTCCCGAGCATGATTCCTTTGCCGATCTGCGGTTGGATCATCTTTTTCACCTCCTCTCTCATCGCAGCTCGTCGTAGACCCACTGGCTCACCCTGAGTACCAGCCATACGAACAGCGCAGCACTACCGAGTGTCGCGAGGGCAATAAGGGCCTTCATCCACCACGCCGAGGCGGCAGCGAACGCGCCCCATGCCCAGCCGAATAGCGAGTCGATGCCGAACACGCTTCCCAGGCCCCACCCAAGCCCGCCGCCAACACTAGGGCCAAGCCATCACCTGAGCCGACCTCACATGGTCAACCAGCACAATCAAAGCCATCAACGAATAAAACCCCACCACAACATTTGTCATATAAGTTCTATAAGCCCGTATAGGCCATTTCGTGTTGCTGGGATTGGCATTTTTCGTTGCCAGTAAGCGGTTTTGTGGGTTAATGGACGAAATGTGGGTCTGATGCTGGTGTGTCGTTAGTTTCTGATCCAGCCTTTTCGGGTGTTGAGGCTGTCTTCCCAGGGTGTGTGGGTGTTGATGGTGGTGTCGATTTCGGCTGGGTCGTCGGGCTCGGGCTTGGGTTCGGGCTTGAACTGGTTGGTTTTGGGTGTGTTGGTCGCGAAGCTCTGCAGGGGCTGAGGGTTGATAGAGCGGGTGTAGAGGAAGTAGTTCAGGGCGGTGCGCATGTGGTTTTCGGATAGGCGTTGGTGATCTCGTAGGTAGGTTTTGAGTGCCGAGTCGTCCCGTCTTCTAAAGAGTTTGTGGTCGAGGCCAGGGTGCTGGTTTCGGTGGACTGAACCCCTCTCTGAACTACGAGCTACCGAGCTACTTAAGAGGCTAGTTTGTTCGTACTAACTGTTATGCCCCTGCCCCGGCTGGAAATTTTATCAACTCAACTTTGAGCCGTATCCCCGGATACTTCTTTATGGTGCCCATCAGATTTACGGTGCCTGCCAGAATGGCATATCCGCTGGAATTTACAGTGCCCACCGGAAGATCACGAGCATGTGAACAGAGATGTAGGCTCCAAACACACTCCACAGAATGTAAACCATGACCCGTGTGCGTATGGAGGTGCGTTCGGCCCAGGCTCCGACGATCGGAATGAGCGCTGCAAGAACGGGAAGTAAGAGGCGGGGGCGCGAGTGCATCGAGCCGCCAGAGAGGAGGATATTTGCGGCCACTCCGGCCGAGAACAGCCACAAGATCCACGGGGTGCGCCCGAAGGTCCAGAAGCAGACCACCACAGCTGCGATCATGGCGGCGATTGCCACGAAGAAAGTGAATTCTGTGGAGGTGCGCAACTGCTGTGCAACCCAGGAAAACGTGTGCGCACCGAAGTCAAATTTGGAATGCCAGCCGCGCGCCTGTAGACCGAAGTAGCCACCGATTTCCTTGGTGTGTGCACTTGCGAAAGCTACGTATCCGGCGAAGGAGGAACACGAAAGCGCCCAGGCCAGCCATACGCGCCATTGCTTCATGGCGTAGATTCCTACCACAATCCCGAAAGCGAGCCACAGATCCACTGCAGTGAGGCGGAAAAAGCCGGCTAGCCACACAAAAGCAGCACCTGTGTACCATCGTCTGCGAAGAATCCAGTAGCACGCCCACAAAGAGAAGGCGAGGAAGGGTGCCTCGGTGTAGACCATCTGGAAGGTAAGAGAAAGCGGTGCACCCAAGAAGAGTACGGCAGCTCCTATCTGCCCGCGCGATCTCACTCCGCACCGCTGAGCAATCGCCATAACTGCCACGGTCATTGCCACACCGCATACGCAAGCAACGAGAATCCCAGCTGCCGTATATGGAATCCCCACCGTGTAGAGGAGACGCATAAGCACAGGAAGTCCAGGGAAGAAGGCGAGACGCCGATAGTAGGTGTCTGGATCGGGTTCGGCCAACCCATCGGGTGAGAAATAGCCGTAGTGGGCGATCTGGCTGTAGTTCACCCCGTCCCAGAGGCGCAGATAGTTAAAAGAGTTGAGGTTACCGCTTACCCAGATAAGGAGGAGGTAGCGCCCGAGCGCGAACCCGAGGAACAAAAGCGTGCCATACATCCACATCCAGCGCAGCCTGGCACGCGAGATTCCCTTCGCAGGCGGCAGGGCGCGATCTGCGAGGTGGACATTGGGGTGTGCAAGGATTGCCGCGAATCTCCGGCGAGTCTTCGTCCAGATCACGTCTCGTGCGGGTGAGGACGATATCGTTCTGGCGTTGGAACTAGTGGTGCGCACAATCCCAGCTCCTGGTTGCTCTATTGCCACGGGCCGATAACTGGATTCCACACTCGTGCAATGCGGCTTTCGATCACGCCTACGCCTACCAGTGGATCGGCATTGAGCATACGGAGTCCTGCATCGGGATCGTCGGCGGCGACGACGATGAGCGCTCCGTTGGATCCCAAGGGGCCAGAAGCCAGGAGCTTGCCCACATCGAAAAGATCGCGCAAGAAGGCACGGTGAGCTGGGCGGTTTGCCGCCAAAATGTCGAGCTTTGTAGCGTCGTATTCGTATTCAACAGCAATGATGGTCATGAACACAGCATAGCTATCTCACATTCGAAATTCTGTTCTAGTTCGGTATGATAATCCACGTGAATAACCACATCCATGTTCAAGGTGCCCGCGAACATAATCTCCGCGATGTCACGATTGATATTCCTCGCGATAACCTCGTTGTCTTTACCGGCCTGTCTGGCTCAGGTAAGTCCTCTCTGGCTTTCGATACGATCTTCGCTGAAGGCCAACGTCGCTATGTGGAATCGTTGAGTTCCTACGCTCGTCAGTTCCTCGGTCAGATGGATAAGCCGGATGTGGATTTCATCGAAGGTCTCTCTCCGGCTGTGTCTATCGATCAAAAGTCTACGAATCGCAACCCGCGCTCAACCGTAGGAACGGTGACAGAGGTCTACGATTACCTGCGTCTTCTCTATGCCCGTGCAGGTGTACAGTATTGCCCCGAATGCGGCGAAGAGATCGGTTCGCAAAGCGCGGAACAAATTGTCGACAGTGTGGAAAAACTTCCTGAGGGTACGCGCTATCACGTACTTGCTCCTGTTCTACGCGGAAGGAAGGGCGAATATCAGGAGCTTTTTGCTGAACTTGCTTCCTCGGGTTTCACTCGCGCTCGCGTGGATGGTGAGTTTGTGCGTTTGGATAATCCTCCCAAGTTAGAGAAGAAGCTGCGCCACAGTATTGATGTCGTTGTCGATCGTCTTGTGGCAAAGCCGGATGTGCGCTCCCGCCTCACTGATTCAGTGGAAACTGCACTCCGTTTGGCCGATGGAATTGCAGTGATTGAACTCGTCGATCTCCCCGCGGATGATCCTGCCCGTCAGCGCCGCTACTCGGAGAAGCGCTCGTGCCCCAACGATCATCCACTCGCTCTTGAGGAGATCGAGCCTCGCACGTTTTCGTTCAATGCACCTTACGGTGCGTGCCCGGAGTGCGACGGTTTGGGATCCAATCTTGAGGTGGATCCAGAACTCGTCGTTCCCGACGAAAGCCTCACCTTGCGTCAGGGAGCAGTGGCTCCTTGGACGGGTCACCAGGATTTCTTCACACGTCAGCTTGAAGCTCTCGGCGAAGAACTTGGCTTCGACGTCGATACCCCCTGGGCGCAACTGCCCGCAGAAGCTCGCAGTGCGATTTTGTATGGCCGTGATTACGAGGTGAAAGTCAAGTACCGCAACCGCTGGGGGCGTGAACGGATCTACTCCACAGGTTTCGAGGGTGTCACATCCTATGTGATGCGTAAACACGAGGAAACTGAATCGTCGTGGTCGCGTGAACGTTACGAAGGCTACATGCGCCAGGTTCCCTGTAGTGCGTGCAAAGGTGCTCGCCTTCGCCCAGAAGTGCTATCCGTGCGTATCGATGGCCTCAATATCTTCGAACTATGCTCGCTCTCGATCGCCGAGGCGAAAGTTTTCCTCGACGAGATCACTCTCACCGATCGACAGGCTGCCATCGCTGCACAGGTGCTCAAAGAGATCCGCCTACGCCTGGGATTCCTCGTCGATGTGGGGCTCACTTATCTCACACTCGCACGTGGAGCCGCCACACTTTCGGGTGGGGAAGCTCAACGTATCCGCCTTGCTACGCAAATCGGTTCGGGTCTTGTAGGTGTGCTTTATGTGCTTGATGAGCCTTCCATTGGCCTCCATCAGCGTGATAACGAGCGCCTGATCGCTACGTTGACGAAGCTGCGCGATCTTGGAAATACTCTCGTCGTTGTTGAGCACGACGAAGATACGATTCGCACAGCTGATTGGGTAGTGGATATCGGCCCGCACGCTGGTGAACTTGGGGGAGAGGTGGTCTATTCCGGGCCGGTGGAAGGCTTGGAATCCTGCGAGCGCTCGCTCACCGGGCAGTATCTTTCTGGTAAGCGGCAGATTGCGGTACCAGACACACGTCGTAAGGTAATGAAGGAACGGCAGATCGTTGTTTCGGGGGCACGAGAGAACAACCTTAAAGACATCACTGTGAAATTCCCACTCTCCTGCTTTGTAGCAGTGTCGGGAGTCTCAGGTTCGGGCAAGTCTACGCTCGTCAACCAGATCCTCTATCAGTCCCTGGCGAACCAGCTCAACGGAGCACACACCGTGCCAGGGCGTCACGGTTCAGTCACGGGCGTGGAGGAACTGGACAAGGTAGTGCACGTGGATCAGTCACCGATTGGGCGCACCCCACGGTCGAACCCGGCCACCTACACAGGGGTGTGGGATAAGATTCGCTCCCTCTTTGCTCAGACTCAAGAGGCCAAGGTACGTGGTTATGGGCCGGGGCGTTTCTCCTTTAACGTCAAAGGAGGGCGCTGTGAGTCTTGCCGTGGCGATGGCACTCTCAAGATCGAGATGAACTTCCTTCCTGATGTGTATGTGCCCTGCGAGGTGTGTCATGGTTCGCGCTACAACCGCGAGACTCTGGAGGTGCGTTATCGCGGCAAGAATGTCTCCGATGTTCTCCGCATGACGATCCACGAGGCTCGCGAGTTCTTCGAGCCGATCACCTCGATTACCCGCTACCTTGCCACTCTCGAATCGGTGGGACTTGGCTATGTTCAGCTCGGACAAGCAGCCACCACGCTCTCGGGAGGTGAGGCTCAGCGTGTCAAGCTCGCCTCCGAGCTTCACCGACGTTCTTCCGGGCGCACGGTCTATATCCTTGACGAACCCACAACAGGTTTGCACTTTGAGGATATTCGCAAGCTGCTCCACGTGCTCCAAGAACTTGTGGAGAAGGGAAATACAGTCATCGTCATTGAGCACAACCTCGATGTCATCAAGTCGGCTGATTGGATCATTGACATGGGACCTGAAGGAGGAGCCGGTGGCGGAACAGTAGTAGCGGAGGGAACTCCCGAACAGGTGGCGGCAATTCCGGAGTCTTTCACAGGGCAGTTCCTCGTACCTCTCCTTGCTGCGGGTCGTGCGAAAAAGCTGGCGGATGGAACAGCGTTGGCCACCGAGGGTACGCACGCCGGTGGCGCAACGAAATCGCGTGCACGGACGAAAGTTAGTGGCAGGCGCTGATGGCTGATCCAGCCTCCTATCGCCCGGTGCCGGGCACGATTCCGACTCAACCTGGGGTCTACCGCTTTTCTGATGAAGAGGGGAGAATTCTCTATGTGGGTAAGGCGAAGAGTCTGCGTGCACGCCTAGCCAGCTATTTTCAGGATGAGTACGCCCTCTCTCCGCGCATCCGCCAGATGGTTCACACCGCCTGTGCGGTGGAATGGGTGGTAGTGGGTTCAGAAGTTGAGGCACTTACACTCGAATATTCGTGGATCAAAGAATATGAACCTCGTTTCAACGTCGTTTTCCGAGATAACAAGTCTTACCCCTATCTTGCGGTCTCGATGCATGAGGAATTCCCGAGGGTGTGGATCACACGTTCGCGCCATCGCCGGGGTGTGCGTTACTTTGGCCCTTACACAAAAGTGTGGGCTATCCGCCAGATTCTCGACGAACTCCTCACGGCTTTCCCGATGCGTTCATGTACAAAGGGGCAATTCAACCAGGCACAGCGGGCAGGGCGTCCCTGTTTGCTCGGCTATATTGGCAAGTGCGTAGCTCCCTGTGTAGGAAAAGTGGGGGAGGAAGCCCATCGCGAAATCGCCCAACAAGTCGTCGAATTTATGGATGGGGATTCAGGTAAGGCGATCGCTGCTCGTAGACGCGAAATGATGGCAGCGGCCGCGGTTGAGGATTTTGAGAAAGCTGCACGCCTTCGCGATCAAGTGGCGGCTCTACAAGCGGCAAGCGAGCGCAACGTCGTGGTTTTTGAGGAGAATCTCGATGCGGATATTGTCGGCCTTGAAGCTGACGAGCTCGAAGCCTCCGTCCAAGTGTTTTACGTGCGCGGGGGGCGCATTCGTGCTCAGCGGGGCTGGGTGAGTGAGGAAATCTCCGGGATGAGCCGGGGGGAGATCGTCGCCGAACTCCTCCTCCAGATCTATGGAGATCCCAAGTACGAGGAAGCGTCTGCTCTCCGTTCTGATTCGCGCAGTGTGGATGACCGTGCGCATACACCAGTAAGTGCGATTCCTTCCCAAGTGTGGGTTCCGGCTCTCCCGGAGAATGCCAGGGATCTCGAAGCCTGGTTGAGACAGCGCCGTGGGGGGCGTCCGGTGCATCTGAAAGTACCCAGTCGAGGGAAAAAGGCTCAACTAGCAGCAACTGTTCACGACAATGCTGCCCAGGCACTCGCGCGCCATAAGCTCGCGCGCGCCTGCGATATTACGGTGCGCTCGCAAGCTCTTGAAGAACTGCGCGAGGGTCTAGATCTTGAACGTGCACCACTGCGGATTGAATGCTACGACATTTCCCATATACAAGGGAAGCACCAGGTTGGCTCGATGGTGGTATTCGAGGATGGACTGGCGAAAAAGGCAGATTACCGCCACTACATCGTGCGCGGATCTGAAGGAAACGGTGTCCCTGACGATACGGCGGCCATGGATGAGGTGTTGCGCCGCCGCCTTGCACGCCTTGTGGCCGGTGCTGCGGGGGACGATGCAGGTGCTGAGGAGGAAGCAGCGGCTATGCCAGTACTATCCACCTCGGACAACGAGGGGGATAAGAACGAGGCGAATAAGAGTACAGGGGATAGGGCGGAGTCCTCATCCGCATCCCACGTCGCCTCATCGGTACTCACCGTGAAGCCTCGCTTTGCCTACAAGCCGGATCTTCTCGTCGTCGATGGTGGCCTTCCACAGGTGAACGCTGCCGCCCGCGTTATTGCAGAACTCGGTGCGGATGTGCAGGTGATTGGCTTGGCCAAGCGCCTTGAGGAAGTGTGGATTCCAGGAGAGGAATTCCCTGTGATCTTCCCGCGTTCCTCGGCAGCTCTGCGCCTTCTGCAACAATTGCGCGACGAATCCCACCGTTTTGCCATCACTTTCCACCGCAAGAAACGCAGTGAGAATATGACTCGCTCAGTTCTCGATGCGATCCCAGGGCTTGGCTCGGTGAAACAGAAGGCGCTCCTGACATACTTCGGCTCGGTGGCGAAGATCCGCGCAGCAACTCCAGAAGAATTGACAGCCGCACCCGGTATCGGCCCTGCTCTGGCGGCGGCAATCTCCCAGGCTCTAGGTGGTGCAAACTCGTCAAGCCCCGCCTCAGGTGGCGGCCCTGTGGCATGATGAAAGGTATGAGCGAGCCTACCGAGCATACGGGATCCTTCCCGGCAATTATCCCCGGCGAGGAAGAAAAAGCCAGACTTCCGCACAGTAATCCTCCTGAAGTCCTCATTATCGCGGGCATGTCAGGTGCGGGGCGAACCCGCGTCGCAGATACCCTTGAAGATCTCGACTGGTACGTTATCGATAACCTTCCGGCTGTCCTGCTCAGCTCTCTTACAGGACTCATCACTTCAGACGCCACCGCCACACGCCTTGCGCTCGTGGTCAATGTGCGCTCCAAAGATTTTTCGGAACTCATTCATACGCTTGATTCACTTCGCGAAAGTGGCACTCTGGCCTATCGAGTTCTCTTTCTCGAATGCGCGGATGAGGTGCTTGTCAAGCGCTATGAGCAGGTACGCCGCCCACATCCCCTTCAGGGAGATGGCCGACTCCTCGAAGGGATTCATGCCGAACGGCGCCTTCTTAAGTCTTTGAAAGATCGTGCCGATACGATCATTGATACCTCCACGTATTCCGTACATGATCTTGCACGGAAGGTGCGCGCTCTCCTTGCCGACGAAGCCCAATCTGATATTCGTGTTACCGTCATGTCTTTTGGTTTCAAGTACGGTCTGCCCGTGGATGCAGACAACGTGGTGGACGTGCGTTTCCTTCCCAACCCTTACTGGGTCACCGAACTTCGCCACCTCACCGGTCACGACGAAGCCGTTGCAGGCTATGTTCTTTCCCAACCCGGTGCGCGCAAGTTCGTCGAGTCCTACGCGGAACTCGTGGCAGGGATACTTGAGGGATACAAGCGTGAACTCAAACCTTTCGTGACGATTGCCGTGGGGTGTACGGGGGGTAAGCACCGCTCTGTGGCAATTGCGGAAGCACTATCAGAAAATCTGCGCGCTCGCGGCCAAGCTGTGCGCACACACCACCGTGACCTAGGGCGTGAATAATGAGCCCCTATTACCCTTCAGTGGTTGCTCTGGGTGGCGGCCACGGTTTGTACGCTTCCCTCACAGCCTTGCGCTACCTTACCGACGACATCACAGCCGTTGTGACGGTTGCCGACGATGGGGGTTCTTCAGGGCGTCTTCGCAAGGAGTTCGGTGTGCTCCCACCAGGAGATATCCGCATGGCGCTCTCGGCTTTGTGTGACAACTCCGAGTGGGGACGCACCTGGCGTGATGTTCTCCAACACCGTTTCTCCTCTGAAGGGCCGCTCAATGGACACGCGCTCGGGAATCTCCTCATTCTTGCCCTCTGGGAGAAGCTGGATGGTTCGGTTCCTGCTCTTGAGTGGGTGGGGGAGTTACTCCAGATTCACGGACGCGTGCTTCCGATGAGTCCGGTACCTCTGGAGATTGAGGCAGATGTGACGTTGCCTTCTGGACGCGAAACTATCCGCGGCCAGGTGGCGGTGGCTACCACTCAGGGCAATGTGGAGCACGTGCGCCTCCAGCCTGCACATCCGCCGGTGCTTCCAGAGGTAGCTGAAGCATTGCGCGAAGCTGATTGGGCAATTCTCGGCCCGGGTTCGTGGTATACCTCAATTATTCCTCACCTCATGGTTCCTGATCTTCGTGCACAACTCTGCGCTGTGGATGCGCGGCGCTTACTTACGTTGAATCTCCTAGCAGAGAAAGAAACATGGGGGATGAGTGCGGCTGAGCACATTACGTCTTTTCACGATCATGCCCCGGATCTTCACCTAGATGTGATCCTCGCTGATCCTTCGTCGGTGGAGAATGTGGAAGAGACCCGCGAGGCAGCTGCGCTTACTGGTGCGCGCCTCGTCCTGCGAGACGTTAGAATGAAAGACACTTCGCCTCGCCACGATCCCTTGCTTCTGGCTGCGGCTTACCGTGACATCTTTGATGTCTGAGGCTTAGAGATCTGCGAAGTTTAAGCGCACGCCACGATCTGTTTGTCCAAGGAAGTTTTATCTATGCCGGCTCTGACTCACGCTGTCAAAGACGAACTTGCCACTGTTCGCACCCGTCTCATTTCGAGTGTGATTGCAGAAGTATCGACGATATTTCGCTTTGCCGGTGGCCTACAGATCAACGGTGGTAAGGTGGCGGTTCACGCCGAGCTTGGCCACGCTGGTGCTGCTCGTCATCTCTGGGAACTTGTCACTCAAATCTTTAATGTGGAGCCGGAACTGCTCTCAGTGAGTTCCCCCATGCGCCAGGGTAACCACTACATTGTGCGTGTGAGTAAGGACGGTGAGCGTATCGCTCGCCGCCTGGGTCTCCTCGACACCTATGGGCGCCCTGTGCGTGGCCTGCCTCCCTCGATCGTAGGAGGCTCGAAAGCTGACGGAGCGGCGGCCTGGCGTGGAGCTTTCCTCGCCCGAGGCTCCCTTATGGAACCAGGACGTAATGCTGCCCTTGAGGTTGTATGTCCCGGATTGGAAGCTGCCTACGCGCTGGGCGGGTTGGCTCGGCGCATGGAAATTCCCTATCGTGCACGCGAATCGCGTGGAGCGCACCGTGTAGATATTCGCGAAGGGGACGCGATTGCTGAAATGCTCACGCGTATGGGGGCAAACGATGCGGTGCTGCGCTGGGAAGAACTGCGCGTGGAGCGCGAGGTACATGGATCGGCGAATCGTTTGGCAAACTTTGACGATGCAAATATGCGCCGTTCAGCTGATGCTGCGGTGGTAGCAGTGATCCGTGTCAAGCGCGCTTTTGAGATTCTAGGCGAGGATGTGCCGGAAAATCTGCGTGAGGCGGGGCAATTCCGGATACAGTACCCGGAGGATTCCCTCAATGTTTTAGGAGCGCGGATGAGTCCGCCTGCCACAAAAGATGCGGTGGCCGGGCGGCTTCGTCGTCTCAATACGATGGCTGATCGCCGGGCAGCGGAGCTTGGCATCCCTTCCACTATGGATGTGGTGGATGATGCAGAAAATGGCCGAGCTTGACGCTCCACGTGACACATAAATGGGGCGTGAGTGGAAAGAGAAAAGCGCGGGAACATCTCCAGTTGTGAACTTCAATGTGGGGAAGCTGACTCTTGGAGATAGGACCTTTTTCGCGTTTTCCGGCAAAGTCTGCCCTCTCGTGGAGTTTTCACCCACAGCGCAACGCTTGCGCACTCTCATTCACAGCCCTGACACGGTAGAATAGCAGGGTAGTTCGGAACGTCAGTTCCGGCACCACCGAGCCGTGCCTGAATCCAGGCACAGGCTCATTCATGGGCGAAAGCCTCAATCAATAGATGTGCATATGCGCACTAGGAGGAATAGAGTGACCATTCGCGTTGGCATTAACGGCTTCGGCCGCATTGGCCGTAACTTCTTCCGTGCTCTGAAGGAACAGGGCGCTGATCTCGAAGTCGTGGCAGTGAACGACCTCACCGATACCAAGACTCTTGCTCACCTTCTCAAGTACGATTCGATCCTCGGTCGCTTCCCCGGCGAAGTCAGCGCTGGAGAGGGCTCGATCCTCGTTGATGGCAAGGTTATCAAGGTTCTCGCTGAACGTGACCCCGCCAACCTCCCTTGGGGTGAACTCGGCGTTGACATTGTTGTGGAATCCACAGGTTTCTTCACCGATGCAAACAAGGCAAAGGCTCACATTGAGGCCGGTGCCAAGAAGGTCATCATCTCCGCTCCCGCAAAGAATGAGGATGCCACCTTCGTGATGGGCGTGAACGAGGGCGATTACGAGCCCGAGAAGCACAACATCATCTCCAATGCTTCCTGCACCACCAACTGCCTTGCTCCGCTGGCCAAGGTTCTGAACGACGAGTTCGGCATTGAGCGCGGCATTATGACCACGATCCACGCCTACACTGGCGATCAGCGTCTCCAGGATGCTCCTCACTCGGATCTGCGCCGCGCCCGCGCCGCTGCCCTCAACATGATCCCCACCAAGACGGGTGCCGCTCAGGCAGTTGCTCTCGTCATTCCGGAACTCAAGGGTAAGTTTGATGGCCTCGCCGTGCGTGTTCCCACCCCCACCGGATCCCTTACCGACCTCACCTTCGAGGCTTCGCGCGAGGTTACCGTTGAGGAGATTAAGGCTGCCGTGAAGAAGGCCGCTGAGGGTCCGCTCAAGGGTATCCTCATGTACACCGAGGATCCGATCGTCTCCACCGATATCATGGGTGATCCGCATTCGAGCATTTTCGATGCCACCGAAACTAAGGTGATCGGCAAGCTTGTCAAGGTTCTCTCCTGGTACGACAACGAGTGGGGTTACTCGAACCGCCTCGTTGATCTCACCGAGCTCGTCGCTTCCAAGCTCTGAGCCTAGTGACTTACACAGATGCCCGTACACGTGCGTGTGCGGGCATCTGTGCGCAGAAAGGAAAACTAATGAGGACTATTGATTCTCTCGGCGATCTCGCTGGCAAGAAGGTTTTTGTTCGTTCCGACTTCAACGTTCCGCTTGACGCTGATCGCAATATCACCGATGACGGTCGCATTCGTGCCGCACTTCCTACCCTCAAGCGTCTCACTGAGGCTGGTGCTCGTGTTGTAGTTGCAGCTCACCTGGGACGCCCCAAGGGGCAGGTGAACCCTGATTTCTCACTAGCTCCTGTAGCTAAGCGCCTCTGCGAACTCCTTGGCAAGGAGGTTGTACTCGCCACCGATACCGTGGGTGAGGATGCAAAGGCCAAGGTAGCCTCCCTCAACGACGGTGAGCTTGTACTTCTGGAGAATGTGCGTTTTGATGCGCGCGAAACTTCTCAAGTTGATGAGGAACGCGAGGCTCTGGCCAAGGAGTACGCTGCACTCGCAGATGCCTACGTCTCTGATGGCTTCGGTGTAGTACACCGCAAGCAGGCTTCTGTCTACGACATCGCCAAGATTCTTCCCTCGGCAGCCGGCGAACTCGTGTTCAAAGAGATCGATTCACTTTCTCGTGCCACCTCGAACCCGCAGCGCCCCTACACTGTAGTGCTTGGCGGTTCGAAGGTTTCCGATAAGCTCGGTGTTATCGACAACCTTATCGAGGTAGCTGATCGTCTCCTTATCGGTGGCGGCATGGCCTACACCTTCCTCAAGGCGAAGGGCTACGAGATCGGTACCTCGCTCCTGGAAGCCGATCAGGTGGAAACTGCCAAGGAGTACATCGCTAAGGCTACCGAACGCGGCGTCGAACTTCTCCTCCCGATTGATACCGTGATTGCCCCGAAGTTTGCAGCGGATTCCCCAGCTTCTGTGGTTGATGCCGATGCTATGCCAGCCGACCAGATGGGACTGGATATCGGCCCAAAGACAGGCAAACTCTACGCCAAGGCGATTGCCGAATCCAAGACGATCGTCTGGAACGGGCCTATGGGCGTGTTCGAATTTGAGGCCTTTGCCGCTGGCACTAAGGCCGTGGCTCAGGCCATGCAGGATGGAGATGGATTCTCCATTGTTGGCGGTGGCGATTCGGCTGCTGCCGTGCGCAACCTCGGCTTTGATGAGTCGAAGTTCTCGCATATTTCCACAGGCGGCGGTGCCTCTCTCGAATTCCTTGAGGGTAAGGTGCTCCCCGGTATCGCAGTTCTGGAGGACTGATGACACGCACACCGATTATGGCTGGCAACTGGAAGATGAACCTCGATCACCTTGAGGCTGCACATCTCGTTCAGTCCCTAGCCTGGAATCTCACCGATGTCGAGCACGATTACGAAGCCGTGGAAGTTGTGGTGGTACCGCCCTTCACAGATATCCGCACTGTGCAGACCCTCATCGAGGGAGATAATCTGAAGATCCGCTACGGTGCTCAGGATGTCTCCACACACGACGAAGGTGCCTACACGGGCGAAGTGTCCACCTCGATGCTCACCAAGCTGGGCTGCTCCTATGTGGTGGTGGGGCACTCTGAGCGCCGCGAATACCATGGCGAGACGAACGAACTCGTGGGTAGGAAGGCAAAGAAGGCACTAGATGCAGGCCTTACCCCGATCATGTGCTGTGGCGAAGCTCTTGAGGTACGCAAGGCAGGCGAGCATGTCTCCTTCGTCCTTGCCCAGATCGACGCTATGCTTGCTGGGCTCTCCGGCGAAGAAGTGGCAAAGTCCGTAATTGCCTATGAGCCAATCTGGGCCATTGGTACCGGCGAAGTAGCCACTCCCGAAGACGCTCAGGAAGTGTGTGGTGCGATTCGTGGACGTATCGCTGAACTCTACGACGAGGGTGCAGCTGAGGCTGTACGTATCCAGTACGGTGGCTCTGTAAAATCCTCGAACGTGCGCGACATTATGGCTAAGCCTGATGTTGATGGGGCGCTCGTGGGTGGAGCGAGTCTTAAGGCTGATGAGTTCACGAAGATCGTCACGTTCACCAAGTGACATGTGAAGGCTACCGCGAGAGTTAGTGCCGAAAAGTTAGCGCTGGGTAATAACTACTCGTGACGCCATGACGCTGGGGGTGTCCAATGCGGGGCACCCCCAGTTGCGTATCCTCACAAGAATTATTAGAGGTAGGAGATGTCAGAGATATGAGAGACGTCAAAAACCCTGATAAAAGCGATATACGGGGGTAGACATGCGGGGGATACGCAATTCCTTGGATACGGATGCGCGCGGAGACATACTATCCATACGCCCCGTGGTGGAGGAGACTGCGCTGCGGGTACAGGTGTGCTGGAGACGTACGGGTGTACTGGAGACATATAGAGACGTAAGGCGAACCCACTGTAGGAGTGGACGTTGTGGTGAGGCGTGCAGAATCAAGCCCACAGAATCAGGCGCGCAAGGTGAGGCGTGTGGAGAGGTGCAGGGGCGGGCGCTTGCCGCTAAGATAGGGGAGGTCGCCGAAAACTTCCTGCTTTCGCAGGGGTGAATATTTTCGGATTGTTCTTTGAGTGTGCCGGATCATTCTGGCGCACAGCCTAAGCCGCGAACAGAGGAAGGGATATCGTGGGAGTTTTGCTGGTTATCTGTGAGGTGCTTCTCGTTATGACGAGCCTGCTCCTTATCCTCTCGATTCTTCTTCACAAGGGGCGTGGTGGCGGTATCTCGGATATGTTCGGTGGTGGCATTTCCACCTCAATGCGCTCCTCCGGTGTTGCTGCACGCAACCTCAACCGTATTACCGTGGCTGTGGCGATCACCTGGGTTACCGTGGTGATCCTCATTGGCCTTGTGGTCAAATTTGGCGCTTAACCGCCCAGTCGTGACCCTTAGCCACCTCCCTTATTGAAGGCCGCCGGAAGCTACCGGTGGCCTTCGTATTTATCTGCGCAGGTGGATCTTCCGTATCGGGAGTAGACAGATAGCTTGTAAGGGGAAAACAAACTCCACATGTCTGTAAAACGTGAGAGATCTAAGGAGATGGACATATCAGCCCCGCATGGCAGCAAAACCACTAGAATCGGCCACATGTTTGAGGATGCAGATCAGGAAACTCTCGCTCGGATTCTCGCATGGCGCGATAAGCCAGCCAAGCATCAGCCAGCTTGGCCCAACACCGAAGAACTTGAGGCTACACTTTCCTATCTCTCCACGCTTCCGCCTCTCGTCTTTGCTGGTGAATCCGATCAGCTCAAAGAAAAGATGGCAGCAGCTGGACGCGGGGAAGCCTTCGTTCTTATGGGCGGGGACTGCGCGGAAACTTTCGCAGATTGCCGTGCCGATAGGATCCGTGCCCGTGTGCGCACTGTGCTTCAGATGGCAGTGGTACTCACTTACGGAGCTTCAGTTCCTGTAGTGAAGATTGGGCGTATGGCCGGACAATTCGCCAAGCCACGCTCAAGTGCCACCGAAACTTACGGTGGAACCACACTCACCTCCTATATGGGAGATGCAGTTAATGGACACGAATTCACTGAGGAAGCGCGCACTCCCGATCCCCGCCGCCTCGTCGAGGCCTACCAGCATTCAGCCTCAACCCTTAACCTTATTCGCGCCTTCACCACAGGTGGTTTCGCTGACCTCACGAAGGTACACGAGTGGAACAAGGGCTTCATGGCAAACCCCGCTTACGCGCGTTATGAGGCTCTTGCTGGGCAAATCGACCGCGCAATGCGCTTCATGAAAGCTGCCGGTGTCTCGGATGAATCCTTCCGAACTGTTGATTTTTACTCCTCGCACGAAGCTCTTATTCTTCCCTATGAGGAGGCAATGACGCGCATCGATTCACGCACAGGCACCCCCTACAATACGTCGGCGCACCTTCTGTGGATCGGTGAACGCACGCGTGAACTTGACGGGGCGCACGTGGAGATGCTCTCTCACGTTCGTAACCCTATCGGCGTCAAACTTGGCCCTACCACCACTGCCCAGGAGGTACGTGCTCTCATAGATAAGCTCAATCCGATGGGGGAACCTGGACGCCTCACACTCATCGCACGCATGGGGGCTTCCCGCGTATGTGAAGTACTCCCGACTCTCGTTGAGGCAGTCAAAGCGGATGGACGCCCCGTCACCTGGGTTACGGATCCTATGCACGGCAACACGATCACTGCTTCCAACGGGCTTAAAACCCGCCGCCTCGAAGATATCCTCGCTGAGATCCGTGGCTTTTTTGCTGTTCACCGTGAGGCAGGTACCTACCCGGCAGGTATCCATATTGAACTCACTGGCGACGATGTCACCGAAGTGCTTGGTGGATCTGAGGAGATCGTCGAGGATACTCTTGGCGAACGTTACATGACTCTTGTGGATCCACGCCTGAACCACCAGCAGTCCTTGGAGATGGCCTTTCTTGTGGCTGAGGAGCTTCAACAGCACCTGGCGTAGAGGGTAGGCGCGGATTCCTCATACTAGAATCTACGCCTACGGCCTTGCCTTACTACACGGTGGTGATAGTGATGGTTGAACCTTTCGGCGCCATTGTTCCAGCTTTGGGACTTTGTGAATAAACGATACCCAGCACGCTCGGTAGCGCATTGTTCACTTTCACGGTAAAGCCTTTGCCTTCGAGGCGAGAGGTTGCGGCCTGTTGGGAGAGTGCAATTACGGAAGGGACTTCGACAAGTTCAGGCCCCTTGGAGACGACGATATTCACAGTGTCGCCGCGATAGAGAGTTCCATTTTCTGGACTCTGAGAGATAACAGTGCCTGCGGCGACAGTGTCGGAAAACTCTTCACTCACTCCTGCCCCCAATCCCGCCTTCTCGATGGCGGCGGTAGCTTCTTCTTTTGTGCTGCCGGTAACGGTGGGGACGGCGATTGGTTCGCGCCCTTTGGAAATCGTGGCAGTGAGAAGAGAATCGTGATCCACCTGTGTACCTGCTTCGAGGTTTTGTGAGATCACCGAGCCTGCTGGAACTGTCTCTGAGTAGGCTTCCTCACGTGCCCAACCTAGACGTGCTATCTGTACTGCGCTCCGGGCGCTCTCCTCATCTTGTCCGATGATATTCGGCACGCTTACCTGCTCTACTCCTAGTGACACGGTGATTGTCACCGGAGTATCAGGGTGTATCTTCTCACCGCCTTCAGGATCTGAGGAAATAACAAGACCTGTGGCGACATCGTCGGAATAGGCTTCCTGTCGTGTCACTGTGAAGCCATGATTGCGAAGAGTTTTCTCAGCCTGCTCTTCTGAGGCACCGGCAACTATCGGCACGTCGACACGTTGACCTGGGCCGGCAAAAAAATACCATGTGCCGGTGGCGATGGCAGTGAAGGCGAGGAAAAGGAGGAGGAAGGGAAGAATGCGATGCTTACGGGCGTAAACTCTACGTCGAAGCTGAGCACTTTGGCGTGCGGGTTGATCTTTGGGGCTGTTTCGCTTGCGCGAATCACGGATCAGGCGTGCTCGGGAGCCTACGCTCGCTTCGGGTAAGTCTGCTGAGGCAAGTGTGAGTGGCTCGGTGTGTGTGAACTTATCGTCGGTTGTACTTGGCGAGGTTGGCGCAAGATCTGTCTGAGGTGTCAGGGGAGCGGTGAAAGTGGAAGCTGAGCCTGGAGTAAACGAGGAGGTGAGAGGAAGCGGGGCGGTGGGCGCAGCTCCAGTAGCATCAGCCGCTCTATCAGTTTCCCTAAGCGATATTGGCTCGGCGAGGGTTGCTTCACGTGCCTCGTGTACGTCATGATCCGCACTCATCTGCGAATTGTGCAATGTGTGTGTGCCAGGAGGCGCTGGAATCACTGGAATACGGCGGATAGCCACGTCGTCATCAATCGTTGAGCGGACTGCGCTCAGAGCCTCAAGGGCTTGGGAACCGTCGGCGGGTCGGATACGCGGATCTTTCGCGGTAAGGAGGCCAATGAGTGAATCGAGGGCCGGTGGGAACCACTCTTCCTCGTCAGCGATGCGTGGCATAGGGGAATTGACGTGCTGGTAGGCTGTAGCGATGGGGGTTTCAGCTTCGAAGGGGCGCGCGCCAGTGAGGAATTCGTAGAGCATGATCCCTACGGCGTAGATGTCGGCTGGGGCTTCCACTCGTCCTTGACTCACGGCTTCAGGAGCCATGTAGGCCACGGTTCCCATTGTAGAGGAGAATGTGGCTGTGGCAGAGATCGCTCGTGCGAGGCCGAAATCGGCTACCTTGGCGTGGATTGGGTGTGTAGTGAAAATCGACGTGGGGTTGAGTGCTTCGGTGAGCATGATATTTTCGGGCTTAACGTCGCGGTGGACGAGTCCGGCTCGGTGAGCAGCTGCGAGAGCGCCCAAGGTTTGCTCGGCGATATGAAGGGAAGCACCTATGGTGAAACTGCCCAAGCGCGAGAGTTCTGTGCGTGTATCGGGGCCTGGTACGTACTCAAGTATGAGGTATGCCTGTGAGCCGTAGGGAGTTTCCCAGATACCTTGGTCGTAGACGGCCACCACATGAGGGTTGGAGAGTTTAGCTGCAGCTCTGGCCTCTTTATTGAAGCGTTCAACGAAATTTGGGGAGGTGGCCAGATGCGGATGCATGAGTTTGAGTGCTACCTCGCGTTCGAGGCGCATGTCGCGCGCGAGGTACACGGTTGCCATCCCACCGCGCCCGAGCAGAGCGCTGATGACGTATCGGTGATCGACAACCGTTCCGACCAGAGGATCTGAATGCACCACGTTCTCAGCCTACCTGCCTCGTTCTCTCCGAACCGCCCCGGCTCGCCTAGTGCCGTGAGGCATACCAAATACATGAGAAATATACGCTCTCGCCTCACCTTGAACATAGGCAATGGTGAGCTTCGACGAGGAAAGGGTGAGCTGAGTTTACTTTGCCCCGATTATGGCTCGCCTTGTCCTGAATATAGCCCACTTCGTCCCGAATATAACCCGCCTTGCCTCGACATAGTGCGCTTTCCCTCGAATATGGAGGAATGGGTGCGGCGGGGCTCAGTTGAACCCCGCCGCACCCAAGATCGCGGAAACCTCCCACAACTTTCACACAAGCTGCCCGGTTCCTTTGGGGATTACGGCAGTACGTTTACGTTTAGAAGGCATTCATTGCCGCATGAATTTTCGCCACGTAGGAAACCGTATCGGGCTTCATTCCGTTACGACGAACGCCCCCAAGCCCTTGGTAGTAACCGGCGATACCCTGATCCATCGAATCAGCATTGCGCTGAAGCCAGCGGATAATTGCGACACCAGCTACGACGTTGTCGTAGGGGTCGAGAAGGTTGAGGTCACGCCCCACCATGCGTGAGGCCCACTCACCAGAGGAAGGAATCACCTGCATGACACCTACCGCGTTGGCAGGGGAGACGGAGCGTGCATCGAAGCCAGATTCGACATAAGCGTGAGCGAGGGCGAGGCTGGGATCCACTCCCATCTGTGTTGCTACCTGACGAACCATCGCCTGCATCTGTGCGCGTGAGGGCACGGAAGAAGCATTGAGCGCGGCCTTGTTGTGGTTGGCTGCGGCGTTTGTAGCATCGTCGTAGACGTAGCCGAGGAAGGTATTTGGCACAAGTTTCGTCGACGAAGAAGCCGAGGAAGTGGTTGACGCTGTGGACGAAGATGAGGAAGAGTGCGCCGAGGTTGCGCTACTTGCAATCTGAAGTACTTGGCCGGGGTAGATCCGGTTTGGGTTAGAGATCCCATTGGTGCTGGCTAGAGCGTCCACAGTAGTGGAGAACTTTCGGGCAATCGCCGAGAGGGTATCTCCGCGCACCACAGTGTAGGTGGAGGAGGAAACTGTGGAGGTAGCCGGAGCGGAGGTACGTGCCGGGGTGGAGGTGGTGGCCGGGGCACTCGTCGTGGCTGGAGCAGAGGCGGTGCTGGTATCTGAAGGGATTGTGAGTTTTTGTCCCACATAGATGAGGTTGGGGTTGGCGATCCCGTTGGCCTGGGCGATTGCGGAGATGGAGGAGCCATAGCGCTGGGCGATAGACCAGAGCGTATCTCCAGCTACGACTGTACATTCGATAGTGCTTACCTTGGCGACGACAGGAATAGTGAGCTGCTGTCCGGCCTGAATAGATGAACTGGCTAGCTTATTGGCTGCTGTGATTGCTTCGATGCTCGTGCGGGTGCGAGAAGCGATCTGTGCCAGAGTATCGCCGTGTCCCACGCGATACGTCATCGTCGTTGCTTTCGGCGTGGTGGCTTTACCAGCTTCAAGAGAGGGGGTGAGTCCTTCTGGTGTGGGGGTGTTTGCCGCTGCATGGGTTGCGGGGGCGAGGGCGCCGATGGCCGTGGTGGCAGCAATAACAGCACTTGAGGTGCGGATTGCGCGTGACTGCTTCAAGGAAAACCTCCAGAGACGTTTCTTGGCACACCCAGACAAGGTGTTGCAGATGTGACACAAGATAATGTTGTGACAATTGTGCTAGATGTGACAATAGTGCTTTCTTCGGCATGTTTCCACACAATTCCAAAATCGATACTCTTTTCATGTGAAGATGCCTAACAATGTCACCTGGTTGTCCATTCCCGAAGTTGCTGATCTACTTGGCCTGCGCCTGCGAGATGTGCGCAAGCTCGTAGCCGATCACCGCCTGGCTGCCGCGCAGCTTGAGGAAAATGGCTCACTTCTTATTCCCCGTGAATTTTTGGTAGGAGAAGAAGTAATCGCCCCTCTGAATTCCTTGCGTGGCACTCTCACGCTGCTTGCCGATGCCGGCTTTAATGACGCAGAAGCAATCGCCTGGTTACTGAACACTGAGGAGGAATTAGGAGAAAGTCCCCTTGAAGCCCTGAAAAGTGGCAGAATTCACTCTGTTCGTCGCGTTGCGCAGATGCTTGCCTTCTAAAGAAAGCATTCAGCAGCACAACCTACGACGCTCAGCTCCCACAAAACTTTCCTCCAGGGGAACGTTCTCGCCAGTAGGTACTGTCGAGAATACGGAGAGAGGGAGAAAATGTGGACATGAGGATGAGAAGCTAGGCTCGCCTACCTGCAAGTGCAGTGACAATCTCCACGAGATAATCTACGCCTGTAGCCCGCGCACACATGCGTAGCTCCTGCGTGAGTTCCTGGGCGCGAGCTTCTCTGCTCTCAATTTCTTCTTCCACGCGAGCGCGCGCCCCACACTCTTCGACGATTGTGCGCACGCGTACCACCTCGCTTTCCTCAAGGCAACGCCCGATGAGCGAGGAAATCCATGCGACGTCCTGAGAGTATGCGAGTTCGCGCGTGAGACACAGGAGTACAGTTTCCTTTCCTTCTGTGATATCACCGCAGGCTGGTTTACCTGTACGCACCGGATCTCCAAAGATCCCCAAAATATCGTCGCGCAGCTGGAATGCCTCACCGAAGGGAAGCGCAAACTGGGCGAGGAGGGCGAGGAGTTTCTCGCTTCCACCGCCCAAACCGGCTCCCAGAAGGAGAGGCATCGCTACCGAATAACCCACTGTCTTGTGGCTGAGTACCCGCAAAGCACGAGAGACAGCCTCATTGGCGGGCAAGGAGCCTTCATACTCGGCGCGGATATCAACGTACTGGCCGAAGGCCACTTCGCTCGTCGTAGAAATAAAAAGGGAACGGAGAAAAGCGGGGTAAGAGGAAGCCAAACGAGGATTCTTTCCAGGAGAAAGAAAGTCCCCCGAGATCAAAGGCTCACAAGAAGAGCTAGGCGAATCGGGAGTGGAGCTTTGGATACATCGAGAGGCAATCGCGGATTCGAGGCACGCAAAGGCGCAGGCGTAGAGGAAGTCACCCAGAACAATTGCCCCGGCTCGGCCAAAGGCGAGATCGTCTCCGCGTTCAGCCCATCCGCCATCACGGTGCGATGCGGCCAGGCTCATGTGTGCGGCAGGTTTTCCTCGACGAGTAGGCGAATCGTCGATGACATCATCGTGGATAAGCGCACTTGCTTGATAGAGTTCCATTGCTGCTCCAGCGCGTACAGCAGGAGTGAGATCATAGCTACTTGCCATCTCGAAGCCTGCACGAATCAAAAGAGCGCGGGTGCGCTTACCTGATTCGAGAAGAGAGAGCGCAGGACGAAGAAATTCCTCGAAAGCAGGCAGATCCTCATCGGTGAGGAAAGCGGGGGCGTCAAGTGCCTGGCAAACCTCGTGGTAGACGGCATCGAGGAAAGAAGCATTATCCATCCCACTAGGGTATCGCGGCATTCGAAAAGTTCCTCACAAACGGCGTTTCATGAGGGTTATCCACAGGTAGAAGGCACTGCCAGCACGAGACGTACCGCTACGAAAGAATCACCTCATGAACGTGATAAAAATCCGTCACCTTGACGACATGCTCATCCTTATTCCCCACCTGTTGGGCTACTACCCGCACAATCGCCTTGTCCTCCTCTCACTGGACTACCGCGGTTCAGACGCCACTGGGAGAAGAGCGTGCGTAGGCCCGATCGCTTCCATTGAACTACCACGCGGCAAACTTGAAGCTGATATTGGGCCAGGATATGCACGGTTGGTGCGCCGTACCGGAATCCGCGACGCCGTACTCGTGGCATACGGGAAGAACGCCGCCGATTCTGCCTTCCGTTGTGACCTTGAGGAAATCGCACGCCTCGTTCAGCGCGAACTGCGTGCCAATGGGGGAGAGATCTTCGGTGTCTATACCGCCGACGAACAAAGTTGGATTGGCTCAGACGGCAGAACACACCTGTGGGAAGAAGGCAAATCGAGCACCATTGCTGCAGCAATGGTGTATTCAGGAAGCGCTCCAGCCGATCGTCCACCAGATGCAGGGATTCGCCCAGCATCCTCAAAGGAACAAACAGAGGCAGCAAGAGCCGCAGCGAAAGTCCATATCGCTGGAAGCAAAACGCACACAAAAGAAGGACTCGCCCTCTGGGAGAGCCTACTTGCGAGGAAAGAGGAAGCCCTTAATATCCGCTTCTCAAATCCTGCACTTCTGGGGGTGGCTGGCGTTTATCTCACCGACTCCTACGTGCGTGATCGCGTGCTCTACCACGCCATCTGCCCAGCAGGAGAAATCAGCCTTGCACAGATCGAACAAGAAAATCTTCAAATGTCAATGGCAAGTTCAACAATGGTGCGCCCTCATGTGAACAGAGTGGAGCGCGTCATTGCTCTCCTTGACGCTTGTGCAAGCCTTGATGTCCCTGGACAAGTAGACTCGCCAGCTGCCTCAGCTTACCTGTGCTGGTGGATCGGATCAAATACACGAGCTGCAGCACGAGTCGCACTCGCGGCACATATCAATCCATGCCACAGCCTTACCACCCTCATGATGTCCACACTCGAAAGAGGACTCATGCCGCCGTGGATGAACTGGGCTGGAGAGGATACAACCGAAGAACACCGTCTCCGTGAAGAAGAACTCTGGGAGGAAGATCGGCGCAATGAAGCTGCCTGAACTCCCCACTCTCACATGAGAGAAACCAGGATGCCAGTAGAAAATTCCTCTCCTGCAAACCGTTAAGTCAAATTGCCTCAATGAGGCTGAAAGTCCTGGTACATTCAGAAGAGACGCACAGGCATCGTCGCCGTATTGGCGTAATGAGGAGGATCATATGGAAGAACTCTCCACTCCACTCCGTGTTACTCTCGACCGCCTTGGAGCACACTTCACTCCCTTTGCAGGCTGGTCAATGCCGCTGAGGTTTACCTCCGACAAAGAAGAACACACTGCTGTGCGCGAAACTTGCGCAATCTTTGACCTCTCACATATGGCTCAGATCGAAGTTGCCGGTCCGGCAGCCCCCGATGTGCTCGACTACGCACTGTGCACGCGCCCCTCAGCAATGACGATAGGAAAAGCCCGATACAGCCTTATCCTCACAGAGGAAGGAGGTATCCTCGACGACCTCATTATCTACAGGCTCGCTCACGACCGCTTCCTCGTCGTGGCCAATGCAGCAAATCGCCTCGTTGTCCTTGACGAACTCACTCGGCGCTCACGGGTAGCTGGCGAAGTACAGGTGAGTATCAGTGATACGACGCTCCATCGCGCACTTGTGGCTCTCCAAGGTCCACGTTCATTGGAGGTGTTGCATGATGCGATCGCTGAGGCGAGTGAGGAGGATTGTGAGCGCGTGAGCACGATGGGCTACTACACGATCCTTGAACTTACCTGGGGGGAGATCCCGTTACGAATTGCCCGCACCGGATATACAGGTGAACGCGGCTACGAGATTATGCTGCCAGCTAGCGCCGCTGAGCTCTTCTATCAACGGTGCCTTAAAGTAGGTGAGGAGTATGGCCTGCGTCCAGCCGGACTTGCTGCTCGCGATACCTTACGTCTAGAAGCGGGAATGTGCCTCTACGGGAATGAACTCGATACGTCTGTAAGTCCGAAGGACGTGGGACTGGAAGGGCTAGTTGGCTCCCATGAATGTGTGGGAGCAAAGAGACTTGCCGAACGTCCTCACATGTGGGAACTCATCGGCCTTGCTGGTGAAGGTAGACGTGCTGCGCGCTCGGGTTCGCGCCTCTACATGGGAGATGAGGAGATTGGCGTTGTCACCTCTGGTTTGCTTTCTCCCACGCTCAACCACCCTATTGCTCTTGCCCGTGTACGCCTGGGAATTGAGATAGGCCAGGAGGTTGAGGCCGATGTGCGTGGTACCCGCCTTACCATGCGGCGTGTGCCCTTGCCTTTCTATTCGCGTACACGCACATCACGATGAGAGATATAACCCCTACTACCGGCTCAGATGCTCTAGCATCGGCAAATTATTCACCCACGAGTACCCCTGCTCACTACTTCGAGGAGAGATCATGACCTACCCCACCGACCGTCTCTACACCCCCGACCACGAATGGATCACTATCGAGAAGCCTCACAAAGTTGGTATCACTCAGTTCGCAGCTGATGCCTTGGATGAAGCTGTTTATGTCGATATCCCTGAGGCGGGCACTCACATTAACGCAGGAGAAGCGTGCGGAGAAATTGAATCAACAAAGTCTGTTTCGGATCTCGTAGCTCCCGCAAGTGGCATAGTCAGCGCACGTAACGAAGAAGCCGTGGAAGATCCCAAGCTCATTACTGACAATCCTCACGAGGTCTGGCTCTACGAAGTTGAGGGTGTGGGCGAACTTGATCTTCTTGACGGATCAGCCTACGAAGCGCTGACAAAGGAGCAATGATGAGCACCTTTTCCACTCGGCATATCGGTCTGAATGAGCAAGCTCGTACCCGTATGCTCGAACTAATTGGAGCCCCAAGCCTTGAGGCTCTCATGGACGAAGCCCTTCCCTCCTCGATTCGTCTCACAGACCGTATCTGTGGCCTTCCCTCACCTGCGAGTGAAGCTGACGTAGAAAGTGAACTTGCCGCCCTCGCAGCGCAAAATCGTGTGCGCACGTCGATGATTGGGCAGGGCTTTTACGACGTCATTCTTCCTCCCGTTATTCGACGAGCAATTCTTGAGAACCCCTCCTGGTACACGGCCTACACACCCTATCAACCTGAAATCTCCCAAGGAAGACTCGAAGCACTCCTCAACTTTCAGACGATCGTGGCTGAGACAACTGCCCTCCCCATCGCCGGTGCCTCACTCCTGGACGAATCTTCTGCGAGTGTGGAATCCCTTCTTATGGCAGTGCGCATTACCAAACGCACAAAGGTGGCAATTGATAGCGATATCTTTGCTTCCACCCGAGCTGTGATCGAGAATCGTGCCGTGGAATCCGGCCTCGAACTTCTCTGGGTAAACGGGGATACAAGCGCGGAACATCTTGAGGGATGTGCGGCCTACTACACCGCCTGCCCCGCAGCTTCCGGGCGTGTGGGAACACGCGAAGAATACGAGGGCGTCGCCCAGGCAATTCACGAGGCCGGTGGCCTTTTCATCCTCTGCGGGGAACTTCTTTCCGGTGCGATCCTCACCCCGGCAGGGGAACTTGGTGCAGATATCGCAGTGGGTTCAGCACAGCGTCTCGGCCTGCCGATGTCCGGGGGAGGTCCTCACGCTGCCTACATTGCGACGCGAGAAAAATATGAACGCCAACTACCTGGCCGCCTTGTGGGTATCTCGAAGGATAGCGCGGGTCATCTCGCCTATCGCCTTGCCTTGCAAACCCGTGAGCAACATATCCGCCGTGAAAAGGCAACGAGCAATATCTGTACTGCGCAGGCGCTCCTGGCTATTATCGCTTCGATGTATGCCATCTATCACGGAGGTGAGGGGCTACAGGAGATCGCGCGCACCATCCATCGCTCAGCTACACACCTGGCCGAAGGGCTGAGCAATTGCGGCATCCGCGTGACTCATCGCTCCTTCTTCGACACTCTCGACATTCACCTTCCTGGAAGAGCCACTGGATTTGCTCAGGCACTTCTTGCCCAGAACATCACCACCTACCTCGTCAATGAGGACAGGCTTCGCATCTCCACCGATGAACGTACAACCTCTCAGACGATATCAACCATCCTCCAGGTGGCACAGGCGTGGGCAAATCTCCAAGAAAAATCTGCGGAGCACACCTACTCCCTTGAGCCGACGATGGAGCGCCGCACTCCCTTCCTCACCCATCCCGTATTCAATTCCCACCGCAGCGAAACCTCGATGATGCGCTATATGAGGGAATTGGCGGCAAAGGACTACGCGCTTGATCGAGGAATGATTCCGCTCGGCTCGTGCACAATGAAGCTCAATGCAGCTGTCGAAGTTTCCTCGATCACCCTCGAAGGCTTTTCTCGGATTCACCCCTTTGCTCCTGCTGAGGATCTCGCCGGATTCGCCCAGATGCGCTCAGACATGGAAACCTGGCTTGGCGCTCTCACTGGATACGACGCTGTGAGCCTGCAACCAAATGCGGGAAGTCAGGGAGAACTCGCCGGACTTCTGGCGATTCGTGCTTACCATCGCTCACGTGGGGAGGAACGTGAGTTCTGCCTTATTCCAGCCTCGGCTCACGGTACGAATGCGGCTTCGGCTGCACTCGCAGGTTTCCGCGTACTCGTTGTGCGTACAGGAAACGAGGGGGGTGTGGATATGGAACACCTGGGAGAACTCCTCGCGGAGCACGGATCGCAGATTGGTGCCATCATGCTCACTTACCCTTCCACACACGGAATTTACGAGAGTAACGTGAGTGAGATTGCTGCGAAGGTACACAGCGTAGGTGGGCAGGTTTATGTCGATGGTGCGAACTTTAACGCTCTGGTGGCATGGGCACGGATGGGCGACTTTGGTGGAGATGTCTCTCACCTCAACCTCCACAAGACTTTCGCTATCCCCCACGGGGGTGGTGGGCCTGGGATTGGGCCGGTGGCAGCGAAAACACATCTAGCACAGTTTCTTCCGGGTTTTCCTGGCGACGAGAATCATGTTCGGCCGGGTGGAGGTGCTCTCACCTCGGCACCGTGGGGATCTCTCGGGGTGCTTCCGATCTCTTGGGCGTATCTGCGGCTCATGGGTGTAGAAGGGCTTACTCAGGCCACAGCATGTGCAGTACTTGCGGCAAACTACGTGGCAGAACGTGTGGCTGAGCGCATCCCAGTGCTCTACCGCGGCCCCAACGGTCGAGTAGCTCACGAGTGCATTATTGATGTGCGTGGATTCAAAGTACGAGCTGGAGTAAGCGTGGATGATGTAGCTAAGCGCCTCATTGACTACGGTTTCCATGCCCCTACAATGAGCTTCCCTGTACCGGGTACTCTCATGGTTGAGCCTACCGAATCCGAAGATTTAGAGGAACTGGATCGTTTCTGTGATTCTCTTCTTGCCATTGCGGAGGAAGTTGATGCTCTGGAGTCTGGGCAGTGGAGCGCTGAAGATAATCCTCTGGTTAATGCTCCCCATACGGCTCGTAGCCTTGTGGAGGAGTGGGAGCACCCATATTCGCGTGAGGTGGCCGCTTATCCTGGGATACGTCAAGCTCGGCGTTGTGGACGAGGGGAAGACGTGGTGACTCGCCTTGTAGATACGAAGTACTGGCCGCCGGTTGGACGAATCGATGGAGCGTGGGGTGATCGCCACTTCCAGTGCACCTGTCCGCTACCGATAGAGGCGGCGGAGAAGTAGAAGGGCAGTCACTTCTACACGGGTATGTCGGTCTGTTTGCCTGCCCTACTCAGGTACTTGGTAGGTACTTCTGTACAGGTGTATCTACCCGAGGTGATGGGTGTGAGAGGGATGGTTACCTTCTCACACCCGTCACATGTGTCTAGGGCGTGCGTGGTGCTAATCCGGGTGGGGGATACGTTGAGGCTGTCACAAGTTCGCTTGAGAGTGTCTACAGTGTTGTTACATGTGGTGGGTTGCACAAAAATGTGGGATTGTGAGGGAACAAGATTCGGCGTATATGCGTTGGTAGTAATGTAACTCTGCAAACTTCTAGTTTGTCTTTCCTGTTGTCTCGACGAAAGGGCTCACGTGGCCACACAGTCTCCCAAGAAGTCCGCATCTACAGCTACGAGCGAGAAGGCCACGAAGCAGGAAGCGGCAATCGAATCCGCTGAAGCAAAGAAGAAATCTGCGAAGAAGGCTACTGTCAAAAAGACTGCTGCGAAGAAGGCGAGTGCTGCCACGGATGAGACAGGTCAGGAAGCTAAGGCTCCGGCAAAGAAGTCTGCTTCTCAGGCCAATAAGAAGAAAGACTCTGCCGAAAAGTCTCCTGCTAAGCAGAGCGTCGTAAAGAAAAAATCGTCCAAGGCCACTACTGTTGAGGTCGAATCTGTGGCTGATACCGGTGCTGCGGTCGATACTGATTCTGTAGCAAGCGACGACGTGAAACCTTCGACTACGAAGAAGGCCAGCACGAAGGCTTCTACTGCGCAGACTGGTGCACAGAAGGAATCTTCTGCCAGGAAGGCTGCCTCAAAGAAATCTTCGCCCACGAAGGCTCATGCAGCTGAAACTGATACCACTGAAGCTGATACTACAGATAAAGCCGTTACAGCCGAATCAGCCGGGAAGAAAAAGCCAGCAAAGAACTCCTCCTCGACATCACCAACATCTGCTTCGACAAAAGCTACGAAGAAAACAGCGAAGAAATCTGACGTGACATCGTCAAAGAAGAAGGGTGCGGCAGATCAGGCTGAGGAAACACAACCTGAGGAAACTACGGAGGCGCTTGAAGAAACTCTCGAAGTCGAGGAACTTGAGGTCGAAGTAGAAGCGGAAGATGAGGAGATCGACGAGGATTCTGAGGAGGAAGAAGAATCCGAGGAATCTGAAGATCCTTCAGTCGATGCCCATAAGAAGCTCGAACCTAAGGTGAAACTTGAGGAGACACCTGTCACCTCAAAGGGTGCTTTCACAATGAAGGATTCGGACGAATCCGACGAACCTGCCGTTCGTGTACATGTGGCTGGAGCCACTGCCGATCCCGTCAAAGATTACCTTAAACAGATCGGCAAGGTATCTCTGCTCAACGCTGAAGAAGAAGTGGAGTTGGCTAAGCGGATTGAAGCAGGCCTCTACGCTGAACATATTCTTAAGAGTGGCGCGGAACTTGAGCGAATTTATGCTCGCGAACTCAAGGCAATTATGCGCGATGGTCAACTGGCGAAGAACCACCTTCTTGAGGCAAATCTCAGGCTCGTCGTATCTTTAGCTAAGCGTTACACCGGGCGTGGGATGCTCTTCCTCGATCTTATCCAGGAAGGCAATCTCGGCCTTGTGCGCGCTGTGGAGAAGTTTGACTACACCAAGGGATACAAGTTCTCTACCTATGCAACATGGTGGATTCGCCAAGCGATCACTCGCGCGATGGCCGATCAAGCCCGCACGATTCGTATTCCTGTGCACATGGTCGAAGTGATTAACAAACTTGCACGCGTCCAGCGCCAGATGTTGCAGGATCTTGGCCGCGAACCTACAACGGCTGAGCTTGCCCAGGAACTCGATATGACCGAGGAAAAGGTGATCGAGGTTCAGAAATATGGGCGCGAGCCGATCTCGCTGCATACACCGTTGGGAGAGGATGGAGATTCAGAGTTTGGTGATCTTATCGAAGATTCCGAAGCTGTGGTTCCTGCCGACGCTGTGGGCTTCACTCTTCTCCAAGAACAGCTCCATCAGGTTCTTGACACTCTTTCTGAACGCGAGGCAGGAGTCGTCTCTATGCGTTTCGGCCTCACTGACGGGCGCCCTAAGACTCTCGACGAAATCGGTAAGGTGTACGGCGTGACGCGTGAGCGTATCCGCCAGATCGAATCCAAGACGATGTCAAAGTTGCGCCATCCGAGCCGTTCGCAAGTTCTGCGTGATTACCTCGATTAACGTGATTATCTCGATTAATTCGTGTAATTCGCGCAGCGGGGTTGTCTAGTCACGTAA
Organism: Actinomycetaceae bacterium zg-1166; assembly: GCA_015679245.1. GTDB lineage: Bacteria > Actinomycetota > Actinomycetes > Actinomycetales > Actinomycetaceae > Changpingibacter. The sequence goes on along the minus strand of CP064953.1, from coordinate 970,255 downwards.
GAGGTTTTCTCTGTCGTGGGTATTGTCAAAGGATTAGGTGGAAGTTTTCTAGTCACGCACAGGGGTTTCTCGTCGTGTCGCCAGTGTTTTTCTACCTGGTGCGACAGTAAACCTCTCAGGCGCTACTCGCTGGCAACTTCCGCTTCAAGCAGTTCTGCCCAGGCCATCGTGCCCTCGCCTTGAACCGCGAGGGTCGCCAGGCTCACAGCAGCACCCAAAGAGTCAAGGGCATCTTCTCCCGAGCCGAGTGCTGCTGTGAATGCTCCATGCAGTACATCACCTGCGCCGAGCGTATCAACCACAGCTACTTTCTCCACAGCCAGATGGTATGCCTTGCCGCCGACGATCGCCTCAACAGGATCTCCACCGTGTGTGCGAGCTGCGAGTTCAGCACCCTGCCACACCAGACGTTCGAGAAGAATATCGTTGTCAATCCCCGGAAGATGGAAATCTTCTGAAGCGATAATATGCGTGCAGTGGGGGAGGAGCGACTCAATGCCTTTCTTATACGAACCCGCGTCCAGCACCACAGGAATTCCGGCTCCACGGGCGGTACGAGCGAGAGCAATCTGCACATCAAGGAGGTGGGCATCCAGGAGTAGAGCGGTGACACCTTCGAGCACGTCAGGCTGTGGGAAGGAATATAAACGCCCCGCATTATTGGACGAGACAACGCTGCGTGCTCCAGCGGCATCCACAAGCACACTAGAGACAGCCGGATCGCCGTCGCTCGCCAGATCGACGATTCTCACACCCGCCTCCTCAAGCCACTGGGAAGCTAAGGCTCCGAATATTCCCGATCCGATAGGCGAGACGAGAGTGGGAAAAGCTCCGAGCGCAGCGGCAGTACGAGCAGCGTTGGCAGCTGGCCCACCCACGTCCAGAATCGCACTATGGGATTGGATCTTCTGGTTTGCTCCAGGAACAACTTCAACCTTCTGAATGAGGTCGACCTTGGTAAGGCCACACATGAGGGTACGCATGTAACCAGAGTAGGGTGGCGTGAGCCTGGCGGCAAAAGCCTGGGCGAAGCGAGCAGTGAGAGCAAAGGCGCACTAGAATCAGAGAGGCATTTTGCGATGTGTGCACAACAAGAAAGGCAGATATGTCTGAGGAAGTGATCGGGCTAAGCCCTCTGGACGAAGCCGGAATTGCGGCTGCAGTGGCAGCAGCACAGGCTGCTTTCGCCCAGGCAAGCACGCTTGAAGAATTGAAGGTGGCGCGTCTGGCTCACAGCGGAGATAACGCTCCGATCACCTTTGCCAATACCCAAATCAAAGCGCTGGATAAAGCGGATAAACCCACGGCAGGCAAGCTCATGGGAGCCGCCCGCAAAGCAATCCAAACAGCACTTGGTGAGGCTAGCGCACGTCTCGAAGCTGAGGCTGAGGCTCGCGTGCTCGCCGAAGAAAAGGTGGATGTCACTGCTCCCGTTCGCCGCACCCCCCAAGGTGCAGCTCATCCACTCAGCGTTCTCATCTCCGATATCTCCGATTTCTTCGTCGGAATGGGGTGGGAGATTGCTGAAGGGCCAGAGATCGAGCACGAGTGGTTCAACTTCGATGCACTCAACTTCGGATCCGATCATCCAGCCAGGCAGATGCAGGATACCTTCTACATCTGTGGTGTGGAACAGGTAGGCGGTGCTGATTTTGAGAGCTTAACGAGCTTGATTATGCGCACACACACGTCCCCCGTGCAATCACACGAGATGTTACGCCGTGGCGCGCCTCTCTACATCGCCTGCCCTGGAAAGACTTTCCGCACGGATGCTCTCGATGCCACCCACACCCCGGTGTTTCACCAGGTCGAAGGCTTAGCTGTGGATAAGGGGCTCACGATGGCGCATCTCAAAGGCACCCTCGATCATTTTGCGAAGGCGATGTTCGGCCCACAAGCGCGTACACGTCTTCGTCCCTCCTTCTTCCCCTTCACTGAGCCTTCGGCGGAGATGGATCTCTGGTTCCCCCAAAAGAAGGGCGGGCCTGGCTGGATTGAATGGGGAGGCTGCGGAATGGTGAATCCGAACGTCCTCATCAACGCGGGAATCGACCCGCAGGAGTACACGGGCTTTGCTTTCGGTATGGGTCTTGAGCGCACGCTCATGCTGCGCCATGGAATCGCAGATATGCGCGATATGGTGGAGGGCGACGAACGCTTCTCTCTTCAGTTCGGTACGCGCGGAAGGGGAATCTGACAATGCCACGTATCCCGATGAATTGGCTCGGCGAACACGTTGAGCTCCCGGAAAACCTCACACCGGAAGAACTCGCGGCAGCTCTCGTCAAGGTGGGCTTGGAAGAGGAGACGATCCACGAGGCGGAGATTACTGGTCCTGTCGTCGTCGGAAAAGTTCTTTCTTGCGAACCGAAAGAACAATCCAACGGTAAGGTCATCAACTACTGCCGCGTGGATGTGGGCGAACATAACGATGCCCCTGGCAGTGGTAAGGAGCCGAGTGAGTTTCCTTCGCGCGGCATCATCTGTGGCGCGCACAACTTCGGCGTGGGTGACTACGTGGTTGTTTCTCTCCCTGGTGCTGTGCTTCCTGGCGGCTTTGCAATTGCCTCTCGCAAAACCTATGGCCACATCTCCGACGGCATGATATGTTCAGCCGCCGAACTTGGCCTGCCTGATAGCAACGATCACGGGATTATCGTCCTCGCCAAGGCTGAGGATAAAGCTGCTATTGAGGCGCTTCCACCCCTTGGCACCGATGCGCTCGGCCTATTCGGCTTGGGAGAGCGAACCCTCGAAATTAACATCACTCCGGATCGCGGCTACTGCTTTTCTATGCGTGGTGTGGCGCGCGAATACCATCACTCCACAGGTGCGGCCTTCACAGACCCCGGGCGTGGTAAAACTCCTGACCCTACTCCCACAGGCTTCACCGTTAAGGTGGACGATCATGCTCCGATTCACGGTTCTGTGGGGTGTGATCGCTTCGTTACTCGGATTGTGCGCGGGGTGGATCCCACGGCTCCTTCCCCGACATGGCTTCAGGATCGTCTCTCGGCGGCTGGAATGCGCCCGATTTCCCTCGCCGTTGATGCAACAAATTACGTCATGCTGGATCTGGGGCAGCCACTTCATGCCTATGACCTCGACAAAGTTGTTGAACCAATTCTTGTGCGCCGTGCACGTGCAGGCGAAACACTTCTCACTCTCGACGAAGTAGAGCGCACCCTTGACCCTGAGGATCTCCTCATCACTGATTCGCAAGGAGGAGAAGGCGCGCGCGTCCTCGCCCTCGCTGGCGTGATGGGTGGCTTCTCAACGGAGATCTCTGAGACAACAACGAACGTGCTCATCGAGGCTGCTCACTTCGAGCCTATTTCTGTGGCACGCACTTCGCGCCGCCACAAGCTCCCCTCCGAAGCAGCCAAACGTTTCGAGCGTGGCGTCGATCCTCGCCTCCCAGCTGTCGCTGCTCAAGCCGTAGTGGATCTCCTCGTCACCTACGGTGGGGGAGTTGCAGGAGCCGAAGTGAGTGACCTCGATGAGACAGAGGCTCCTACCCCTATGCGCTTCCCTGTGAGTGAGGTTGAGCGCCTGACTGGCATCGAGGTTTCCACCTCCCGTGTGCGCGAGATCCTGACGGATATCGGTTGTGAGGTACACGGTGAAGGCGACGTACTTAACGTGATGGCACCGACATGGCGCCCTGACCTCATCGGCCCGGCTCACCTCGTCGAAGAGATTGCCCGGCTTGTGGGCTACGACGAAATTCCGAGTATCTTCCCCTCGGTAGTCCCTGGCTCTGGTCTCACTCCTCTTCAGCGTCAACGTCGCGAAGTGATGAGTGTGCTTGTGGATTCTGGATGGGTGGAAGTTCTTTCCTACCCCTTCGTTCCTTCTGCCACCTTTGATAAGCAGGGGATTCCTGTGGAGGACGAGCGTCGCCGCGCTTTGCGCTTGGCAAATCCGCTCCAGGAGGATGCCCCCTACTTACGCACGTCGATTCTCGATTCCCTTCTTGAGACGGCTAGGCTCAATGTCGCGCGTTCAAATGCCACACTCGCCATCGTGGAGCAGGCTCTTGTCTACCGGCCATCTGAGATTCAGAGTGCTCCAATTCCCGATGTAGGAATTCGCCCAAGTGACAGTGAGCTTGAAGCGCTCCATAAGGCACTGCCGAACCAGCCTTTCCATATTGCAGGTGTTGCCGGTGGGCTGCGCACTCCCGCACGCTATGAGATTCGCACTGAAAGTTGGCAATGGCTCGATGCCATCGAGGCGGCTCTTGGCATCGGGCACACGGTGGGTCTGAGTCTGCACGTACTTCAGGGAGAATACGCGCCCTTCCACCCTGGCCGCTGTGCACAGCTCTTGGTGGGAGAACACGTGGTAGGTCACGCTGGAGAACTCGCACCGAAGGTATGTAAAGCCTTTGATCTCCCGGCGCGCTCGATTGCTTTTGAGGTAGATGCCGGTGCGATATTTGCAGCTCGTGGCGGTGAGGTGGTCTCCGTGTCGCCCGTGCTTACGAGTCCGGTGGCGAAGGAAGATTTCGCCTTCGTCGTGAGGGAAGACGTGAGCGCAGCTAAGGTGGCTGAGATCATCGAAACTGCGTGTGGTGATCTCGTGGAATCTCTCGAACTTTTTGATATCTACACAGGTGAGCAGGTGGAGGAAGGGAAGAAGTCTCTCGCATTCGCTTTGCGACTGCGCGCAGATCACACTTTGAGTGCTGAGGAGACTGCTGGATTGCGCAAGAGAGTAGTCAAGCACGTGACGAAGCAACTCGGTGGTGAGCTTCGCTCGTAAGCCATGGGAGCCTGCCCTCGGGCAGGCTCCTTCTTTTCCGATTTGGGTAGTCTCACTGTCTTTATGCCATCTCACCTATCTTTCACCTGTACGACATGTTTTTAGTCTTGCGTTACCTCTTCGGTACTTGTTCGTCGTCATGTAGGAGGACACTATGGAGATCATGAAGGTTCGCCCTGCGGTAAGTGTGCTGGTTACCGGTGCCTCGCGCGGTATTGGTGCACATATTGCTTGTGGCCTTGCTCGGCGTGGGCGCAGTCTCACTCTTGTAGCTCGTAAGGCTTCTCACCTTGAGGAGGTCGCTCGGCACTGTAAAGAGCTGGGTGCCACTGTGTGCGCAATTGGTGCGGATCTCTCCAAAGTCGAAGATGTCACGGCCATGCTTGATGTGGTTGTAGGTGATGGAGGAGTGGATCTTGTTGTCAACTGTGCTGGGATTTTCGGTGAGGAAGTGCTTCCTTGGGAAGGTAATCCCCAGCTCTGGTGGCGTACCCAGCAGGTTAATGTGCGTGCCCCGTATCTCATCCAACACCGCCTTGTGCCTCTCATGCTCGCACAAGGGGGAGGGCGTATCCTTGATCTTTCTTCTGGCGCTGCGATCAAAGATCGTGCGGATTCCTCAGGTTACTACACGTCGAAGACGGCACTTTTCCGCCTCGGGTCCTCGATGCACCTCGCTGGATTCGAGGCGGGGTTGCGCGTACTCGAAGTTGCTCCAGGTGTGGTGCTCACAGATATGACGCGCAACATGGTGATGCATGTGGGACGCACCGAGTGGACAGAGCCGAGCGAAGTCGCTGCTATCGCAAGAGCTTTCAGTGAAGGTGAGTTGGATGGACTTTCTGGAACACAGGTGCGTGCTGGGAGCGATAATCTTGCCCAGTTGCGTGAACGTTCAGATGCTCGCCTTATCTCAGGCGCAGTCCGCCCCGGAAATGGAGACGACGAGCGCCGCCTGCGCATGACAAGTTGGGATATCTAAAGTCGATTAAGTTGGCATAAGCGGGTACATGAGGGAACTTAATCCATTCCAGAGTGTATGTAGGGCAACAGGCTACATATATGGGTGTGAGGGAAACAGCATTTTCCTCACACCCATATGAGACTGACATCGCCCGATCCTCAGCCGATTCCGCCGATTGTACCAGGAACAGCCGTACCAGAAGCGTCACGGCGTTCGTCAGGATCGGGAAGATCAAGAGGCTGACCACCTCCGCCAACAGCACGCAGAGGAGCCGGCCCCACAAAAGCCAGACGCAGGCAATCCTCCCCACGCAAGAAACGCTGAGCGCGCACACCTCCGGTGCCACGCCCCTTGGCGGGGAAACGGTCGAGAGGAGTGACTTTCACTGTTCCAGCCATTGTCCCTGGCAAGGCATCACTCGCCCCCGTGACTGTGGCGACAAGTGAACCGGCGATATCGTCGCCTGCCACGATACCGAGGCAGATGACGCGCGCCCCCTCACCTATGCGTATTCCTGCAATTCCTTGGCCGCTACGCCCTTGGGGTCGCACAGCTTCGGCACTAAAACGCAAAAGCTGAGCGTCACTCGTGATGAGCACGATGTGGTCGCTATCTGCACAGTGCCCACCTGCCACAACCTCGTCACCGGGAGCAAGAGAGATGACATCCCAGGAATCCTTGCCAGGATGCATCCCGGCAAGGCGCTTGATTCTTCCAGAAGCTGTAGCCATCGCCAGGGGTGGGGCTTTCTCTGTGAGATCGACGAAGCAGAGGGGGCGTTCCCCACGTTCAAGGGGAAGAAGTTCAGAGAGTAGAGTGCCACCGGCGAGGCTCGGTGCGCCCATACTTGGAGCAAGAGTAGGAGTGACGACCACGTCGAGTCGATGGATATTCCCGTGCGAGGTGAGCACTCCCACCTGTGAGCGTGCCGTGGTGGCAATGGCACAGACAAGAGCATCGTGAAGGCTACGTGCACCTTCACGTGAGGGTGCTTCACTCCCATTTGTGCGCGCCACAAGGCCTGTGGTGGAGAGTAGTACCCAGCAGGGATCGTCAGGAGTCTCTAAGGGGAGATCTGAAGCACCTGTGGCAGCAACTCCATCAGTCTCCAAGAGGACGGTGCGGCGCGGTGTGCCGTAGGTAGCTCCTACATCGGCAAGCTCGTCTGAAACGAGTGTACGAAGATTCTCTTCGCTCTCCAGGATCCGTGAGAGCTCGGTGATCTGGGCTTCGAGTTCGGCCTTGCGTTGCTCCAACTCGATCTGGGAGTACTTTGTCAGGCGGCGCAAGCGCAGCTCAAGGATGTATTCGGCTTGAAGCTCGGAGAGGTCGAACACTGAACACAGACGGGATTTTGCGGTGCCACTATCCTCAGAGGATCGAATCACGGCAATAACTTCGTCGATATTGAGAACGGCGACGAGGAGGCCTTCGGCCAAGTGGAGATCGCTCTGAGCCTTTGAGAGGCGGAACTGGGTGCGCCTGCGTGTTACGGAGATCCGATGGTCGAGGAAAACGTGGAGTAATTCCTTTAAGCCGAGCGTGCGTGGTTGCCCATCCACGAGTGCGACGTTGTTGATACCAAAAGAATCTTCGAGCGGAGTGTACTTATAGAGCTGAGCGAGTACAGCTTCGGGGTTAAAACCATTTTTTACTTCCACCACAAGGCGCATTCCGTGGTGACGATCGGTGAGGTTCTGAACTCCAGAAACTCCCTGAATCTTCTTGTGGTTAATCGCATCTTTGAGTTTGTCGATAACTTTTTCCGGCCCTACGAGATAGGGGAGTTCGGTAAAAACGATTCCCTTCTTTCGGGCGGTAACGTTTTCGATATGTGCGCTTGCACGGGTACGGAAAATGCCTCGCCCGCTCTGGTAAGCCTCACGGATTCCCTCTAAACCGACGATCTTGCCTCCCTCGGGTAGATCGGGGCCGGGAATAAAGCGCATAAGATCTTCCAGGCTCGCTTCGGGGTGGGCGAGGAGATGTCGCGCCCCTGCCACTACTTCGGTGAGGTTATGAGGCGGCATATTTGTGGCCATCCCTACAGCGATACCCGAGGAACCGTTGACAAGAAGATTTGGGATTGCCGCCGGAAGTACGTCGGGCTGGGACATGGTGTTGTCGTAGTTGGGAACCATGTCTACGACATCTTCATCGAGAGAAGCAGTCATAGCCAAAGCAGCCGGGGCTAGGCGAACTTCAGTGTAACGTGAGGCAGCAGGGCCGTCGTCGAGAGAACCGAAATTGCCGTGGCCATCCACGAGAGGCAGACGCATTGTGAAAGGCTGAGCCAGGCGCACCATCGCGTCGTAGATGGCGGAATCACCGTGAGGATGCAAACGTGCCATCACGTCGCCCACAACACGCGAGGATTTGACATGTCCTTTTTCCGGGCGAAGCCCCATCTGATCCATTTGGTAGAGAATGCGGCGCTGAACAGGCTTGAAACCGTCACGGGCATCGGGGAGAGCTCGTGCGTAGATCACCGAGTAGGAGTATTCGAGGAAGGAACTCCTCATCTCACTGGAGACATCAATATCGACGATATTCTCCGCCACGGGTGCTGGCTCGGCTGTTTTTCGCATGTCTCCAAGTATCGAATGTGCCGGGCAGGTTCGCCACCTGCAGCGCCGAAGTTGGTCAAGATGTGACTTTTTGCCTTGCTTTCCTCTCCACGTGTGCCCCTTGTCGCTTTTTGCGGCTCCGGTTTATTTGTTTTATCGCTTCGGTTCATTTCATTCGCGGTGTAAGGCACATCCACTTCTCTCACGATGGGTAGGAAAATGATGAGAGAATATCCGCGTGGAGAAGGATACACAGACTCAGACCTGGAATGACATCGCTGAACACGTGCCTACGCAGTTAAGGGAGGACGTTGAGGCGATCGCTCGAATCCACGGACCTTTCGTCGCCACATTCGTGCGCCCCGAAACGCTGTTCGACACCGATTCGGTGTATGAGGCAACCCCCGTTTTTCTCTTGACAGCTACTCACCTCATCGTTGTGCTTCCGGATGTTACTCACGAATTTATTCCCAGCGGCGAACTCATCACGTCCACACAGATCGTTCCCCTGCGTTCGATCACGGACTACCAGGTGATACGTCGTCGTGTGCTCGATGGACCTCAAGCTGGTGCGATCTCCGTGGTGCAGCTCCGTATGCGGTGGGGGGCGAGCCGGGCACTGGACATGCGCCCTGCCTCGTGCGAAGATCCCACCTGCGAAGCTGAACATGGCTATGTGGGTATGAGCATCAATGAAGATGGCGATGTCCTCTTAGATACCACCCTTGACGATGCCACTTTTGCCCGAGGCCTTTCTTTTATCGACGAGCTCCTCCGCCGCCTGGCAACCTTCGCATGAGCTCAACAGGTATTCCCGCCCATTTCCTTCTTCCTACCTCACGCAATCTGCGAGCTGTGTTTTCGGGCGCTCTGCACTGCGTCGGCCTTCCTAGTATCAGTGAGCGAAGCTCTGCCGAGGATGCAGATGAACTGGGTCTAAATTCTTGCGAACGCGTGTGTGTGGTGCTTGTCGATGGCATGGGGGTCGCAAACCTCACTCCGCGCCTTGGACACGCTCCCACGCTTCGCTCATGGACTCATTGCGAGCCGCTCACCTCGGTCGCTCCTTCCACTACGGCAACCGCAATCACCGCTCTTGGCACGGGGTATAGAGCGGGGCGCACGTCAATGCTTTCCTATGCTCTTCGTTCGCCATCTACCGGTGAGAATTTCTCGCTCATTAAGTGGGAGGATCCTTCGCTCGATCCGCGACAATGGCAGCGCTCGCCCACGATTTTCGAGGTGCTGGAGGACGGGGCAGAAGAATGTCTTCTCGTTCAGCCCCAAAGCTATATTGGTTCGGGGCTTTCTATCTGCGCACTGCGTGGGGTTGAAGCTGCAGCGGCTGATACTCCCCAGGAGCGTATAGAAGTGGCGGCACGTGCTTTGCGTGCAGGTAAACGCTTCGTTTATCTCTACTGGGGAGAGCTTGATCGGACTGGACATGCTCAAGGATGGCAATCTGAGGCATGGGTTCAGGCTCTTGAAGAATTCGACGTTTCTCTCCGTCAACTGGCACGCCGCCTCCCTAGCGGTACTCGTCTCCTCGTCACAGCTGACCACGGAATGATTGACGTAAGTGAACGCCTCATTATTGAAGATAACCTTCAGCTTGCTTCTGGGGTGGATCTCATTAGTGGTGAAGAGCGTTTCCTTCACCTCTACACCCATGAAGTGGAAGCTGTGGCGGAGAGATGGCGTGAGGAAGTGGGGGAGAGTGCCTGGATTCTCACAAAGGAAGAAGCCTGTGCAACAGGGATCTTCGGTGAGGTGAGTCTACAGAGCCGTGAGCGGATGGGGGACGTTCTTGTGATCCTCAGCGGGCACCTTGCGATTGCAAGCGCGAGGAACCTCGCTCAGCGGCATAATGTCATGGTGGGTGTGCATGGATCCTTCACACCTGAAGAAATGGAAATTCCCTGGATCATTGAGGACGTATAGGTGGCCGAGCTCGTATTTTTCTCCGGCACGATGAACTGTGGCAAGTCCACGCTTGCCCTGCAGACGGCCTATAACCATGAACAGCGTGGGCTGCGTGGCCTTATCTTCTCCCGTTCGGATCGCGCTGGGCAGGGTCGTCTCTCTTCACGTATTGGTTTGGAAGCTGAGGCAATCGAGGTTCATGAGGAGACGGACTTCTGGCGTGAAGTGGCTAAGGAGCGCATGGCTGGACACCGTGTGGATTTCCTCATCTGTGACGAGGTTCAGTTCTATGCACCTCACCAGGTTGAGCAACTGGCTCGTATTGTCGATGATATCGGCATTGATGTCTACGGCTTTGGCATCACGACAGATTTTCTCACCCGGCTCTTCCCGGGATCAGCGCGCATGATCGAGCTTGCCGACCGCGTGGAAGTACTTCAAGTGACAGCGCTGTGTTGGTGCGGGCGGCGCGCCACGCACAATGCACGTACTGTGGCAGGGGCAATGGTAACTGAAGGTGAGCAGGTGGTCATTGGCGATGTGGATTCGGCTGAGGTGGGCTACGAGGTACTGTGTCGCTACCACTACTCCCATAAGATGACAGCAGCGGTGGCACACGCAACCATCTCTCAACCTTCCTTGAACGAGCAGTAGCTGGGGTTATGGGCAAGTAGCTGGGATACAGGGGAGCAGTGAGGATTCTCTGGATTCCCTTTCTTGTGCTACTTAATCCTTCTTCCCGAAGACGATCTCATCCCAGGTAGGCATCGCTGGGCGTGAATTGCGCTTCTTTTTCTCTGGATGCTCGATCTTCGTTGTCTCACTTTCAGGGAAGAGCCCATCGCCAGATACATCTGTAGGCTGGGCGGATGCGCCATGAAGAGGGCTGACAGCAGTATCAGCACTGGCAGAGGAGACAGGGGAATCAAAAGAGGGAGCGATCTCAAGTGTGCGTGGGCGCGGCAAGCGCAGAATTTGAGCGTCAAGGGCATCTTCTGGCGCAGAGGAAGCAGGATGAGCACCTGCGAATAGGGGAGCGTCAGTATTGTCGTACTCGCCACTAGCGTGTATCGAACCCTCGTCGATATCGTCAGGTACAGGCATGGGGCGCGGGCGACCCCTCTGAGAATCGAGGCGGTCAAGCAAACTCTCGATTTTGGCATTTCCTGGGGCTTCCTGGTGCTCGTCGCTTTGAAGAAACTCAGGAATAGACGAGCTAGCTGCCCCGGATGGGGTAACAGATGCAGCTGCGGCAGATTCGCGCCCCGTGCGAGAAGTACTCATATGCCAGTCGGGGGTGGAGTCAATCTGAGTTTCGGAGAGCAGAGCGGCCTCGTCGTCAAGCGCTGAAATCGACGATTTTGCCTGATCGACACTCCACGTTGCCACGCGTTCTCGCCCTGAGGAGATAAATTTTGCGCGCAGGTGCCAGGGTTGCCCCTGAATTCGTGAGGCGTCCCACGTGAGGGTGAGGAGATCAATTCCACGAGCGACTAGGCGTGAGGTCACCACTTCTTCCACACTTGGCGCACCAATTTCGTGGCTGAGTGCGAAACCGCGGGCTTTGCGAGCCACATGGGCACGATCTGCGAGGATAGGGTGGGCAAGAGCCATCACTTTTGAGGCTGAGAGCAAGGAAATCTCGCATACTTCTTCCACGGAGCGCCCTTCGCGGATCAGACGCTGGACTTCCTTTGGGCTCATTGGCTTGAGTGGAGCTGTGGGTTCCACAATGTCCCGGCGCAAGGAGGCGCGTAGTGCGTCGTTGATCGTGAGGGAGTATCGGTTCCCTCGCGCATCACTGAGAGTAAGGTGTTCACCGTCGGGTGCGAGGCCGAGCAGGTCGAGTTCAATCATGTCTCCCCTTGAGATAAACGTCCACCACTAGAGTGCCATTATCGGCACACATACGGCTATTACTGGCTCGGTGTGTTGTGTGGGATTGGAGGCCTTTCTGGCGAGTTGTGCGCGCTGTTACGTGTGTGTTCCGTTCACGTGAGAGTGCGCACTTAGACTTTTCTTGCACACGCACTTTCCTCGTACAGGATTTCTCATACCAGACTTTCTTCACATCTGCGTTTTCCTCACACCAGGATTTCTCGTGCACGTGGTTTTTCTCTCCTCTTGTGACATGTGCGTAAAGAGAAATTGGCTTTATGACAGGCGCACACGTTTTCCTCACCTTAGCTCAGGGCGAAAATCTGACCCAATAGCGAAAAGGAGGTGGGCGAATCGTACAATCTTTGGTAAATTATGGGCGCACTCATGCGCGCAGAAGAACGTGCAGAGATGTGACAGAACGATACGACGGGAGCGTGAGAGCTAATGGCCACCGATTACGATGCACCGCGCAAGCAAGATGAGGAACTGCGGGAGGATTCTCTCGAACAGCTCAAGGCTCGTCGCTCAGACCAACAGTCAGGATCTGTCGACGAAGACGAAGTTGAAGCTGCTGAGGGTTTTGAGCTTCCGGGCGCAGATCTGTCCAATATCGAACTCTCAATCAACGTTGTTCCTGCTCAGGACGATGAATTTACGTGCTCGCAGTGTTTCCTTGTCCATCATCGCTCGCAGCTGGCCTACGAAGAGGACGGCTTGCCTGTATGCACGGAGTGTGCTGGCTGATCCACCCCTCACACACGCGGTTGAGGCTTTTCGTCAGGGAGTACTCTCCCTTGCACAGAGCTGAGGCGAGTAGAGTGGGCACGCACAACGGATGGGAAGTGGCATATGGGTGTATTCTCGCGGAAGAAAAAGACTTTACAGGAAGCTGAGTTGTCCACACAGGAAGTGGAGAATTCTGAGGATGAAACTCCTCGTCAAGGGCCCTGGGATAGTACCGAGGTGGAACACATTGGCCACCGCCTTGATGTGGGTTCGCTGTGGCTTCCCCCAATTGGAGGAACCGAACTTCAGTTCTCTGTAGATCAAGCTCGCAATATCGTGCTTGCTGTTGTCTATGTGACGAAGCAGAGTGCTCTTCAGCTCCAAGTTTTTGCGGCTCCGAAATCCGAGAGTATCTGGGGAGAGGTGCGTGCTGATGTTATTGCTTCGCTCGCACACCAAGGTGGTTCCTCTCGCGATGTCGAGGGGGAATGGGGCACCGAAGTTCGCGCCCAGGTTCCTGTCCCTGGCACTAGCCATACAACTCAACCTGTGCGCTACCTTGGAATTGACGGACCTCGTTGGCTCCTTCGCGTTGCTTTGACCGGGCGCGCCGCTGTGGATGAGGTGACGGGAGATAATCTCCTTCATGCTGTTCTCGACGATCTCGTCGTTGTGCGTGGAAATCGCCCCCATCCTCCGCGTGAACTCCTCGAACTGAGCATCCCGAAATCCACGGAGGATAAACCCGAGGATGCGGACTCGTTGATGAAGCTGCCGGCACGAGGACCGGAGATCCAAGAAGTGCGATGAGCACGACGCGTTCACGCCGCATCAACCTGCGGGGGAAAGTGAGAGCCATTGAATATCCTGGTGCGGGTTGCCCTCCTGTGGTCAATGTGATGCTCGGTGTGGGATCAGACACTCTCATGCTTGCTTTTCTTGGCCGCACCGACCTCGCCTCTATCGATGTGGGATCTCAGCTCCACGTCAAAGGCACAATTACCACGTCGGGCGGAATGCCCACAGTATTCAACCCGATATACACTGTGCTTCCCTAGCAGGACGCGCGTATCGATCTACGAACCTTTTGCTCTCTACTGATCCTCTCACTTGGGAAAGGGCTTCTCATGCTATCTCCTGACGACGATTCCCACCCTGGCTCTTTCCCTTCTTCTCGCAGGGATGGCACCGTGGGAGAAAATTTCCACGGAAGTGGCATAGAAGAGCGTGAATGTGCCGGTGAAGAAGGCGTGGCGGCACCTATCGGGCACCCTGTTCTCGCTCGTGCAAGGGAAAAGACTGGGTGGCTTGCAAGCCTTGAAGCTGAGCGCTTTGACGTGTGGAAAACCGTAGGCGGAGTGCGCGGGCTTTGCGAAACGATTCTGCCTTCAGTGGTCTTTATCCTCGTTTTTGCGTTTACTCATGCCCTTGCTCCTTCAATAGGAGCGCCGCTAGCTGTTTCTCTGCTGGCACTCCTTGTGCGTCTCATCCAACGCATCGATATTCTTCCAGCTCTGGGCGGCATTGTGGGTATCGTGCTCTCAGCACTGTGGGCGTGGCGAAGTGGAGATATTTCAAACTACTTTGCCCTGGGCCTACTCACAAACGCAGGGTATGCGGCGGTACTCTTGCTTTCCCTCCTTGTACGATATCCAGCCCTAGGCTTCGTCATCGGAGCTATGCGTGCGGATCTGACGGCATGGCGCACGTCCACCACTGAGGCTGGGCGCCTCACGCGGCGCCGCTATACCCTCGTTACCTGGATATGGGTGGGGTTGTTTGTAGCACGTGTCGTTGTTCAAGGGCCGCTCTACCTTATGGGGGCAACTACTGCTCTTGCCCTCGCGCGCCTTATCATGGGGCCTTTTGTCTACGCTCTTGTCGCCTGGGTGAGCTGGTTACTTGTGCGCGGCCTACCTCCTGTCGATCAGGTGATCGAGAAGTGAGGTAAGCTGCGCGAAATACGTTCACATATCGGAACAGGCGAATGTCTCTGAACTTTTAGGCTTTTCAGCTTAGGCTTGTTCAGCCACAAGGCTCTCGTTTGCACTCTTTGTAAGGCCACACAGGCCAACAAGGAGAGCGACGAGGATGAGGAAGGCCGCACAGGCAAAGACGTAGCGTGCACCTAGGACCTGCCCAGCTGGGGCACTTTCACCACCACCGGCCATACTTACTCCTACGCTGAGGAGGCATGTGGCCACAGCCGTACCGATAGCAGCGCACACCTGCTGGAGCGTATTGAGGATTGTCGATCCATCCGACGCGTAGCGGCGTGGAAGGCTCACCAGAGCAGCAGACTGGGCGGCTTGCTGAATGAACGGGATTCCTATGAGGAGCACCACATGGGCGAGTACGAAAAAGCCGAGGGGGCTTCCTTCTCCTACAAGGCCAAAGAGCCCAATACCTACGAGAGCTGTACATCCTCCAAGAGCAATGAGGGGGCGTGCACCAACCTTGTCGAAGAGTCTACCGGCGAAGAGAGAAAAGATGGCATTGACGATGCCAGCTGGGAGCATGAGGATACCGGCAAGCGAAGAATCGAGTCCGAGTCCGCGCTGAAGTTCAATCGGCACGATATACATGCAGGTGAGTGTGCATGTGAAAGAGAGCGCGACGGCGATTGCGGAATATCGGAAGCCGCGCAAGCTGAGAACACGTAGATCCACAATTGGCCGGGAAATAGTGAGCTGGCGGTGGCAGTAAGAGGCGAGGACGAGCACCCCTAAGAAAATAAGCCCAAGAGCGAGGGGAGATAACCCTTGCTCTCCAAGTAATCCAGCACCACCCACGAGGGAACCGAAGCCCACCACGGAGGAGAGAGCGGAGAGAATATCGATCTTTGCACCAGTGGGCACGATTGGGTTGACGTAGAAGAGAACCACGAGCAGCAGAGCAACGAGTGCTACAACAGAGAAAGTGGCGAAGATGGCACGCCAGCCAAGACTTGAGATCATGAGGCCGGACATCGTCGGGCCAATCACTGGGGCAACCATGATGACGAGGCCAGCTACGCCATTAGCTGCACCAATTTTCGTCGGTGGGAAGATATGGATGATCGAGGAAAAGAGTACCGGAAGGATAATGCCGGTACCTACACCTTGAAGGATTCGCCCGGCTAGAAGAATGGCGAAAGACGGGGCGAGAGTAGAGATCAGTGAACCGAGTAAAAAGGCGGTGAGCGCTCCGAGAGCTACGTGTTTTGTGCTTGTGTTCTTCTGGAAGAAACCGACGAAGGGAAGAACCACACCGATGGCAAGCATATAGCCAATAATCATCCACTGGGCGAGTCCTGTTCCGATCCCGAAGTCACTCATGAAGGCTGGAACCGCGATATTCATCGAGGTTTCTGAGAGCATTCCGAGGAAAGCTGCGAGATAAAGTCCGCTCATCACCAGGTGGGGTGGATGTTTCAAAGTGCGTGCAAAGGAGCCAGGCGTGGTGTGAGCACCCTTTTCTTCCTGTGTTTTCCTCTCCCTTTCTTCGTGAGTGGAGGCAGAGGAGGTATGCGTTTCTTCGATATCGATCTGCGTATGTGCCACGTAAGGCCTCTCAGTCAGAGGGCGCCCGGTCCTCCGAGTGGCGGGTTGTCACACCCTACGCGAAGGAACAGCGCGTGACATGAAGCGCTGCTGACGCCTGTGGCACCTTAGCAAGCTCGGGCGTGGCTTCGTAAGTAGAGACGCGCCGTAGCTGTGTTGGCTGAATCTCTATGGGCACACTCTCAGTTACATGATCGCGAAGCACACACGTAACCCGGTTGCGAAGATCTGCCCGCTAGTTCCTGGTGGCTTCCCTCTTTGTTGGAATTTCTGGAGCGCCAAGGTTCTTCGTACAAGTGCGTAAAAAGAGGTATCCCTCACTTTCGTGGGAATTGTGAGAATTGTGGAGATCGTGGGGATTACGGGGAAGTGACATGTGGCGCTTCCCCTTCCGTATCGCTATTTTCTACTGCGACCCGTGGTGTATTCGCTGTTTCTTTCTCGGGGATACGTTCGCGTTCAACGGAGGTGAGAAGTTCTTTCACGAGGTCAAGATCTTCCTGGGCATCTTCACCTAGCAGGAGGAGCACTTGGTCGCCAGCCTCGATCGTGAGGTCAGGATCGGCAGGAAGCGGCATACCATCACGCACGATTGCATTGAGCATGAAGGCAGGGGGGAGGAGTACTTCGGAGACTGCCATCCCAACAATTGGCGCGTCGGCTGGCAAGGTGGCCTGCGCGAGAGAGGCTCCAGAGCGTTGGAAGCTCAATACAGTGACGAGGTTACCATCGGCTACGGCATCTTCCACAAGTGACGTCATAATCTGGGGTGTGGAGACAGGAACATCTACACCCCATGTCTCGTTAAAAAGCCACTCATTGCGTGGATTATTCACACGTGCGATCACTCGCTCTACACCGTATTCAGTTTTCGCGAGAAGAGAGATGACGAGGTTTGCTTTATCGTCGCCTGTAGTAGCGACGACGACATCGGCCTCACCAGCTCCGGCACGTTCGAGAGTTTCCACCTCACAGGCATCTCCAAGAATCCAATCTGCTTCGGGAACCGAAGCCACGCGCATGGCATCGGGTTCACGGTCACACATCGTGATCTCATGGCGCGAACGTACAAGTTCGCGACCAATCGAGCGGCCTACGGAACCTGCTCCCAAAATGAGGACTTTCACCGAGATCTCCTAGATGTCTGTTTTCTTAGCGGGGTAGACGAGGACATGTTGAGCGGAGGCTGCGCGTGAGGTAGGGACGACGAGGTGGAGGCTATCGCCGTCTTGAAGTACAAGATCAAAGGTGGGGAGGATTCCTTTGCCGAGTCGAGTCACCCAGGCTACACGTGCACTCGTCGCATCCTCGATCTCGGCAATTGTGCGCCCTAGCCAACTGTCGTCCAGATCCACGGCGACAATACTCATTCCTGCGCTAGCATCGGTGTACTCGTAGTGCGGGCCGAGGGGGATGAGGTGACGTAATACCTGGTCAGCCGTCCACTTGACAGTTGGTACGGTAGCGATTCCTAGGCGCTCGTAGATCGTTGCTCGTGTGGGATCGTAGATTCGGGTGACGACATTGGTGAGCCCGAAGGTTTCGCGCACCACTCGTGCAGCGATGATGTTGGAGTTATCACCTGAGGAGACAGCCGCAAATCCGTGGGCGTCCTCAATTCCAGCTTGTATAAGGGAATCGTGGTCAAAACCTACGCCGGTTACCTGCTGGCCGGAGAAATCTTCGGGAAGCCTGAGAAAGGCATCGGGATTCTGATCGATCACAGAGACAGAGTGACCCATCGAGGTGAGGTTTACTGCGAGGGTGGATCCAACTCGACCACAGCCCATAATGACGAAATGCACACTCTGAAACTACCGCACCTGATCCGACCGTGCTACTGGCGTGCGGCTTGCACTGAAAAACACTATGAAACTCGCGCGCATTTCTGACCGTGCTACTGGCGTGCGGCTTGCACGATCAGCTAGAAGGTGAGGCGAGGGTGAAGTAGCCTTGAGCGTGATGTCCACTCATTCGCGTCTTGAATCCCCTCTTGCCCGTGCAAGCGTCGCCCTTACGATGCTTGCACTGGCTGTAGTTGCAAGCCCTCATCTACTTTTGGGCTTTCAACGTGAACCGATCGATACTTTCGTCATCTTCGTCTCACAGATGATTGGCCTCGCCATCGCTGGAATTATCCTCGTGGCTCTTACGTGGACAAACAGCCTCACTCCGCGAGCGACCACACAGAAGATTGTCTCTACGTATCTCGGAACGGCGTCGGGGATTGTTGTCTCGTCAGCACAATTTCTCGCTTATATGATGCTCGCCGTGGTGGGGGCTTCCCTTGCCTCTCATGGAATCAGTAGCCTCGTTGGGTTGAGTTCTTATCGCGCTTACTTCACTGTGCTGGTGCTTTTGGTGGCAGCGATTCCAGCGCTTATAGGCCGTGAGGTGCCCTGGAGGGTTCATGTTGTCCTCGTCGCCGTGGCGATGGTGGTGGTGCTTATCGTCCTCGGGGCTGGCCTTGTGGGGGAGGCATCGACGATGCCAGCCCACTCCGGGCGAGGTGGGGCGCATACGCATTCTTGGCATGTGCTTTTGCAGTCCATC
Source organism: Actinomycetaceae bacterium zg-1166 (assembly GCA_015679245.1). Taxonomy (GTDB): domain Bacteria; phylum Actinomycetota; class Actinomycetes; order Actinomycetales; family Actinomycetaceae; genus Changpingibacter. The sequence continues at coordinate 951,332 of CP064953.1, read as the reverse complement.
GCCTCAGCGATGTTCCCTGGAGCTGTCATGTTCCTCACGGCTGAGAGGCCGATGAAGGATGCGGTCTATCGACGCACGTCCTCTAGGCGCCTTATCCACGTGATGATCCCTGTCTTTAGCCTCATCCTCCTCACTGTGTATTTCATCTTGTCCTTTGGGATGGAGGGGCAGTGGGAGAAGGTGCCGATCCTCGTTTTTTCTGAGGAGTTCCTGGGAGGTTGGGCAAAGTACCCCGCAAGCCTGGCTCTCCTTGTCCTGGGATGGGCAAGTGCGGCTCTGGGTTTTTGGTGTTTGCCACGGCTCTTGCGTGAACTGGCCATCGGCCATATTCTTCCACGGTCTTTTGCCTCCTCGGATGCGCGTCGCCCTCGTCAGCTCATCGTTGTGCTCACTCTGGTTCTTGGCTCGATTCTTGCTGCCTCCACGCGCAGCCGTGATACAGGCGGAGTACTCTTCGTCCTTATCGTCACCGTGATCTTCGTGTTCTTCAGCCTTGGGATGGCATTTCGCGGGCACACAATTTTGAGAGAATCGATGTCGAAGAAGGAGCGTGTGAGAGCCAGAGCCTCTCTGTGGGGCTTCCTCGGCTATACCCTTTTCGGTGTGGCCTGCATCGTGGCAATCTCCATTGCTCGCCCTCGCCTGTCTCTCATCACCTTGGCGATGCTCGCAGTGCCAGTAGCTTTTCTTGTCTTTTTCAGGCGTGGGCGAGTGCGTGTGGTAGAACGTCTCGCGGCCACGGATCTCTCTCACGGGCGCACGCTCCCCACTCGCGTTCATGGTGTCGTGCTTGTGAATGCTCTCGATCGTCCAGCGCTTCGTGCGCTCACTTTTGCTCGTGCCACACGCCTGACCACTCTCACTGCTGTGACAGTGGATTTTGACGCCGAAGCTACACGAACTTTACGCCAGGCGTGGAAAGAGGCGGCAATTCCGGTTAATCTCACGGTTTTGGGCACGCCACAGGGGGCGAGTACCGCAAATGTCGTGGATTATGTGCGCTCTCTGCGTTCTTTGCGCCCAGCTGATATCGTTATGGTCTTTGTGCCGCGTGTAATTTCCACGGGCATGGGTCAGCGTTTCTTTATCCGCCACTCCACCCCGCGTATTATTTCCGCCTTGCGTATGGAGCGTGGTGTCGTGATTTCCGAAGTACCGTTCGCCCTCGAAGTTGGAGAAGAGAAAGACGAATAGTCATGCAGAGTGTGGAAGTTGAACTTACCGATATCGCTCATGGTGGGGTTTGTGTAGGGCATCTTGATGGGCGTGCTGTCTTTGCTCGTTTTGGCCTGCCGGGTGAGCGCGTGCGTGTGGCTGTGACGAAGGAGCGTTCCAAACTTCTGCGCGGTGATGTGGTGGAGGTTCTAGAGGGTGAGAACGAGCACCGTATCGAACACCCGTGGCCGGTGGCTGGCCCTCTGGGTGTGGGCGGTGCAGATCTTGGCCACGTGGAATTTTCCTGGCAGAGTGCCTGGAAAACCCATGTTCTTCAAGCTACTTTGCGCCGAGTGGGAGGCGCCCAACTCGACGCACACCTGCATGAGCAAGGAATTGAGGCTCGCGTTCGCCCATGTCCAGGCGATGAAGCAACTGGTGGTTGGGCGCGGCGTACGCGCGTGGAATTCGTCGTTGGGCATGATCGGTGCTTGGGGATGTATCGCGAGGCAAGCCATGAGCTTGTGAAAGTTTCTCAGGCGCCACTGGCTGTGGAAGGTAGTGAGGAACTCGATCTCTTTTCTGGGGCGTGGGCGCATGTGTGGAATCCAGGAGATCGTGTGCGCACTGTAGTGGCCTCGGGGAGCGATCCGCGCCTGGTGATTGGGCGTCAGTGCTTCTCTTATCCAGGTATCGAAGCTGAACCTTTTGTTCGTGAAGATGTGGTGTGTGGGGGTGAGCTCTACGCGTATCGTGTCCATGCTGGTGGATTCTGGCAGGTTCATGAAAAGGCGGGGGAGACTCTTATTCGTCTTGTCTTGGAGGCAGCTGGGGTGCGTGCGGGCGAAGCTGTTGTGGAGCTGTATTCGGGTGCGGGGCTGCTCACTCAGCCGCTTGCGGTGGCTACGGGGAGTTCTGGGTCGGTGAGAGCTTTTGAGGGTGCGCGCCTAGCTGTGGAGGATGGGCGCGCAAACTTGCGCGAATTCCCTTGGGCGAAGGTGCGCACATCGCGTGTGGATGCAAAACTCGTGCAATGGGAGCCAGGTAATGTTGTCGTTGCTGATCCGCCGCGTTCGGGTCTTGGGATTGAGGTTGCTCGTGCTCTCGCGACGAGTGTGGCGCGAAGGATTGTGCTTGTTTCTTGTGATCCGGCGGCGATGTCGCGCGATGTGGCTGCGATGGTGGCTGCTGGGCGTCGTGTGGAGTCGATTGAGAGCGTGGATCTTTTCCCGAACACTCATCATTTCGAGACTGTGACGGCTCTCTCGTAAGTAGAAGGTTCGTTTTGTTCTCAGATTCCCACGTGGTTGTTGTCGATGTGACGTGATGTGAATGCAGAGCCGTGTACACCGCTTCCACATCCCTCCATAAGGATTTGCGCAAGGAAAGTCTGACGTAATTAGTGATATTTTCGCACGAAAGATAAGCTAAATCATGATATCTTGACGTCAAGATACTTTTTCGACGAAAGACGAAATGAGGAGCCATGAGTCTGGATAGCTTCGGAGCACGCGCAAGCCTCGCCGTGGGCGAGGAGACGGTCACGATCTTCCGCCTCGATGCCGTGCCGAGCCTTACACGCTTGCCCTACTCCCTCAAGATTCTGGCGGAGAACCTTCTGCGCACCGAAGACGGTGCCAATGTCACCGCCGATCAGATCCGTGCCCTCGCCTCCTGGGAGCCTACGGATGAACCTAGCCACGAGATTCAGTTCACTCCGGCGCGCGTTGTCATGCAAGACTTCACAGGTGTTCCCTGTGTTGTGGATCTGGCAACGATGCGCGAGGCTGTGGCGAGCTTGGGGGGAGATCCCCACCTTATCAACCCACTCAATCCTGCTGAGATGGTTATCGATCACTCCGTCCAGATTGACGTCTTTGGCCGCAATGATGCCCTCGAACGCAATATGGATCTTGAGTATGAGCGCAACGGGGAGCGCTATCAGTTCCTGCGATGGGGGCAGGGCGCTTTCAAGAATTTCAAGGTAGTTCCCCCCGGCACAGGTATCGTCCACCAGGTCAATATTGAGCATCTTTCCCGCGTAACAATGGTTCGCGATGGCGTGGCTTACCCCGATACCTGTGTAGGTACCGATTCCCATACGACGATGGTCAATGGCCTGGGCGTACTTGGATGGGGAGTGGGCGGTATCGAAGCTGAGGCCGCAATGCTGGGTCAGCCCGTATCTATGCTCATCCCACGAGTTGTTGGTTTCAAGCTCACCGGTGAAATTCCAGCCGGGGCAACTGCTACCGATGTCGTCCTCACTATTACGAATATGTTGCGCCAGCATGGCGTTGTTGGAAAATTCGTCGAATTCTACGGTGAAGGTGTGGGGCACGTACCACTGGCTAATCGCGCCACAATCGGCAATATGTCGCCTGAGTTTGGCTCCACGGCAGCGATCTTCCCGATTGACGAGATCACCCTAGACTATCTGCGTTTGACAGGGCGACCTGAGGAGCAAATCGCACTCGTCGAAGCCTATTGCAAGGAACAGGGACTTTGGCACGATCCAAGCCGCGAGCCTGTCTACTCCGAATATCTCGAACTTGATCTCTCTACGGTGGTTCCCTCAATCGCCGGCCCTAAGCGCCCCCAGGATCGCATTGTGCTCTCCGAGGCGAAAGAATCCTTTGCCCGTACTCTTCCTTCCTACCTCGCTCAAAGCCCGGTAGAGGAGGTGTCCCTCTTCATGAGCGGCAAAGAAACCCGCCTTCGCAATGGAGATGTGGTGATTGCTTCGATCACCTCGTGTACGAATACCTCAAATCCCTCGGTTATGCTTGCCGCTGGGCTCCTTGCCCGCAATGCTGCCGCCCGTGGTCTCACCGCGAAACCGTGGGTAAAGACATCTTTAGCACCAGGTTCTAAGGTCGTCACCGACTATTACGATAAGGCTGGGCTCTGGCCTGCTCTTGAAGCTCTAGGCTTCAACCTCGTCGGTTACGGCTGTGCCACGTGTATTGGCAACTCTGGTCCGCTTCCTCCTGAAGTTTCGGCAGCAGTCAATGAGAATGATCTTGCTGTTGTCTCGGTGCTTTCAGGTAACCGCAACTTCGAAGGGCGTATCAACCCCGATGTCAAGATGAACTATCTTGCCTCTCCACCCCTTGTCATCGCCTACGCCTTGGCAGGAACGATGGATTTCGACTTCGAGAATGATCCTCTGGGTGAGGATGAGAATGGCGCTGTTTACTTGCGGGACATCTGGCCTGATTCGAGGGAGGTTCAGGAGACGATTGATACCTGCATTGACCGCGAGATGTTCCAGCGCACCTACGCCAGCGTTTTTGAAGGTGACGAACGATGGGCCTCGCTTCCCACACCTGAAGGTGATCGTTTCATCTGGGACGAGGATTCCACCTATATTCGTAAGGCGCCCTTCTTTGAGGGGCTTTCACGTGAACTTACTCCGGTAAGTGACATCGCCGGTGCGCGCGTATTGGCAAAGCTCGGGGATTCGGTGACCACCGATCATATTTCTCCCGCAGGTGCTATTAAGCCAGATTCACCGGCTGGGCGTTACCTCGCTGAACACGGCGTTGAACGCAAGGATTTCAACTCCTATGGTTCACGGCGAGGAAACCACGAAGTGATGATGCGCGGCACCTTCGCAAATATTCGCCTGCGCAATCAACTCCTCGATGGGATCGAAGGAGGGTACACGAAGAACTTCCTCACAGGGCAAACTGAAGCAATCTTCGATGCTTCAGTGGCCTACCGTGAGGCTGGGATCCCACTCGTTGTCCTAGGAGGTAAGGAATATGGTTCGGGTTCCTCGCGCGATTGGGCAGCCAAGGGTACCTCGCTTCTAGGAGTCAGAGCCGTTATTGCCGAATCTTTTGAGCGTATTCATCGTTCCAATCTCATTGGGATGGGCGTACTTCCCCTTCAATTCCCCGAAGGGCAGAGTGCTGATTCTCTGGGTCTCAGCGGCGAGGAGGTCATCTCCATTAGTGGTATAACACAGCTCAATACAGGCTCCACGCCCTCAACGGTGAAGGTGAGTGCAAAGGCTGAGGATGGCCGCGAGATCACTTTCGACGCACGAGTGCGAATCGATACGCCTGGGGAGGCCGATTACTTCCGTCATGGAGGGATCCTCCAGTACGTGCTTCGCCAGCTCATCTAAGAGATACGTGAGGGAAATCTACACGCAGGAAGGGCTTTCAAGGCTCTTCCTGCGTTATCCTTGAACTCTCACCCGGCTACCTGAGCAAGGAGGCGTGCCGTTTTCCGAGGTTGATAACGCCAGCAACCCGGCTATCTGAGCGGAGCGGAATGCCAGAGGCGTGAGGAGAGAAAGGACGAACGTGGGTATTCTTGAGCAGATCGACGAACCTGAGGCTCTCCGTCATCTCACTCCCGTACAGCTTACCCAGCTTGCCGCAGAAATCCGCGGTTTCCTCGTTGAGAATGTCTCACGCACCGGTGGTCATCTTGGCCCGAATCTCGGCGTAGTGGAACTGACTATTGCCCTACACCGGGTCTTTCGTTCACCCAGTGATGCCCTTATTTTTGACACAGGGCATCAGTCCTATGTGCACAAACTCCTCACGGGGAGAAAGGATTTTTCTTCCCTACGCTGCGAAGGTGGACTCTCTGGTTATCCAAGCCGGGGTGAAAGCTCTCACGATATTGTCGAAAATTCTCATGCTTCTACTGCTCTTTCCTGGGCTGATGGAATTGCTAGAGCCTGCGAACTCGCTGGATCACACCGTCTTCCAGTGGCCATCATTGGCGATGGCGCCATGACAGGGGGAATGAGCTGGGAGGCACTCAACAATATCGCTGAGGCGCAGCACCGCCCTCTGGTTATTGTGCTCAATGACAATGGGCGCTCCTACGCCCCCACTGTGGGAGGGATGGTTCGGCGCTTTGAGACAGTGCGGCGTCTAGATTCTCTGCGTGTCAATCGTTCTTACGAGAACTTTATGGAGAGGACAAAGCAGGCTCTCTCTGAGGCAGGAACACCAGGAAAGATGGCTTACGGTGCTCTGCATTCTCTCAAGCGCGGGGTGAAGGATATCTTCGTCGATGCGGGTATCTTTGATTCTCTGGGTCTGAAATATGTGGGGCCTGTGGATGGGCACCATATGGGAGAACTTGAAGATGCGCTTCGCCTTGCACGTGACTACGGTGGTCCGGTGGTGGTACATGCTGTAACAGAGAAGGGGCGTGGTTATAAACCTGCGGAATCCGATGATACGGATCGATTCCATGCTATTGGGAAAATTCATCCCGAGACTGGCCTTCCTGTTCAACCTGCTCGCTTTGGGTGGACGTCGGTATTTGCCGAGGAAATCGATCGCCTCGCTCACGAACGTGAGGATATCGTGGGAATTACAGCGGCAATGCTTCGCCCGGTAGGCCTCGGGCCGATGAGCGAATCTTTCCCTGAGCGGGTGTGTGACGTAGGGATTGCTGAGCAGCACGCTCTTACTATGGCGGCAGGCTTGGCCTATGAGGGCTTTCATCCCGTGGTTGCTCTCTACGCCACGTTCCTCAACCGTGCGTACGATCAACTCCTCATGGACGTGGCTTTGCATAAGGCTCCTGTGACGCTCATGCTCGACCGGGCAGGAGTTACCGGAGATGATGGTGCCTCTCACAATGGCATGTGGGATCTCGCAATGGCGGCGATGATCCCTGGACTGCGCACCGCGGCTCCTCGCGACGGGCAGCGCCTGCGCGAACTCTTCGCGCAGGCTGTGAACATTGCGGATGGTCCTACACTTGTGCGTTATCCCAAAGGGCCTTTACCTGCCCAACTCGATGCGGTGCGTGAAGAAGAAGGTTTCGATGTTCTCGTCGAAACTTCACAGAAACCTGTACTCACCATTGTTTCTGTAGGGCCGATGGCGCATTGTGCGTGCGAGGCTGGCGCACGCATGGGGGAGAAGGGATATGGTGTACGGGTTGTCGATCCGCGCTGGGTGCTTCCCGTGAATGAGAATCTTGCACAGCTTCTTGCCAATTCACCTGCGGTAGTGGTGATCGAGGATGGGCTTGTGCACGGAGGCGTGGGGGCTGAGATTCTTCTTGCGCTCTCACGGTTAGGGGCTTCGACTCGCGTGGAGTGCCTGGGTCTTGACCGCATGTTCTTCTCTCATGCTGCGCGTGCGGATATTCTCGAACGTTCGAAGATGAGTGTTGAAGGAATATGTGAGGTTTCGCAGCGGCTCCTAGACACCCAGCTGTAATCGGTGCCCCCAATTCGCCGTAGTCAGCCGTAATCAGCCCTGGATTAGCTGTAGTCAGCCGTAATCATCACCCCGATCAACACCCCTGATCGGATCCAATCAGATCCAATCGGATCCGATCAGCCTCGAACCAGCGTCCGATCAGCCTACGAGAGGTACGAAGCGTTCTACGTGCGGATCCGTGGAGATTTTCGAACTGCCTCAGCGATTGCCCCGCCTACATGATCCACTTGCCAGGGGCGTGCTCCCATGCGAATGAGTGTCTCATAGATTGACACTGGCCCTTCCCAGCCTTCCCACGCGAGGAGCTTTTGGAGGGCAGGTTTGAGCAGAATATCTTGGCGGATCCCAAGATCGTCGGCTGTGGAGAATACGCAAGCGCGCACGAGCTTCCAGCGTTCCTCAGCTTCGGGATGGGAGCGTGCCCACTGTCGCATTGGTGGGAAAGGATCTCGGTTCTCTACGAAATAGCGCACCGGCAGTTTCGGAATCGGGATGTGCCATATGGGAGCGATAGCATCCCAGTATTCAGCTGCATCGCGACGGCGCGAACGCCGTTGGAAGAGGGGAGAGGTGAGGACATCCTGGCGCGAACGTGGCTTGTGAAGGGCAAGGATGGCCAGAACTTTAGCAGGGATGACTTTTTCTGGAGCGATATCGCGTTGGCGTGCCAGTTCGTCGCGACGATTCCAGAGTCCTTCGAGCATGGCGAGGGAACGACGATCAGTGACATTAGCTTGGCGTGCAGCTTTGCGCCAGGGTTGTGTGGGGGTGGGGCGAGGTGGACGTAGCCGCACTTCTTCGCACTCTTGTTCTAGCCAGGAAAGGCGCCCGGCTGTGCGCAACATGTGAGTAAGGGCATCGCGCAGTTCGAGGAGAAGTTCCACATCGAGAGCAGCGTAGGCGCGTAAGGGACGAGAAAGGGGACGTGCTGACCAATCCGAATGCGAGTGCTCTTTGGCTAGGCCGAAGCCCAGCACTTCAGCGATCTCTGCTTGAAGTGAGACACGTGGAAATCCTAGGAGAAGTCCGGCGAGCTCTGTGTCAAAAATACGGGGAGGCTCAAGGCCGAGCTGGCGTAGGCAGGGGAGATCTTGGTCGGCTGCGTGGAGGATCCATTCGTCTTGCGCAAGAACCTCAGCGAGACCACCTAGGCGTTCTTCGATTCCCACGGGGTCGATAAGGAAGGTTCCGGCACCTTCACGGCGGATCTGGACGAGGTAAGCACGATCGGAATATCGAATTCCCATTGCTCGTTCCGTATCGACGGAGAAAGATCCATGGCCTGCGGCAAGGGCTGCCACAGCCTCGTCAATCTGCTTATTGATAACCTCAGGTACACCCTCACGAGGTTCGTCGAGCCGGATGATATCAACAGATTCTTGCATGGGATCAGCGCAGCGTGCGCACTCCTTCAGGGGCAAGGCCACAGGCTGTGGCGGCAAAGGATGCCCAGGCTTGGAGGTGTCCAGAGAGATCGGGGTTGAGTGGACTCCACGAGACGCGCATTTCCATTTCGGTGCGCGAAGATGCGAGGTGGGAGCCGGAAAATGTTTCGTTAAATATGCGCGTTACAGTGCCAGTCATGTTCATGTAGCCTGCGTTGTGCGCGTGGAGAGCTTCACCGAGCCACGCCCACGCTACCTCTCCTAGGAGCGGATCGGCACTCATATCTTCTTCCAGTGGAGCGCTAAGAAATGTGACGATGCGGAAGGTGCCGTCCCAGGCTGGCTGCCCTTTGGGGTCGTGGAGGAGTACGAAGCGCGCATTGCCTCGGTAAAAATCAGGGTCGAGACTGCGTGACTCGTTGATCTCGGCTTGTAGAGCGACTGCGTAAGGAGCGATCTGTGTGGGCGGAGGAATCTGGGTGACGTGCACTTCGGGGCGGAACGAGTGGCCTTTCAGAGATTCCATCGCTTCGAGGAATGCCGGTGGTGCGGAAAGAAGAGTCACGAACTTACCCTAACTCGAAGGGTCATGTTGCGGTGAGAGACGCGCCTAGTTCACGCTTGGGTAGAGGTAGTTCGGCAGAGGTAGTTCATGTCGGAGTGTGGTGTATGGCGCGCTAAGTCAGCTTACGCTTGGATGGAGCAAGGTAGGGACATCAGCGACGAAGCTATCTTCGTCGTGTTCTATATCTGGATCAGTGTACTGGCGGAAGTGGATGAGGACGCGCACAGAGTTTCCCTCCAGTGGGAAGGATTCGCCGGGGTGATACTCATGCCCGGGATCAGCGTGTGATCCCGTATCGAGAACGTCATGCCAGGCGTGTGCGTAGCGCGAGGGCGGGATTGTGAATATGACGGGTTCAGGGCCGGCATTAAAGGTGATGAGAATATCGTCGTCGACGATGGGGTTTCCTCGAATATCCGTTTCTTGGATTGCTAAGCCGTTGAGGAAAACCATGAGGGAACGCGCAAAACCTGTTTGCCAATCCGAATCCTGCATAAGAGTGGCATCGGGGCGCAGCCATTCGATCTCACCAATCGATGTGCCTCCTCCACGTGTGGATTCGCTTGTGAGGAAGCGACGGCGGCGGAAGATTGGGTGGGTTTTTCTAAAGGCGACGAGTTTGCTTGTGAAGTGGAGGAGAGATCGCCCGAAGGGGGTGGATTCCCAATCCATCCACGAGAGTTCGTTGTCCTGGCAGTACGTATTGTTGTTCCCCTGCTGGGTGCGGCCAATTTCGTCGCCGTGGGAGATCATTGGCACGCCTTGGGAGAGAAGTAGTGTGGTGAGGAAGTTACGGATCTGGCGCTGGCGAAGTTGACGGATGGCGGTATCTTCGCTTGGGCCTTCGATCCCACAGTTCCACGAGCGGTTGTTCGATTCGCCGTCCATTCCGCCTTCGCCGTTGGCTTCGTTGTGTTTCTCGTTGTATGTGACGAGATCGCGCATGGTAAAGCCGTCGTGGGCAGTGACGAAGTTGATTGAGGCCATGGGGCGTCGCCCGGAAGTTTCGTAGAGATCTGAGGAGCCGGAGAGGCGGAAGGCAAATTCGGAGAGCATTGCCGGTTCGCCTCGCCAGAAGTCGCGGACGGTGTCGCGGTATTTTCCGTTCCATTCGGACCACAGTGGCGGAAATTCTCCGACGTTATACCCTCCTTCTCCTACGTCCCACGGTTCGGCGATGAGCTTGACCTGAGAGATCACGGGATCTTGCTGGATAATGTCGAAGAAGGAGGAGAGTTTATCGACCTCATGGAGTTCGCGGGCGAGGGTGGAGGCAAGATCGAAGCGGAAGCCATCGACGTGCATATCGGTGATCCAATAGCGCAGGGAATCCATGATGAGTTGGAGGGTGTGGGGGCTGCGCATGTTGAGGGAATTGCCTGTGCCGGTTGTGTCGAAATAATGCTCGGGGGAGTTTTCCACAAGGCGGTAATAGGAGGGATTGTCGATTCCTCTGAAAGAGAGGGTGGGGCCGAGATGGTTTCCTTCTGCGGTGTGGTTATAGACAACGTCCATAATTACTTCGATATCAGCTTCGTGAAAGGCTTTGACCATCTGCTTAAATTCGTGCACTTGGTTGATCGAATTTTTATCGCTTGCATAGCCATTATGTGGAGCAAAGAAACCAATCGTGTTATACCCCCAGTAATTCGAGAGCCCTTTGGCTTGGAGGGAGGTATCGTTGACGAATTGGTGGCAGGGCATGAGTTCAATTGCTGTGATGCCGATATTTCGCAGATAGTCAATAATGACAGGGTGGCTTAGACCGAGGTAAGTTCCGCGTTGTTCAGCTGGAATATCGGGGTGGCGCATCGTCATACCGCGCACATGCGCTTCGTAAATAATTGAGTTGGAATAGTCATGGGCGGGTGGGCGATCGTGCCCCCAATTGAAATAGGGGTTGATAACAACGCCCACCATTGTGTGAGGTGCAGAATCAACTTCGATGTGGCATGTGGGGTCGTTGAAATCGTAGGAGAAAAGGGCTTGGTTATTTTTGAGCTGCCCGACGATGGCTTTGGCGTACGGATCGAGGAGGAGCTTCGAGGGGTCGCAGCGAAGGCCGTGTTCAGGCGCGTAGGGGCCGTACACGCGGTAACCATAGCGCTGTCCGGGTTGGATGCCGGGGAGGTAGCAGTGCCATACAGAACCATCGACTTCATGGAGGTGGATGGAGGTTTCAGTGCCATTCTCGTCGAGGAGGCAGAGTTCCACGCGCTCGGCGATGGAGGAATAGAGAGCGAAGTTCGTTCCGGTGCCGTCGAACGTGGCACCGAGAGGATAGGCATTGCCAGGCCAAATCTGCATGGTATAAGGATCTCAGATTTGGCAGAGAATAGGCGCAAGTGCGAGCGTGAGATTATCCGCTGGCTTTTATCGCGATCACATGCTGACCCTGGATACGGGGATCGCCCCGGTTTTTCCTTTCTCGGAAAGAAACACGTCCGCAATCGACCAACGAGCATCCGCATTTGACCCACACGCATTCGCGGCAGTATCGAGGCAGGTGTGAGAATCGGCTAGGTTGGAGAGGTGAGTGAGATCCCTAATCCTTTTTCTACTCCTGCTCCAGCTTACGAGACTGCGCGCCCAGCGTATCCGGCTGCTGCGGTGGAACGGATTCTGAATGTGTGGCACGAAGCGCATGAATCGGATTCTCTGCCGGCAACGGATGCGGGGTGTTCTCCAACCATGGGCAGTGCAGATGATATAGGGGAGGGAAGTGGGCACAGGCCGCTTCGAGTGGCTGATATTGGTGCCGGAACTGGAAAAATGAGTTTCCTTCTTGCTGACTACGGCCTTGATGTGGAGGCGGTAGAACCCTCGTCGGCAATGCGAAATGAGCTTGAGCGTCTGCTACACCGCCGTGAGTATCGAGGGGCATCGGGGAAAATACGAGTTCATTCGACGAGTGCTGAGGAGACTGGCCTACCTAACGCGAGCATGGATTTCGTGGTCTTTGCTCAATCGTGGCATTGGGTTCGAGAAGAAGATGCGGCGGCGGAAGTCGCTCGTATCCTTGCGCCGGGCGGGGTTGTGTGTGCTCTCTGGAATCAACTTGAGGTAAGCGAACCTTGGGTACATCGCCTCTCTAGGATCATGCGTTCGGGAGACGTGCACCATAAAGGTAGTGGCCCGGGGTGGGGGGAGTGCTTTACACCGGCGGAACTCGAATGTTTCCGGTGGAATGAACTTGTGACTCCTGAGGAGATGTGTGCACTGGGGACAACGCGCTCGTCCTATCTCACCCAGGATGACGATGGGAAGGAACGGATGCAGAGAAATCTTCGGTGGTTCTTGTACTCGCAACTTGGTCTCACGCCGGGGTGCAAGATCGCTCTGCCGTATTCGACTCTTGTCTGGACTTCTCGGAGGGTCGCGGCGGAATGAGAATGAGACGTACAGGATGAGGTGTAGGCAGCGTTTTCGCTACTGTTTCGGGCATATGGTGGGCGATACTGGGTTCGAACCAGTGACCTCTTCGGTGTGAACGAAGCGCTCTACCACTGAGCTAATCGCCCGCAAGTGTGCTCAATGAGGATAGCCCGCCTGCTGCTCGTTTGGCAAAACAGTTAGGACGTGGTGTGTACCTCATCTTCTCGGTTGGACAACTCTCAAGGGCATTGCCTATAGTTATTGAGCGCCGCCGAACTGGTGATGGAACGGTTGCGTAAATGCGAATACACATAGCTGTATGCGGATGTGGCTCAGTTGGTAGAGCATCACCTTGCCAAGGTGAGGGTCGCGGGTTCGAGTCCCGTCATCCGCTCGGAGGAAAGGCAGTCTAACTGTCAATCCGCACGGTGGGTTGGCCGAGAGGCGAGGCAACGGCCTGCAAAGCCGTGTACACGGGTTCGAATCCCGTACCCACCTCGCTTGGGCGATTGGCGCAGCGGGAGCGCGCTTCCCTGACACGGAAGAGGTCACTGGTTCGATCCCAGTATCGCCCACACGATATGCCCGCTCTAGGTCGGGCGTGTGTGTACTTTCCAGTAGCGCCTTGCACTATTCCCAACAACGCTTGGCAGAGCGGGATTGTGGGAATCTACCTCATCACTAAGAGATCAAAGAAGATAGCAACGCAGAGTGTTTCCTTAAGGTGCACTATTCATATTTGCATTGTGCTGTCCATGGTGTGGGATCACGCCGGGGCGGTTATCTGCGCGGGTTTCCTTCCTTTGCGGTTGATTTCGCATACGTAGGCCAGAGATCGTGACAGCCTGGAGTAGAAGAGTTTGGCCTGTATTCTCTTCCCCTTCCCAGAGGATTCCGAGGATTACCCTGGGGTGCAGTGTCAGATGGGTGTGAGTACACCTCCTCATGTAGGAAGTGGTGCCCCAGGAGACTACATCTCGACATGCGACTGTCCAGAGCCAGCCGAGATAGCCATGAGCCGCGGTGTCCCAGGAGTCCATATTTCGACACTCCATATGCCGTGTGTTGAACATCACTTTTTATCGTCAGATAAGGGTGTGTGCGACCTCGAACCGCAAGATGCTTTAGGACGTAAGTTCCAACTCCAGCGGGGGGGGGGAGGGGCAGTGGCTCTCACCTGCTCCAACACAAAACATTTGTGACTTTCGACCCCGCGCTTGAGTGAGCTAAGGCGTTCTTGGGAATGCTCTCTAAATAGCGCAATTATGCCGTTTGTGTGAACTGATTTACACTCCCGGGTTTGACCCACCCCCTACCAAAGTCCTAACTTTGTTAAGTCGCTTCTACGGCGTCATTAATCCACGAAAATTTGCCTGGAGGGATTCAAGCGAGGACGTAAGTCCTTGGTTCGTTCGTTCTTATGAGGATGTGCGAAAAGTGCGTCTCCTTAGAGTTCCCGAGTCTCGACCGGCTCCTGCGAAGCGGTATATATGCCGCTTCTGTCTCTCACTTAAGAAGGAAGTGTTGCGCGTATGCGTGAATCCAAGGCCAGGATAGTTGCTGCTCTTGCGGCTGCGTGTGCCTTGAGTCTTGCCTCCCTTGCAACAACGAGTGCGCAGGCTGAGCAGGATGATACGCAGGCTGAACCCGCAACTGTCACGGTTGAGGAGTCCGCCGCTGCCGCGTCCGACGAGATCGAAACCTCGGAGAACGGGGGCTCTTCTGATACTTCCGCTGAAGGTGAGCAGGAGGGCTCAGACCGTTTTGAGGTTGATCGTTCCGAGCTTGCTGAAGAGGCACCGCAGGTTGGGAAGGATTCGCTTGATTCCTCTGGTGAAGAAGCACTGGCTACTTCTTCACCAACATCAGTTGGGGATGAAGAGGCTGCAGGTGCCTCGTTTCGGTCGGCTCTTGGTGCGCCTAGGCGAGCTTCTGCAGAATCAGGCTCTGGGTCGCAGAACACTAATGTCTATGGCTCTTGTATCCTTCGTAAGGGAAACGATACTGGTGCGCTACCGGGATGTGGAGTTGCTGTTGTGACGTCCACAGGTGAGGTGTACCAAATTAAGCCAGGAACCAAATGGGCGAGTAGTGCAGACACAATGGTTCCGTTGCCGCGCTTGCCGAAGCCGGATAATGTGCCCGGTGCGGAACGAGGCCGGAATTTTAATGCTCTGGCTACTGGGTCTGATGGGACGACGTATGTTGTTGAGCGTACAGGGTCTTACTTTAAAGATCCGCATACAGGCAAGCCTATTGAAGGGTCTTCGCGTAACGACAGGTACAACAAAGTTGTGCTTCGCTTCTGGAAACTTAAGGCAGGCGCAACGGCATGGGAGCGTGTCGGTTCGTATTATAACCTGAAGGATGCTACTAACAATCTGGGTTCGAATCTAGAGATTCAGGGTGGCGCGGTTAATCCTGCGAATGGGAATTATTTCTTTGGTGGCGTTGGGATCCGCCAGAATCCCAAGGATTCACGTAAGAAGGTAAAGGCTTACTTGCTCTTCGAGATGGATAAGGATACAGGTGAGGTTACTCCTCGCGGGTGGATTAATCTCGGTAGTTCAAATGAAAATGACAAGAACTATAGCACCGGGAACGGTAGCCTAGTATTTTCCACTGAGGGTGATTTGCTGGTGGGAATCGGATATAAACGTCAAGAAAGCGGAAGAAATCCCCGTTATCAACCTATGAACAGACTAGAGATCTATTCTGTACCGTCTGTGCATCTGAAGTCGAGCGATCAGAATAGTGAATTGTCGGTGTCAGGCCGGGAATCTTTCGACCTACTGAAATATGGGAAATCTGATGACCGTAGCACACCACCATTAGCTAATGTAAGGGCAGCCTCTGCTTTTAGTTTTCAGCCGGATGGATCTGTTCTAATATCAACGGGTAGAGTGACTAACGATATTGGTTACCTCTTTAAAGTTAGTGGCGACGGCGACCTGACGTTAATTCAGCAGATGCCAGAGTTCCCTCCTGTTGTGGGAGAGACGAATAGTTCTACTGGTGATACATGTTATGCGTGGAAACCTGGTATGGAGGCGCTCTGGGCTTCCGTTTCCGTGGAAACTAGACTATATAATAACTGCTTCGCTTACCGGCTTCCGAATCGATCGATAACGGACCTGGACGGCGGCGCGGCTAGTTTTTTTGCGTCGATCACGGTGAAGAAAAATATTGCTGCACGTAAGGATGCGAGGGATCAGTTCACGGTTTCCGCATCGATAGATGCTGATAGCTGGAATGCTGAAGGAGCCTTCGAAACGAAAGGCGCTTCTTCTGGTGTTCAGGGGGGGCAGGTTGGCCCCATAGCAATCCCTTCGGGTCAGACCGTACATCTTTCGGAGGAGTTGGCGGGTGTTTCACTCACACCTACTATTGCCGACTATAAACCAAAGTTGCAGTGTGTCGATGGCAATGGCGAGGCCGTGTCGGCTGCTGGTGATGTGCAGGTCTTGGGGCGAGAGGCGAGTGCTGACGTCACGATTCCGGCATCTGGTGGCGCTGCATCTCAGCTAACCTGCACATTTGTTAACGATCCGGGGCCATCGACGGGCACTATTGAGCTGGTGAAGAAGGATCAGGATTCTCAGTCAACTCTCCCAGGTGCGGTTTTTAAGCTGTGTGCTGATAAAAATGGGAACGGCGCGTATGAGGAAAATGATTGTGCCTCTAGCAACTCGGATGAGGAGAGCCGAAAGACTACTGACGCTCAGGGTTTTGCTAAGTGGGATTCGCTGGACTTTGGCACGTACTTCCTCGTGGAGGAGCAGACGCCCAAAGGCTACACGCTGCCATTGGCCTCACGCTCCCAGGGTGAGAGTGAGTATCGACAGGCTGTTGACTCTAGCGCACATCCTGTGGCGGGTGTGTACAAGGTTGAGCTTAACGCTGACACGGTGAGGGGGGAAGTCGTCAACGCTCGTCGCTTAGGTGAGGTCACGTGGAAGAAAGGTGATGATTCCAAGCCGGCTCATCTTTTGGGCGGTTCGCAGTGGACACTGATGAACACTACTACTGGTGAGGCTCACACGATCACCGACTGCGATCACGCGCCGTGTTCACCTTCCAGCCTAGGCTCCCTCGCAGACACTGACCCAGCGAAGGGATCGTTACGGGTGGACGCACTCTCGTGGGGGGAGTGGGAGCTCAAGGAATCGAAGGCTCCTGCGGGGTATGTGTTGAACCCCAACCTGTTTCCCTTCACGATTAATGCGCAACACCTTAACGAAAATTTACCTATGGTGACCAATGCCAAGGCTAAACTGCCGGCTCTGCCGTTTACTGGCGGGGCGAGTGCCGATGTTTTCCGACTGAGTGCTCTGGGGGTTCTTGCCCTTGCTGCTCTGTCGGCTCTGTACCTACGACGACGAAAGGCGGTCGTTTAGGTTTCACATCTTCCATGACACTGGTGGCTTATAGCTGCCGTACCAACCACGAATTACTGACTTCCTTATACAGAAATAATGAAAGGTTAACTACATGCTACACACGGTGATTGGCAAGGCCACGAAGGCTCTCGCCACCGTCGCCGCTGCAGCGCTCGGAGTCGGCATAATCACCGGCTCGGCTGCTGTGGCCGCGGACAGCGATAACGGTAATATCTCCCTACCCGCTGGGAAGGGTTCTATCACCATCCACAAGTATCAAGAGCAAGACGATATTGATTGGTCAAACAAACCCAATGATGGAACTGAGCTGACCAGCATTCCTCAGGGTGCTCAGACGATCGAGGGCGTTACGTTCACGCTCTACAAGGTTAGCGATGTTGACCTGACTAACCAGGCTGACTGGACAGGCGTGAGTACCCTCAATTCTAGCAGCGTTGATAACGCTATGAATCCTACCAACGTAACTATAGGGGCGAAAACACTCGATATCACCAAAGTTGGGGATTATTCTACCAATGGTAGGGGTATCGCGAAGTTCGGGAATCTGGATCTTGGTCTCTACTATGTTGTCGAGTCTGATACTGGTAACAACCAGATTGTGAAGAAGGCTGCTCCTTTCTTTATCACGATTCCTTATGCTGCTCGGGCCGGTGCGTGGAACTACAACCCCCACGTCTACCCTAAGAACACGGTCAACAATTCTGGTAGCAAGACTGTTGACGTGCTCAATGTGAAGAAGATTGGTGATCCTGTCACCTGGACTATCAAGCAGACTCTTCCCAAGTCTGACAATGGTTACACTGCTGTTGGCGCAGTTGATCCACTCGATCCTGTGCTCAAGCTCGCAGACGCAAACAACCAGCCTATCGGTTTCGACGCCTCACCTAACGATCTAAAGAAAGCCGTCACTGTGAAGGTTAATGGAGATACGATTGATTCCGATCTCTACACCGTCACGAAGGCGGACATTTATCGTCAGGGTGATAGGCGTAACGCGATTCGTATTGCGTTGAATAAGGCGAATCCGGACGACCCGACAAGCGTGATCACTGATCCTACCCTTAACGAGGGCGATGAGGTCGCTATCGTTATCCGTACGATCGTTGCCGAGATGCCTGAAAGCGGTGAAGTTCCCAACAGCGCTTACAAGATTATTAACGAATACGACCCGTTCAACCAGCCTGGTGGGCCTGGTAACCTGGATAATCCAGGCAATCCTGGTGACAATCCGCCTCCGATCGAGTCTGAGGAGAATCCACGATACGGCGATTACGCCTTCAAGAAGATTGACGACACCTCCGACAAGAAGCCTCTGGCCGGTGCCGTGTTCGAAATCTGGAATGCGAATGATGAAGTCGTTGCTGAGGCCACTTCTGACGAGCACGGTGTTGTTCACTTTAAGGGAATCTTCCTCGGCAAGTACCCGAAAAGCACTGCTGCTGCGGTTGTCTCTAAACCCTTCAAGCTAGTTGAGAAGGTAGCTCCTGCTGGCTACAAGCTCCCAACTGCCTCGATTGATATCACTGTCAGTCAGGGCAAGATCACCGACGCGGCGAATACTAATAATTTTATAGAGAACGAAAAGTCAGATCTGCCGAGCCTGCCACTTACCGGTGCTGCTGGCAAGGTGATTCTCACCCTCGCAGGTGCCGGTCTAATCGCGCTGGCCAGCGGAACCTTCATGGTTTCCCGTCGCCGTATGCAGCGTGAAATCTGATCTCACGCTGAGAAAAAGCCGGGGTTAAAGGCCACAAGCCACCAAGGCTTTGCATGGGAGGGGCGCTACTCTTGGTAGCGCCCCTCCACCACACATCCACTTCAATAGTCACTTTAACCTTGCGCCCAGATAAGCGTTAACCCGAACTATTTCACTACCTGGTGGGATGGAGGCTTGTATGCCGCGCCTCTCGGGCAAGCATGAGTGTAGTGCTCCACACTCACCCGGATAAGTTGAGCGCGTGGTGAAAGTGAAGGGCGGTGTGGCCGTTGCCTTGCCTGGCTCACACAAAGCACGCATTGACGTTCAAGAAAGAAGGGGAGAAAAGTCATGGGTAGTAAGAGTAAAACTCACAAAAACGAGAGGCGCACGCCCCCAACACTGACCCGTTTACTCTTCTTTCCCTACCTCACTGCTCTCCTGCTCATTGCCGGACTTACTCTCTTAACCTATCCCACCGCCGCCTCCTGGCTCTCCCAATACAACCAGACAGCCATCACCAAAACCTACGAGAACTCAGTGCGTCATGCCGTTCCTGACGGGGAGAAACAGTTAGAAGCAGCACACACGTACAACAATGCACTCTCCTCCGGCGCACTCGTCGCGCGCAACGAACGCCTACCCCAGGCAACCGGTGACCTCGACGAGATCACCACACCAGATGGCCGCACGTGGCACTACGAGGACATCCTCAGTGCTGGCGGTGGAAAAGTGATGTCTCGTATCAGAATAGAAAAGATCGATGTTGACCTGCCGATCTACCATGGAACAAGCGATGCTACTCTCCTCAAAGGCGCAGGCCATCTCAAAGGAACCTCATTCCCCGTCGGTGGCTCTTCCACACGAGCCGTTATCACCGCCCACCGAGGGCTCGCCGCGGCAACAATGTTCACCAACCTTGACAAGATCGACGTTGGTGACACATTCACGCTAGAAACCTTCGGCCAAGTACTTACGTATAAAGTCATCACCACCGAAGTTGTTGAACCACAAGACTCACAATCAATCCGTGCTGAGGAGGGACGAGATCTCGTCACCCTCGTTACCTGTACTCCGTTGGGAATCAACTCGCACCGCATCCTCGTCACCGGCGAACGTATTATCCCCACACCAGAGAGGGATCTCGCAAACGCGGGAAAAGCCTCAGACCTTCCTCGCTTCCCCTGGTGGGCAATCGCCTACGCCCTAGCGATCCTCGCAACCCTCATAATCCTTGCCCGCCACACACACAAATGCCGCTTGTATGTAGCTGCGGTAAAAGCGAAGAAAGCTGAAAACGGAGGGAGCCCCACCAACTCCACCACACAACACACACGCTAAACACGAATAAAGAAGATAAACACGAGCAAACAAGATAGGTACAGAAAGAACTCGGCGTCTGGGCGAAATCATCATTGACAAACTCGTCGTTTTTGTTTCACTGTCGAGGATGCGCGTGGGCTGATATCCCAATGTGCCTGGCTGGGCGGCTGACCCCCACTAACGCAGTGGCGGCAACCTCCAACACCGACTGGTATGTGCTCAGCCACACTTCATGCACGCTTCTGTGATCTTTGTGCCGCTGGCAGGCATGAGCACCTAGCTGGTGTAGGTCTTGAACTGCTCTTCCTCACACCTACTCCTGCCTGACAAGAAAAGCAAAGACCGACCCTGGGATCCCACCGAGACTGGCAGCGGAACCGGTCATGGTGGCATCAGGGCTACCTGATCGCCCCAAGAAAAGCAAAAGCCATCGTCAGTGAACTCATGTTCGATCTCCCCACAGACAAAACAACAAGCCGAGGAACACCTCGGCTCAATCGAAATCGATACCGTCTACAACATGGCAGTACCCTCGGAAGAGGGAAGCTGGCAGAGAAAAGGTGGGATCGGACACTACCGAAAATAACGCCGACACGCCCAGTCCAGACACATTTTTGACTATTAACCCCACAATTACCTTTTCAACAGTGAAGCCCGAGATATCTCTTAATTGATATCTCGGGCTTGTCGTCGGGCTAGCGGGATTTGAACCCACGACCCCTTGACCCCCAGTCAAGTGCGCTACCAAACTGCGCCATAGCCCGGTATTGCTCCGTGGCAACCGTTTAATAGTAGCGTATGGCAAAGCGACTCTTCCACTTAGAGGCCGAGAGGAATCTCACGGGTGCACGACCTTTTCGCTAAGGAGAAACTAGGCGATTAAACCTGGATTCGATTAACTCGTCGATATTTTTATGGGTGTGACCTCTCACTAAAGAAGGCCACACCCATAAAAAGAGCTAGCTACACAGTATGTATGAGATGCTTAGTTCATTCGGCGGCGAAGCACGATCCCAGCTCCACCGATAAGCAAGATAACGGAAGCCATCCCAGCCATGAGCACCGAAGCGCCGGTAAAAGGAAGCCTCTTACCGGATTTGTGAGGCTTAGCCGCAGGAGAAGCGGTTGAGCTGCCGAGAGCCGTCACGTCAGCGCTCGGTGTCACACTTGAACCATTGGTGGGTGCTGATGGAGATGCAGGAGCTGGCGTGGGTTCTGGGGTTGGCTCCGAGGAAGGTGCGGGGGTCGGTTCTAGGGTTGGTGCAGGCGTAGGCTCTGGAGCCGGAAGAGGACAGGTGACACTCGTCGTCGCCCCCTCAACGAAAGCGAAACCTTCCGCAGGCGTAACACTGATCGTGCGCACACGATCCGTCGTTGAATCTTCGTAGATCACGCCTTCCACCTTTGCCAGATCACCCTCAGCAGGGGAGGGACAGGCAAGATGCGGGTCAACAAGTTTCGTCAAGATCCAAGAACCTTCTACCGGGATCACACGGCAAGGGGAAGAAGTATTCGTGTCATTCCAGTTCCACGCACGCTCAGCGTCAAGGCCAGGCCAGCCCCTGAAAGTCCAGAAACCACCAGCAGATGGATCCTTAACCTGTGTTCCTGCCGCAGGGCCGTGTGGATTGAGGGCGAGCTTACGGTCGGTACCGAGCTGATAGTTCGCCACCGCAGAGGGCTCTGGCAGGGTGTCGAGGACGGCCTGTGGGAGTTCCTTCCCAGGTGTTGCCGAGACGTAGCTTGGTGTGAGTGCCACTGCGGAGAGTGTGCGGATCTCGGCTGGCTCACCAGGAGGATCTTGGCGGAAGTTCAAAGGGAAATGCTGAGCCATAACGCCAACTGAGCGTTCGGCGACCTTCTGGTCAATAAATTCAGGGGTAAGACCTGCAAGGGTGAGGAAGAAACGAAGAGGTTCAAAAAATTCCTTTGCTCCGCCGCCATAGGTAGGGAGGGCAAAAACTCCAGTAACGATCGGATTCGTCATCAAGAAAGCGCGGTCGCCTTCCTCAGTATTCTTGAAATTCTCGCGGCTTACTGAGAGCAGACCAGCGGGAGTGTCGAGCTTAAGGTCTGTGAGAGTTGCGTAGTCTCTATCGAGATCTCCAGCGGTGAGACCATCGCGAAGGCGGAAAGGAACCGTGATCTTCCCGGTCGTCGCATCATAAGTGACGGGGCGGGATTCATCGGTATCGACGATCATGCTCGTAACGTAGCTCTGACCTGGATTTGCGGCCTCGTAGGCTGCCGTCCACAGGCTCTTATCGGTGAGCTTATTCATGTCCACAGAAACAACAGAGGTATCAATCGTCAACGAAATTACGAATGTGTGCACACCGTCGTGGATATCGGAAACCTTGAGGCGTGCAAAGACTGAATCATAAAGTTTGTCGAGATCTACCAAGCCTGCGGCCATTGTGGCATATGAGCCAAGGTTCGCTTTGAGAGAGGCGCGCCCAGCTTCCTTCTTCTCGTTCCATTTTGAGGTCACATGCGCCATATTGAGCGTGCCACGATAGTCGATATCGTAGGATTCTTTACCCACCTTGCATACGAGGGAAGGGAAGGTAGCATCCGTGGAATCACCGGAAAAGATTCCTTTTTCTTGTGTGATGTCGTTCGTGCCTGCGGCATCTGCTGGCCGGCCAATGGCAGAACCTGTGCTCTCAGCGCGAATAGTTTCCTTCATTCCCGCGTCAGGAGGAGTAATAACGTCGGGAGTATCAGCTCCAAAGGCACTACTCCCGGCGGCAAAAATTGTTGTGCAGGTGAGTGCCACTGTGGCGAAGGCAGAAGCGCCCCGGCGAAGATTCTTCATGGGTCTCTCCATTTTGTAATACCAAAAACATGACAGTTCGATGCATTTCCCCAGGATAATGCCCCTGTCATTCTCTGAAGTATGGACTTGCCAAGTATACGGCGTGCCGAAATTTTTCGAGAATCATTAAGTAGTGTGGTTGCAATTGCGATGTGGCATTGCTCATCTAGGCCTCGGTGGGCGGAGAAGAGAGAAGCCCTGCGAAAGCCGACGACGTGGAGGCTCCCGCAGAATCTTCTTCGGTTGCATCTCGGTTGCACCTCGCATTCCAGGCCCATCCCGCATTCTAGACGTACCTCACACGTAGTGACATGGTTCTCGTCGCTGTTATCAATTTGTTAGAATTACTTCGGCGTGAGAGGTCTACATACTCCCGTCACCTGCGCTCGTCTGTGCTCGTGAACTTTACGCCGGCCATCTATTCGCACCAAGGAGGCATCGTGATGACGAATGACACCCCGCCGCTGGGCAGTGACATCTCGATGACGTCTCAGTTTACGGCTATCGGATCCGGTTCAGATCCCCTGATCGCTGATCGTCGTACCTTGCTTCCCGAAGAAGTGGCCGCAATTGAATCCCTGCCATACGGTTCAGCTCTTCTCATTGCGCTTGCAGGTCCAAATGTGGGTGCTCGTTTCCTTCTCAATTCCGACACCGCGAATGTAGGTCGCCACCCGCGTGCCGATATCTTCCTCGACGATTTCACTGTTTCACGCCGCCATGCTCAGTTCCTTCGCGAAGGCAACACTTTCCGCGTGTGCGATTCCGGCTCCCTCAATGGCACCTATGTCAATCGTGAACGTATCGACGTTGCTGAACTTCACGAAGCTGATGAAATTCAGATCGGCAAATATCGACTCACGATTTACCCCTCACGGAACAAGAAGTGAGGCTGCTCATCCATGTCTCTTGCCTCTCACGATGAGGTTGGCTACCTCCAGCCTTCCCTCTCCTGGCCTCAGGATGTCTCCCATGATCCCACGTTGAAGATCGGTGACGTCACAGCAGCTCTGGCAATTGAGTTCCCTATGCTCAGCCAGTCAAAGATTCGTCACTACGAATCCCTTGAACTCATCACACCTTTTCGCACACCTTCCAATCAACGCCTTTTCTCTCAAGCCGATGTGGAGCGACTGCGTTTTATCCTCCAGGAGCAGCGCGACCGTTACCTGCCACTCTTCCAGATACGTGAGATGCTACGTCAGCTCGATCTGGGTGAACTTCCCGAAGGAGTCCATCCTGGGCGTATGCGTGTGGTTGAGGATGACGAAGTGCGCCGCGCTCAGCCCGGTACACGCCTGCGGATCGACGAAGTTGCCGATCTTACGGGAATTGCCATCTTCGAGATTGTCACAATGGTAGAAGCAGGCATTCTTGCCGCCGATCCACGAGGGCGCCTTTCCTGCCAGGCTCCCGAGATCGCTCGCTATGTTATGCACCTCCTACAAGCTGGATATTCGCTTCGCCAGGTGAAGAGCTTGCGCACGTCGGCTCATTCCCATGCGATCATGATTACCTCGGCTCTTGCGGGGGAGAGGGCTAAACGTACAGCGCTAGCCAAGGAACGGGTACTTGCAAAGGCCTCGGAAGATGCCGCATTGATGAGCAATCTCTACCGCGCTCTCGTGGCTGAAAACGTCGAGGTGGAGCTGCGCTGAAGGCAAGCCTCATGCGGCATACCTGTTAATGGCGCCCTCGCGGAAATATGCTCAACACCTGGCACAAAAGTTCAAGTACTACTTGAGACACGCCAATGTAGGGGAGAGACTCACATCTTCCATGAGGCTGCTATATCGTAGACCTAGAAGCGTTCGACGTACATGGTTGAACACGGCTCCTTGCGCCCACTTCACGTAGCTCTACAGACTTACACCGTTGAGTTACGTTCACAAAGGCGAAGCGAGTAGTTGGCCTCGTACTGTGTGCTCCTGAAGTAGCCACATCTGCTTCTTTAGGCGGACTCCGCCACATCACGCAACATTCGGGAGGAACATATGAGTGAGGATCGCGAACCCGGGAGCCTCAAGCAGCGCAACCAACAGATGCTCTTTGGTGATCCCCTTCCCGATCTTGACACCGAAACCGGCTACCGTGGACCTACAGCCTGCAAAGCTGCCGGTATCACCTACCGGCAGCTCGATTACTGGGATCGCACAGGACTCGTCTCTCCCTCGATCCAGAATGCCACAGGATCAGGAAGTCAACGCCTCTACTCTTTCCGTGACATCCTCGTTCTTAAGGTTGTCAAACGCCTTCTTGATACCGGCGTTTCGCTTCAGCAGATCCGCCGCGCTATCACACAGCTTGTCACATACGGCGTAGATGATCTTGCCCAGATCACGCTAATGTCCGATGGAGCCTCCGTCTACGAATGCACCAGCGACGACGAAGTGATCGACCTGGTCATGGGAGGCCAGGGAGTCTTTGGTATCGCTGTAGGTAAGGTATGGCGTGAAGTTGAAGGGAGCTTGAGTGAGCTTCCTACCGAACGCGCTGAAGAAATCGTCGTCGTTGACGAACTCGCCAAGCGACGTGCCGCCAAACGTAAGCTCGGCTGAGGAATAAGCTCAACTGAGAAAACGGCTAACACGCCTCCTCAGATGCGCGGTAATCGTCGTCCATCATACGCTGCGCGCTCTTCACCGTGAGCTTTCACGCATACACGCCTTCGCGAAACGACTCACATAGAGAGGAGTAAAGACACCAAAAAGGAAAACTCAGCGCCCCAGCGACGTGGAAAGCTCATAGCCATCTTCGAGATCGCGGATAGTAACGCGGATAATGCCACGATTGTCAACCTCATACACTTCTTCGATAAGATGCCCGCCCTCACGACGATGAACCTCAACCTTTTCCACTCCACCGCTCTGGACGAAGTGCGGATCTCGAAGAGTAGGGTCGAAGGGGAAAGCAAACACTCCAAGAGGAAGAACACCAGAAACGGGAATGCCGTTGTCGTCAGTCTTTGAGTACTCGGCAAAACGGTAAATTCCCACATTGTGGGCAGCGACATAGCGGCGCGTAATGCGTATCTCACCCTCAAGTTTCTCGTCGGGGGAGAGGAGAGTATCAAAGGCGATAGAGTCACCAGATTCGCGTTCGCGGAACACTCCAAATCCCCGAGAGAGACGATCAATAAGGGAATAGCGAGATTCGGGATCTGCCGCAATAGCGAGACCAATCGCGGTAGAACCGGCACTATAGGGGGAGCGACGTACACGCCGTCCGTACGATTCGCGCAAAAGTCGTGCAATTGCGGGAAGCTCTGAACCTCCACCCACCACATAGAGTCCAGCCACATCCGCTCCCAAGTTGCGATCCCCAGCTTCGTCACCTTCGAGGAGAGGAGCCAACGAGCGGAGAGTTTCATCAATCAGAGGAGCAACAGCATCGTAAAACTCGAAAGACGAAATAGAGACATCACGCCCGGCCACGTCGAGATTGATTGTGCGGGTCTGGGGACGAAGCGCTTCTTTCGCTTCGCGTGCTTGAGAGAGAATTTCTTCCCATTGGTCGCACACATCAGCGTGGGAAAGCCCAGCTTTGGCCAGAGCGAGCTTGGCAAGTACCTCGTCAAAATCGTCCCCGCCCAAAGCATTATTACCACGCGAAGCGAGAACTTCATGAGCGTAGCCATCGGCCACCACGAGAGAAGCGTCAAAGGTGCCACCACCCAGATCATAGACGAGCACTTTTGTACGCTTGGAAGAAAGCATGGAGGAATGGCGATGCGTGTACTCAAAACCCGCAGCTGAAGGTTCATTGAGCATAGCAAGGACATGAAAACCGGCACGGCGGAACGCTTCAAGGGTGAGAAAACGCTGGGCAGAATTTGCATGTGCAGGAACACCGACAACGGCTTCAAGTGGCTCGGTGCCGATCCCTGTAGTTGTGCGAATAGCACTGGCCACATGGAAGAGGAAACCCGTAAGGATATCAAGGAGAGGAAACTCCCCATCGCCCACACGCACCGTCGAAGCGGCATTGACGGGAGAGGCAAGCTGGCGCTTAACAGAACGTAAAAGTGGAAGACCAGAGGCGCCCGCCTCAAATCCGTAAAGCATTCCGCGTTCACTACGCGCTATTACGCATGGGATGTACTCGTGCTCGTCGCCATTCTCATCGGGGAAACTAAGAAGAGGGTAATTTCCGCGATCAGCAAGTGCCACCACCGTGCGAGTTGTTCCAAAGTCCACACCGAGTCTCATGTGAGTGAGCCTAGCGTGCCGAGTGTCAAAGCGTGGGAATTGCCAGAAATTGGGCGGGTTGTGGGCTGTTTTTGTGTATTTGTATATCTGTACCGGCGGGAGGGGTGAATTCGTTCGTATATCGGTGGGCGGATTCGTTCGTATCTGTGAGGTGGAGTTACTCGTAATATCTGCGGAGCAGTCCGTTCGTGCGTGTGTGCAGAAACAGAAGGGGCGGAAGGGGAAGTGCGTGAGGGTTAGGGAGAGGCGACAGCAGAACTCCAAGGTAGTAGAGGCAACCCAGAGGCAACCCAAGTTTCAGCTATTTTGTCATAATGTGCATTATCGGCGAGACGGGTGAGGGTGTCATTTGAGTGCAGCTAGAGAAAACTTTGCTGTAAAGCCACTTGCGCCATCTAGCTCGCGTTCAACTTCCACCTTCGGCCATACTGTTTGTGCTTCTCTAAGCCTAGGAAAGGATGAGCTGTGGCAGAACGTTCCTTGCGTGGAATGAAAATTGGCGCCAACTCTCTTGAATCCGACGAAGGTGTTGCTTTCGTCAGCCGGAAACAAGTGATGTACGAATGCCCTCAAGGCCACGAATTTGGCGTGGCAATGGCTGTCGATGCCGAACCTCCGGCGGTGTGGGAATGTCGTTGTGGAACCGAGGGGCAGCTGCGCGATGCGGCTCCCGTTGAGGAAAAGAAACCTGTGAAACCTCCGCGTACGCATTGGGATATGCTTCTTGAGCGGCGTAGTGAAGATGAGCTTAAGGTTCTCCTAGATGAGCGCCTCGAACTCCTGCGCGCAGGCCGCCTTCGTCTGCGTCGTGGGCGCTGAACTCTCCACGTGTGCCACTCGTAGGTGCAATGTCTCCTCTGCAGATACTTCCAATTGCTATAGTAAAGGTGTGCTTACTAATTCAGGGACGCCTTTACTATAGCAATAGTGATTTTACGCGTAGTCTCACTTCTTCGAGCGCACCTTGCGAAGAACACCCTCAGCGAAGCCTTTAAGCTGGGTTCCTCTGCGCGCAACACCCATCTTTGTTGTACGTATCAACGATTCGGTAAAGACGTTTCCTGAGAGCTTGGACTCCCCTACCTCTCGTTGGGCAAAGTTGATTGGCATTTCAACAATGTGCCCGCCGGCACGGTGGACATGATCGGTCATATCCGTCTGGAAAAAGTAGCCTTTAGCTTCCACTGTATTCAGATTAATGCGCTGAAGGATTGAAACCGTGTAGACGCGGAATCCGGCTGTCACATCCGAGGCCGGGAGACCCAGCCAGACCTTAATATAAAGATTTCCCGCGCGCGAGAGAGCTTCGCGTGACTTCGGCCAGCCTTCGAGTTTTCCGCCGCGCACATAGCGCGAACCGATGACGAGATCGGGGTGGTCAGACATCGCAGCCCGCTCCAAGAGAAGAGGAAGTTGCTCGGGGCGGTGCGATCCATCCGCATCCATCTCCACCACATGCGTATAGCCTCGCTCCATTGCCCACTCAAAAGCCTCAATGTAAGCACGCCCCAGGCCTTCCTTACCTGCACGGTGAAGCACGTGGATCTGAGAATCCTGCGCAGCGAGTTCGTCGGCAAGCTCACCAGTGCCATCGGGAGAGTTATCGTCGACGACGAGGATATCTGCCTCCACAACTGCGGCACGAGTGCGCGAAATAATTGGCGGCAGCGACTCAAGCTCGTTGTAGGTGGGAATGATGACAAGCACGCGCATTGCTCAAACTCCTTCATTCAGGGCGCAGGGCTTCTATGAAAATACCACGGTTATCAGGGAAATTACGCCACAAGAGCGTTGGTGCGCTTCACATCACCCACAGTGGGGATTCTGGGAGGAAAATTCTCAGGCAGACCCACCTCCATCACTTACGTGAGGAATTCTCAGCTTCTCGCCCGTGGTCGTTTCCACTCTTCCGTGCTCACTGAGGCTATTACAGGTGTGCAGCTAACGAGAAAGCCACCAGCGCCACACGAGGCTCCCCCATGCCCACAACGCGAGCGCTCCACCAACAATGAAACTTCCCGGTCCAAGGTAGGGTGCAAGAATCGTAGCTGGAGTGAGTTCGGTTCGCAGTGGAACACGTGCCGTGAGACTCTCTTCCGCCCAAGGCTTCGTCGTAGTGCGCACCACTCCATTGGGTTCGACGATTCCTGAGACTCCCACCGTGGAGACATGGATTGCTGTTCGCCCGTACTCCACAGCGCGAAAGCGCGTCATCGCGAACTGTTGGTATGCCTCTCCAGAAGTGCCGTAGGAAGCATTATTCGTCGGGATGACGATAAGCTCAGCTCCCTCAGCCACAGCTTCAGCCACGATATCCGTCATCGCCACCTCAAAACAGATCGGTGTGGCCACGCGAATCGGTTCACCCCCTTTGCGGGGAACCTCAAGGAGTGCTGCACCTGATCCAGGGTGCATATCCACATAGATGGCCTCGGCAGCAGAGGTGAACTTTGCAAAGAAATCACGGTAAGGCATGTACTCCCCAAAAGGCACCGGACGCTGCTTTGTATAGGTATCGAGTACACGATCAGAGTCCCACACAAGGTAGTCGTTGAATCGATAATCCTCGACAAAACGCTGTGTGCCTAAGAGGAGTGGAGCCTGAATATATTCGTTCGCATTGTTGACTATCGCGCGTGCTTCTGGATCTTCGCGGACATCACGATCCGAAGCTGATTCGGGCCAGAGCACCATATCGACGCTTCCTGGCTCAAGTTGACGAGTAGCGGTAAAGAGATTGTTTGTCACTGTCAGTGCCCGCGATTGTCCTTCTGGCACACTTCCTGGCTGGGGAATTATTCCTTGAACAAGGCCTACGCGTGCGAACTCAGAACTTCCTGAAAAGAGAGGAAGAAAGAGTGAAACAACGAGTGCACCCAAACAAGCGCCAAGGGGCACCATGAGGGAGCCTTTCATACGGTGAGTGAGGCGAAGAGCAAGGAGTTCAAGGACACTGCCAAGAGCGACAGTAACGCCAGCAACGAGATGCGTGGAACCCCATGGTGCGAGATGAAGGAGTGGGCCGTCCACCTGAGAAAATGCGAGCTGTCCCCACGGCATACCACCGAGAGGCCATGTGGAACGCACATGCTCGATACCCACCCATGTGGCAGCCAGAGCGATACTCCTCCCCCACGCGGTTGCCGCCCACGCCTGCCCACAACGAGGAAGGCGCATAATCCCCTGCCATATGAGAGCGAGTAAAGCGAGATAGAGAGCTTCAATCGCGCCCAAGGCAAACCAAGGAACAAGAAGCCCCGAACCAATCCGCGCCCAGGAAAAAAGCGGAAGATAAAAGGCGAGGCCGACAATCCACCCTGTGAGGAGGCTTCGAGGAAAGCTCCGCCCCTCAAGGAGTCCAAGGAACAGTGCTACTCCTAGAAAGGCAAGAGGCCAGAGAGACAGGGGCGCAAAGGAGGAATAGAGGGCAAGGCCAGCACCCATCGAAAGAAGCAGGCGCAAGCTCGCGTGCGCAAGATGATGCTCGTGGGGAGGTAGAGGACGAACAACCGACCGAACAACCTTCGCCTCAGATCCACGGCGGGGCTTTGAGGCTCTTGATACTTGTGATGCTCGTGAGGCACGAGGATTACCTGACATAAGCCTCAGAGCACCTCAGAACGGCGCATAGAGCTGCGGGCTTCACGCGCGAGTTCCTCGATCCAGGTTCCCTCACCTGCCACAGCGATCTGGCCAAGAAGATCAATAAGCCGCCGTGCAGCACTCATAAAATCTCCAGGTGCCAGACGAGAGAGCTGCACACATTCTTCCAAAGATCCCCCATGCGCCCACAGCTCAAAGATATCAGCACAGCCAGGAGTAATATCTTGTGTGCGCAGAATGTGGTGCTGCATCTCTATGGCGCGTATGGCCTCAGCTTGGGCGCGAACCCTTCGCGCTTCTTCCACAAGCACACGATGGCGCGGAAAAGCTGAACCGAGGCGATCGTCGGCGAGGAACATCGACGCCCAACCAGCAAACTCGCCAGCCTCAAGCCTCCCTTCGTCAAGTCCCGTGAGTGCCTGGTAGAGCAAAAGATCGGTATCGACATGAAGCTCACGTAGAACCCTGGCTCCAGGGCGTAATTCCCCCTGTGCCGTGAGAAGCCCCACCTCTGTGAGTACTTCTGCGGTGCGATCAAAGTCTCGACCCACAGAATCGGTATAGGAGGCAGCTTGCTCGTTGAGTTCAGCCAAATGTGAATCTAGAGCGAGGAGTGTTCCAGCCTCATGAAGGTGGCGATCGATATGCGGGCAAGAAGCACAAGGATGAGAGTTAATCCTCTCCTCGCGCGGTGGAGCGAAGCGGCTCCACGATTCCAGAAGGTCAGAATCCAAGCCCAACTCCATGCGCTCGGCCACGTCATCGACGATGAGATCAGCGACATGTTCGCGCCCAGAAGAGGAGCGCATAGAGATTCCGAGAGGAAGCTCGAACTCCCCTATCTCGCGCAGAGGTGAGGAGAGTTGAGAAAGGCGCAGCCAGCGTCGCTCTCCCTCCACGGTAAGGAGGCGTAACCTCGTCTCCTCCACGGAGAGCGTGAGGGCATAGGTGAGTTCCCCGGCAAGAGAGAAGGCGTAGATTCTCCCGGTTTGTGCTCTCTCAAAGCTCCGAGCAATCTGGTGTGCATACTCACGTTTGGCGGCTTTGCGCGCAGATTTGCTCGCACGCCCTGCTGCCTTACGCAACCGCACGTATTCAAGAATATCGCCGTGAGAACACTGGAGTGTGTTCTCTTCGTGAGCACGGCGCCGGCGTACCTTTGCCGCTGTTGCCTCAATATGCCCTACGTCTGCATTGCGTTGAAATTGAGCAAGGCTGGCTCCCATAAGTGAACGAGCCTCATCGTAGCTGCGCTCGGCAAGGAGATTGATAACGGTGTTGTAGGAAGGCTGGAAGGCTGAAAGTAGCGGCTCTACCTCCCCCGACCCGAGGCTTGCCAAAGCCCAGGGGTCAAGATCGGGGGTACCAACAACAATGGCATGTCCCACCTCATCCTTACCTCGCCTCCCGGCACGCCCGATGAGTTGGGTGTATTCCGTGGCGCTGAGATCGACGAAACCCTCACCGTCAAAGCGCCGCAGCTCCTCAAGTACCACCGAACGCACCGGCATATCAATTCCCAGCGCAAGTGTGCCCGTAGCGTAAACGAGGCGAAGAAGACCTGCCGCCATGAGCTCCTCAGTGAGAGTTTTCATCGCAGGGAGAATTCCTGCATGGTGTGCGCCATAGCCAGCGAGTAAGGCTGTGCGAGCCTCGTCGAAGCGAATGACTCGACGATCTGAAGGTGAAAGGGTGGCGGCAAGTGCGTCGATACGCCGAGAAATCTCCTCACGCTGAGTAACAGTGGTGAGAGTGACCCCAGCCCGTAGGAGATCGCGAACAGCGAGATCGCACCCCTTTCGCGAAAAGATGAACTCGATCGCTGGAAGCATGTCGGCCTTCTCCAGTACGCGGATAATTCGGCGGCGATCTCGCCCTGTGAGTCTAGGAGATGCTCCTCCAGGGGTGCGCGTAGAGCGTTCGGATAGGCGACGAAGTGCGGCGACAAGCGCCGTGGAGGGTTCCCTTTCGCTCCCGTAGAGAGGCGGTAACTTCGATCCTACAAGGACATGTTGGCGCAGTGGCACGGGACGATGTGAGGACACGACAAGGCGTGTACTCCCGCGAACAGACTCAAGCCATTCGAGTATTTCTCCATAGTTAGCGATCGTCGCCGAGAGAGAAATGAGACGGATATTCTCAGGAAGTGAGAGAATTACTTCCTCCCATACTGGCCCGCGCTCTCGATCAGCGAGGAAATGAACCTCATCGAGCACCACGTAACCGATCTGCGCGATTTCTGGAGCCTGGTGCAAGAGCATATTGCGTAGCACTTCCGTGGTGACCACAAGAATCGGTGCGTCGCGATTGAGGGTTTCATCTCCAGTAAGCAGGCCGACATTTTCCTTCCCCACACGAGTGAGAAGTTCAGTGTACTTCTGATTTGAGAGCGCCTTGATCGGAGCAGTGTAGATACAGCGTGTACTCGAAGCGAGGGCGAGATTCACACCAAAGTGCGCAACTACTGTTTTCCCAGCTCCCGTAGGAGCGCACACAAGCACATCCTCACCTTCGCCCAAGGCAGAGCACGCCTCGACCTGAAAATCGTCAAGTGTGATGCCACGAGCAGCGTAAGAGTCAATGTAATCCTGAAGGAGGAGCGAGGCGTGCATAGAACCTTTCGTGATAGCTGAGGAAGAGTCAGCAGATCAAAGAAGAAATGGATACGGTGAAGCTAAACGAGAAGGTTGAGACTCCCTGGGCGGACTCGAATCTCAAGAGGAAGATCTCCTACAACTTCTCCATCTGCCATTGCCAGAGGCGGCGGGCTACCGGCACGAGGAAGGTACTCAATTCGTACGCATGTGGCACGAAGATGATGGACAAGAGAACTATGCGTGTGCCGTCCAGAATAAATCATGGGAAGGATCGGAGTGAGACGGCGCCTCGTGGGAGCATAGCCAATAATAAGATCGAGGAGGCCATCGTCGGTCTGTGCCATCGGTGCAATATTCATCCCTCCACCAAAATACCGGGTGTTCGCCACACAGAGGAGAGTGACAGGGCCTTCGCAAGTGCGCCCATCAGCAGTAACTTTCACACCGAAGGCAGGGTAATCCTTAATAGCGTCAGCCAAGGCACGCACGTAACGCAGGTTCCCTTTGGGCCAGGTGAGATCGTTTGTTCGCAGATTGACCTCAGCATCGATTCCTGCGGAAACAATCGCAAGAGCGTGAGTGGTGCCGTGAGCATGTGAAATTTCGATGATATCGGTGGGGCGGAAGCGCCCGCCGAAAAGGCAGGACATCACCTGGTGAGCAGCATCGTCCACCTTGCGGATAGGAAGGCGAAATTCACGAGCGTTATCATTCCCTGAACCCACAGCGACAATACCCAGCGGCACATCGGTACCAGCGAGAGCATCCACACCCACATGAACCATGCCATCTCCGCCTACAGCGACGAGGGCATCAATATCTCCCGCTTGTGCCGCAGCACGGCACCGATCTCGACACTCACCAGCGCTTCTTCCCGACAGATCGACAATCTCTACAGGATAGGAGTTCATAATCTCGCGGGCACGTGCTCCAAAGCTAGCCCCACGCCCACGACTACTCGCCGGGTTGATAGCCAGGCCAACTCTCACTTCGTCGCCTCCACGTGTTGAGCTCGGCGCATAGCCCACGCCTGTCGCGCTGCGTTGCGATCAAAACGTTCGAGAGGAAGAGGCTCATTCCAACGAATACGTGCCCTGGAAAGACGACGAGCACGGCCTTCGCGCCGCTCACGGCGAACACGAGCACGATCCTCGTGGGCCCGGCGGCGCGTCGCACCTTCCCAGGGTAGGCCACGAGGAGAATCTGGAGCACGAGGAGTCACTTCGAAGGCACGCCCGGTATTTTCTGCCGCGGATATCGAGGCCAGAACGAGGTTTTTCCCGCCATGCCACAACCGACTCACTGCCCACGCAAAGTAGAGAAGAACGGCGAGAATAGCGGCGAGAATGACCCAGAACATTCACTCTCCTTACTCGAAGTGGCTAAAAATCGCGGCGAGTTCGGCTCGCACCGAGGCAGGCTCAATACGATAAAGTTCCTCACCCAGCTGCAAAGCAAGGCTTGCAAGCCAGAGGGGCGAGCTGGAGGCAAGCGCGAGGATTAGTCTATCCTCCTCCTCGCGCGCCTCAAGAATCGGAAGGGTTTCGCGTGCCCAGCGCCCACCTGCGCCCACCTCAAGTTCCACACGTTTACCGTGAGGTTCGAAAGAATGCTCCTTATTGCGGCTCATGCGCGCAAGCTCGCGCAACTCACCGCGGGTAGCTTGGCGAGACAGGCGCGGCGAAGCGATCCGATCAAGGCGATAGGTTTTTAAGGCAAGTCCATCGTAGGCCAGGAGAGTGGGATTAATTCCTGTACGGATCTCGATCGGAAGAGCCTCGACGGTGGTGATATGGGGATGGGGTGAGCCTGGTCGCGTATAGCTGAAAGTGAGGAAACGTGTGGTATCGATGGCACTAGCGAGGCGTTCGAGCCACTGGCTTCTCATAGTGAGTTCTGGTTCACTCCACATCGCGCCGACGAACCCCGCAGCCTCAGCCCCGGCGACAAGACGCCACCGCAGGTCACGAAGCTGACAGCGCACCTCACTGTGGGGTGTGAGCGCAAGGATCTCGTCGATAAGGCCTAAGACTAGGATCGTCTCATCGAGAGTCAGAGAAAGTGAAGGGATCGAGAGCTGGCTAGAGTCACCCAATCGCACACGAGAACGCCCCGTGGTGGGAGGTTCGCCCTCGTCCTCCTGCCCCACAGGCATGGGCAGTTCAAGATCAAAGGGGCCGACAATCATTGCAAATTCGAGAGTGTTGGCAACCCACAGTAACTCAAGTACTTTCTTCCACGTGAGGTTGAAGTGTGTGGCAAGTTCGTTGAGCGAGGGGCTGCCCTCGCAGCGTTCAAGATAGACGAGAAGAGCGTGAATTCGCACAATCTCGTGTGTGGATAACACATGGTTGCGAGCTCCTGGATGCACACGTGCAATACCACTAGTTCTCCCTGAGTTCTCCGTGAGGTCAAGGATGTGATCGGATGTGCGGATATCGGAGAACGACGATGAAGGGGTGAGAGGGGTGCTCTCTGGGTGGGAGTCACGAGTGTGTGGAGGTAGAGAATCCTTACTGGGAGCTTTAGTGGAGCTGAGCGAACTCAACTCTGCCGCATCTGGTGTGGGCGTTGTGAGAGCGCGCACGTGAGTAAGGCGAGTTTGCCACATGTGACATGCCTGTGGCGAAGCGAGCAGGCGCACATCCACGCCGTAGGTGACCATAATGTCGCACAGGCGGTTGCGCTCTAGAGGAGAGAGAAGGACACTACGCCATCCCCCTGGCACATCGGGCTGTGACGGAAGATGTGTACCCCGTCCAATCACGGCATCTCCAACTCCAGGTGCGAAAGCGAGAATCACGTGCTCAAGAAGAAAGGCTGAATCATTTTCCTGCGTGTCCTGTCTTTCCTCCCTTGAAACCTCGAAAAGACCAGCGGACAACTCGGCGGGTATCTCGTGGAAGGTGAGTGTACCTGCACCGATTCGGCTCACACGGAAAGTACGTTCTTTCCATGTAGCGGATATGAAGTTTACTGATTCGCACTCTCTGCCCACTAGAGGTATCGACGGTCCTTCCACATAGAAAGATTCATAATGCACAGCAAGGCGTCGGGGAAGCAGAAGATAGCGCCTTTCCCCTTTACCTGAGGCATAGGTGAAGCTCACAGCAAGTCCACGTGAGAGCGCACGCGCGAGATTTACCGTCTCCTCCCCTTGAGGGATGCGTGCGACGAGGCGTGAGGTCGCTGGAGAGAGTGAGGAAGTGGAGTTCGCGAGGATCTTGTCGACTCCACCGTGGGCAATCTCACTGTGAAGATCCGAATTGAGACCGCTAAGGAGAGTGCGAAGAAAACCGACGTCGAGGTTCGACAGATCCATCGTCATCGTCGCCTCAAGATGATAGCGCTTGGATAGGTCTATCCAAATCCGATACCCGCCTTCGAGCAGACTGGTGAGATCTCGCGTGAACGCCTTCTCAAAGGAGTCTGCTTTGAGGTGCGTGTAAGCAGGGATAGCAGACTTTATGCCCTCCTTGGTGACGGCGTGATCACGGCGCAGAAGTTCCACAAGTGCCAGCTGCCGTGCTGTCGATGTGTATGTCCGTCTACTCACACACACAGAGTAGCCCACAGTCTCATCTCCAACAGCTCTCTACCTGTCTTTACCTGGCGAGCGTGTAGTGGAGACCCACGTCCTTTTCTTCGGGGCGAGCATGACTCTCCACCTAGCGAGCGTGTATCAGGGCACAGGTACTTTTTGGCCGATAGGCTTACAAGGTGATTGCGTGGAATGAAGGAATCGTTACTGCCGAAGGCTCACTCTGGCATGGAGCAAAGGAATGTGAGGTGCTCCTTTTCCCCGAACGGGTGGAACGTGTGCGTGCCCTCGCCTACCCCTACCTTGTCGGTGTACCGAACGTGGGAGATCGTGTACTTCTCTCCAGTGCAGCTGCACACCGAGGCCTTGGAACCGGAGGCTACCACTTTATCGTCGCTCTTCCCGATCGCTTACCTGGATCTGAGGAGACTCACCTCAATGGAGTCTACGGTGATGGAGAAGGAACTGGTCGCGGCCATATCATCAAAGCTCGTTACACTCCGCTCCAGTACATGACGATGAGCGTCGACGAACAAGATTCTCCGTGGCACTCTCTGCTCGCAGAGGCCGATTCGATCGAGGGTATGCCCGTGGTAGTGGCTGATCTTCATTCTGCGCTACCCGCAGTAGTTGCAGCCGTGCGCGAGAGCCACCCAGAAGCGAAGATTGCCTACATCATGGACGATGGCGGTGCTCTTCCAGCGTGGTTCTCACGCAATTGCGCCAGCCTCACACAAGCTGGCCATATTCTCGGCACGATTACTTCTGGGCAGTCCTTTGGCGGTGATCTCGAAACAGTCAATATTCATACAGCTCTGCTTGCAGCGCATGTGGTCTGGAAGGCAGACCTCGCGATTATTGCCCAAGGTCCAGGGAATCTCGGTACGGGCACACGCTGGGGGTTCTCAGGAGTAAGTGTGGGTGAGGCGATCAATGCAGTACATACTCTAGGTGGGCGCGCCGTTGCTGTAGCGCGAATGTCGGGTGCTGATCTGCGGGTACGACACCGTGGGATCTCTCACCATACGCTTACTGCCCTCATCCGAGTAGCTTTAAGCCCACTCATATGCCCCCTCCCCTTTCCCGAGGAAGAGGTAACGTTGGGCGCGCGCGTGGATCCTAAAATTTGGGAGCTTATTGCTTCTCAAAGTGCTGAACTCAAGGCTGCGGAGCATGTCAATGTCATCGAGATGAGTTCTTGCGGTCTTGGAGATACGCTTGCTTCCTCCCCAGTGCGCCTCTCGACGATGGGACGCACACTGGAGGAAGATCCACTCGCTTTTCTCAGTGCAGGGCTTGCGGGACGCTACGCTGCTTCGCTCCTTGATTGAGCCGAGGATACTTGAGTGGCACAGGTGAGGGGAAAGAGGGGCGATTCACTCACCAAGTGTAGGACACGTTCGCGCCTGAGCTTCCAGTAGTCCAACCGTTGCGAGCGAGAGAGAAGGATTGGCCTGTGCGCATATTCCAACAGCTTAGACCCTTGCGTGCAGAACCGCACGCATAGTCACCATAAGACGCATAGGAACCGTAATCCAAGCGTTGAGCTCCATCAGAGGTAACAGTGGAATCACACGCAAGGCCTGCAGACTGTGTTCCTACCCCCAACGTCGTGGCTCCACCACAGTTACTGTAACCACGCGCGGCGTAATAATTGGTGCGGATTGTGCACCATGCGCCTGACGTACCCATCTGGCAGATGATGTTGCCAGAAGGAGCAATGATCTTCGTAGCTTCGAGCGCTGTGCCAGGAGCCGGATACGCGAGAGGCGCAGGCTCTGGTTCAGGTTCTGGAGCGGGTGCAGGTT
The DNA here is from genome assembly GCA_015679245.1 of Actinomycetaceae bacterium zg-1166. Taxonomy (GTDB): domain Bacteria; phylum Actinomycetota; class Actinomycetes; order Actinomycetales; family Actinomycetaceae; genus Changpingibacter. The sequence continues at coordinate 912,649 of CP064953.1, read as the reverse complement.
CTGAGGAAACCGATTCTGGAGCGGGTGCCTCTATAGTAGAGGTAGGAGTCTGCGAAGGGGTGAGGCTTGGCGTCGGTGAAGCTGACCTACTTGGCGTTGGCGAGGTCGAAGTACTCGATGGTGCCGAGGAAGTATGCGAAGGCTTTGCTCCAACTTCATCCTTGTTATGGAAGAAAGCAAAGTAGCAGCCAATTGCTGCGCCAACAAGAGCGAGAAGGAGAAAAACAACAAGAATAATCTTCCCTTTTCCTCCCTTCCGTGAAGGAGTTTCTATCAGGGCGGGTGCTGCCCCTGGGGAGAAAAATTCTGTTTCCGTAGGCTGTTCCCAGCCGTGTGACGCTATCACAGCCTGCACGGGTGCGGGTTGTTGTTCAGTTATAGGTATTTGTGAGGTTTCTACGGGAGAAGTGGCATGTTCGTCGTTTATATACGTTGCGGCGGTAGGCTCTTCTCCATATGCATCAGCAGGCTCCTCCGCCTGGGGAGGTTGGGAAAATGTGGGTTCCGAGTGTACCGGTGATGACGTAGGCTCTTCCGCTTGGAGAGGCTGGAACGTAGGGGCAGGCTCGGCGATGTCCATTTTGGTGGAGGAGGCTCCCGTAAGGGCGGCGCGTTCGGCAAGTGCTGTGTCAACGGCAGGATCGCCGAGCATAGCAAGCCAGTTGAGAAGATCTTCGTAGGTATTGGGGTGGCGTGCAATTCCAGGGCGCAGATCAGGGCGTGAAGCAGCGAGAGCGTAGAGTTCTTGAGCGCTTGCTTCAGGAGAAATCCCCATGAAATCAGGTGTACTCATCGTGGTAGTCCTCATATCGAGCCGGACATCGGCACGGATAGTTCTCAGGTTGATTCTAGCGGCAAGCCAGCATATGTGATGCTACGCAAGAAACGAACACCGCAATCCCCCATCGATATACCAGTCCCTTATCTATATACATATACATATGAGAGGCACGCCAAGCAGCGTATTTGCACCTAAGGCTATCTATTCGTACACGTACACTGAAGTTTATCTGCCAGAGTTTTGGCCACAGTATGAGCCATATCGGTATACAATCTATACATTGCAGCTCTGTGTACACACAGTGCACGATGTTGCTGCATTTTTAATGCTCACTCACGGGAAGTACAGGTGGCGTATTTACCAATGCGACGCCAGCGCCGGGGGGGGGCTGGTACCACGAGAAAAGGAAGAAATGTGACTGAGAATAACAATCTCACGCCGCCGCCACCTCACGGGGTTCCTCTAAATCCCCCACAGCAGAGCTTCCCGCAGCCGCCTGCGCATCCAACATCTCAGCCACCTGCTGAGCAGATGTCACCTGCATCGGGATATCCGCAGAATACTGCGGCTCAGCCTATTTATACTGATTCTTCACCACTGGCCGGGCTGGGGATTCCCGCAGCTCCCTCTCCCGTGGTACTCCAGATCAAAGCTCTCTTCTCAGCTGGCCCCCTCACCACGCTGGCTCTCATCTTTGCTGCGATCCTCGGCTCGGCTCTCATTACTAGCCTGTTGGTCTACCTCACCTCCTCACAGTCGGGGGTCCCTTCACTCTGATCTTCGCCATGGTAGGAGTGGTGCTTGGTTCGGGATTCAACCTCACCACAGGCACGCAATTCCTCGGCAAAGAACTGGGTATAACTTTCTCTATCACGATCGTCTTTACCACCACGCTCCTGGCGATTATTGCGCTGACATGGCTCATTACGAGGAAGCGTGTACACGACGATTCCCTTGCACCTTTAGGCTTGCCCACGCTTGTGCGCGCGCTTGTCGAAGGAGCGATTCTTGCCACTCTCACTACGGTTGTAAGCGCTATCCTCGCAATTTTTAAGCCCGAGGAACTTAAGGGCATCAGCGCAAGCCTTGGTCTCATCAAAGGGTTTAAGGGGCTCGGCGGGGTTGAAATGACCTTCTCTCCGCGTTTCGTTCTTCTCTTCTTTACGATTCTCGTAGTGACCTCAGCGACGATCTTTGCCGCGCGCTCTACCGTACTTGGCCTTACCTGGCGCCCCTCGTGGTACGTGTACATGCGTAAGGAACTAGGCCAGGTGGCACTTATCCTTGCCCCGTTCTACCTCGTGATTGCAGCAGTTATTCTGGTCTGGGCAGCTTTCTCCTTCCATGTTCCCTTTGCGATCTTTACGGGTCTAACCTTGCTTCCCACGCTGGCACTCGCAACGATGGGGCTCGCCTTCTTTGGCGATCTCTCGATCACTGAACTTGAGGATCTGGACTTCCTGGGTGCTGCTGTGCTCCCCAGTCTCAAGGCCTGGAATCTTCCTTATGGCTTCGGCTACCTCCTCATCCTCATGACTATCCTCGCTCTATGTGTGGTGGCAATCCGAGTGGGCTTGCGCCGTGATCGCTGCACAGGGATTCAATGGGGACGCATCTGGCAGTTGCCTGTGGGGCTTACCGCAGCCTGGCTGATACTCGGTATGGGACTTGCTCGCCTGCGTTTCTCTACGAGTTTACCTTCCGGTTCTATGTCTCTGAGTTATGGGATTAGCGCAGTGACGATCTTGACGGTTGCGCTCGTCAGCTTTGGTCTTTCCCTCCTCGCTGAGATTCTTCCGATGTTCTTAGCGACGAACGCGCAGGGTCTCCTCATAAGTGTGGGAGGTCGTGCGGCTGTGCAGCGCTGGGCTAATTCTTGGGCGGCACCCACAGGTGCGAAGTCACTCGGTATGCCTGCAGCGCCCACTCCTGTACCTCCAGCACCCGGCCTCGTTACCTCACAGGAAGCTGGTGCTGCTGTTGCACCACCTCCAGCAAGTGCACCCCCTCTAACCTCTCCTACTTCACCGGTGCCTCCTCCGCTTCCCCCTACTCCTCCGGCAGCTTCTTCCGCGCCTCTTGTCCCACCGGCGGCTCCTGCCCAACGAACCCCGCTGCCCCCTCCTCCCGTTACTGCACCTGCCACACCGATGCCGGGTGCACCGCTTAACCTCACGAGTGCCGCAAAGCCGATGGATCCAAAGAAGAAGCGCAAGCTCATTCTCATTTTCTCTCTCATTGGCGCGCTCATTGCGCTCCTCATTGCAGGAATGGTTGCTCTCTCGATTATTAACTCCGGACGCACTGCTGAAGCTTCTGTGCGTGACTACATCGAAGCAATCTCTCGGGGAGATGCTGAGGCAGCTAATGCGATTGTCGATCCTGGGATTGATAACGAATACCGAGCTCTCCTCACCAACGACGTTCTTGCCCAGGCAACTCGCCCTGAACTCATCGAGACGAAAATTGAGGATGAGGGTAAAGAAAGTACGACTGTCACCGCAACAATGAGTTTGGATGGCAAACGCTTCGACCACACTTTCACTGTGGAGCCAGGGGAAAAGGAGTTCGGCCTCCTGCGCACCTGGAAAATTAAGACGCCTATGCTCTATACCGCGACGATCCACACGAACGGCCTTCCAACAGTGAAGGTTGGCGGTGTCGCCCTCAACGAAGAACATAACGAGGGCAGACAAGTTAGAGTCACGGCGTTTCCAGGCAAGTATCCTGTGGAGTCTGGAAACGAATACTTCGAGATCGAGAACAAGAGCCTCCTTGTTCTCGGCGGAGAGTCTTACGATGCATCACTCAGCCTACATATCACCGCTTCAGCGAAACTCACCTCGCTCCTTCTTGAGGCGGCAAATACGAAGCTCAAAGCCTGCGTAACTCCGCCGACCAATACAGATCATGATTGCCCTTATGCCGTGCAGAGCACTACGCTCGCTAAGCTCGAACTTAAGGATTCCTTCACATCGCTTCAGAAGTTTGGGGTCATTAACAATGGTCAAGGTTATTTTACGACGAGTACCGGGAGCATTATCACCAGTGAGCTGAACTCCAGTCGCGGTGATGAGGTGCGTAAATACAGAGTCAATGGAAATTTCGACCTCTCCGATACCTCGAATCCACAGATTAAACTTTCTCAGTTTGATCGTGCATGGTAGTGGGAATATATTGTGGGGTGCTTAGTTTATTTCTAGCTAGAAACTAAACTAAGCACCCCACAACTATGCATAGAAAATTGAGCTTAACCGAAGAAAAGCAGACGAACCTACGAGCCTCTACTCCACACACACTTTTCAGATAGAGCAAGACCAGTCGCCTGTGCTACGTTCATGGCTTCTGCCAGCACACACTCCTTGAGTAAACCTCCGCCTTTTCACTTCGATACGTGCGATTAGGCGGGAATCGAGGGTGGATCCCCCACAGGGCGCTTAGAGCAGGATCTGTATAGCCTATAGCCGTATCCTCAAAAAGTAGAGAGTATAAACCCTCACAGGCACTTAAATCCGGCAGGCGAGGATGGGGGTCACGAGGATTCCGCGTGCGCCGAGGCTGTAGAGAGCATCCATAACACGGTTCGTAGCCTCACGCTTGACCATTGCACGCACCGCACACCACCCCTCGTCATGGAGAGGAGAAACTGTGGGTGAGAGCAAACCAGGAGTTAATTTCACAGCTTCCTTAAGGTTCTCCTCGGGGCAATCGTAATCAAGCATGACGTACTGCCTAGCCACAAGAACACCTTCGATACGACGATCGAGAATATCAAGACTTGCGGGAAGTTCACGGTTGCCGCGAATGAGCACCGCTTCAGAGGAGAGAATCGGATCAGCGAAAACTTCGAGCCCCGCTGCGCGAAGAGTTGATCCCGTCTCTACCACATCAGCAATGAGATCAGCGATTCCAAGCTGAACAGAAGATTCTACAGCGCCATCGAGGTGAACTACCTTCGCTTCAATTCTCTTCTCAGCGAGGTAGGAACGGACAAGGCCATCATAGGCAGTGGCCACGCGCTTTCCGGTAACATCCGCGAGGCTGTGACATTGATTCTTAGGAGCGGCAAAGCGGAAAGTGGAGCGAGCAAAACCGAGGCTGCGGTGCTCCACGGCGTCCGCTCCAGAATCGAGGAGGAGGTCACGCCCAGTGATCCCCACATCCACCGTTCCGGCACCAACGTAAACGGCCACATCGCGCGGACGGAGGAAGAAGAACTCCACATCATTCTCTACATCTGTGAGTACAAGCTCACGCGAATCGCGACGCTGACGATAACCGGCTTCTCGTAGCATCTGCGAAGCCGGTTCGGAGAGAGCACCCTTGTTAGGTACAGCCACTCGAAGCATTAGTGATCCTTTCATGGGCGTGAGCTGCACCCACGCTGCCGTTCGTCGCGCGCTCGTCCACCTGTGCATCGTCTCGATGAGACTCTACGAATGCTATGTAGCACGGGGCGGTGATAGGGAGAGAGCTACTTATCTTTTTATCTTTAGAGGGTTAGGGAGAAGAACCGCGTATTTTTTAGAGTAAAGGGGAAAGAGCGCTTGTTTTCAGAGGAAAATGCGGCGTTCCTTAGAGATACCGGTAGAGATCCTCAAGAGTGAGGCCACGCGCAATGAGCATGACCTGAAGATGATAGAGGAGCTGGGAGGCTTCCTCAGCAAGGGATTCGTCACTCTCGTATTCGGCGGCAAGCCATACTTCCCCTGCTTCTTCGACGATCTTCTTACCAATAGTATGAATTCCCTTGTCCAGTTCTTCAACTGTCGCAGAACCGGCAGGGCGTTCGATCGCTTTTCGCGAGAGCTCTTCGAAGAGCTGATCACAAGTTTTCACGTCTCGATCTTACATTCTTGATGTAGAGGAAAGTTGGGTGATCTCACCTAAGGAAGGTGAACCCAGCCAGGCCCAGACGACCCCACACCAAGATCACCCCTCTCTCAGAGCTAGGGCTACCCTAGCGAAGTGAGCGGAATGCTTCGTCGGCTCCAACAGCCTTTGACAACAATCCGTTCCTCTCCATAAAGCTCGCCATTGCTGCCCAACGCTCAGGATCCTGGGCACCGATATATTCGGTGCCGTAGAGGTCAAGAGTGCGCTCAAGCACCTTACGTGCAGTTCTCTCACGCTCAGGGTCAACGAGTGCAGGAACATACTTTTGAGTAATCTTGACAGTTTCCTCAGGGTTGGCTACAGCAAACGACACCGCGCGGTCAAGAGCACGAAGAATTGCCTCGTAGTGCCCCTTCTTTTTTTCCAATGTGGCAGAAAGGGAGCCAAGCCCCACACCCACGAGAGGAATCCCGCCGCTCACCGGGTCGATTGTGCGCACGGGAGCGCCAAGAGAGGCCTCAATGGCTACAGTGTCAGAGTTCATATAGCCGAGAATTGCATCCACTTTCCCAGTTGAGAGAGCCGCTGCCTGCGTGTATCCGATGTACTGGACCGAAAGCTCGCTCTCACTCATCCCATGAGCTTTGAGCATGGCAAGAAGAGTGAAATAGTTGGCTCCATAAGGGCCAGGAAGGCCAAGAGTTTTGCCACGCAGATCCGCCACATTCGTTATCTGTGAGCTTTCAGGGACAATAAGAGTGACAGGATATTTCTGGTACATCGTTGCCCAATTCACCACGTCAATACCATTGGAGCGGCCTTGGAGCATTTCGTCGGCTCCAGCAAAAACAACATCCTCCTCCCCTGATTCAAGCGCTCCAAGAAGTGCCTCCTGAGCGCCGTGGTGACGCAAAGTAATATCAAGCCCCTCCTGCCTAAAATATCCTTTCTCTTGCGCAACATAGAAAGGTGCAAATTGAATATCAGGAATATAGGTAAGACCCACAGTGACATGGGATTTCTGGTTCGCAGAGGAAGCAGCTCTCGCTGCATCCGACGTCCCCTTTCCACCTGAGCATCCTGTAAGAAACGCAAGAGCGGCGAAGAACGCGATAGCTTTTTTCACGAAACTCATCCTTGTTTGTCGAGAATTACGGCCGAAAAATCGGCCCCTACAAGCTGAGTTAGCTGCGAATGAGGTAGTTGGCACGCCGTTCCACGAGCACAAGAAATCCATAGATGAGCATGGCACTCGCCGCCAGCAAAATAATAACGGCGAACATCCCTTTCACATCTGCGCTTGCTTGCGCGCTTGTGAGCAACATGCCTAATCCCTTCCCACCGATAATCATTTCGCCCACAACCGCGCCGGTCACCGAGAGAGTGAAACCTGTGCGAAGCCCAGCGAGAATACTGGGAGCCGCGAGAGGCAGCTCAATGTGGCGGACGAGGGTGAAGCCACTCGCTCCATCCAGCCGCGCCGCACCGAGTACATCTCTATCGATGTGAGCCACTCCCATCGCTGAATTAATAATGACGGGAAATACCACCATGATCGCGCAGAGCGTGACGATGGAACCTGTACCATAACCAATCCAGATTGTTAGGAGCGGAGCGAGAGCCACGCCGGGGATTGCTTGTGCTCCAGCCAAATAGGGCTGGAGCACACGCGCACTTAAGCGTGACTTACCCACGAGGTAGCCCAGTGGGATACCCACAAGGCCAGCGAGCAGGCAGCCGAAGAGAGCCTCTTGAAGAGTCACCCACGCGGCTGTAGCAAGATAACCCTGCGCCAAGCCTGCGATCATCCGTGATGCAGCTTCATAGGGGGAAGGAAGGAAGGCGGAATCAACTGCCCCAGTTACGCTTACGAGCCACCAGAGGGCAAGAAGGAACGCACCGAATCCCAGTGCAGGTCCAATTTTTGCTCTCATGCCTCTCCCCTACTCAGCTTCGGGGAATTCAGACACGAACGACACCGGCATAAAAGACAGCCGGCACTCGTGCGCCTCCCATCCGGACTTTTACCGTCGGTCGAGGAATTTCACCTCGTCAACCGCTTGCGCGGGTCGCGGACTTTCACCGCCGGTTCAGACTTTCACTGACCCCGGAGCACATAGTGTTCGCCACCATTATGTCCCAGGCAGTATATTCGGGCAACTTCTGTGAATGAGTTACCTCATCAACTCCCGGAAAAACGGCATGTAGTCTTGACCCCATCTACTCCTGGAAAACTCCGCCGAGCTTACGAGAGATCCAACGCAATGGGCGTGGTGCCCACCAATTCCATTGCCCGAGCAGCGTCATTGTGGCTGGCACGAGGAGGAGGCGGGTCAGTGTGGCATCGGTGACCACCGTAATAGCTAAAGCCACGCCGATCTCCTTGATTGCCACCATCTGCCCCGAAGCAAAGCCAATAAAGACAGCGATAATGATGGCGGCAGCCGAAGTAATGATTCGTCCTGAGCGTTGAAGACCACGTTCTACAGCTTCGTCGTTGGAGAATCCAGCATCCCAATACTCCTTAATACGTGCGAGGAGGAAAACCTCGTAATCCATCGCAAGGCCAAACCCAAAGGCCACCATACAGGCAACAATGTAGGTTTCAAGACCAGATACGCGAGGGAGGCCAAAAAGCCCGTGATGGAAGATAAAGGAGGTGGCGCCGAGGGAGGCAAGAAGGGAGAGAGTATTGATGAGAAGAGCTTTGAGGGGGATGAGGAGTGAACCTGTCATGAGGAAAAGAAGCACCATGACGGCAACGACGACAACGCCAAGAGCGCGGGGCATTCCCGAGATTATCGCGTGCTTTATATCAGTTTGGAGTGCGGTGGTGCCGCCAACGGCAAAGTGAGATCCCTCAGGAAGATCGGCATCTAAGGCGCGGATCTTTTCCATAAGTTCCGTGGCTCGTGCCCCTGCCGCATCTTCCACATCGAGTCCAACGGAGAGGAGGATGCGCCCATCGTCGAGCTGAGTGGGAAGAACATGCGTAACGCCAGAAATCGCTGAGATTTTACTCGTGACTTCGGCGGCGCCCATCGCATCAACTACAGCAGTGACAGGAGATGTGGCAAGAGCTGGATACTCCGCTTGAATTTCCTCATAGGCGCTGTAGAGTTGTGTGCCGTCTGGGATGTAATCCTCGAAATTATTACGCAGAGTGAAGGCCGCCAAAGGGCTTGCCATGAGCGCAAGAAGCGCGAAAGAGGAGAGCATAACGATCCACGGATGTGCGTGCACCCTGCGCGCAAGGGTGGCAAAGAACCCTGACTCTTTCTCCGAGCTTCGTCCTCCCTCTCCGTCGAGTTTTGTGAGGAACCGCAGGATCGGAAGGCGAGACATGGGTGAGGGTACGAGGATCTTCCTCCCCCACAGTGCGAGGAAGGCAGGAACCAACGTGATCGTGGCAAGGACGGCGAGGAGAGTGACGATAATACCGCCGAAAGAGATGATGCGGAGTACGGGGAGGTCAATCGTGGCTAGACCTGCGATAGCGAGGGCGATGGTGAGAGCAGAAAAGGAGACAGTGCGCCCGGCAGTAGCCACAGTGCGCGCAATGATGGCAGTGAGATCTCCGGATTCAAGCATGGGCGAGGCGTCTTGAGAGGTGCCTTGAGAAGTTGTACTGGCATCATGCCTTCGCCCTGTGTCAGATTCCGCACGTGCGTGTACGTTCACTGTTTTTCGCGCTTCTTCGCGGAAACGGCTGACCACGAGGAGGCCGTAATCAATGGAGAGCGCCACTCCGATAATTGAGATGACATTGATAACAAAGGAATCAATCGTCGTGGCAAAAGTTGCACCCCACAGCAAGGCAAGGCCGACGATGATTGCGCTCATTGCCCCGATGAGGGGAAGACAGGCGGCGAGAGCACCCCCAAAGACGGCGATGAGGAGGAGAGCTGCGATAGGAAGGCTCAGGGTTTCTCCGCGCACAAGATCCTGGCGGACGAGCCCTGTAATCACATCCGAGACTGCTGAGCGTGAGACTTCTACGATGCTCGCCTCGGGGAACTCCTGTGCGAGAGTTGCCCAGTAGCGTGTCATAGCTGAGCGAAGAGATTCTTCGGTGCGTGCACGTTGAGTTTTTCCCATTCCTTCCTCTAGGTGAGCTAACAGCACCCAGCTTTCTCCTGTGGCAGCGCGCAAAGCCTGAGCTTGCTCAGATGGAAGCCCCGGAACGAAAGGATCGATAAGGCTTGCTACCCCTGCAACATGGAGTTCACTGCGATGGGATTGCGCGAAGGCGGCTGCATCTACGGCCGGAGCGCCTCGCACGAGAAAGGAAATGGAAGGGTTGGCATTCTCCCCTTTCGCCTTGGAGACGATCTCTGAGTCAGATCCCGGAACGACGAAGTCTGTGGTGGCCAGGCGAGAGAAAAGACCGTCGTGCCCAAACCCTGTGCCAGCAGCAAGAGCAGAAACGAGAACGGCTACGAGCCAGAGGAGTACAACTAGGCGCGGGTGGCGCCCGCTTGCCTTCCCCAGACGCGAAAACATGGAACTCCTTTGCTCACACCGCCATACGCGGGCTTCTTGCTCAATTCTACGCAGGTTGAAACACGAAAGAGCAGCGAATTTTCCATACGAGTGTGTGGGTGTGTCTGATGTTTCTTGAGGTGAGAAACTCAGACACACCCACACTATTTTTCAGTTACAGATCCTCTAGAGAGGCAGCTTAGGCGGTGCGAACGTCGCGAACTGGTGTTCGAGCATGCTCAGATGCAGAAGACTTCTCCTTCATCTGCGCGAACTCGTCGTCGATCTGCGGATTCGCTTTATACGTGAGCTTGGAAACGAGAATGGCAAGAACGAGAGCAATCACGAAGGCAGGGCCGAGTTCGTAGAGACCCGTGTGGAGGGCTTTGACGATAAAGACGCTCGCCGTTCCAGAGATCATTCCAGCAAGGGCACCCCAGTTTGTGAGCTTGCGCCAGTAGAGGGAGAGGATTGTGATGGGGCCGAAAGAGGCACCGAATCCTGCCCAGGCAAAACTCACGAGTTTGAGGATTGAGCCCTGGGGATTCAATGCAAGGAGGAGGGCGACCACAGCTACGACGAGGACGGCGAGGCGCCCGAGGAGCACGAGGCGCTTTTGACTCGGCTTCGACTTCGTTACCACGTGATAGATATCCTCAACGAGCACCGAGGAGGAGATGACAAGTTGGCTGGAGAAGGTGGACATAATTGCCGCAAGCACTGCTGCAAGGACGAGACCGGCAAGGAAAGGATGGAGTAGAAGCTGAGCCATACGCAACACAACGGTTTCTGGGTTAGGTAACTCGTGATGTATGGAGAAGAAGTAGGCGATTCCCACGAGGCCAGAAATTACAGCGCAGGTGAGGGAAAGAACCATCCAGGAGATTCCCACGCGGCGAGCACTCTTAGCTTCTTGAGGGTTGCGCAGTGCCATAAAGCGGATGACGATATGCGGCTGACCGAAGTAGCCAAGCCCCCAGGCCAAACCTGACGTGATCGTGAGAACCACAGCAGAGGTGGCCAGGTCTGGGCTGCCGAAGAAGGAGAGGTTGCCGTGGGCTACCTCGTTGATCGTTGAGGTAGTCTCGCCAAGGCCACCGATGGCGATGATGGAAACAACTGGTACAACGCCCAGGGCCACCATCATTAAAACACCTTGAGCCACGTCAGTGAGAGAGGCGCCAAGGAAGCCCCCGAAGTAGGTGTAAAGGAGAGTAATAGCGACGACGATGAGCATACCCACGAGGTAATCACCGCCGAAGGCAGACTCGAAAAAGACACCTGCGGCCACCATTCCCGAGGAAACGTAGAGAGTGAAAAAGACGAGAATAATGATCGAAGCGGCGACACGCAGCATTCGTGAGCGATCGTGAAGTCGGTTTTCGAAGTAGCCGGGAAGCGTGATGGAGTTCTTGGCTATCTCGGAGTAGGCGCGTAGACGTGGTGCCACAAACTTCCAATTGAGATAGGCACCGATAGATAGACCAATGGCGATCCAGGCTTCGATGAGCCCTGTGGCGAAGATGGCACCTGGAAGCCCCATAATGAGCCATCCAGACATGTCTGAGGCACCCGCCGAGAGTGCTGCTACCCAGGGGTGAAGCTGACGCCCTCCGAGCATGTAATCCTCATGAGTATCTACGCGCTTGTAGGCGATGTAGCCCAGCCCAATCATGCCCAAGAAGTAAAGTGCCAGGGCTAAGTACATAAAGAAGGTCGAATCCATCGCGTTGCCTTTCGTATGGAGCTGGCTCGAAGCAAGCTCGTCCTTGTCGGCTGCCTTTCTCTGTTTCTCCCCCATGAGAATCGGCGAAGTGTGCACACCTCCCGCACGGCACGCGACGTACGCGACGTACGCGACGTACGCGACCAAGCGGTGTTCCTCCTGCTTTGGAGGAAATGTGCCACAGTAGAGCATCCAAGTATGAAGTGTAGGGGATCTCACACGCGTTTCTACGACTTTTGTCTGGGGAAATTTTTTACAAATTATTTCTCAACCTCGCACAAGGTTCTGACCAGCTACTTTGCAAAATCTTTATGTCAAAATATCTTCCTTACACAATAGGACTTTCGGCGTGTGTAGTAATTTTTCCCTCTGCCACACGAATGGGGCACACGCTTAACAGCGTGTGCCCCATTCCTCCCGCGAGAGATCTAAGACTCAGTGAGTATGCGCCAAAGCCATCTGACGTAGCGTTTCTACCTCGGCGTAAGCATCGTCTGCGGCGAACACAGCAGAACCAGCGACGAAGTTATTGGCTCCTGCTTGTGCTGCTCGTTCGATTGTGGCTTGAGAGATTCCCCCATCTACCTGGATCCACACGTCAAGCCCCGCATTGCGAATAGCCGTACGCGTGCGCTCAATCTTCGGGAGCATCGAATCGAGGAAAGACTGCCCACCAAATCCCGGCTCTACCGTCATAATGAGGATTTGATCGAACTCCTTGAGGATATCGACACAAGGCTCGATTGGAGTAGCCGGACGCAGAGCAAGGCTGGCACGTACACCCATCTTGTGAAGTTCACGGGCTAAGCGCACGGGAGCTTGGGCAGCTTCTGCATGAAAAGTCACCGAAGCACACCCAAGTTCGGCGTAGATCGGAGCCCAGTGATCTGGATTCTCGATCATCAAGTGAGCATCGACAGGCGCAGGAGAATACTTCACAGCCGCTTCCGCAAGCGGAAGCCCCAAAGCGAGATTCGGTACGAAGTGATTATCCATAATGTCCACGTGGGTGTAATCAGCATTTGAGATCTTGGCCAACTCGTCGGCGAGATGCCCAAAATCGCAGTTGAGGATAGAAGGAGAAATAACAACACTCATGTGAACATGTTACGTGAGGCTCTTTCAATGCGCCTGGACGAAAGACGCACACGGGATCTTGCCAGCGTCTACTCCTTGGTAAGAAGAGCGATAAACATGGCGTCACTATGGTGGAGATCCGGCCACAACTGCACCATGCCATCGAGCGATTTAAGAGGTTGGCGTGTCATAGTACTCGCAATCGCGGCAGCGTCCTTGAGCTGCGCACCCACAGTGCGCGCAAGGAAGGATTCCACAACACCACGAGTTTCCTCCAGGACAGGAGAACACGTCGAGTACACGAGCACACCACCTGGACGAAGAGCTGCGAAGGCCGAATCGAGGAGTTCACCTTGGAGCTTCGTCAGTTCAGGAATATCGCCCGCAGCTTTGCGCCAACGAGCCTCAGGTCGTCGACGCAAAGCACCCAGGCCAGAACAAGGAGCATCCACGAGGACACGATCGTAGACTCCCGGATCCTCCTGCCCTATATCACGCCCATCTCCCTCACGCAAGGCCACAGATTCCGCCCACGGCTCCACGGCCTGCGCCACAAGATCGAGGCGATGAGGATGAGGCTCATTGGCGTGAATTTTTACATTTCGCTCAGCTCCCAGCGCAGCGATCGTCGCCGTTTTCCCACCAGGACCGGCACACATATCGAGCCAGAGGTCATCGCTCCCAGAAAGAGGCGCACAGGCAAAAAGTTGGGAAATAAGCTGGCTTCCTTCATCTTGAACTCCTACTTCTCCTCGACGCACTGAAGCTAAGCGCCCCGGATCCCCCGACTCGATGAGAAGAGCGTGCGGTATAAGGCTCCCCTCAATTGGACTCCAGGCGCGGTCTTCGATCTCGTGGCGCAGCTGAGCAGAAGTGATGTCACGAGCGACGAGAGCCACCTTGGCAGGCTCATTATCCGCTCTCAGCACAGCTTCTAGATCCTCCCCACTTCGCCCCGAAGCTAACAACGCCTTCTCAAGAGAATCGGTGATCCATCGAGGGTGGGAATACCAGATCGCCTGGAATTCACGCTCAGAGGCCGACGAATGCCGCAAGATCTCCTCCCAGTCCCCTTTCCTTTCGTTCACGCGGCGCAATACGGCATTCACAAAGCCGCCGATAGACTGGCTGAATTCGTTGCGCGCAATCGTCACTGTCTCGTTGATAGCAGCATGAGGAGGAGTGGCAAAATCGAGGAGTTGGTGGCACCCCATCCGAAGCAAAGCGAGCACCGGCAGATCTATTTGCGCGATATCTCGCCCCTGCACACAACGGGAAATAATCGCATCCCAGCGCCCCTGCATCCGAAGAGTGCCGTAGCACAGGTTCGTGGCAAAAGCAGCGTCAAGGCGGCCTAGCCCTGCCTCACGGATGAGATGAGGAAGGAGAAGATTCGCGTAGGCTCCGTTTTCTTCTACTTCACACAATCCATCCCAGGCCACAAGGCGTGAGATATCGGAAGCTGCCCGGCGTGGGTGCCAGTTCTTCGTCGGCATTACTGTTCCTTCCAAGAAAAGTGGGCATCGGCATCGAGGTGTGCGCCACGTGCCCAAGCCAGCGCATCCATCTCCTTCTTTCCGGCGGGGGCTATGCGACGAAGCTCCACAGCATGTGTGCCGGTACCGACGAATGTACCGCGAATCTGACCAGGTGCCACATCCGTGACATCTTCTGCCAGGCGTACCGGGCCGAGCTTGTACCTCTTACCTTCACGTGTCGTCCACGCTCCAGGAGCCGGGGTGTAGGCACGGATGCGTCGGTCAATCTCCTGAGCAGGAGCCTCCCAGTTCACTTGAGCGTCAGCACTCGTGAGAGTAGGGGCAAAGCTCGGTTCTCCCACTTGGGGTTCGGGAGTTGCTCCTGGAAGTTCGGCAAAGGTTCGAGTCAAGAGCTGTGCACCAGAATACGAGAGCCTCTCCACAAGCGAACTGGACGTATCCACAGGAGAAATTTCTTGGGTGAGGCGTGCGAAAATGGGGCCAGTATCCAGGCCTTCCTCCAAGCGGAAGGTACAGGCGCCAGTCACGGAGTCTCCCTCAGCAATGGCATATTGGACGGGGGCGGCGCCTCGCCACGCTGGCAGAAGAGAGAAGTGAAGATTAATCCATCCGTAGCGAGGAATATCGAGGAGTGCGGGAGGAACGAGGAAACCATAGGCCACCACAGCTACCGCTTCAGGTGCACAATCCTTCACAAACCTCTGAATCTCCTCACCTCGAAGGCTCGCAGGTGTCACAACCTCTAAACCGTGGGATCGCGCCCACTCTTCTACAGGCGAAGGTGTGAGAATCCGTTTGCGCCCCACAGGAGCAGGAGCGCGTGTTAGTACAGCGGCGACCTCGTGACCAGCTTCGACGAGGGCTTCCAAGGAAGGGATAGCAAGGGCAGGAGTACCTGCAAAGAGAATTCGCACAGGCCTATCGTACCTGTTTGAACATAGCTGCCTTCCTCTGACGGAAAAGGGTACGCACTTTCCACGCGCAGTATTCCCTTTTTGTTTTCGCAGTCTCCGCACTAGAGTTCAGGATCGAGTTCGAAACGAAGGCTTCCTCCCATCCCCGTGGCCGAATACTGGCGATGAGCCGCGCAGAGTGCTGGTCCAATCCACTGCGAATCCTCATGAGAATAGCGCAGATAAACGGCCTGGCCTTTGTCTCGCCTACTTGGGCCAAGAAGAGCCACATGAGGGCTAAGAAGGCGGATTCCTCCGGATAAGAGAGATTGACCAGAAGCTGAAACCTCACGATCCTCGGGTTCATGAGCTATGTGTGAATGCGTGTGCGCACCAGAACCAGA
Organism: Actinomycetaceae bacterium zg-1166; assembly: GCA_015679245.1. Classification (GTDB taxonomy): domain Bacteria; phylum Actinomycetota; class Actinomycetes; order Actinomycetales; family Actinomycetaceae; genus Changpingibacter. The sequence continues at coordinate 896,951 of CP064953.1, read as the reverse complement.
TAGCTCTTCAGCGCAGTGCGCCACCCTACTCTGCTGAAGTAGGCTGCGTGCCACACCGAGGAAACGACGAAGATCCTCCACCTCGCCTCTGATCTCAAGCCATCGTTGAGTAGGGGGAAGGAGAAGGGCTTCGCGCTCGCTAAGGAGAAGCTCAGCGAGAGACACGTGATCCCAACGGTTAAGCGCACGCACGATTTCTTCCTCCACTCCTCCCGCCAGAAGCACATGCCCACCGGCGCGGGCTGGCCGCACACGTGTAAGTGCACGTGAGAGCAGGCGGAGAAATTGTGTGTTCCCTCCCAAGCCCTCGCCACGAAGATAAGGAGTATCAAGGATAAGCCCCGCAGCAAATCCGCCCTCAGCAACAGGTTCAGCGCCAGGGGTGGCAACGACGATCCGCGGGCGAGAATCTACCGTTTCAACAATTCCCTCAGCGGCACGAGCTCCAGAGAGAATAATTCCAACCCCAGGAAATGCTTTTCCGATTTCTTCAGCGGTACGGTGGGAACCTATACGTGCCGAGCGCAGTTTCGCTCCCCCACATTCAGGGCAACGGAAGATCCCATGCCAGCCGCAGCGTGTGCATGTGGGCTGAGAGGTAGGCCCGTCTATCGCAAGTCTGCCCCCACAAATTGGGCATTCAGCCTGGCGGCGACAGGCCTCGCATGTCAGGTGCGGAATATATCCTGCACGCGGCACCACCACGAGCACGGGACCACGATCAAGACTGGTGCGCACAAGGGAAAAAGCGGCGTCAGGCAGACGCGCCCACGAGCTTTCTTCGCCTCTCCATTCCTGCGGACTAGAGATCCGCGGTGCTGAGGAAGCCACGGCTGCTTCGATACCACGCAGAAGAGATACGTGCCCACGTGCACACATATGAGCTGATGCTTCGCTGAGATAAGCCGAGAAGAGCAGCACTCCAGCTCCCTCGATTTTGGCTCGCTCTACTGCCACATCGCGCACATGACAATACGGGGCACGCTGTTCACGCATATGAGGAGAAGCATCGTCAACCACGATGAGTAAGCCGAGAGCCGGCACAGGTGCCCAGATACTCGCCCGTGTTCCCACAACTATCTGTGCATCCCCGCTCAATGCTCGGAGAAACTGGGTATAGCGCTTCTCCTGAGTAGATTCCGAAAGAAGAAGCGCCACACGCGAGGGGAAGAGCTTCTCCAGTGCCGCAGCCATGCGTTCTGCATGGCGTGCAGTGGGAAAGGTGAGCACAACCTGGCGCCCTGAAGCAAGTACAGCCTGGGCGGCCACAGCCAGGAGAGAGGTGGAGCCCGCCACTCCAGGAAGAGCCACACAACAGGCCGAAGGAGAGGCTCCACAGGCGAGTTCACGAATGAAATCGCCACCGCCGCTATAGGCTTCCCACCTACCTGGAACAGGTGGTTGAGGCGGCGAGTGAACCGGACGCACACTCTCACGGAAGGCTGCTTCAGCTCGCGCGTGGCGGCCTGGAATGGCTAAACGCAACACGTCGCTCAGGCTTCCTGCACGTTGGGAAGCAAGACGTCGAGCAAGGTGATAGATCTGCGGAGTGAGCACTGCAATGGGTGAGATAACCCTACGGAGTTCGCGCAGCTTTCCACTGCGTTCAGTCACACTATCGCGCCCGACGATGAAGCCATTCATACGCTGACTTCCCACGTCCACGTGAACTCGCGCACCAATCACGGCACTGGAGTCAAGCCGGGCCGGAATCAGGTAGTCGAAGGTTCGATCCATATGGATCACGGGGGCTTCCACATGGACATGAGCTACTGGTGCCTCCACCTCACCAGTGATGTGGCGTGTGGAGGCGTGAGTATCCCATAAGGCCTCCTGTTTGGAGGTGATGGGAAGTGAGCCGAAGCCGGGAAGTGCCTCATCCATAACTCAACGCTATCGGGGCACACCGGATAGATTTGCTCAAAGTCACCCTAGAAGCGAGGAAGGTCACATTATAAATGTGACGGTTGTGCATCGTGCTTCACCTGCGTACGGCACGATGTGTAACCGCACGAAGAATCGTATTCACGCACGCGTAGAGCTTCACATCTTATAAGGTTTCACGCACTTGTACAGGGCTTCACCCGCCATGCAGAGCTTCACGCACTGTTTAGAGTGCGTGCGTTATTTAGTGCGTTATTTAGAGCGCACGCAGAAGATCCTCCACTTTGTTCGTCTGCTCCCATGTGAATTCGGGAAGCTCGCGCCCAAAGTGCCCGTAAGCTGCTGTAGTTGCATAGATTGGACGAAGCAAATCAAGCTCGTCGATAATCGCAGCTGGGCGTAAATCAAAGACCTTCGTCACAGCGTTTTCGATACGTGAAATTTCCCTCGTCTGCGTGCCAAAAGTCTCTACGCGCACCGAAACAGGGTGAGCGCGCCCGATAGCATAGGCCACCTGGATTTCACAGCGCGAAGCCAGACCCGCAGCGACAACGTTCTTAGCCACCCAGCGCGCAGCGTAGGCAGCCGAGCGATCCACCTTCGAGGGATCCTTACCGGAGAAAGCTCCACCTCCGTGACGAGCCATCCCCCCATAGGTATCCACAATGATTTTGCGACCGGTGAGTCCAGCATCGCCCATAGGGCCACCGATGACGAAGTTTCCAGAAGGATTGACGAAGAGGCGCATTTCTTCGAGATCCAGGTTCATCGCCTCCTCATCGAGAATCGGTTCGAGCACGTTATCGCGCAGAGCAGTAGTAAGCCACTCCTGATCCATATCCGGATCATGCTGGCTGGACATTACCACGGTATCGATAGCCACGGGCTTGTCACCCTCGTAGGACACTGTGACTTGAGTCTTTCCATCGGGGCGTAGTCCAGGCACGATACCTTCCTTGCGCACAGTGGTCAGACGTTCGGCTAAGCGGTGGGAGAGCTGGATCGGGGCAGGCATGAGCGTTCGAGTCTCTCGTGTCGCATAACCAAACATAAGCCCTTGATCACCGGCACCTTGTTCGTCGTAACGATCGCTTCCAGATCCTTCGCGAGCTTCAAGAGAGCGCCCCACTCCCCCGGCTATATCAAGAGATTGCTGTCCAATGGAGAGAGTGACACCACAGGAAGTCCCATCGAAGCCCACTCGGGAGGAGGTATATCCGATGTCGCAGATCACCGAGCGCACAAGTTCAGGGATCTCCACGTACGCGTCAGTGGTCACTTCACCGGCCACGTGAATAAGCCCGGTGGTGGCCATTGTTTCTACTGCCACACGAGCTTGTGGATCCTGAGAAAGAAGGGCATCAAGGATCGTATCGGAGATCTTGTCACAGACCTTATCAGGATGGCCTTCGGTCACGGATTCGGAAGTAAAAGGCTGACGGTACATACTTTCTATTTCCCCATATTCCCCTGGCGTCGATATGTCGCCACTGCGTCCACGATGAGGTGGGCAAGCTCAGCTTTACTTCCCCTCCCCTGTGCGTGTACGCGCCCTGTGGCATCAATAATGGAGATCGCTGTGTCGACCTCCCCAAAACCTTTGGTGGCACCAACTTCGTTTACTACCATAAGGTCAGCGCCCTTACGAGCAGCTTTCTCTCGACCGTACTCACTCACGCTTGCGTTTTTATCCCCAGTCTCGGCAGCGAAGCCGACGACAATCTGCCCCTCACGCCCGCGGTGAGAGGCCAGGCTTGCGAGGATATCGGGATTCTCGACGAGTTCAAGACTCCAGGAACGCGTATCTTTTTTCCGTTTCGATTCACTTACTGTGGCCGGGCGAAAATCGGCCACAGCCGCTGCCATAACAAGAACGTCTGCGCATTGCGCATGAGCGTGCATGGCCTGCGAAAGCTCTCCAGCGCTGACCACTCGCTCAATATCAACTCCCTGTGCTGTGGCAAGGAGGGTATCGTCAATATTGGCCGCGACGAGCCGCACCGTGGCACCGCGTTCACGGGCAACCTGCGCCACATGGATCCCAAAGGCGCCCGTAGAGCGGTTACCGAGAAAACGCACAGGATCGATAGCCTCTCGTGTTCCTCCTGCCGAGATCACGACTTGTAATCCTTCAAGATCACGAGTCGTGGCGTGCGCGGTATCTGCGGTATCTGCGGTGTTTCCAGCTTCGAGGCGTTCGAGTACCCGTACTGCGATATCCTCTGGTTCGAGCATTCTCCCCGGCCCTGAATCAGACCCAGTCAGGCGTCCGTTCGCCACCTCCAGCACCTCGATGCCGCGCGTGCGCAGCACAGCCACATTCTCTACAGTAGCTGGGTTAAGCCACATTTCTGTATGCATTGCAGGAACGAGCATCACCGGGCAGCGCGCTGCGAGGATTGTGGAAGTGAGAAGATTATCGGCCATACCGGCGCGCAGTTTAGCTAGGGTATTAGCTGTGGTAGGGGCAACGACGATGAGGTCAGCTTCGTGGCCACGGCGCACATGTCCCACATGCGCAGCATCTTCCCCTACCTGGGTGTAGATCTCTTTGCCTGTGAGCGCCTCCCAGGTGGCTCGTCCCACCATCTCAAGAGCTGCAGGAGTAGGAACCACATCCACGTCCACACCCGCCTTGAGCAAGGTGCGCACAAGAATGCAGGCTTTATATGCGGCGATCCCCGCACTCACTCCAACGACAACACGGAAAGGGCCTCCCGGCTGGGAGGCCCGAATCGCTGAGTGTGCGCTCATTCGACCGGAGTGGACCACTCGATCTTTCCCTCGGCGATTTCCCCCAGAGCGATGGAGAGAGGCTTATCCTCTGGATTCGCATCCACAAGGGGGCCAAAGTGAGAGATAGAGCCATCTCCGCGCTTCATTTCCTGGCGGTAGGCATTGATCTGGCGTGCACGGTTAGCTGCATACACAGCCAAGGCGTACTTCGATTCGACGTGCTCAAGAAGGTCGTCGATCGGCGGGTTCGTAATGCCATCAGGCTGTGGAACTGTTCCGAACATGTCTTTCCTCTCCACTGGGCGTGCAAGCCTTAATACTACTTGCTTAAGCCGCAGATGTGCAGAAGTTCGTCCGTGGCACGTGCCACGGAATCGTTCACGAGGACGATATCGAATTCGTCGGCGGCTGCAAGCTCCACACGTGCCGTCTCTAGACGGCGACGAATCTGTTCTTCCGTCTCTGTAGCGCGCGAACGCAAACGCCGCTCAAGAACGTCAAAAGAAGGCGGGGCAATAAAAATCTGACGAACCTGGGGCATAGAGGAACGAATCTGGCGCGCCCCATCCAGATCCACTTCGAGGATGACAGTCTTGCCGTGAGCGAGGGCGTCCTCCACAGGACCACGCGGAGTTCCATAGCGGTGTTTCCCGTGAACAACTGCCCATTCGAGCATGTTTCCTTCTGCGAGGAGACGATCGAATTCCTTCTCAGTGAGAAAGAAGTAATGGACACCGTCGATTTCTCCAGGACGTGGAGAACGCGTTGTTGCAGAGATGGAGAGCCAGCATTCGGGGGCACGGTCACAAAGGGAAGCGAGGATGGTTCCTTTCCCCACTCCCGAGGGACCGGCCACCACATAAGCCTGAGCTGTGGTGTGCGAATCGTGTGCGTCAGTCATATAACCAATCGTGCCACGTTCACACACCACAGCCCAGTAATGTCAGAGTTGTGCGTGCACATGACACGCTTTACTCTGTTTTCTCATATTTATTTTAAATTTTATCCGAATTGTTTAATAAGTGCCTCGCGCTGGTGAGGGCCAAGGCCACCTATACGGCGGTTCTCCGAGATCTTCGTGCGTTCCATAATCGCTTTCGACTTGGCGGCACCGATACCAGGAAGTGAGGCGAGAAGGGCAGATACGCGCATTTTTCCAAGCGTATCATCACTCTTTGCACGATCAAGAGCTGCGGAGAGCGAGATCTTTCCAGCTTTCAGATCACGCTTAAACTCTGCGCGACGAAGGCGGGCTTCTGCCGCTTTCTCAAGTGCTCGTGCCCGTTGTTCGGTTGTGAGAGTAGGAAGCGCCATAGAGCATTCTCCTTTGTGTATTGCGGACTCAATGAGTCGGTACCTATATGGCATTCAACTCACTAGAGTTATATCCCACAATTCCCCTTTTTGTTGGAGTTTTAAGAAGATTTTCGGCAACAAATGTAAGGCAATAAATAAACCTGCAGGTAGCTGGCTTGGAGAATGCGACATATGAAAATAATTTTGCAGAGGTTCAAGGAGTGTCGGCTTTCCTACCCAACTTCACTCTGGCAAGAGCGCTGGGTAGGAACACCACTCTCAGCTCACTGAGGGGTCACTATATCACGGGTACGCTCGAAGGCCTCTCGCAAACCGGAAGCAGCAGGGCCACCTGCGAGCACCGAACGCGAAGCCGAGGCAAGGACGCGCGAACGCGCTGCTCCAAAGACCTCAGCTACCTCAGCTCCTCCACCTCCTTGCGCCCCAATTCCAGGAGCAAGGAAAATTCCAGGGAAAGAGGAGAGATCGAGCCCCAAGCGCCGGGCAGCATCCCCAATTGTTGCTCCGACGACGAGACCGAAGGGTCCCACACCCTCCGGTTCAATCTCGATATTCCACCGGGTCACTTCTTCAATGACTCGCCCCGCCACTGAGGTATCTTCTCCCATATGCTGAAGCTCGTGGCCCTCAGGATTTGAGGTCAAAGCCAGAACGAAAAGTCCTCGCCCTCCCTGCGCGGCGGAGAGCGCTGTGGGACGCAAGGAGCGCGGTCCAAGGTAGGGGGAAACGGTCATCGCCTCAGCGCGCAGTGGTCCACTCTGATACGCCTGGGCATAGGCTCCCATTGTCGAACCGATATCCCCACGTTTCACATCTAAAATCACCGGAACACCAGCCTGACGGCAGGTTTCAAGTACCTCTTCAAGAACAGCGATTCCCGCCGAACCATGGCGCTCAAAAAAAGCCGACTGCGGTTTGAAAGCCGCCGTATGCTCCCACAGCGCGTCAATAGTGCGCAAACTGAACTCACGCAAGCTCGCGGCTTCGTCGGGAAGATCCCATGCCTCTAGGAGACCTACGTGAGGATCAATACCCACACAGAGTGATCCAAGGCGAGCCATACGTGCAACCATACGTTCGCCGAAACCTCGATGTTCCTCTGCAGATACACGAACACTCATCTTCTCACCTTCCCTGGCGAGCCAGACGTGCACTGTCGTGTTCTTGCAAGCTAGAGACAGTGAAACGCTCACGACGCCGCGCATAGATCGCCTGTACTGCTGCACCAAATTCCTGCACCGTCGTCACAATCGGTTTATCAGCCGCCGTTGTTGCCGCACGGATAGCGTAGCCATCCTTACGTGAAGATCCAGTGGAAGGCGTATTCACGACGAGAGCGATCTCATCGCCGAGGATGAGATCCACAATCGTCGGTTCACCATCTGGCCCGCGTCCCTGCGAATCCTTGCGCACCACGCGAGTGGGAACGCCATAACGGCGCAGCACCGCTGCTGTACCTTCCGTCGCACAGACACTAAAGCCCAGTTCAACAAGTTGGAGAATCGGAAAGATAATGGAACTCTTGTCCTTGTCAGCCACGGAGACGAAGAGCATTCCCTCATCTGGTAGCCCTCCATAGGCCGCCGTCTGCGACTTTGCAAAAGCCACAGGGAACGTAGAAGCCAAACCCATCACCTCACCCGTCGAACGCATCTCCGGACCTAATACCGTATCGACAAGGCGCGAACCGCGCGTCTGGAAACGCTTGAAGGGAAGCACCACTTCCTTAACCGCCACAGCCGCGTCAAGATCAAGACGAGTGGCATCAAAGGAAGGTAACATCCCTTCCTCACGCAACTGGGCAATCGACTTGCCTGCCATGATCCACGCAGCCGCCGGAGCGAGGGGAATACCTGTAGCCTTCGAAACAAAAGGCACTGTGCGCGAGGCGCGCGGATTGGCTTCAATGACATAGAGAACATCGTTCATAAGGCCAAACTGGATATTGAGAAGGCCACGCACACCCACCCCACGAGCAATCGCCTCAGTGGCCTGGCGAATCTGCTCTACCACAGCACGCGAAAGAGTGAGCGGAGGAAGCACACAAGCTGAATCGCCCGAGTGAATACCGCACTCCTCGATATGTTCCATCACTCCGCCAAGGAAAAGCTCCTGGCCGTCATAGAGCGCATCCACATCAATCTCTGTGGCTGCATCAAGGAAACGATCCACAAGAAGCGGTGCATTTTTACGCGAGGCATCCGTGCGAGCCGTTTCATGACGGGAGAGATAATCCACAAGCTGCTCACGCGAATAGACGATCTCCATACCTCGCCCGCCCAACACATAGGAAGGACGCACAAGCACGGGATAGCCGATACGCTCAGCAATGTCGATTGTCTGGGAATCGCTCGTGGCTGTGCCATAGGCAGGGGCATGTAGCCCTGCCTCAGAGAGAACGGCTCCAAAGTGGGCACGATCTTCAGCAGCATCAATCGCCTGAGGGCTCGTCCCGATAATCGGTACGCCAGCGCGCTCCAAATCCTTAGCCAAAGAAAGCGGAGTCTGGCCTCCCAACTGCACAAGCACACCCGCAACTGGCCCGGCTTCCTTCTCTGCCAGGTACACCTCAAGCACATCCTCAAAGGTGAGAGGCTCAAAATAGAGGCGTGAAGAGATGTCATAATCCGTGGAGACTGTCTCAGGATTGCAGTTAATCATCACCGTGTCGTAGCTGGAAGCCAGGGCACGTGAAGCGTGCACACAGGAATAATCAAACTCAATTCCCTGTCCGATACGGTTAGGACCAGAACCCAAAATAATCATTGCTGGCCTACGGCGAGGAGCCACTTCACTTTCCTCGTCGTAGGAGGAGTAATGATAGGGGGTACGGGCAGCAAATTCGGCGGCACAGGTGTCCACCGTTTTATAGACCGGATGGAGACCATAGGCCCAACGGATCTGCCGCACAGCCTCCTCTCCTATCCCGCGCAGTTGGGCGATTTGAAGATCGGAGAAACCATGGCGTTTGGCTAGGCGGAGAACCTGTGGATCCAGAGCTTGGGCACGAGCCACTTCTGTTGCTACTTCGTTGATGAGACTGATCTGGTCAAGGAACCAGGGATCGATCTGTGTTGCCTCAAAAACCTCGTCAATACTCGCTCCAGCTCGAAGAGCCTGCTGAACCTGAAGGAGGCGTTCCTCGGTAGGTCTGTTTGCCTTACGCAGAAGTTCTTCGCGCTCCTCGGGCGAAGGGACTGATCCATCCCAATGAAAAGTGGTGCCCTTCTTATCAAGCGAGCGCAACGCCTTGTTGAGAGCCTCCGTAAAATTGCGCCCCAGCGCCATCGCCTCACCCACCGATTTCATTGTGGTAGTAAGGGTGCCATCGGCGTCCGGGAACTTCTCGAATGCGAAGCGAGGCACCTTGACCACTACATAGTCAAGCGTGGGTTCGAAGGAAGCGGGAGTGGAGCCAGTGATGTCATTGGGGATTTCGTCGAGAGTGTAGCCCACTGCCAGGCGTGCGGCGATCTTTGCGATGGGGAAGCCGGTCGCCTTGGAAGCAAGAGCCGAGGAGCGAGAGACACGCGGGTTCATCTCGATGACAATGACACGCCCGGTAGCTGGATCCACAGCAAACTGAATATTACAGCCACCCGTATCCACCCCCACAGCGCGGATAATCGCGATACCTATATCCCGAAGGCGCTGATACTCACGGTCGGTGAGAGTGAGGGCAGGAGCCACTGTGATTGAATCTCCCGTATGGACTCCCACGGGATCGACATTTTCGATAGAGCAAACAACGACGACGTTATCAGCCTGGTCGCGCATGATCTCAAGTTCGTATTCTTTCCATCCAAGGATTGATTCCTCAAGAAGCACTTCCGTGGTAGCCGAATAGTGCAGCCCCTGCCCTGCGATACGTCGCAAATCCTCCGGGGTGTAGGCGAAACCAGAACCAAGCCCTCCCATTGTGAAGGAGGGGCGCACGACGAGAGGATACCCAAGTTCCTCAGCCCCTGCCATGACTTCTTCCATCGTGTGACAGATGAGAGAGCGAGCCGATTCACCTCCACATTCTTCAACAACCTTCTTGAACTCGTCGCGATCTTCCCCCTTGGAGATCGCCTCGGCACGCGCGCCAATGAGTTCCACACCGTAGCGCTCAAGCACACCATTACTCACTAAGGCCATGGCGCAGTTGAGTGCAGTCTGTCCTCCCAGAGTAGGCAGGAGGGCATCGGGACGTTCCTTAGCGATGACCTGCTCAACCACCTCGGGGGTAATAGGCTCAATATAGGTGGCATCGGCCATCTCAGGATCGGTCATAATCGTGGCGGGATTGGAATTAACGAGAATGACGCGCAGGCCTTCTTCTTTGAGTACGCGGCAGGCCTGGGTGCCAGAGTAATCAAACTCGCAGGCCTGGCCGATAACGATAGGCCCCGAGCCGATGACGAGAACAGAGGAAATGTCGTTGCGCTTAGGCATCAGTGAGTCTCCTTCGTGATCTCAGAGCTGGTAGAGACGAGTGAAGTAGGGCAGTTTACTGAGGTAGCTTCACTTTGCCGGTTCACCATGAGATCGAGGAATCGATCAAAGAGATACGAGGCATCGTGCGGCCCTGCGGCAGCTTCAGGGTGGTATTGCACGGAAAAAGCGGGGATATCAAGGCAAGAAATTCCTTCCACTACGCCGTCGTTAAGGCTCACGTGTGAGACTTCCACACGCCCGAAAACCCCTTCTTTGTACGGTGCAGTGCTTGTTCCTTCCACAGGGATTGCCACAGCAAAACCGTGGTTGTGCGCTGTGATCTCCACCTTTCCCGTGGAACGGTCAAGGACAGGTTGATTGACACCGCGATGCCCATATTCCAGTTTGTACGTGCCAAAACCGAGAGCGCGCCCCAAGAGCTGATTACCAAAGCAGATCCCAAAAAAGGGATAACCCGCTTCAAGCACCTGACGCAGGAGGGATATCTCAACGTCTGCTGCCTCGGGATCTCCTGGCCCGTTAGAGAAGAACACACCGTCGGGTTGATAGGAGGTGATCTGCTCTAGGCTCACTGTCGAAGGTAGGACAATAACTCGTGCCCCACGAGCCGCGAGCTGTTCTGGTGTGCGAGCTTTAATTCCCAGATCCACAGCCACAACAGTGGCGCGAACTTCTCCTTCTGGCTCCACCACATAGGCCTGGGGCGTGGAGACTTCAGCAGCGAGATTCGCACCGAGCATCTCCGGCTGTTCACGCACAAGTGAAACGAGAAGCGCACGTGCCGCAGCGTTACCTTCCACTGCTCCTTCAGGAAGCGAGGAGCCAGAGAAGATTCCACCTCGCATGACACCGCATTCGCGAAGATGGCGAGTGAGAGCACGCGTATCGACCTCAGCGATGCCTACCACATTTTCAGATGCCAGAGAATATTCGAGATCTCCTGTAGCCCTCCAGTTCGAGGTGCGTCGAGCCGGATCGCGCACTACCACGCCTGCCACCCAATAACGTGAGGATTCGGGATCTTCGTGATTAACTCCCGTATTTCCAATATGCGGAGCCGTCATCACGATAATCTGGCGATGATAGGAAGGATCCGTAAAAGTTTCCTGGTAGCCCGTCATACCCGTAGAGAACACTACTTCGCCTCGACTGGTTCCACGCGCACCATAAGCACGGCCAGAGAACATCGTTCCATCTTCAAGGACAAGTAGTGCCGGGTCTGTGGAAAGGAAACGGGGAGAGGTTTCCTCATACATGCGGTGTGTGGGCTCAGGCATTCTCGCTTCCTTTCCTCTGTGTGTTGAAGGAGGATATATCGGTAGAGTGTGCTGCGGGTTCCATGGCAGTGCGCTCGTTATACATGTCTGTACGGGAGCGCAGCTTCCCCTCCCATAAAGTGGGCACCCCACGATAGAAGGTGTAGCGAACTTCTCCTGGAAGTCGCCTACCTTCCCACGGAGTATTCGAGGAGGTGGAATGGGAATCAGCCCCGTGAATCACTCGACTCGCCTGGGGGTCATAAAGGCAGATATTGGCGGGTTCTCCTGGAGCGATGGGACGTCCTTGGCTCGGATTTTGGCACAGTGCTGCCGGAGCAAAACTCATGAGTCGAGCTACATCAGCCCAACGAATGAGTCCAGTATCCACAAGTGAGTCTTGAACCACTGAGAGTGCCGTTTCTAAACCGATCATGCCATTGGCAGCTCCAGCCCACTCGCAGTCCTTATCTTCAGCGGGATGAGGTGCGTGATCTGTACCGATGACATCGATGGTGCCATCAGCCACTGCCGCACGTAGAGCCTCCACGTCCTCACGCGTACGTAAGGGAGGATTCACTTTGAAGCGTGGATCGTAGGAGCGAGCTTCCGTATGGTCAAGGCTGAGGTGATGTGGGGTTACTTCAGCACTCACCGGCATCCCTTGTGCTTTACCCCAGGCGACGAGTCCCACAGAGCCAGCCGTGGAGAGATGAAGAATATGTACTCGTGAACCTACATGCTGTGCCAGCAGCATGTCTCGGGCGACGATCGCCTCCTCAGCGACAGCTGGCCAGCCAGCTAGTCCGAGTTCAGCTGAGATATCGCCCTCGTGCATCTGTGCCCCAGCCGTCAGGCGCGGATCTTGGGCGTGCTGGGCTACCACGCCTCCCACCGACTTTACGTATTCGAGAGCACGGCGCATGAGTACGGGGTCAGCCACACACATACCGTCATCGGAGAAGTAGCGCACGCGGGCATCGGAGTGAGCCATTGCGGCGAGTTCAGCAAGATGCTCGCCAGCCAGCCCGGCAGAAACAGCCCCCACGGGGCACACATCTACATAGCCAGCTTCGATACCGAGATTGCGCACCTGTTCTACCACTCCGGCTGTGTCTTGAACGGGCGAAGTATTCGCCATCGCATTCACACAGGTGTATCCGCCAGCCGCAGCTGCGCGCGAACCGGTAAGTACTGTTTCTGAATCCTCGCGCCCTGGTTCACGAAGATGAGTATGTGGATCAACAAGGCCGGGTAGAGCAATGAGGCCACGAGCCTCCACCACAGTGGCGTTTTCGGAAGAAAGGTTCTCTCCTACTTCGGTAATGAAGCCTTCCTCGATTCGTATGTCACGGAGAGATTCCCCCAGAATATTGGCATGTCGGATGAGATAAGTGGTCACTGGATCTCCTCACCGTGAGCAAGTAAGAGATAAAGGGCAGCCATACGGATAGAAATGCCGTTAGCTACTTGTTCGGTCACGACAGATTGCAGGCAGTCAGCTGCCTCTGCTGTGATCTCAAGGCCTCGATTCATCGGACCAGGGTGCATGATGATCGCCTGCGAACCAGCCGCACGCACACGCGCCGACCCGAGGCCGTAGACGCGATGATATTCCAAAGGTGAGGGGAAGAATCCTCCACCTGCATGGCTCATACGTTCGCGCTGGACACGCAGCATCATGACAGCATTTGGATGGCTAGCCAAGGCATGGTCAAGGTCATAACAGACAGTTGCAGGCCAGCTTTCAATTCCCACGGGAAGAAGCGTGGGAGGTGCGACGAGTGTCACTGTTGCCCCCAAAAGAGTGAGGAGATCAACATTGGAGCGAGCTACTCGCGAATGGAGAATATCTCCGACGATCACGACGTGCGCTCCAGTCAAATCTGAGCCTGTGGGAGCTGGCTCGTTGGCTCCATTATAGAAATGGCGGCGCAGCGTAAAAGCGTCGAGAAGAGCCTGTGTGGGGTGTTGATGAGTGCCGTCACCTGCATTGAGAATCGGCACATCGACCCATCCTGAGTGAGCGAGGCGTTCGGGAGCACCGGAAGCATAGTGACGCACAATAAGAGCCTGGGCACCCATGGCAACAATTGTCTGAGCTGTATCTTTGAGCGATTCGCCTTTAGATAGCGAGGATCCTTTAGCTGAGAAGGAGATGACATCCATCGAGAGGCGCTTTGCAGCTGTCTCGAAGGATAGACGCGTGCGGGTGGAATCCTCGAAGAAAAGAGTGGCCACCGTGCGCCCACGCAAGACTGGAAGTTTCTTAATCCGACGTGTTTGAGTAGCTGCCATTGCTTCTGCGGTATCAAGGAGGAGCAGTGCTTCCTCACGGATCATTTTTGCGCAGAGAAGATGCTTCATTCTTCACTCCCTTCAATCCTCACCTCATCAATCCCGTCGATTTCTTCGAGGTTGACCCGCACGCGCTCGCTGCGCGAGGTAGGCAGATTCTTTCCCACATAGTCGGCTCGGATAGGAAGCTGTCGGTGTCCCCGATCTACAAGTACAGCAAGCTGAATAGCGCGTGGGCGGTCAATATCTGAAATAGCTTCTAGTGCTGAGCGGATTGTGCGTCCCGAGTAGAGGACATCGTCGACGAGGATGACGACTTTCTCCCCGATTCCCGATGATGGAATATGGGTTGGACCGAGGCCACGTGTAGGTTGAGCAGCGAGATCGTCGCGATACATCGTTATATCGAGGGTGCCCACAGGAACGGCGATATCTTCCCCCGCCTCGCAGAGAGCAGTGGCGAGCCGACGAGCCAACGGGACTCCGCGAGTGGGAATTCCCAGGAGGACGAGAGTTTCGCCTCCCTTGTTCCGTTCAAGAATTTCGTGTGCGATGCGTCGAAGCGACCGAGAGATGTCGTCCGATCCCATCACCGCACGGCTACGGTGAGTTTGCGCCACAAGAGCCTCCTTTCCCGCCTCACAGGACGGGGCTTAAAGGATGTTTGTTTTTTATTGAGTTATACCGCTCGTCCTAGATCCTAGATCCTAGCGAGCGCTACCCCGCATTCACTCGGATATGTCGCTAGGTGAGCAAGGTAAAGATATAGGGAAGCTCAATTGTTCCCCACGTCTTTACTCGACAGTAGAACCTTCCATTTCCTCGCTTAGCGAGGCGGCAAACTCAGTGCCTAGTGCGGCAGTAGGCTCGACGTGCTCACGGTTGATCGCCGAAGCAGCAAGCGTTTGCGCTTCGCCCTGCGCCATTCCAGCCGCAGCTTCAGATTCACGCTTACGTGGAGCTTCTTGCCCGAGTTCAGCAGCGCGAATATCGGCCACACGGTTGAGCACACCCATAACGAAGCCCACCGAACGTTGGGTGGAAAGCTCGCGAGCCAAACTCGCCCACTGCGAAGCGACAGTTGCCCGATCAGTTCCCACGACAATAAGTTCGGCAGCCCCCACACGAAGGATGGATCGATCCACCACATTCATGCGCGAGAGTGCCCAATCCTCACTCGCAGCCTCAAGAATCGTATCGATATTGTCGATATTCTTCGCAAAGGCCTCGACGAGTTCACAGCCAAAATCACCAATAGGAACCTGAGCTGTGGAGAGAGTGCGACGTTGTGCGAGAAGGTCAAGGAGTGCCTCTTCCTCAATGAGGCCTTTTTCATCAGCTTCAAAGACGACATCGAGGCTGCGATGGCGCTGAGTAGTGCGTGAGGTCTTCTTCTTTGACATCAGTCAGTCACACGCGAGATGTAGGCACCGGTGCGGGTATCAACCTTGACCTTGTCGCCCTGGTTAAGGAAGAGCGGCACCTGGATCTCGTGGCCTGTTTCCACAGTAGCAGGCTTCGTGCCAGCGTTGGAACGGTCACCTTGAAGGCCTGGTTCGGTATAGGTAATCTCAAGCACTACAGAAGCGGGAAGCTCAACGAAGAGCACCTGTCCTTCGTTGGATGCCACGATGACTTCTTGGTTCTCCAGGAGGAACTTTGCAGCATCGCCCACAGTTTCGGGAGTGACGGGAATCTGCTCATATGTTTCGAGATCCATAAAGATGAAATCCGTACCGTCGTTGTAGAGGTACTGCATGTCGCGGCGATCTACTGTAGCCGTCTCCACTTTAACGCCAGCATTGAGGGTACGATCCACAATTTTGCCAGAGAGGACATTCTTCATCTTGGTACGCACAAAAGCAGGGCCTTTACCAGGCTTGACATGCTGAAATTCGACGATGCTCCAGAGCTGGCCTTCAATGCGAAGAACCATACCATTCTTTAGATCGTTAGTGGTTGCCACAGGTGTTCCGTTCTGTGAGATGCTTTATCGCAGGAGTTCACCCTCGTGTGGACGAAGCACCTGCGCGGTTACTTGCCGCATATAAGGATACAGGGCACGAGTGCCGTAGTGGGGTTCTCACGGCTATGAGCCTCGTCGCTCATCAAGGTGAAGAATCTCAAGAATCTTCCGAGTCACCTCAGCTACTTCAAGGCCAGTTGTGGAGAGATGATGGGTGGCAAAAGCCTCGTAAACAGCAGTATATGCAGCAAGTTGAAGAATGAAAGTGCGCCGAGGTGAACCGAGTGCAGGAAGACTTGCTCCCGCCACACCTGTGCGCTTCATCAGAGTGGGAAGATCAGCGCTGAGGTAGATGAGTGGAACTCCCGAGCGTGTGAGAGCACTAATACGTTCACGCACGTGGGCGAAGGTCTCTTCCTCACGTTGTGAGCCTAATGCTCTCGAATTGAGGGCAAGAATATGGGAGCTATCCGGCGTATTTTCGATCTGGGCAAGCGCAGCGAGAGTAACCTCGCGTTCGAGGTTTTTGCGTTCTTGCGCTGAGAACTCTTGAGGTGCGTGGCTCTCCTCGATCTCTTCAAGCACAGCCTGCGTGGATCCCATAGGAATGTTCAGGCGTGTTGAGAGAGCTTCACCAACCTCACAGACAAAAGAACCGGGAGGGCCGATGAGGAGGATGTTCATGGAAGCTCGCCCTCACCTGAGGGCATTAATGAGGTGTGTTGCTCTGGTGTATCAGTGCTGCGGGCACAAGCCAGTTCTTCGTTCTGAGCCTCTGCCTGCTCAAGGAGCGCGAGGACACGTTCGACAACGCGAGATGCTGGAGAGGAATCAGACACGACTGTGTAGCGGGCAACCTGTGCATAGAGCGGGCTGCGTTCGACATGAAGGCGTTCGAGTGTCCCACGTGGATCTTCTGCAAGAAGGGGGCGCACTGTGCGTGAATTCGTCACGCGCGCCAGAAGTTCCTCAAACTCCACATCGATAAGCACCACAGGGTGATTGCGTAGGAGGTTGCGCGTAGAGGCAGTGAGCACCGCTCCCCCACCTAAGGAGAGCACACCCTCAAACCCGTCGAGAGCCTCAGCGATCACTTTAGCTTCGATGCGTCGAAACGCCGCTTCGCCCTCAGAGGCAAAGATGTGGGGAATGGTACAGCCGGTTACTTCCTCGATGAGAGTATCAGAATCACGGAAGGGCACACCCAGGCGTGCTGCGAGACCGCGACCTACCGTAGATTTTCCAGATCCGGGCATACCCACGAAAACTGCGCGCACACTCATCGCCGCACCTCCGGGATTCCTTCGAGGTACGAGGTAATGTTCGCTCGCATCTGAGTGAGAGAGTCGCCACCAAACTTCCCAGTCAGTGCCTCTGCCAGAACGAGAGCCACCATCGCCTCGCAGACCACCGCACCAGGAACCACTGCTGTAGTATCTGAACGCTGATGGAGGGCAGTGGTTGCTTCTCCGCTTCGAGTGTCAATTGTGCGTAAGGCTCGCGGGACTGTAGAGATCGGCTTAAGAGCTGCACTCACCCGCAGCACCTCGCCGTTGGACATACCCCCTTCGATACCGCCAGCGTGGTTTGTAACCCGCGAGATTTTTCCTTCAGAACGCACAATTTCGTCGTGTGCCTGGCTCCCCTTGCGTGTGGCAGAGGTGAAACCATCGCCAATCTCCACGCCCTTGACAGACTGGATCGACATAAGAGCTCCAGCCAGAGAGGCATCGAGGCGCCCAAGCGGAGTGGTGTAGGAACCTAAACCTTGAGGTAGACCGAAGGCGAGGACTTCGACGACTCCGCCCAGGGTATCTCCTTCCTTCTTTGCGCTCTCAATCTGCGCGATCATCGCAGCCTCAACCTCGGGGTTGAGAACACGCACAGGCGAGGAATCCAGACGCGAGCCATCGGCGGGTACGAAAGTATATTCCGTGGTATCTTCCACCGTGCCAATACTCCGCACACGGGAGATGATGCGAATACCAGCGGCCTGTTCGCACAAGGCAGCAGCGAGGGCTCCCGCTCCCACGCGAGCAGCCGTCTCGCGAGCTGAAGCTCGCTCAAGTACAGGACGGGCATCCTCGAAACCGAACTTATTCATTCCCACAAGGTCAGCGTGACCTGGGCGAGGAGCAGTAAGAGGACGGTTTCGCGCAATCTCACGCTCGTCGCCTGTGCCTGCGTCAATGAGCAAAGCCGCAGAATCTACGGGATCTGGACTCATGACAGTCTCCCACTTAGGCCACTCAGAGTTCTTAATCTCCAGTGCGATGGGCGAGCCGAGTGTGAAGCCATGACGCACCCCGGAGAGGATCGTGAGTTCATCTTGCTCGAACTTCTGGCGAGCCCCACGCCCGTAACCACGCCTGCGGCGGGCAAGTGCGGCACTGATGTTGGCAGAGGTGATTTCCACTCCGGCAGGCATTCCTTCGACGAAGGCGACGAGGGCGCGACCGTGCGATTCTCCAGCAGTAGACCAAGCGAACATATCGTTGATTCTGCCACGCGAAGGCAAACCCCTTCCACGTCGCCACACTGTGAACGAGAAAAGTATCGGATACTTCTAGGGCAAGATCGCAAGATCCCACAACCAGAAAAACAGAGCAGAAGCTACCAATGCTGGCCCGAGTGGAATACGGCATGTCCACCCACGATGGTGTGCGACATGCGCACTCTGGAACAAGGCGATAAGACTGGCAGATAGCGCCACAAGGAAGAGGCGCTCATCGGCGATCCAGATGCCGAGGATACCCAATAGCTTGGCATCTCCCATTCCCATACTCGTCCGATGCGAAACCTGTGCAAGAACAAGGTAGACGAGCCCTCCGATCCCGAGCGGATATACAAGCGTACGAGGATCGCAATGTACACATGCGAGAAAGAGGCGAATTCCGATAAGGAGGGAGAGGGAGATGAGAAGAAGAGGATCAGGCAAGAGGTAGCGACGTGCGTCAATAACAGCTGCCACAACCAAAGGGCCTATAGCGATACCCAAGGCAGCCTCCGCCTTCTGCGCCTGCCACGTGAGAAGAAGGAGAATGAGGCTTGAGCCTGTAGCCAAGGTAATCGCCTGTACTGGTCGAAGCACCCCACGAAGTAAGCGTTCCTTTGTCCACATGAGCAAAGGCTAAGGCTCTGTGCAATCTCAATGCCGACTCACCTCGCTTTCTGTGGACAATCCGAGCCGTCCACACCCTATTACTCATTCAGGCAGTGGGGAAACGTTCACTCAGTACCTCGTACATTGGTGAAAGTGTGGGTTCGCGTGAGGTGAGGAGACGAATCTGTGCTCCGGCAGTATGAAGCTCCACAAGCCCTAGCGGTACAGACGTTCCATCAATCTCCACGTGGATAAGATGTGGAGATTGCGGCGAGCGGCTTAAGCGAAGCATCGGAGCGGTACTGAGAGAAGAAGGGGCTTCTATCCCTACCCCAAGTCTCGCCGCTGCTCTTGCGAGGGCGCCACGCGCAATCCCGTAAGGAGTAAAGCCAAGCTGAATGAGAGCAGGTAGAGCAAAATGAGCAGCGGGGAAATTTTCGAGGAGAGCAGCTCCACCCAGGCTTCCTTCCGGCACCGTTTCCCGAAGAGCTTGGACAATTCCACCTGTCAAGCAGGCAAATCCGAAGGGCTCAGGGAGAGCTTTCACCCAGGCAATCGTGTCGATCCCCGCTATAGCTTTAGACAGTCCATCGCGTTTCTCGCAGACAGGGAGCGCCTGAGCGGAAAGCTCTGTGGGCAGGACAAGACCTGCCCACGTGGATTCACGCTCAGTAATGAGCCGGTCAAGATTCCCAGGCAGCGCATAGAGAGGAGCATCTGTTCCCGCTTGTAGGAGGGCATAGCGGAGATCAGAAGTATCTCCTGCCCAGATCAGTGTGCCCTCTGGACGCGGTTGTGCACCTCCACCTGTCGCTGCGGCACCTATCGGCTTCGGAAGTACCATGAACCTACTTCTGCGGGTTTGCGGCAAGCCACGCCTTGAATTCCGCAACATTGCGGTTGTGGTCGTCAAGGTTGGAGGCGAACTTCGTTTCCCCTGTATCCAGATTGACAGTCACAAAGTAGAGCCAATCGCCTGCTTCGGGGTGAAGCACCGCGTCAATTGTTGCCGCCCCGGGCGAACCGATAGGTGTAGGAGGAAGCCCCGCATGGAGATAAGTGTTGTAGGGAGTATCTGTCTCAAGCTCGGTTCTCGTTGGTACTCCTCCGGTCTTGTTCACTCCGTAAAGGACGGTGGAATCCATCTGGAGGAAGCCGTGAGTCTGTTCGTTATCCACGAGGCGGTTCTCCAGCACACGTGCCACCCTTGTATAGGTGTTCGCGTACCCCTCACGTTCGACGATGGAAGCCTTGATAAGCGTGAACTGCCACGCCGAAGGATCAAGACCGAGATTTCTGAGCCCCTGGACACGCGCAGCAACCATTTCGGTAAGAGCGTGTGTAGGGGTAGTGCCCGGCTCGAAAGTGTAGGTGAGAGGAGCGTACCACCCCTCAGGATTACCACCGGATTGCTCAGGCAAACCGATATCACCAGCAGCTGCGGCTTTGACCTCATTAACGCTCACGGACAGAGCCGCAGCTAGACGCTCGTAGACTTGCCAGGTGGTGAAACCTTCAGGAATCGTCACCGTGATTGAGGCCTTGTTAGAAGGATCAAGAAGTGCTGCCAAAGCTCCAGCTGCCGACATTTCCTTCTTGAGGGTAAAACTACCCGGTTGGATAGACGAGGCGCGTGAATCGGCGGTATAGGCATCGACAAAAGCACCAGCCGTTGCCACAACGCCAGCCTCGTGGAGAATATCGGCAATCTGGCGACCCGTGGCACCTGCGGGAATCGTCACAGTGACGTTTCCCGTACCTGGTCCGGCGTAATCGTACGTCGAGCCTCCTGTGAACAAACGAGGAAGAAGCACCACAGCGGCTGCCGTGAGGATCATAACGAGAACGAAAGAAATGAGTGCTGTGCGCAGGCGGCGTTTGCGGCGCACACGGGCGCGTTCATCGCGTCCGGCCTGTGAACGTGCACGGTATGAGGTTCTAGCTTCGCTGTGCGAATTCTCAAGGTCATCGAAAAGGTCGCTCATGAGTGCCTTTCTTCTGTGAAGTGTTCTGCGCAAGAGGCACAGGAAGGCTCAGTTCTTATGTGCTGAGATGTCTGGAGAGTAGATTCTAGGAGTTCACCTGGAGCACGTCCCGTCTGCCGTTCAGTATCTAGCGCTGTTTCCAAAATGATAACTGCTGCAGCTTGATCTACGACGCTACGGTGGGTACGCCCGGCTCGTCCGGCTTCATGAAGCTGGGCGTGGGCACTGACGGTCGAGAGGCGTTCGTCGACCATTCGGACAGGTACGGGGCTAATTTTCCGTGCGAGAGCTCTCGCCCACCGCCTCGCGTCTTTTGCCGCTGTACCTTCACTTCCATCCATGAGACGAGGAAGGCCGACGATCACTTCGAGTACACTTTCATTGACGAGTGCGGCGACAGCCGTCACATCGCTGTGCCCGCGAGTCAAAGTGTCATATGGAGTGGCAAGGATTGCCTCGGGGTCGCACATAGCCACTCCGACGCGAGCCTTACCCACATCCACTGCGATTCGACGGCCTGAGCGCACGTTAGCTCAATTCCGTCTCGATTGCCCCAGCCACGTCGCCGATCTTCGAGACGTCTACACCGCCACCTTGAGCGATATCGTCTTTGCCACCACCGCCACCGCCGAGAATCCGCGCAGCAAGTTTGACAAGTGGGCCGGCCTTTGTGCCCAGGTCGCGTGCGGCTTGTGTCGTTGCCACTACCACGCTAGGACGTCCCTTAGCTACGCCCGTCACTGAGATAACTGCTGCTTCGCTTTCAGGAATACGCGCCTTGATTTCGGTGGCAACAGTACGCACGTCATCAGCCGAGAGGACATCTCCGAGGTTGTATCGGTAGAAGGTGATCTTGCCAATCTTGCGGCGTGAGGCAAGCACAGCGTCAATTCCCGAGGTCAAGCGTGCAAGGTTGAGTTGAGCGATTTCCTTCTCTGCGTTCTTCAGGCGCGCAAGGAGGTTATCAATGCGTTCGGGGAGCTCGTCGGGGCGAGCTCCCACCATCTGAGAGATCTGAGAAACGAGAGCGCGCTCCTTCACGCCTTGTTCGTAAGCCCCCTCGCCCACAAGAGCTTCAATGCGGCGCACGCCTGAGCCGATGGAGGACTCACCAAGTACGGAGACGAGGCCGATCTGCCCAGTCTCTCCCACATGAGTTCCTGCACACAATTCTTTCGACCAATCTCCGCCGATAGAGACAACGCGCACAATCGTGCCGTACTTTTCACCAAAAAGCGCCATCGCACCCGACTTTCGCGCTTCGTCGATCGGCATTTCTTCTGTTTCCACCCTAAGATTCTCTTGGAGACGCTCATTGACGCGAGCCTCAATGCCCGAGAGTACATCGTGTGGAATCTGCGCGCCGTGACGGAAATCAAAGCGCATACGCGAAGGCGAATTTTCCGAGCCTGCCTGTGTGGCTTGCTCTCCTAGGAACTCGTGGAGAGCCTTGTGCACCATATGAGTAGATGTATGCGAGCGAGCAATAGAGATACGGCGAGCTGGATCAATGCTGGCCACTACCTTATCGTCGAGGGCAATCGTCCCCTCGGTGAGTGTGGAGCGATGAACATGGAGTCCCTTGACTGGAGCCTGAACATCGTGGACGTTGAGGAAGCCGCCCCCTTGTACGCTGAGTGTTCCGTGGTCAGCGAGCTGTCCACCCATCTGTGCATAGAAGGGAGTTTGATCGAGCACGACATCGATTTCTGCCGGTGCACAGGCCGCAGGAACGGGAACTCCATCCTGGAGGATCGCAAGAACCTTTGCTTCAGCCGTATTCTCTGTATAACCGAGGAAGCGTGTAGGCCCGCCCTTTTCATCGAGGATTTCGTGATACACGTGAGCATCCACGTGGCCTGTTTTCTTGGCTTGAGCATCGGCTCGGGCACGATCGCGCTGCTCCTGCATAAGAGTACGGAAGGCCTTTTCATCTACGGTAATTCCCTTTTCCTCAGCCATTTCGAGGGTGAGGTCAATCGGGAAACCGTAGGTATCGTGAAGGGTAAAGGCATCACTACCCGAGAGCTTGCCCCCTTCAGCACGCTGCACGGCGAGATCGAAGATTTGAGTGCCAGCAACAAGAGTGCGGCGGAAGGCTTCTTCCTCAGCGCTAGCCACGTCGAGAATCTGTGCGAAGTTCGCTTCAATCTGCGGATAGGATTCCTTCATCGCGTCCTTTGACACGGTGATGAGAGTAGGAACGACGACGTCCTCAACACCAAGGAGGCGAATTGAACGCACCGCACGGCGGAGAAGGCGACGAAGCACATATCCACGCCCATCGTTGCCAGGACGCACACCATCCCCGATGAGCATAAGAGCCGAACGAATATGATCGGCAACAATGCGCATACGGATATCTGTCTGCTCCTGCCGCCCATAGGTGAGATTGGAGATCTCCTCAGTAGCGGCAATGACGGGGAACACCTGATCCGTCTCGAACATATTCGCCTTTTCCTGGAGCAGGAAAGCGAGGCGTTCAAGCCCGGCTCCCGTATCGATGGCAGTTTGATCGAGGTCGCCTAGGAGTGGGTAATCCTTACCTTCACCTTCACCACGTAGGTATTGGTCAAAGACGAGGTTCCAGATTTCCAGGTAACGATCCCCGCCCGGATCCACAGTGCCCCCTACTGCCTCAGGCCCAAATTCGGCGCCGCGATCGTAGTGGATCTCTGCGCAGGGGCCTGCCGGCCCAGGCTGACCTGTAGACCAGAAGTTTTCTTCGCGCTTGAGAAGAACAATGTGCTTGGGATCTACACCGATCTCCTTCGTCCACGTATGGAAAGCAACGTCGTCGTGTTCCCAGAGCGTCACCCAAATACGCTCAGGGTCAAGCCCGTAGCCGCCCTCACTCACCTTCGAGGTGAGCAGCCCCCAGGCCAAATTAATCGCACCTTCTTTGAAGTAATCTCCGAAGGAGAAATTGCCGCACATCTGGAAGAACGTGCCATGGCGGGTTGTCTTCCCCACGTTCTCAATGTCATTAGTGCGAATGCACTTCTGTACAGAGGCCACAGTGGGATAGGGCGCTGGCTCAGTACCTACGATGTAGGGAATGAAAGGAACCATTCCGGCAATCGTGAAAAGAATCGAAGGATCGGGAGAGACGAGCGGCACCGAGGGTGCGATATGGTGACCGTTCTTCTCGAAGTAATCGAGCCAGCGCTGGCGAATCTCGGCGGTACGCATTCTGTTCCTTCTCTGGCCGTGTGGCCCGTGTATCTACACCGCTCGCAGAGACGAAGCGGCACGGCGGTCGCGCGTGTGCGCAAATCCAGATTTTATTATTCCAGGCTCTGCGTCGAACCTGGGCAGGCTGACGTGGGGCGAAACGTGGGCTTGCTCTCCTCGCTTCACCCCATCACCTTAGCTTCGTGTGGACTCGCTGGAATTAGGAACTACAGCGGGTGACGATCCACCCCGAGGTGCCCCACTCTGAGGTTCTCCCACGAAGAAAGATTTCACCTTCTCTGCGCCCTTGCGAATAGCGAGGAAAGGCGCAGCGATTGTCGAGGTGATAAGAGTTGTCATGGCTGAGACATCCTCAGCTGTGCGAGCAGCTGCCGCTGTAATCGCATCGACACGTGCGATCTGACCGTTAGCATCACGCACAGCCTGCGCCGCTTCGTCAATTGCTGGAAGCGTGTGCTCGGTGAGTTCCTTCAGTGATGCTGCAGCCGAATCAAGCACGCCGCCGAGTTTGGCGAGGGGGCGAATGAGTGCAATAACGAGAATGAGAGCGGCGAGAGCGGCAATAATACCTGCAACTTGACCAAGTGTGATGCCCATAATTCCTCTATTTCTCCAGGTAGCAAGAACGCGCCCCGAAGGGCGCGCTCCTGTTCACATAATTTAACGCGAGTAGTGCTCGACAACCATCTGGACGTCGCAGGTGACGGGAACCTCAGCGCGCTTGGGGCGACGCACGAGCGTGAAGCGGAGTTTCTCAAGCTCAACATCGAGATATTCAGGAACCTTGGGGAGCACATCGCGGTGTGCTCCACCGGCGGCAGCAAGGAAGCTCGGAGAAGCCTGCGAACGTGCCTTGACCTGAACAACCTGGCCAGGCTTGACCCGGAAAGAAGGACGATCAACGATGCGGCCATCAACGACGATGTGACGGTGAGTTACAATCTGGCGAGCCTGTGCAGTGGTACGGGCAAAACCTGCGCGGAGCACAAGAGCATCAAGGCGCATCTCAAGAAGCTCAATGAGGTTCTCACCGGCAAGGCCGTCAAGGCGACGGGCTTCTTCCCACACACGGCGCATCTGAGCTTCACGGATACCGTACTGGGCGCGCAGGCGCTGCTTTTCCTTCAGACGAACCGAGTAGTCCGAATCCTTGGTGCGGCCACGGCCATGCTCACCAGGACGGTAAGGGCGGCGCTGCATGTAGCGCTCAGCCTTCGGGGTCAGAGCAATGCCGAGCGCGCGCGAGAGGCGCACCTGCTTACGGGAACGATTGGATGACATATCTCTCCTGTCGAAATTAATGCACAGCCGATGGCTGCGGAGCCAACCTCAGCGGCTGAGGCTCCAGGGTGATGCCGTATAAAGCCGGTGGCCTCACGGCGTGTACCAACTCACTTTGACGATCTACAACCGTAGAAGTGTACTGGCAACCTCGCAATACTATCAGCCATCGTCTTCAAGAATCGAACGAATACGTGTGAGGCGTTGTGTGATATTCGCTTCGTAACCACGATCTGTTGGCTCGTAATAATGACGGCCAATAAGCGCGTCTGGCATGAATTCCATAGGGGCAATTCCTGCTTCGAAATCATGGGCGTAGAGATAACCTTCGTGATAGCCGAGATCGCGTGCACCACGGAAGGAATCGTTACGCAGGTGAAGTGGGACTGGGCCGGCCTTCCCGGCACGCACATCGGCAATTGCCTCGTTAATCGCCGTATACGCGCGGTTAGACTTCGGTGCGGTAGCTAAATGTGCGACGGCTTCTGCCAGGATAATTCGCCCTTCAGGCATTCCGACAAGTGCCACAGCCTGCGCTGCAGCAGTGGCTGTTTGTAAGGCTGAAGGATCTGCCAACCCCACATCTTCGGCAGCTGAAATCATAAGGCGGCGAGCGATGAAACGCGGATCCTCTCCCGCTTCGAGCATTCGCGCAAGATAGTGCATCGCCGCATCGACGTTCGAGCCTCGGATCGACTTGATAAATGCGGAAATGACATCGTAGTGATCCTCTTTGTCATATCGAATGCTTGCTCCATCTGCCGCCTGCGAAATATCGATAAGTTCAATGGCCGACGAGCCTCGCAGCGCCGCTCCGTCTGCTGCTGCTTCAAGAAGGGTAAGTGAGCGCCGGCCATCCTGCCCTGCCACGCGAACAAGCTGTGTCTTGGCTTCGTCTGTTATCGTCACTTTTGCGTTGAGTCCGCGTTCATCCACAAGTGCTCGGTCGATCAGAGTCATGATGTCCTCGTCGGATAATCCGTGAAGCGTGATAAGAAGTGACCGTGAGAGCAAGGGCGAGACTACTGAAAATGCAGGGTTTTCGGTTGTTGCAGCGATGAGCACCACCCACCCGTTTTCCACTGCGGGCAAAAGCGCATCCTGTTGAGTTTTAGAGAAGCGGTGAACTTCGTCGATGAAGAGGATGGTTTCGCGTCCGCGTGCTGCGAGGCGGTACTTAGCTCCAGCGATGACATTGCGAATATCGTTCACTCCTGCGGAAACAGCTGAGATTTCCTCGAAGTGCCGCTCTCCAGCTCGGGCTATGAGGTAGGCGAGCGTGGTTTTTCCGCTACCCGGCGGACCCCACAAGAAAATTGACGAGGGCGAGGAGGATCCTGGTTCAATCATCCGCCGGATTGGTGAGCCTGGACCGAGCAGGTGGCTTTGGCCGACGAGTTCATCGAGGCTGCGTGGGCGCATCCGCACAGCAAGAGGCCCGCGCTCCGATGTGGGAACGCCACTTGCGTCAACGCCACTGCTCTCAAAAAGATCCATTCTTCTATCCTAAAACGCGAGAACAGAAAGTCCTTCCACCCCGAGCATTCCCACACTCATACCTCGTTCATCTCACCAGTTGCCCAATTTTTCACCTGTACCGGATGAGGTGTCACCGTTTCCATACGGCTCTCACAGATGAAGCCGATACGTTCATATACGCGCCGAGCGCGATCATTAAACGACCACATGGAGAAATGAACAATCTCGTTGCGTGTGCGTTCGGCTGCCACTACTCCAGCCATGAGGGCACCAGCAAAACCACGCCCACGCAGCTTTGGATCAGTGCCAAGACCAGACAAGTTCGTGCCCACTGTGTCATCAACTGCACCCACAACGCTCGCAAGGTGACCGTCGTCGTGAATTCCATACCAGCGATACACGTCAAACTGTTCGAAGGCTTCACTCATAGGATTTGACCGCAGCAAGAAGCTACGCACCCCAGCAACCTCATCTCCCTCAAGCACACGCACACGTTCCTGGAGAGGTTGGGTCGGCATATCCTGGTCTGTCCAGTACACCTCCCATTGGGCACCCCGATACGCGCCCAGCCACTGTTGGAGCTCTGGGTTTGCTAGCGCATATGTTCCCACTGGAAGAGTTGCCCATCCAGGAGAAGGAAGTGCTCTTCGGCGTCGTTCTAATTCCGAACAAATTGCCTCCGGCTTGCCCTGTGCGATTAGCCGTAACGACGTTGTACCCTCCACGGTGATGCTGCTATCCCCACCGAACATCTTCTCCTCGATTCGCTCAAGAAGGATGACGGCCTCCTCCGTATCTACACGGAGCACTTCGTTCGCACGAGGCTCGGATACAAACCAGGCCGGCACCTCCACTCTCCATACGAGTGAATGTGCCGGCTCTGTCGTTTTCCTACTCACCCCGGAATCATATACCGGATATAAGCAGCAGATCAGGCGTCATTCTTCTTCTCAAGCCTTTGCTTCCTCTCCTCCACGCTTCTTCGGTTTGGCATCCACGCCAGCTTCCTTGCGCTGCTTCGGATCGATTTCGGCGGGAGCATCAGTGAGTGGATCCCAACCGTTGCCGATCTTCGGGAAGGCGATAACGTCACGAATCGATGGAGCCTTCGTCAGCAGGGCAACAATTCGATCCCATCCGAAGGCAAGGCCACCATGAGGTGGAGCACCGTACTTGAAGGCGTCAAGAAGGAAACCGAACTTTTCTTGGGCTTCCTCATCGCCCATCCCCATGACAGTGAAGACACGTTGCTGGACATCCTGGCGGTGAATACGGATAGAACCGCCGCCAATTTCGTTGCCATTGCAGACGATGTCGTAGGCGTAGGCGAGGGCGTTTCCCGGATCAGTGTCAAAAGTGTCGAGGCACTCGGGTTTGGGAGAAGTGAAAGCGTGATGGACAGCAGTCCAGGCGCTATGGCCGAGAGCAACATCTCCTTCAGCAGTGGCCTCACCAGAGGGCTTGAATAGCGGAGCATCCACGACCCAAGTGAAGGCCCAGGCATCGGGATCAATAAGCCCGCAGCGTTTGCCAATCTCCAGGCGCGCAGCTCCCAGAAGCTCACGAGAGGCTGTGGGCTCACCAGCGGCAAAGAAGATACAATCACCGGGCTTGGCGCCAGTGGCTTCAGGCAGGCCTGCGCGTTCGTCTTCAGAAATATTTTTCGCCACAGGGCCACCGAGCGTACCGTCCTCGGCAATCGTCACGTAGGCGAGGCCGTGAGCACCGCGAGCCTTCGCCCATTCCTGCCACTTGTCGAAAGTGCGACGAGGCTGAGAAGCACCACCTGGCATAACCACGGCACCCACATACGGGTTCTGGAATACGCGGAAAGGCGTGTTGGCGAAGTAGGAGGTGAGATCGACAAGCTCATATCCGAAGCGGAGATCAGGCTTATCTGAGCCGTATTTTTCCATCGCATCTTTGTATGTCATACGAGGAATGGGAGTGAGCAGATCGTAGCCAATCTGTGCCCATATTGCCTTGAGTACATCTTCAGCCACAGCGATGACATCATCTTGATCGACGAAGGACATTTCGAGATCAAGCTGGGTGAACTCGGGTTGGCGGTCGGCGCGAAAATCTTCATCGCGGTAGCAGCGAGCGATCTGGTAATACCGCTCCATACCGGCCACCATGAGTAGCTGCTTAAAAAGCTGAGGAGATTGGGGCAAGGCGTACCATGTGCCGGGGTTGAGGCGAGCTGGAACGATAAAGTCACGAGCCCCTTCAGGGGTCGAACGGGTGAGAGTGGGAGTTTCTACTTCGACGAAGTCGTGCGCATCGAGAACGCGACGAGCTGCCTGGCTCACTTTGGAGCGAAGACGCAGAGCGCGCTGCTCGCTGCTTCGACGAAGATCGAGGTAGCGGTACTTCAGGCGCACATCTTCAGAGGTTTGGCCGGCATCTTCAGCGTGGTCAGAGATTTGGAAAGGAAGCGGAGCACAGGCGTTAAGAATCTCAATATCTTCAGCTTCCACCTCAATTTCTCCGGTGGCGAGGGCGGCATTAGCGTTGCCGTCCGGGCGCTCGCGCACAATTCCAGTGACTTTAATGCAGAACTCATTGCGCAGCTCGTGTGCCACTTCTTCACGGATGGTCACCTGGGCGATGCCTGAGGCATCACGCAGGTCGATGAAAGCGATTCCTCCGTGATCTCGGCGGCGATCAACCCAGCCAGTGAGCGTAACTGTGGTGCCAATGTCGCTGGCGCGCAGCGATCCGGCGTTTCGTGTGCGAAGCACCTGGATACCTCATTTCAGTTGTTGGAAACCCGCGAGACGAGCGGGCGGAATGCTCCGCTAGACGAGCGGTAGCCGCTCTCTATCCTAGTTCGCCCGTTGTTAAGGCGCTCGCTGCTCAACGTGGCGCTTCTCTCCTCCTCGTCATCGAGGTTCAGCTCGGCTGTTCGTACTCTCTTTTCTCACCCATGCCATGTATGTAGCGAAGGAAGCAAACCGCCACCTCATAACCTCACCGAAGTAACTCATGCTCATACGTGCAGCGGAGGAAGGTTCTGCGAGCGTACTTTTCTCTCCTCAAATACCTCAAGGAGAATCGCACCTAAGAATGTTCGCGCAAAGATGCTCGTACTCAAGAATGTTCGTGCTCAAGGGTGATTTTGGGCGCACTTGGCATCATCTTCCTCGCCTCTGCTAGAGAAAAGCGTGCCATTCTGCAACTATTGACGAGGCGCCGTATACGCAAAGTCATTCTTCGTGTAGACGGCTCATTTCATGCCTTCGCGGCATATGAGCACACAGTCACCATCGAAGGAGGTAGAACCATGAAGCAAGGCCAGGAAAATACTCATGGCTCCCCTGTGGAACACTCCTACCTCTCGAAATCTCACGAACGTGCTCTCATGTGGCTCTCGGTGACGATTATGTCGCTTGTCGCTTTCGAGACGGTGGCGGTTGGAACTGCTATGCCCACGGTTGCCTCAACTCTCAGTGGGGATCATCTCTATGCCCTTGCCATGGGCGTAGTTCTGGCTACTCAGCTCATGACAACAGCTCTCGCCGGCCCGTGGTCGGATACGCTTGGCCCGCGATCATGCCTCTACTCTGGCATCACTCTCTTTGCCGCCGGTCTCGTGATCTGCACAGTCGCTCCCACAATGGAGTTCTTTGTTATTGGACGCGCTATTCAAGGTTTAGGTAACGGCCTCTCCATCGTCCCCCTCTACACGATCATTGGTAATAACGTCGTTCCAGCGCGCCAGCCTATCTTTTTCGCGTCCTTTGCCGCAGCTTGGGTACTTCCTTCTCTCATCGGTCCACTCGTTGCCGGCCTTCTCGTGGAAGCAGGCTCCTGGCGAGTTGTCTTTGGTTTTGTCCCTGTGCTCTTCGCTGCAGGTTTTCCTTTCCTCTATATCGTTACTCGCAAGCTCCCCCACACTCCTGCAACACTTTCACTCAAGCGAACACGAATGACGATTATCTGTTCAGTAGTGGCAGGTATCGCACTCGCTTTCCTCCAAGTGATGTCAGGAACGAAAGGTAGTGATTTCACGGCTGCCACCTACGTGACAATTGCTGTGGCATCAGCAGTAACTTTCGTCTTTATCAAACCGCTCTTACCGCGTGGCACGTATATTTCCCGGCGCGGCCTTGCCTCCACGGTGCTTCTTCGTGGAGTTATCAACGGCACCTTTATTGGAGCTGAAACTTTCCTTCCACTCATGCTTCAAGAAGTTCACGGCTGGACACCGAAGGTCGCCGGAACCGTTCTCACAATCTCCTCAATTTCTTGGGCTGTTGGTGCCGCTATCCAGGGACGTGCGGAAGGTGAGCGTATTCGCCGTATCCTTCCTGTGGCGGGAACTGTGGCTCAGACTGTAGGCATCGCACTGGCATGTCTCTGCTCTTTTTCGGCAGTCTCACCGTGGCTCCTCATTCTGGGATGGTCAATCGGAGGGCTCGGTATCGGTATGGCTTTCCCAGCGATGACGGTACTGGGCTTGGCAATGACTCGCCCGGAAAACCAGGGAAAGACGTCGGCCTCTCTCCAGCTGGCCGACACTCTGGGAGCCGCCTTTTGTGTGGCAGTGGCCGGTATCATCCACGCTTTGATTCTCCCGAGCCTCGAACCTTCTTTTGTGGTGGCAATCGGAGTTCTCGCCGTGCTTAGTGCGATAGGGATTGTGATTTCTCGACGAGTTCTTCCCCATCCTGGTTCTAAGGAAGAGGCTATTCTTTTGGCGAGCCAAGCGAAGCCACGCCTCGCTGAGAGTTGATCTTCCCAGTGTAAGTGCGCCCTATTGAACTGGAGCCTAAGGTGCACTTCACACTAACACGATCGTTTCTATCACGGTCCTCTGTGCTTCTATGAGGGCGAC
This sequence comes from Actinomycetaceae bacterium zg-1166, assembly GCA_015679245.1. Lineage (GTDB taxonomy): Bacteria > Actinomycetota > Actinomycetes > Actinomycetales > Actinomycetaceae > Changpingibacter. The sequence continues at coordinate 865,171 of CP064953.1, read as the reverse complement.
ATCACCACCCATCCTCTAGGCTCACTTCGCTACGCGCTCTAGGATAGGAGGAGCGCTTCAAGGCGCCCAGCATTCTGCCGTGTGGATTCGTGTGTGCGGCAGGCGCGCCGGTGGACAAGCCACCTTGTCGAAAAAACTCACTGAGTTTATGGTGTGATGCGCGCGCTGGCCCATCTCGATGTCAAGGATATGTATGTCTTACGAGGACGAGCACGGCACCGCTGTGCCCGAAACACCCGACCACTACACTGCCCACGAAGAAATTCCTTCCCAGGGCAAAGCTCTCAGCAAAGGCGAAATGCCTTCCGCGAATCCCGAGGATATTAACTCCTCTGGAATTCTCTTTGGTGAACTTCCTCTTCCCGAGGATATCCAGACAGCAATTGCTGACCTCGGGTTCACCTCTCCCACAGCGATCCAAGCAGAGGCAATTCCTTTCCTCATGGAAGGGCGCGACGTACTGGGCGTAGCCCAGACGGGCACTGGCAAGACAGCTGCTTTCGGTCTCCCTCTCCTAGCTCATATCAACCCAGAAAATTCGGTTGTACAGGCTCTCGTTCTTGCCCCCACGCGCGAACTGGCCATGCAAGGTGCACAGGCGATAGAATCCTTCGCTACCCGCTCCCGCAACGTCGACATTGTCGCCGTCTACGGTGGTTCAGCTTATGGCCCACAGCTGCGCGCCCTGGAAAATGGCGCACAGGTGGTCGTCGGTACTCCTGGACGAATCATGGACTTGATGGAGCGTGGTGCACTTTCCCTTGAGCACGTCTCGTATTTTGTGCTTGATGAGGCCGACGAAATGTTGCGTATGGGTTTCGCTGAAGCCGTCGAAGAGATCGCGCAGTCCCTTCCCGAGGAACGTATCTCTGCACTCTTTAGTGCCACGATGCCCCCACCGATTCGTCGTATTGCCGATCAGTACCTCACTGATCCAGCCGAAGTGACAATCTCGCGCCCGGCTTCCACCGTCTCCACGGTGCACCAGACATTCGCCATTGTTCCCGAGCGCCATAAGATCGGTGCTCTCGCCCGTGTTCTCGCCGTCACTGAGGCCGATGCTGCACTCGTCTTTGTGCGTACCCGTGCCACAGCTGAGGATCTTGCTATCGAACTGTCTGTGCGCGGGGTAGCTGCCTCGGCACTTTCTGGTGATGTCGCCCAACGCGACCGTGAGAAACTTGTCGCCCGTCTGCGTGAAGGAACACTCGACGTGCTCGTTGCCACGGATGTGGCTGCACGCGGCCTAGATGTGGAACGTATTGGGCTCGTCGTGAATTTTGATGTTCCGCGCGAAACCGATACGTATGTCCATCGAATCGGACGCACCGGACGTGCTGGACGTTCGGGCGAGGCTCTCACCTTTGTGACTCCACGTGAACGCGCGCGCTTGCGCCGAATTGAAAAGACAACAAAGTCGCACATGGAGCAAGTAGAACTACCCACACCAGCGGCAGTCTCAAAACTTCGCGCTCAGAGACTTGTTGAGCGTGCAGTTGAGCGTTTTGCCAACGGTCGTCTCGGCGTCTATGAGGAAGTCCTCGCTGCTTTCGACCACGCGCAGGCTCACCTGCGCAACAATGCCACCTCAGTAGAAGGAATGGACGGCGACGTTACTGAGACTGCACACGAGGAAGCACGGCAGCCCTATCCGCAGATGAGCCGTGAGGATCTCATCTACGCCCTCCTCGCTCTAGGTGTGCGCGATCCTGGGCCTGTAGCTGGCGAGGAGCCGGAAAAACTGACTGTTGATATGGATGAACGCGAGGGTTCACGCGATCGTGGCCGCGAGCGTGGTGGACGTGAACACGGACGAAAGTCGCGCCCCTCAATGGCTGGAGCCACTCGTTACCGCGTGGAGGTGGGGCACAAGGATCGTGTGAAGCCTGGCGCAATCGTCGGTGCAATTACTGCCGAAGGTGGCCTACGTGGCTCTGACCTTGGGCACATCGATATCTTCCCCACTTTCTCGCTTGTAGAGATTGGCGTACCGCTCTCTGGTGAGGCTCGCCGCCGTATCTCCCAAGCACGTGTTTCTGGGCGCGCACTTCGTATCTCCGAGGATCACGGCCCTGGCGGGCGCCGTTTTGCTGAGGATGAGCGCGAGGAGCGTTATTCCAGGCGAGAGGATCGTTACGGGGATCGCCCTTCCTCCTCGCATGAGGATCGCCCCTACCGCACAGGGCGCACAGATCGTGGAGATTATCGTGATCGCAAGGATCGTGAAGAACGCGACGCCCGCAGTGGTCGTTCCTCCTTCCGCCGTACACCGGAACGTCGATCACATGAGCGCCGTTCCTCACGCTTCGAGCGTAGTTTTGACCGCAAGGGTCGCGGGCGCTATTGAGATTCGTGCTCCTATGCTCACCACCACCGTTCTGTGAGGCAGGAAAACTACGTGTGGTTCTGAGATTTTGCTCTGAGATGAGTAGATGAATGTGGGGTGGCACATGTCACCCCACATTCTCATTTCTGTTAGAACGTCTCTAGTTTCGTCCACGCAGATGAGCGAGAAAACCCTTAGGGCCAACAAGCCAAGCGAGAGAAAAAATTGCGCTAGCTACAAGAACAATCGCACCACCTGTGGGAACGCCGAGAGACCATGAGAGATAGATTCCAAAGAAAGCACTCACAGCGCCGATGAGAGGAGCTAGGACGAGCATAAGCCTGAGAGAATCTGTCAACAGACGCGTGGTTGCTCCAGGAGTGAGGAGCAACGAGAGCACAAGAATGTTGCCCACACTCTGCACGCTCATCACCACAGTTACCGCAATGAGGATATAGAGAAGAAGATCAACGGCATATACTTTTACCCCTTGTGAGCGGGCGAATTCGCGATCCACACTCACAGCGACAAGAGAACGATGGGCGAGCGCAAGAACGAGGAGGATAGCGAAGAGCCCGACGAAAGAGGTGAGAATATCTTTCTGTCCGATTCCTGTAAGTGAGCCAAACAGGAAGGATTCGAGAGATCCTGTGTACCCTGGCACGCGTGCGATAATAACAAGTCCTAGAGCAAAGGCCGCAGCAAAAAAGATTCCAATGAGGGAATCCTCGCGTACTCGTCGATTCTGCGAACTTAACGCAATGAGCACTGCCACAATTACTCCTGCCACCATTCCTCCCGCATACAGAGAAGTTCCTGCAGCAAAAGCGATGGCGATGCCGGGGAAAATTGCGTGTGAGAGGGCATCTCCTACGAAGCCCAAGCCTCGCAAAGTGACATGAATACCCACCACAGCACACAGTACTGCCGCAAGAATGGCACCGATGAGTGCTCGTGGGAGAAAATCGAGAGTGGGATTTGTGAGATCGTGAAGAAATTCGAGCAATGACATTACTCCCCCTCTCCCCGGCAGTTCTCTCCCTGTCCGCTCTCTCCCAGGCCAATCGAACGCAGGAGCGGAGAATGGCGTCCAACGCGATACGTATCCATCCAGAGTTGAGGATCACGTAGCTCGCGTGGGTGCCCGTGCCCGACGAGCGTACGATCAAGCATGAGCAGGCAGTCGCACACATCAACGGCATGGCAAAGATCATGCGTGGACATAAGGATCGATCGTCCTTGCCCGGTGAGGCGGACAAAGAGATCGGAGAGAAGATCCTGGGTAGGCTGATCGAGGCCGGTGAAAGGCTCATCAAGAATAATAAGTGAGGGATTATCCACGAGCGCCCGTGCAATAAGGACACGCTGACGTTGCCCTCCTGAGAGCTGCCCGATAGGGCGATGCGCCAAGGCAAGCAGATCAACTTCTTCCAAGGCACGAGCGGCGGCAAGGATACCGTCTCGTCGCCGCCACATTGAACGCCGCCTGGTTCCCATCAGCACCATATCGGCAATGCATATGGGGTAATCCCACGCAATATCGTGGCGCTGGGGCACATATCCAGGAGTGTCGGCGCAAGAGATCTTCCCCGAAGCTGGACGCACAAGACCCACGATGGCCCGCATGAGCGTTGTTTTTCCTGCTCCATTGGGGCCTATAAGGCCGACGAGTGATCCTTTGCGCACATTGAAACTCACATCGTTGAGGACTCGCCGCTGTCCGTACGTCACACTCAGATGTTCAACCTGAAGGGGTGTACGTGTGTGGTCGTCACCAGAATCGTGACAGGCCTTCACACTCTCGTCGGCTTCTCGCATGTCCTCCTTAGTGCTCATGCTCACTCTCCGTGTTCTTCTCATTCATGCCTAGACACTCGCCTGTGTGAGATTCACCCATCGCCACAGAATTGTGAGGTTCACGGACACGTGAGTTCGCACTTCCAAAGACTTCTCTGTGAAGTTTGCGCCTGGAAAGGAGACGAAGCCCGAGAACGAGAAGAAGGGCAAGAATACTCACTGCACTCACGGCAGCGATGTAGAGATACGTTCTTGACTTTTCTCCCTGAGAGGGGATATCGATAGCGGCTTCGCCGGGATCGTTGAATGTCGGTGTGGCCGGGTTATGAGCTTCATTTTCCAGGGCAGCCGCCACCTCATTCTCGCTTCCCACACCGAATCGCAGTGTGGCGGTGTCAGTGACCGTTGTTCCATCCGAGAGCGTAGCTGTGACGCTGACCTGAACGTAGTGGATTCCTGGTTCAGTGAATACCCAGTTGGCATGTGTGTGAGTACGTGTTTCGACGAAGATCGACTGACTCATCGACGCGCTGGGATCCACAAGCACACGTGGAGCCCCAAAGTTACCTTCCTGAACAAAAAGTGCAAAATGCCCAGGCCCTTGGTGGCCTCCAAAAGTAAACTCCACTCCCCCATTTACGCGAGTTACCACGGCGGGAGCTTGTGTATTCCAGCCCAGCCACGGCACTCCCTTCACTTCAGTCTGAGGGATAACCCAGGCTTTCTCAGCGCCAACGAAGGAATAATCCTCATGGGAAGGAACATTCATCACAGATTCCTCTCCCAGATGGAAGGTGATGTCCTCAAGGCTTCGCCATGTAGGTGTAGCGGCAGTGTCATCTCGGGCACGAAGGCGCCACTGTCCCTCGTGAAATACCGGACCAATATCCACGTGGCCCGAGCGGATGCTGACTTTTTCTCCTTGAGGTGCGATTGCCTCTCCCTCCTCGACATTCTGAGTGAGAGCCGGATCCACATTCGGTGAATCCTCATAGGGTAGTGCGCTCGCTTGGGTCGAAATGGTGCCCCAGAATGTGAGAAGTACAAGTGCTATGAGAGCGAGGAGGCGTTGTGGGCGCAAAGCTGAGTGGTGGAATTTCAACGTATATCTTTCTCGACGTGTCTGGTCATATGTCGTATTTCTAGAGCTGAGAGCTTGAAAACATCCGTGCTTTTGACTCTCTCCACGACTCAAAATCTGTGGCAGGAAGAGCCCGCCTATTGAGACACGTGGAGAGATTACGTGCATTTGTTGTAAGCATCTGGAGATAGTTACCTACGTCCTCATCGAAAGCCTCCGAATATATCCGGCAGACGGGTACACCTGCACTGCTCGCTGCGCTCATCAATTCTCCTTGATGTCGCGTGCTCGTAGGTTCGAGAAAGAGAGCTGGAACTGCAAGCGTAGAAATCGTCCGTTGGAGTGCAATCCGCCCGCGTGTCGAAGGCTCTAGTGAAGGGTTAGGAACGAGGAAGCCAGCCACAGAAAGCCCGAAGTCATGGGCGAGATAACCGTAGCCATCATGGGTGGTGATGAGCTTGCGCGCCTGAGGAGGAATACGCGAGAGAACTGAACGCATATACGCTTCAGTTTCATCGATCTTAGCTAGGTAAGCACGAGCATTGGCGTCATACTGGCGCGATCCCTGTGGATCAACGGCACTGAGTCCATCACGAATTGCCTGGACATAGGCACGTCCTCCTTCTGGCGAAAGCCACATGTGTGGGTCGATCTCGCCGTGAACGTGTTTACCGATCACTGCCTGAGCAAGCAGGTACGTCTCAGCTCCGCTCTTACCGAGGAAACGAAAACTCGGATCACCAGGAACAGTGGAAAGAGCAGTATCCGGGACGAGGATCACCGAATCTGTACTTGAGTATCGAGTCTGTGTTCCCTCTCCTTCTTGGTCGTCTCCCTTGAGGTAGAGGCCACTGCGCTCAGAGGCAGTGATATCCATATGCCCATGGTCAAGTACTCGCATATGCGCGGGAGGAGGCGTACCCACAGCGAAAGTAAAAGTAGATCGACCAATCTCTTCTGCTTTATCCTCAGAGCTGAGGATACTCGCAGCTAGAGTGAGTCGGTAGATTCCAGGCGTTGAGAACGCCCAGGACATATGCGTATGAGAACCGAGAGGGAGATCCAGTGCGTCACTCTCGTCGATCCCTTGAGAAGAATCAAGATATCTGACGGCCTGACCAAACGTTCCTGTGAGGAAGGCAGCAAGAGTTCCTGGGCCTTCCATTTCGATGGCCTGGATACGAAGTGAACGTGGAGCACGTGTGGAAGAGTCCTCCTGGCTTCCCAGGTTGCTGCCTTTACCAGAAGAGCTAGAATCACTGCTGGTTTTCTGGGATTCCCCTCCCGTGTGCGCAACGTCCTCGTTCTCCGTGCGAAATCCGAGCCAAATGGTCTCCAAGCTCAAATCCTCAACGAGAGGGATCATCTGTGCGCCATAACGTGGCGCTTCCTCAGCTAGTGCGACGGAACGAGCTTTGGCGCCCTGGTGAGTAACCAGAGCACGTGTCAAGCTTGCTTCTTCCAAAAGTAGACCGTTAGAGAGAAGAAGATCAGCATGGGCAATTTTTCGTACATCGCCCAGGGTCGGCTCATAGGAGTGAGGATCTCCCGTAGCTGGTACAAGGGAGATGACCTTAGCGCGGTCACCAGCCACATTCCGTGCTATGTCCGCAATCACGGGTGTGGTGGCGACCACGCTAAGAGAATGTGGATCTCTCACATGCAGGTTCTGAGCTGGGTTGAGAGAGGAGATACCCAGCGCCAGAGCAGCTGCGAAGCTAGCTGCTCTGAAGGTACCTGCGTGAGGAATACCCACTAATGTGGCAAGCATCAGCTCACCCGGCTACTACGCCGCAGTACAGAGATGACACTACCTGTGGCAAGAAGTATTCCGGCAAAGAGCAGGTGAAGTTGTGAGCGCGCACCAGTGTAGGCAAGATCCCCAGAAAGTGGTGAGCCATCCTCGGCAACTGGATTTCCATTCTCGTCAACGAAACCACAGCGCTCAGTCACGCCACCAAACCAGCGTTCTCCCACAAGCGAGCCAAGATTACCCGAGGTAAAGACAGCCATAGCACCCGGACCATCGACACGTGTGAGCGTCCATGTCACCTCGGTTGTGCCGCCGAGAGAATCGTGCATCGTCGTCGCGCCGAGCCAAGGTACACCCTTCACCTGAGAAGAGGAAATCATCCAGATGGGCTGACCTGCCTCAGCGATGAACTCAAGTCCTCCGGGAGATTGAGCCTTTGCCGCTTCGGTGAGCCCAAAGCTGAGCGAGGACTGAGCACGTGTCCACTTTCCGTGGGGATCCTTGATGAGAGGAACTAGGCCGGAATCGGCGAAGGAGGAGCCGATGTCATAGTGTCCAGCTTCTGCACTTCCCTCAGATCCCACAGTGAAGGTGAGAACCATAGGAGCATTCACCTTAGTGCCATCAGGTTTGGTCGCACTTTGGGTGATATGTACTTTGTATGTACCTTCCTTTGTGAATACCCAGTTGGGGTGGACGTGCGTATTCGCAGGGATCGTATGTGACCCTCCCGTGATTGTTGCCGGGCGGCACACTTTCCTCACGTCCACTTTCTTCTGAGGCGTGTTCTCGCTTCCCGCACTTGTACCAGTTGCAGTGCCGTCAGATTCACCAGAGGCGCGCCCCATCTCCCCACGCTGCTCACCTTCAGCAGGAGTGTATGTTGCTGTTGAGGGAAGAATGAGAGATGGCTCTCTCCCAGAGGAGGGCTGCGTTGAATCAGAAGTTTCGGGAGTGGGAAGAGTGAGCCTCGGATCCGTCCACGGTGCTAGCGAGCAGGGAGCGATCTCTCCCGCGGCATGGCGGTCTAGCGCCTCGCGCCCGACGAGGAAGGTGAGACAGCTAGGAGCACTCGCAATCGTTGTTCCTGCCAGTTCTCCAGAAGCTGCAACCTTGAGTCTGTAAACTCCAGGTTTCGTAAAAGCCCACGACGCATGTTGGTGGGTATTGGCGGGAACCTCAAAATCAGTAGCTCCACGTGAATTAACTATGTGTGTAAGAGTCGAAGTGAAGGCATCAATGGAGAAGAGATGGTACTCGCCGCCTTCGGGAACCTCAAGCGGAGCCAAGTTGAGCCTGATCGAGCTCATTTTTTGCTCGTTGATATCTTCTGTGGACCATCCTGGCCAGATGTGAGTGTTGTCCCATGTGGCATCAGAGTAGTAGAAGCGCTTGGGTAGGAAATCTGCTTGTGAGGAGGCAAGAAGCCCCGTACGTGGGCGTGCAGTCAGCGCCGAGTTATCCAAGCCGAGCGTTGTGGAGGAGAGAGTGCGATCCACAGGAGTTTTTGCTACCTGACGAGTCTCGTCACGCAGGAAAGTGGTCAGCGTCGATCCTTGAAGAGCGGCGCGAATATCCACATGTCCGCGTGTCAGAAGTACAGGATTATCAGCCAGGTGCGGGGTTTCCCCGTTTCCGTCTGCTTCTTCTGTGCCATGTGTTTCTCCGCTTCCTTCTGTATTTCCAGAATCTGGCGTGGGCGCAGGTGCGGGAGTCGTATTTTCGCTAGGTGCTGTGCCATTCTCGCTATTGGATTCGTTCCCTCCCTCGGGTGAGGGGGAAGATTCTTCCTCGTTCTGAGGTTTCCATGTCGAGAGCTGCCCACGTGCTTCCTGGCGGGAGGAAGAATCTAAGGGTTCAGTTCCCTCGATGGTCGCTGCGCTCGCATTGAGGAGGGGATGCGGGGTGATGCGAAGGCGAAGTGTGTATCCCTCACACATGCCGCGTTCCTCATAGAAGCGGAGGACTCCCTCACTCGTCGGCGAACCTTCAACATTACATGCGGCACTTGCATCGCTCTCACGCTCAAAATAGCCACCAGTTATTCGCACACGTGCGCGAGGGTCAGCCATTCGGACGGTGGTGACGAAGGTATCCTCGTCGATTGCTTGGGAAGTTACCTTCACTCCCATATCCGCAGGAGTGTAGAGGGAAGTGTCGAACGCGGGAGCCGGATCCGTGCTGCGAGGAGGGAGGATACTCTCTGTCGCCGCCTGGGTGCTCACTGTGCTGTTCCCATATGTGTAGGTCAAGGGAGCACTCGCCCAACGCCCAGGTGGGAGAGAAGCCTCAGACGAAGCCTCAGAGTCGGATGAAGAAGTGTTTCCCTGTGTTTCAGGGATAAAGACTGCCTGGTACGTTCCTTCCCCAGATCCGATAAATTCACTCCAGCGTGCCTGGCCAGCACGTACTGGAATTTCGGTGAGATGGTAGCCGTCAAGCAGGATAGCTAGAGAGCCAGAGGCGTGCGGATCCTGAGCCTGGAACACGAAGTCAGTGAGTTGATCGTCACCGTCCTTGTCACTGCCCTCGTGAGGAGTAATTGTGAAGGTATACGATGTTCTATTCTCTACCGGAGCTGCGTTAAAACGATCTCCGAGGGATGCTGAAGGAGTTTCTTCAGGGCGAGCGCCGCCAACCTGCCAGAGGAGTGGAGTGAGCTTCGAGGAGATGATTTCTCCGGTAGCCTTATCGCGAGCAACGGTGCGGTAAGTGACGACGTAGCGACCAGGTTTAGAGAAGATAGTTTCGTTGTGAGTATGTGAACCAGGAACGAGATATCCCGAGCGTAACCCAGGATCGTGGCTGGAGAGCATACGATTAAGGCTGCCCTCGTAGTAGGTAAACATCTCCATTCGTCCCGGTCCGTCGAAGCCGACGATATCAAGGGTATATGTGGCATCTCGGAACTTTTCGATGGGGATCGACGTATCAGAACCGTAGCCAGCCCAAATTGGATCATGGCCTTGAGGTGTGGCGGGGGCACGGTACCAGCGTTCACCGTGTTCGCGCAGCGGCGCGAGCACAGGATCTGAGCTCATGAGGAATTGGTACTGTTGACGCGCGTGTGTCTTTCCGTAACCTTTACCGACCCAATTGACTGTATCCTGCATCGGTACTACACGTGAACCGATCACACTCTTGAGAACAAAACTCCCGTTCTCCCAGAAGGTTTTGGGGGAATCCACATGGGAGCGTGTGGCGACGATCGCCCCATCATCGGGGCTTGAAGCGGCGTAGGTTGGGGCGAGCTGAGCCGTAAAAGCTGCGAGGGCGAGGCCGGCAATTGCCCACTTTCGGTGCATTGGCCTGCGTGTGGCGTGATTCTTCAACAACGGAAGAGCCTTTCTAGTGCGATAACGGTTCTCATTATATACGTAAAATGAGAACTATTATCAAATGACGACGACGTGACTTTGCTGTTTCTCACGGAAAGCAACCCACACGTGCCGTGGAAAGTGCAGAGAAAACATAGAACCACACCACGCACGAGAACATGCGCCCATACACGCCATGCACGCAGACCCGTTCCTCCGCGCCTGCCGCTTGTTCGCACGTTCCGCTTTCACTAGCTACCTCGCGTAAATCCAATACCCGCGTCTACCGTTTGCTCTGGTGTGCTTATGCACACACGCAGACCCGTAAGCGAGAACTCACATCACACACCGATGAGAAAACAACTGAGGCGATTAGTTACCTTGCTGAATACAGAGGCCACATCACGCGCCGACAACGAAACACTGCGACGAAGCGCTACCTCCACACATATACCATCAGTCTTCGAGGCTGCGTGTCATCACATAGGTTTCCAGAGTGCGCTCAAAACCAAATTTTTCATAGACCCCCATGCGAGCATAAGGATCCTCTTCACGCGGATCAATCGTCACATCGATACCCGCATACTCAATCCCAGAGGCCAGGATCGCATTCATCGAAGTGGCCATCATCGCTGGGACGAGGTCAAAGCTGCGCCATTCTTCATGGAGAGCCACTTCGTCAATATAGCCTTCGCGCCAGCCGGAGGCATTCCAATCTTGCTCGAACTTCGCACACAAGAGGTAGCCCGCTAGGCGCGGACGATCCCCACGTTTATCTACGGCTATACAGCTCCACTCGCGGCTGAGAAACTGGCGATCAGCGGCCCACTGATCCGAACCGACGGGATCAAGGCGTGCCATCTCGTAGAAAATCTCGTTATGGGCACGGCGCACGTCTTCGTCCGAGTCCTCACTCAGAGGCTCGATTTCAATTGCTCCAGGCAGCTGAGCAACTGGGATAGACGAAGTGAGATGACGCCTCATCTGCACGTAGGAGCGTTCCTGAGTGAAACCGAGAGCCTCAAGAAGTTCACGTAGATCCACACGGTTGGAATCCACATGCATACAGGCTGAGGCGGGAACATGAAAGTCTTTGACCATTTCACGCGCCGCTTCCATCTGCGCAGTGACCATGTAGCGTCCCAATCCTTGCCCGCGATAAAGAGGATGGACTCCCCCCGACACAACGAGTTCAACTTCGTCGCTAATCCGTGAAGGCATACGGGTCAAGCCGAATGCTGCGAGTTCGCCCGAGGGCGTGCGCGCTCCGGAAGCGCTCCAGGCAAAGGCAGGATCAAAATAAGAACGCACTTCCGAATAAGCAGTACGATAGGCGGGTTCGTCGGTAGATTCGATTTCGTCGATGAGCGCCCAAATCTCTTTCGCATTCTCTGGACCTAGTGGTTCCCACGTCACCGGCGCAAGTTCCATGTCCCTCCTTAACGCGGCGTAACGAACTGTGCCACTACGCATTCCCTCTGCAATGTTACCTTGACTCGCCTTCGCGCACGTGAATCCTCACCCACACCTTCTAGGCGTCAATCTTCCCTCGATCCACGTGCACAGCCTCCCCTACGATGAAATCTCGGCGGGGAGCAACCTCGTTACCCATGAGCAGCTCGAACATACGTTCTGCTTCGCGTAGAGCCTGCTCGTCCTCCATCTGAATCCGCCGCAGAGTCCGGTGTGCCGGATCCATCGTCGTCTCAGCAAGTTGGTGGGCATCCATTTCTCCCAAGCCTTTGTAGCGCTGAATCGGATCCTTATAGCGTCGCCCACGCCGCTCTAGCTTAGCCAACTCTCGATGTAGTTGTTCCTCAGAATAGGTGTAGATATATTCGCGTTTCTTTGACCCGCTTCCAGCTACTTCGATTCGATGGAGGGGCGGCACAGCCGCATAAACACGCCCTGCTTCGACGAGTGGGCGCATGTAGCGGAAAAACAAGGTGAGCAAGAGGGTGCGGATATGCGCACCGTCCACGTCAGCATCGGTCATCATAATGACCTTGCCGTAGCGCGCAGCGTTGATGTCAAAAGTGCGTCCAGAACCAGCCCCAACCACCTGGATAATCGAAGCTACCTCAGCGTTCTTGAGAATATCGGCAGGAGTTGCCTTCTGGACATTGAGGATTTTTCCGCGAATTGGTAGAAGTGCCTGAAACTCGGAGGAACGGGCAAGGCGGGCTGTGCCAAGAGCCGAATCACCCTCGACGATAAACAACTCTGTACGTTCGATATCCTCACTTCGACAATCCGCAAGTTTTGCCGGGAAGGTTGAGGATTCGAGAGCGTTTTTGCGCCGGGAAATCTCCTTGTGCATACGCGCAGCAACACGGGCTCGCATCTCCGCCACCACTTTCTCAAGGAGGCGGCTTGTCTCTGTTTTCTGGTCGCGTTTTGTCGAAGAAAGGATTGCGGAGAGTTCTTTCTCCACCACAGCAGCGACGATTGCACGCACCGGTGCAGTACCCAGAATCTCCTTCGTCTGCCCCTCGAACTGCGGTTCAGGAAGGCGAACTGTCACAACGGCGGTGAGGCCTGCTAAAACGTCATCTTTTTCGATCTTAGGATCTTTAGCCGTCACTTTGAGCTTGCGAGCATTCGTCTCCACACAACCGCGAACGACCTTGACGAGAGCTTGCTCAAAACCGGCCTGGTGCGTACCTCCACCAGGTGTGCGAATGATATTGACGAAGGACTCTATATTCGTGCCGTAGCCAGTTCCCCATCGCAGCGCCACATCGACATCCACATGACGTTCCACGCTCTTCGTACGCAAGCTCCCCGAATTCTTGTCAAAGACTTGAGCATTCTCTTCGAAACTCCCCTGCCCCACGAGCCGCAGAGTGTCGGTGACACCAGGATCAGTGGCCAAAAACTCAGCAAAATCGCGCGTTCCGCCTTCAAAGTGAAAAGTCTGGACGCGCGGGTGGGTGCCCTTTTTCTCCGACGATGCCGCCAGCGCTAAAGTAGCCTTTCCTTCACCGCGATCTTTGCCCTCGAAATTCACGAGAGCTGAATCTTCGAAATCCTCCTCATCCTGGGAAGATGGCAGAACTAGCTGCAATGCAGATTCGGCAGGAGATTCTTCGACGATCTCCGGGAGATGACGGTTATCGAGAATGGTGATGGCGAGTCCGGGAATAAGGAAGGCCGTCTGGCGCACACGGGCGGCAAGTTCGTCGTAAGAGAAGTGCGCAGAGGCGAGAAAAATCTCTGGATCTGCCCAGTAGCGTACATGCGTACCAGTACGCTTTTTCGCCACCTTGCCGACGACATCAAGTTGAGAGGATTCAGTGAAGGCTTCAAAGGAAGATCGCGGCGAGGGGCCAGAAGAAGGATCGGTAAAACGGCCAGGTTCCCCGCGGCGAAACTGCATCTGGTAGGTCTTGCCGCCGCGATCGACCTGCACATCTAAACGCGAAGAGAGAGCATTGACCACGGAAGCACCCACTCCGTGAAGGCCACCCGAGGCCGTGTAGGAGCCACCGCCGAACTTTCCACCGGCATGAAGTTTTGTGTACACCACTTCCACACCCGAGAGTCCCACGCCTGGAACTTCGTCAATCGGGATGCCTCGACCATTGTCATGTACAGCCACTGAACCATCGTCAAAAAGCTCAATCGTGATCTCGCTGGCATGGCCCTCAAGTGCCTCATCAACAGCGTTATCGATAATTTCCCACAGGCAGTGCATGAGCCCACGCGAATCGGTGGAACCGATATACATACCAGGGCGTTTACGCACAGCTTCTAGGCCTTCGAGAACCTGAAGGTGGCGAGCGGTATAGGCTTCGTTCATTGACACGTCCCACATCGTAGTTGGGTAGGCGCAAGGGTGCAGGTTTGCCGCGCGCAGCGCGGGCAATCTCACCTTCACAGTGTGTGGAGTTGAGCAGGCGAGAATAGTAGCTTGAGCAGGCGAGAATAGTGAGTTGAGTGCACTAAGTACGCTGAGGACACTCGAATAGTGGGGTGAGAGTGCACTGGAAGGCACAGGAATAGAGGTACCCGAATAGTGGGATTGAAGATACGGGGAATATACGCAGGTGGGCGGCACCTCGTGGCACCGCCCACCCCGTTGTTCGTTGTTTAGTTGTTTATCGTGCTCAGCGTTTAGTTACGTGCCGCGCTCAGCCGATGGCGTCGCGTTCGTCGATAATCTTGAGGGCTGTGGCCTTGAGGTTGTCCAGATGTTGGCTCGCATGGTGGCCACAGAAGTAGAGCTCACCGTAGGGCATACGCACATGGACATACGCCTGTGCACCGCAAGCATCGCAACGGTCAAGTGCAGTGAGCGTGCGTTCGAGCGCAACCTGTGTTTCGTTCTCCATCACTGTATTCACACTTCTATCAAAGCAGGAATGTGGAGTTTCATTCCCGTGTGTCCGCCAAAGTTCTCCCCTAGCGTACAGATGCTACCTCGCAAGGTTCTCTTAGTTTCGTCCTTCAGCGAGTGGAGCCCAAATCATCCCTGCCAGCAGATCTCACCCGCCAGCAAATTCCACGCATCCGTAGAGCGGGCTTTCGGACGCTATTTCGCACTTTCGTAAAAGATATGCTGCCTGTACGTTCACCAGCTTTCACGATAATTCTCGCAAGGCATGTGAAAAAGTATTCGATGGCGTGCACGCTGGCACTCATTCTTCACTCAAAGAGTCCCTCATCATCAGGTGATCGAGAGCATCTATGTAGGTGCCAGGATTTCCTATCGGCTGTTCTCGCCGCGGAAGGCTATTCACAACAAGACCATAGGAATGGTGAACAGCTGCCCGTACGAACTCCTCGCTGAGATCAAAGCCCGGCCACAGCGAAATCCAGTGCTTCTTATTCATGTGGTAACCCGGACTTACGCCAGGCATACTAGCTGTGAGTTCGACTGCACGTTGAGGCTCGCATTTGAGGTTGACAAGAAGAGCTTCTCCTACTCGCGCCACAAGGAACCACTTTCCACGTACACGTGCCGCTTCCCATTCGTGTGCGAAAGGGTAAAGTTCGCTCCCTGGCATTTCGAGGGCGGAATCAATAGCACACTCGTAAAGTTCACGTTCTTTCATGTCATTCTTCCTAGATTCTGCACCTATATTTGTACTTTCTTCCGTGGGCTTCTTTTTCGTGGCTTCGCAAGCTCATCATTTCCCCTTTCCAGCTTAATATTTATCATTAGAATCTCTGCCCGACGCCCACGTGCGGTGTTCTCTCACTCCAACACGTATCTCTCAAGCACACAGAACCGATGAGCACCTGTTTGCTTTTTACCCCGATAGAATGCAGTGAAGGGAGAGGAAAAGGTATGAGTGGGTTCGTCGCTATTGACTGCGAAACAACTGGCCTTGTTGCCAGTTACGACCGTATGATCGAAATTGCCTGCGTCCAGATCTCTTCAACCGGATATATCGAAACTCGCTGGAGTAGTCTTCTCAATCCCGGCAGACCTGTAGGTGCCACGTTTATCCACGGCTTTACCGACGACGATGTTGCCGAGGCTCCAACCTTCGCTCATCTCCTTCCTCAGATCTGTAACCTTCTTGCCGGACGAGCCGTGGTTGCACACAATGCAGAATTTGACCTCGCATTCCTCAACGCTGAATTTCGTCGTGCAGGGCTTCCACTGGAGATTCCACTTTCGGCCAGTATCTGCACAATGGAGCTTTCCAAAATTTACCTTCCACCGGGTAGGCATAGTCTCGTTGCTGCTGCCGCACGTGCCGGAATACACATAGAGCAGCATCATCGTGCCCTCGATGATGCTCTCACTTCTGCAAAGTTACTCGACGTATATATGCGTGCTGAAACAGCTGGGCAACGCTACGCACAGTGCGCATTATCGCGCAACGGACGAATAACGAATCCAGCTTCCTGGAATGAGGCTCGCCTCATAGCTGAATCACTCGCCTGGCCACAAGCACTTCTCTAGAGTTCACATTGTGCGCCTAGGCCGCTGTACATTCTTCTGGCTTAGGGCTTTCTCAGTGTCCTTGAAACTTCCCCATATAGCAGATATCCCTACATAAATCTTATTCATGCGTATGAGCGCTCATGAGGTTCCCTGCTGAAACTAGCAAGGCACGCCCGCAGGTTATCCCAGCTAAAACCGCGAGTATCATCGGAAAAACGATGTGCATACGATGCTGCCAAGGTGCCTTCGGTGCCTTCACAGTTTCAGCCCTATGGCGAGGAACGCGGGACGAACTCAGCGAGCCAAAGCTGTACTGTAGAGTGCCACTGCTCCAGCAGTTGCCACATTGAGTGATTCAGCTTTGCCGAGAATGGGGATCGAAACTGTGGCATCGACTTGTCGAAGATCCACACCTGCAAAACCATGAGCCTCATTGCCCAGCAGCCACAAAATCGGGCGTGAGAGGTCGGGGCAATCAGGGCGCCTACCCAGCAACTTCGCTTCACCAGCAGCTTCGATCAGACTCTTCAGCTCCCACTGTCCGCGCGCGTCGAGAGCCAGCACCGTAAAGCCTGCAGTGTGGGCAGCCTCGATGATCTCCGACACATCCAGTCCTGTGAGCACCGGAAGGTGGAAAAGGGAACCTGCACTTGAGCGCAGTACCTTCGGCGCACTCACTTCTGCACTTCCCTTACCTGCGAGTACAACACCGGCACCAGCGGCATCAGCTGTGCGAACAATCGTCCCCATGTTGCCTGGATCGTTAATCGCCACGGTTGCTACTGCAAGGGAACAATTCTGAAGAGCTTGCCGTATATCAGGCTCTTTTGGCATATCTGCAACAGCGAGCAGACCTTGGGCATCGGGGAAAAGCTCATGGTGTTCCTGTGGTGGCAAGGGGTGAGTCCACGTGTGAGCAACTGCGGCACTCTCGCAGATCTCAGGGTGGCGTTCGAGCGCATCCTCACTCACGTAGAAGTCACGCACAAGTGCGGGGGCATAGGTGAAGAGTTCGCGCACTGCTTGCGGCCCTTCCACCAGCATCTGTGCGTACTTCATGCGCTCGGTGCGCCGGTAGAGCCGTGTGGCGCGGGAAATTCCTGCGTGAGTTGCCTCTTTCATGCGAAGTGCCATGTGGCAAGGTTACCCCGTGGGTAGTGCCAACTCTCATACACTCGATCACCAGCGTGCCGTTCATTCTTCCAGCTCGCAGCTTCCAGCACTTGATGAGTAACAACAAACGTGGCTCGTGTTCTCGCAACGAGAACACGAGCCACGCGTATACGTAAGAAAACTCAGGCTGCTGGAGCGTTCACATCAGAAGGAAGAGCCTTCTTTGCCAGCTCAACAACAGCTTTGAAAGCAGCCGGATCATTGACAGCCATCTCAGCGAGCTGCTTGCGATTGACTTCAATACCAGCGAGGGCAAGACCTTGGATGAAACGGTTGTACGTCATACCTTCGGCGCGCACGCCCGCATTGATACGAGTGATCCACAGCTTGCGGAACTCGCTCTTGCGAACCTTGCGGTCACGGTAGTTGTAGACCATTGAGTGAGTGACCTGCTCCTTCGCCTTACGGTAGAGGCGGGAGCGCTGACCGCGATACCCGGAGGCGCGATCGAGGATTGTGCGGCGCTTCTTCTTAGCGTTTACTGCGCGCTTAACTCGTGCCATGATGAACTCCTTCTTCTACCTTCAGCGACCGAGTAGGGCGCGGGTCTGCTTTGCATTCGCCTTATCCAGGACGAGATCCTTGGAAAGACGACGAGTACGGCGGCTCGACTTGCCTTCGAGCAGATGGCGCTTGTTGGCCTGCTCACGCATGATCTTTCCGCTCCCCGTGATGCGGAAACGCTTCTTCGCACCGGAGTGCGTCTTGTTCTTAGGCATTTCTTGGCCCCTTGTCCAGGCCGCGTAGGACGCGGCGTTTCTCGGTACTTCTTGCGAAGGAAAACCTCCGCTGCCAGGGAGAGAACTCCCTCACGATTTTCAGTTCTTCAGCGTGCTTACTCGGCTGAAGCTCCCGCAGCTCCCGAAGCAGCGGCGCGCTCTTGAGAGCGCTGAGCGCGTTCGGCCTCACGCTCGCGGCGCTGGTTACGCTCAGCTTCACGGCGGCGGCGTTGGTCGGATTTTGCCTCGGTCTTTTTGCGAAGCGGTGCGAGAACCATCGACATATTTCGCCCTTCGGAGCGAGGAGCTGCTTCCAACACGCAGATTTCAGCAAGTTCCTCAGCAATCCCGCGCAGGAGCTTAACACCCATTTCAGGGCGGGACTGCTCACGGCCTTTGAAGCGAAGATCGAACTTCACCTTGTCGCCACCGTTAAGAAAACGCTCTGCCTGGCTGATCTTTCGACGGTAATCATTGTGATCGATCTTGAGCCCAATGCGGATCGGTTTAATGACAGTGTTGGACTGGTTACGGCGTGCCTCACGTGCCTTCTGTGCAGACTCGTACTTGAACTTGCCGTAGTCCATGAGCTTGGCAACAGGGGGTTTTGCGTCGGGCGCAACTTCCACAAGATCAAGCCCCGCCTCTTGTGCCAGGCGGAGGGCGTCCTCCACTCGGACGACACCTACCTGCTCACCACCAGGGCCGACAAGGCGAACCTGTTCGACGTGGATACGCTCATTGACTCTAGGTTCGTTGTTAATAGCTGCTCCTCTTTAGCTTCCGTGTACACACGCGAAGCATCCCCAGATCATTCTGGGAGGCAGGTGGCAACACGCCATACCCGCTCACCAGAGGGCGCACAAACCCGTAGGTCGTGGAACCCGGCACCGTGAGGCACCCAGGTGGGAATAACTCCGCTTGCATTCCAGCCTAATGCTGGATGGTCGGGTAACACTGTACACCGCTCAGGCGATACTTTCATCTGTATCCACCCAGCACGCCACATTCTCCACTGTGAGTTTCCTTTCACTGAGACTGTCCGCTATTGAGAACTCCGCAAACTCACGTTTTTCTTATGTTTACTCGCAAGCGAGACCACTATGCTCACCTGCAAGCACAGCCTCAGTATTCGTCTGCAAGTGAAGTCATCGAACAAGGCGCAGATGCAAACCGTTATAAGCCACGCTCTCAGGAGCGCAGTGGAGTAAGTTCGAGAAAGCTCAGACGGCTCACCAGGTGAGGAGCCTGCGCAAGATAACGAGAAAGAGTTTCTAGTGCGTCTACGGCACACTCACGTCCAGCATCGGCCAGCATTCTCACCTGGATTTCCACACCACCTTTCCGTCGAGGGCACACATCGAGCGTCTTCACACCTGGAAGTTCTACATTCGTGAGCCAATTACACACCTCTGGATCATTCCAGGGAGCTACCCAGGGTAAACCAGTAGCAATCGCAGCGAGTTCTGCGCGTCCGAGGAAAAATTCTCCCTCCCCTGCAAGATCGAGAGCCATAATTCCAGCACCAGCGTAGGCCGCCACAGCTGCATTGCGTGCATGAACCGGTGCTGGGCGTGCTGAAACATCCCACTTCTCAAGTGCATTCGCACTTGAGAATACGGGCATCACCATCCCGATTCCTGGCACAGATGTAAGGCCACGGCTCGCTATTTCCATGGCTTGCGCCAAGGGATCCGTTGCCTGTGTATGTTCAGCCACTCCCCCATCCGCAGAACGTCCTGGATGAGCATGAGCCTGCACCGGAATAAAGACCCGTGCACTCCCCAACGCTGCAACAATAGCCTCAGCTCGTTCGCCCGCAGTGGAAGTTTCAAAGGCGCACATAAGCTCAGGCGCGATGGTTCCTTCGTCGCCAGCAAAGGGATTAGGGCGTAGGAGACGTGCGGGATCCACTACCGTTGCTCCCCTGCTATTTCGATAGCCTGAGTGAGGGTAAATTTCCCCGCATAGAGAGCTTTGCCGACGATTGCACTATCGACACCCTTGCCCACGAGAGTGCGCAACACAGCAAGATCTTCAAGGCTAGAAATTCCTCCTGAAGCAACTACAGGAGCCTGTGCGCGGCGTGCCACTTCGGTAAGGAGTTGCGTATTTGGGCCAGCAAGCGTACCGTCCCTCGTCACGTCGGTGACGACGTAACGCGAGCAGCCTGCTTCCTCAAGGCGAGCAAGGACATCCCAGAGGTTGCCACCTTCCTTCGTCCAACCTCGTGCGGCAAGGGTCTCCCCTCGCACATCCAGACCCACTGCCACACGATCCCCGTAGGTGGCGATGGCACGTTCTGTCCACTGAGGATTCTCAAGTGCCGCAGTACCCAGATTGACACGGCTCGCTCCAGCGTCGAGAGCACGAGCAAGGGAATCGTCATCGCGAATCCCCCCAGAAAGCTCGATGCGCACCGAGCTTTCCGCAACGATCGAAGCGAGAAGGGCATGGTTGGATCCACGTCCGAAAGCTGCATCGAGATCGACAAGGTGAATCCACGTTGCACCTTGCTCAACAAAAGATGCCACCGCTTCACGTGGATCCCCAAAATTCTCCTCGGTTCCTGCTTCACCTTGGTGTAGGCGCACGGCCTGGCCGCCTACAACATCGACAGCAGGGAGAAGCTGAAGGGGAAGAAGGTGGGGTTCTGGCAACGTCATAGTGATCCTTTCACGAGACGAACTAGTCAAAGAAGCAGAGAGATCAACGAAAGTGCATCGGAGCGAATGCTAACGGATACAGCAGATGAAACCAACCACACCCTGCGTGTAAAGCTCAGATAATCGGATGCGTCTAGAGCGAATCCAACCAGTTGCACAGGAGACGTGCCCCGGCTTCACCGGACTTTTCTGGATGAAACTGTGTGGCTGTCAACGGTCCGTTCTCCACGGCAGCCACGAATCTTGCTCCGTGTTTGGCCCAGGTGACGAGTGGAGGATTCGCGCCGCCGATACGGGCAGCCAGATCTGATTGCATGGCGTAGGAGTGAACAAAGTAGAAACGCTCCCTTTCTACACCGGCAAAGAGTGTGCTGCCTTCGGGTGGTTCCACCGGCGACCATCCCATATGAGGCACGATTGGAGCAGGCAGAAGATCTACCGACCCAGGCCACTGACCTAGACCAGCGTGTTCTCCGTGTTCGGTTCCACGCTCAAACATCACCTGAAGACCCACGCAAATCCCGAGTACTGCTTGGCCTCCTGCCAGCCTGCGCTCGATAAGTTGATCGGCACGCAGCGCCGTGAGTTTCTCCATCACTGCAGCGAATGCCCCTACACCAGGTACGACGAGTCCCTTCGCTTCAAGGATGAGCTGTGGATCGGCTGTGAGTTCCACCTGCGCACCCGCATGAGCAAGCGCACGGCACACAGAATTCACATTTCCACTGCGCACATCAAGCACAGCAATCTTTATCCCCATCACTCCTCCTCAGCTATGCCATCTGTACCAATATCTTTGTGTGTGTGCGAAGTGGAATCGTGAACACCCGAACTCGGAACGAGCTTCGCAATATCCTCCCTTGTGAGACTTCCCGCGTGAATTGCTCCAAGATCTTCGGGTGACTTTTGCCCCAAGACGAGGCGCTCAATCACAGGATCGAGTGCGTTGAGGAGCATTCCTGAGGGAACCTCTTCCCCGGCTGTACCAGCAAGAAAACGCCGAGCGCGCACCAAGCCTGAAACACCCGTTTCAATCCCCACATCTTCGCCCAAATCTACGTCAATAAGGATGACTCCCCACTGTGTGAGACGTGAAAAGAAAGCTGCGACGAGCGGAGCATTATCGGAAGGTGATTCCTCGGCATCGAAATCCTCGGGATCGGGGCCAGTAATATTTCGGATATCCCATTCGTCATAGTGAGGCACAGGAAGTTCGCGCACAATCAGAGCACCAGACTCGGTATGAAGCACATCCACATCGAGTTTCTCCAGTGCGGCAATTGCTGCTACAACCTCAGCCTTCTCGAAAGGTGTGAGGATGGCGTAGCGCTTAATCGTCGTTCCCACTACAAGCTGCCTTTCGTCGAGGGGATTCCACTCACGCGAGGATCAGGCTCCACGGCAGCGCGCAGGGCACGAGCCAGTGCTTTGAATTGAGCTTCGACGATATGGTGAGGGTCACGCCCTCGGATGAGATCAATATGCAGGCAGATTCCACTGTGGTAAGCAATTGCTTCAAAAGCGTGGCGAGTCATCGAACCTGTGAAATGTCCACCGATAAGATGGAACTCCTGGCCTACAGGTTCACCCTTGTGTATGAGGTAAGGGCGTCCCGAAATATCCACCACCGCACGGGCAAGAGCCTCATCGAGAGGAACTGTTGCCTCTCCAAAACGGCGAATCCCAGCTTTGTTTCCGAGGGCTTGCCTCAGTGCTTCCCCGAAACAAATCGCTGTGTCTTCCACAGTATGATGGACATCTACGTCGATATCACCGTGTGCTTCTACCTCAAGGTCAATAAGACTGTGGCGCGAAAGTGCGGTGAGCATATGGTCGTAGAAAGGAACACCCGTAGAAATCGCCGATTCCCCCGTGCCGTCAAGATTAAGGCAGAGGCGAATCGAACTTTCTGAAGTAGTGCGCTCAATTGTGGCACGCCGCGCGGGAGCAATGGATGATACCGTGTCGGTTGCAGTACTCATGATAAAACCTCCGTGAGTGCAGTAAGGAAAGCGACATTTTCGGCGGGCGTACCGATACTTACGCGAAGGAAGCCGCGCGGGCCTACTTCACGAATAAGGACACCTCGTGCAAGGAGAGCCTGCCACACGCTGTGGGTATCTTCGAACAGGCCGAACATGAGGAAATTTGCGTCAGATTGAGCCACCTCAAGGCCAAGCCCTGCCAGTTCGCGAACCAGCTTTTCACGTTCGGCTCGGATCTGGCGGATCTGCTCAGAGAGCTTCGCCCGGTGAGCAAGGGCGGCACGCGCCGCTGCCTGAGTGAGGCTGGAGAGATGATACGGTAGACGTACAATCGTCACCTGTTCCACGATCGGTCGAGCCGCAGCCATGTAACCCAAACGCAGACCCGCTGCACCGAAAGCCTTCGACATTGTGCGTGTAACAACGAGGTGCGGATACTCGTCCAGCAGTTCAAGAGCGCTACTTACCCCATCACGGCGAAACTCCGCATAGGCTTCGTCCACAACAACGAGACTTGCCGTATCTTCGCCAGGCCCACTATTCCATGTCGTTTCGAGAAGTTCGACGAGATCTTCCTGTGCGAGTGCTGTTCCCGTGGGGTTGTTGGGGCTAGCCACAAGGATGAGAGCGGGGCGTTCACGGGCAATAAGCTCGCGCACGTGAGTGAGGTCGAGATCAAAATCTTCGGTGCGCCGCCCCGCCATCCATCGTGATTCAGTGTTGCGTGCATATTCGGGGTACATCGAATACGTAGGAGCAAAGGAGACCACTGTGCGCCCTGGCCCTCCAAAAGCCTGAAGCAGCTCAACCATGATTTCATTGGAACCATTGGCTGCAAAGATCTGCTCAGGAGCGAGTTTTACCCCGGATTCCTCAGCAAGATATGTGGCTAAATCCGTGCGAAGTTCCATGAAATCGCGATCGGGATAGCGGTTGAGATTCGCTGCGGCACTCGCCACGGCTTGCGTGATATCAGCGATAAGTTCAGAGGAGGGCGGATAAGGATTCTCATTGACATTGAGACAGATTGGCACATTGAGCTGGGGGGCTCCGTAGGGCGATTCGCCGGCAAACTTCTCACGAAAAGGCAGAGTCATCACTCCCCTAGCCTACGGAATATCTACCCAGCTATGCGAGGTGAGTTCACTCTTTCGTCACTCATCGTCTACGGCGAAGGAAAGACACTCTTGGCGAGCCGCCACAGCCTCTGCGTGAGCAGGGAGATCTTCGTCGTGTGCGATCGCAGCGAGAGGCGAGTAGAGCGCGGCCAAAGCCTCGCGGGTGTACTCGATCTCCTGAACCGACTTGAGGAAGGCATGGACGCCGAGGCCAGAGGCAAAACGTGCTGTCCCTCCCGTGGGGAGCACGTGGTTGGATCCTGCAATGTAATCTCCCAACGGGACAGGCGAATACGAACCGACGAAGATCGCTCCAGCGTTGCGAATCTTTGCCGCATCCTCGCGTGCATTGCGCGTCTGAATCTCCAGGTGTTCAGCCCCGTAAGCGTTCGCCACATCAAGAGCTTCATCGAGAGTATCTACAAGTACCACTCCAGATTGTGGCCCGCTCAAGGCTTCACGCACACGCTGGGAATGTTTCGTCTTACTGACTCGGATCTCTAGAGCTGCTTCGACCTCATCGGCAAGGCGGTCACTTGGAGTAATCAGTACCGAGGCAGCAGCGGGATCATGTTCAGCTTGGGAGAGTAAATCAGCGGCCACATACTCCGGATTGGCTGAATCGTCAGCGACAATCGCGATCTCGGTGGTTCCTGCCTCCGCATCGATCCCTACAACTCCTCGCACTGCACGCTTAGCTGCAGCGACGAAGATATTGCCAGGACCGGTCACGACATCTACCTTGGAACACAGCACAGGCTCATCGAGGTTTTCTTGCCCCTGTGCCCCATAGGCAAACATGGCGATTGCCCCAGCTCCTCCCACGGCGTACACCTCCGTGATTCCCAGAAGATAGCAGGCGGCGAGGATTGTGGGATGAGGAAGCCCGCCAAACTGCTTCTGCGCGGGTGAAGCAAGGGCAATGGACTGCACACCTGCCACTTGGGCTGCTACTGCATTCATAATGACTGACGAGGGGTAGACGGCAAGGCCGCCAGGCACATAGAGTCCCACTCGTGAGACAGGGATCCAGCGCTGGCGTACGAAGCCTCCTGGGACAATTTGTGTAGATGCGTTCGTAGGCATCTGTGCCTCGTGCCCCGCACGGTTGTGGGCGATGGAAAGGTCGAGAGCTTCACGCAGCTGTGGTGTGAGTGCGGCCGCTGCTGCTGTGAGTTCGACTTCCGGTACACGCAGGTGGCGTGGACGAACGCCATCGAAGCGTTCAGCTTGCTCGCGTAGAGCCTCTGCGCCGCGACGGCGTACCTCGTCGATAAGGGGTTCGACGAGGGTGAGAGCTTTTGTGATATCGAGGCGGGCGCGCGGAAGGCGTTCGTCGAGGTTCTGAGGAGGGGTAGGGGTGCCACTGGCACAGCGTAGGTCGAGGCGTTGGAGCATGGAGCAATTCTACGTGGCCTCACTCAAATAGTGGGCGGTGAGCCAATAAGCTACTCTTTATCTTCCCTGTTTTGTTCAGATACACAGCCGTCTTCAGCCCTGGATACTTTATCGATGGCATCTCCAAAGCGTCGCTCACGCCCAGCGTAGACTTCTAGGGCATGCCAGAGTGCACGTCGGTCAAAATCAGGCCATGCTAAATCAGAAAAAAAGAGTTCGGCATAGGCTGATTCCCACATGAGGAAATTGCTTGTGCGCTGCTCACCGCCTGTACGGATAAAGAGATCCACGTCGCTCATGTGAGGTGAGTAAAGGTAGCGGTTCACGGTGCGTTCGGTGATTGCTGTGGCCGAGAGTTTTCCTTGAGCCACATCTGCGCTCATCGCTCGCACAGCGTCAACGATCTCCGCACGCCCACCGTAATTGATGCACATATTCAGGGTGAGAACAGTGTTGTTCTTCGTGAGTTCTTCAGCCGCACGAAGTTCGTTAAGTACAGATTTCCAGAGCTTGGGAACTCGCCCCACCCAACGCACCCGCACGCCCCACGCGTTGAGATCCTCACGCTGGGCGCGCAGAACTTGGCGTGAAAACCCCATAATGAAACGAACTTCAGCCGGTGAACGCTTCCAATTCTCTGTGGAAAACGCATAGGCAGAGAGCTCTTTCACTCCTGCCTCGATTGCACCAGCAACGACATCCATGAGCGTGGCTTCTCCAGCTCGATGTCCCTCAATCCGCGGCAGACCTTGCGCATTGGCCCAACGTCCATTGCCATCCATCACTACGGCCACGTGCTGTGGGAGGCGTGAAAGGCGCGGGGGGCGCGCACCGGAAGGATGAGGCGGTGGCGCGCTAGGAGGACACTGCGAAGCAGACGGGATTGGCATGTCCTCTATCGTAGCGTGCACAAGACACTTCGCCTCGGGGGCGCAAGCTCAGACAGCTGTCAGATGGCTGCGTGCATTCGTGCCCCTACACGAAGAGAACGCACTTGGCGTTCTAGCTGCCACTGAAGAAAATTCGCGACAATCTGTGAGGCTTCCCCGCGCGTAAGGTTCGAGGAAGAACGCACCGCTTCCCACTGGCCGCCCATAAGTGCGCCTAAATGTGCAATCACTGGAGCAGGGAGGGAACGTGAATCTCGCGGCGCACAGGAGTCGCAGACGAGGCCGCCTGAGGGTAGATGCACAATCGTTGGAGAATTCGCACCGCACTCTGCGCAGTTCCAGATCGAGAGCGCCCAGCCAGCAACGGCAAGTGCACGCAGAAAATACGAATCACGAATAAGATCTGCCGCCTGATCGCGTCGAGCAAGAGCAGCTAAGGCTGCGAGAAGGAGAAAGAAGTGTTCGTCCTCGCTGCTCTCAGAGCAGAGCTGCTCAGCTACTTCAAGCATTGAGCTTGCAGCTGCGTAGGAATCAATATCGCGGGCAATCGAGGAGGAAAAGGGAGCAAGAGTGGCCACTTCCGTGACGATATCAAGGCTACGCCCCTCGTAAAACTGCACATCGACGAGGGAGAAGGGTTCGAGTCTCGCCCCGAATTTCGAACGAGTGCGGCGCACACCTTTCGCTGTGGCACGTACGATTCCGTGGTGGCGCGTGAGGAAGGTGATAATGCGGTCAGCTTCACCGAGCTGG
Organism: Actinomycetaceae bacterium zg-1166; assembly: GCA_015679245.1. Taxonomy (GTDB): domain Bacteria; phylum Actinomycetota; class Actinomycetes; order Actinomycetales; family Actinomycetaceae; genus Changpingibacter. The sequence goes on along the minus strand of CP064953.1, from coordinate 838,296 downwards.
TGAGTTCGCACCACGATTCCTTCGTCACGGTAAAGTTTCACCCGCTTATTCTCACACGTACGCGTGTGTGTGGCTTCAAGGCCCGCCGTGCTCGCATGATCTCACACATGCCCGCATGATCTCATATGCCCACCTATAGACACGCTTATTTCTTTGTCTTTCCCGATTCGTTTTCCGGAAATCTTCCCCAAAACACACTGCCCTCCTTTCCATCTCCCCCTTTCTCTCCTCTTCTCCCGAACTTTCTCACTCTCTTTTCCCAAACTCTGCCTCCCTTCTTTCTTTTCCTCTCTTTTCCGCCCTGTTCCCCTACCTCTCCCAGACTTTCTCCTTTTCTCTTTCCCCTCAATATGCTTTTTCGCTGTGCGTTCTCGCACCACGCTCGCAGGTCGGACGATCCTGACATGAGGGAACTAACCTGTTAATCTCTCACCATATGAAACCCATTCTTGTGGCTGTGGCTAGGCCTCATGGGCTTATCGCTCGCGACGAACACCGCGCTCTGCTCGCACTTGGGCATCTGCGCGAGAATGAACTCGTGCGTAGAGAACTGTCCACTCCGATGGTTGAGATTCCCGATCTGAGGGATTATTCCGGTCTCATCATTACCGGATCACCTTATGGCTCTCTCGCTCGTGAAAAATCTCAAGAACATCGTCGTATCGAGGCAGGAGCACTCGCACTCGCTCGCCGCGCTCTCGAACTTGATTTTCCCACCTTGGGTCTATGTTATGGACTCCAGATTCTCGCCCTCGCCGCTGGAGGAAGCCTCACTCACGAATATGCTGAAGATATGGGAGCCTACCCCATTACACTCACACCCAAGGGCATGGTTGACCCTCTCACTTCGCATCTACCGCATACGTTCTATTCCTATGTGGCGCATTCCGAATCTCTCCTCGATGCCCCCAAGGGCTGCACCGTGCTCGCTTCATCACCCACATGTCCGATTCATCTAGCGCGCTTTGGGAAAAACATCTACGGCACACAGCATCATCCCGAAATTGATACAGCCGGTATTCGATTGCGAATCGATCACTATGTGGGCGTCTATCTTCGCCCTGAAGAGCGCGATCCTATCCTTGCCCAATGCACAAGCGTGCACACTGAGCACGGGCTCATCTCCACATTTGTCGAGTGTTATGGGAGGTCAGCATGAAGTTCGCTTCCTCACAGCAATCAACACTAGGGATTGAGTGGGAACTACAGCTCGTTGACGCTGATTCCAATGACCTGCGCCAAAGTGCAGATTTCTTGGTTGAACAGTTTAGCGCTCATCCCCATATTCACCGCGAGATGCTCCTCAACACGATCGAACTCACCTCGGGAGTTCATTCGAGCGTCTCCGGCTGCGTGGGTGACCTTACCTCTGCTTTTGACGAAGTGAGTGAAGCTGCCGCTGCGTTACGTATTGAACTCACCTCGGCAGGCTCACATCCCTTCGCCAATCCGGCCTATCAACGCGTAACTGATAAGCGCCGTTACCGAGATCTCGTCGAACGCACTCAGTATTGGGGCCGTCAGATGCTCCTCTTTGGTACTCATGTTCACGTGGGCATCGACCAGCGCGACAAGGTGTTACCGATCCTCGCAGCGATGCTCACGAAGGCGTACCACATTCAAGCGCTCTCCGCCTCCTCACCTTTCTGGAATCGCACAGATACAGGCTACGCAACAAACCGTGCAATGTATTTTCAGCAACTTCCTACAGCTGGAGTGCCACGTCAATTCCAGACCTGGGATGAGCTTGAAGAATTCGAACGCGGAATGCTCGCCACCACAACGATCTCCCACTTCAACGAGGTGCGCTGGGACGTGCGTCCTTCCCCGACATGGGGAACCTTGGAAATCCGCGTGGCCGATGCGAATACTAATATCAGTGAACTTGCTGCCGTCGCTGCACTCACCCACTGCCTCGTGGATCATTATTCGACAATGTACGACCGTGGTTATGAGCTTCCTCGCCTACCTGAATGGTTCGTGTCGGAGAATCGCTGGCGCTCAGCGCGTTACGGTATGGACGCATGGCTCATCGTGGATTCTGAGGGACGCGAGGAATGTGTGAAGGATTCCCTCCTAGCCCTCGTTGACGAGCTTGCCCCGACTGCGAAGCGTTTAGGGTGCGAAGCTGAACTCGCACGGGTTTCCCAGATCTGTGAGCAGGGCGCAGCCTATGAGCGTCTACGCGCAGTGAGCCAATGTAACGGTGGTTCGCTCGAAGCGGTAACGATGCATATGCGTGAGGAAACACGTGCTGGAAAACCACTGACTCCGCGCGTGTATGACTCTGAATCCACTGATAGAGCAGCCCGCTTATTCGGTCTACCTGGTACGAATAGCAATTAGCTGGCACGAGTAGCAACGAGAGGAACCACACACGATAGGAGCATCACTCTGCTTCACATTGAAGCTCAACGCAGTGCACGATTGACCGCAGAAATAATTGCCTTGAAGCTGGCGCGCACCGTCGAGGGATCAATTCCGCATCCCCAGAGGACAACACCGTTTACTTCACATTCGAGGTAGGCAGCAGCCGTGGCATCTCCACCCTCAGAAAGCGCGTGTTCGGCGTAGTCAAGCACGCGGATATCCACACCCAGTTCCCGTAGACCTACCACAAAAGCATCAATCGGTCCGTTGCCGTGAGTATCAATCGCATGTTCACTTTCTCCTTCGCTGGTGTGCTCAGCTATAAGGGCGCTCAAATGCGACTGTTCAGCCTCTGAACCTGTGGTAACCACAGAAGAAACAAGGCGATACTTCCCCCACGGGCGCAGACCCTGTGCCGCTTTAGAAGGAAGGTATTCGTCGACGAAAATCTGCCAGAGGCGTTCGGCAGTAACCTCGCCGCCCTCACGATCTGTCCAGCGCTGTACGATCCCCGAAAGCTCAAGTTGCATTCGTCGGGGCAAGTCGAGGTGTCGCGTGGTGGACATGAGGTAGGCTACCCCGCCCTTGCCCGACTGTGAATTCACGCGCACCACAGCTTCATAGGAACGCCCCACATCGCGCGGATCGATCGGGAGGTAGGGAACGTCCCATGTCACGGTATCCTCGTTGCCACCTGCCTCGGCAATGCGGGTGGCACGGTCAGCAAAGCCCTTCTTGATTGCATCCTGGTGAGATCCAGAGAAAGACGTGTAGACAAGATCGCCACCGTATGGGGTACGTGGCGGCACGTCCATCGAGGTGCAGTGTTCAACGATTCGGCGGATTTCGTCAATATTGTCGAGCTTGAGTTCAGGATCGACGCCCTGTGAGTAGAGATTGAGCGCCACAGTGATGAGATCGACATTTCCAGTTCGCTCACCATGTCCAAAGAGGCAACCTTCCACACGGTCCACACCGGCAAGCAGCGCAAGTTCAGTCGTGGCTACTCCGGTGCCACGATCATTGTGGTTGTGGCATGAGATAACAGCATGTTCACGGCCTGGAAGATTGCGACAGAAGTACTCAATCTGATCTGCATAGGTGTTGGGGGTGCAGCGTTCTACTGTTGTGGGCAGATTGAGGATGATCTCGCGTTCGGGTCCTGGCTGCCACACATTCATGACGGCACTGCACACGTCAATCGCAAAGTCGATCTCTGTATCGACGAAGAATTCTGGAGAGTACTCGAAACCGGCAATCGTCGTCTCAGGAAGGCGCTTTTCCATATACGAGATAACGTCCTGTGCTCCAGCAACAGCAAGAGCCAGGGTTGCTTCGCGGTCATTATGAAAGACAACACGCCGGAAAAGTGGTGAAGTAGCGTTGTAGAGGTGGACGGTTGCACGTGGCAAGCCATCAAGTGCATCGATAGTACGGTGAATAATCTCAGGACGCGCTTGAGTGAGGACGGAAATCGTCACATCCTCTGGCACGGCATTGGATTCCACAAGGGAACGGCAAAAATCAAAATCTGCCTTCGAAGCCGCAGGGAAACCAATTTCAATTTCCTTGAATCCCATGGCAACGAGCAAATCGAACATCTGCCGTTTGCGTGCGGGATCCATCGGCTCAATGAGGGATTGGTTCCCGTCCCGCAGGTCAGTGGACATCCACCGGGGAGCTTTCGTAATGCGATTATCTGGCCACGTGCGATCGGGGAGTGTGATCGGATTTGTCTCCACAAAGCTCCGGTACTTATGGGCGGGCATCGTGGAGGGGGTCTGGCGTGCTACTTTTCCTTCAGTCCTCATGTTGTTCCTTCTTCTGTGGCGTTCCGGCATGAGAAGTACCCGCGTCAGGATGCCGGATTCGAACCCCTGCCGCGGCACATAAGGAGAAGTGCTAGGCGCATATCACCTACTTTAGACTACTTTTTCGCGCTCACGGCAATTCCGCCATATTGTGACAGGTCAGTGCACATGCACCTTTGCCTCCTAGCGAATGAGGGCTGGATAGAACCCCCAGTAGGCGAGGGAAAGGAGCACAACTAGCTGCCCCAGCACCGCTATACCAGCCACAATGCGCACACCACAGGGGCGCTTTTCTCTGTTGAGCACAGACGTGGCGAAAGCAAAAATTTCACGTACCACAAGCCACGCAGCAACGAGAGCCACTGCCTGGGTAAACATCCACCCGCCCTGCACAAGAGGTGCATTGTGGCGGTAGCTCAAAGCCAAGACAGCGATGAGTACGATGTAGGCCAAAGCCACCACTACCGCAGTGAGTAGGGCGAGGGAAGCGACGTTCATCTTCCCCGCAATTCCCGAAAGATCCATGGGGCGACGATGCCCTCGACGAAGCCACGCGAAGGCTGTCAGGGGAATTGAGATCGCAGTGAGTCCAATCCCGCTGAGCATAATAACGATACCTAAATGCCCCGAAGCGAACCAGTGTGGTTGATCCAACTGCGCAGCTTCGAAGAGCTGATGTGGTTGGGCTCCTGCCACATGTGGAAGTGCCGAGGCTGTACCTGGAAGGCCGTTTACCCAATCAGCTGTATCGCGCATCGCTGTACTCACGAGTACTTTGTCCACTCGAAGTCCATGATCGGCATTCTCGTAGTAGCGCACGGTGAGATCCGTATTGCCGTTGGCGGCTAGATCTTCACGCATACGCTCAGGGCCTTGGACTGTGGGCATCGACATATCCCCCGTGCCATAGAGCATGAGGACGGGTTGATCCATCTGTTGCTGGTAGTCGGAGATATTGAAATCGATGTACTGGAAATCCTCACCAAAATCCTGGCCGATCAGCCGTGGAATCGCATCGATAATACTCTTCGGTGCCCCAAGATTTTTCAGGTAGGTTCCCGCTGCCAAAGCGCCTTGTTCGCGAATCGGAAATACAGGAGCAGAAACAAAAGTAACAAAGGAAACTGAGTCAATCGAGGTGGCTACGATGGGAGCGATATAGGCGCCTTCGGAGACGGCGTAGAGCCCGCTACGGTGCGGATCCACCCCTGTCATCTCGATGAAAATTTCAAATACGTCGGCATAGTCTCGGGCGAGAGCGCGATAGTCACGGAAAGTTGTGGAGTAATTCTCCGTACGTTTTTCCGCCACGATCGTCGTGATTCCTGCTGACGTAAGAGCCTCCGCCTCGCGGCTAAAACTCGTCGAGGAGGCTGTGCCTGTGCCGTGAATAAATACGATCCCCGGTGTAAGACCGTTAACTCCCAGGGGGCGCCGTACGCGGACGGGAAGTTCACTGCCATCGGCAAGGCGCACCGTTATCTCTTCAAGGGAAACCTCATAGGCTCCCACAGGGGTATGGATCTTTCCCCCGTTGATCTGAGTATTCGTCGTGGGCGGAACAACGACGTTTGTCAGCGGCTGGAGAGTCCACGACGGGCCTGCCCAAGCACCCCACAAGCCCAGGAAAAGAATAAGGAGGAGAAAAGCCGAGAGGCGTGGGTGGCGAAGCGCGAGGGAGCGAATTGAGCGCCGCACACTTTCTCGAAGAGGACGGCGTGAATCCCCGTCCGCGTCACTATTGTTGTCGTGTGAGGAGGCACTGCACAAGCCCACGGCTTTGCCGAGGGCTTCCCCTTCGTGATGGACACGCCGAGCCTCGTTTGGTGAACTTGCACTCCTGGCCTCGGATGCCAGATTTTCAACTGAACTAGATCCGCCCCAACCGAGTCTCAAAATCCGAGCCGTCCTAGCTGTTTGGGATCTCGCTGCCAATCCTTAGCGATTCGCACGTGGAGAGAGAGATAAAAACGCCCGCCGAGAAGATTCTCAATGCTGTGGCGAGCCTCTCGCTTGATCTTCTTCAAACGCGAGCCACCACGCCCTATTATGATCCCTTTCTGCGAATCACGTTCCACATGGATATTGGCGAATACTGCTGTTACTGACCCTCGTTCTCCCCCAAACTCACGACCATCGGTTTCGCGGATCTCATCCACGGTGATCGCGATAGAGTGGGGAAGCTCCTCGCGTAGATCTTCCAAGGCCGCTTCGCGAATAAGTTCGCAGATGAGGGTTTCCTCGCTCTCATCCGTCACAGCGTCGCGTGGATAGAGTGGTGGGGAAAGTGGCATCTGCGCGAGAATATGGCTCCTAAGCACCTCCACATTCTCTCCAGTAGTAGCACATACCGGAACGATCGTTTCAAAGCTGGCAAGTTCACTCACAGCCTGAAGCTGTGCGGCGAGCGCTGCTGGCTCCGCCTTATCCACCTTCGTCACCGCACAGATCATCGGACGATGTGCTGCCACGGCCAGGCCAAGGAGAAATCGATCCCCTGGACCTACTGCTTCGTCAGCGGGAATACACATGACGATTGCGTCCACATCTGAGAGGGAATCGCGCACCATATCGTTGAGACGTTCTCCTAAGAGCGTGCGCGGGCGATGGAGTCCGGGAGTATCGACGAGGATAATCTGCCCTTCCTCGCGATTGACGATGGCTCGAATCGTGCGGCGTGTAGTCTCTGGACGGTTCGAGGTGATGGCTACCTTCTGCCCAACAAGTGCGTTTGTGAGAGTTGATTTTCCTGTGTTAGGACGCCCAACAATGCAAGCGAATCCGGCCTTGAAATCCTCTGGCCAGGCGTGAGGATATTCATTCATCTTCATCTTCGTTCTCACTCTCGGGTGCAGGTGCTTCAGCAATGATAGTGGTCAAGCGGCGTCGGCGCCCTTCGAAGTTCTCAGCGAATAGTGTGATTCCATCGACTTTTGCAACAGCCCCGGCAATGGGAACGCGACCCAGCACTTTAGCAAAAAGTCCCCCAGCCGTATCTACATCATCGTCGGCAAGCTCAATTCCAAACAGTGACCCGAGTTCGTCAATGGGAAGTTTCGCAGGCAGACGGAAGCGCCCCTGCCCTAAGGCTTCCACCATCGGCTCTGCTTTATCGTGTTCGTCGGCGATTTCCCCGACGAGTTCTTCCACAAGGTCTTCGATCGTCACAAGCCCCGCGATTCCACCATACTCGTCCACAACCATCGCAATATGGATCTGATTGGCCTGCATCTGGCGCATAAGATCATCCACAACCTTCGTCTCTGGAACAAAGACAGGCTCACGCATAAGCCCCTCGATCGTCTGTCCAGTATTCTCGGGATGATGGTGTGTGGCGCGAATGACATCCTTAAGGTAAATAACTCCCTTGAGATCGTCGATATTCTCACCTGTCACAGGTACACGCGAGAAACCTGAACGAGTGAAGAGGGAGAGAGCTTGATCCACCGTCTGATCGGCGCGTATGGAGATCATATCGGTGCGTGGCACCATAACCTCGCGTGTGAGCGTAGAGCCGAGGTCAAAAACAGAGTGAAGGAGATCACGATCGTCGTCATCTAAAACCTCTGATTCGGAAACTCGCTCCACCATCCGCTGAAGCTGATCCTCCTGGCGCGCCTCAGCTTCCTCCGGGCTTGTCTCACGGTGAGACACGACGAGAGAAAAAAGACAAGCGATGACGAGCACGGGAAGCGAGATAAAACCAAGAACCTCCACGGGTTTCGTCTCTCCCCACGCCGCTGGTCCAATAATCACTTCAATCCCTGTAAAGAAGGCGGCCACTGCCAGGCCAATAAGAGCTCCGTTCCACCATGTATGTGCCAGAGCAAAGCAGAGGAAAGCAATCATGAATCCCCAGCCTGCGAGCACAAGAGTGCGCAGAGCCACCATCCCGGCAATTGCAGCCGGACGCAACTTCACGATAGTAACGAGGCGAATCCCACCACGCGCTCCATCGGCGTAAGCCTGGGAAGCCTCAGTGCGAGTGATACGTCCAAGTGCAGAAACAGCCGCAGTGCACATAACGGCAAGTGCGTAAAAGACGAATGCGGCAACAACGCATAAAGGAAGGGGTATGTCAGCGGCGGTCATAGAGTTACTCAACAGTGGGTGTGATGTCGTTAGTGGAACCGCCACGGGTAGCGAGGAAGGTAAGAAGAAGAGTGCGTTGAAGGTCGAACATCTCCGCTCGCTCGGCTTCTTCCACATGATCGTAACCGAGAAGATGGAGAATACCATGGGTGACGAGGAGGAGAACTTCGTCCACAGTGGAGTGACCCGCTTTGAAGGCTTGAGTAGCCGCTACCTGTGGGCATACGACGATATCGCCAAGGATACCTTCCTGAGGTTCTACTCCCAGCGGGGCTGGTCGCAGCTCATCCATCGGGAAGGAGAGCACATCGGTGGCTCCTTCTATACCCATCCATTCCACGTGTAGACGTGAAATTACAGCTTCGTCGGTGAGGAGCACGTTAAGGTCAGCCCCAGGATGTACGCGCATTTGATCGAGTACGTAGGTAGCTAGAGCCGAGATCTCAGTGAGGTCGAGAGCCGGAGTGAAAGTAGATTCGTCATTAACCTCAATACTCATGAGTTTCTCCTCAAAGTGGGCTGTGCGGAAGAAGCGCTATTCTCGCTAAACTTGCCGCGCGCGTGCCCACGTGTAGGTGAAGTTGCGCCAGAGCGACCGTGTGCCAACTCCTCGGCATCGGCACGGGCATAAGCGTCGATAATGTCGGCCACAAGGCGGTGGCGCACCACATCAGCCGAACCGAGTTCAAGAAAAGCAATTCCGGGGATATCGCGGAGAATGCTGCGAGCGCGCAAAAGCCCTGACGTGTGTTTGCCCGGAAGGTCAATCTGGGTGAGATCGCCGGTAATAACCATCTTGGTTCCAAAACCCAGACGGGTGAGGAACATTTTCATCTGCTCGGGTGTCGTATTCTGCGCTTCATCCAAAATGACGAAAGCGTCATTGAGGGTTCGTCCACGCATGTATGCCAATGGAGCCACTTCGATCGTCCCCGAATCCAGGAGTTTGGGAACAGCATCCTGATCGATCATGTCGAACATAGCATCGTAGAGAGGGCGCACGTAAGGATCGATCTTCTCTGTGAGAGATCCAGGAAGAAAACCGAGAGATTCACCAGCTTCCACTGCTGGGCGCGTGAGAATAATGCGTGAGACGTCGCGCTTGTGTAGTGCCACCACTGCCTTTGCCACTGCGAGATAGGTTTTTCCTGTACCCGCAGGCCCGATCCCCACGGTGATGTCGTGAGTGTCGATTGCATCCACGTAGGCCTTCTGCCCCAAGGTTTTCGGGCGAATTGTGCGCCCTCCCAAAGAGAGAACATCAGTGGTCATGAGTTCAGTGGGGCGTACCACTCCAGCTTTGAGGATGGATAGTGCTCTCTCCACAGCTTCGCAGGTGAGGTGTTCACCTCCTTGAGCCACATCCACGAGTTCGTTCAGGAGAGAATCCGCTAGTTCCACTGAGTTCTCTGGGCCGCTGAGGGTGATCTCATGGTCACGGACGTGGATGTGTGCAGGGGCAAGCCCGCGTTCAAGAGTGCGCAGGACGTCGTCGGTGGTGCCGAGAATCCGAATCATAGGTACATGCTCGGGCACGAGCACAGTGCGCGAAATTAGGTCAGTCATTATCTCTCAGTATAAATTGTGGGTTCTCCTCGCACGAGGCTTCGTATCGCTCACTCAGAGCAGCAAGAGTGGCAAGGGCATAGGCTCCTGCTGTAGCAGAACGCAACACATGTGCCCCAAGAAGAACCGCACGCGCCCCCACTTGGGTGAGTAGTTCCACTTCGTCGGGGCTTACTCCCCCTTCCGGGCCGATAAGAAACCACACCTCTGCGTTCTTGGGCAGGCTGGATTCATTAATCTCCTGTACAAGGCTGTGTGCAGCTTCTTCGTGGCAAAGGTAAGCGTAGCCTCCTTCTTCTACGAGGCTCTTCACCCGCGCTGCGAGTTGGCGGCTAGAGTGGAGATTCTCCACTGTGGGAATCCAGGAGCGCCTAGATTGCTTGGTAGCAGCTTTTGCCGTAGCTTGCCAGCGATTTCTTCCCTTTTCTTCCTTGTTCTTCCACGAGACGATCGTCCGCTGTGATTCCCAGGGAAGGAAAGCCATTGCTCCAAACTCCGTGGAGGTCTCCACGGCTTGCTCATCACGCCCGCCTTTGGCAAGAGCCTGAACCACCGTCACTCGTAAAGCTGGAGCTTCCTCGGTGAATACTTCTCTCACCTCAAGCTCAAGCTCAGATTTTTTTGCCCCTACGACGAGGCAACGAGCCCGGTGCCCTTTCCCATCGATAAGGTCGAGTGCGTCGTCCAGACGAGTGCGACGCACTGTCGCAGCATGGTGCCCTTCCTCACCTGTTAAGGTCACGCGTTCGCCTGGGGCCACCGCTGCTGCAGCCGGTGCGATATAGACCGGAGCTGTCATCCTCGCCTCATTTTTTCTTTGGTGAAGTTGTCGCGTTTATTTGGTGAACTTGTCGCGGAGTTTAGAGAAAAACGAGGAACCCTGCTCAGTGAGTGTGGGGGTCTGTTGTTCTTCACCGCGAAGTAGTGCGAGCTGGCGCAGAAGCTCTCGCTGTTCCTCGTCGAGTTTCGTCGGGGTCTGCACGGCAATGGAAATCTTGAGATCCCCGCGCCCTGGACGGTTCAAACGTCCTGCTCCTAGACCTGAGAGTGTGAGGACAAAACCCGAGTTTGTTCCCGCTGGGATCTCCAGAGAGCGCATACCATCGAGAGTTTCAATTTCGACATGTGTACCGAGTGCAGCGCTCGTCATCGGTATCTGGAGTTCGCCCAGGAGATCATTTCCGTGACGCTGGAAAATGGGGTGAGGATGGATGTGGACTTCAGCGAAGAGATCGCCCGCTGGGCCGCCTTCAATTCCCGCATCACCCTGGCCAGCCAAGCGAATGCGCATACCGTTTTCTACGCCTGCGGGGATGGCTACGCTCACCTTCTTCGTGGCACGCACGCGACCCTCGCCTGAGCATTCGCCGCAGGGAGTGACGATAACGGTTCCGTGCCCGTGGCATGTGGGGCAAGGTGTCTGGGAAACCATGCGTCCCAGAATAGAATTCGTCACGCGTTGAACTGTTCCACTCCCCTGGCATTCGTTGCAGGTGATCGGCTCCGTGCCGGGGGCGGCACAGTTGCCGTGGCATGTGGGGCACTCCACGGCGAGAGTAGGCGAGAGCGTCTTGGTGGTTCCAAAGACAACATCGGCAAGGTCGAGATCGATATTCACGAGGGCATCTTGGCCTCGCCGCCCACGCGGTACAGGGCCGCGGCCAGTTCCTCCCATACCCCCGAAGAAAGTTTCAAAAATATCTTGGAAGGGGCTAAAACCCGCGCCGGCTCCGCCGCCTAAGGCGTCGGTTCCACCCATGTCGTAGAGGCGGCGCTGCTCCTCGTTGGAGAGCACATCGTAGGCCTCATTCACAGCCTTGAATTGTTCAGCTCCATCTGGGCCTGCCACATCGGGGTGGAGCTTACGCGCGAGTTTGCGGTAGGCCTTCTTGATTTCCTCCCCCGACGCATCGCGGGAAACACCTAGAGTCTCGTAGTAATCAGCCACAGTCTCTCTTCTTGGTTCTACTTGGTTCTACTTGTTGGTACGTGGATTGTGAGGTAAGTGCCGGGAAGATCTTCGCATAGCGCCTATCTTCCGGTAAGAATATCGGAGAGATATTCGGCCACTGCATAGACGGCGGTCATCGTTCCTGGATAATCCATGCGAGTGGGACCGACCACTCCCACTCGCGCCACCGAGCGTTCGGCTACATCGTACGTGGAGGTGACCAGGGATGCCTCAGCGAGGGATTCATGAGCGTTTTCCTCGCCAATTGACACGGCGATCCCCTCGTGCATTCGGGTGAGGAGCTGAAGGAGCACCACTTGCTCTTCGAGAGCCTCAAGTACCGGAGAAATTGTACGCGCAAAATCCACGGAGTGACGTGAGAGGTTTGCTGTTCCTGCCATAACGATACGTTCCTCATCTTCAGCTAGGAGCACTGAAGATATGAGGTCAAGCACGCGGGAAGTGAAGGACTGCATGGGGGGTGGAGCCTTCGCCGTGATCTCTTCGAAGCTCAGTTCACGAGCAGGTTTACCGACGCACTGTGTATTGAGCATACGAGCGAGATTGCGGAGTTCATCGGTGTCAATTACCTCCTCAGTGTCGAGCATACGCTGTTTCACACGCCCAGCCTCGGTAATGATAACGATCATGACGTGATGTTCGCCCGTAGCAATGAGTTCAATGTGGCGCAAGGATACGCGTGCCAGTGAGGGATACTGCACCACAGCCACCTGGTGGGTGAATTTGGCAAGGAGCTTCACAGCGCGCGTAACCACGTCGTCAAGATCCACTGCCCCTTCAAGCAGGCGCTCAATCGCTTTTCGTTCAGGAGAGGAGAGAGGCTTAATTCCGTGGAGTGAATCGACAAAGCTGCGGTATCCGCGATCAGTAGGGATTCGTCCAGCTGAGGTATGGGGTTGGGCAATAAGTCCGGCTTCTTCGAGGGCTGCCATATCGTTGCGCACTGTGGCTGGGGAGACATCAAGACGATAGCGTTCGACGAGAGTGCGCGATCCCACGGGTTCACGTGTAGCCACGTAATCGCGCACGATCGCTTCAAGCACGTGTGCTCGGCGTTCTTCGGTTCGCATGGTGCCTCCTTCCCTCACGCTCAATTTCTGTAACAACTGCGCGAATTCGAGTGTACGTGGTACCTCCCTCATCTCGGTAGCACTCGACCCGCCTGAGTGCTAATCCTACGCCGGGGCGCTCGGTGCGCCTACTCTATGAGGGTGACTTCACCCATCTCTTCCTACAGCGGGGACGTACTTAACCCACACCAAGCAGGTACCTGTCTTAGCTCCACTCCCGTGATTCTCGAACGTGGCATGATTATCGAAGATGTCTCATCAGGCTTCGTCGGCGAAGTGGTCAGAATGGGGAAAGTGGCGGGAAATTGGCAGTTTGAGCTGGAAGATTACGAGGGTTTCCGACGTTCCTTTCCTTTTGGAAAGGGGTATTGGATTGAGGGACAACCTGTGGAATTGCTGGTACCCCGTGAACAGGTGAAACGCCCAGCTACTGTGGCTGGTCATACCGTCACCGCTTCGGGTTCGCTCCATGTGAACGCCCGCGCACGGGTTGCCCGTGCTTCGCGGATCTGGGTGGAAGGTAAGCACGATGCGGAGCTCGTGTGGAAAGTGTGGGGTGAGGATCTTGCCCTCGAAGGTGTGGTCATTGAGGAACTTCGTGGTGTCGATCATTTGCTTGAGGTCGTGGAAGATTTTGAGCCGACGAACGAGCGCCGTGCCGGTATCCTCGTCGATCATCTTGTCCCTGGATCGAAAGAATCCCGAATCGCCGCCGAGGTGGCCACTATGCCAGGTGTTCTTGTGCTTGGCCACCCATATGTGGATGTGTGGCAGGCAGTGAAACCGGCTGTGCTCGGGTTGCGTGCCTGGCCTGAGGTTCCTCGTGGGGAAGATATCAAAGTTGGCACACTTCGCCGGCTTGGTTGGGCGGCTGAGACACCCGAAGATATCGGTATTGGATGGGCGCGTATCCTTGGTGCCGTACGCTCGTGGAAGGATCTCGAACCGAGCTTGCTTGGCCCTATGGAAGAGCTCATTGACTTCGTGAGCGACACGAGCGCGCGGTAAAGAGCAGTAAAGAACTGAGCGCGGTAAGGAACTAAAAAGAGACAGTGGTCGAGATTACCCGGCATTCCCCAGGCTCACCTACAGGGTAATTTCCGGCAAAGGCGCCGTAGGAGGAACTCTTACAATGGGAGGAATCGCTCTAGGCGTTCGCCCGGCTTGGTACTACACGAATCATGGAACCTATCTCCGTAGACTCGCTGATAGAAAATCCACGCTCAGATGCAAGAATATATAAGAAGAGTATGCAACAAGAGGAAAATACCTAAAATCTGCGAGATTATCCCATAACTCGCGGCAGGAAAGTCTCGCTTTAGCCTATCCATTGAATAAGTGCCAATCGAACTCTTTCGATATCAAGCGCGCCTACGACTTCTCCACTCATAAGAATATACAACCACAACTCACCAAATAAAGTCAGCTCTTCTCACAACTAAAATAAATCCAGTTCCTCCTATAAAACTATAAAACTATAAAACTATAAAACTATAAAACTATAAAACTATAAAACTATAAAACTATTCTAGCTAGTTAGATATTTTTTCTACAAACTTCGCCTAGATATAAACTTCACCCACGGTAGTAATCTTTGCGGCGAACTACACTTATTTCCCTCAGATTCATTACATCTGCTCTCAATTCCAGAGTTCGCGAGTGACGGTATCAGCCAGCAGACGCCCCCTTCTCGTAAGGATAAGCCTGCCGGCAAAAGCCGATGCTGGCACCACGAGGCCATCGGCAATAAGCTCTGCGATCACTCGTGGCTCGACGTTTGTAGGAACGGGAATTCCCTCCGCAAGGCGAATCCCAAGCATGATCGCTTCTTCCGCGCGTTCGCGAGCTGAGAGGATTTCCCGCCCTACCGCTGGAGTCACACCCAAAGCCAGCTTGTTCGCATAAGCCAAAGGATGCTTGACGTTCCACATACGTGTGCCGTTGATATGCGAGTGAGCCCCAGGCCCGTACCCCCACCAGTTTGCGCCACGCCAATATGCGAGGTTGTGGTAGCAGGCGTGCCCAGGGCGCGCCCAATTAGAAATTTCGTACCACCTGTAACCTGCGGTGGTGAAGGCATCGTCGGCCTGTTCATAGCGTGCGGCCTGAACATCCGGGTCAGGGAGTTCTATCTCTGCGCGGCGCACCTGTGCGCCCATCTTTGTAGCCGGCTCAACGGTGAGTGCATAGGCACTGATATGGTCGGGTTCAAGAGCGATAGCTGCGCGGAGGGAAGTAGCCCAATCCTCTTCACTCTCCCCCGGTACACCATAAATAAGGTCGAGGGAAACATCGAGTCCTGCCTCACGCGCCCACCCAACTGCCAGCTCAACTTGCCCAGGTGTGTGCGTGCGATCAAGAATCTCCAGCACATGTGGCACTGCGGATTGCATTCCGAAGGAGACTCGGGTGAATCCTGCAGCAGCGAGTTCAGAGAGTGATTCGCGTGTGACGGATTCGGGGTTGGCTTCAGTTGTTACCTCACTGCCCGGCTGTATACCAAAAGTGCGTGTGAGATCGCTAAGCACGTGTGCGAGCTGTCCGGCTCGTAGCATTGTTGGAGTGCCGCCACCGAAAAAGACGCTCGTGAGTAGTGGACGCACGTTATTCGTCGTCAATACTCTGCTACTCAGTTTGATCTCGCGTGCGAGCGACTCGTGATAATCCGCGACGCCCGCGCCTAAGCCGAAGTTGAGGTTTGTGTAGGTGTTGAAATCGCAATACCCACACCGCAGGGCACAGAAGGGAATGTGGACGTAGGCTGCGAAGCCCTGTGACACGTCGGGGTGTGGGAGTTCTCCAGATTCGGGTACAGGTTCACCCTGAGGAAGGTCAGCCATCACTTACCCTTTAACGACGAATTCCTGTGCGGCGTTTCATCACTGATTTGAGTCTGTGTTTCCTCGTTCCTCAGTGAGGACGAAGCTGGCCGCACCGGCATGGCTCCTATCGTATTGCGCCGCGCAGTAATGTCATGGATCGTGCGGCCTGCTTCGATTCCCCGCTGCTCGAAACGTGTCATGAGGCGCTCCTTTGGGCGCGGCGCAAATCCACCACGTTCAGGTTCAGGATCGTTCTCGTCAGGGCGTTCCCTCACGTGGAGGTTGTCGAAGAGCGGCGAGGATTCCACGGTGTCGCGCATCTGCCAGGCGTAGTCATCCCAGTCGGTTGCCAGGCGCCATAGGCCTCCTTGAGCAAGCAGACCTGCTGCAATACCTGCAAACGGTTCAGCGACAAGGCGGCGTTTGCGATGACGAGCCTTACGCCAGGGATCTGGGAAGAACGTCCAGAGCATGTCGGCACGTGGATTCGAGGCGTTGGGGTGGTGTTCGTCGATAATGCCTGCGAGCGCAGCAACCTGGTTGGGGTCGTCAATACCCGCGCTGGCAAGGCCAAAGACGATGGGAAGTACTTGCGCAGCGTCCCCTTCAATGAGGCGGATATTCCACACGTCGGCTTTGACAGCATGTGCGATACAGCGCGCGACTCCAGGATGCCAGGCTTCGATAGCGAGGATATTCCACTCAGGGTGTGCTTTGGCGAAGAAAACCATCTGTTCGCCTGAGCCTGGACCAATTTCGACGACGAGTGGTGCTTCCCGTCCGAACTCAGTGGTGAGATCTACCTGCGCGTCAGTGCTGATCGTTGTGGGCGTGTCACCTGCGGGAAGATCGATAATGAAACGCGATCCATACTTCTCAAGTACATTTTCGTATTGGCGCACCATTCGTCCCCCTCGGCGGGAGAAAGATTTGATACGTGAGGGGATAGTGCGGCGCTCGTCGTTACCGGCAACTTCAGAGGGCTGTTGGGTAGTCACGAATCACGATCCTACCGCGACTGCGCGAGGCGTAGAGCGGCTCGCGCTGAGGATAACACGCGTGTCGGGGCACGCCTCGTTCCTCTCACAACTTTGCGATAGCTTCCCTTAATGCCGGCACCTCGCTCAACACCACACGAAAGCGCGCTCTTGGCCTCGTTCACTACGCCGCAGCGGATTCTCAGGCCTCGTAACAATACACGCCCCTTCTGCGTTCCTCTCCTATTTCCCAGTTGGCGCATCGGAGGTGAGAGCTGCGACGAAAGCCTCTTGCGGCACATCCACGCGACCGATTGACTTCATGCGCTTCTTTCCCTCCTTCTGCTTCTCCAGCAGCTTGCGCTTGCGCGATACGTCACCGCCATAGCACTTGGCAAGAACATCTTTACGCACGGCCTTAATTGTTTCGCGTGCAATTACGCGAGTTCCGATGGCTGCTTGAACGGGGATCTCAAACTGTTGGCGAGGGATAAGCTCCTTGAGTTTCTTCGTCATTTCAAGGCCATACGAGTACGCCTTCTCACGGTGAACAATAGCTGAAAATGCGTCCACGATTTCGTGGTTGAGGAGGAGATCAACCTTGACGAGATCCGCCTCTTGTTCCCCATTCATGTCGTAATCAAGGGAAGCATAGCCTTTAGTTCGGCTCTTGAGCTGGTCAAAGAAATCCGTGACGACCTCAGCGAGCGGCAAAATGTAGTGCAGTTCCACACGATCAGAGGAGAGATAGTCCATCCCCTGCAAAGCCCCACGGCGCTGTTGGCACAGCTCCATGAGCGTACCAACATAATCAGAAGGTGTGAGCACGGTTGCCTTGACGATTGGCTCAAAAATCTGTGCGACTTTGCCCGTAGGGAATTCGGAAGGATTCGTCACGTCCATCTCTGCCTGATCGTCGGTGATGACGCGATAGACCACCGAGGGAGCTGTTGCAATGATGTCGATATTGAACTCGCGTTCGATGCGTTCACGAATAATCTCCAGGTGGAGCAACCCCAGGAATCCACACCGGAATCCGAACCCAAGTGCCACAGAATTCTCAGGTTCATATTGAAGCGAAGCATCGTTGAGCTTGAGCTTATCGAGGGCATCTCGAAGGTCGGGATAGTCAGAACCATCAATGGGATAAATCCCCGAATACACCATCGGCATCGGATCTTTATAGCCTTCAAGAGCATCGATAGCAGGACGGGCAGCTGAGGTTACTGTGTCGCCCACGCGCGATTGGCGCACATCTTTCACACCTGTGATGAGGTAACCGACCTCACCCACTCCCAGCCCCTTCGACGGGGTAGGTTCAGGAGAAATCACACCAATTTCGAGCAACTCATGCACAGCATTCGTCGACATCATTTGGATGCGCTCGCGCGGTGAAAGGTGCCCATCTTTCACGCGCACATAGGTGACAACTCCTCGATATGTGTCGTAGACCGAATCAAAAATCATTGCACGGGTTTTCCCCTCAGGATCCCCCACAGGCGGAGCAACTTCAGCGACGATCCTGTTGAGGAGTTCTTCCACACCTTCACCAGTCTTACCTGAGACAGCGATACATTCGGAAGGGTCAATACCCAGAAGTGAGGCAACTTCCTCGCCGCATTTATCGGGGTTGGCCGAAGGAAGGTCAATCTTGTTGAGAACAGGGATGATCGTGAGGTCATTGTCAAGCGCCATGTAGAGATTAGCGAGAGTTTGTGCCTCGATCCCCTGCGTGGAATCGACGAGGAGAATTGCCCCCTCGCACGCAGCCAATGATCGGTTCACTTCATAGGAGAAGTCGACGTGGCCGGGAGTGTCGATCATATTGAGAGCGTAGGCCTGCCCTTCCACACTCCAGGGCATACGCACAGCTTGTGATTTGATCGTGATGCCGCGTTCACGTTCGATATCCATGCGGTCGAGGTACTGATCGCGCATGGCGCGCTCATCCACGACACCGGTGAGCTGGAGCATTCGATCAGCCAAAGTGGATTTGCCATGATCGATATGCGCAATGATGCAAAAGTTCCGGATGAGTTCAGGGCGGGTGGCCGCAGGTTCGATCATCGCTCGTTCAGCAGCGGTAGAAACGGGCACGATACTCCTTTTCGCAGGTTCGTCGGTGCAATTGTATATGGCAAGCTCGGAATGCAGGTACGTGTGGGGCGTGAGATACATTGGTGTGGAGGTGCACATACGCAGCGTGTGTGACACGATGGCCTCATGAAACTCTCGGCGAAACTCTTGGGGCAGGACGAGCGGATTGTCCTCCATGTGCGCACCCATATCAAGGCTATCCTCCCCAATCTCTTAGCAGGCCTCGTGGCTCTTGTCCTCGCGATTCTAGGTTGGGTCTACATGCCTGATTCCTGGAAGCCAGCCGGTCCGATCGCCATGGGTGTGGCTTTCCTTCTTATCTTTGGTTTCCTCACACTCTGGCCTTGGCTTAACTGGCTCACTGCTACCTACACAGTGACAAACCGCCGCCTCATCACCCGACGTGGTGTTTTAACGAAAAATGGCCACGATATCCCTCTCTCACGTATCTCGAATGTTGAGTACGAGCACAGCTTCACCGATCGACTTCTTGGCTGTGGGACCCTTGTTCTCCAAACCTCAGCAGTTGATCCTCTTGTCCTCGACGACGTTCCCCACGTTGAACGGGTTCACGTCACCTTGGCGAACCTTCTCTTCAACACTTCAGAAGACGATGATGCAGAGGAGAACCTTCACGAAAAGCTGTGATCGTGCCCCCGCAGGTGAGGATTGCCAGAGGTGAAGTGCGCTTCACAAAATCCGCACGTTCCCGCGCTTCCACGCTGGAATGATTCTGCTAGGATTATTCCTTGGACTTCACACCTGGTCGGGTGGTAGGTCCAGCCGAAGGCACACCACGGGTACCCCACTACCCCAGTCCCGCTGTCGGCATATCCCTCACCGACCATGTACATCCTTCGTCATCAGGCGATTGAGTTGAAAGAGTAGCAAGTGGCAAACATTAAGTCGCAGAAGAAGCGCATCCTCACCAACGAGAAGCGCCGCCTTCGCAACCAGGCCGTCAAGTCGGAGCTCAAGACCTTCGTGCGTAAGACACGCGAAGCTATCGAAGCTGGCGACGTTGAGGCCGCCGAATCGAACCTGCGCGTGGCAACCCGAAAACTTGATGTGGCCGTCTCCAAGGGCGTCATCCACAAGAACCAGGCTGCTAACCGCAAGTCGAAACTTGCAAGCCAGGTGGCCAAGCTCTCCGCATGAGGCATCGGCTGCGCGAGCTGAAGCTAGCCGGTTACTCATATACATCTGTCGGCAGCAATCTACAGTTTGCGCATATGACGAGAAGGTCGGGGTTCCTTCGGGAGTACCCGGCCTTCTGTGTTCCCCCCCAATTGGCGTACCCTTGTGTTCACGCCTGTCTTTATTCCGCTCAGGCATTTATCCCCCTCAGGCATTTGAGCCTAGCCCTTTGTTTACGCTCGTGTTCATTTTCCGATCTTTGGGCTAACTCTCTGCCCGCACTTCGCACATGTCTTTGGGCACTCTTTGTTTCCGATCTTTGCTCTCACCCTCTGCCCGCACTTCGCGCCTGTCTCCTCTGGGTAGGTCCGTAGATTCGCAGGTTTGAGTAGTCATGTGTTAATCCCCACATGCACGCCGCCTTCCCTCCCACATACACGCCGCACTCCCTCCCACACGCGCTACGAATGACGGCACGTAGGAAGAACTACTCCACGCACCCCACAGTGCCGAGATTGCTAAAAGACCCGAAGAATGAGCTGCGTTCTCCCACTATTAGTGGATTAACTCCACACCTAGCTCATGTAACAAAATAACAACCTACATATCTATATGTTTTTACCCGTGGGATCCGTTTACAGGATCTCAACCAGTACTTTCACCTTCTAACCGCAGTACATATATGGACACTTCTGCACATAATCCCGCCACACCCTAGGATTTTTCCATTATGACTGAGCAGAAACATACCTCCCAGCGCAGCCGCCACGCGATCGTCACTGTCACCGGCCTTGCTCTTTTCGCAATGTACTTCGGCGCAGGCAACCTCATCTTCCCTGTCATGATTGGCGTGAATGCTGGTTCGAATACTCCTCTCGCCGTTGCAGGTTTCCTTATCACTGGTGTTCTCCTGCCTGTCCTCGGCATGGTGGCTGTGGCCAGTCGTTCTCACGAACCGGGAATGCTCGCGGACAACATTGGAAAGCTCCCCGGGCTCCTCTTCACCGTAGTTATCTTCCTCTCCACCGGAATGCTCTACGCGATTCCACGTGTAGCCACTGTAGGTTACGAAATGGCAGTTAAACCGGCTCTCTCTGCCTCTGTGGAGGAAGGCTCAGCAGCTGTGCGATTGGGGTTGCCGATCTTCACCGTGGTGTTCTTCGCTCTTGTCTACGCACTGACAATCAATCCACGCCAACTCTTGAACCGCATCGGGCTCTGGCTCTCCCCTGCTCTCATCGTTCTTCTTCTCCTCCTCATCGGCGCGATGTTCATGAATTTTCACGACACCGTCGTCACCCCTTCCCCTGAATACGCATCTAATCCTCTAGAGACGGGTCTTATTCAGGGCTACTTTACGATGGATGCAATCGCTTCGCTCGTCTTTGGTATCGTCATTATCGATTCTCTTCGCCGAGCAGGGATGCGCTCAAAGAAGTCGCTAGCCAGCGGCACAATAGGTGCAGGAATTGTTGCCGGTGCTACTCTCGCCATTATCTACATTGGCCTATCTGTTATCGGCTTGTGGATCGCTCCTCAAGGTCCAACTAACGGTGCACAAGCCT
Source organism: Actinomycetaceae bacterium zg-1166 (assembly GCA_015679245.1). Classification (GTDB taxonomy): domain Bacteria; phylum Actinomycetota; class Actinomycetes; order Actinomycetales; family Actinomycetaceae; genus Changpingibacter. The sequence continues at coordinate 816,817 of CP064953.1, read as the reverse complement.
TGGCAATGACCACAGAAGCATTCTTCGGGCGCGCCGGTCAGCTAATCTTTGGGCTTATTGCCCTTCTTGCGTGCCTCACCACGGCTGTGGGGCTTGTAGGAGCTTCCTCACAGTACTTCCGTACCCTGTTCACGAGCATATCCCACCGAACCGTTGTGATCGTCCATGTGGTGGTCGCACTTCTGCTGGCGAATATGGGTCTTGAGTTTATTCTCCGTATTGTGGCTCCTATCAACCAGCTTATCTACCCCATCGTCGTCGCTATCATCGCAGTGGCACTCATCAATATGACCATTCCAGGAAAGCTGTACTGGTCCTACCGACTCACTGCGTGGGTAGCCGCTTTCGTCGGCGTTTTCGAAGCTGCACGCTCAATAGGTCTTGACATCTTTGCTCCCCTGGAGTTCTACCTCAACACATTGCCTCTGGGAGTAGTAAATCTTCCGTGGGTCACCCCCGCCCTCGCCGCACTTGTGGTAGGTCTCGTCATCGACTTCCTTCAGGGTCGCTTCCGTGCAATATCGAGTGAGAACTTGGCCGTTGATGAGTAGGAGAGATAGTTCAGTTGTTTTTCCAAGCCACGTCGAGCATGTTCATTCTTTAGTAGTCTCTCGATGTCCCCTTGCCAGACCCAGACCGGAATATATGGGAGAGCTTGACACGAAACTTGTCAGCATCCCCACATGAGAGTCACGGCATCCCTTGACAGCCCCCACCAAAATTACAGCGAACACCTTAGCTGTAAACACCGGCTTATAGGCTTATTGGCCAAAACACGGGGTGGCTCCGGTAGGCGATGATCTGCCAGAGCCACCCCGTTGCGGTTACCGTTGTGTGTTGAGGGTCAAAGGGCGGTGGCTTTAACTCTCAACACATAGGCATATACCTCCTAGTTATCCAAGCGACGCCAACGACGAGTCCCCAAAGCCACACACACTCCCAAAACCAGGAGGCCTACCCCGAGCACACCAGCAAGCAGCACATCAGAACCGGTAAACACCAAAGACGTACCCTTCCTATTCACAACCTCGCCCAAGCCAATCACCTGTCCGTTCGTGGTGATCTGCGCAGTGAGCTTCTGCTCGGTGTTTCGATAACCCTGAGGAGCCTTCGATTCAACAACCGTGTACTTACCGTAGGCAACATCAGAGAAAGTGACCACGCCATCCTCACCCGAAGTTTGAGTGTCAACCACGCGACCGTCTGCCCGGCGCAGCTCGAAAACTGCACCAGCAAGAGGCGCACCCGTGTCACTGACCTTCGTCAAGGTAATTTTGCCTCGGATCAACGTATTGGTTGCGGTGAACCCGCCCTCCACATCGCCAACCATGTGAGAGTCGTATCCCTCAACACTGTCTTCAACAACCGTGTACTGGATTTCCTCACCCGCCGTGTTGACGTCCACATTGGCAAACGTGCCCTTCCAGTTGGTGTCCTTGGTCAAGGTGATGCTGGTGGTGGTTGGCTCGTTGTTGGCATACAAGCGCATCGTCACAGTTTCAGGACGCACACCATCCTTGTTGTCCGCATCCTCCCACACCTTCGACACGACAATGTCGCGTGTAGCCGGCTTGTGGGTGTTGGTGATAGCCAGGCCATCTTTCATCGTGCCGGAATAAGACGCCTCGTACTTATCAACTGGGTTTTCAACAACCGTGTACTGGATTTCCTTACCCGCCTTGTTGGTGTCAAGACCAGTGAAAGTCCCAGCCCACTTACCCTCAGCATTTAAGGTTAGAGCCTTATCCGTAGCCACACCATCAGCATGCAACGTCACTGTGACCGAGTCTGGGCGAACACCATCCTGGTTATCCGCATCCTCCCACACCTTCGACACCACAATGTCACGTGTAGCGACCTCGTGAGTGTTCGTGACGGTGAATCCATCAGCAGCAGTCCCAGTGATTGCTGTGGTGTACCCGTCGACCGTGTCCTCGGTGACCGTGTACTGGATTTCTTGGCCGGCCTTGTTGGTGTCAAGACCAGTGAAAGTCCCAGTCCACTTGCCCTTGGCATCCAGGGTGAGGGTCTTGCCCGTCTCCTGACCATCAGCAACCAGCCTGACAGTCACCGAGGCTGGGCGAACAGCGTCCTGATTATCCGCGTCTTTCCACACCTTGCTGACTTTAATGTCGCGTGTAGCGACCTCGTGGGTGTTGGTGACGGTCAGGCCATCTTTCATCGAACCTGAATAGGACGGCGTGTACCCCTCGACCGCCTCTTCAGCAACGGTGTATTGGATTTCCTTACCGGCCTTGTTGGTGTCAAGACCAGTAAAGACTCCAGACCACTTGCCATCAGCATCCAGGGTGAGGGTCTTGCCCGTGTCCTCACCGTTTGCGAGCAGCTTGACAGTGACCGAGGTGGGGCGAATACCATCCTGGTTACCCGCGTCGGCCCACACCTTGCTGACATTAATAGCACGTGTGCCGTGCTGGTGAGTGTTCGTCACCGTAAACCCATCAGCAAGCGTTCCATTAACCGTTGAGGTGTAACCGGTCATGTCCTCTTCGCTCACGGTGTAGGTGATGGGGTTGCCGTGATTGTCGTAGGTGGGCAGGTCGGTGAAGGAGAATGTTCCATCCCCGTTGGCATCTACTGGAATCATGGCACCGGTGGGGGTGCCGTTACTGATCAGACGCACCGTCGCTGTTGCGGGACGCACACCATCTTGGTTGTTATTGTCCACCCACACAACAGTGCCACTGACCGTGATCGTGGGGTTCACCAGCGTGTTCGTTACGGTAAACGCATGACCTTGACCAGTCACCGCGACAGTGTAGTCATGACCCCCAGCAGTTAACGTCCCCGTCGTGGTGACCAGCCCATTGTCGGTGACCTCACCGACCGTATAGACGATCTCACGACCACCATCGTATTGGGGTAGACCCGTAAAGGTGTGCTGCCAGTTATTCCCAGCATTAACATCCTGCTGTTGGGAAACCTGGCCGTCGGCCAGTAGTGCAAGACGCACCTGGGGAGCATGATCGGGGAGAATCCCAGACCATGCCTTTGTTGCCGACACCGACACCTGACCAGTGATCGTGTTGGTCACGGTGAACCCAGTGGCTGCTGTGCCTGAGGTTACTGACGCATAATGGTCAACCGCGTCTTCAACAACCTCATATGTGATGGGTTGACCAGCAGCCTTGAACTTCGCCAGTCCCGTAAACGAAGCTGTCCACTGGTTCCCAGCATTGAGCGTCACCGACTTGCCAGCCACCGCAACACCATCAGCTTTAAGGCTGACCGTCACCGATGCTGGACGCAGGTTCTTCGCATTATCATTATCAACCCACACCTTCGACACCGGCACATCAACAACCGCAGGAACATGCGTATTACGCAGCGTCAGGCCATCTTTCATCGATCCGGAATAGGACGGCGTGTACCCCTCGACCGCCTCTTCAGCAACGGTGTATTGGATTTCTTTGCCGGCCTTGTTGGTGTCAAGATCGGTGAAGGTTCCAGTCCACTTGTCATCAGCGGTCAGGGTGAGAGTCTTGCCCGTCTCCTCTTTGTTAGCAAGGAGCTTAACGGTGACCGAGCCTGGGCGAATACCATCCTGGTTGTCCGCGTCATCCCACACCTTGGTGACCTTAATGTCGCGTTGAGCAACCTTGTGGGTGTTGGTCACGGTAAAACCGTCAGTGGCTGTTCCGCTGACTTGCGAGGTGTACCCATCGGGCACCGCGTCTTCAACCACCGTGTAGTTAATGAGCTGACCAGCAGCCTTAAACTTCGGCAGTCCCGTAAACGAAGCCGTCCACTGATTCCCAGCATTGAGCGTTACCGACTGACCAGCCACCGCAGTGCCATCAGCTGTGAGATTGATTGTCACTTCGCTTGGGCGCAAACCATCCTGATTGTTGCCGTCTTGCCATGCCTTGGTTACTCGCACGCTCACAACCGCAGGTGTGTGCGTGTTGCGCAGCGTCAGGCCGTTGGCCATTGTTCCACCGGATGTTGTTGTGTAGCCGGTGACCGCGTTCTGCCTGACGGTGTAGGTGATGGGGGTGCCGTTGTTGTTGACCTCGAGGTTGTTGAAGGTTGCAGACCAGTTGTTGTCTGCATTCAAGGTTGCGGTCTTGTCCGTTTCCACACCATCGGCAAGCAACGTGACGGTTACAGAGGTTGGGCGAATACCGTCCTGATTCTCATTGTCGGAGAAGGTTGCCGACACGTTGACAGAGCGCCGAGCAACCTCGTGCGTGTTGGTCACGGTGAAACCGCCAGCGGCTGTTCCGCTGACTTGTGAGGTGTAGCCATCGGGTACTGTGGTTTCTTCAACTGTGTAGGCAATCTGTGTGCCTTGGGGGGTGTAGGCACGCAAGCCCTCGAACGTGGCTGTCCAGTGGTTGCCAGCATTGAGCTTCACCGATTTACCAGCCGATGCGCCATCAGCTTTAAGAGTGATTGTCACTTCGCTTGGGCGGATGCCGTCTTGGTTGTTGGCGTCGTTCCATACTTTCGTGACCTGTACTGATGTGCGGTCCAGAGCGTTTTCCACAGCAAGGGTGGCGTTAACCGCGTCGCGGGTGAGCGTGACATCGTGCTTGGTTGTGGACCGGGCGTAGCCCGTGGGGGCGGTGATTTCAACGACCTTGTAGGCTCCCAGGGGAACATTGGTGAATGTTGCTTTTCCTTGGGTGTTCGTGGTGACGTCTTGGATCACTTCGCCGTTGGTTCCCGTGACCCGCTTGTCTGCCGTATCTGTGAGACGGAATACCGCGCCGGCCAAAGGACCAGCCGCAGCCCCGTCTTCAGCTTTGGAGGTTTTCGTGATGGTGACCGTGCCAGGAATCAACCTGATAGCAACATTACGTACCTGAGTCGCATTGTGTGCAACGAGGTTAACGCTCGTTGTTGTCACTTCGTTTCCAGAAACAGTGGCTGCGTCAATGTTATTACCGTTAACGCCGGTACCTGGGGTGGTGACGAAGTCCTCTGTCTGGGCTTTCAAGGCTTTGAGGCGGTAGGTTCCTGTGGCGTAGATGGTGGCGTCATAGGTGCCGTCAGCATTGGTCACCACGGGCGGCAACACCTGGCCGCTAGGATCCTTCGCCGGAGTGCCGTCGTCGTTAACGATGTGGAGTTCGCGGCCGGCAAGCGGCTTGTCTCTGCCTGCCGTGTAAGACGAATCCCCATTAACGTCAACGAAATACCTGCCTTTAATGTGGTACTTCTGAATCTGTACCGTTGCGCTGTTCGCCTCGGTAAAAGTCTTGGTATCAGTGGAGTATGCGGTGGTGTTCACGGCCTTATCGGCACCAGTGACGGAAATGTCCTTCAAGGATGTGTCTGTGGGCATACGTGAAGGAATGACGAGGGTGATGTCCGTTTTCGATCGGATTTCTTGACCATCTTTGAGGATGGCACGCACGGATTTCACGTGAGAAAAGTCGGTGACGTGGTCTGCGCTTACCCACGCGCCGTCGCGTACGGATTCAAGATCAGCGCCCTGTGGGGTCAGCTGGTAGGAGAACGCAAACTTCGCATTCACCTCCGGCGTATTCGCATCCTCTAAACTGCCAGTTAAACCGGTAGCGAAAGTCGACCCACGCTCGGGATAGGTTCCCGCAGCGCTGGCAGCAATCACGTGATCGCCTGCGTAGGGCAAGACATCAACAATGGTGAGAGCCTTCACCGCTGTCAGGGCCCCGTTATACACCAGCAGTTGATACGACAGATCGGACCCAAGATCACCGGTCACTTTGCTCGAGGTGACACCATTAGCCGTGGCTTTCTTCGTCAGAACGAGCTCGAATGGAGGAGTGAATGTCAGTGTCGAAGTCTTCACCTGGAAGACCTCGGTTGTGTCACCGTCCTCGTCCAGGTCAAGCGCATCCGTGTAAGGGTTCGTCGCTGGCGAAGCGACATCATTACCATCCCACACCATGTAGGTCGGAATCTCATTTGGGCCGCGTGTAGTTGTCGCTGTCGCTCGGAGCTTGAGGGTCACGAGGGAATAGGTGGCGACCGGCAGAGTTCCGTAGTCAACGATCACCGCTGTCTTACCGGTACCGTGATAGTTCACCACCGTCTTGACAGTTGGAGTAGGTGTTTTCGCACTCCGCGAGTCTAGTGTAAAGCCTTCGTATTCAACCCCATCGGGAAGCAAAGTCACGGTCTTCATATTCTGAATTTCCGTGAGAGGACCATACGCTGTCGTCGCTGAGGTATTGCCGCTGTTTGGCAATGTGGGCCCCACCTGCAAGGTGAAGGGATTCCCGCCCGTTTGATAGGTTACCGCGACATTTCGAGGCTGGCGCTGGTCAACGGTTGGCCGAAGAGAGGCGATTCTGACAGTTCCGTAAGTCCGAGCGGGATCCTCGCCTTCGTGTGTGAGAGAGATGTACTCCCGTAGCGTGAATGGCCCGAAAGTTGGCGACGCTTTGAGACGTTCCTGCTCTGCCGTCGTCAACTTGGAGAACGTTCTCATTATCAGGTAAGTGTTGTCGAAGAGGACGGGTTTCTCAAAGGCAAGAACAAGCTGGGTGAACTCACCTTCTGTTTGCTCGGTAATCGCTATATCGTCACCGAGCTGCACATGTTCCTTAATCAGCTGGCGAGTCCCATCCGCACGAACGCCATAGAGCTTCGTGTTACCCTTGTTGATTCCTTCTTCAACGATCTTCTTATTCGCTTCGATGATGTCGCGGGTATCGTCGTTGACTGTTAATTTTGTGCTGACTTCTGGGGCTAGGCGAAAAGACGAGAATCGGGTTCGTGAGTCGGTGTTCTCTGTAATAACCTCAGTGATTGAACTGGTCTTTCCACCTTGGAACTGATCGCGTCCGGTAGGTCCGGACCCATTGTTTTCGTTACCAAAATAAGCATAGTATCCAAAACCTGGATCGGTGAGATCTTTGGTACCGGCGTAAATATGCTCATTATGCCAAGTGTATTCCGTTGTAAAATAAGCCGAATTATTGGAAACATCATGCGCCCAATAGATGGTTCCGAGTTTACTGGTGTATGTGTTGCCTGTCTGCTTGAAGAGTGAACGTGGGAAATGAAAATACTCTGTGCGGGAGTCAATTTTGGTGCCACCCGTGCCGTCGCTCTCGGCATTGACGTAGTAGTCAATGGTGACTGGAAGGTCTGTATCAAGAGGAGACCCGGAGAACAGAATCCCAAGATTATCTCGGAGGCTCGTTGACGTCTCGGAAACTCGTGAGAGCCTCCCGAATGCGGCGTACTTATTTTGTGAATAAGCGTTCTTGGAGAACTGTGGACGAGATTCTATAAAGGTGAGTTCTTGGCGTCCATCGGGCAGATCTTTGACGGTGACACTCGGGGCGGGGAACTGGATTCGTGCGGTTGCGGGAAGAGTGACCACCATCTTAACGTTCTCAGGAACAACAAGTCCTTCGTTGGTCGTATTTCCATTATCTGGAGAAATTGATAGATAAAGAGTTGCCTGCTCTGGTCTTCCCTCGGGTATCACTGTGGTAGTTGGATCGGTCACCGTGACGGCGCGGGTATTCACATGCCCCTTCTCGCGGTCTGTGATCATCCGAAACGAGGAGCTCGCCTGTGAATATGCGGTGTATCCGACGGCTTGAGGAGTATAGGTCTTGGAATCACTGGCAATTTCCGTGCCGTCGGCTGAGTAAAGAGTGGCATCCACGGTGAAGGTCTCGCCCGGCTTGGCGTAGCGACCGTCGATCATGAAACTATAGGGGTAGGTGGAATCCACTCCTCCCGATAACGATGTGAAGCGGTATGTCACGTATTCATACTGCTCATCACTGCTTCGTTCGGTCGTTCCGGCCTGGGAATCAACAACTTTGACATCGGCGAGCTTATTCGTCTTTGGGATACGAATCCGAAGGTAGGGGTTCTTCAGTGAATAGTCCTTGCCCGAGATGTTCATGTTGACGACATCTGCGACAGTCTCATTCATCTGGTACTCGGTTTTGCCCTTTTCAATCCCGGTGGCAGTGAGGGTGCCAACCGTAAGCGTCACGTGCGATGTGTCATCAGGGACACCAGAATCTGCGGCAACAGCACTTGTTGGAAGCCCCGCAAGGCCAATTGCTACAGCAAGTAAACCAGGTAAGAACCTGCGTCTCATGCTCATCTCGTGTCCGTTCTCTAGGTTCGTTCTAGGCGTTTACAGCTAAGACATCCACTGCGACTCTAACGGGGGGGGAGACTGCCAATGGGACGTTATGACTCCAACGGGAAGATGCCGATAAGTTCCATGACAACCCATCCCATATACCCAGGTCAGGGTTCTGTGGAGGAGACACAATGACAAACCACAAAGAATAAATGTGCCCAACATCACAGTGATGCTGTGACATGCCTCAGGGTGTGTTTCTCGGAAGTGGACGGGAAATGTGGAACATGACGAGGAAGATCCAAGGAAGTTTGAGCGGAAAGTTAAGGATCCGTTGTTTGGCGGAAACCAGCTCCTTGACGCAAGATTGTCGTTCCAGGCTGCTCTTCAACAAACAGTCTTGCGTCTTCAACAAACGGTCTCGTGCCCGGAATGCCACTAAGTCGAGTTATGCCCGTTCCCGTATAACACATAAAGCGTGTCCCCGGTGATTCAGCAGGGTGTGCTGGTGATCGTTCCGGGATCTTCACTTCTCATTATTAACTTATTCGTATTAACTTGTTCGAGAGCCAGGTTATAACGTCGTCAAGGCTGATACGATGAGCAACAACATCTAAGACAAAACGTTCTTCCTCTTCCAGCTAACCATCAGGGATGTCATCCCAACGCATCTCCGCCGCAACTATAGGCGAAATAATCACCTTTCCGGGTCTAGAAAAGTACCGCATCATCGACTGATGAGTAATAGTGGGCCCAAAGGGACTCGAACCCCTGACATCCACGGTGTAAACGTGGCGCTCTAGCCAACTGAGCTATAGGCCCATGCCTCACGCAACCACAGGTTGAGGCAACTTCAGAATCGTAACAGTTTCGTCGAAGTATCACAAAATATGCGAGGGCTGGATGAGGTGAAACACAATCCGATCCCCGAATTACGATCAGCCAGCACCCGCTACCGTGAAGTTCACGGCATCCGATCCCAGATCTCCAGATCGCCCGATCAATCTGAGCACAAGCCCGAGGGCGCCACCTGTACTTTCACACTGCGCTCCCCTACCCCTCCAGCGTTGCCCCTCCTCCGTTACTCCACTGTGAAGTTCCCATCCAGAACTAGCGTCAACTAGCTCTCACTAGCTCCACGTCTAAATCGCATACTTAAAGACTGCGAGCATATGCGCCGAGATGAAGGCTCCGAAAAGTACCCACACGGTAGCGAGCACCAGAAGGTTGCGTCGGCTCGTCTGCTCAGCCCACCTTGCCGCAGCAGGAAGCAACGCCGCCAGTACCGGGAGTAAGAGCCGGGGACGCGATGTCATGATTCCGCCTGACAGCAGAATATTCGCAGCCACACCCGCCCCAAAAAGCCAAAGTGGCCAGGGAGTGCGCCCGAAGGTGAGCACACAAACCACAAGTGCCGCCACCATCGCGCCAATTGCTACCATCACCCCGAATTGCCCTGAACTGTGGAGATAGCGCACTGTCCATTTCACACTCGAATATCCAAAATCGAAGGAAGAGCGCCAACCGCGCGCCTGTAGACCGAAGTAGCCGCCGATATCGCGGGTATAGCTTGAAGCGTAGGCAAGATATCCGGCAAGGAGCACTAGGGAAATTAACCACGCAACCCACGCCTGCCAGTTCCGCCAGGCGGTGAAAGCAACGACGATTCCAAAAGCAAGCCATAGGTCAATCGTCGTCAGGCGGAATACCCCGGCCACAGAAACAAAACCCGCAGTATGCCACCATTTTCGCGACATCATCCAATAGCAGGCCCAAAGGGAAAGGGCGAGGAAAGGTGCCTCAGTATAGACCATGATGAATGTAACGGAGAGCGGGGCACCAAGCACGAGAAGTGCTGCGGCAATCTGCCCACGGGTGCTAGCTCCGAGTCGTGCAACGATTGCCATAATCGCTGCCGTCATAGCGACCCCGAAGATTGAGGCCACCATCACACCTGCCAAAGTGTAACTCAGCCCGATCGCATGTCCCAGGCGCATGAGGGCAGGCAGCCCTGGGAAGAAGGCAAGGCGAATACGGTAGATTTCAGGGTCAGGTGTGCCGCTGCCATCTTTCGTGAAGTAGCCGACGTCAGCAATACGTATGTAATGTTTGCCATCCCAACGCGAGAGGAGTTCCCAACTGGTACCATCCCCGAGCCACATGAGGGAGAGGAAGCGCAGCACACCTGTAAGAACGAAGATTCCTGTAGCGATGAGCCACAGTAGGAGCCACTGATCCTTACCAAGCCTTGTGGTGTGGGGAAAGACCCATCCCACACGTGCGACATACGTGCTCACGCGCGTATAGAGCGATGCCGTACTTTCGTCGCTTGTTCCTTGCGCTCCTTCACGTGCATGTGTGTGCGCGACATTCCTCGGCTGGGTCACTCGTATCCATCCTTTCGGCCATATATCCGGATTCAGCCTAGCCGACGAATCTGTGCACATTAGGCTTCACAAGCACTGCGTTCCTCACAGTTTTCCCGATGATGATGCTGGCTGCATTTATGATGACGCTGTCACCACATTTACGATGATGCTAGCCACATTTACGATGGCTGCCCCCATATTTATCGTCTCGGAAAGACATGCTCATCCACGTCCTTTTCCTGGATACTGAGGAAGCTGGATACTGAGGAAACTTGCGCCAGGGTATCCAGGGTATGCACATACTAAACGAACTTACGCCAGAGAGCAGCACTCACCTCGCTTTTCCTGAGAAAATTGCACACACGCAGGAACCTAAAGTTTCGTGAGTGTTTCACAGATGGATGATGAGTGTGACGGATATGAGATTCGCACACACATATGAGATTCGCACACACGCACACACAGATGAATCGGAAAAGTGCCTTTATAGGCTCGCAGGCAATCTTTCAGATGCTGAGTTTCTCGATGTGTTTCCTCATGCACACGAATGTTCTCTGCGAATGGTTGCTCTCTTTAAATAGTGTTGCGGTGAGGTTTCAGAATTTTATTTCAACAATAATCTCGCTCTACACCTGCCTCTACTCTCTACTCCCACTTATACTCCAGTAGAAGCGAGAGCGCGGTTGAGTTTACCTGGAAGGAAGGGCCCTTCATAAACGAAGGCAGTAAGGATTTCCAACAGATCAGCACCGGCAGCAATCATCGCTATCGCATCCTCTACACTCGAAATTCCACCGACACCGATAATCACTTTCTCCGCACCAAGGGCGTGGCGCAAAAGGCGCACCACTTCGAGAGCACGCGGAGCTAAGGGAGAACCTGAGAGTCCACCCTCACCGTAATTGTGCGCGATCGTCGTATTTGTGGCTACCACGCCATCCACACCCTCGCTAACTATCATCTGCGCTACAGCAAGCACATCCTCGTCAGCTAAATCCGGGGCGATCTTCACAAGCAAGGGAACGTGACGCCCGGCTGTTTCGTTGGCGCCTGCGCGCGTGGCTCGCACAATCTCATGCAAGCTCTCGACATTCTGAAGGTCACGCAGGCCAGGGGTATTGGGTGAAGAAACGTTAATCACTAAGTAATCTGCATAGCGAGCCAGTTTTCTGGCACATATCTCATAGTCGGCAGCTGCGTTTTCCGCGCTCACCCATTTATTCTTTCCGATATTCACGCCTACAAAGGCTGCACGGCCAGCTTTGGTAGAGCGGAGCTCACGCAGGCGTTCAGCCACCACGTCGGCACCCTCATTATTGAAACCCATGCGGTTACGAAGGCCACGCTGCTCAGGAAGGCGCCACAAACGTGGGGTGTCGTTGCCTGGTTGTGGTAGTGGAGTCACCGTACCGATCTCAGTGAAGGCAAAGCCCAAGGCGAGACTTCCGAGAATCGCACTGGCATTCTTATCTTGCCCAGCGGCCATCCCCACACGCCCAGGAAGTGGCCTCGCAAAGATCCCAGGGAAACTCCGCCCTCCTCGGTAGCCGCATGTCGCCGCTGCAAGGCGAGCTAGAGGGGTCCGGCCGAACCATCCGATAAGACCCATACCCACTCGGTGTGCCTGCTCAGGGTCAGTGTGTATGAGGACATGATCGTAGAGGAATCGGTAGAACATATTATCCTCCGTTACGGCTCGCGATTTGTGAAGGCGACGACCAGGCCATCCAGATAAGAGCAGCAAGGGAGAGCACTGTGGGGATATAGAAGTAGGTGGCACCCCCCGCATACCAGGGGTTCACAGGAGACACATAGCTATCCGAGATGGCCAAGCCGACAAGTGGCATCACGAGATTGACTGTCCAGCCAATCCACGCCGCTATACGCATACGGCGCCCATTGTGAATCGCACCTGCTGCAGCACCTACCCAGAGTGCTGCAGCAAAAAGGGAGAGAAGGCCGGTCAGAACATTACCCTCAGCGGTTTCGTCGGGGAAGGCTGCGATCGCACGCAAGGAAAAGATGAGGGCACACGCCCCCAGGACGAGAAGGAACCACAAAGGCCAGCCGTGTGTGGACTGCCTGGTGTCGCCACCGCCTCGAAACTGTGAGTTCACAACTTCCTCCACTCAAGCGCCTAAAATGAGATACATGGCAAAAATCCTTGTGGCCGATTCCACGGTGCCCTCCGGGGCTGCCCTTGTTCTCGGTGTCACCTCTCATAATGTACCTGCATCTGCTCTCCTAACGGAGAAGGCTCAGCGTGAAGTCACCTCCGCGCTTGCTGCTCTCGCCCCTTCGACGAAGAAGACGACGATCACGAAACTTACCGTTCCAACTCTCGAAAACACGGTACTCCTTCTTGTGAATCTTGGAGAGAATCCCACTACCGCTGACCTTCGTGAGTGTGCCGGTGCCGCACTTCTATCTGAAGATCTTGGCAGCGCGGTGGCTATCGACTTCCCCCATAGCACGCGCGAGGAATTCGCGGCAATTGGAGAGGGCGCTCTCCTTGGAGCCTATCGTTTCGACGAGTACAAGAGCGAAAAGGCCAAGCGTACCGAGAACATTTATATCGTGACTTCTCTCACACCTACGCCCGAAGAGATTTCTCGTGTGGAGATCCTTGCCGACGCACAGAACCAGGTACGAGATCTCGTCAACACCCCAGCCGGAAATCTCGGCACCACCGAACTCGTAGATGCCACCACCCGTATGGCACAGAAAGCCGGAGTTTCCGTGCGCGTGTGGGGAGACGACGAACTCGCCGCCAATAACTGCGGCGGCATTCTCGGCGTGGGCGCAGGCTCGGCTCGCGGCTCCTACCTTGTACGTCTAGAATGGGCACCCGAAGGTGCACGCAGACATGTGGCGCTCGTCGGTAAAGGAATTACCTTCGATTCAGGCGGCATGAGCCTAAAGAGCCACCAGGGTCTTATCGACATGAAAACAGACATGACGGGTGCAGCCACAGTGGCAGCCGTCGTGTGCGCCGCAGCGCGCCTTGGCCTCCCGGTGCGTGTGAGTGCGTGGATGTGCATTGCGGAGAACATGCTCTCCGGCACCGCCACACGCCTCGGCGACGTCCTCCACATCTCTAACGGCACTACCGTAGAAGTGACGAATACCGATGCCGAAGGCCGCCTTGTCCTGGCAGATGGCCTTGTGCAGGCTACGGCAGAACAACCCAACGAAGTGATTGACGTCGCTACTCTCACTGGCGCACAGATCGTGGCTCTCGGCGAACGCTGTGCAGGGCTTATGGGAACTGAGAAACTCGTCAGTGAGATTGCGAACGAGGCCGAGAAGAGCGGCGAAGAGATGTGGCCAATGCCACTACCTGCTTACCTGCTCACCTGCCTCAACTCCCCTATCGCTGATATAAAGAACTCCGGTGGACGCCACGGCGGTATGCTCATCGCTGGTCTCTTCCTCAAGGAGTTTGTGGGTGAGACTCCGTGGGCGCACATTGATATCGCCGGCCCTTCCTACAACACAGGGAAGGCATGGGGTGCCACTCCCGCAGGAGCAACTGGGTTCGCGGTACGCACCTTACTTCGACACCTCGCAAAGTAAGAGCAAAAAAGTAAGGCTGTACTTTTTCATCTCCTCGCGTCGAAGGCCCGGTTTGAGTGTCAACTCAGCCGGATCTTCGTCGTGTCCGCAGAGATGGAGGCAAGGTCTGCATAGATCGCGGAAAGATCGTGCATGTCCCTCATATCGCCTCATCTTTATGAGCGACCTCCCACCATGTCATCTCCCTTGCCGCAATATCTCCCCCACCGCACCTTTCCTAGCGAGAGCTAGCTTCGGGCTAGCCTCGATGCTGCCGTTCGTTCCACCGGCGCATGGAATCGGGATAGCCCGTTTTGATAACTTCGTAGAAGGGAATGCCTAGATCAGCTGCAAGTTCACCAGCTTCGCGCAAGCCTGGCACGCGCCTGCGCGTCCATTCCCCTTCTCGCGCAACAAGGAGAAGTGCCGCTTGCTCACGTGGAGTTTCCGGCTCAAAGTAGGCTTCTACTCCCAGGTGTGTCGCAACAAAATTGCCAAAATGAGCCACAGTAGCGGCGTGTGCCTGGCGTTGTGAGCGCCACGAGGGGCGCTCATCGCCCGAACGCTTGCGTGAAAAAAGACCCATGCCCTTAGCGTACTAGTTACCGCACACGCGCCAATATGCCCTTGTATTCCTTTCCTCGAAATATGCCACGCACAGACTGTAGTTCGTGGCACAATGAAAGGGCTGTGACTCTTGCCTACAAAGGGTCATAATTAGGACGTAAGGACTAGATAGTCAGGGCTCGCTTTCGGCGAGCTCGTTCCTAGCTCAAGGGAGAGGAACGTGGCAGACACGCAAGATTACGACGTCGTAGTGCTCGGCGCAGGAAGTGGCGGCTACGCAACAGCGATGCGCGCCGCACAACTTGGCATGAAAGTAGCTCTCATCGAGGGTGACAAAGTGGGCGGCACCTGCCTCCACCGCGGTTGCATCCCGACGAAGGCTCTTCTGCACGCAGCAGAGATCGCCGACGAGATGCGCGAAGGCTCATCAATTGGCGTACGAGGGAGCTTTGAGGGCATCGATATGCCAGCGTTGCACACCTACAAAGGCGGCGTTATTGAGAAGATGTTTAAGGGTCTCACAGGTCTCGTCGATAGCCGCGGCGTAGAGACAATCCACGGTTGGGGGCGCCTCGTCGCCAAGGATACCGTGGAAGTGGGAGGCACGTACTACCGTGGCAAGAACGTTGTCCTTGCCTCAGGCTCCTACTCTAAAACTCTTGGTCTAGATATCTCTGGGCGTGTCATCACATCCGATCAAGCTCTCACAATGAACGAGGTTCCTGGTTCGGCCATTATCCTAGGTGGCGGTGTCATCGGTGTGGAGTTTGCCTCTGTATGGCGCTCCTTCGGTGCCGAGGTGCAGATCATCGAAGGCCTACCCCACCTCGTCCCTAATGAAGACGAGGCCGTTTCCAAAACTCTTGAACGCGCCTTCCGCAAGCGCGGTATCAAGTTCGCAACTAAGACGATGTTTGATCGCGTTGAACAGAGCGATTCCGGTGTTACGGTGTACACACAGGATGGGAAAAATTACTCCGCCGATTACCTCCTTGTCGCCATTGGTCGCGGCCCAGCCACGGCCAATCTCGGCTACGAGGACGTTGGGATTTCCATGGATCGCGGCTTCGTCCTCACTGACGATCGCCTACGTACGAACATCGAGGGTATCTACGCTGTTGGCGATATCGTTCCCGGCCTCCAGTTGGCTCATCGTGGGTTCCTCCAGGGAATCTTTGTCGCTGAAGAAATCGCCGGGCTACACCCGCGTGTGATTGACGAAACCCTCATTCCGCGAGTCACCTACTGTAACCCCGAGATCGCCTCGGTGGGTCTTAACCAGAACAAAGCCGAGGAAATCTACGGCAAGGAGAACGTGGAAGCTGTCGAATTCAATCTTGCCGGTAACGGCAAATCACAGATGCTTGGAACAGCTGGCTTTGTCAAGCTCGTGCGTCTCAAGGGCGGGGCAATCGTCGGTTTCCATGCCATCGGTGCACGCATGGGAGAACAAGTGGGTGAAGGTCAGCTCATGGTGGCGTGGCAGGCTGAACCCGCCGATTTTGAAGGACTCATTCACGCTCACCCCACACAGAATGAATCCGTTGGTGAGGCCATCCTGGCTCTCGCTGGTAAGCCGCTTCACACACATAACTGACCGGAGAGATTGAGGAAGAATGTCCGAACCCATCAAAATGCCAGCCCTGGGCGAATCCGTTACTAGTGGAACCGTCACTACCTGGCTGAAGAACGTAGGAGACTCTGTTTCCCTCGACGAACCCATTCTCGAAGTGTCCACTGACAAAGTAGACACGGAAGTTCCCGCACCAGCTGAAGGCGTGCTGGAGCAGATCCTCGTCCAGGAAGACGAGGAAGTGGACGTGGGCACCGTCCTTGGTTACATCGGTGATGGCTCTGGTGCTGGTGCTGCTCCACTTGCTGAGGCTAGTGCTGGTGCTGCTCCACTTGCTGAGGCTGCACCTGCGCCGGAAATTCCTGTGGCAACGCCTGCTCCAACACCAACACCGACACCAACGCCTGCTCCAACACCGAGTACTGGTGAAGGTGTTGCTGTGACGATGCCCGCCTTGGGTGAATCCGTCACTGAAGGCACCGTAACGACATGGCTCAAGCAAGTGGGCGACACCGTTGATGTAGACGAGCCTATCCTCGAAGTTTCCACCGACAAGGTCGATACCGAGGTTCCTGCGCCTGCTTCTGGTGTCCTCACGCAGATCCTCGTCCAGGAAGATGAGACTGTGGGCGTGGGAACAGTACTTGCTTATGTGGGTGAGTCTGTTGTGGCGGCTCCCGCACCTATTGAGGAGCCTACTGCTCCTGTGGCGGCTCCTGCACCTGCACCTGCACCAGTACCGGCGGCAGCCCCGACACCTGCACCACCATCTGCGCCTACTCCCGCAGCACCGCCAGCCCAAGCATCTGCGCCTACTCCTGTAGCTACTCCTACTCCAGCTCCTGCAGTAACGCCGAGTGTTGCTGATGCCACTGAAGCCGGCGCCTACGTGACTCCGATCGTGCGTAAGCTCGCCCGCGAGGGTGGTATTGATCTTGCCGCCCTTTCCGGGACAGGCATCGGTGGGCGCATTCGTCGTCAAGATGTGGAAGAAGCTCTCAAAGCGAAGGAAGCTGCCGCTAAGGCGGCAACTCCTCCGGCTGCCGTTCCTTCCCCATCTGCTGCCCCAGCAAAGGGCGCTCAGGCCTCTGAGTTGCGCGGCACCACCCAGAAGATGAGCCACCTGCGCCAGGTGATTGCTAAGCGCATGATTGAATCGCTCCAAGTCTCCGCACAACTCACCACTGTGATCGAGGTTGACGTGACACGGATCGTCGCCCTACGCACTGCGAAGAAGAACGAGTTCCAAGCTAAGACAGGTACAAAGCTCACCTTCCTCCCCTTCTTCGTCAAGGCCGCTGTCGATACTCTCAAGTCACATCCGAAGATCAATGCCACGATCGACGGCAAGAATGTGCACTACTGGGATTATGAACATGCTGGCATCGCCGTAGACGCTCCCAAGGGACTCATGGTTCCCGTTATCAAAAATGCAGGCGATCTCAACATCGCCGGTATTGCCAAGGGAATCAACGATCTTGCTGCTCGTGTGCGCGATGGTTCGATCAACCCCGACGAGCTCTCCGGCTCAACATTCACAATCACGAACACGGGTTCAGCTGGTGCGCTCTTCGATACGCCGATTATCAACCAGCCTGAGGTGGCAATCCTCGGCGTAGGAACAATTGTTAAACGTCCTGCCGTGGTACGTGATGCTGACGGCAACGAAACAATTGGCTTGCGTTCCATGGTCTATCTTGCCCTCTCCTACGATCACCGCATTGTTGATGGTGCAGATGCCGGGCGCTACCTCTCCGATCTAAAGAAGCGACTCGAATGTGGCGAATTTGAGGCCGATCTGGGTATCTGATCTGGATTCGCCGATAGGTTGCTGTGGGGTGCTCCATATGGGGGTGCCCCACAGCGCATTATGTCCATGTAACTGCTCACCACAAAGCTGCCGGATAGTTGCGGACATCCACGCTAGCAGCCCGCCGGATACCTGCGTGATAGTCGCCAGATATCCGCAGTGGCTCGCACCAGCTACCTACGTGATAGTCACCAGATATCCGCGCGATACCCACCGAGATGTACGCTAGCCCACACCAGATTATCCACATAGATACTCACCGGAAAAACTGCGCAAACCCGCCAGAGTATTAACCAGAGTATTAACGAGCACCACCCCTCCTCATCAGTCCTACTCCTCGATCTCCTCGATACGCAGTATGCAGGAAACGCCACTTACGCACGAGCGTCACAGCCATAGCAGCAGGCAAGTACCTCCCCACTAGGGCGCGCCTTTGGGAACCTCGGGGACGATCCCCTAGAATCTAACGGGAATTTACTGAAAGGATCACCATGGCGAAGGATCGCAAGGCAGATGCCCCTAAGAAGCGGCACTGGTGGAACTACATGGCCGAGGCCTACCGCGTCACAAAGCGCAGCTACACTTGGCTCCCCTGGGCTCTCATTGGCGGTGCACTTGCAGGCCTTGCAGTCGGCCTCATCCCAGCTTTCCTTACAAAGTCGTGGATCACGTGGACGATTCTCGGCATTTTCCTTATGACACTCATCCCAATGCTGCTTCTAGCCAATCTCGTACGTCGAGCCAGCTACGCCCAACTCGATGGTATGACGGGTGCCGCCTCAGCAGTGATCGAAAACATCGGTCGTGGATGGGATGTCAAGTCGGAACCAGTACGTCTCAACCCGCGCACACAGGATATGGTCTTTCGCGCGATCGGTCGTGCAGGTGTCGTGCTCGTGGCCGAAGGACCAAAGAACCGTGTACGCTCCCTCGTCGAGGATGAACGCAAAGCTATCAAGCGTGTGGCTCCCAACGCCCCGATCAACGTTGTCTTCGTAGGCCGCGGTGAAGGTCAAGTCCCCCTTGCGAAGGTAGAACGCACGATCCGCAAATTCCCGAAGCACATCTCGAATGCTGAAGTTGCCGCACTCGCACGCCGTCTTGAAGCGATCGGCTCCAATGCAATTGGTATTCCCAAGGGTATCGACCCGACAAAGACTCGTGTGAGCCGTCGCGCCCTTCGAGGCTAATCCCCCAGCGCTTTGCTCCAAACGACGAATCCTCTACAACGTGCACTTAGTGTCGCTGCGACGTAGCTACGACCAAGCCAGGTACGCCAGTGATGTAAGCAGGTCGGCCATATCCACTTCTGTATCTGTGGATGTGGGGATATCTCAGTGAGTGTCTTGCGCGTAGGCGCGGACTCGTGCAAAGGGAGGGTTGCTTTCTCCATGCACACGCGTCTCGCGCGCAGGCACAAACTCATACGAGAAGCCCCTTCATCTTTTCCCCTAGCGTGAACCGCACTATGCGTGCCAGAAACAGCAGAATTTCCTTCCTGGCTTGCCGTTCCTCACTCACGCATCCCAATCTCACATGTGTGCATACCCCACTAGATTTGTGCACCGCGCACCGCACCACGTTTGTCCACTGCCCGATCCCACATACGTGCACACCACTATGTTGCCGAGTGTTCCAATCGTTATGGCATCGGGTACACACATGTTCGACCCGATTCCAACATGTGCGCACATCACGCACCACAACTCTCATATCCGTATTGCATACACGCAACCTGAGTTTCCCGTGCGTGAGTTAGGCTTAATCCCAGCGCGCGGGAAGTCCGCGCATACGAAGGAGGAGACATGTTCTCAAGCGCAGAAGAGGCAATTGCCTTCACTAAAAACGAAGGCGTCACATTTATCGACGTCCGGTTCTGCGATCTTCCTGGAGTCATGCAACATTTCACGATTCCCGTAGCAGCCTTTGCCGAGGATGCCTTCACTGAGGGACTTATGTTCGACGGTTCGTCGATCCGTGGTTTTACCGCCATTCACGAATCGGATATGAAACTCATCCCTGATGTTTCCTCCGCTTTCGTCGATCCCTTCCGAAAGGAAAAAACCCTCGTCGTCAATTTCTCCATCGTCGATCCCTTCACTGAAGAAATCTACGCACGTGATCCGCGCAATATTGCCCAGAAGGCTGAGGATTATCTTCGCTCAACAGGAATTGCGGACACCGTGTACATCGGTGCCGAAGCTGAGTTCTACGTTTTCGACGATATCCGCTTCGATTCGCAGGTCAATTCTTCCTTCTATTCCATCGATTCGGATTCAGGCTGGTGGAACACTGGACGTCGGGAAGATGGCGGCAACCTTGGCTACAAGACACCTGTCAAGGGCGGCTACTTCCCTGTAGGACCTGCTGATCAGGAATGCGATCTTCGCGACGAGATGGTTCTCAACCTCGAAAAAGTGGGGCTCACAGTTGAACGTGCCCACCACGAGGTCGGTACGGGCGGACAGCAGGAAATCAACTACACCTTTGCCACGCTCAAAGCTGCGGCTGATGACATGATGAAATTCAAGTACGTTATCAAAAACACGGCTTTCGCTGCCGGTAAGAGCGCAACATTCATGCCCAAGCCCCTCTTCGGCGATAACGGCTCAGGAATGCACTGTCATCAATCTCTATGGAAGGACGGCAAGCCTCTCTTCGCCGACGAGCGTGGTTACGGCGGGCTCTCAGATATGGCGCGCTGGTACATTGGAGGGCTTTTGGCACATGCTCCTGCTCTTCTTGCCTTCACGAATCCCTCAATTAATTCTTTCCACCGCCTCGTTCCTGGCTTCGAAGCTCCCGTCAACCTCGTCTACTCGGCACGCAACCGCTCAGCCTGTATCCGTATCCCCGTGACGGGTTCCTCCCCTAAATCCAAACGTATTGAATATCGTGTTCCCGATCCATCGGCCAACCCCTACCTCGCTTTCGCTGCACAACTCATGGCCGGTTTGGATGGCATCCGCAATCGTATTGAGCCAGCTTCACCGATTGACAAGGATCTGTATGAACTTCCCCCTGAGGAGCACGCCCTTATCGATCAGCTCCCTGCTTCGCTCGACGAAGCTCTTGCAGCTCTAGCTGAGGATCACGATTTCCTTCTTGAAGGCGATGTCTTTACTGAAGATCTCATCCATGCGTGGATCGACTACAAGATGAGCCACGAGATCGAACCTCTGCGTCAGCGTCCGCACCCTTACGAGTTCGCTCTCTACTACGATCTCTAAATCCCGAGAGATATGTCTTTTTCTCTTCTCTTACCTGTGCCGGTGAAGGTGTAGCAGACTTATTCCTGCACCTTCACTGGTCTGCCTCTATCTCCGTATCATCCGGCCTCCTCGTTTTCTCCTTACCTGGGATGTAGAGCTAGCTCTACCGCAGAACTAGCCTTGACCTCATTCCCCCCAGCAGTACTCACGTCTTAAATGGAAGTATCAGGGTTGCCAGGTTCACCTGGCACAGGTTCAACACTCAAGGAGAAACGGTGAGTACACAACCCGTTGTCAGCCTCGTCGATGTGAGAAAAATCTACGGCAGCACCCACACCCACGTCACAGCCCTCGACGGTGTTACGGTGGACTTCGGTGCGAGCGAATTCACCTCAATTATGGGCCCGTCTGGGTCAGGCAAATCCACGATGCTCCATATCCTCGCTGGACTTGATCGCGCCACCTCCGGCTCTGTGTATGTAAAAGGCACCGAAATAACAGGCCTGGGCGATCTTGCCCTCACGCGGCTTCGTCGTGAAAGGATCGGTTTCGTCTTCCAGAGCTTCAATCTCATTCCCACCCTCGATGCAGACGCGAATATCGATCTTCCCCTCTCCCTCGCTGGGCGTAAGCCAGATAAGGCCTGGAAGGCACAAATTATTGCCACCCTTGGGCTTGAGGGGCGTCTACATCACCTGCCTTCTCAGCTCTCGGGCGGGCAAGCTCAGCGTGTAGCTATCGCACGTGCCCTCGTCATGCGGCCTGCAGTGATCGTCGCCGACGAACCCACCGGCAACCTCGATTCAGCTACTTCGGCTGATGTGCTCTCTCTCCTGCGCACGGCTGTAGATGAACTAGAGCAGAGTGTCATCATGGTTACCCATGATCGTCATGCTGCCGCCGTGGGTGATCGCGTACTTATCGTACGGGACGGGGCGATCACCCACGATCTACGTGCACCTTCCGCGAAACAGATTGCGCAGGTGGCCTGATGGGAAAAATACTTCGCTCCAATGTGCGCGCCCACGGGCGACGCTATATAGCAACGAGCCTCGCAATTCTTATTTCAATGGCTTTTGTACTTGCAGCTCTCGCTTTCGGCGAAGCACTCAACCAGAACATCACACGATCGATTACACAGAAGTACACCGGGGTCTCAGCAGTGATTGAGAGTGATTCCGGGATCAATGAGAACTTTGTGCAGCGCATACGTGGTGTGGAAGGTGTTGCCGCAGTTGTTCCCCAGTATGGGGGGATCATGAATTTCTCGTTGAGCGGCAATCGCGCCACGACGTTTGTGACCTCAGTCAATCCGAAGCCACTCGCGCGTCCCGAACTTGCTGCAGGTCACCTTCCCGAGGCAGAAAATGAAGTAGCGCTCTCTCCAGAAACAGCTTCACTCCTCGACGCGAAGATCGGTAGCCAGATTCACGCACGCGTGGCCTATAGCGAGAATGAGTCAGTCACCTCTCTACACGTGGTCGGTATACTCTCTGAGGCGCGCTTTTTCGCCTCTGTATCTCCCGTGATGACGGCAGAAGGCCTGCGCGCCCTCGACCCAGAACTTCACACCCACCAAGCATTCGTTCTTGCCCCCTCTCCTTTAGACTCAGAAGGCGAAAATGCTCTTGCTTCTGCCATTAATTCGCGAGTGAAATCTGAGGCTGAAGTGGCAACAGCGGCACATACCGTCGTGAGCGAACAACTGAGCAGATCCGGCGTGAATTCGACGATGTCCACAGCTATGCTCCTCGTATTCCCTGCAATCGCCCTAGTTGTGGCGCTCATCGTTGTCTCTACCACCTTTAAAGTGATTGTTGAGCAACGCCGCCGTGAACTTGCTCTGCTGCGGTGTATCGGCGCGAGTGGACGTCAGGTGCGCCGTCTTCTCCTCGCCGAAATGCTTGTCGTTGGATTCGTTTCCTCCCTCCTCGGTGTTGGGCTAGGGGCGACCCTTACCAGTGTGGGACTTATTGCTGGTGGCCTTGCAGCTTCTGTAGGTGAGGCACTTGCAGCAATCACTCCTGGATCGGTGATTATCGTCCTCGTTATCGGCACACTTCTCACAGCGCTTGCTGGCCTCTCACCTTCTCGTGGGGCAACGAAAATTTCACCACTCGCTGCACTCTTGCAAGATACTCAGGCAACTGCACGTAAGAGTCACACACGTGCAGCGATTCTGGGAACACTGTTGGCTCTTGGAGGTAGTGCTGCTATATGGGACGGTACCCGCAAGATGCGTGAGATACCGGATAATCCCAGTGTCGAAGGTTTCCTTCTGGCCTTGGCCGGTTCGATGCTGGCTTTTGTTGCTGCAATTGTGCTGACTTCTGTAGTGATTCCCTATTTCACCCGTCTTGTAGGTGGAATGTTCCGTTCTCAGTTGGGGCGCCTAGCCGCACGTAACGCTGTGCGAAACCCTGGACGTACAGCCGCCACAGGCACAGCTGTAGCAATCGGTGTGGCATTGATCGTGACGATGCTCGCTGGCGCGCGTTCCCTCAGCGATACTCTGACCACTGAGGTGGATATTCATCGTCCCTTTGACCTCACAGTAAATTCGGATCGTGGCTCAATCAGCGAGTCCGAACTCGCAAAGATCTCCTCACTCTCAGGGGTGCAAGCAGCTGGACTTATAGAAGAAAGTCCGGTAGTTCTACGTCATGCTTCTGATAAGTGGCCAGATTATTCAGCCGAAACGGGTGAGGTAGAGGTGAATCCAGACGGCTCACTTCCTGGTGCGGGTACGGCAGTGAAAGAAGATTCTTCTGCAAGCTCAGTTGAGCCTCATACACAAAGTGAAACGGCAGATTCGTCAGCAGGCGAAAACTTCCCGGATACCACTGCTCCTACCACGCATTCCGGGGTTACGATCTTCGCACACGCAGCGGACAATCTCGCAAGATTTGCACATTCACCGATCTCTACCCCAAAGGCAGGTGAGGTATTCGTCTCGGACTTATTCGCACGTCTCCAGGGCAAAGATGCACCCGTAGAGCTCTGTGGTGTGCGCGAATGTCGCACTTTTAAGCCTGTGGTAACCTCATGGATCACGAATTCAGATACGGTGTGGCTCACCCACGATGATCTTCACCGCTTAGGTTCACCTCACGGTAGATCGACGAGCGTGCAAGTCAAACTGAACGATAATGCCAGCGCCGGTGAGATGATTCGTCAGATTCAGAATATTAGTCCCAGGCTTGGTGCCTATGGTGCTGCACAGGAACGCGAGCAATATACGAGCGCCATTAATAGTGCGCTTCTCGTGGTCATGGCTTTGCTCGGAGTAAGTGTGCTCGTGGCGCTTGTAGGTTTGGCAAATACCCTCTCGCTCTCGGTAGCCGAGCGCACTCGTGAGAACGGTCTATTGCGGGCACTTGGCCTCACGAAGAAGCAGATGATGCGTATGCTTGCCATCGAATCTGTTCTTATCGCTCTCACCGCAGCAATGCTTGGCACAGGGATCGGAGTTCTCTTCGGTTGGATCGGTTTGATGTCATTGCCACTTAATGTCGAGGTGCTCGTTGTCACGATCCCCTGGCTCGAGATCATTGGAGTGTTCCTTGTGGCTATCCTCGCGGCACTCCTCGCCTCGATACTTCCTGGACGGCGCGCTGCACAGGTGAGCCCTGTGGAGGCACTAGCCACGGAATAACTGTGAGAGTTATGCCTTCAAGTCCGGCACTTTTCTCGCCGGGCTTGAAGGCATAAAAGTCTCCAGATTTTCTGGATTATTCCGAATTTTCCTCTCTTTCGCTCCTCAGTAACACCGTTGATTACGATACCTAACGTGGTGCCTGACATGTACCTGACGTAGTGCCTGGCGTGACGTTTGGCATGGCACCTGGCGTGACGTTAGGCGTAGCACCCGGCATACACCTAACGTATGTGCCTGGCGTGGCACACCACGTATTCCCAACCGCACATTTCCATATCGTCTCTCAATTACGCACAACTTATTTATCTAAATTGCTCCTTATTCTTTATGGGAAAGTTAGGAAATACGAACATAACTCAGACGGTCTGATGTACTCGTCTGAATATATGCAAACAAAATATAGCTAAATTGACTTTTCGTTGATATCACACGGTTTTTGTAGCACTGCAATACGAAAGTAGCTCATGTGTTAGGAATACCTTTCTAGAAAAGAATCACCTATTTTTCTAGATTTAATACTGTCAAGTTCGTGGACAACAACTGTAGGAGGCTCTCATGTCCGCACATACTGAAGTTCTTTCTTGCGCAACTACATCCTGTGCATTCAACAACGGCGGCTGCACCGCACTCGCTATCACAATGGCCGGCAGCGAAGGCAAGGCTTCTTGCGGCACTTTCCTCAAACTCGACGCACGCGGTGGCGTCAGTGGTACCACTGGCACCGTGGGTGCATGTCAGCGCCTTGAGTGTGCCCATAACGAAGATCTCCTCTGCACCGCAGGAAAGATCACCGTTTCCGATACGGCCACCTGCGCCACCTTCGAGGTACGCTGAACCGTATTTCCTCTTACCTCCTACGCCGGCCCGGTTCTTCCGGGTCGGCGCTTTTGTACGCAAGATGTTCTGTTCCGCTCTCCTCACCCAATCCTGCATATACGGACACGTCTAAAGTGCCTAAAAAGAAGCGGCATAGGCGCACACGTCATACATGATGCTGCACCCGATAGAGGAAACCGGCATCATGTCTCGCATTGATAGAAAGACAAAAACCGGATTAATAGATACAAATGCGTCTTAACCTCGAACGCCCCAGTGCAATGCAGAATTTGAGCTGAACTCAACGAGGCATAAGAGCGGAGAGAAAAGAGTTTATAGGTGCACATAGAGAGGTAAATCTGAGTAAAGAGCGCACTCTGCGCGGAAGAGACTGGAAGGATGACGTGTTGCCGGAAGAGCCACCACGATTCCTTCAGGTTCTGGACTCTCTCAACTAGAAAATCCCAGTACAGGCAAACGCCCGCACATCATACCCAGCTCAGCTTGGAGAGCCATCAATGATCGCACCGGTCGAGTGAAAGGAAGAAAAATCGTCGAAGCCTCCATATCTGAGACATACATGAGCGTGAGACCCGTGGAATCCACATCCACGCACACCATTCCTATTTCTTCCTCAACGAGGGTACTGACATCCTGCGAGGCAAGAACGGCTCCTTGTAATGTCCCGAGCATGAGAGCATCAAGCACCACAGCTGAGGAAAGCAGCCCAGCCTCATTCGCCATATCCACTGCGGCGTACTCGTCAAGCCCACTAGCTTGAGATTTTTCAACAACCTCCATAAATTCGCAGGTAAGTTCCCCTAGAGCAATTGGCGTCACTCCCAGAGAATCGTGGATCAAGACGCGGGATGTCTCAACAATCGCGAGAGCTCCCCCACCGGCGATAACAGCTTCTATGAATGATCCGCACTCCTCGGCCTCAAGATATGCCTGTGCTTCCTCCCCTTCATACCATTGAGCTTGCCCGAGGAAATGAAGTGCTGCAGCGACCACGCAGACCCCGGCGTGAGGTGCTTCTTTCTCGATAGAGACGCGAACCTCGCGTCGATCAGCAGGAAGAAAAGCAAGTTCGGCGGAAGGAATCGCGAACACAACTTCACCTGTGCGCGCAAAAGTGTGTGCCACAGGTGTGCAGCATCCATTTTTACCACGGTAGGCAACGAGGTGAGCCCGGCCAGCTCCCATGAGAAGACGCAGAGCTGTGGAGCGTGCCTTTGCACTCCACACGCGTGCGTCAATATCGGCACGCTGGGGAAAACACGTCTCATTTATACTCACGAATAATCTCCTGGGTTTACCACCGCTTCTAATTATGTAAGGTTAGCCTACCGTAATTCTTAATGCCAGGTCTGGTGCCATACGTGAACAGACGCACCACGCTTCTTCTCTCACGAAGAACCCTAGTGTGAAGAAAGAAAAATATGGGAAGGAAGCAGAAGGAAACAGAAAACTTTAAGGAAGGACACCTACCTCTGGGTAGAGGTCTGTCCAAGCATCGTCCACACCGTTTGGATAAGGCCAGCTTCATCATTACTCGGAGCGACGAAGCGCGCGGAAGATCGCAGCTCAGGGTGTCCGTTTGCCATAAGGAAGGAAAGACCTACAGATTCCAGCATCTCTTTGTCGTTGAAGAAGTCTCCGAAAGCTGCCGTCTCGGAAGGTTTCACATTGAATGCTGCGAGAATTTCGCGCGTCGCTTCGCCTTTATTTACGCGCGGATCCATAATATCTACCCATTGTTCGCCGGAAAGTACCACTTCGTGTGTGCGTTGTAGATGCCTGAGCTGAGGAAATACTCCTGTCTGCGCACCAGAGAAATCAAAAATCGCAATCTTGACGATCTCGTCGTCGTAATCGAGGATATCTGCACACAACTTACGCGAATGGTAGTAGTGCTGGACATAGCTCATGAATATAGGATCCTCATTCTCGATGTAGCCGTATTTCTTCCCAGCCACGACGAGGGCTATGGGTGCTCCCTCTGCGATGAGTTCATGGAGATACGTCACTGTACTTACCACAAACTCCCTGGAAAGCACACGCGAAGAGATCTCCTCTCCCCCGTACATCACGTAAGCGCCGTTATCTGCGATAATCGGCATATTCTTCGCATACGCACCGAATATGTGGCAAAGACTCTGGTACTGGCGCCCACTTGCCACAACAAAGGGGATAGATTGCACGCGGAGTTCGTCGAGGAGAGGCCAGAACCCCTCCGGGATCGCGCTCTGCGAATTAAGGAGCGTTCCATCCATATCGGCACAGATCACGCGGGGAATCACACCTGCATAGGCCTCAGGTGAGGTAGGGGTGAGCATAAGGTTCCTTCATCTTGCGGTGTGTACAGTATCAGCAATCCAAGATGAGAACGAAGCTCAACCGTGAAGCACCCTACACCGCACCACGTCCCTAACGGCGCCGACGTTTCTCACGCACGCGCACAGAAATCTCGATTGGTGTGCCAGAAAAGCCGAACTGAGCACGCAGCTGATTCTCAATAAAACGGCGGTACCCGGCTTCAAGGAAGCCTGAGGCAAAGAGAACGAAGCGCGGCGGACAGGAACGCGCCTGCGTGGCGAAGAGAATCCGAGGCTGCTTTCCTCCTCGTACCGGATGGGGATGAGCCGACGCGAGTTCTCCTAAGAAGGAGTTGAGACGCCCAGTAGGGATGCGTGTTTGCCAGGAGTTAAGAGCCTCATTCATGGCACGAGTAAGACGGTTTGTATGCCATCCCGTCTTGGCTGAAAGATTGACGCGCTCAACCCATTGCAGCTGCACAAGTTCACGCTCAAGTTCCTTTGTGAGAGTCCACTGACGCTCCTCATCCACAAGATCCCACTTGTTGCACACAAGCACAAGAGCACGCCCCGCATCCACCACTTGCTGAATCACTCGAATATCCTGCTCAGTGATCTGACTGGAAGCATCGAGGAGCACAAGTCCCAGTTCTGCTTTTTCCAGAGCAGACTGAGTGCGTAAAGAAGCGTAGAAGTCTGCCCCTTTCGTCTGATGGACACGACGACGAATCCCTGCCGTATCTACGAAGGTCCACGGCTTATCATCCAGCCAAATCACTTCGTCCACCGGATCGCGGGTCGTCCCTGCAAGCGGGTCGACAACGACGCGCTCAGCTCCCGCAAGTTGGTTAAGGAGTGAGGACTTTCCCACGTTCGGTCGCCCGATGAGGGCGATGCGATGTGGACCAGATCCGGGCGCAAGTCCAGCAACGGCTGATTCTTGAGGAAGAATCTCAAGGATTATGTCGAGTAAATCGCCCATTCCTCTTCCGTGTAGTGCAGAAATCGCATGGGGTTCGCCAAGCCCAAGCCCCCACAATACGGCAGCATCGGATTCCTGCATAGCCGAATCTACTTTATTGGCTACAAGAATGACGGGCTTGGTCACCCCGCGTAGAAGCCGTACGATCTGTTCATCGGTATGTGTGATTCCCACCGTGGCATCGACGACGAGGGCAACAGCATCCGAGTTTTCGATCGCGTATTCGGCTTGGCGTGCCACTGAAGCGTCGATGCCTGCTACATCCACTTCCCAGCCGCCTGTATCAAGTAGCGTGAAATCACGCCCATTCCATGAGGCGGGATAAGACACGCGATCGCGCGTCACGCCGGGGATATCCTGCACTACAGCCACACGCTTGCCGACAATGCGATTGACCAGAGAAGACTTACCCACATTTGGGCGTCCCACAACCGCAAGTACCGGCAGAGCTTGACCAGCAGAGGAAAAATCCTCATCGTCGCTACCAGTGAGAACAGCAAGATCTTCCTCGTTCAGTTCGTAGAGATCGAGGTTATTGCGAAGGAGTTCAAGGCGCTGAAGATCCTCGCTTTCCTCACGATGATCGTGAGTCTGAGAATTCTCGCTCACATGGCCTCCTTGGGGATAAGTGCAATCACAGCTTCCACGGTTTCCTCGATGCTCAGATCTGAGGAGTCAATGAGGCTCACGCCCTCGGGAGCTGTAAGGAACTGTGAAACGGTGGCATCGGACTTATCGCGATCCACCACTTCCTTACGCGTTGCTTCCATTGCGCCCTCACTCGCCTCACCTCGTACATCAAGGGCGCGTCGGCGAAGCCGTGCTTCTTCTGAGGCAGTAATGAGAGCGCGCACCTTGGCGTCAGGAGCGACAACTGTTGTGATGTCACGTCCCTCGACGACGATTCCTCGTGGTTGAGCAGCGATGATCTCCCGCTGACGCTTGCGCAGTTCTGCTCGTACAGCCAAGTTTCTGGCAACGATCGGCACAGTGAGCGAGATCTCCGAGGTGCGAATTACCTGGGTGATTTCCTCGCCGTTGCACATAATCGTCTGTTCTTCGGGGGTTATCGGCATATCGAGGCTCATATCACGCACAAGGCGTGCCACAGCAGCCTCGTCCTCCCACACCACGTCGTGACGCTTGCACCACCAGGCAGCCGCCCGGTACATCGCCCCCGTATCTAGGTAGGCAAGACCCAGCTTCGTAGCTACGGCACGAGCCACAGTGGATTTTCCAGAACCGGAAGGGCCATCAATAGCAATGACAAGGTTCATACGTTTCTCCCTACCTTCGACAATCACTTGCCAGCCACGAGCTTCAAGAGCCTCGGCAAGGTGGCTCGCCTGTACTGGATCTACGGAAACCATCGCACGCCCAAATTTCTGTGCCACAGAATGTTCGAGCTGAAGATCTTCAATATTCACACCAATTTCACCAATTTCGGTGAAGAGGCGTCCGAGTTCGCCAGGGCGATCAGGAACCAAAACAAAAACTTCGGAGTAGCGTTGAGCAGCACCCCCGTGCTTACCCGGGATCTTCACTACGCCTTCGTTGCCACGGGCCACCACGCGCGAAACTCCCGCCAGAACTCCGTGAGCAAAGGGATCTTCAACTCCCGGTTCAAGAGCGGAGATAAGGCGTGTGAGTTCCTCGGAGAGTGGCCGTAGCACGGCTACCACAGCCTGCGCATTGCCTGCCACAATCGAAGCCCAGAGCGCCGAATCTGAGTGTGCGATACGAGTGACATCTCGCAAACCCTGCCCAGCTAGTTCCAAAGCCTCGGGGTCGCTGGCGCGCAGCGCACCAGCCACAAGAGAGGACATGAGTTGAGGCATATGAGAAACAAGTGCGACAGCACGATCGTGGGCACGAGCCTGCATCTGGATGGGCAATCCACCCATATCAAGGGCAAAGGCACGCACAGCCTCGACGGCACTTTCCTCACTCACCGAACTCGGAACAATCACCCACGGGCGTCCGATGAAGAGGTCAGCATCGGCGGCAATAGCCCCTGAACGTTCGCGCCCAGCCATAGGATGCGAACCCACATAGCGCCGAGCCTGCGGATGATCTGTGATCTCATCAAGCACTCGCTCTTTCACCGAGGCGACGTCAATAACAACAGCGTGGGGAAAACGCTCAAGAGCCGCACGCACAACTTCGGCTACCACATCAGGAGGTGTAGCAACGACGACGAAGCTCACACAGGATTCGTCGAGAGCCTCCTCATCGGCAATACGCCCTGCACCTAAATCTCGTGCGAGGGCTTGTGCTGCAGGAGAGGCATCTTCGAGGTAGACCTTTGTTCCCAACTGGCGCAGACGCAGACCGATCGAGGCGCCGAGAAGCCCGGCACCAATGATGTGAACTGAACCTGGCATCACATACCTACTGAGTGCATGAGAGCTGAAAGTTCACTGCCGCCAACCACGCGGGTACGCCCCGGTTTAAGGTGACCTACCTCAATCGTCGCGAACTTGGTGCGCACAAGCTCCATCACCGGATGCCCGACTTCGGCCATCATACGGCGCACAATGCGGTTACGCCCAGAATGGAGAGTGATCTCGACGATGGAGTTACGAAGTGCCGCCTCCCGCAGCGTGAATTTGTCCACACGTACAGGCCCATCCTCAAGAGTGATTCCCTTTTCGAGTACTCGACCCAAACCCCGCGTCACAGTTCCCTCAACACGTGCGATATAAGTTTTGGGCACGTTATAAGAAGGATGAGTGAGGCGATGAGCGAGCTCTCCATCGTTCGTAAGGAGGATAAGGCCCTCAGTCTCCTGGTCGAGGCGCCCCACATGGAAAAGGCGCTCACTGCGAGTCTCCACATACTGCGAGAGCGCAGGGCGACCCATCTCATCCTCCATCGTAGAGACAACCCCTGGTGGCTTGTAGAGGGCCAGAGTGAGCTTGTTCTGATCGATTTGGACGGGTTTGCCATCCACGTGGATCGTCACGGTGGCTGGATCAACGCGCAGGCCAAGCTCGGTAACGATCTGACCATTAACTTCAACGCGTCCTTGCTGAATGAGGTTTTCGCACAGGCGGCGAGACCCAACTCCAGCGTGTGCCATGAGTTTATGAAGGCGCTCCCCGTGAGGGTCATAGAGATCAGTCATTGCAGTTCCTTTGCTACCTCATCTAGCTCGGATGCCTCGGGCAAGTAGGGTGCCAATGGCGCGAGATCGCTCAGAGAAGCGAGTCCCATAGCTTCGAGGAAAAATGGTGTCGTGCCATACAAGATGGCTCCGGTTGTTTCTGTGGCTCCCACTTCGCTAATTAATCCGCGAGTCTGAAGTGTCCGAACAACCGAATCTACACTAACACCTCTAATTGCCGCTATCTGCGCGCGCGTCACAGGCTGCCGGTAAGCGATCACAGCAAGAGTTTCGAGGGCGGGTATTGTGAGCTTTCCTGATTCACCTTCCACCACGTATGAGCCGACGATGTCTGAATAGGCTGGGTTGGTGTACAAACGCCAGCCTCCGGCTACTTCCCGTAGGTGGAAGCCGTGCACTCGCCCACCCTCACTACCGTCAAGTTCACGTGCGATCTGGCGCACAAGGCTCTCAGTGCGTGCCTGAGAGAGACTCACAGCCCTAGCGAGAGTGACAATACTCATGGGTTCGCGTGCGATAAGCAGAAGCGCTTCAAGGGCTCCAAGGAGGCGTTCCACGTTCTCGCCCGCGTTCTCCTCGTGAGTAAGAACGGGAACAGTATCGCCTATGCTGGTGAAAGTTTCAGCTTTACCGCGGCTTGCTCCAGTAGTCTCCTGGGTCAGCATACTCAGCTTTCCTCACTTTCTTTCTCACTTGCGTCTTTGTTGTTTTCTGCGTTCTCCTCGGTGCCCTCTCCCACCCAGGTGATATGGAGTGCGCTAAGTGCTTCATTTTGGCGGATCTCTACCTCACCAGCACGGATGAGTTCGAGAATCCCCATGAAGCGGGCGACGATCGTAGCAAGGTTCGGGCTTCCCACGCAGAGTTCGTGGAACGTGGCTGGAGCGTGCCGCAACGCCCTACGGAGGAGAGGAATCTGACTGGCCACAGAAACTTGCGGGTTGTGCAGGTGGCTCGTCGCCACTTCGGGAGAAGATGTCTCACGAACGAAGGCTTGTGTGGCGAGAAGGGCGAATTCTTCGGGGGTCAAACCTAAACGTATGGGAGGAAGAATCGAAGCAAAGTGCTCTTCGAGTGGAACATCTCGCCCTACACATTTACTTTGCTCACTCAACACTGCGGCAAAATCCTCTGCTACTTCTTTAAATGCCTTGTATTGCAGGAGCTTGGCAAAGAGCAGATCACGCCGCTCCAAAAGTTCAAACACCTCCTCGTCTACCTCCTCACGAGGCAGGAGCATCGCGAGTTTAAGGTCGAGGAGAGTGGCAGCAACAACAAGGAATTCGCTGAGTTGAGAGAGATCGAGGCGAGATTGCTTACCGAGAAAGGCAATAAATTCGTCAGTGACAGACGAAAGTGCCACCGTGGTGACATCGAGGCGCTTCTTCGCAATCAGCGAGAGCAAGACAGAAAACGGACCTTGGAAAACGTCGAGTTCAACAGCGAAGGCCTCACGGCCTCGATCGTCAAGTTGAAAGAGAGCCTCGGACATTGACTCAGGCGCACTGGCCTCTAGCGATAACTTCGCGAGCAAGTTGGCGATAAGCCACAGCACCCGGATGGTTCGGGGCGTAACTCGTGATCGGTTGGGCGGCAATCGTTGCGTCAGGGAACTTGACAGTACGAGAGATGTAGGTCTGATACACCTTCTCTGCGAACCCTTCCTTCACCGATGCCATAACCTCACGTGAATGAAGCGTGCGTAGGTCGATCATTGTGAGAAGAACGCCATCCAGGGTGAGGCGTGGATTGAGGCGATCCTGAATACGCGCTATTTGCTCGGTAAGAAGTGCGACGCCACGCATGGCGAAGTATTCGGCTTCAAGAGGGATGATGACGCCGTGCGCGGCAGTGAGGGCATTGACAGTGAGTAGACCGAGGGAAGGCTGGCAATCGACGATGATGAGGTCGTACTCGTCGAGTACAGGACGCAGCACGCGAGAGAGGGCTTGCTCACGGGCGACCTCGTTAATCAGCACGATTTCTGCGGCAGAAAGATCGATATTCGCCGGTACGACATCGAGCCCTTCCACAGCGGTAGGCACGATAATGGAGCGTATGTCTGGTTTCGCGGCGATGAGTTCGTTGTAGATTGTGCGTTCCATGGCACGCGAATTGACGCCAAGCCCCGCACTTGCAGCAGCTTGTGGATCGAAATCGACGATAAGCACGCGCCGACCATACCCGGCAAGAGCTGCGGCGAGGTTGATTGTCGTCGTCGTTTTCCCCACGCCACCCTTCTGGTTAGACATCGCGATAATACGTGCCGGCCCGTGGGAATCTAAGGGTGCCGGCATGGGGAAGTCTGCGCTGTCGAATCCTGGAAGAAGTGCCTCTTGATCTGCCACCCCTCTATCTTAGGCATGTTGGCGCCCCTGCGCAGAATGAACAAGCAAACGAACAGCAAATCGAGGAGCTGCTTCTCAAAACTCACGACATGCGGTAGGAAGGCACCCTATACTTTGAGTGTGAAGTAAGTCTCGTCTCGGTGTGAAGTAAGTCTCGTCTCGCACAAGGAGGTCATCATGAGAACCACAAGGGGGTCATCATGAACACCTACCCACAAAAGCGACTACAGCCTGGAATCCTCGCATTCCTCATCCTTATCTCGTGCCTTACAGCTCCAAGTTTCGCTCAGTCATGGGGGCCACGAACATCCACATATCGCGGGATAGTTCGAGTTGAGGCCCGAGGAAACTTTACGAATGAGGCTGGAACAGCACATTCTCTCATGACCGTGACAGACCGTTCATATGACAAAAACTCCGTGTATGGATACACTTCTTTCTTTTCATATGGACAGAAGGTAGATGGAAAAACAGATTGGGTTCATCAAGGCATACTTTCCACACCTGAAGTAGAAAACACCACAATACGTAAAATTCTACGACGCACGATGCCATGGAATCACACAAAGATGCGAGGAGAAATGGCAGGATGTGCGCAGATGGGATGGCCAGTTCCAGATTCATGCACAGAGCCTGCCCTTCTCACCATTGACTATTAAATTTGGTTCATAAGGAGTGAGGTTGCGGTGAATAAACTCAATATTATCGGCCTCTCGCACAGCTACGGAGATTTTGAGATTCTTCATAGCCTCAATCTCTCCTTCAGAGACGGTATTTCTGTTGTTCTAGGCGAGAATGGCGCCGGGAAAAGTACGCTGCTTTCCCTCATTGCTACACTTTTCCCACTACAGAGCGGCAATATATATCTTAACGAAACGTTATACTCTGCGAATAATCTGTCGCTCATCCGAAGCCACATAGGCTATTTACCGCAGTTTCCGAGTTTCCCTGGAAACTTCCGTGTGCAAGAGTGCCTTGAGTACCAACTCTGGCTCCAACGAGTACCACGTGCCACATGGAAGTCGAATATAAATAAAGCTACTGAACTTACTTTTACTACTACTCACCTTGACACAAAGCTCACACAGCTTTCAGGAGGAACACAACGACGAGTATTTATCGCACAAGCAATTGTCCACAACCCTCAGCTCATTATTCTCGATGAACCCGCTTCAGGCCTCGACCCTCTCCAACAAGAGCACCTCAATGAAACACTTACACGTATCTCAAGGAACCGCATAGTTATTCTTTCTACACACTCCCTTGACCAGGCTTCGCAGCTTGCTGAGAACCTCATACTTCTACATGAGGGAAATGCTACACAACGCTCCTACGCCGATAATGAGAAACCCTCACTCGACGAGCTTCGTCGCTCACTTATAGAAGGACACCTCTCATGAAGGCTCTCTGGGCGCGCCCGTGGCTTATAGGAGTACTTGCAACGGCAGTCTTACTCGTCCCACACATCACACTGCGCTCCTTTTTCTGGCGCTATGAATGGGCCGCTACTATTGAAGTATATTGTTTCTCCAATGTCATTATTGGCCCAATAGCTGCAGCCATTTCTTGCGGATGGGCTGTGAATTTCCGCCGCAAATCGCCTCACATCTTTATTCTTCGTCAACGTCGATACACTGCTGCTCTTCAAGAGAGCTTCACACTATTCTTTCCCATTATGGCTATCTGGATTCTTGGCCTTATAGCAGTTCTCCTCATCACGTTAATAACTTCGATGCCCGGCATTCCAGATCTCCGACTCGTACTTCCACCAATATCTACACTCACTTTTATTTATCTCAATACGCTTATTGGATTTCTTCTAGGACAAACTTATACGCACTATTGGATAGCGCCGGTTGTCGGTTTCTCAATCTTCTTCCTCACTACATATCTTTACAATAGCGATCTTTCAATCCTCGTAAATACAGGAGGAGCGACATCATCACTTGTTGGATTAGCACCCCACCTTTCCTACTATTTCCTTCAAGAGATTATTTTCATTAGTTGCATAACCCTTGCAGTATGGTTCGATGGATCAACACAACCTCGGTGGCGTCTAATTTTACTCTTACTCATATGTACACTTGTATGTGCAAGCTCACGAATTTCACTCCGAAATTCAATCTATATTGCTGAAGATCTCTACTGCCAGACATCTCCATCACACCGAACATATTGTGTTGGTCTTGGTTATCGTAAAATGCTTTCCACGATAATGGATAACTATGAAGCCACACTTAAAGTTTTTGATACTGCTTCACTACCTACGCCACACACATTTACACAGAAAAAAGGAAGATTTGATGAGAATACCCTTTATCTGGATGTGTGGCTCGCTGTGAAGAATCCTGAACTCTTGAACCAAACAGTTATCGACATGTATCCATCTCCCAACTGTGATACGACTATGTTGGATAGAGAATTTACAATACTTATCTACGCAACTGGAAATCGTTCTGTCAAAGATGAGTGGAGAGATTCAGTTCCCCAGGCTCTTCTCGAATCAGAAACAGACCAGAGCCGCACTCTCATACAACAGTCCTACGAGGCACTCAGATCATGCACTCCCACGTTCTAAGCCTGTGGCGAATGAGGGGATATACACTATCTGCCGCATTTCTTCTCCTGCTTGGCCTCTGCATCGCACTACTCCCTAGCGACCTCCATCCTGTACCTGGCCGTTTGGGAGCATACAGCCGCCTTTGGCCGCTCCTCCTCAGTTTCGTTTCTCTTCCACTCATCATTATTCATTCGCGACGGCACGTCACCCCAAGAAGCTACGATCCCTACGCCTTTCGGCACTTCGTTGAGGATCTGCTCTTCTCTTCTCTCTGCAGCCTCGCTTGTTGCAGCGTAGCCTCCTGTGGGAGTCCCTCATTCCTCGATGTGAGCTACACTTTTGCTTTCTACACACTTCTCACCGCACTCTTTCTCAATATCTTTCCTACCTTGTCTTGGCTGCCACCTTTCTGCATTGCCATTATTGTGTGGCTTCTGGGAACCGACGGCTATGGTAGCGCTAAGTCGTGGGCACTCACTCTTCCTGGCTCCTCACCACACCTGCGCATAGTAGTTCTTGTACTTCTCCTTCTGACACTGGCTCTCTCTCGATTCTTTTCATACGAACACAGTGCACTCCCCTTTTCTCGACAGCATGAGGCTCAGCTATAGCCGACGCCACACCTTTCCCCAGGCAAAAGATATATAACTATTCGCTATTGGCTCACGAGTTAGTGCGTCGCCTGAGGGGAAGCGTCAGGTTTACCAAATACCTCACCTATCTTCTTCCCCATCCAAGACACAGCCCGATACCCTTTACACAGTGACCCTTCGATCACGCACACTCCCGTATTCTGCAAGTGATTATCCAGTACCGACGTTTCGTACACACCCGCCGCACGCACAGCAGTCCAGAAACCGATTACAGCACCATGAGAAATCACAGCTACATTCTCAGCGCCACTCTCCTCAATTTCACTTATCACGGCATCGTAGCGCTCAAGCACTTCCTGCCCACTGGTTCCCCCACCTTGACGCAAATGTACATCCCCACGGATCCACCGCACGAGGGTGGAAAAGTAACCCTCAAAATCTTCCTCGCTCGTCTTCATCTCCCAGCTCCCGGCCTGAATTTCACGTAGACCATGACGTGGAATCGGAGTAAGACCAGTGGCTGCAACCAACGGCATAGCAGTTTCATGTGTGCGGCGCAGACACGAAACATACAGTGCATCGAAGTTCTCCCCCGCAAGACGATCGACGAGACTCGCCGCCTGCGCACGCCCCAAGTCGCTGAGATGTGCACCTGGGTAACCCGTATCAATGGCGTGCGCCAGGTTATTCACAGTCTCGCCGTGTCGAATGAGGTGGATGCGCATGATGCTCCTTTGCTCGCGAGTGCACGGTATTACATCCACCTTACGCTGCCTCAGGGTAAAGACTCCGTACAGGTTGAGATTCCGAGAAGATGCGCAGGCGTAAACAGTTCACTCGTATGAATATTCGTTCCCTCTCCAAGGGCGAGCTACTGAACTACCGGGGTTTTCTGCCTCGCTCATTTTCTGTCTGTTCTGCTCTCAGGGCAGGCTTTCCCTGTGGCCTATCCCTATGTGGCCTAATCTCTGTGCGCAATCAGCGGTTTCATTGTTTCAGCGGCACACACCCACTCGTCTAACGGCACACACCTACTCACCCAACAGCGCACACCCACTCACTCGTCCTGTTCGCGTCCGAAGAATACTCTTTCCACAACTCGTCGCGAGCGCCGTGCCGCACGCAGATATTCTTCTTCGATATCGTGACGAGCCGATGGTTCACGCCCATCGAGTGCAGCGATAGCGGCCAGTTCTTCCAGGCTATGAGCAAGTACGTCCACTTTGACAGCTTGTGTGCGCCCGGTGGCCAAGAGGTTAAGGTCGCGCAATTCGCAAGCTCTCCTCCACGTATCGGTCAGAATTTTCTCGTCTTCGTCGCTCAGGATTCCTTCCTGTGCTGCGGCTTTAAGTGCAGCAATTGTGGAGGTGGTGCGCAGCTTCGGATAGGCCCCAGCGTGTTCAAGTTGAAGTAGTTGAGCCGTCCACTCCACATCACAGATACCTCCGGGGCCAAGTTTGAGATGTCGGGTGGGTTCAATCCCTCTAGGGATTCTTTCGTGCTCCATGCGAGCTTTCATCCTGAGAATTTCAAGGCGTTCAGCTCGATTTAATCCCTTATCGGGGTAGCGCCAAGGAGCCACCATTGTGAGGTAGCGTTGAGCGAGTTCGGGGTTTCCAGCCACAGGTCGTGCTCGCAGGAGTGCCTGTCGCTCCCACATGTGTGCCCAACGTTGGAAGTACTCCTGGTACGAACTGAGACTTCGCACCAACACGCCTTGTTTACCCTCAGGGCGTAGGGCGTAATCGACTGTGAGGGGAAGTTCCGAGTTCGCTTCGCTCAGTAAGCTCGCTACCTGTGAGGCGATTGCCACGGCGATACGCTCAGCTTGTTCTAGATCAGCATCCTCTCGTGGCTCGTGGAGGAAGATGACGTCAGCATCTGAGGCGTATCCCATCTCCATCCCTCCAAGCCGTCCCATTGCAACGAGTAGGTAGCGTGAGGGAGCTTCATCCTTCCCGAGTACGGCGCGTGTTGCTCCCTGGAGTGCGGCGTTGAGAGCCACGTCAGCTCCACTACTGAGGGCTCTGCGTGACTGTTCCGGAGTGATAAGGCGTAGCCCTTGAGCCATCGAGGTGCGAAGGAGTTCGCGCCGTCGCAGGTAGCGCCCAGCCTCGACGATATCGTGTGGTTCTTCCCGCCGCGCGAGAAGGGAGGCAAGTTCGGCTTCAAGTTTTTCTTGCGGGACTGGTGTAAGTTCGCTCGTCTGGGTGAGCCACACCACTGATTCGGGTAAATTGCGGATGTGCTCAGCGGTAAAACGTGAGGAAGCGAGGATATGCGACAGACGCTGTGCGACTGCTCCTCCATCGCGCAAGGTACGCATATACCAGGAAGTCCTCCCCATTTTCTCCGAGAGGAGTCGGAATTCGAGAAGACCTTGATCCGGGTTAGCTCCTTCAGCAAACCATCCAAGCATGACGGGAAGAAGCTGTCGTTGAATTGCAGCAGTGCGCGAGATCCCGTTTGTGAGGGCACGAATATGCCCTACAGCTCCACGCGGATCCTTGTAGCCGATTGCACCTAAACGTTCACGGGCTGCTTCTTCTCCCAGGGAGATGTCGTCGGGAGAGAGCTTGGCAGCCTCAGGAAGGAGTGGACGATAATAGAGTTCCTTGTGTAGCGCGCGCACGCGCGTGCGCGTTTCTTGCCACGCACGGTTGAGTTCCTCACCACTTCGAATATCTGAGATTCCGAGACTGCGTGCCACACGGCGAAGTTCAACCGGAGAGGCGGGCAGAAGGTGAGAACGACGAAGACGCTGAAGCTGGATTCTATGTTCGAGTAGGCGCAGGAAACGATATGCCTCGCCGAGGGCGAGAGCATCTTTGCGTGCCACATATCCGCCCTCACGCAGAGCAGCCAGGGCGTTAAGGGTAGTCGCTTTGCGTAAGGATTCATCGGTGCGCCCATGAACGAGTTGGAGAAGTTGGATCGAGAATTCAATATCGCGCAATCCTCCTTTGCCGAGTTTGATCTGCCGATCAGCTTCACGTGGGCAAACGTGAGCTTCCACCCTCGCACGCATGGCACGTGTTTCTTCAACAAACCCTGTGCGCCCAGCCGCACTCCACACTTCAGGCCACAGTTCCTTCATGTAAGCCTCACCAAGCTCCATATCTCCAGCAATGGGACGTGCCTTGAGAAGGGCTTGGAATTCCCAACTCTGAGCCCAGCGTTTGTAGTAGGCCACATGCGAGGCAAGAGTACGCACAAGCGGACCGTCCTTGCCTTCAGGGCGCAGACCTCCGTCAAGCATCCACAGGGCAGGTTCTCCCGCAGGAGCACTCACTGTGCGCGTGAGATGGGTGGCAATAGCACTGGCAATTTCCAACATGCGCGCTTCACAGAGAGGTTCGCTAGATTCCAACTCGTCTTCCTGCACATGTGCGCCTGCTGCCCCCTTCTTTGTGGCTTCCTCTCCCAGCTTTGTGTCCGACATTTCTGCCTTCGGTAGCTGTGCCCATTGGCCTGGTTCAAGGGAACGAGCGAGGAAAATAACGTCAACATCCGATATGTAGTTGAGTTCTTCGGCTCCGGTTTTCCCTAAAGCTATGACGGTGAATCCAACTTTTCTAGCCTCGGGGATCTCTGCTCGCGCAAGCGCAAGTCCAGCTTCGAGACTTGCACCGACGATTCCCGCGATCGCCCTTCCCACAGCCGGCATTACGGCTCTTGGATCCTCTGAAGTAAGGTCAAATGCTGCGAGCGAAGAAATTCGTGTGAAGTAGTGAGTACGCAGTGCATCCACGCCTGCACGTCCGGTGAGACGTGCCACCGGCATAGGCGATTTCGGATCAGCTCCCAGTGCTTCAAGAGCGAGGCGGCGTTCGGTTTCCTTCTCACC
The DNA here is from genome assembly GCA_015679245.1 of Actinomycetaceae bacterium zg-1166. Taxonomy (GTDB): domain Bacteria; phylum Actinomycetota; class Actinomycetes; order Actinomycetales; family Actinomycetaceae; genus Changpingibacter. Next base: position 775,414 of record CP064953.1, on the reverse strand, counting down.
GACGATTGCTTCACATGCGCCAGAGGCGACTTCCGTCTGCGTGTCGAAGATTCTCACATCTCCTTCGTCGCTATATTCCACCGTGCGTATCTCGCTCGTAACTTCACTACGTGTTTCCTCTTCGCTGGTATTCATTTCCTCAAGTCCAGCGATGCTCCTCACCTGAAGAATGCGGGTGAGGAGCGAAGTATGGGAAATAAGGAAATCGCCGAGAGCACTCGACATTCCTAGCAGAGCAAGGAGGCGCGAACGCATCGCGGTATCTGCGAGGATGCGCTGAAGATCGGCATCACAGCTGGTCTCATTCTCGATTGTCCCGGTGTGTCGTATTTCCTCGGTGAGGCGTGCAAGAGCGAGGAGCGCTTGATCTGGGTCGGCCACTCTAGCGAATTCAGAAACAAAACTCTCCACATGAAGAGAAGCGAGTTCTCCTTCGCTTAGGACTTTGGCGCGTTCAGGATCGGTAAAACCAGCTCGCCGCAAGAGTGAGGTGAGAGATTCGGTGCGCATTATTTAGAGATTTGTGAAGAAACGCTGTCTCTCGGCGGGAGTGACTTGACGCTGATACTCCTGCCACTCGTGGCGTTTATCGCGGATGAAATAGTCGAAACAGTCCTCTCCAAGAGCTTTGGCGACAAGTTCAGACTTCTTCATAAGCGAGATCGCCTCGCCCAAAGATTCAGGAAGAGCCTCAATTCCCAGAAGGCTTCGCTCCATATCATTCATGAGGAACACATCCGTATCGGCTGGTTCAGGAAGTTCGTACTTCCCTTCGATTCCTTCGAGTCCCGCGTGAATAAGAACTGCGAAAGCAAGGTACGGATTAGCCGACGAATCGATGGAGCGGTATTCCACACGTGCCGATTGTGGCTTATGCGGGCGGTAACCAGGAAGACGAATAAGAGCCGAACGATTTCCTGGACCCCAACACACGTAGGAGGGGGCTTCATCCCCGCCCCAGAGTCGCTTATAAGAATTGACGTGTTGGTTGGTGACGGCAGTGAGTTCGCGGGCATGGCGCAGTAATCCTGCCATAAAGTGGCGCCCTGTGACAGATAGCCCATACTGTCCGGCAGGATCAGCGAGCACATTGCGTTCGCCCTCAAAGAGCGAGATATGTGTATGCATACCATTACCTTGGGCTCGAACAAGGGGCTTGGGCATAAAGGAAGCATGAACACCCTGGGAAATCGCGACCTCACGGATCACCGTCTTGAGTGTCATGATGTTATCGGCCATCGACAGCGCATCGGAATATCGCAAGTCAATTTCGTTTTGACCCGGCCCATCCTCATGGTGAGAAAATTCTACAGAAATCCCCATCGCTTCAAGGCTAGCAATCGCTTCTCGGCGAAAATCATGAGCGATTGAGCGCGAAACGTGGTCGAAATACGATCCCTTATCGATGGGCACAGGTTCTTTTTCCGGGTCTACCTGCGGATGGAAGAGGTAAAACTCCACTTCAGGATGCACATAGCAGGTCAACCCCATCTCAGCAGCCCGCGAAAGTGCACGCTTTAGAATTGAGCGCGGATCGGAACGCGCAGGTTCGTCGTCCCTCGTGGTGATATCACAGAACATCCTTCCTACCGGCGCACCCGTGGAGCGCCACGGTAGGAGCTGGAAGGTGGCAGCGTCGGGGCGCGCAAGCATATCCGATTCATAGACCCGGGTGAGACCTTGGATAGATGAGCCATCAAATCCGATACCTTCTTCGAAGGCTTCTTCCAGCTCAGCTGGTGCAATCGCCACAGACTTCAAGGTGCCGACAATGTCGGTGAACCAGAGGCGAATGAAGTGTACGTTTTTCTCGTCGATACTGCGCAACACGTATTCCTGCTGGCGATCCATCGTGCTCCTCTCGCCGCCTTTGCCGCTTTATCTCATTGTGTCACGGCTAGCTGGCAGGAGCGCATAGCAGCGCAGATCGTGAGAGAGATACGGAAGCATAGACCGTGAGGAGATTCGAGACAGTAAATGGAGAAGATCAGGTGGATCAGGCTCACTCGCACCTGGGATCTCCACTGGCCATGTGCGGCACCGCATGAGTGCTGTCATACCGATACATTATCGGCTCAGAAGGTACTTGGCGGGCGGTAACTCGAAGGTAGCCAGGATTATAAACGTTGACAAGGGCGTCACCCCTACACCGCTAGAACGAAGACCAGCGTTCAAGCTGAGGGTTGCTCTCCGGCTCAAGAGCCACAAGGCGACTTCCCTCGCTTCGAGATTCCGGCGTGGCGTGAACCCTGGCTAGGAGGAGCGCCAGAAAGTCTGTGACATCGTGTGCATTTATCACAGGTGCACTCACCCGCACATACCACGGGAAGATTTTCGCAACCTCCGAAGGTGAACTTCCAGCCAAACGCCGCAAACTCGCCTCCCATTCCCCAGTAGCATCGAGCGCTAAAGCCCAGGCTGCGAGGCTACCAAAGCGAGGCAGGGTGGCTCCCATAGCCACAGGGGCCTCAGCGATATAACGGCGAAATCCCACTACCTGATCGCGTGCCACGCTGCCGTCGGGGCTGCGTTCGGCTCCCAGGAATACCGTAGCTGTACCCATCCCAGCTAGAACAAAGCCAATGAGAATCCACCACGAAGAGATGACTCCTACTAGCGTCGCGACACCCGCAGTCACCATTCCAATTCCGCCGAGAACAAACTCTATGGCACCGAGAGCTGCGACCGTTCGCCTGGAAGAAAGGAGCCATCCGCGCTCTTTCTCCAAATGCTGCGCTGTGATCGCACCCATGAGTCTTGAAAGCGAAGGACGCAGTCCGGCCACACGCGCTGTGGCGTAACCAAGGAATGGTATTCCTGCCTCCTCTAGGGCAGAACGAAATCGTCGTTCATCGAAAGGGTAAGCCCTCGCAAAATCAGGACTCTCTGCCGCTCCTGGAATAGCGAGCAGGCGAAGCAAAGCTCGCTCACTTTTGCTGCATGTCTCATCCCCAGGCTTGAGGTAGATGAGAATAATCGACGGTGAGCTACCGGGGATATATCGGTACTCGACAAGTTGAAGGAAGCCGCGAGTAGCAAGATCTACGAGTGTGGCAATAAGCATCGTGGGCGCATCTGCCTCACGGATAATGAGAGCTGCTTCAGCTGGCTCCATTTCCGGAAGGATGGCACGCACAGGAGGCTCTGACGCACTGGCGCGTCGCGTGGGATGAGGTTGACCATCACGAGGGAACTCGCCACGCGGAAGATCTGCGTATTCGCGTTCTGGGCGCAGAGCGACGAGGAGAAGAATGAGCGCGAGAAGGATGATGATACCCACGCCGGCGACACCCACATGCATGGCGCCGATTGTTGCGACAAGTTCCATCTCCCCTCCTCTTCTATTTCTTTGACGTTGCCAGGTTCAACCATGTTGCTTTGTATAGGCACTTTCCCACATGCTCATTTTAGTGCCCGCATCTCATCCGGGCGTAACACCCTAGGCACGAGTAGAATTGTCGCGTTCTAAGGAGAGATATGAAACCGAAACGCGTGCGTGTACATCACCTTATCCACATGAAAGAAGCTCGTGAGCCGATTACGATGCTCACCAGTTACGACGCCCTTACGGCGCGGATTTTTGACGAAGCTGGCGTGGAGATGCTCCTCGTGGGTGATTCTTATGGAAATACGGTACTCGGCTACAACTCCACCGTTCCCGTCACCCTCGAAGAACTTGAGATTGCTACCGCAGCGGTTGCTCGTGGAACCTCACGTGCCCTCGTCGTTGCTGATCTTCCCTTCGGATCCTATGAAGAATCTCCCGCTGCGGCTGTGCGTTCAGCCGTGCGACTCAGGAAGGCGGGAGCCGATGCTGTCAAGCTGGAAGGAGGGGTTCGCCAGGCTCACACAATCCGCGCCATTACCGAGGCAGGAATCCCTGTGGTGGGTCACGTCGGATTCACACCACAGTCCGAATCAAGCCTCGGCGGTCCGCGTGTGCAAGGGCGCGGAAATGCTGGCGAGGCACAGATAGTCGACGATGCCGCCGCCGTAGAGGAAAATGGAGCCGTTGCGATCGTTCTAGAAATGGTTCCTGCACAGGTAGCTCATCGTATTACCCGCATTCTTCATATCCCCACCATCGGAATCGGTGCCGGAGTAGATACGGATGGCCAGGTACTCGTATGGACTGATATGGCTGGAATGACTGAGTGGGTTCCCTCTTTTGTTCGCAAATTTGGGCAGGTGGGTCACGCTCTCAGCGAAGCGACGAAGGAATACTGTGAGGCCGTCAAGAACCGCTCTTTCCCCGACGAAAGCCACTCTTTTCTCAAATAGCACGGCTTCTCTGCCGCCTCGCCGCCGTATCCCACCGTATGATACGAGGTGCCGTTAAACGAACAGGAGTCCCATCAGGGGCAGGCCGTATCCCACCATGTGATACGAAGTGTGGTGGTGGCGCGAGATTCCCCACACGTTAGACTTAAATCCATGTTGGCTGATCGTTCACCTCTCGGTACTCTCGTTCCTGGACACGTCTCTGCCATGCGGCATGTACCACCGCAGATCGAACGACCTGAATACATGTTCCACGATGGCCCGGAAGTAGTGACCTCCTCGGATATCAAAGACGCCGAGACGATTGAGCGTATCCGTGAGGCTGGACAGATCGCCGCCGATGCAATGTACACGGCAGCTGCCGCAATTGCCCCCGGCATCACCACTGACGAACTTGACGTGATCGCCCACGAGTACATGTGCGACCATGGAGCCTACCCTTCGACGTTGGGGTACATGGGTTATCCAAAGTCGTTATGTACATCCATTAACGAGGTCATCTGCCACGGGATTCCCGATTCAACGCGCCTGAATGAGGGCGACATCATCAATCTTGATGTCACAGCCTACAAGAATGGTGTACATGGGGATACTAACGCCACATTTCTTGTAGGTGAGGTGGACGAGGAATCGCGCCTCCTCGTCGAACGCACAGCTACCTCGTTACTCCGTTCTATGAAGGCCGTAAAACCTGGGCGAGAGATCAATGTGATCGGACGTGTCATCGAAGCCTACGCCAAGCGTTTTAACTACGGCGTCGTGGAAGATTACACGGGGCACGGAGTCGGAGAAGCCTTCCACTCAGGGCTTATTGTTCCCCATTACGACGCGGCTCCGGCCTACAACACCATCATGGAAGTGGGGATGGTGTTCACTATCGAGCCAATGCTCACCCTCGGCACAATTGAATGGGAACAGTGGGATGACGGTTGGACTGTAGTGACGAAAGATCGCAGGCGCACTGCTCAGTTCGAGCATACCTTCGTCGTGACAGAAAATGGTGCCGAAATCCTCACGCTTCCCAGCGACCCTGCACGTGGCTTACGCCCCTAGGAAAGTTAGCTTAAGGCGAATGAGCCGGCCTATACGCCGGGTTCTGTACCGCAACGCAGTGCGCAATGCGGTGGCGACCATCCATCTACGATGCACGTTGCCGTACACCTCTAGCGATCCACCCGCGCGCTAAACGGGATACCTCCGCGCGCTGCCTGATCTTGCTCCCGGTGGGGCTTGCCCTGCCACTTCAGTCACCTGAAGTGCGGTGGTCTCTTACACCGCCGTTTCACCCTTACCGGCATTGCCGGCGGTTTATTTTCTGTGGCGCTATCCCGCGGGTCACCCCGGGTGGGTGTTACCCACCACCGTTCCCTGTGGAGCCCGGACGTTCCTCGGGAGTGTTGCCACCCACGCGGCCGCCTAGCCGACTCATTCGCGCACACGATCATACACTGCGCACAGCCTTCTTCGCCGCCATCGACTCCGATACACGTGTACTTCGCGCTCCTCCGGCCTGCGTAGATATTTTCATCCCCTCCTCCTACCTCACCCTCCTTCTGTCTCTTCCCACTACGATGACACCTATGCGCATCTTGCTTCCACCCTCAGAAAGCAAAGCCACTCCCGCAACTGGCTTGCCTCTCAATCTCTCCTCACTCACGTGGTCTGCCCTCACGCCAGCTCGTGAGCAGATCCTCAGTGAACTTACTACTATCTGTAGAGCCGACGATGCCCTGGAGATTCTCGGTGTAGGCTCACGGTGCGAAGCTGAGGTACGTAGACAACGCGATCTTCTCACTGCGCCATGCGTGCCAGCACGTGAACTCTACACAGGTGTACTTTACGATGCGGCTCGTCTTCGCCCAGGCGACGAGGTAACGATCTTCTCTGGATTATTTGGTGCCACAAGCGGCGAGGATCTTCTCCCTCACTACCGGCTTGCCATGGGTGTGCGCCTTCCCAAAGCCGGGCGACTGTCCTCGTACTGGCGTCACGTACTCTCCAGGATTCCTTTCCTTGACGACGAGCCTGTGGTGGATATGCGTTCAAGCGGCTACCAGGTGTGCAAACCCCAAGGGCAGTGGTGGCAGGTTCAAGCACGCACACGCGAGGGAAAGGTTATTTCTCATATGGTTAAGCATTATCGTGGGCTTCTCACCCGTGCGCTTCTCGATGCACACAGTGAGGAGATTGCTGACGTGGCGCGTAGCCTTGAAGCTGTAGCAGATGTGCGGGTGGAGAAGAGCTCGCGGGAGAATTTTCTCCTCGAACTCGTGGTTGAACGGCCATAAGCCACTGGCCTCTGTGTTCACTCACCACTTACTCGTCGTGGTTACTTTTCACCCTCAGATGCACATTCCCGGTGTGTCTCATCCGCTCGAATTCCACGTTTAGCTCTAAAGTTCATCCACACGGATAATGATGGCATCGTAATCTTCAGAGAGATAGATCTCTTCCTCGGGAAGGGAGCGAATCTGGGCAACTTCAACAGGTGAAAGTACGACACCTTGACCTGTCTGTCCGTTTGGCGCTAGTGCCATAACGGCGTAGCCGCCACTAGCACGTGAATGCTCATAAATCTTCTTCAATTCTTCAGCCAGTGGCTCGTAGATAACTGCGCGTTGTGCACGCAGCTCTGTTTGTTTCATCTCGATACGAGCCACAGTCTCTTCAAGTTCGGCACGATATTTCTCAATGGCGATACCAAGTTCGGCGATGTCACCTTCAAGGCGTGCCACCTCTCCTTGAGTTACTTCCAGGGAGTCAAGGGCAGCAAATTCGGTTTCGGAGGCAGCTTCTAAGCTCACACGTAAACTAGCGATTTCGTCTTGGAGAACAAGGAGATCGCGCGAGGTGAGTCCAACACCGGAATTAAGTTTCTCCTCTTTGTCGTGAATCTGTTCCTGGAGCTTCGCGCATGTCGCTTCAGCCGTGGCTAGATCACCTTCGAGTACACTTACCTTCACCTCAGCGGCATCACGTTCACGGGCAGTCGCGGCTGTGGAGTTGAGAAGTGTTCCAAGTTTCTCTCGCAGAGGATGTTTCGTGTTCTCGCGCTCAAGACGTGCAATCGCGGAGTCAATCTCTGCGACATCGAGAAGAGCAAGCTGATCGGATCGAGGTGCCTGTGCCATGCTTTGACCTTATCGGAAAGTGGCACAGCTCGCAGAAACCTGACACGGAGTGCTCTTTGTCGATTGTGAGTTCAGCACCTTAGCACCGCAATCTTCATACTCACATCAGGTTGTAGGAAAAATACATCTCAAAGTCCGCATCCTCCACGTTCATCACTGTTACCTGGCCTAGGAGAGACAAAGAAGTACAGTGCGGGGCAAGTACAGCAACTCTCCCACGAGGCTGAGCTAGACTTCCGCTCTCAGGAGCCGAGAACCATTATTGGCACCTCCTCTACGGCTCGCCCTAGGGGAGATGGAGATTCCACGGGTCAGTGGGGATTTCGGAGATATATGTGTTCACGTTTACCTCAAGTTTGGCAAGGAGTGCCTCACGCATTTTCGCCAAGAGAGGCCATTCGCTTGCCCAATGAGTCATATTGATGAGAGCAGGACCGCCATCCCAGAGATTATCTGTGGCTGGGTGATGGCGCAGATCCGCAGTGAGGTACACATCCGCTCCAGCTTCGCGGGCAGCTGCAAGAAGAGAATCTCCTGCTCCTGAACAGATCGCCACACGCTCCACAGTTTTCTCCAGATCTCCACCGACGAGGATTCCGGCAGGTACCTTCGGCAGCACATTCCTCACACACTCAGCAAAACTTCGCAGACTCATCGGCTCTGTGAGTGTTCCTACTCCCCCGATACCTTCAGGGCTAAGTGGTGCCTCGATATGCACTCCCAGTGGTTGCGCAAGAGCTGCGGTGGAAGCAGCAACGTCTGCATTAGTGTGTGCACAATAGAGAGCAGTGTTGGCCTGGATGAGCCGAATAGTCCAGCGTCCTTTCCCAGTTGTGGCGGCCACCGAATGAGTGCCGCGCAGGTAGAGAGGATGATGGGTAATGAGCATGCGTGCTCCACGTTCAATCGCTTCGTTCACAGTGGCTTCGCATGGATCCACGGCAAAGCCGATCGTCTGAACAGGCCACGTGGGATCACCGATGGCGAGTCCAACACGATCCCATGATTCGGCGCTTGCGGGCGGATAGATTTCTTCGAGGTGGCGAACTACCTCTCCAATCCTCGTACTCATCATCTCCCTTTCTGTTCGTCAGTGAACAAGTAGCATACGTGATGCTCACCTGCGTGAGGGTCGCTCTTTGTGCTCTCTGGTAGATGCATCATCAGCTCACTACGCACGTACGTGCGCGTATCTATTCTCCGTAACTTTTCCCGGCCTGCACAGCGAGTGCTCTAGCTAGGTGGTCACGTTGCTCCACCACAAGGCGGCGCAATGCACCAGGAGCCTCGGGGTGTGACTCAAGCCAGGTATCCACACGCTCAGTACTTTCTGAAATGGGGAAACCGTCTCGAACAAGGCGCCGTGCCATTTCGATTGAGCGTGATCTCCACGTAGGAAGAAGACGTGAGAAGTAGGATTCTTCGATCTTTTCGTCCATTCTTCCTTGCCTCCCTGCACACACTCCAGCAAGCAAGGCAGAGAGTTGGTCATTAGAAATCGACGTGTCGTTCCAGGCACGTTCCCACGCTCCACGGCGTAGGTCTACATCTGGCAAGGAGGAAATAGCGCAAAGTGCGTGTATCTTTCCAGAAGCGGTACAATCTTTCGCTTCTTCGGCGCGGATCTGCGAGATACTGATATTCCCGGTGGCCGCGAGAGCCTTAATGAAAGCCCAGCGCAGTTCGGCGTCAAGTTCCACATTCCCAGGAAGCGCAACGCTTCCTTCTAGCAAGGAACGAAGGTAGGTGGCTTCGTCGTCGTTATTCTCTGCTGCAGCAGCAAAGGCACGGATCCAGGCGATACGGCTATCACCATCTGCTTCCTCTATACCTGCATGCGTGTAGGCGAGCCAGTTTCGTGCCACTTCACTTCGCCGTTCTCGCGGTACGTAATGAACTGCAGTGTAGGCAGCATGGTTCACAATCACAGCGAGGATTCCGACATTATTTTCTTGCACGCCATGTCGACGCACGAGGCGCAGAAATTCTTCTGGGGAGAATCTCCCATCGCGCGTAGCATTCCATAACGCAGCCCACACAAGCCCGCGCTCCATCACCGGGAGCTGCCCAAGCGATTCACACGCCACCATAAGCGAAGATTCACTGAGGCGGATCTTGGCGTAGGTGAGGTCGTCGTCGTTAGGAAGAATGAAGGGCGCGGACGGAATTTCAATAGGTGTTTCTTCCTCCGTGATCTCCACGCGCTGCTTGGCAATCTGTGAAAGTTTGCCCTCCACAGGTGCATATACTCCCACCTTGAGGATATGAGGACGCGGTGGATCTTGGCGAAGCACGCCGCTGTCACACGTAATTGTGGACATTCCCGTGCTCTGTAACCACGAGCATGCCCACGCATGCATGTCGCGCCCAGATGCACTCTCCAACGCTGCGAGGAAATCTTCAAGACTCGTATTACCAAAAGCGTGTGCCTTAAAGTAGCGACGCGCTCCTTCAAAGAAGTTCTCTGTTCCCACGTAGGCAGCGAGCTGCTTGAGCACAGCAGCTCCCTTGGCATAGGTAATGCCGTCGAAGTTGAGTTTGGCAGCCTCAAGATCGGGAATATCAGCCACAATCGGGTGCGTGGTGGGCAACTGATCTTGGGTATAAGCCCACGATTTGCGAGAATTCGCGAAGGTCACCCACGCCTGGCTGAAACGTGTGGCGCTAGCGCTCACATGGCTGCCCATGTAGTCAGCGAAAGACTCTTTGAGCCAAAGATCGTCCCACCATTTCATCGTGACGAGATCGCCAAACCACATATGCGCCATCTCGTGCAGGATTGTGTTAGCGCGCCCCTCATGCTGAGCCACAGTGGCAGCTCCACGGAACACGTATTTCTCCGTGAAGGTGACCAGTCCAGGATTCTCCATCGCACCGAGGTTATATTCAGGCACAAAGATCTGATCGTACTTTCCCCATGGGTACGGATAGTCGAAAGCCTCGGCATAAAAATCAAGCCCCTGCTTCGTCACCTCGAAAATCTCCTCTGCATCGAGGTAAGCAGCGAGAGAGGCACGGCACATCACCGAGAGTGGGATCCTGAGATCTCCCCTCTCCCACAAACTCTCTACACGATAATAAGGACCAGCAGCAATAGCAGTGATATAGGAGGAGAGCGGCCTGGTACGCTCAAAACACACACGTGCCACTTCTCCTTCCACCTCACGTGATTCTTCAGCACCATTGGCCAGTAGTAGCCATGAGGAGGGACCTGTGAGTGTAAATGCAACTTCGGCTTTCATATCCGGTTGCTCGAAACAGGCCATAACACGACGTGAATCAGCCGGTTCGTATTGGGTATAGAGATAGGTGTTGCCGTCTTCGGGATCAAGGAAACGGTGTAGACCCTCACCACTTCGTGAATAGGCACCCAGAGCTTCAACTTCGACGATGTTGTGGGCAGCAAGTCCGGTTAATTGGATCCGCGCACCATCCCAACACACGGGATGTTCTTTGCCATTGATCGTAATTGAGCGAACCTCCAACCCCAGAAAATCGAGCCAGGTTGAGGCCTCGCGTGAATCGAAAGTGAGGATAGTGCGCGTGGGAAATCCGGCTACTGAATGATCGGCAGCCTGAGTAAGATCAAGCTCCACGTCGATGGTATGGAGGGTATGTGCGGCAGCACGAGCAGCCGTTTCTTCGCGTGTGAGGTTCGCTGTGCTCATATCCCCATTCTCTCACTCGTACCTGTAGAGAACTGGCTGTAGAGAACTGGGTGTTCTCTCTGCCGTGAGGTTTGCCATAAAAGCAGTCGACGACGAACCAAGGAGAAGACCCTTCTCATATCAAGAAGAAAAGGTAACCGACTATGACGTAAGAAGTTCTCCCACAAACCACACCACTGACTCTGGCTCCCTCAATAGTTAGACATGCACAGTCAGATATGCACCAGCCTTGATAGTTGCACATGAACCAGCCTTGAGGAAGCGCGTATGCGCAAGATCTTGACCCTGTGTGATATCGCTTTCCTCGTAGCCATTATGACCTCACCTCGTCTCACGCATGAGGATAATGGCTGGTATTCCTGCGATGAGGGTGATTGCGCTGGCATACAGTGCGGGTGTGAGCGCATGTCCAGTAAGCTCAATGAGCCATGCCACCAGTGGTGGCGTCAGGCCACCAAAAAGCACTGTCGCAAGGTTATAACCCACAGCCATGCCCGAATAGCGCCCACGAGAGGAAAATTGTTCTGGAATAGCACTTGCCGCCGTCGCACTCCACGCGGCAGCAGGAACTGCCAGTGTCGCCACAGCAGCCCCAAGGACAAAGTATTCAGAAGAACCCAATAAGCGATAGCCCGGAACTGCCAACATAATGATAGCTACCAATATCCCAGTAAAGATTCGTCGCGGCCCGGCGAGATCCGCAAGTAATCCGAAGAGCGGGGTCACCACAATCGCAGCTACAGCAGCAATGACTCCATAATTGAGTGCAGCCTGGCTATCTGCATCGTGAACAGTTTCGATATAGGTAGGCAGATACGTGATGGTGAGGAAGTAGGTTGCCGAGCCCACTGTCGAGATGAGAAAACTGACGAGCATGGGCTTGCGCTGATGTTTCATCGCATAGACGAGTGGCCGCAGGTCAGTTTCGTTATGAACCTGCTGGGCAATCACTGGGCTTTCCACCATGTGTCGGCGCAGTGGCAGCATAATCGCCGCCAATAGTGCTCCGATAACGAATGGAATCCTCCACGCCCACTCAGACAGAGCCTGTGAACCCACAATCGCTGTCGTCACGGCGGCTGATCCTACTGCGAGAAGAGCACCTATTTCAGAGTTGGCAGCAGCCCAACTAGCCGTTAGACCCCTGCGATCAGGGCGCGAACTCTCCATAAGATAGACCATGATACCGGTGTACTCTGCCCCCACAGAAAAACCTGCTAGCGCACGCAGAGCGAGGACGGTAACACCGCCCCAGATACCTAGCACACTGTAACCGGGCATGAGGGCAATTCCCAGCATCGCCACAGACATGAGACCCGCAGAAGTTACCAGAGCAACCGTACGTCCACGAGTATCACCAATATGTCCAAAGACAATCGCTCCCAACGGACGAAAGACAAAGCCAACAGCTCCGGTTCCTAGGACAAGTAGTAGCGAAGAGTCCATCCCTGGATAGAAGGTTGTGCTGAGGGCGGTAGCAAGATAGAAAAAGAGCGAGAAATCAAACCATTCGATGATAGTGCCGCTGGCAGCAATGAGCATAGAGCGACGGCGTAGAGAGAGTGTCATGTGTGTTCCTCAGCCAGGCAAATGAGAAGTATGTGAGTTGCTCACGTTCATCAGACTACAGCGAACCACATGAGCTTGTACGGCACTGCTGACCAGGTGCAACATAATCCGTATACTCATAGCTCGCCGCATTATCCACGCACTGGGGTTCCACAGCGCCACCCAGACTCATGAACCACTGCGCTAACTGTACGGTAGATACATAGTACGTTGGGCGATTGCACTGATGTGGTTGCAGGCGACAGCCAATATCGTCAAGGCAAGCTCAATCGTATCAATCCTCATGAGTGATGCACGCCCTCTGAATTGATAAGAATTTTCTAAACACAATTATGAATTACTATCTTAAGCAGAAAGAATATATTTTATATCAGCCTATTATAACTAATAGGCTCTGGCCGCCTAGTGTGTACAGACGTGGAAGTTTCCACGTCAATTGCAACCGAACAATGCACTTTGACCACTTGAAGCTCTATCTACTTACCGGCGAGATTCTCACAAAACCACCACACTCCTCAGCATTACGATAGCCTGTGGATTGGAACACATTCGCGTTTCACGAACACATTCGCGTCTCATTAAAGGTAAGGATCGAGGTGAACACAGTCATGAAGATTACTACGCCAATGTACACCGCTCTTATTTCGATAGTGATGGTTCTGGAGGAAACGCTGTTGCTCAGGCATCCACTCCAACACCTAAAACTCCGCTGAATAAAAATGAACTAATTATTTCTCAGACTAGTTTATCTGAGGAACTGGATCCCACTTTAATTGATTGTAAAAGCACTTTGTGGAACTATCGGAACTACTTTAAGCTGGTACTTATCAGACAAAACAGGATCTAGAGGCAAGCAATATGCAGAGATAAAAATGCGAGTGTGGGCGTCTATCCACAACTAACGACACGCCAGCATTAGACCCACATTTTGTCCATTAACCCACAGTTCTTCTACCTCTACCAGACAGTAGTCAAGGTAGAAGAAGGAATTTTGGAACGCGAAGCGTCAACAAACAATAATTAAAATAAGCCACTTACCCAGGAATAAAATTTGAGACACTTCACAGTTATGGTGAAAACAGCTCCGTTCACTGCTGCGGTGTGTGCACTTATTGCGCAACAGGTCGCTGTGAGTACTCACACGGCTCGCATAGACACTCACGTGGATGCCAACATCACAAGATATTGAGGATTCGTGATGCAGTGTGGATACGCACTGAGGGACGGATATTGTTTATTAGCACCCATTTATTTGTTAAAAGCGCGACCTGTAAATAAACTTCTATACCATGGGTCATAATAATTCACTATTGTGAGAGTTGAATGAAGACTCGATCGATTACTCGATCATTCAATCACTTGCTCGGACTTGTACTTGCATTAATTCTTACTAGCACCAGCTTCACTGGAGTCGTCCACACAGAAAATTATAGCCCTTGCTGATGGCAGTCAGATATCCGAAACTATCGTCGTCCCTTCTGAGAAGCGTGCCCTTACTCCGATCGAGGATAAAGGACTTAAATTACCATGAAAGAAGGCAGCTCAGTTTCGATCAAGGAGAACTTAAGAGAAACTTAGCTATCTAGATGAATGCAAGTGGCTTGATAGTCGCAACTGTTGATCTTTCTCCGGAATACAGAAATGTCACTACTATGTAGTTTGAATTCAATTCTGAAAATCACATGATTCGCCCGCTTGGAACGTTTAGTTCCAAGCGGTTTGCCTAGACTATTCCAGATCAGCGACTTCATAGCCAAAGTTAGAATTCTCAACAACTAATCCTCAACAGCTTTATCCAATGGGCGTAGAAGTTACCCATACGCTTAAGGCACACGCTTTCTTTATCACTGCGCTGTTTCCTTTCCACTCTGAAATAGATCTCACCCATCCCACGCTTCGGCTGAAATATGCCCATGATCGGTCGCTTGCCATAGAACTTCTTCATGCAAAGAGAAGCTATCTAATATGCGGTTAGCCCACCGCGGTCAGGTTGTTTGCTAAGCAGCGTAAGCAAGTGATTCGATCACCATTGGCCATAGCGTCACCAATATAGTGGGTGAGGCACAGTGCTGTTTAGAGACTGATGGGCGGCACGTGGTTGTGGCCAACTAGACACATGGCTGCAACGGCAGGATCGCGAGCATAACGATGTGACTGCGGTTGTGCTGCGGGCTAAACGGTGGTTGAATAGCGAAAATTACCCACACTACCAGCACAGATACTTTTCCACCCGCCCGAGGAGATCACTATGAAGACGTTGTTGGTTCCCCTGTCGCAGCAAACCAGCAGCGGTTTGAGTGCACCTAGGTCAAGCCGATTCGCAAAGTGTCTAGGTGCGACGGTATTCGCTGGCGCCCTAGCCCTGGGCTCCACCACAGCCGCTGTTGCGGAGGAACGTGGCGCGCCGACGGGAGCAACCTGCCCCGAAGATACGTTCTGCGTGGACAGCACGAACAAGACGACGACGAACAGCGTTCCGAAACTGACGCTTGGTGACGGGCAGGATAGCCCCTTCGCATTGTCACCAGGTGGTTCGATCATGGGCGGGTTCGATGTGAAGAACACGGGCAGCCAGGAAGCAAGAGTTGTCGTGGCCATGGCCTGGGCGAATGAGCGCTGCGTGGGAGCATCATTCGCGGATGACCCATTCCTCATGAGTCTGCCGCATCCCGACGGGAAGACCACGTTCTACTCTCCAGGGATGGATGCCAACATCACCTACGACGGCGGCGGCATGGTCGCTGAGAGTCTCCGGTGCAACGGCACTAGGGAGACCACAGTGCTGACGGTGCCCCCAGGTGAAACCCTCGCCTTTGGCGCTCGGATTGCTTTCCCGTTCATGGAAAACGGGAATGACACTCAGAAAGAGAAAGTCTCTATCGAGTTCAGGATCAGGTTGGAAGTTGATGAGCCGAACCCAAACCCGACCCCCATTCCTAACCCAGAACCCCCAACTCCCACACCCACCCCGGAACCGAGCCCCACGCCTACTCCGGAGATCCCGAACCCGAACCCCTCGGTCGATCCGAACCCTTCGGTGGTGCCCAAT
Source organism: Actinomycetaceae bacterium zg-1166 (assembly GCA_015679245.1). Lineage (GTDB taxonomy): Bacteria > Actinomycetota > Actinomycetes > Actinomycetales > Actinomycetaceae > Changpingibacter. The sequence goes on along the minus strand of CP064953.1, from coordinate 759,716 downwards.
CGTCCGAGTCGTCCAGGCCTGGCTTCCACCGGTGTGAACCTCACTGGTATGACTGTCGGTGTTGGCGGTCTGGCAGTTGCTGGTGGACTACTCCTCCTGGTTCATCGTCGGAAGCGTCAGGACTGAGCTAACAACTGCGCCCTGAGCAACAAAGCAGCGAGTCCCAGGAAGCAAGTCCGGTCTGGTTCCTAAGCAGCACCACCGCAGAGCCCAACCAGGCCAGTCGGCACGCCTGCCGGCCACAAGAACCTCGCTTTATCCACGACCGCGGCGAGAATCGCAACCATTGACACGCCAATCAGATGAACCTGTGCATAGGTTCCGTGCAGGCTAGCGCTTCGCGCACATTGTGTGGATTGCTCTCTGGTGACGGCTCACCCAAAGGACTCCTAGGACATGAACACTGACTGTTCACCCAAAACACATATAGTGTCAACTATGTCCCAACTCGGGACAGTGGAGCGGATGACGGGACTCGAACCCGCGACCCTCACCTTGGCAAGGTGATGCTCTACCAACTGAGCCACATCCGCGTACGCACCCTCAGTGCGACTCAACGATGGTACACCGCGCCACGTATCAACCGCATGTCCCCGCACGTGACCTCACCCACAACTTCACAGCGCGAAATGCCGATACTGAGTTACCCTCTCACTCTGCCAGACCCAATCTAGTTACCTATCCGTCCCTATCAGCTCCGTACACTTATCTCTATCTGCTCCCAAGCTCTACACACATATCTGCCCAGGCTCTGCACACTTATCCGCACCAGTTCAATATGCCTATCCGCGCACGGTTTACGGATGTGAAAACGAAGTCGCGGTGAGCGAGGTTGTTGCCGCCTATCCACGTAAAGCTCGCGGGTGCGCGCTTGCGTACACCTCGCGCACACTCTCCTGTGTGAGGTGGGTATAGATCTGTGTGGTCATCACTGACGAATGTCCCAATAATTCCTGAACTACACGCACGTCTGCGCCACCCTGGAGGAGATGTGTAGCAAAGGAATGGCGCAACGTGTGCGGGGAGACATGCGCACTCAACTCCGCACGCTCGGCTGCCCGTACAAGAACATGCCAGGCACTTTGTCGAGAAAGTGGACGCCCCCGAGAGTTGAGAAAGAGCAGAGCTGTTCCCTTGCCTTTACGCGCAAGTACCGGACGTGCCCGCGTGAGGTAGGCCTCCACAGCCCGCGCCGCATACTCTCCTAGCGGTAGCACGCGCTCTTTTCGTCCTTTCCCAAAGAGACGAATAGTGCGAGCTTCAAGGTCAATATCGTCGATCGCTAAACCCACAGCCTCAGAGATTCGTGCTCCTGTTCCGTAGAGCACTTCTACGAGTGCTCCATCACGCAGAGCTTCTACTCCCTCCCCCAGTTTTGCTGCTTCGATAAGGCGAGCTGTCTCGTCCACGGTGAGTGCTTTGGGGAGGCGTCCGGGCAGCTTTGGTGGGGTCACAAAGGCCGCAGGATTCGTAGACGTCGCTCCCTCTTCGTAGAGGAATTTGTGGAAAGAACGCACACTCGTAATCGCTCGTGCAATTGAGGAAGGTGCCTTCCCTGCCAGCGTTTCGGCAAAGGAGGCGACGTCTTCTTCGCAGATAAGAGCTGGCTCTTCCTTTGAGCGTGAAGCCAGATGAGCTGCATACATTGCAAGATCACGACGATAAGCCCCCACAGTATTCGGAGAAAGTGCACGCTCCACACTCACGTAATCGAAGTAACGGGAAATCGCGCGATCGAACTGGTTGATGGGCATGGTCTTAATCTTATAAGACTTGCGGAACTCCTTTATCTTATGGCTTCTCCATATTTTTATAAGACTTGCGGGAGTCCCTCTATTCATGTGTGACCATCTATTAACGTATAACCGCCGAAGAATCTCGTCATCCTCCTAACTCAATTTCAATACACCTCCCCTGCCTTTTTCCTACACGCTTCCCTTTCCCATCTCCCTCTTTTCTCGTACGCTCCTTTCTGCACAACAAACCTTTATCTGCCCTCCCATTCTCCCTACCCGACGAATCTCATCACACACACGCCCACGGTTGTACACGCACCCACGGTTGTACGCGTGCCTACACTACGCGTGCCCACGGTTGTCATACACCCACGTGTTATATATGCGGGTTCGTTGTTATTCGAGGTGGTGTACGCATCGACACGACAGGCAAACCTACCGAGCCTCTGCACTCACGTACCTACACTCACGTACCTGCACATACGTACTCGTACGCTGACAAATTCGTCGTGCCAAGAAAAAGTTGGGCGATAGTGCACGAGCATACGTACCCTCTGCACGTGGGACCATCGCATCTTTCACCAGGTTCAAGGCGCGTAGAATGAAAAACAGTGTTTCCAGGCAGGCTGGGACTCAACGAACTCAAAGGAGTTGCAATGGCGGAGCTTACGTGGACCGATCTCGACCAGCGTGCGGTTGATACCGGGCGCGCACTTGCGGCCGATGCCGTTCAGAAGGTCGGCAACGGTCACCCCGGTACAGCTGTCTCCCTTTCGCCGATGGCCTACCTTCTTTTCCAGAAGGTCATGAAGCATGATCCGGCTGACCCCACATGGCTCGGGCGTGATCGGTTCGTCCTCTCGATCGGGCATTCCTCGGTCACTCTCTACAACCAGCTTTACTTTGCAGGTTATGGTCTTGAGCTCGAAGATCTCCAAGCACTACGCACCTGGGGTTCACTCACCCCTGGCCACCCCGAGTACGGGCACACCAAAGGCGTGGAACTCACCACTGGCCCGCTCGGCCAAGGGCTTTCCTCTGCCGTAGGTATGGCAATGGCAGCTCGCCGTGAGCGCGGTCTCCTCGATCCTGAGGCACCCGCAGGTGAATCTCCCTTCGATCACTTCATCTATGCGGTGGTAGGAGAAGGTTGTCTTGAAGAAGGCGTCACATCCGAAGCTTCCTCGCTTGCTGGCACACAGCGCCTGGGCAACCTCATCGCCATCTGGGACGATAACCGTATCTCTATCGAAGGTGATACACAGGTGGCCTTCACCGAGGATGTTGAAGCCCGCTATGCAGCTTATGGCTGGCATGTTCAGCACGTGGATTGGACGAACGGCGGCACCGAATACAAAGAAGACGTTCAGGGGCTCTTCGACGCCATTGAAGAAGCCAAAGCCGTCACCGATCGTCCTTCCTTCATCCGCCTCTCCACGATCATGGCCTGGCCCTCGCCCACGAAGCGCGGAAGTCACGAGGCACACGGTTCGGCTCTTGGTACAGAAGAAATTGCCGGACTGAAGAAGATCCTCGGCCTCGATCCAGAGAAGTCTTTCGACGTGGCTCCTGAAGTCATCGAACATACCCGCACTCAGGCTGCCTCACGTGCTGCTAAAGCTCGCGAACTCTACGACACCAAGATCGCTGCCTGGCGCAAAGCTAACCCGGAGCGTGCCGCTCTCCTCGATCGTCTGGTTGCGCGTGAACTCCCCAAGGGATGGGAGAAGGAACTTCCCACATTCGAGGTGGGCACCTCGATCGCCACTCGTGCGGCCTCCGGCAACGTCCTCACTGCCCTTGCCCCTGTCCTCCCTGAGCTCTGGGGCGGCTCGGCTGACCTTGCTGGATCGAATAACACAACGATGAAGGGAGAGCCTTCCTTCCTTCCCGCCGACCGTGTGACGAAGGAGTGGCCAGGCAGTGAATACGGTCGCACTCTCCACTTCGGTATCCGAGAGCACGGTATGGGTGCGATTGTTAATGGAATCACGATCCACGGCCTTACCCGTGTCTACGGCGGCACATTCTTCGTGTTCTCCGATTACATGCGTCCGGCTGTTCGCCTAGCCGCACTCATGAACGTCCCCTCGGTGTACGTATGGACGCACGATTCCATCGGTGTAGGTGAGGACGGCCCTACTCACCAGCCGATTGAACATCTGTGGTCTTACCGAGCAATCCCGAACCTGTCTCTCGTCCGCCCAGCAGATGCAAACGAAACGGCTGCTGCTTGGCGTGGCATCATCGAACACACCAGCGGCCCTTCGGGCATTGTGCTCTCTCGCCAGAACCTGCCAGTTCTCGAAGGCACTTCCACTGAAGGTGTCCTCCGTGGCGGTTACGTGCTCGCTGATTCGCCCACGGGGAAGGTTGATGTGCAGCTCCTCGCCACCGGCTCGGAAGTTCAACTCGCCGTTGCAGCCCGCGAAGCTCTAGCTAAGGAAGGAATCGGTGCCCGCGTCATCTCCCTCCCCTGCCTTGAGTGGTTCAACGCTCAGGATGCCGAGTACCGCAACAGCGTGATCCTTCCTGATGTTGCAGCCCGCGTCTCCGTCGAAGCTGGTGCCACCTTCGGTTGGGCTGGCATTGTTGGCGATAAGGGTGCCAGCGTGGGTATCGATCACTACGGCGCCTCGGCTGCTGCTGGCCTTCTCTTCAAGGAATTCGGCATCACTGTCGAAGCCATCGTCGAAGCTGCTAAGAGCACTCTCGCCTGAGTCAAGCACTCTTAGTGAGGTGGGTTGTGGGTTCTCCACGACCCACCTCACTCTGTTCCAGAGATAAGACACTTTGCTCTGCTTGGAATGAGCACAAGTATTCTTGATGTCTCAAGGCTGTTTGCCTCTCAGGGCTGTTCACGAGTTCCCCTCTCCACAGTTCTCTGCATATGCATAGGTCAGACGCACCTTCTCTGCGTGCCACGCCACTCTCCTGCGCCCTCAGCGAACGTCACATCTGCCGCGCTCGGCGTCACTGACGGGAAAGCGGCCAGACGTGTATAACAAAAAAACATCTTCCGTTATCTACATGAGGTACTCCTATGGTTACGAATCTTCTGCGTGCTATACCCGATTCGCGGCTCCAGCGCATTGCGGCTCCCTGCGGGGTCGTACTCTTCGGAATTACAGGTGACCTCTCCAAACGCAAGATTCTTCCCGCTCTTTACGATTTGGCACACCGAGGCCTTTTGCCACCTTCCTTCTCTATCGTCGGTGTGGCACGTCAGCCTCGTCCAGACCTACCCGAGGTCATCGAAGAAGCTATCCGTGAGGGTGCAAAGTCCGAGGTCAACGAGACGACTCTCTCTCAACTCATGTCGGGGCTGAGGATCGTGGCTGGTCAATACACTGAGGATTGCACATATGAGGATCTTCGCTCCACACTTGCTGAACTCGATGAGACTCGCGGAACCTCCGGAAACTTTGCCTTCTACCTCGCGATTCCACCCGAACTCTTCCCCACTGTGCTCGGCGGTCTTGGGCGCGCCGGGTTACACAACGGTGGAGATCATTCCTGGCGGCGCGTCGTTATCGAGAAACCTTTCGGCTCGGATGCGGCCAGCGCCAAGAAGCTCGACGAAGTTGTCACGAGCGTTTTTGACCCGAGTGCCGTCTTTCGTATCGACCACTACTTAGGTAAGGAGACAGTGCAAAATCTCCTTGCGTTGCGCTTTGCCAACGAACTCTTTGAGCCAGTGTGGAACTCGAACCATGTCGATCATGTACAGATCACAATGGCGGAGGATATCGGGATTGGTTCGCGCGCTGGATACTACGATGGCATTGGTGCTGCTCGTGACATCATTCAAAACCATCTCCTCCAGCTCCTCGCGCTCACAGCAATGGAAGAACCCACCTCTTTCTCCGCCGAAGCCCTGCGAATCGAAAAAGAGAAAGTGCTGGAAGCCACGCACTTCTTTGGATCTGTGAGTGAATCGGCTGTGCGCGCCCAATATGAATCAGGGTGGCAAGGTGGGCAGTGGGTGAGAGCTTACCGAGAAGAAGAGGGAATTCCCGCTTCCTCCACTACCGATACCTACGCGGCTCTGCGCCTGGGGATTGAGACTCGACGTTGGTCTGGAGTCCCTTTCTACTTGCGTGCTGGCAAGCGCCTTGGCCGCCGTGTTTCCGAAATTGCGATCGTCTTCAAATATCCGCCGTTCCTTCCCTTTAGCTCTACAGACGGTTTGGGACACAACACTCTCGTCATCCACGTTCAGCCGAACGAGGGAATGACTTTTACCTTCGGTTCGAAGGTTCCAGGAGCAGTGATGAACCTGCGCGATACGACGATGGATTTCTCCTACGGTCACGCCTTCACCGAATATTCTCCTGAGGCTTACGAACGCCTCATCCTCGATGTTCTCTTGGGTGAGCCACCTCTCTTCCCACAAGCCCGTGAAATTGAGCTTTCCTGGAATATCCTCGACAAAGCTGAAGCAGCCTGGGAATCCTCCCCAGAAACTCTCGCCACTTATGCCCCCGGAACATGGGGACCCCAGGCCGCCGACGAGATGCTTGCGCGCGATGGTCGAACCTGGAGACGCCCCTAAATCGGGATTATCTGCACCATTCCACCCGCTCATGCGACCCTTTCACCTGTATCCATGCCATACAACCCTTTCACCTGTCCGTATGCCCTATCTACCCGCCCTACACTTGCCTTTTCTAATTTGTTTCACCGTGAGGAGTTCTTGTGATCGTCCACATGAATAAAACTTCGTCAGCTGCCGTCGGCATCCGCCTCGATCAGCTGCGCACTACCACGGGATCGGTAGCTTTGGGGCGTGTCCTCACTCTCCTTGTCATCGCTAGTGACGAAGCAGGCGTGCGTGATGGTATCCAGGCTGCGGCTGGAGCTTCACGTGCCCATCCTCTTCGTGTCGTACTCGTCATGGCTGACGAAAGAGAGGAAACTGAGAGCGATACTAAGGCTTCGCTCGATGCCGAGATTCGAGTAGGCCCAGAGGCTGGACTTTCCGAAATCGTTATTCTGCGCGCACATGGCGGTGCCGCCTCGAATATCGAAACTCTCGTCAGTCCACTCCTCCTCCCCGATACGCCAATAGTGACATGGTGGATTCAAGATGCACCTTCCCCGGCTTCAACCACCGAGGTGGGAGCTATGTCCACCCGTCGTATTACCACAAGCCAGCAGTGCGAGGATGTTCCTGCTGCTCTCGCACGCCTGCGCGAGGGCTACACTCCTGGCGATACAGATCTCGGCTGGGCCGGAATCACGCTCTGGCGCAATCACGTGGCAGCGATGCTCGACGAAACGCCGTGCACTGAGATCACCTCAGCACTCGTACGTGGCAGCCTCACCCATCCTTCTACCTATCTTCTTGCCGCATGGTTGGGCCGAAGGCTCGAAGTTCCCTCATGGGTAGAGGAAAATCGCGGAGAAGCCGTCACTACAGTGGTACTCACGCGCGAGGGCGGTGACATCATCCTTGATCGCCCCCTCGGCTCAGACTACGGGGAGATGATACGTCCAGGCCGAAAAACCCAGCAGGTGCATCTTCCCATGCGCTCTTTAGAGACAATGCTCATTGAGGAGCTACGCGAATCTACAGCTGATACTGCGTATGAGGACGTACTCCTGCACGGCCTTGAACTACTCGACATTCAGGAGTTTCACCGCTCTCAGTGAGTTGTGCTAGAGAGCAAAGAAAGCAGGGCATAGCGCCAAAAACAGTAGTGGGTCGGTGAGCCCCCACCGACCCACTACCAGCTATTTAGTTATTCCTCCTCGCGCACAAAATAGCGCACTACAGCTTTGGAGACAGCTCCAGCAACACGATCATCAAACACGCCGGGAATGATGTAGTTGGAATTGCGCTGTTCGTCGGAAACCACCTCCGCGATAGCAACAGCAGCGATACGCAGCATTTCGTCGTCGATACGCGAAACTCCGGCATCGAGCATTCCGCGGAAAAGTCCAGGGAACACGAGGACGTTGTTGATCTGATTGGGGAAGTCGGAACGTCCGGTCGCAACAATCGCCGCTGAACGCGCAGCCGCACTGGGATCCACCTCCGGAGTGGGATTTGCCAGAGCAAAGACAATCGCTTTATCTGCCATCGTCGCGATATCTTCACCAGTGAGAATATTTCCAGACGACACACCGATGAACACGTCCGCGTCACAGAGTGCATCGGTGAGGCTACCTTCAATACCTCGCGGATTCGTGTGCTGTGCGAGCCAATTACGGTGTGGGTTGGCTTCTTCGCGGAAGGGACCTAAAGCTCCACTGCGCCCACACCCGATCACATCCTTCGCTCCGTGAAGCATAAGGAGGCGGATAATGGCCGAGCCTGCTGCTCCCACGCCCGAAACGACGATACGCACGTCCTCAATGCTCTTCCCCACGATCTTGAGCGCATTGATAAGAGCCGCAAGGACGACGATTGCCGTGCCGTGCTGATCGTCATGGAAAACTGGGATATCGAGTTCTTCACGCAGACGTTCCTCAATTTCGAAACAGCGCGGGGCAGAAATATCTTCGAGATTAATCCCACCATAAACCGGAGCGATTGCCTTCACGATGGAGATGATCTCTTCCGTGTCTTTCGTATCAAGGCAGACAGGCCACGCATCTACATCACCGAAGCGCTTGAAGAGGGCTGCTTTGCCTTCCATCACCGGCAGGGCAGCTTCTGGGCCGATATCACCCAGGCCAAGCACAGCGGTTCCATCGGTAACCACAGCCACCGTATTTTTCTTGATCGTGTATTGCTTGGCAAAGTTAGAGTCACGGGAAATCTTCTTGCACACACGAGCCACACCGGGAGTGTACACGCGGGCGAGATCCTGGCGTGTGCGCAGTGGATTCTTCAATCCCACCGAGATTTTCCCACCCTCGTGTGCTTCAAGAGTTGCGTCGGAAATCTCAAGAACTTTGTTGCGATGCAGCATCTCGATTTGATCTTGAACCTCACGCACGTGTGCCGAGTTCACGCAATCACAGGTAACTTCGATGATGAGGTAGTCCTCAAAGGACTCCACCATATCGATACCAGTGACGAGGGCACCCGCATCGACCACGGCCTCGACAAGGTGTTGTGTTGCACGCGGATTCGTCGCCACTTGGACACGCATTGTGACGGTATAACTCGGACTGGTGAGCGCCATTGGTGTCCTTTCGTCGGTGTAAGAAGACATCCAAGGAACGATTCTAGAACTTTGTACACTCTGCGGCACGACAGTATCACAGACGTTTCGTAGGGCAGTATGGAATCGTCACAGGTGAGCGAGACAAAAGGAAGCTATGCCGCTTTCACGACGAAGCTCCCCACTACCTGACCTCTCATGCTTCTTCATGCGCCACGCTAGTGAGGCAGGTCAATGCGACCGGCAGACTTGTTGAACACAATGCTTCACACGTCACAGTTGTGTGGGGGCGAAAGATTATCTTTCGCCCCCACACAACGTACAAGTCTGGAATGGAACTATTACTCCTCACGCTGGAAGGACATTGTGGCCTCGTAGGTTCCAGATTCGCTTGGCCAACGCTCGGTGATGGCCTTGGTTCGAGTGTAGAACTTCAGACCTTCCGGGCCGTGAATATGCAGATCACCGAGCAAGGAATCCTTCCACCCGCCGAAGGAATAGTAGGCCACAGGGGTAGGGATCGGCACATTCACGCCCACCATTCCTGCTTCGACCTCCATCTGAAAACGACGAGCGACACCACCGTCGTTTGTGAAGATGGCCGAGCCGTTACCGAAAGGCTGAGCATTGACGATTGAGATTGCCTCCTCGTAATCCTCCGCTTCAACAATGGCAAGTACGGGGCCAAATACTTCGTCGGTGTACAGATCGCAGTCCCGCGGAACATTGGTCACAATCGTCGGAGAAAGGAAGTGCCCTCCTTCGTATCCGGGAACGACAAAGCGGCGGCCATCGAGAATAACCGTTGCCCCAGCATCTTCTGCCCGATCAATCATCCCGATAATGCGTTCCTTAGCCTTCGCTGAAATAACCGGCCCCATCTGGACGCCTTCATCAATGCCGTAGCCAACCTTGATAGTCTTGGCGTGCTCAGCAACCTTCTCGGCGAGCTTCGTACCGATTCCGCCGACCGAGACAACGATCGGGAGCGCCATGCAGCGCTCTCCTGCAGCACCAAAAGCAGCTGCGCTGATGTGCTTTGCCGCAAATTCGATATCCGCATCGGGCATGACGATGGCGTGATTATTCGCTCCACCGAGCGCTTGAACCCGCTTGCCTGCCGCGCATCCCTTTTCCTGGACGATGCGCGCAACTGGTGTTGAACCCACAAAGGAAATGGCGTCAATACCTGGATGCTCCAGGATGTCTGTCACCATTTCACGTCCTCCGCACACGATGTTAAACAGGCCATCAGGAAGGCCAGCTTCCTTATATAGCTCGGCGATAAGGAAGGATGCTGTGGGCGTAGGTGTGGCTGGTTTGAGGATGAAAGCATTACCTGAGGCAAGAGCAATCGGATGCATCCACATCGGAACCATCACAGGGAAGTTGAAGGGGCAAATTCCTGCAACAACACCCACTGGCTGCTTGATCGTATGGATGTCAACACCACTGGATACATCGAAGGAGTATTCTCCCTTGATCGCTGCGTTAATACCGCAGGCAAAATCGAGGGTTTCCCGCCCACGCTGGATCTCTCCAACTGCGTCAGAGTAATCCTTACCGTGTTCGGCGACGATGGCTTTCGCGATATCGTCCTGGTGAGCCAGCACAAGTTCACGCATTTTGTACATTACGGCTACACGTTTGGCGAGTGAGGTATGCGCCCACGCCTTTTGTGCCGTGCGGGCAACCTCGACTGCGTGATCGAGATCCTCCTTGGAAGCGAGAGCTACCTCTCCGATATTTTTGCCCGTTGCGGGATTCTCAATCGGAACGATCCGCAAGGGCGTGCCTTCATAGGGTGCCCCATCGATCCACTGATGAACTACCGACATGTTTTCTCCTCTGCGGTGAATTTTGAGTGAGTGAGCTCGTACCACTTATACGAGAACGTAGAAGAGGCAACAGAACGCGAATGAAACAACCGAGATAACCGACGAAACAACAGTCCAGAGTTTGAGGTTTGTTGCCGTATCTACTTGGAGGAATCCGCCGACGAGCCAGAATCCTGAGTCGTTGACATGGGAAGCGAAGAAGGATCCCGCACCCATTGCAACGACGATTAATGCAGCCTGCATGGCACTGATATCGGCTGAGGCAACCGCAGAACCGAGGAGACCTGCTGTAGTTGTGATAGCAACTGTTGCCGATCCCTGAGCAACGCGCAGAGCGAGCGAGAGGATGTAGGCGGAGACAATGAGCGGCATTCCTAAGTGTTCGAGAGAGTCTGCGAGCGCAGTGCCGATTCCTGTTTCGCGGAGAACTCCACCGAACATACCACCAACACCTGCAACCATGATGATTGCGACAACCGGTTTGAATCCGTTATCGATAATGGAGTTGGCTTTTGCCCAATCAACCTTGCGGAAGTATCCGAGCACGAGGAGGGCAACGAAGGTTGTGATGAAGAGTGCTACAGCGGTATCTCCGAGGAATTGGAGGAGGTTGGCGATCGCGTTCGTCTTGGCAATCGTGCCGTTCGTCTGAAGTGTTGTCGAGATTGTGTTGCCTGCAATGAGGGCAATTGGAAGAAGAAGGAGTGCGAGAACTGTGCTGAAACTGGGGAGTTTGCCCGGCAATTCACGTTCTTGATCGGTTGTTCCTAGAATCGTCGGGATTTTGACGTTGAACTTTTTCGACCAGAAAAGAGTGAAGCGATAGCCTGCGAGGTACCATGTGGGAATCGAAACGAGCATACCCATAATGAGAACCATGCCGAGGTTCACTCCGGCTAGCTGTGCGGCTGCCACGGGGCCAGGATGAGGAGGCATGAGGCCGTGCATCACCTGGAATGCTCCCGCAGCTGGAAGAGCGTAGAGCAGCACTGGCCCGTTGAGGCGGCGTGCAATCGTGAAGATGATGGGGAACATGACGACGAGGCCTGCGTCGAAGAAGATGGGGAAGCCAAAGAGAAGGGATGCTACTGAGAGTGCAAGTGGCGCGCGCTTTTCTCCGAATGTTTTGAGCATCGTGTTGGCAAGTACTTCTGCGCCGCCAGATTGTTCGAGTATTCTCCCAAATACAGCACCAAATCCGATGATGAGTGCGAGTTTGCCAACCGTACTGGAGAATGATCCGATGAGAAGATTAGCGAGATCAGTAATTGGGATTCCTGCAACAACTGCAGTAAGACCCGAGATAAGGATGAGCGCTACGGTGGCGTTCATCTTGAAATAAATAATGAAAAAGAGGAGCAAGGCTATCGAGCCTGCGCCAATTAACAGAAGTGTCGCCGTTGACATGCTGTTCCTTCCTGGTACTGATTTACAACGGTAGGGTGAGCAGGAGGCCAGGCTCGCACATGGATCCTCTGCACAGTTGATATATGACGTGCAGCTTTACGCTACGACTAGTTCTCTTTCGCGCCGACAAGCCGAGCAGCCCGTGCTACTGACTCTTCGACATGTCCCGAGGGCGGGTAGAGCAGGGAGCGCCCGATGACGAGGCCGATTACGTTCGGTAATTCGAGGAGGGCTTCCCAACGTGCGAATGTCGCTTCTTCGTCGTTCTTAACTTCGCCGCCGAGAATGACGATCGGGAGTGTCGTCGAACGTGCGAGGCGCTCAATGTCCTCCGTATCGGGAACCTTGAGCCACGTGTAGGAGCTTGTTGTACCTAGTCCCGATGCAATTGCCACCGACGTGACTACAGCATCGGTTGAAAGGTCGTTAGTTACTCGCCCATGTTGACGGTTGCTCATGAAAGGTTCAATCATCGCAATTTTCTGGGCGCGTGCGAGGCCACTAACCATTCGTCCTGCCCATTCGAGGGTGTCAAGTGAACCGCGATCGTGTGGATCAATACGCAGGAGCATCTTCCCGCCTGCAAGGTTCGCTTCGACAATTCCTTCGACGTCGTATCCGCTTTGCCTATCATCGAGTTCCCAATCTGCACCGATTATCGCGCCTCGATTCATTGAGCCAAAGACCCATTTCTTCTCAAGCGCACCGAGGAGGGCAAGATCCTCAATAGTGTCGGCACAACCGAGATAGCCGTCAACTCCCGGCACTGCTAATGCCGAGCGGATACGCCCTAGCAAGTCCCAGCGGTCGGCCATCGCGAGGTGATCTGAGCCGACAGCAAATGCGCCACGTGCTGGATGGTCGGCTGCAATGACGAGGAATGGGCGTTCAGGTACTAGAGTGTCTGGAAGTTTTCGTGAAATGAGAGCTTGGGATGCTGCCCCAGGTTGACGACGTGCGGTGATGATCTGCTGAATTTCGCTATTCATTCGACTGCTTTCCGATAATCACGCCTGTGCATCGAGCAGGATATCGGTGGTTCCTGCGGCAAGTACGCGGTTAATTTCTTCTTCGGTTGGCATGGCAGTAGAGCATTCCAAGCGAGAGGTAACAATTGCTCCGGCGGTGTTGGCAGCTTCAATAATTCTGCGCGGTTCCCAGCCTTGCAGAAGACCGTGAACGAGGGTTCCTCCGAAGGCGTCGCCGGCACCTGCGCCGTTCATCACTGTGCATTTCTGGACAGGAATTTCGATGCGCTCGGTGGCTGTTTTTGCAAGGGTTCCTTCCCCACCTTGTTTGACAATGGCGAGTTCGACTCCGCGTTCAAGCAAAGCGTCTGCTGCACGATCGGGATGTGACTCGCCAACAGCGATTTCACACTCTTCACGGTTGCCCACAGCAACGGTGGCGAACTCAAGTACTTCGGCATAGCGGCGACGCGCTTCGCTCGTATCCTTCCAGAACATTGGACGCCAGTCCATGTCGAACACTGTGTGCGTGGTTCGGCCACGAAGGTTAAGTGCTTCAATATGGCTTGCATACGAAGGTTCTTCGCATAGGCCAGTGCCTGAAACCCACATGAGCTTGGCTTTCTTCACTGTTTCGCGGGGAAGATGCTCGCTCGTGATTTGGAGGTCTGGTGCTGAAGGTTGACGGTAGAAGAAGAAGGGGAAGTGATCGGGTGGGATAATCTCGCAGAATGTCACAGGAGTGTTGAGATTCGGATCGACAAACACGAATTCGTCGCTCACGCCAAGGCGGCGCATTTCAAGGCGAACCCAACGCCCAAAGGGATCCTCACCTACTCCGGTGAGTGTGGCGCAATCGTCACCGAGACGGGCGGCGGCTACGGCTACATTGGTCGGTGACCCTCCGAGGAATTTTCCGAAGGTGGTGACTTCTTCGAGGGTGCAATTCGTTTGAAGGGGGTAGATATCGACACCGCAGCGTCCGATTGTTAGTACATCATGAACAGTCATGGCTTTTCCTCACATCCTTGTGCGCCAAAACAACTCAACACCTGACATGGCAAACTGATGAGCAAAATTTGTCATTACATTTAGAATAGCACGTTCGAACATCTCTGCCAACTGCTAGTAAAAACACGATGCTGCCAACGTTGTTTTCCTTGCCGCAACGGAGAATTCTCCTCCATCTCATGTATTCTCATACCATGGCAAGCAACTCACTCGACGAACCCTACCTCGTCGATATCACGATCGATCGTGACTCGTCGATCCCTCTCCATACCCAAGTTTCTGAGCCGATCAGTGCGCTCATTCTTTCCGGAGAACTACCCGCTGGCCAACTCCTCGAAGACGAAGTAACCCTCTCTGCACGCCTCCACGTATCGCGCCCAACTGTTCGTCGTGCCTTCCACGACCTTGTAGCTGCAGGCCTTCTCGCACGACGACGAGGTTCAGGCACCCGCGTCACGCTCCCCCACATTCACCGCAAAATCGGCCTCACAAGCCTCTACGATGATCTCAAAGATGCCGGACTCAAGCCCCGCACCGACGTCCTAAGTTACGAAGTCTCCCTAGCCGACGAGGGGCGCGCTGAACTCCTCGGCTGCACGAAGGGGACAGAGATCGTAAAGATCGAACGCCTCCGATGGAGTAACGACGAACCTCTCGGCATTATGACGAATATTCTTCCCATTGAGTTTGCCCCAAGTTTTACAGATCTTTCACGCCATGGCCTCTACCACTGCCTACGCGATGCAGGAATCAAACTCGCCTCAGCCACCCAACGCGTAGGTGCCAAACTTGCTGGCACTCGCGAATCAGAACTCCTACACCTAGCCGAAGGCTCACCCCTCGTCACCACCGAACGAACAAGCATCGAAGAGAGCGGACGTATCGTAGAATTTGGCCGCCATCTCTACGATGCCAACCGATATCAGGTAACCTTCACACTTTTCGCAGAAGCCACCGCACTACAGTAATAACGTTGTGCATAACTCCATCGGCATACCCACGTATCTTGAATGCGTACGCGGTGAACGAGGAAAATTTATCTCGCAGATACGCTCATCCGCACATGACACGAGAGGATCTTAAAGGAGGTATTTTCGATGAAAATCTTCGTTGCAGGAGCTACCGGACGTGTAGCCGGAGAGATGATAAAAGAACTCGTCCATTTCGGCCACTACGTCACTGCTGGGGCTCGTCGGCCTGACAAGGTTATTCGTCTCGAAGGTGTCACACCAGTTCACATGGATCTCCACGAGAGCACTGCCGATCTCAGCAAAGTTATCGCAGAAAATGATGCCGTCTACTTCACGGCAGGTTCACGTGGCAAAGATCTGCTCCAAACTGATGCATTTGGAGCAGTAAAACTCATGCAGGCAGCACACACGGTCGAGATTACCCGTTTTGTCATGCTGTCATCGGTATTTGCAACCGAACCAGACAAATGGACAGATCCCAACCTTATCAATCTCACAAATTACAACATTGCCAAGTATTTTGCGGATCAGTGGCTCATCCAGAATACCGACCTTACCTACACCATCATCCAGCCCGGAAACCTTGTGGAAGCACCTGAAGGGAGTGGCAAAATCGCGATTAACGTAGAGAAGTCTCAACCCAACTCAATTCCCAATGTTGCACGCACTCTCGCCTATATCGCTGATAAAGACAATACCTTCAAGAAAATTATTCGTATGAGCGACGGCGAGACGCCAATCGCTCAGGCTATCGACAGCATCTAAGAGAATCCACGCTCAAGGCGCGAGCGAAAGAGACACTGCGACAAGAAGAAAGGCTCCACAAAGAGCCGCACAGGCCACTATGCAGTGGTGGGACGAATCACCTTTTGACTTCGCCCCACCGCTGTGTGCGTAAATCACCTATCTACCAGCGTATTAGCCCTCTACTCGCTCCATAATAATTTCACGTACACGAGCCGCATCAGCCTTGCCTTGAGTGGCCTTCATAACGGCACCTACAATCGCACCAGCAGCCTGCACCTTACCTCCACGGATCTTTTCAACAATTCCGGGATGAGCGGCAAGAGCTTCGTCAACGGCAGCAACGAGAGCACCTTCGTCAGAGACAACTTCGAGGCCACGAGCAGCCACAACTTCACGCGCACTTCCCTCACCTGCAAGCATTCCTTCAAGAGCCTGGCGAGCGAGCTTATCGGTGAGCTTGCCTTCAACCACAAGTGCGTCAAGTTCAGCCACGCTCTGTGCAGTCACAGGAACCTCGTCGAGTTCAATCTCAGCTTCCTTCGCATAGCGGGCAATATCACCCATCCACCATTTGCGCGCCCCAGCTGAGCTTGCACCAGCCTTAATGGTTTCTTCCACAAGGTCAATTGCACCGGCGTTGATAAGATCGCGCAGTTCTTCAGCACTGAGATTCCATTCTTCCTTAATGCGGCGGCGGCGCGCGGCAGGAAGTTCCGGAAGTGAGGCACGAAGCTCTTCCACCCATTTGCGCGCGGGCTTAACCGGCACAAGATCGGGTTCAGGGAAGTAACGGTAATCTTCCGAGTCCGACTTCGGCCGCCCAGAAGACGTGGAGCCATCTTCTTCATGGTAATGGCGAGTCTCCTGGATCACCTTACCACCAGTAGCAAGAATGGCAGCCTGGCGCTGAATCTCGTAGCGTACAGCATTTTCGATGCCACGGAAGGAATTGACGTTCTTCGTCTCGGTGCGGGTTCCAAAAGGCGCTTCCGCATTCTCACGTAGAGAGACGTTGACGTCTGCACGCACATTTCCTCGTTCCATTCGCGCCTCGGAGACACCAAGAGCACGGAAGATATCGCGCAGCGAACGCACATAGGCAGCTGCCACCTCGGGAGCGTTGCGTCCCACCCCGGTAGCTGGATGGGAGACAATCTCCACAAGTGGCACACCAGCACGGTTATAGTCGACGAGTGAGTACTTCGCCCCCTGAATGCGCCCAGCATCGCCGCCTACATGCGTATTCTTCCCCGCATCTTCCTCCATATGGGCGCGCTCAATCGGAAAGCGATAGGTGGAGCCGTCAGCCAAATCCAGATCCAGATACCCCTCGCTTGCAATTGGTTCATCGGCCTGCGATGTTTGGAAGGCTTTGACGAGATCAGGATAGAAGTAATTCTTGCGCGCGAAACGGCAGCTTTCGGCGATGGAGCAGTTGAGAGCCAAACCGATCTTAATGGCATATTCCACGGCCTTACGATTGACCACAGGAAGTGAGCCGGGAAGTCCTAGGGAGACGGGAGTAACGTAGGTGTTAGCTTCACCTCCAAAGGCGTTGGGGGCGCCGTCGAACATCTTCGTAGTAGTGCCCAGTTCGACGTGAACTTCCAGGCCAATGACAGGGTCGAAGCGTGAGACGGCTTCCTCGAAATCCATGAGTTCATCCATCAGGCTTCCTCCTCCCAGCTAGATGCCGGGCAGCTCTCGGCAAGCGGTTCTCCTAAGGCACGCTCAAGAGCGCCAGCAATTTCATACATCGAAGTATCCTTATGGGCGGGAGCAAGAATCTGGAATCCCACAGGAAGCCCGTCTTCCTTTGCCACACCACAGGGTAGGGACATCGCCGGTACACCGGCAAGGTTGGCGGGGATCGTCGCAATGTCGTTGAGATACATCGCCATCGGATCGTTCATCTTCTCACCAAAGGCGAAGGCTGTGGTGGGAGCCGTAGGCGAAACTAGCACGTCGCAGGAAGCGAATGCGGCTTCGAAGTCACGCTGAACAAGAGTGCGGACCTTCTGGGCACTGCCGTAGTACGCATCAAAGAAGCCAGCCGAAAGCACATGGGTACCCAGGATAATACGGCGCTTGACTTCGTCACCAAAGCCAGCTTCACGAGTGGCAGCCATGACTGTCTCAGCCGTCACCGGCCCGGATTCAGGCTCAACTCGCAAACCATAGCGCATACCATCAAAACGCGCGAGGTTCGAGGAAACCTCAGCCGGCATGATGAGGTAGTAGGCCGCTAGAGCGTAATCAAAGGAAGGGCAGTCTACCTCCACGATTTGAGCGCCAAGATCTTTAAGAAGTTCCACGCTCGCATGAAAAGATTCGAGCACACCTTCTTGATAGCCCTCGCCTTGGAGTTGTTTAACAACACCCACACGCACACCCGCAAGGGATTCACTATAGCGAGAGGTGAGCATTTCGAAGGGCGGAACAGGTTCATCGAGAGAAGTGGAATCAAGGGGATCGTAGCCGCCAACAATCTCCTGGAGAGCTGCCGCATCACCCACAGTGCGGGTGACAGGGCCGATCTGGTCGAGCGAAGAGGCCATCGCCACGAGGCCGTATCGCGAAACGGCACCATACGTAGGCTTCACACCCACGGTGCCCGTGACAGCCCCCGGCTGGCGAATTGAGCCACCCGTATCAGAGCCGAGTGCGAGCGGCACCATGAAGGCAGCCACTGCGGCAGCTGAACCGCCACCCGAACCGCCAGGGATTCTGCCCACATCCCACGGATTACGCGTGGAGCCAAAGGCCGAGTGTTCAGTAGAAGAACCCATTGCAAATTCGTCCATATTCGTCTTACCGACGATGGGCAGTCCAGCCTCACGGAGTTTGGTTACCACGGTCGCATCGTAGGGAGGGAGCCAACCTTCAAGAATCTTCGAAGCACAAGTAGTGGGTACACCGCGCGTGACCATATTGTCTTTCACCGCGATCGGCACACCGGCAAGACGGGAGAGCTTCTCCCCCGCTGCGCGTTTGGCATCCACCTCGCGAGCCGTGGCAAGGGCGCCCTCGTCGTCGATGAAAAGGAAAGCATTGACCTTGGAATTGAGGGCATGGATGCGCTCAAGGCATGAGGTGGTTAGCTCCACAGAAGTGACCTCGCCGCGAGCGAGCATATCGGCTAGCTCACAGGCAGATTTCTTGAGAATTTCCTTCATTATTCCTCCCCGAGGATCTGCGGGACGAGGAATTTCCCATCCTCGGAGGCGGGAGCCGCAGCCAGAACTTCGGCGCGATCAAGGGTAGGCACAACAACATCCTCACGAGCTACATTCGCTAGTGGGATGGGATGGCTTGTAGCTGGAACATCAGGCGTGGCTACCTCGGAAACCTTCGCAACGGCTTCGGAGATGACGGCAAGTTCGCCAGCGAAGCGTTCGATTTCCTCCTGGGTGAGGGCAATGCGTGCGAGGCCGGCGACGCGCGCCACCTCGTCTACAGAAAATGAGGACATGGCTCTAATTCTACGTTGCCTCACCCACCCCCTGCATGTATCCGCACGCTTATCAGTTTTGTTTGTGTTCGCCCCGCCTAGAGATGGTGCAGAAGCTCGGAAGAAACAGGCACGACGAAGTATGAGAGAAGACGACATGAGAGAAGACGACGTGGGCAACGAGTGCGTCCCCCACGACCGCGAGGGCACAAGCGCTCTGCGTCGATTGGCGTTTGCTACGGCTCCGGCTAGAGTCTACAAGCGCGAGAGCAAGGCTCAAGGAAGTGGAGACACCAGCTAGGCCCGCGATCACGCAGAATAAAAGGCCAGCGAACCTGGGACAAAAGTTCATGGGCACGGGGCAACATACGGGTTTTCTGCCGAAGCGAAGAGAGAAAAGAGACAGAGCACAGACACGCGCAATCCTGTCCAGCTTGATTGTTAAAGTAGAAGCATGTCCACGCGCGCCCGTTTCCTTCGAACTCTCCGTATCGGTGCTCTCGCACTTATCGGCACCCAAGCAGCAGCTCTTGGAGCAGTGACCAGCGTGGATGAGATGCGCAAACGTCGTATGCCCCCCAGCGGGAAGTTCCCGCACGAAGCTCCTATCCACACGCAGGTGGGAGATAATCACACCACCCTCTACACCTATGGGCGTGACCTCTACGATGCCATGCTTGAGGATATTCGAAAAGCACATAAGCACATCTATTTCGAATGTTTCATTGTCAAAGCCGACGAAACTGGCCTTGAGTTCCGCGACGCCCTTATTGATGCGGCTCGACGCGGTGTAGAAACCTACATCATCTTGGATACATGGGGGAATTTCAACCAGGATCCTCGTTTTCGCCATTGGCCAGAGATCGAGCATTTGCACACCTTCAACTTCCCCTTTGTACGCACAGGGATTCTCACAGGGCGTTCGCGCGATAAAGGGCGCGACCACCGCAAAATTCTCACTATAGATGGGCACACAGGCTACATTGGCGGTTACAACATCGGCACTCTTTATGCTCGCCACTGGCGTGATACTCATATGCGCATTGAAGGCCCTGGCACATGGGAGTTAGAGAACTCCTTTATCCATATGTGGAATTCCTACCGTAAGCAGGATCTGCCGACCCTTCAAGATTCAGGAGCCCACGATTGGGATCCCGATATTAGTGCTATTGAAAACACTCCAGCACGAAATATCTACCCAATCAGCTCGCTCTACATGAGTATGCTCGCTAGAGCCACCACGCGTGCATGGATCACAATGGGTTATTTCATCCCCGATGAACCTATGCTCGAATCCCTCATTCGTGCGGCTCGTCGCGGCGTGGACGTGCGCATTCTTATTCCCGAATACTCCAATCACATCTACGCAGATTGGGCTGGGCGCGGCTACTACGACGATCTCTTGCGCGCAGGCGTGCACATCTGGCTTTATCAGGAGGCAATGGTTCACGCTAAGACAATGACAATTGACGGGCGCTGGTCCACCGTCGGCACAGCGAATATCGACCGCCTCTCCTTGCGAGGAAACTTCGAAATCAATATGGAGATCTTCGATCCTGATTTCGCCACTGCGATGGAGCAGATCTTTACGATGGATCTCACGAACTCGCGTGAACTCACACTCCAGGAGTGGCGCAGGCGCTCACGCCTGGCTCGTGTAGGCGAACGGCTTATCGGGATGCTCGCCCCGCTCTTCTAGTCACTTTGCACATTGCCGCATGTGCGGTTTGTGCAAGATGGCACACATGCGATTTGTGACGTGTAACATATAGGTATCCAATCTTCGTGACGGAACTCAGAGCCGACACAGGAGTGAATCATGAAATCTACATTCTTTCCCGCATACAGCCTGCTAATTGCTGGAGCATGTGCATTCGCAGGGCTCAGCGCAGCACAAGCGCACGGTCTTCCTGCAACAACAATCGAATTAGCATCAACCGAATCAACAGAACACGAACGTGTGATATCTCCATACACGTGGATATTGGAAAAGGCATTTCCACGTGGAAACATGCGGGATTGCGCGCAGTGGCTCAACGAACCGAAGCACAACTACAATCCCGATGGTTATTACGTCAAGCGATATCGATGTATGGACGGAAATGAAGGGTTCGGATTGTACGCTTACATCCGTTATGGAGCGCGTTAGACCGGATAGAAACAACTAGAGCGATAGCGAGATGTCGGGAAATATATTTTCGCAAGATATTCACTAACTAACTGTAGTAGTACTCAAATTTGGAAGTGAGCAATGTGGCGGTTTGCATGGGAGAATTTTAAAGGCGACATCCGCTCCCTCGCGGTTCTCTTGACAACCCTCACACTCACCCTACCCACAGCACTCTTGCTTACGAGTGCTACACGCACCGAACGCCTGATCTTAACAAACTCAGTTGCCGATCACTGGAGAGGAAGTTACGATATCCTCGTTCGGCCAGATGGCACCACCTCGACACTCGAAAAGGATTCCGGGCTCGTCGCACCCGGATTTCTTGCGACAATCTACGGCGGAATTTCCCTCGAACAGCTCTCGCACATTCGCGATATTCCCGGAATTGACGTTGCCGCACCGCTTGCGATTATCGGTACTGTTTCCGCTGATTTTGATATCACCACAGATATCGGATCGATGCTTCCCTCCCATGAACGTGCATTTACACGCACCACAGTGAGTTCGTCCTCAAGAAACGGGGCATTTCGCCAGAATTTCACCCCCTACATCGATTTCTTCACGCCCCACACACTTGAGTTGGATTCTGCTCAGGCTGGTTTTCGCGAAATCCACGATCCGCCCAGTTCACTCACTCCTGGCAACCCACTCTTATGCGAAATTCAAAAACTTACTGATATCACCCATCCATACTGCCACAGTCCCTTCTCTATCCCCGACGGGGCTGTAGACAATCGCACGACGGTAGAACCGACCGATACCAGTGCCTATCTCCTCCTCGGCGCTATCGATCCGCAAGCCGAAGCGGCTCTCTCCCATATCGACGAACGTATCGTCAAAGGTAGATACTTCGACACATCTGATTACGAGCCTTATCGGCTTCCCGCTCCAGAATCCTCACAACCCTCTCATGTGAGACTTCTTCCGATTCTCCTCAATTCCCACATGAGTGGCATCGATAGAACACTTGACTTTGACGTCGATCTACTTCCCGCTCCTATTGCCGAGGAATACGCGCACACGGGCACAGGATCCTCTGAAGAATCAGCACGCACCTTTACCGACAGGCTATTGTCAGAACCGCCCGTATTAACCCAACACTTTACCTCTGGAATGACAGACATATGGGAGGCATTTCTCTCCCAACATTCCCCACTCTCTTCAGATTCCCACGCCATGCAGCACGATGCAGCACCATCACCTGAGGAGTTTCGCACCATTCTTAGCCAAGGAATTATGCTTGATGAACTCGTGCGCCCCGGAGCACTAGATGTCTCCGCAGATTCGTCAGGTACTCTTCATCCCCATACCTACTCCACACGCCTCAATTCACCCTCACTATCTTCTCTTGCACCCAAATATCGATCGGCTATTTCTCTCAAAATTCCCTATTCTGACCCTCTTACGAAAACTTCACTGCTTTCGCTTATTCCAGTTGGTCACGCAAGATTTGATTCACACTACGATGAAACTCAGCTTTCCGGTGCTTTCTCTCCGCTTGCTCCAACACGTGTAGACGTCAGTGAAGAATCCCAATCAATCCTCGCTACCGACACCTATCTCTCAGATGGAGAAGCAGAAGGATATGTTCCCCTAACGCCAGCTATCTTGACTCCTCTCGATTCATTCATTGACGCTTACCGCGAGATTCGTCCAGACCTCACCGAAAAGCCAATCTCTGCAATTCGAATTCGGGTTGCTGATATAGATTCGATGAGCGAACAATCAACAGAAAAAATCCGCCTTGTTGCACAAAAAATATCGGAAATTCCCGGCCTCAATGTTGATATTCTTACTGGCTCCTCGATGACATCTCGCGATGTTGTACTTCCGCCTGTTCCCGAATTAGAACACACACCAGCAAACTCGTCGATCAGGATGAAAAGCGCAGGACTTCCCGAGATTCATCTGCGCGATCTCTGGGTTGAAAAAGGGACGGCAACGACCCTCGTTACCGCAATCAATTCCGTCTCGCTCATTCTTGCTATTCTTGTTCTTTGCTCAGCAAGTCTGACACTCGTTCTCACAACAAGCGTGCATATGAACTCCAAGGTCAGGCACTGCACCATCCTTTATTCTCTCGGATGGACTCGGAGAACACTCACTCAGTTCGTTCTCCTCTATCTCTCAATCATCGCTGCAAGCGGCGCAATTGCAGGTGCAACTCTCGCATTTCTTCTCGCACAGGTATGGCATATCCACCTTTCACTCTGCTGGATTATTTCTGCCCTCCCCCTCAGCTTTATTCTCACCCTTCTCACCATCGCCTCCCCACTCATCGCCTCACGAAGAAACACACCTCTTGATGCACTTCTTGGACGCGGGAAACCTCGACTTACCGCTAAGAATCTTCGGGCTCGATATACTCGTTCCCATACGGGGTCATTCACCATAGCGTTCTCGCTTCTTCGTCGGCATCCCTCTCGTTGCGTCATTTCTTCTCTTTGCATGGCAATCGGAATATGTATTACCGAGTGCGCTATGTTCCTCTTTATACATTTCCACGGCAATATCGTCGGCACGCTTCTAGGAAAACTTATCTCTATCCAAGCACGCACCCCTGATATTGTTGCCAGCGTCGTTTTGGCGGTGTTCGCACTCGTGGCAATACTAACCGTGACATGGATCAGCTTGGGTGAGGATGCACAGAGCTACGCCACTTTGGTTGCAGGAGGATGGACGAGGAGGCGTATCTTCACAGTTATCCTCACTCAAAGTCTTATCCTCGGCCTCATTGGGGCGATTGCCGGAGCGAGCCTAGCAGTTGGAACGCTCAGACTCATCGGGGTTCCCTTCTCCTCTCTTCTTACCCAAGGAGGGGAAGTCGCTGCATTAGTTTTTGCTCTCCCCGTGGTCGCTCTTGCACTCGTGACAGCAGGAACGCTCATCCTTGCACGTGTGCGAAGCCAAGGAAATTTTCTCTCCGCACTGTTTCGCTAAGCCCGATCTGCCACGCGGACACCACCCCCACTCATATGAGGTATGAGGAACGAACCACTCTGACAGGATTCAGCGCACACATGGGCAGAATCGCAGCGCTCATGTAGGAAAAACTGCCAAAATCACAGCACCCGCGCAGGCAAGAAATTGACCACCAGCTCAGGCCGATAACGAACCGTTAGCGAGGAGTTGGGTGAATTCGTCTTCGTCAATAACGCGCACACCCAGAGCTTCTGCCTTCGCGAGCTTCGATCCTGCACCCTCTCCAGCTAAAAGATAACTCGTCTTTTTCGAGACAGAAGTAGAGGCCTTTCCGCCGTGAGCTTCGATCGTTTCCTTCACTGACCCACGCGTGTAGCCACGCAGAGTCCCGGTAGCCACGATGGTCAAGCCAGAAAGAGTATCGGGGCGGGGCTGCTCCGGCGTTGCGGCAACCTCGTCGTGAAAACTCACTCCAGCACGCTCCCAGCGCTCAATAATCTCACAGTGCCACTCCTCTTCAAACCACGAGAGGAATGACGTAGCGATAACCTCACCTACCCCTTCGATATGTGCAAGCTCAGCGAGGGAACACGCACGCAACTCCTCAAGAGAAGGATGCGCCGCAGCAAGAGCTTTAGCGGCGCTAGGCCCCACATGGCGAATAGAAAGAGCAACGATCTTGCGCCACAATTCCTTGGTTCGCGCTGCTGCAATCTCGTCAAGCATCTTCAGAAGATTCTTCGTGGGACTGGAAGAAATCACCGTGGGCTCTCCTGTGCGTGGGCGACTTTCCTTCGGTTTTGTCCACGCGGCGCGGGTGCGACGGAAATCTCCTGTGCGTACGCCTTTCACGCGCACCTCTCCCCACGTCCACACCTCACGCATATCCTCAGCTCGCAGCTCAAAAAGTCCGGCTTCCCCCGTGAGTACAGGCTGTTGCGGCTCAGGAATCCCAAGCCGCGAGGCAAGCTCAGCTGGAATGATCTCCTCGTGGCAGATCGCTCCCTCTTCCGTAATAATTCCAGCGTTGAGGCGCTCAACCTCGCTCAAACTGATAGTCTGAACCCGCCCAGCCTCATCTTCTATAAAGAGCTTATGCCCTCTAGCCA
The DNA here is from genome assembly GCA_015679245.1 of Actinomycetaceae bacterium zg-1166. GTDB lineage: Bacteria > Actinomycetota > Actinomycetes > Actinomycetales > Actinomycetaceae > Changpingibacter. The sequence continues at coordinate 734,271 of CP064953.1, read as the reverse complement.
GGGCAGTAAGGGCATCTGCTCGCCCATACTCAGGGTTAGTAAGCCATAGCGCAGTAGTGGCACCGAGAGCTTCAATATCAAGAACTCCGCGCGAGGCGATATGTCGTACACGTTCCATAAGTTGAGCTGGACACGAGCGCGTATTGGGGCAGCGAAGATCCACATCGCCTTGCTTTGCCGGAGCAATGGGAGTAGCACAGGAAGGGCACAAAGTGGGCATATGCCATTCACGTTCGCTCCCCTCCCGCTCGCTCATCACCGGACCCACAACCTCGGGAATCACGTCCCCTGCCTTGCGAATAATGACGATATCGCCGATCTTGACTCCCTTACGCGCCACTTCTTCGGCGTTGTGGAGAGTGGCCTGGGCGACCATCGAACCGTCCACCGCCACAGGCTCCATCACAGCGTAGGGGGTGACACGCCCCGTGCGTCCCACCTGTGTTCGAATATCGAGAAGGCGAGTCTGTACTTCCTCGGGCGGGTACTTATACGCCACTGCCCACCGCGGCACCCGTGAGGTGTACCCCAAGCGTTCTTGAAGAGCCAAGCTCGCCACTTTTATCACCGCACCGTCAATACCGTGAATGAGGTTATGGCGTGCGCCAGCGTAGGAGATGATGAACTCCTCAATCTCTTCCCAATTGCGCACAGTCTTCGTGTAAGGCGAAATCGGGATTCCCCAGTGGCTGAAAGCCTCATATACACCTTCTTGCGTGGCTAGGAGCTTCTCCCACTTTCCGTGCCTGTTCTCACCTGAGGAAGATTCTCCTGCTTTCCCTTCACGTGTAGGTGTCCCCCATTCCACAGCTCCAATACCGTGCGCAATGAAATCAAGGGGACGCCCAGCCGTAATTTTCGGATCCTTCTGCCGCAAAGATCCAGCTGCAGCATTTCGCGGATTGGCAAAAGTCTTTGCATGTGCTGCTTTCAAAGCCTCATTGAAAGCAGCAAATTCTCCGAGCGGGGAAAAAACTTCACCTCGAACCTCAAGCAGCGCTGGCCATCCCTCTCCTCGAAGGCGCATAGGGATAGAGGCAATTGTTCGCGCGTTAGCCGTCACATCTTCACCCGTGATTCCATCACCACGAGTAGCAGCCACCGTGAGAAGACCTTCCTCATAGCGAAGATTGAGAGCAAGGCCATCAATTTTTGTCTCTGCACTCATACTCAAGGCTTCCGCCTCTCCCTCCTCGCCAAGCCTGAGATCGTGAAGTACTCCCTCATACCAGTCGCGCAACTCACCCATAGAAAAGACATCGTGCAGAGAGTAGAGACGCTCGCGGTGGATTACTGGCGTAAAAAGGGAAGATGCCACCGCTCCAACCGAACGTGTAGGAGAATCAACCGCAGCGAGCTCTGGAAAATTGGCTTCGAGAGTTCGCATCTCATGGATGAGGGAGTCGTAATGCTCGTCGGTCATCACGGGTTCGTCGCCATCTCCGGTACGGTGGTAGGCCTCCTGAGCCTGACGGAGGAGAGGAGCCAGTTCATTCCAACGCGAGCGCGCTGCCGCAAGATCATTGTTCACTCTCACTCTCCTATTTTCGCATGAGTGCACCGTTGCTTTCTCCTGTGTCACTTTCACGTTGAAGCTCTTCTTTTTCTTCCCACATTCGCGCGTATTTTGGAGTGTATGCAGCTACAACGTCTCTTCGCTTACCACTAGAGAGCCCCAATTCTTACCTCCAGAGAGCTCCAATGCCTTTGTGCGCACGACGATACATGTCTCAATCCCTACGTGGCCTCACCCACTGCCTTGGCTCTCACTGCCCTCTGGTTTGCTTATTCACGGCGCGGTGTCTAATCCTCGTAAGGCGGTGCAGATAAGTAGGCCTATGCTTTCGTCAATGGGAGAATACTCGCAGCATTTGTCCAACACACATTGCGCGGTTGGAGAACGTGAATCCGCAAGATTCCAGAGAAAATCTGGAGGAATCTGGAGAAGTGGAAAGGTTGCTTCACCTCACGTTCTGGTAGTTGGTGTTTTTGGAACGCACCATGAAGAAGTTTCAAGGGTACAGCAAGGGGAAAATATCACGTTTTCATCTCTTTACGGATTGGCTTCAACCTGGGAACCTTAAGGGAGCTTCATTTTGACCACAAGCGTGTATCGCTCCCCTGGTTTCCCCTTGTGGGTGGGCTTACTGTACATAAAGGAGTACTTCACATGGATTGGCGCCATCGCGCAGCATGCCTCAACGAGGATCCGGAGCTTTTCTTCCCCATTGGAAACTCCGGGCCTGCGCTCGCCCAGATCGAGCAGGCCAAGCGTGTATGTAACCAGTGTGAAGTCTCCGAGATCTGCCTCAAATGGGCACTTGAAACGGGGCAGGATGCCGGCGTGTGGGGTGGTCTCTCCGAAGATGAGCGCCGTTCGCTCAAGCGCCGCACAGCTCGTGCTCGCCGTTCTCACGTGGCCTGATAGGACGAACAGCGCGGACTCTTCCTGGACGGGGTCTTCCCGGAACTTCGAGCAGGCTCCACGTATATCTCTTATCTTTGTCGGTGCGTAGGCGCTGATATCTCGGCTCGCCAGCGCATTTAAGTGCACAGGGGTAGCGCGGTTATGCCACCTTATTCGTCGATTGTGATATCCAAGGTCACCCGTGTGCCACCCTCCCTGCGCTCCCCCCAAGCAATCGTCCCCTTGAGTTCCCCAGAGACCATCGTTCGCACGATCTTCGTCCCCAGGCCTGATCCTGGTTTCTTCGCTCCAGCGATTCCCTCGCCATCGTCATCGACGTGAACGACAAGGTGGCTACCTTCGCGGAGGGCTTCCACACAAAGATTACCGCCGCCAGGCAGACCGTGCTCCACAGCGTTCGATACCAATTCATTGAGGACAATGGCAAGTGCTGTGGATTGATTCGCACCAATTCTTCCAAAGGAACCAACTTGGCGGGAGTGAACCGTTACACCTGTTGCCGCAATATCGGAAGCCATGCGTAGCAGTGGGCCGAAAACGTCATCAAAATCGATAGTCTCGTCGATCGTCTCTGAGAGAGTTTGGTGAACCAACGCGATTGTGGCCACACGGCGTTGTGCATCGTCGAGGGCGGCCTGTGTTTGAACGTTCGTCGCTCGGCGTGCCTGAAGGCGAAGCAACGCAGAGACAGTTTGCAGGTTGTTCTTCACGCGGTGGTTAATCTCACGAATCGTCGCGTCTTTTGTGAGAAGTTCTTGCTCACGGTGGCGCAACTCTGTGATATCGCGGCACAGAAGCACCGCACCCCACCGTGTTCCTTTGTCGTAAAGCGGCACAGCACGCAGCGAAAGAATCGTGCCGTGTACCTCAATCTCAGTGAGCCAGGGGGCCCTCCCCATCACTACGACAGGTAGAGATTCCTCTACCTGGGAGTGATCCTCGATGATATCGGTGACAAGTTCGACGAGCACCGAACCTTGGATCGCCCCTACCACTCCGAGCCGATGAAAATTAGAGACGGCATTGGGATTGGCGAAGGTAACCTCACCATCCTCATTGAGCAGCACGAATCCATCGATCACACGCGGGGTACCATGCCTATAGCCTGTAGGTGCTCCATCGAAGGGGAATTCACCATTGCTCACCATATGAAGAAGTTTGTCTGCAATTTCTTCATAAATAGACAGAGCCTGGGAAGAAACACGATCACCCACATACGCGCTAGCTACGCAGAGCACAGCAATACGACGATCCTCGTGAACCACAGGGTAGAGATCTGCGAACAGTCCAGCAATCTCCATAGAGCGACGTCGCCCATCGGCCAGAACAAGGGGCCCAAAGCGCGTGAACTCCTCACTCACTGAATCTCCCACAACGTCATCATCGAAGAAGGTGACAGCCGTTGCAGGGCGGCAGTGTGCAGCGATCGTGAAGGTATCATCGCCATTGGGAATGGCAAGAAGTACATCGGCGAATGCGACATCGGCAATGACCTGCCAATCACCTACAAGCTGGTGAAGCCAATCACGATCCGAGGGTGTCAGCGCAGTGGAGCGCCCGAGAATATTCGTCAAAGTTGGCACTCTCTAAGAGTACTGGTTTGTGCCCCTCCCCTTCGAGTTTGTTCTCCTGGCACAGATGGAGACTGAGATAGCTTTCTGCCTGCGCAAAACAGCTCTCCTGCCTGCGCAAAAACAGTTTGCCTACTTGCGTAGAGCGCAGTTCATCGAGCGAGTATGAAGCCTTAGTTTGCCCATGCTCACGCGTATCTCGGGCACAATAGAATCATGCGCCTGGAACGAACCACCTATGCGTGGGCTACTCACACCGAACTGATCGACGTTTATTTCTCCGACGACATCATGCGAGCTCGCGCGCAAATCTTCGACACATACGATTATTCCCACCGCCGCCTCGGGGATGACCGTGCCATCACGACGATCTTTATACCTTCTGAGAAAATACCCTTCGCTCTACGTTCAGTGCTCTCCCGCGACATCGAACTTACTATCGCGGGTGTTGCCCGGCACAATCACATTGGCTTCGAATTTCAGGCTGTCAAAGGTGCCCCTGTGGAAGGGCGCGTACTCATCGAAATGAGCCCAGCCAACGAACCACGACCTGGCCTTCAGATTCTGGGAATGAAGGAGCAGACGGCTGGGCAGATCACGTCTCGAATCGAGAGTGAAAATGCCGAACTTACTCACACAGATACGGAACTCCACAGTGCCACTGTGAGTGACAACGCGCTCACACCTGCGTGCTCTTCCCTCACTGAGCTACGTATTACTGTGGATTACTCTCTTACGATCCCTTTTATTGGGCAACGTCTTGAGAAGCTGGGGAGCCCCCTCGTCGAGCGATTCCTTGCAGGCGATCTTGCGACAATTGACGAAATTTTGAAACTTAAGCGCGAGGCGAAGAAGTAGAGGTATTTTTCTTCCTTATTCCAAGTGAAGCTATTTCCCAGGGAGGAAACGTGTGCTTTGCTGTGGAAGCCTCGGAGGCGACTAAAGTTTTCCCTATGGGAATTAACCGGAGCTACGAAGATCTCCTCGCCGATGTCCTTGCTCATGGAGAACGTAAATCTGACCGCACAGGCACGGGCACACTCTCCGTGTTTGGCCGACAGATTCGTTTCAATCTCGCCGAGGGTTTTCCGCGTATCACCACGAAATTTGTGCCGATGAAGTCAGTAAAAGGCGAGCTCTTGTGGTTTCTCTCTGGTTCGACGAATATCGCTTGGCTCAAAGAACACGGTATCACGATTTGGAATGAATGGGCTGACGAGAACGGCGAACTCGGCCCTGTCTACGGCTATCAGTGGCGCTCGTGGCCTACCCCCAGCGGCGAACATATTGACCAAATTGCAGCCCTCGTCGATTCCCTGCGCACACACCCAGATTCGCGCCGCCATATCGTCAGCGCCTGGAATGTGGCAAGCCTAGAGGAGATGGCACTCCAGCCGTGCCATGCACTCTTCCAGTTTTATGTGGCCGGTGGCAAGCTCTCCTGCCAGCTCTACCAGCGCAGTGCGGATCTCTTCCTCGGTGTTCCTTTCAATATCGCTTCCTACGCACTACTCACGCATATGCTCGCCCAACAGGTGGATCTTGAGGTGGGCGACTTTATCTGGACAGGTGGTGATTGCCATATCTATCTCAATCACCTTGACCAGGTAGGTGAACAACTCTCGCGTGAGCCTTATCCCTTCCCCACTCTTCGCCTTAACAAGGCTCTATCAATTTTCGACTATGCGATGGAGGACATTGATGCTTCCCATGGCTATATATATCATCCAGCTATCAGCGCGCCCGTAGCGGTCTAGTTTGGCGACATACACGTGGTGTGTGTGCAATGACAATCACTCTCTCCCTCCGCCCACTCCTTGGCCTCATCTGGGCTCAAGGGCGCGATCGTGTCATCGGTCGTGACGGCGCAATTCCTTGGCATGTACCCGAAGATTTTGCCTTCTTCAAGCGCACGACGACAGGAGCACCTATAGTGATGGGGCGGCACACATGGGAGTCACTTCCCCAAAATACACGGCCTCTGCCGGGGCGAGAGAATATTGTTATCTCACGCGCTGCTTCCTACCTCGCCCCCGGCGCTCATGTAGAGACGAGTCTCAAAGCTGCCCTCACTAGGATCGGAGCGCGTGATACAGACGGGGGCACAAACGCACCATTTATCTGGGTAATTGGAGGTGGGCAACTCTATCGTGAAGCAATCGCACTTGCCAGCCTCGCCGCAATCACTGAGATTGATCTCGAAGTGGAAGGGGGCGATACCTTCGCTCCCGAACTCGGTCAGGGCTGGCAGCTTGAGCGTGCTGGAGCCTGGAAAATCTCGCGCACAGGCCTTCGTTATCGCTTTACACTCTGGAGGCGCGAGGAGCTAGTGTTCTCCTCTGCAATCGCAAATCTTTCTGCTGCTCTTGACTGAACTTGACTGAACTTGAGGCTCTCGCCGCCCTCCAGCTCATGCTCACATCGAGGAGTTTGAGGAACAACGGCCTTTCCTCCCCAAAAAAGTGAGTGAAGCAGATGCCTCAGCAACAAGTACGGTGAAACTTTCCTTCACCTCCTTTGACATCGTGCGTCTTTCCCTCACCTCCCATCTCCACCACATAGACGTGAGGGCGAGTGGTTAACCACTCGCCCTCACGTCATCCCGTTTGCCGTGCAGCACAAAAGGAATGGGGTCTACTCGTCGACACTCGGATGTGTCATATCGGCGGGAACAACCCAGCGGTCAAAATCCTCTGCACTCAGGAAGCCCAGCTCAAGAGCTGATTCACGTAGCGAGATACCCTTCTTGTGGGCATTCTTGGCGATCTTCGAAGCCTTGTCGTATCCAATGTGGCGGTTTAGAGCTGTCACCTGCATAAGGTTGATGTCGAGGTTGTGCTCAATCTTGGGCATATTCGGCTCAATACCACGGGCGCAGTGCTCTTCGAAGCTCACGCAAGAATCGCCGATAAGCTCGATAGATTCAAGTACAGCCCACGCCATAACTGGCTTGAATACGTTGAGCTGGAAGTTGCCCTGCGAACCAGCAAAGCCCACTGTGGCGTCGTTGCCAAACACTTTCGTAGCCACCATCGTCATTGCTTCGCACTGAGTGGGGTTCACCTTGCCCGGCATAATCGAGGATCCCGGCTCATTCTCTGGAATAAGGAGTTCACCGATGCCGTTGCGTGGACCGGATGCGTACCAGCGCACGTCGTTGGCGATTTTCATAAGAGCGTCAGCGAGCACACGCAGCGCACCGGAAACGAGTACGAGAGCATCGTGCGCAGAGAGCGAGGCAAAAAGGTTATCTGCCTGTTTGAAAGAGTAGCCCGATTCTTCAGAGATGTAGCGCGCGGCGAGCTTACCAAACTCGGGGTGAGCGTTGAGCCCTGTACCCACAGCTGTACCGCCGATGGCAAGTTCACGAGCGCGTGAATCGGCGTATTTGATGCCATCGATCGCAAAGTCAATCTGGGCAACCCATCCAGAAATAACCTGGCCGAGTGTAATCGGGGTGGCATCTTGGAGATGCGTGCGCCCCACCATAACGATGTCCTTGTATTCCTCTGCTTTCTTAGCCAGTGTGGTGCGCAGTTTGAGAACATCTGGGTATAGCTTCTCGTTGAGCTGAGAGACGACGGCGATATGCATAGCCGTGGGGAACGTATCATTGGAGGACTGACCGCGATTGACGTGGTCGTTAGGGTGGACTGGACTCTTCGTACCCATTGTCCCACCAGCTAGCTCAATGGCGCGATTGGAGATTACCTCGTTAGCGTTCATGTTCGACTGTGTGCCCGAACCTGTCTGAAAGACAACGAGTGGGAATTCGGCATCAAGCTTGCCCGAGATGACTTCGTCGGCAGCCTGAGCGATAAGGTCAGCGATCTCGGCGGGAAGCTCGCCAAGTTCAGCGTTGGCCTTGGCTGCTGCCTTCTTTAGCGTGCCAAGAGCCTGGATCATCGGACGGTTCCACACGAATGTAGAGCGGCCGATATCAAAGTTGTGGAGGCTGCGCTCAGTCTGAGCGCCCCAGTAGTGATGAGCAGGAACGTCGATAGATCCCATGGAATCAGACTCGGTGCGAGTCTCAATATTCTCGTAAGCCATGACTCTAAGGCTACCCCAGCACATGCGTCAGGCCACTCTTTCTGGAGAGTGCGGTCTGTACGCCCTCGTCGATCCACGGTATAGAAAGGCAGCATGTGGGTTACGTCGCTGACGAAAGGCCTAAATCGAAAACATCTAAGAGTGTGTTTACTCACACACTTCCAATCAGAAGATTTAAGAGTGTAAAATTACTTCTCTGTGCTGATACGGCGCAGATGCGCAACTAACATGCGCCCCGAATACCATCGGTGTTCGGTTGCTTACGAGCCGCTCTCGGTTCGCCCTGCCTTTGGGCAGGATGAGAAAACCGGGCGTGGAGCCTAGCTCCGCCCACGAAGGAAAGAAGAATATAAATGAATATGGATATCTCAAAGAAGATTCGTCGCGCTCACGCAGAACTCATGTCTGCCCAAGCTGAAGTATCTTCGCTCTCTCGCTCAGCCTCAGCTTCTCGCGCTGAACGGGCACATGTACGTCTCGCAGCTGCACAAAACGCTTGGAATGAGCTCGCACGTTTTTACCACACCTTGTAAAACCCATGTGAGGCGAATCGAGGCGAGTGAACAGTAAATCGCACGTACGCGAGGCACGCACCGATCTCGCCTTTCTACGCTCTACTCACATGCGTGATAGCACGTGATATATGCGATGGGCGATACGTCTCTCAGCTTTGGGAGACCACTCTTTTCTCACGGAGGCAAGGCATCCACCTTGCCTCCTTCTTTTCTTGCCGCTCCTACAGATTGTTCCGACTCGGGATATGAATAGAAACCTGAGCTCAGTTGTATGGCTAAACTCGGAGCGATCAGACCCGAGGCCGCGGATACTCATGCGACATGCCTCGAATACTCATGCGACATGCTGTGCCACGCATCTAGAACCACGTGAGTTGTGCACGCCCCACTCGGTTCCTGGCCACCGAGTCACACCACTGTCCCGGTGGCACCTCCCTGAGGTGTGCAAACACCCATGTTTCGTTGCAGAAGCGCAACGGTGATAGAATTTTGCCCATCTCTCGATCTCTCGTGAGGTGTTCTCAATGTAGAAAATGGCCTGTTGAGGGATTGGATGCTTTGGGGCAGCCTGGGACAAGTGGGACGACAACTGATGTGAAGATGGTGCGAGATTGCTATTCACTGTTAACCGGGATCTCGAAAATGATCGAAAGGTTCAGCAGGCCAAGTCGATTTCAGATACGGCAAAAGGGAAATTTTGTTCGAGGCTTCTTGAAGAGTGCAAATGCACATGTTCTCGCACCGGCTGTGGCGAACACCTGCAACCACCTACAAGCGGCAACGTCACCGTGCCCAACTATGGAATTGCGCATATTTTCGGTAATTCACGCACTTACTTGAATCTGATCGCCGTGTGCGCGGAATACTTCCACTCTTACGTAGCTGCTCACAAGAAGACCAAAGAGATCGACCTGTCGAAGATCAAACAACTCTACAAGCGCAGCGCTGACTCTCGGCAGAATCTCTCAACTGTGGAAATAGAGTGCGGTATCAGCAAAAGCGTCGAAAAGCCGGGTACTGCCAAGTTGAAAGACTTTGAACAGCTCAACTATGCCCCAGTCGCGGTCAAGGACAAGTTCGACGAAGTTCGACCCAAGTTCGACGAACAGACAGATCACTTCCTGTATGACGAAGTAATGACTCATGTAACGTATTATTGTCGCTTCATTGAGAAACAAAAGCAAGAGAAAGCATGTTACAGTTACTATCACCGCATTAGCCATAACTTCAGACTGGAGCGAGCTAAAACCTAAGAGTTTTAACCGCCAAAATAGCTTCAAGATCTTAAGTAGGAATAACTTAAATGACCAACACAAAATACGCTAATCAACAGCTTCTAGATGATATTCACGTACTCCTAGAGCTAATACTGGGCGAATTTGACCGCGTCTGCCGCAGCTTAGATATTCCCTACTGCATATACGGGGGCACCGCTATCGGTGCGGTACGCCATAAAGGTTTTATCCCCTGGGATGACGATGCCGACGTACTCATGCGCCGCAGCGACTATCAGCGTTTCTTAGCGCAAGCACCCAAAATCTTGGATAGTCGTTTTGCTCTGCATAACACCGACACAGTAGCCGATTTCCCGTTTATGTTCACCAAAATGGTGCTTTTAGATACGCTACTAATCCCCAAATTTTCCAAAAACTCGCGCTATAAAATGCCGTTTTTCCTTGATATTCTGCCGGTAGATAATATCCCCGGAGATCGAACAGCATTTAACTCTATGAGCCGTGCCTCTTGGCTATGGGGGCGTCTGCTATTCCTTCGCGGCATCGCTCGCCCCTATCTGGTGGGCGTTAGCGGCGCTAAAAAAGCCCTGATTTACAGCGCCACCACGCTGGTACACTGGAGTATGCGTCTGACCGGCATAAAAACTCAGTTTCTGCAAAAGCAGTGGGAAAAAGCCGTACGCCGCTACGAACTCACCCCTTGCGAATACATGGCTGATTTCACTATGCGTGACCCGCAAAACTGGGTTATTTCTCATGCTGAACTACTGCCGACAATAGATATGCCCTTTGAGTCACTAAACCTCAAAATGCCCGCCCAATACGACACGTGGTTACGGCGCGGCTACGGCGACTATATGCAGCTACCCCCGCCTGAGCAGCAGCGTAACCACAACCCGTATGTAGTAGATTTTGGCCCCTATAAGCAACTGGTCGAAAATCGACGTCGGAACCTAAGCTGAGTTAAGAGAGTAACGATGAATAACGCCCAAACTCTAAGAGCTATTCAGAAAGCTACCACCTACGTACTGGGGCATTTCCACCAAGTCTGCCAAGAATTAGGCTTACGCTACGCCGCTTACGGGGGCACCGCTATCGGTGCGATCCGTCACCAAGGCTTTATTCCCTGGGACGACGACGCCGACGTGCTCATGCCGCGTGAAGATTACGAAAAATTCCTCACCTTCGCTCCGACTCTCCTTGGCAGCGACTTTGAACTATTAAACCCCTACACCACCCCCAACTACCCAACGACTTTCGCAGTTTTAGGGCTTAAAGATACCAAATTTATCTCCCTGGCAGCCAAGGACAGAAAATTTCAAATGCCAATCGGCATCGATATCTTCCCGCTCGATAATATGCCTACCTCAAGGGCAGCCTTTCACCGCCAATGTAAACAAACCTGGCTATGGGGGCGAATTTTATTCCTCCAAGGTGCCACCCCCAGCGGCATACAGCTACCCTACGGCTTAGCTCCAATAGCTAACCTCATCATGAAAGCTGCCCACAACCTGCTAGCCAGCAGCCCCATTGACAGCGGTAAACTAATTCACCACTGGACCAAAGCTGCCTGCCGCTACCGCAGCCACGAGAGCCTCTGGCTCGCCGATCACAGCACTCGTGCCCCGGCGAAATGGTCTGCCCACATCGACGAATTATTCCCTGCCGTCCCCCTACCCTTTGAGGACATAACAGTACTAGTCCCCAAACAGTACGATCGCGTATTAACTCGGCATTTCGGTAACTATATGTCCCCTCCTCCACCGCACCAACGAATCAATCACCAGCCCTTTAGCATTGACTTTGGTAAACACAACTTTTTAACAAATGACTAATAACACTACCCAACTAAAGCGCGACTATTTTTGGAATACCGCTGCTTCCTTAACCTCCTCCCTCGCTTTGGTGATTATGCTCACCGCGGTTACGCGCAGCACCGATATTGCTATTGCGGGGTCATTCTCTCTGGCAATATCAATCGGGCAGCAGTTCCAAGCCCTGGGAATGTATGAAGTACGTACCTTCCACGTCACTGACGTAGAGAACGAATATCGCTTCGGCACCTATCTCAGCACCCGTATAATCACCAGTATAGCGATGATTATCGGTATAGTTATCTACTGCGGCCTAAGCAGCCGTGATATAGGGACTTTTTGGACACTAACCTTAGTGGCACTACTGCGTCTCTACGATACCTTCGAGGACGTCTTTTATAGCGAATTTCAGCGTTCCAATCATCTTGATATTGGTGCTCGCGGGTCTTTTATCCGCATTTGCAGCACTATTATTTCTTTTAGCTTAGGTATTTTCCTTACCACATCGCTAATCTGGGCAGCTATTATTGCTATAATTATTTCTACTGCAGCTTTTTTGGCGGTTTTCATACCTTACTCACGCAGCATTTTTTCCTTGCGCCCACAATGGCAAAAAAGCTCGATTATACGACTGTTAAAACAGTGTCTACCGCTTTTTCTGGCTTCGTTTATTAGTATTTATTTAGTTAATGCTCCTCGTTTTGCCATCGACCACTATTTGGACAATACTAGTCAGGGATATTTTGCGATTATCTATATGCCCGCAGTAGCGATAAATATGCTTTCACTGCTAGTTTTTCGACCACTGCTTACGCCCTTAGCTACTAAGTGGGCTGAGGGCGATAAAAAAGCTTTTAACGCTTTAATAAATAAAGGCTTATTTGCCACACTAGGAGCATTTATTGCAGTATCACTGGTGGCCGTAACTATTGGGGTGCCGATCCTAAACGTGGTCTTCCGTAACGATATTTCACATTTACGCCTTGAATTATTGGTACTGATCGGTGCTGGCTGCCTCAATGCTGCCAGCGTAATTCTTTACTACGCGCTAACAACTATGCGTAAGCAAAATAAAGTATTTATCTGCTATATTTGCGCAGCGCTAACGGTTTTTATCGCCTGCCTAATTCTAGTGCCGACAATGGCTTTGCTGGGGGCCGCTTGGGCATATACTGCAGCTATGGCTGTTTTATGCCTAGCCTTTACCATCAGTCTAAAAACAAAGAATTAAGCAGGGATACTTTGAGTGCGCCACGCCATCATTACTGAGCTGTCCCAGAGCTTGTGTAGGCCGTATTCGTCACCGATGTGTTTCCCGGAAGATTGGTTTCCTGGAAGATTGTCGGGGCGTTATCGGATTCCATGCCTACCGAGGTAGTGGCATTGCAACCTCTCAACTCAACCGAGGTAGTGGCGTTGCAAACTCTCAACCAAGCAATCGCCTACCCGAAGGAGACAAACAGACTCGGGCATCATTTGAACCATGGTTCCCAGTACATCAGCGTTGTTTACAACGACACGTTCCCTGAGAGTGGAATCCCGCTTTAACGGGAAACAGGAGATTCCTACGATAATGCTGTGGCTGAGAGTATCAACGGCTCTAAAGAACAAGCTCATCCATTCTCACGGCTGGGCGGATGTGTTGATATTGAGATTGCAACGTTTGAATAAATATCCTGCTTAAACGAATCCAGACTCCACGCCTTACTGGGATACCGGACTCCGATAGAGGGTGAGGAGACGTTTTGGACAAACATGACAGCCTGGGAGAAAACAGAAAACAAGGCAAATACCTAGGACAAAACCCGAGGGCAGTTCAATCTAGACCAAGCGAGAGCAATCACACCCCTGCCGACTCACAAAAATTCTGTCTGCTCTCAGCTCTACCAGGTATCATGATGAGACATGGCAAACCGTGCGCGTGGGTTCGACCGCGATACATATATCGAACTTCAAACGAAGAATATCCTTGAGCGTCGAAAGCAGTTTGGCGGCAAGCTCTACCTTGAGTTTGGAGGCAAACTTTTTGACGATATGCACGCCTCGCGTGTGCTCCCTGGCTTCCTCCCGGATAACAAGATCGTCATGCTTGAGTCTATGAAAGAGGACGTGGAAGTAGTCGTTGTCGTCTCCGCCCGAGATCTCCAACGAAATAAGGTACGTGAGGATCTTGGCATCACCTACGACGAAGACGTTCTTCGCCTTATTGATGCCTTCCGTTCTTACGGCCTCTACGTCGGCTCCGTGGTTATCTCACAAATGACCGACGACAATCGCCAAGCCAAAGTATTTAAACGCAAGCTCGAACGACTCGGCCTGCGCGTGTACCGTCATCACCTCATCAAAGGTTACCCACACGACGTCGAATACGTTATCTCTGAGGCAGGCTACGGAAAAAACGATTACATCGAAACCAGCCGCAACCTCGTCGTTATTACAGCACCTGGCCCGGGGAGTGGGAAAATGGCCACCTGCCTCTCCCAGCTTTACCACGACCACAAGCGTGGACTCACGTCAGGATATGCGAAGTTCGAAACTTTCCCGATCTGGAATCTCCCCCTCGATCATCCGGTCAATATCGCCTACGAGGCCGCTACCGCCGATCTTGACGATGTCAATATGGTGGATCCTTACCATCTGGCGGCCTACGGTATTCAGACTGTCAATTACAACCGCGATGTGGAGATCTTCCCTGTACTCAATGTGCTCTTCGAGCGCATCATGGGTACCTCACCCTACAAGTCCCCTACAGACATGGGTGTGAATATGGCAGGAATGGCGATCTGCGATGACGACATCTGCCAACGAGCTTCCAAACAGGAGATTATTCGCCGCTACTTCAAGGCACGCGTAGCCGAAGCTCGCGATGAATTAGATTCGACGATCTCCGACCGTATTGCTCTTCTTATGAGCAAAGTGGGGATCACACCTACCGATCGACCCGTGGTAACTCCAGCTCTGGAAAAGCACAAGAAGACGAAGGCTCCAGCTGCAGCACTTGAGCTTCCTGATGGAAGGATCGTCACTGGGAAAACTTCTCCTCTCTTGGGAAGTTCGTCTTCAGTACTTCTCAATGCGATGAAAGTGCTGGCTGGGATTGATGATTCGATTGACCTTCTCTCCCCCGAATCGATTGAGCCGATCCAGAACCTTAAGACAACACACTTGGGATCACGCAATCCCCGCCTTCACACCGACGAGGTTCTCATTGCTTTAGCTGTGAGTGCAACAACGAACGAGTATGCACGCCGCGCTTTGGATTCCCTCGCTTTGCTGGAGGGCTGTGACGTCCATTCCTCAGTGATACTGGGCCCAGTGGATGAGGATGTCTTCCGCAAGCTCGGCGTTCATGTCACAAGCGAGCCTGTGTTCCAGTACAAGCGTCTCTACCGTAAGCGCTAAATTCTCACGTTGTGACGTGTAGACAGAAGAAGCATCCGCACTCACGAAGCTGCCCCCATCGCTCATATCGAGGCACGCATGGCAGAGAAGACGAGTCACATTATTCGCGATGTGACCGCTTCCTCTGCAATAGAACGAGCGTTCTCCATAGTAGTGAGAAGTTCGCCTGTGTGTATCTGTGCGTCAGAACCAGCTGAAAGAGCTTCACCACTATCCAGGAAATGTCTAGGCCACCGTTTGTAGAACTGAACCTCGCACAAGCCTTGGAGGGGCTATTTACACCCGAGAGTGAGTATCGTCGTAGGCCTTGCGCGCCTTTTCCACCGCTGGAAGATTATCTTCGACGAGGCTAATCAGCGAATCTAGCGCTGGTTCTATCTTCTTTCCCAAAGCTGTGAGGGAATACTCCACATGTGGGGGAAGCTGGCACCGTACAGTGCGCGAAACAATACCGTCGCGTTCGAGTTGTGAAAGAGTCTGGGAGAGCATTCGATCCGAGATTCCCTCGATTCTACGACGGATATCTCCAAAGCGGAGAGATCCTTCTGCAAGAGCAGTAACAACGAGGCATCCCCAACGTCCGGTGAGGTGGAGGAGGACACTGCGGGACGGGCAGGTGCGAGAAAAGACATTGGCCTCGGGTGTTTCTGCCATGTGTTCCCCTTTCGGTTCTCTTCTCTCCCAGGATGAGGTGGGAGGACGTTACAGAGCTACTAGTGGTCGAAGGCCTCCGAGACACAGCATATCTTTCTCTCTTCCTCCAGAGAACCACACGCACAGATCCTCTCTGATCTCCTTGCCTCGTAACGCGCCTCATTGAAGCTCTACCACTTGCACGAGGGAATTGTTCGATTTAAAGGACTTGCTCACGCGTCTATGAGTAGAAAACCAAAATCCTCAACTCAACACCCAACACCATTCCATACGATATGCACCGACCAAATTTCTGCCGACTCACATTCATATCCGTAAATCTTCAGTTACCGTGCCTTCTCACACTTCCTCGCTCAGTAAGCGCTACTTCGTCCAGGAGGTGAGGAAATCCTCCCCGGTGGGAACTGTTCGGTTATACGACGTGAGCATCCAGGTAGGCGCATCTGCGCTGCGACGCGAGAGTGCAGCCCAATGGCAGTTATCCATACCGTAGAGCCCCGGCCATGCAGCATCGAGACCTAGCAAGGTCGCAACCCCTGCTCGGATAGAGCCACCGTGTGCCACCACAAGGAGTGTTCCTGATTCAAGCGCTTGAGCATGGCGATTCACAGCCGCACTAAAACGCGCACCTACACTCGCGTTCGTCTCAACATCCACACCCACAGGCTGACCACCCGTACGCCAGAGAGCATATTCATGTGGGTAACGCGCAGCGATCTCATCGCGCGTCATCTTCTCCCAGAAGCCGTAGTGGCGTTCCTGAAGGCCTTCGTCGGTAACGATCGGTAGTCCAAGAAGATCGGCTACAGCTTGCGCTGTCACCACTGCACGGATAAGCGGAGAAGCAACAATCGCAGCTGGAGCAAGTTGAGCAATATGGGGAGCCACACAGCGCGCTTGCTCACGGCCACATTCGTTGAGCGGGATATCGCATGAGCCTTGAATACGACCCTCGATATTGAGATCCGTCTGCCCGTGACGCCAGAGGATAACCTTCGAAGCACTCACGCGAGCTTCCCCTGCCCCTGACTGTCAAAGGTCACAGCAGAGCCCTCACCCATGAGGCGTTCCAGTGTGCTTACCTCTTCCTCAAGCTCTACACCGAGATCCAGAACGGGACAATCGGCCCAGAGGCGCTCAAGATTGTAGAACACGCGATCCTCATCTTGCTGAACATGGATTATGAGATCGCCATAATCGAGGATTACCCAGTGAGCCTCTCCTTCCATTCCTTCCCGACGAATCCTGTGTTCACCCGCATTGAGGAGAGCATCTTCCACGGTATCGACGAGGGCGCGAACCTGACGCTCGGTAGAACCCGAGATGACAAGAAAGACGTCAGAAAAAATGAGACGCTCAGACACGTCAATTGCCGTGAAACTCGTAGCTTTGAGTTCTACCGCGGCGAGAGCAGCAGTACGGGCATGGCTGATGGCAAGCTCGGTGGCAGCCACAAAACCTCCTAGGAAATAAGATGGGTGGCGCGGGTGGCGCTCATAGTAGGCACCACCGATTCGGCTGAGAGGAAGAAGTGGTTAATAGCCCAGCCGATGAGAAAACCGAGAAGGATACCGATAAGGATCATAATGATCGTCAGGAGTACTCCTCCCATTCCCTCACGGCGCGGAGCCAGCTCGGTTTCCTCGGTTTCCTCGTCGAAGATCGAGGATTCGGGAAGATTCGCCTCACTTTGAGCGCTCAATTCGTGATTACGCACGCGAGGTGCTGGAAGAGGAACCTGCAGGGAAACTTTAGACTCTTCCGCAGGTGCAGAATGCGGTCCTCCTTCCTTTGTTTCTCGCTCTGTTTTCTCTAGCTGTGTCTCGTGTTCCCAAGCATTGTGTTCACGCTTGTACGATGGCGTCTCACTTTGCACACGAGCGAGGAGGCGATCTTCCAGGGAGCCTGTTTCTTCGACTTCCTCCTGTGAAGGTTGAGAGAAACGCTCGAAAATGGACTTACGGCCAGAATCTACTGCTGCGCTCGCCTGAGCAGCCTCACTCGCAGAGGGAGCTGAAGGCGATGAGGGAATTGACGTCGAAGCAGGGAGAGCAGATCCACGTGTGCGAGCCGCAAGAGAATCTTCCGCCACTGGTGTAGGCGTGTTCGTCGTGCGTGTCGCAGTTTCCTTGGCTCTACGAGCAGCTTCTTCTGCTTTTGCCGCCTTGACAGCCTCAATCTCAGCAGCCACAGCTGCCGCCGAGGCACGTTCACGTTCGCGCATCTCTTTACGGCTTAGACGTGCCAGACGAAGTTCCTGAGTTTGTGAGAGGGGCGATTCACCTGATTCTGGAATCGCCGTGAGGAGTCCTCGCTCACGCATCTCCTTTCGTGAGAGGCGCGGTGTTTCCTCGCTCATGCATCATCCTTCCCTGGTTGAGTTGGCGCTCTCACGCCCGAACTGCCCTGTGGCTCGTGATCTTCCTGGTACAAATGATACTTCGCAATGTATTGAACCACCCCATCGGGCACCAAGTACCAGATGGGATAGCCCTGCTCAACGCGCGCACGGCAGTCTGTAGAAGAGATTGCCATCGCCGGAACCTCAAGCAGGCTGATACGATCCGAGGGCAACCCATCCACATTGAGTTTATGCCCTGGCCGTGTCACGCCCACGAAATGTGCCTGCTCCCACAGCTCCTGCGAATCCTTCCAGGTAAGAATCTCAGGAAGCACATCAGCTCCGGTGATAAAGTAAAACTCCGCATCCGCATACGAATGGCGCAAGTCACGCAAGGTATCCACTGTAAAAGTGAGCCCCCCACGCTCGATATCCACACGTGACACGGAGAACTTAGAGTTTGAAGCTGTCGCAATCACCGTCATAAGGTAACGGTGTTCAGCCAGAGTCACTTTACGATCGCGCTTGAAAGGCTGATTCCCCGTAGGTACAAAGACGACTTCGTCGAGTCCAAAAACTTTCTGCACCTCGGATGCAGCCACAAGATGTCCGTGATGAATCGGGTCGAAAGTGCCGCCCATGATCCCGATACGTCGTGGCCGCCCAGGATGCTCTTCAACAGGAACATGAACCTCAGTTTCGGACATGTCCTTCTCCCTCAACGATCCACATCGTCGTCGTCAATTCTTCCAGACCCATCGGACCGCGGGCATGGAGCTTCTGAGTGGAAATCCCGATCTCAGCTCCCAAACCCAACTCCCCACCGTCAGTAAAACGCGTGGAAGCATTGACCATCACTGCTGCACTCTCGATATTGGCCACAAACTCGCGGATCGTCGAATAATCTTCAGCGACAATGGCTTCCGTATGTCCGGTGGAGTATCTGCGGATATGTTCTAGAGCCTCCTCACGAGAATCGACAATCTTCACAGCCATGTCAAGGGCGTGGTATTCACACTCCCAATCAGTCTCAGTGGCAGCAGTGTAGGAAATACCAGAACCGTTGTGTGAAAGATTCTGTTGATCGAGCAGATGAGCGGTAGCTTCGCACACGTGAAGTTTCACCCCATATGCAGCAAGTGCCTCAAGAATGCGCGGTGCCAGATCGGCTGCACACTCCTTGTGGAGAAGGAGAGTCTCTGCTGCATTACACACCCCTGGGCGTTGAACCTTCGCATTGACCGCGATTGCAAGAGCCTTCTGCGAATCAGCCGAGGAATCGATATAGACGTGACAATTGCCCACCCCCGTCTCGATCACGGGAACAAGAGAATTCTCTACAACAGTGCGGATCAGGCTCGCTCCCCCACGTGGAATCACAAGATCAACAAGGCCGCGCGCACGCATAAGCGCCACACCGCCTTCGCGCCCAAACTCGTCGATCGTTGCGACGAGATCAGCTGGCATTCCCTGGCGTTCCAGTGAAGCTCTCATGAGGGAGACAAGAACACGATTAGTCTCAATCGCGGCGCGTCCACCGCGCAGAATCACTGCCGAGCCAGCCTTGAGAGCAAGAATTGCCGCATCCACACTCACATTTGGACGAGCTTCATAGATCATCCCGATTACTCCCATCGGCACACGCACCTGGCGCATGTGCAGACCGTTGGGAAGGTGGCGCCCACGCACAACATTCCCCACAGGATCAGGAAGCGCGGCAACAGCGCGTGTGGCAGCAGCGATGGAGGAAATACGCTCAGGCGAAAGTGCAAGACGATCAAGAAGCGCCTCACTCATGCCATTGGCACTTTCACGCTCCACGTCGCACACGTTAGCCTCAAGGATCTCGTCGATCTTCGCTTCAAGATCTGTGGCGATAGCAAGAAGTAGCTCGTCTTTTTGGGTGCTCGTGGCTATGCGCAGGGAACGTGAGGCAGCCTTAGCGCGCTCAGCGACAGCACGCACACCCTCTGTTGCTGGGATTGTCATAGGTACAAGACTACGAGGCGACAACGCATTTGGGGAGAAATACTCACGTCGCACGTTCCTCACTGACAAACAGCGGAGAACCTAAAGAACGAACTACCATCACACAAAAGTTCACGCATACTGTCGGTATCAGTGTTCCGCAAACCCCATGCTCTAGGCTCACGGCAAAAAGTATCTTCAGGTTACGGCAGAAGAAGCGTTCTAGACTTACGGCGAAAGCTCCCAGGCACACAGTGGAAAAGTGAGCGAAGAAAGGAACGCGAGATACCCGTACTTTCGCTCTCAGCAGTACTTTTGCACACGGGACGGAATACCTAAACAAGGTTTATCGTTTACCTCAGTGGAAGCTCGCCCTGGCGCAATACTGCTGCGGCCATAGGGAGAAAGATCAGCACAAAGGAGAATTACCATGGCGACACGCACCGTCACTGCCGCAAATTTCAACGAAACAATCGACGAGGGTATCGTACTCCTCGATTTCTGGGCTCCCTGGTGCGGGCCTTGCCGTCAGTTCGGCCCAATTTTTGAAGCTGCTTCGCAGGAGCACGATGACATCCGTTTCGGCAAGATTAATACCGACGAAGAAAACGAACTCGCTGCTTCCTTTGCTATCCGTTCTATTCCTACTCTTGTGGCCTTCCGTGATGGAATCCGCGTATTCCAGCAGGCAGGTGCCCTGCGTAGCTCGGATCTAGAGGATCTCATCGCCCAGCTCAAGGCATTGGATATGGAAGCTGTACGCGCACGAGCAGCTGAAGTGAAGGCACAACGCGAAGCAGAAGGCGGCGTTGCCTGAGAACCTGCAAACCTGCACCGACGAATCTGTGCCACTACGTTTGCACTGGGCTTGCGCTGGCGGGAAGCTCACAAAGGTAGACGAGTATGGATGCGGGAGGTAGGGAGCATAAAGTTCCCGCATCCCGCATCCATGTATGTATGTGAGAATCTGGATCTATGTATGTGAGAATCTGGCGCCCGTCTGACATCACAGTTGCCTCGGTGGCAAGCACGATGGCTCACGTTCGCTGAGGAAACTCACGCGCCCCGCAACGAGCTATCCTGCCGCCTATCCCGCCGCACTAAGTTGTCAAGAGAACTCCACGTGTGCCTCACGCAGCAATCAGAACGTGAAAACTCTGGTGAAGAAGGTCATGATACCGAAGGAGAAAGTGCTCCACGCGCACGCAACAAGGGCATGACACCACGAATCACCGAAGCAAGATCTGTGGGAAGGGAAGCTGGCAAGAGCACAATACCGTCTGCCGCACCGTTTCCAATCCAACGTTCAACTTCGTCGGCAACGTCATAAACGGTGCCAACCACTCGCGCACGTCCCTCAAACAATGTATGTCCACTGATCGCCTTGAGTAGAATTTCGCGTTCATTTGCTGCCTGATGGTTTCCAGAGATCACCACTCCAAGATCCACGAGAACAACGATATCGCTCCCGCACTTACGCGCAGCCGAACGGAGGGCAAAACGGCATTCACGAGCAACATGTGGATCATCTGTGCCCAGGCGCACGTAATCAGCTGAGGTCACGAGTTCTTCATGGTCAATAAATTCGAGATCCGAGGCTTCCACGCGCACACATACGTGGATACCCTGCGTGCGTGCCGCCTCAAGTTCAGCGGCGATCCCTGACAGATCGGTGGTAGGCGTAACCGAAATTTCAATCGCGCCCCAGCCATCTTTTTGCTCACGTAGCTCAATAACAGCTCTGTTGATTTTCTCTGGTTCAGCGCTCACCTCGGCGGAAAATCCAGCTGAACCATGCTGGGCAAGACGTGCCATGGTTTTTACAGCATCCATATCCGAGGCACCCTCGGAACGTGCTTGGAAGTCACGGGAGAGAGAAATGAGGTCAAGTCCTCCTTCGCACGCTGCACTCACACACGAGGCAAGTTTGGGAAGGCTCGCATACACGTGATCGAAACCGAGGTCATATTCACTGTGATGTTCGTGTGCACCAAGAACTGTGAGATCAATGCCGATATAGGCATCAGTGACAGTGTCCTTGTCGAGGATTTCACCAGAGGTGAGGGTTGCATCGCTTGTTGTCAGTTGAACAGTCATTGTAGCATCCGTTCACACTGTGGCTCCACCTGAAGCCACATTTATCCACGTCCTATTCCTGGGTAGCCGCTGTCGTAGCCAGCGGCATGGTCATTCGAGAAAGGAGGTAGCACGGCAAGAAAGCAGGCACGGCAGAGCTATGGGTGACATGCTTCCAGTTCTGCGACACGACTCGCTCTCCCTTCGACTGCGTGCAGCAAGGTTCCCGCTGCACGAGTTATAGCGCACTTAACGGCGTATCCGCGTGTGGTGAATACCAAATACCGGATACGAACTTTAGTTTAGGCAAGAAAATATCCCATATGCCAAGACACGCGCTCACCAAGTGGACAAAATCACGGAAATGTACCGAATTACTTGACAACAAGCACTTACGTGTGAACCTATGAAGTTCTGCTATTTCACTCGCACAAGATCGTCTCGGTGAACAGCTGGGCGCCTCCCCTGTGCAGCCTGACGGTCACCAGCCAAGGTGAGAAGTTCGTTTGAGGAGAGCCCAGCAAGGCCGCGCGCCAGCAGAGCCCCGCGCATATCGACGATCTCCACAAGATCACCCACCTCAAAATGCCCAGCAACCCCAGCTACCCCAACGGGCAAGAGTGACGCTTCTCCCCCACAAAGCGCCTTTGCGGCACCTTCGTCGGCAATAATACGTCCGCAAGCCGAAGCCGCGTAGGAAAGCCAGAGGGTTCGCGCCGAAACTCGCTTACCTGTGGGAGTAAACCAGGTTCCCAGCGGCGTACCGGCAAGAGCCTCAGCGATGTTCTCTGCTCGCGTGAGAAGAACGGGAACTCCACCAGCACAGGCAAGCTGAGCCGCTTCCACCTTTGTGCGCATTCCACCTGTGCCTACCTGAGAAGTAGAACCGAGGATGTCAAAGCCTTCGATGTCGGCCGGTGACGTCACAGTATCTATAAGGCGTGAGCCAGGCTGAGAAGGTGGAGCTGTATAGAGCCCTTCGACATCCGTGAGGAGGATAAGGGCGTCAGCAGCTACCATATGCGAGACAAGGGCAGCAAGGCGGTCATTATCCCCAAAGCGCTGATCGTTGGTGACCACCGCATCGTTTTCATTGACAATCGGGATAACTCCCAAACTCAGCAATGTAGTAAGAGACTTCTGCGCATTGGCGTAGTGACTGCGGTTCATCACATCCTCCACAGTGAGGAGAACCTGTCCGATCGTGATTCCTGACTTGCCGAATTCATGATCGTAAGCTGCCATGAGACGCGACTGCCCCACCATGGCACTGGCCTGGTGGAGGTGAAGATCACCAGCGCGCCCAGTGATTCCGAGCGGCGCACGTCCCGCAGCAGCAGCCCCCGAGGAGACGAGCACCACCTGCTGGCCACGTTTCTTTGCCGCAGAGAGCACATGAGCCAGCTGCGTGAGCTGATCCCAATGAAGCCCGCCATCTGGCATGGTGAGCGAGGAAGAACCCACTTTAACAACGATGCGGCGAGCCTTCCCAAGGAGGCGACGATTGAAGAGCGTCTCTTTCACATAGCCATTGTGCCAAAAAGTAGACTCGCCTCATCGTCGTGGTCAGAAGGTAAAAAGGTTATGCCTATTCCTGGCTAGGGTCCGTCCAGATTCCAGCTTCACGTTCCATCCATAATTCCTCACGTGCCTGTGTCTTTGCATCCATACGATCGAGGTATGCCCCACGGCGTTCCTTACGTGAGGGACGTTGATTCTCATCAAGGCGAAGATCGCTGCCACGCGGGCCAAGGAGTTCGGCTCCCGTCATCATCGTCGGCTCCCAGTCAAAGATATAACCCGAATCGGCTGGTCCGATCACCACCATGTCACCCCCATGCGCTCCCGATTCAATGAGCGCTTTCTCAATACCCAGAGCATTGAGACGATCTGCGAGATAGCCCACGGCTTCGTCATTATCAAAATCTGTTTGGCGCACCCAGCGTTCAGGCTTCTCTCCGCGCACCACGAAGAAGCTCTCTCCGCCTTTACTCGCTTGAGAAATCGTGAAGCCAGGATCGTCCTTGGCACGCGGACGTACGAGAATACGCGGGGCTTCCTCCACGTGCGGAAAGAGTGTCCGCGCATAGTTTACCTTTGCGGCCAGAGCGAACGAGAGATCTTTGAGGCCGGTGTGAGCCACAGCCGAAACGAGGAAAACAGGAAGTCCACGCGCAATAAGTTCCTCGCGTACAAACTCAGCCAATTCTTCTGCCTCGGGAACATCCACCTTGTTCAGTACCGCCAGACGAGGGCGCTCCATGAGTGGAATCCTTCCCTCCACTGCTGGGAGTGCGGCAGAGTATGCCGCAAGCTCTGCTTCGATCACGTCAAGATCGCTGAGTGGATCGCGTCCAGGTTCAAGAGTGGCACAGTCAATAACGTGAACAATCACCGAGCAGCGTTCGATGTGGCGCAGAAATTCAAGGCCAAGCCCCTTGCCCTGTGAAGCACCAGGAATAAGTCCGGGCACATCGGCAATCGTATAGCGGGTATCACCAGCCTCAACTACGCCGAGATTGGGAACGAGGGTAGTGAAGGGATAATCTGCAATCTTTGGACGTGCAGCCGACATTGCCGCAATAAGTGAGGATTTACCCGCACTTGGATAACCCACAAGAGCCACATCTGCCACAGATTTGAGTTCAAGAACGACGTCGCACGCTTCTCCTTCGTCGCCCAGGAGGGCAAAACCCGGAGCTTTACGTTTAGGAGAGGCGAGTGCAGCATTACCGAGTCCTCCACGCCCGCCTTTGGCTACCACGTACTCTTGACCTGCATGTGCAAGATCGGCAAGGATTTCTCCTTCCGGCGTGGTCACTACCGTGCCGATAGGCACTGGTAAACGCAGTGAGGCACCGCCTCGCCCTGGGCGCATATCTCCGGCTCCCTGTTGTCCAGATTCGGCTTTTTGGTGTGGACAATGGTGGTAACTAAGAAGAGTAGTCACCTGAGGATCAGCCACGACGATGACATCGCCTCCGTGCCCACCATTGGCACCATCGGGTCCACCAAGCGGCTTGAATTTCTCGCGACGTACAGAAACGCAACCGTTACCGCCGTTGCCTGCAGCAACATGGAGTAGGACGCGATCGACGAAAGTGGCCATAGGAACTCCTCTAGTTTGTGGGGGGCAGGGACGATAAGAGCGTTACGCTTCAGCTTTACGACGAAGAGGGGCGGAAGGAAATCCCTTCCGCCCCTCTTAGGCTGTAGCTTCTCAGGCCTCCGCAGTGACGATATCCACGACCTTACGGTCGCGGCGAGTCGCAAAGCGAACGTTACCAGCAGCGAGGGCGAAAAGTGTATCGTCCTTGCCACGCCCCACATTGATACCGGGGTGGAAGTGCGTGCCGCGCTGACGAACGATGATCTCGCCAGCCTTAACCAGTTCGCCGCCGAAACGCTTAACTCCCAGACGCTGCGCGTTAGAATCGCGCCCGTTGCGGGAGGAGCTGGCGCCCTTCTTATGTGCCATCTCTCAAACCTGCTCTCTTAGAATGCGTTGATTGGTGAGGCCGGAACCCCAGGACTCACTTAATGCCGGTGACCTTGAGACGGGTCAACTTCTGGCGGTGACCCTGGCGCTTGCGGTAACCCGTCTTGTTCTTGTACTTCACAATGACGATCTTCGGACCCTTCTCGTCGCGAAGGATCTCAGCTGTCACCTTTGCTGAAATGCCATCGGCAGCCGTGGTGACCTTGTCACCATCAACGAGCATGATGGGCTCAAGCTCAACGGTATCGCCGGGCTGGCCTTCCATCTTATCAACGACGACGACGGATCCGACGGAAACCTTCTCCTGACGGCCGCCGGCCTTGACGATCGCGTACACCACGTTCTTGCTCATCTCTGTAAATTACGGCTGCTCGCGCGTGTGCGCAGAGCTCGGACAGTTGGGCGCGAAAGCTCATCGCTCGTAACGCGCCGACTCTCTAGAGTACTTGCCTAGAGTTTCCTGGGCAAGTTTAGCGCGGCCTTCGGCGCGGCATTTTCTTATGGGATGCACCACGTTAGAATCGCCTTTCACTTATGCCGGGAAGCTCAGAATGAAGCTGGCAGGATGCGCTTCACCAGAGGCCGTACCAGACGAGCTTCCACCTCCGGGAGTGATCGTTCCAGAGGAGACAACTCGGCGTGTTCGGCTGCGTGTGGCCGACGTGCCCGAGGTAGAAACCGACATATCTGAGGAAGAAGTGGTTTTTTCTGTTGTTTTGCCAGAATTTTTAGATGCCTTAGCCTTCTTAGGTTTTCCAGCTGTGGAAACCTTCATAGTTCGTCGAGCCTTCTCAGGTTCATCTACCTTCAATTCCTCTAAAGAAGCTGCACCTTTCTGGTCGCCCAGCTCACGTGTCTCATGTGCTTTGACAGCCTTTGCCCGCGTTGAGGTCTTTCGGCCAGCCTTCGACGCCACAGCGGATCTAGGTTGTGCGGTGGCTTGTAAAACGTGAGTATCACTCTTCACATCTGTGGAATTCTGCACCTCTTCGGCACTGGTTTCCCCAGATTCTTCTGCACTCTCCTTATGAGGAGGTTCAGATGACTGTTCGGCTCCTTTAGCAGCTGCGGCGGCAATGGAATTCAAGGCAGCTTTAACTTCCCCACGCTTAGCTTCCTCGTATTCAGGTCTCTCGCTCCGATTCTTCTTGCGCCGCGTAGTTTCCTCTGCGCCAGAGTCTGTGCGCTCAACAGGATGCGTGTGCGTGATGAAACCACGCCCCTCACATTCGTCACACACTGTGGAAAATGCTTCCACCAAGCCCTGACCAACGCGCTTACGCGTCATCTGCACAAGGCCGAGTGATGTCACTTCGGCCACCTGGTGGCGTGTGCGATCACGCCCAAGGCATTCAACAAGGCGGCGAAGGACAAGCTCACGGTTGGTTTCAAGCACCATGTCAATGAAATCGACAACGATAATTCCCCCGATGTCACGCAGGCGAAGCTGGCGCACAATTTCCTCAGCCGCTTCGAGGTTGTTTCGCGTCACCGTCTCTTCCAGCGTGCCACCCGATCCCGTGAATTTTCCGGTATTGACATCCACCACTGTCATTGCTTCGGTACGGTCAATAACAAGTGTGCCACCTGAGGGAAGCCACACTTTGCGATCGAAAGCCTTGGCAAGCTGTTCATCCACCCGATGCTCAGTGAAAATATCTTTCGGTTTTGTCCAACGCGACACCCTCCCCATAAGTTCAGGAGAAAGTTCGCCAACATAGGAGGAAATTGTCCCCCAAGAATCCTCACCTTGGACTCGAAGAGCATCAAAATCCTCGTTGAAGATATCACGCACCACGCGCACGGCAAGCTCCGGTTCTCCCTTCACAAGGGTGGGAGCAGATTTGTATGCCTTCGATTTCTCTTGGATCATCGTCCAGTCCTTCGTCAGACGCTCAACGTCAGCACGAAGCTGTTCCTCGCTGGCACCCTCAGCAGCGGTGCGTACGATGACTCCATGTTCGGCAGGCACAATTTCACGCAAGAGCTTTTTCAAACGCTGGCGCTCTTTTTCTGGAAGTTTGCGAGAAATCCCCGTCATCGCACCGGAGGGGACAAGCACAAGATGGCGCCCGGCCAGCGTAATCTGCGCTGTGAGACGAGCACCTTTATGCCCGATCGGATCCTTCGTCACCTGTACAAGTACTGTATCTCCTGATTTGAGAGCCTGTTCGATTCGTCGAGGCTTGCCCTCAAGGCCAGCACTTTCCCAGTTCACCTCACCGGCGTAGAGCACAGCATTGCGACCCTTACCAATATCGACGAAGGCCGCCTCCATCGAGGGAAGCACATTCTGCACACGTCCCAAGTACACATTACCCACCATTGATACTTGCGTATGGCGAGCCACGTAGTGTTCCACAAGCACGTCGTCTTCGAGAACGGCGATTTGGTTGAGACCATCTTGTTCGCGTATAAGCATTTCACGCTTGACGGATTCACGGCGAGCCAGGTACTCCGATTCGGTGATTGAGTGGCGGCGCCGCCCAGCCTCGCGTCCTTCTTTACGACGCTGGCGTTTAGCTTCCAAGCGTGTGGAGCCTTTGAGTGCGCTGACTTCGTCGCTCACTTCGCCGGAACGTCGCCGCCGACGGCGACGCGTCAGCCCCACGCCTTCTTCCATATCTTCGCTTTGAGGCAAAGACGACGAATCGGCACTAGAGGAATTCTCAAGTGCCGTAGGTGAAGTACTCTCATCGGCAGACTTGGTACGCCCCGAACCACGCGAGCCACGGCGGTGACGCGAACCGTCAGCCTCATTTTCCTCTGCTGTTTCCTTGGTGCGCGATTCCTCGCTCTTTGCGCTCAACGGTCGCGGGGAAGGTGTAGATTCCTCACCACGAGTGCGCCTGCGGCGAGAGGTGCGCGCGGAAGAAGAATCTGAGGCGGTGTCAGTTTCGGGAATAGATGAATCCTCGACTCCCTCTGAGGCGCGACTGCCCTGGCTTCCCTCACGCGGAGAATCCTCGATGTGAGAAGATCGCGGAGAACGGCGCGACGTGCGCGCACGGCTCATGTCAGGCTCCTGGAAGAGGAGTGCCGTCATGGCAGGTGCAGCCACAACAGGCGCAGCTAGAGGTGAATCCTCCTGAACGCTAAAGGGTGAGCCGACAAAGAAGGGGGAGGCGGAAACCTCAACAGGTTCGTCTTTCGTAGCTGGGAGGATTACTTCAAGCGCCTCCGATGTGGCTTTCTTGCGTGGGGCACGGCGCGACGTGCGCGCAGGTGCTTCATGCTTAAGCTCCTCAAGCTCAGTGGCAACAGCTCCCGAGATCTCTGGGGAAACTTCTGCCAGTTTCTTTGAGCGAGTGGCGCGAGTAGTACGAGTTGTTGTGCGGCGGCGGGCAGATGTCGAGGTTTCCTCGACATTCTCCTGCGCGGGTGTGGCTTTCTCAGCCATAGCGATACGCTCCCATCCGAAGCGGGTACCCCTCATCCGCACAGCACTCCGGATTCAGTTGTTGCGGGCAAGCCGCATAAAAGCTCTCTAGTTCCGACGAGTCAGCTGCCGGCGGCGGCGCGTCAAGCGGCGCACAGCAGCGACATGCAATCGAATCGCCCACCGATGAGGAAACGGCGAACACTGCCTCTATTCTCGCATAGGAAAGAAGGTTGAGCTATGAGGTGAATCTCGGTGCGTCGTTACCTTATATATATGTCGTTACCTTATATATATGGAATGCCTCAGGGCATATTCGCGATCTCCCACCAACACACCCACTCCAACCAGAGGACAAAAGAGGCACACGCAGATTCCGCAAGCCGCAACGAATTACGAACCGAAAGTTTAGCGAAAATCTGAATATGAAGTTTCCGCTACAAAAAGCCTTCCAAAAACGCGAAATTGTGCAGATTTCTCCTTGACGCCCATGTCACGACGAAGGTCCCAGAGGGGCGAGAACCCGTGGTGAGGAGGGTTTATCTGTAGAAAAACCGCGAAATTCTCAGTTCGCGTAGATAGTCGCTGTTACGATATTTAGCGACATTAGTCCTTAAGATTCGTTCGTCCAATCGAAAGGTGTTCACGTGGAAGCCCTTGAGCTCGCACGATGGCAGTTCGGTATCACGACGGTCTACCACTTCTTGCAAGTGCCTCTGACCATCGGACTGGCCACACTCGTTGCGATCATGCAAACAAAGGGACTCCGTTCCGGTAACCCCAAGTGGGAGAAAGTCACCGAGTTCTTCGGGAAAATTCTCCTTATTAACTTCGCGCTCGGCGTAGCTACGGGTATCGTTCAGGAGTTCCAGTTCGGAATGAACTGGTCTGAGTACTCTCGATTCGTCGGTGACGCCTTTGGTGCTCCGCTCGCATTCGAAGCTCTTCTGGCCTTCTTCCTTGAATCGACATTCCTCGGCCTGTGGATCTTTGGTAAGGGACGTCTCTCCCCCAAGGTTCACACACTCACTATCTGGCTCTTTGCTGTAGGCACGGCTGTCTCGGCCTACTTCATCCTTGCAGCAAACTCCTTCATGCAATACCCCGAAGGAACCAAGCTCAACCCGGCTACTGGCCGCGCTGAACTTGACGGGCCTACAGGGTTCCTCCATCTCCTCTTTAACAAGACGAGTATCCTCACCTTTGCTCACACGATCTCCACAGCTTTCCTCGTCGCTGGTACCCTCGTGGCCGCCCTTGCGATTTGGTGGATGGCTCGTTCCGTTCGTATGACTAAGAGTGAAGAAGAAGCCCGCGGCTACTGGAAACCTGCTGCGAAGGTCGGAGCTTGGTCAATGCTCCTCGCCTCCTTCGGTGTCATTCTTTCCGGTCATTTCATGGGTCAGCACGTCATGGAGATTCAGCCAGCAAAAGCCGCCGCGATGATGGGCGTATGTGAAACTGGCGAGAGCCACGAACTCGTCCTCGTCATGGACACCTCAAGCTGTGAAGGCGCACAGCTCAAGCTGCCCATCCCCGGCCTTGAGTCCTTCATGGCTACCAACCACTTCTCTGGCCCTGAGTCCAAGCTCACCAGCCTGGACGATGTCAATGCCGAACTTCAAAAGAAGTACGCCAACTTCTACGGCAAGGATGTGGACTACCGCCCCAACCTCGCAGTGTCCTTCTGGTCCTTCCGTATCATGATGGGCATTGGCTTCCTAGGCCTCTTCCTCTCAGTTTTGGCTCTGTGGAAGATACGAGGCAAGGGTCTCAACCGTAGCGAGAAGCTCGGCAAGTTCTGGGTATGGATGATTCCGATGCCATTTATCGGAGCCTCCTTCGGCTGGATCCTCACTGAAATGGGACGTCAGCCGTGGATCGTCAGCCCGAATGATTCCTCCGGCGTCATGCTCATGACTAACCAGGGTGTTTCCGGCAATGTGGATGCGTTCTCTGTATTCGCCTCCATGGCCGTCTTCACCCTCCTGTACACGGCACTGGGTGTTGTCTGGGTATGGCTCATTCGTCGTTACTCCCTGGAAGGGATTAACACGAAGAAGAAGGTGGTCGAATACGACGCCAACGCCGAAGATTCCTCCCTGAGCTTCGTGTACTGATAGGAGAACGCAATGGAACTTTCATTTATCCAGCTTCTCTGGTTTATCCTCATCTGCGTCCTGTGGATCGGCTACCTCACTCTCGAAGGCTTCGGCTTTGGTACGGGCATGTTGCTCAAGATCCTGCCGAAGAACGAAAAAGAACACCGTTCTATGCTCAATGCCATCGGCCCGCACTGGGACGGCAACGAGGTGTGGGTGCTCACCGCTGGTGGCGCTATCTTCGCAGCCTTCCCCGAGTGGTACGCCACGATGTTCTCAGGCATGTACCTTGCCCTGGTTCTCGTGCTCGTCTGCCTTATTATCCGAATCTGCGCCCTTGAGTGGCGCCGTAAGATCAACTCCGATGGCTGGCGTAACTTCTGGGATACGTGCCACTTCGCTGTTGCATGGATCGTCTCGATCCTCTGGGGTGTCGCTTTTGCCAACCTCGTCCAGGGAACGAAGATTGAAGTCGGTCATTACGATGTCTCGGGAAGTTTCGTGGCGATCGACCCCTCTGCCGTCTCCACTTCGCTTGAGGCTGCAGAGAAGCACGTCCTTACCGGCGGCTTCTTCTCACTCCTTACACCTTTCACTGTGCTCGGTGGCCTCGTCACTCTCACGCTCTTCCTCTCTCACGGCCTCTTGTTCGTGGCGTTGAAGACGAGTGGAGATCTCTCCGTACGCGCCAAGCGCATGGAAGCAAAGGTTCTTCCTGTGACGATCCTCGTGGTAGCCGGCTGGGCGGTGTGGGCGCTTCTCGCTCACTCGAATACCGGCTTCTTGGCTCTCATCCCAATGGCGCTTGCGGCACTCAGCCTTATCGTCGCCTTCCTCTTCATTCTCAAGGGAAGCGAAGGCAAGGCCTTCATTGCACACTTCGCAGCTATCGCGATGGCTGTCGTGTTCATCTGGTTCTTGGTCTTCCCCGATGCGATGAAGTCCTCCATCGATCCGGCTTACTCACTCTCACTGGCACAGGCTTCGGCCACTGCCCCAACTCAGGGCATTATGACCGGCGCAGCAGTGATCTTCGTGCCGATCGTTCTGGGTTACACGATCTGGGCCTACAAGGTGTTCTCCAAGCGCATTAATCCCGACGATGCTCCTGAAGAACCCGCCGGCCTGGATTACAAGAAGGTACGCGAGTTCGACACCGTAACCTCCTGAATACTCCTCGTTACTCGCGGCTCAGTATCGTGAGCTGTGGGTAACGAGAGTTCTCCAGGAACGAACTAAACGAGTCGGCCACCTTGTCTCTCCGAAGGAAGCGAGGTGGCCGACTCGTTCATGTGGATGGACAAGTTTTGCTGTGTGAGTTTTGAATCGTTGCGCGAGCTTTGAACTACCGCACACCTGATCTTCCACTCGCAGAGGAGATAACCGGTTCAGGTCTGGCTGAGTATGCCACGTATCCGCCTCGCGCAGGGTAATTTTACGTGTATTCGTTAGGGCAAGTCGATATAACTAATTGGAGAGTCCTTAGGAGGATCTTCTGTATATTGCGAGTCTACTTACCCAAAGAAAGGATCCCTCATGCCCCCGAGTTTGCTGCATAGGATTTTTGTCGCCCTTCACGAGTAAACTAGAGCGTGGTTGAGATTACAACATCGAGACGAAAGGCCTAGCACGTGAAGCCACTCGATCCACGGCTACTGCGCTACGCACGCCACGCGCGCACCTACATTTTATTCCTCGCTGTATCCGGCCTCGTCTCTGCGTGCCTTGTTATTGCACAATCCATGTTGATCGCTGGCGCAGCCAGCCCAGTTATCGAGGGTCGCCGCGCCTTCGCATCCCTTCTTCCACTCGTTGGCACTCTTGCCGCTGTCATGGTCGCTCGCGCCCTTATTACCTACCTCACCGAGGCTTTTGGCCATCGCGCTGCCGTGCGCGTCATCGCAGATCTGCGTGCTCAAACCCTGCGCCATTGCGGTGATCTCGGTGGGCGTTGGCTCGCCTCTGGCCGCACATCCTCAACTGTCACTCTCGTTACGTCGGCTCTTGGTGATCTCGAACCTTACTTCGTCAACTTCCTTCCTCAGCTCATCCTCACCGCTACCGTCACCCCGTTGGCTCTCGCGGTAATTCTCTCTCTTGACCTCATTTCTGCTGTAGCCATCGTCATCTGTATTCCTCTTATCCCAATCTTTATGATCCTCATTGGAAAGATGACGCAGTCCTACTCCACGGCACGTCTTAAAGCAATGCAACGCTTGGGCAATCAGCTCCTCGATCTTCTTGCTGGCCTCACCACACTCAAGGCTCTTGGGCGCGAACAAGGTCCTCGTAGGCGCGTCAAGCGGCTAGGTGAAGATTATGCGAATACCACGATGCAAACCCTCTACGTGGCCTTTCTTTCTGGAGCTGCACTCGAATTCCTCGCTACGCTCTCCACAGCCCTCGTTGCTGTGGAAGTAGGCCTACGTATGGTGGGTGGCAACCTCAGCCTCTTCGAGGGTCTTACCGTTATTATGCTCACTCCCGAAGTATTTAAACCCCTGCGCGAAGTAGGGTCGCAATTCCACGCCTCGGCCGATGGTGTAGCCGCATGTGAGCGCATCTTTGAAATCCTCGATACTCCTCTTCCCGCACCAGCTGGCTCTACCTTCACAAAAGATCCCGGCACCAAAAATCCTGACATGAAAAGTCCCAGCACCAACGTGTCTGCCACGCTACCCCCAGGTGCTATTCTCGCTCCAGCTGCCAGGTCAAATTCCAGCTCTGAGCCAACTCTCGCGAATCTCCCCGACCTCGCCACTAGCCCAATCATTATCGAAGATCTCAGTGTGCTCGCCCCTGGCCGACACACAGTTGCCCCAGCCAACCTGCATGCACAGATCGCCCCCGGTAAGATCACGGCTCTCGTCGGCTCCTCGGGATCCGGAAAATCGACAACAACGAGTGTGCTCCTCAAACTCCTCGCCCCTACAAGCGGGCGTATCCTGGTGGGAAATACCCCTCTCAACGACCTGCCAAAGAACATATGGTGGAACTCAATCACATGGGTGCCACAACGCCCGGCACTCCTACCAGGCACCGTTATCTCGAATGTTCTCGGAAACGAGAACGGCGCCACCGAACCCACCCCTCAACTTACGGAAGCTGCCAAACTCACAGGCTTTACCGAAGTCCTTTCACATCTTCCCCAAGGGTGGCACACGCGCATCGGTCACGGAGGTACTGGCCTCTCAGTGGGGCAACGCCAACGCCTAGCTCTCACGCGAGCACTCGTGGCTGCCCGCCCACTTGTCGTTCTCGACGAACCCACAGCTCACCTTGATGCGGCAACCGAACAGCATATCCTTGCCACGCTCAAACGTCTCAAAGAAAAAGGGCACACCGTTCTCGTAGTGGCACACCGTCAGGCACTACTCAGCATTGCCGACGAAATAATCCAAGTCCACTCAAAAACAACTGAACGTAAACCCATCCTCACAGATACGAATGACACATATTCAGACACACCAGCTCCGCCCAGCCGCACAGAGTTAGATAAGCCCACCCGTGAGAGCAATCATGAGCGCGCATCGGAGGTGAAGTGATGAAGAAAGACTACGCAGCCTTACGCGCAGCGCTTAAGCTCGTTCATCTCAATCGCCTGCAATTCTCCTGGGCAGTACTCGCTGGGGCTGCCGGGCTTGGATGCTCAGTGGGCCTGGCTGCTGTCTCTGCCTGGCTCATTGCTAAAGCCTCACAGATGCCACCTGTTCTCGACCTTGCTGTGGCGGCTACCAGTGTGCGAGCTCTGGGCGTAGGTAAAGCTGTGTTCCGCTATCTCAATCGCCTTGCGGCTCACCGCGTTGCACTCGACGGAATGTCTGCCTTGCGCACGCGGATGTATGAGACTTTAGCCAATTCGCCCACAGACGTGGTCACATCGATCCGCCACGGAGATCTCTTGGCACGTACCGGTGCTGATATCGACACTGTAGGTGACGTTGTGGTTCGCTCACTTCAACCTGCTGCTGTGGCCGTGCTCGTTTCGCTCCTCTCTGTAGGGATCGTGAGTGCTCTCTCTCCACAGATCGGACTCATACTCTTTATTTCCCTTCTCCTCTCCGGCGTTCTTGCTCCTCTCCTCGCTATGCGAGGTGTTCGTGCCGCTGAGCAGGCTCAAGTCGACGATCGTGCCGAACTCACCGCGCATTCTCTTACCTTGCTTGAAAGCGCCGAAGAACTGCGCGTCAGCGGGCGTCTGGAAGAAGTTGAGGCCGCTCTAGAGCGCACTGAACGCCGGATTTTCTTCGACCGTGACCGAGCCGCCCGCCCGAGTGCTCTGGCCGCTGCACTTGACGTGCTCGCCACTGCTCTTGCTGTCGTAGGTGCCCTTGTCTTAGGTTCCCAACAGGTCGAAAATGGGACACTTGCCCCCTTGGCTTTAGCCGTTGTGGTACTTACGCCGCTGGCAGCCTTTGAGGCAACTCAAGTGATGCCTATGGCCGGAATCCAGCTCATTCGCTCGGCACGTTCGGCAGGCCGTATCATGGCTCTCCTTGAGAAAGCCTCTGAGCACGATCTCCACGGCAAATCCAGCAATACAGCTAAGGCTAATGGAACTGCTGCACCCGAAATCGCTGCGGCTCCCACTTCTCAGCCTGGGGTTTACGGTCATGAAACTCCCAACGTGGAGGTAAGCTCGCTCATCGTTGGTTGGCCTGAAGGCCCAAATGTGGCAGGCCCCTTTAGCTTTCGTGTACGCCCTGGTGAAAAACTCGCCATTGTTGGCCCTTCAGGAATCGGCAAATCAACACTGCTGTATTCCTTGGCCGGAATGCTGCATCCTCATGCCGGGCATGTGCGCCTTGAGGGCAAGGAAATCTCTCACCTCGACCGTGCAGAGGTCTCCGCTTCCCTCACACTCACTGCTGAAGATGCCCATATTTTCGCCACAAGTATCCTCGAAAACATCCGTGTGGCGCGTGGTGATATCACCCCCGAAGAAGCTGCTGATCTTCTCACGCAGGCAGGATTGGGGGAATGGCTCGCCCAGCTTCCCTCCGGAGTCCACACAATGCTCGGAGCTGAGGCCATGACGATCTCCGGGGGTGAGCGCCGCCGTCTTCTTCTCGCTCGCGCACTAGCCTCCCCCGCTCCCATTCTTCTACTTGACGAGCCCGGTGAGCACCTGGATCCTTCCACCGCAGATAGACTTATCCGCGACTTGCTGACTATTGATGAGAAACGCGCAGTTGTGTTGGTAACTCATCGTCTTTCACCACTTGATGTCGCCGATCGCATCATGGTTCTTGGACGTACTTCCCATGAACCATCTAGAGAGGCCGACGAGATCTTGTCAGTCTCGCAGATGGCTCCCACCACGCAGGCCGGATTACGTGTCGAAACTTCCCCCGTACGTGTCATCGCAGAAGGCACTCACGCCGAACTTCTCACCTCCTGCCCCACCTACGCCTGGGCCTACGCCCAAGAACAACCCATGAAGCTGACAACTCCCCAAGGAAGCCATAATGAGTGAAACGAGAGCTAACCTGGCAAAGACCTCTGTGACTTCTGAATACGCGGATAGTTCCGCGCCTCTGGATCCGCGTGCTGAAACTGACCTCACTTCGGCTATTTCCCGCGCCCTCGATTTGACCACACGCCTGGATAGGTCTTCGGCGCTCCAATCCTTCGTCGAATCAGCAGTTCAGCTCACAGGCGCGGCCTACGGTGCTCTTGCCGTCCTCGATTCTGCCGGTGAGACTCTCGAATTTATTTACACAGGTCTTCCTGATTCTCTCGCACACTACATTGGTAATCCGCCTGCTGGCCACGGTGTTTTCACTGACATCCCCACCGAGGGTTACCTCATCGTCAATGATCTCCTCACCTATCCGCATCGCTATCCTTGGCCTGAATATCACCCGATCATGTCAAACTTTCTGGGTCTGCCAATGCATATTCATTCCCGTGTCTACGGGCGCCTCTATCTCGCGGAAAAACCTGGCGGTTTCACCGATCACGATGGACGAGCAATGGTTCTTCTCTCCCGTGCCGCCGCAATTGCCGTCGAAAATTCACGCCTCTACGCCGAATCGAATCTGCGTGCACAGTGGATCGCTGCCTCACGCGCCATTACCACGACACTCCTTGAGGGAACTGACGAAGAAGACGCCCTCCAGCTCATCGCCCGTAAGATGCGGCGTGTCTCGCGTTCGGATGTGGCACTTATCGTTCTCCCTTCACTAGGTGATACCTGGGCCTGCGAGTTTGCTGACGGTGAAGGCGCCTCCAGCCTTATCGGCGTTGAGTTCCCGCCATCGGGGCGGGCACAGACTGTGATCCGTGAAGGTACAGGTCTCATTGTCGATTCGATGATCCGACAACAGCATCTCTTAGTTCCTGAACTGGCAAAGTTCGGTGCAGCACTCTATGCCCCAATGATGGCGAAAGGCACACCCCAGGGTGTCATCATTTTGCTTCGTACCACAGACGGCCCCGAATTTGACCTCGCTGATCTCTCGATGGCAGAGAATGTGGCGCGCCAGGCTGCTCTTGCTCTCGAACTCGCGAGCGCCCGTCTCACCCAATCCCAAGCTGAACAGATGGAAGATCGTGCCCAAATTTCCCGCGATCTGCACGACCTCGCAATTCAACAGCTCTTTGCCTCGGGGATGGAACTCTCTGCAATGCGCGGAGATCTCTCCCAGGAAGAGGCTGTGCCCGAGGGAGTACTTCACCGCCTCGATACTGCCATTGAAGCGATCGACGAATCTGTGAGTCAGATCCGCCAGATTATCTACTCTCTGCGTGATCCCTCTGCTACAGTTCCTTTCCTGGATCGCCTTCGCCGCGAAATAGCAAAAGCGCAAACCTCACTCGGTTTTTCTCCCGAATTCTCTTTCACTAATCTTGGTGAGAAGATTACAAGCGGCTCTCACACCGAGATTGACGACGAAGTAGGCTCCGATATTGCTGACGATGTTGTGGCTGTGGTGCGCGAATGCCTTTCGAATACAGCACGTCACGCCCAGGCCACTCACGTGAGCGTCGATATCAAGATCGAAAACCACCGCGTAGAAGTTCAGGTAATCGATGATGGTGTGGGTATCAGTGTGGAGCTCTCACGCCGCTCTGGCCTCTC
Organism: Actinomycetaceae bacterium zg-1166; assembly: GCA_015679245.1. GTDB lineage: Bacteria > Actinomycetota > Actinomycetes > Actinomycetales > Actinomycetaceae > Changpingibacter. The sequence continues at coordinate 696,150 of CP064953.1, read as the reverse complement.
CAACCTGGCGGCTCGCGCTAGACGTCACCACGGAACTTTCTCTATCCGTCCAGGTAAGGGAAACCAAGGCACCAAAGTCGAGTGGATGGCCTTTGTCGAATAAGGAATTCTTATTCTTGGCAGACTCCCCTAGTCCGCCATTTCTCTTTATATAAAGAATTATTGAGCCGCTAGAAAAGAATTATTGATCCTTTTAGTGTGGGGGTGAATTCACACGAACTCACCCCCACACATCATTATCGTCTCTATGCGGAGAGGCAACGCTTGGGAAAAGTAGGCGCAAAAATTTCACGCGCCAGTATTACGCCAACCAGCGGCGCGCTGACCAGCCACCCATGCAGCTACCTGTGTGCGGCGCTGAAGCCCCATCTTCGAGAGAAGTGAGGTGATGTGGTTCTTCACCGTCTTTTCCGCCACGCCAAGTTTCTCTCCAATCTCACGGTTGGAAAGGCCATCGCCGATAAGTGCAAGCACTTTACGCTCTGAAGGTGTGAGATCAGCCGTGGGATCTTCATGGTCAGCACGGCGGCGAGAAACCGTACGCTCATCAAGGAGTGTACGCCCAGAAGCCACAGCACGGATATTCTCCGAAATTTCCGCCCCGCGCACTGACTTGAGTAGATATGCCTTCGCTCCTACACCCAAAGCCTCTACGAGGGCATCGTCATCGTCAAAAGAAGTGAGAACGATAGCCTTTGTAGAAGGAGAAACCTCATTGAGCTGACCGATAATGTCGATGCCGGTGCCATCGGGCAGACGTAGATCCACAAGGGCAACATCGGGGCGGACAAGTTCAGCGCGGCGCACAGCCTCAGCCACGCTTCCAGCCTCGGCCACCACTGTGAGGCCATCTGCGCGATCTACCACTTCAGCGATCCCACGGCGCACCACCTCATGATCGTCAATAATCATCACTCGAATGTCTTGCTCACTCACGCTTCTTTGCCCTTTCGAGAATCTCGTGCTGCCTTATACATCTTGCCACACACCTCAGTTTTCCGCCCCTCTTCACTCCTCTTTTTCTGCTTCTACCTCGCTGGAGAGGATCTTAAAAGAAGATTCAGCGGCCTTATGGCGTGCCTTACGCTGGCTCGTGCCTCGCCCGCTCCCCCACGATCGTCCTCCCATATATCCATGAGCCGTAAAGATCCGGGCATGATCGGGACCTTCGCTTTCGATCTCAAACTGGAGTGTACCTTCGTAACCCTGAGTATGGGCAAGTTCCTCGAAACTCGTCTGCCAATCAAGATTTGGACCAAGCACACTCGCATCCCGAATCTTCTTTTCAACGAGGCGCTCGACAACGGCTCGTGCCACCTCCATGCCACTTTCTACATACGTAGCTGCAATGAGGGCTTCTACAGTATCCGAGAGGATGGAATCCTTATCACGCCCCCCAGAGAGCTTCTCTCCACGGCCTAAACGAATATGATCGCCCAGCTCAAGCTCGCGTGCAATATCAGCAAGTGCAGGCTCGGAGACTGCGTACGTCTTCATCCGTGACATATCACCCTCGCTAGCCTGGGGATATTCACGAAACACCTTATCGGCCACGATGAGTCCAAGAATCGAATCCCCAAGGAACTCAAGGCGCTCATTGTGGGGTTCCTCGTGTTCATAGGCGAAGCTGCGATGGGTGAGAGCCAAACGCAACATCGCAGGAGATATCTGAACCCCCCAACGTTCGAGGAGATCGCGGTAGCTCACTCGACCTCCGCCTCTGCATTCTCAGATACACCAGCCTCGCCTTCGCTTTCCTCTGCCTCAAGTTGTATAGCGAGACTCGCAAGTGCATCGAACTGAGGATTAAATACCTCATGGCGGTGATTATCTGGAAGTTCATCCCAAGGCACACCACAGGTAGAGCAGAGTCCAGGGCAGTCCTCGCGGCACAGTGGGCGGAAAGGCAAAGCCAGTACCACAGCGTCGCGAAGAATCGGCTCAAGGTCAATATGGTCTGAATCCACCACAGGAGCTTCTTCAGCTTCTTCGTCGCCTTCGTCCACAAGAGCTTGACGGCGCTCGGGGTAATAGACGAGTTCACCCACCCCCAATTCTTGCTCGTCTTGGATCGGGCGTAAGCAGCGTGCGCACTGTCCCTCAACCTTGGCTTTCACAGTGCCACTGACCCACACACCTTCAGAAACCGAAGCAAGGTTGAAGTTGATTGCCAACTCACTTCCTTCAGGAACTCGGATCATTTCGAGGCTCAGATCTGCGGGAGCCGAAAGCTCAGCCTGCCAGGAGATCATAGAACCTTCTTGGCGTGGGAGCGAAGTCAGAGAGAGCGCGAAAGGACTCCTCAGATCCATGCTCCATCCTTTCCGTCCTCAAAGTTCTCCATCTCTGGAGATTCTTCGTTATAGGCGTGTGTCTCACGATCTTGACGCTGAGCCACGGTAGCTCGGCCAATCTTAATCTGGTCGAGGAGTTCATCCACGTAGGCCCCCACAACCTCAGTGATATCGGCAAGCTGATTATTCATCTCGATCACGCGCTCTTGCAGATCTACTAAAGCACCATCCGTGTAGGAATCAGCTCTGTGCCTGAGTTTCTCAGCTTTCAACTTCGCTTCATCGAGAATACGCTGAGCCTGTGCGCGTGCAGAGATCGTAATAGAATCCTGAGAAACGAGGCGGGAGGCTTGCTCGCGCGCGTCCTGGGTTATGTTGTGCGCATTGCGTTCTGCTTGGGCGAGAGCTTGCTCGGCACGTTCCTGTGCCTTGTCCTTCTCGCTTGATGCCTCTGCAAGTAGTTCATCTGCACGCGCAATTTGATCTGGAACCATGGCGCGCGCAGTACCGAGAAGATCAAGTACCTCAGAGCGGTTCACTATCACCGAGGCCGACATAGGCACAGAACGGGCGTGAGAGATAATTGCGGCGACGTCGTCGAGAATCTCAATAAGGGACTGACCCTGCTCGCTGGCGGACATTATTTCTCCTTTATCTCGCGCTCGCGCCGCACGCGGGCGAGAGCTTGGGCAACATGGGCGGGAACAAGATCATCAATACATCCTCCGTGGAAGGCCACATCCTTGACGAGTGAAGAAGCGACATGCCCGAAGGCTGGATCTCCCATAACAAAAATTGTTTCGACACCCGAAAGATGGCGATTCATGAGGCTCATAGCCTGTTCACTCTCGTAGTCGGCACCACTGCGTAGACCTTTCACAATGGCGCAGGCTCCGATCTGAGTGCAGTATTCAGCGAGAAGACCTGGAATCACATCCACACGCGCATTTGGGATATCGCATACTGCTTCCTCGGCAAAAGTGCGGCGTTCCTCCAGGCTAAAGAGGTGATGTTTAACAGCATTGCGCCCAAGGGCGACAACGACCTCGTCGAACATAGCTGAGGCTCGGCGCACCACATCGACATGACCGAGAGTGATCGGGTCAAAAGAGCCAGGGCAGACTGCGATTGTCATGATTCCAGCCTAGCCTTATCTTCTATGACGATCGCGCTCCACACTCGGGTATCTCCCCAGGAGCGTTCATCTTCTCGGGTGAGGAAAGGCGGCCACGAAGGTTCTGGGCTACGACGATCACGTTCAACAAGAACAAGAGCATCGCCTTGCACATGCGGTTCAAGAGCAGCGAGGGCGCAGGAGAGTGCATCTTCGTCAAGAGCGTAAGGGGGATCAAGAAAAACGAGATCGAAGGCACGGTTCGCAGGAGCAGCAAGCCATGTCTCCACTTTCGCTGTAGAAAGTTCAGCATGAAGGCTCGTAGCCGCGATATTCGAGGCGATAATACGCGAAGCCTTGGGTGAAGATTCAACAAGATGAACATAGGTAGCTCCGCGTGAGGCCGCTTCAAGGCCAAAAGCCCCCGAACCGGCGTAAAGATCTAGCACCTGACAGCCCTCAATGTAGCCCCTGTGCTCAAGCCTAGAGAAGAGGGCTTCACGCACACGTTCGGCTGTGGGGCGCGTACCTGAGGCAGGAACAGAGAGTCTGTGGCCTTTGGCACTTCCAGCGACGATTCGAGTCATATTTTAGCCAATCTCAAGATAGGTGGCGCGCTCGGCATCAAGGCGGGCAATGGTGGCGGCCAACCGTGGATGAGTCGAGAGCTGAGGATCATCGTCGACGAGAGCACGAGCTGATTGTCGAGCAGTCTCGATAATCGCACCATGCGAGGTGACGGAAAGGAAGTGCAGGTGGGAGTGTCGCCCAGACTGGTCGGCACCCAGGACATCTCCTTCGTGGCGCAGCTGTACGTCGCGCTCAGCGAGAATAAAACCATCGGTGGTAGAAGCAAAAGCACTGACTCGTTCAAATGCGAGAGATCCGGGAAGAGCACTCGTATGAACGAGGCAAAGGCCGGCCTTTGTTCCTCGTCCAATTCGCCCGCGTAACTGATGGAGCTGGGAGAGGCCAAAGCGTTGCGCATCGAGAATAATCATGAGAGTGGCCTCTGGAACATCCACCCCCACTTCGATCACTGTAGTGGTCACGAGAATTGGAGCTTCACCGCTTATCAAGCGTGCCATCGTTTCAGTTTTTTCTTCAGATGCAACACGTCCATGGAGCAGCCCCACACGAATATCGGGAAAACGCTCCTGAAGCTGGCGCGCTGTGGGGATCGCCGCATAGATGTGCTCCGCTATGTCAGTAAGCTCCTCCACTGTATCTGTGGGGTATGCGAGATTCACACTAGACGTAGAATCCTGGGAATCCTCCTCGGAAGAATCCTCAATTTTAGAACAGACGACGAATACTCGACCACCCTCAAGAACTTCTTCATGCGCACGTTCCCACATCCGTTCTACCCACGTGGAGTTAGCTGCAGGAACAATCGTGGTAGCAACAGGCTGACGTCCGGACGGGAGTTCGGTAAGAGTGCTCACGTCGAGATCACCAAAAATACTCATCGCCACAGTGCGCGGAATTGGAGTGGCTGTCATCACAAGGGTATGGACACCGCTGGCGAGGCTATCGCGCTGAGCCACGCCAAAACGATGCTGCTCGTCAATAACTGCCAGGCCGAGGAAAGGAATCTGGACTCCCTCGGAGAGCAAAGCGTGAGTGCCGACAATGATTCCGGCCTCACCACTAGCCATGCGCGCAAGAGTACGGCGTTTGTGCGCTAGGCTCATCGAGCCGGTAAGAATCTCAACACGTGTAGCGATCTGCGGTGCTGCGAGTTCACCTCCGCAGGCCAAGGAGCCCATGAGAGTGCGCAGAGTCTCATAATGCTGGTGAGCAAGAACCTCTGTGGGGACAAGAAGAGCTGCCTGTCCACCGCCATCAATCACCTGAAGCATGGCACGCAAGGCGACGATCGTCTTTCCTGAGCCGACATCACCTTGGAGGAGACGATGCATCGGTGTAGTCGAGGCGAGTTCGGCGGAGATCGTCTCACCCACCTCTCGTTGCCCTGTAGTGAGGTCAAAAGGAAGCGAGGAATCGAACGCCGCAAGGATACCTTCTGAGCGAGGAAAGAAGGCAGACACAGAACTGGCTGCAGATTCAGCTCGGCGCACAGCGAGGGCAGCTTGGAGAACGAAGGCTTCCTCGTGGATCATGCGGAGACGGGCGCACTCCCACTGCTGTTCAGATTCGGGCTGGTGGAGAGCAAGAAGAGCCTCGAATCTTCCAAGAAGTTCGTGCTCTGCGCGGTAGGAAGCAGGAAGGGGATCGGGAAGATCCTCCGGGCTGAGGCTGGGTAAAAGAGAAGCCACAGCACGTTGAATCTTCCACGAAGGCAGCTTTTCTGTAGCGTGATAGATCGGAATAGGGCGAGAGAATGCGGCGGGTGCAGATGCCACCGCAGACGATGGAGGCGCAATAACAGACGCGGACGTACTGCCGTGATTCCCCTCTCCTTCACCGTCAGTACGAGTGTGTGCAGATTCCTCACCGTCAACGCGAGCGCGTATAGAGGAAGAGCGAACATCGTCGTCGAGAAAAAAAGGGCTACTGCTGGGCGGAACTTCCGCCGTACACGACTCCTCAAGGAGCTCGTAATCAGGATGAGAGAGCTGGAGTTTACCGCGATAGGAGGAAACCTTTCCGGAAAAAGCCGCGACACTACCAGGAGCGAGGCGGCGTTCGTGGTATTCAAGGGGGCGGCGGCTCTTGCCAAAGAAGGTCAAAGCGAGTTCATGCTGACCGTCGCTAATATTCACTGAGAGGAGGAATCCCCGACGAGCATTCATCGGTCGAAGCGTCGCAGAGAGGACACGAGCGATAACGGTAACTGCTTCACCTTCGCGCAGGCATGCAATCGGCATAAGCTCGCCACGGCGAGCTAGGCGGAAAGGCACGTGGAAAAGGAGATCTCCCACAGTCTCAAGGCCAAGAGCAGAAAAGGCTTGAGCCGTACGCGGCCCGAGGGCACGAGTGAGGGGGCGGCTGAAAATTGTCCACGAGTCGGCATCTACGGCAGTGCGCACGCGAGTGGATCTAGCGGATGCATCAGTGTGCACTGCCGGAGCAGGTGTAGCAACAGATGGAGTAGATGCGGTTGAGGTTGCCTTTGCGCTCATACAACATCTCCTTCTCTCTAAATACTCGCTGCCCTATGCTTCTTCGAGTATCGCTAGACACTGGCCAGAATAGCGCTCTCACACCAATGCGAAGAACACTCTTACGAAGAGCTCTATTGTAGAGGCGCGTCGGACTTATCGACTCATGAGGCATAGCTCAAACAAAGCAGTCCATTTCTTAACCGTCACGCAGTAGTTCTCACTTTCGTCAATGACGCAGCAAATGTGGGGTTAGGCTCTTGACACCGCTCACTAAACAAAAACAGTACGGTTAGGCGGCACGCTCACCGTGAGAATGCACGCTAAGAGTAGGCCAATTCACTATGGAAGTGAGCGGAACTGCCGGTTCCATCTCTGCGAAGAAATCCTTCGCATCTGCCTTAACTGGAACTATAGGTGGCGCCTCGGTCTGCAAAGCGGAACTATCGCTCGTGAGATTATGAGCTGTGGCAGGTTCCTCGCTTGTGCGAACGTCACTTGCACGAGTCTCGCTGGTGCGAACGTCACTGGCACGGTGAGATCCATCAGTTGAGTGGGCATCGAAAGCGGAATCCATTCTGCCATCGGTGGCAGCGTACTCAGCAAGAGTGGGAAAAATAGGCGAGAATGAAGGAATTTTTGGGGAAGAAATCTGCGATATCCCCACCGGATCAAGGGCTGCGAGAGCATCTGCCGGAGTTTCTTCGCGAGGTACACTATCTGCGATAGGCGCATTATCTGCAGTAGGTGTGCTCTCTGTGCGAGGCGCACTCTCTGGACGAGAAGCTGTGGCTGCACTAGCCGAGCGGCGCATTCGGCTAGCTACCTCAGCAACTTTCCCCACCACAGGAGCTGAGGCCGCCTTAACATACTCAGCAGCCTCTCGTTCAATACTCACCCAGCGGTTCCAATTTTCCTCCACATCCTCCGAGGTCACATAATCCTCAGCAGCTGCGGGGAATTTTGCAAAAACATCCTCCACTGGAGTCTCACGTACCTCAACATTAAAGTCAGAAACTGAGAGGTCATTCGAACGCACAGCTTCCACGGTATCGGCAACCCACTCACTCACATCACTTGAGCGCGAGGAGAACGTGGCTGCAAAGACAGCAACCACGACAAAGAGGACGAAGAAAATCACGAGAATTGCCATGAGCACGCCACTATTATGTCAAGGTCACGAGCTGACGAGGGCAGACGACACCAGGATCTTCGCCACTATCGAAGCTGGGCAAACATCACATAACGGGACGTTGGAGAACTAATCTTCCACGAGAGGCACCAGCTCACTCATACGCTGAGAGATCACCTCAGTTACACCCTCGCGCATAGTCACGCCGTAGAGGCAATCGGCAATTTCCATCGTGCGTTTTTGGTGCGTGACCACGAGGAGCTGAGAGGAGTTCTGAAGCTCGCGGAAAATTGTCAGCAATCGTGAAAGATTGACATCGTCAAGGGCTGCCTCCACTTCGTCCATAACGTAGAAGGGTGAAGGACGAGCCATAAAAATCGCTACGAGGAAAGCAATCGCCGTCAGCGAGCGCTCTCCGCCCGAAAGCAGGGAGAGACGCTTCACTTTCTTTCCTGGTGGACGTGCCTCAATATCAATTCCTGTGGTCAGGGGGGAATCCGGATCGGTGAGAACGAGTCGCCCCTCTCCTCCGGGGAAGAGCATGGAGAATACTCTCCCAAAAGCCTCACTCACATCTGCCAATGCCGAACGCAGCACGGCATCGAGTTGAGTGTCGAGATCACGTACAAGACGCAGCAAATCCTCCCGTGACTTCTTCAAATCGGCAAGCTGCCCGGCGAGATACTTCTGCCGCTCCTCCAAGGCAGCGTGCTCTTCGAGTGCCAGTGGATTGATCTTGCCCAAGCGTGCCAAGTCCCGCCTGGCACGCGCTAGGCGCTGTTCTTGTTCTTCACGCACAAAGGGCAGCGAACCTTCCTCGACAGGAACAGGTATATGTGGCCCAAATTCTTCGACGAGGACACTAGCTTCCATTCCCAGCTCCTCACGAGCGCGAGCCTCCAGTTGCTCAAGGCGCAGCCGGATTTCCGCACGGGCGAGTTCCTGACGATGAGCCTCATCTTCAAGGTGCCGCAACTGTTCAGTCAAGTCATCCAGACCAGTACGCGCGGAACGAAGCGCACGCGACCGTTCGGTCATAGCTTCCTGAGCGTGAACACGGGCGCGATCCAGGCTAGTGCGGCGTGCTCCTGCCTCAGCCAGAGCACGGCGCGCAATTTCTCCTACACGAGAGGCGCGGGCTCCCGCTTCGGATCGACGTGCAGCCAAACGAGCTTCCCGTTCGATACGTTCGGCTGCCGCGCGTGCCGAACGTTCAAGGGAATCTGCACGTCCAAGAATGGCGCGTAGGCGCTCTTCCCTAGTGCGCAGATTGAGGCGCGCCTCGGTTTCTCGGATACGTGCCTGCCGGGTGGCCTCATGAGCACCCGACAGAGCTACAGAAAGTTCCTCAATTCGTGTATTCACATCCTGTGGATCAACTCCAATAAGCTCCACAGCAGCTTCGAGCTCGCTCGTAGTACGCTGTTGGTTTTCACGTTCGCGGGCGATTCCCTTGCGTCGTTCTAGCGCACGCTCTACTTCAGATTTCGCGGAGGCAAGCGCCTGACGCAACGCTCCGAGTTTCGCACTGGATGCAGCAAGAACCGAATCATGCGCCGCCAGCTTCGCTCCAGAATCTTCGTAGGCATCCTGGGCTCGGCTAAACTCCTCACGCAAGCGTTCGACTCTCTTGCGAGCCACTTCTAGCGTTTTGCCTGCGGCTTCTTCCTTCTCACGGGCTTGCGAATACGAACGCTGGCGCGCTAGCAGTGAATTTGCCACTTTATTGCCACCGCTTGTCGCATAAGCTCCAAAGATGTCACCACTCGTCGTCACCGCACGCCACGCTCCAGCCTTCACAAGTTCACGGGCGAGAGTGGTATCTGCGGCAAGAACAACCCCGGCAAGAAGGTGACGTAGAGCATCAAGGATATCCTCGTCGGCTTCAAGTACATCTTCAGCCAGAACGGCTTCCTCGCCTCCCTTGCCCTCTGTAGCGTCAGTATGTCTGCCCACTCCGAGCATCTCAAGAGCTGTTTGTGCTGACTGTCGCGCTTGCTCAGCCCATATCTTGTTCGCCCTGTGCGCAGGAAAATCTTCGTTTTCATCTGCGCCGACAATCACATGGAGGCGACCAGCCTCAGCTTCACGCACCCCACGCACCACATCCACAGCACAATCAAGCCCATGTACAGCAATGCCACCAGCCGCACCTTCAAGGGCAGCTTCAAGCGCACTCTCCCAACCTGCCGTCGCACGTATTTTCTGAGCCACAAGCGTGCCCACTCCTTCGTGCTCCGCCCATGCGCTCGCATCTTCAGGTTCGAGAGAAAGAGCCAGAGCATCGGCTGTGGCAGTCCACGAAGCCAAGGCTTCGCGCGCAGATTGCTCCTTCTTCCGCGCTATATCGAGGGCTTCACTGGTTTGAGCAAGCCTGGCTGAGTTCTCTTCATGTTGTCTTCCTAAGCTCTCCTGCCCCGAGGAGTCTGCGACGATCTCTTCTTCTAGACGTGCACACTGTTCACTCGATTCCCGCGCCCGCTCATCCGCTGCCATCCACGCCATCTCTACGCGCTCAGCTTCAGCCTCCAGAGCCTCCATACGCGAACGTGCCCCTGCAAGTTTCGCCACGGCACGTGCTGATTCTTCACGACGATCGGCTAGAACTCGGTTTGCAGTTGCAAGTTCAACCTCAATCTTGTGTTCGTTTTCCTCGCAGAACTCGCGTTCGCTAACGACCTCTGCTAGGGCATCGGCTCCCTCATGCACCGCCACTTGTAGATCTTCTTCTTCCTTGCGTGCAGTGGCGGCGCGCTCACGGATCTCGTCGGGAGATTCCCCGTGATATCCACCTTGAATTGCGACAAGGGAGCGCACCCGTTCTTCTGCCAGTTGATCGAGGGAACGGAAGCGTTCTTCCACGCCGAGGAGACGCTCGTAGAGAGAAGCCATCCGTGCCAGCTCCGGGCTGGCTTCCGCTTCGGCTACTTCAAGAGCCTGCACCTCCTCACGTGCGTGATTTATACGGCGCTGAAGATTCTCACGAGTCTGAAGAAGCTCTGCCTCGTCAACATCCTCGGCAGCAAGACGCGCTTGTTGTTGGGCGATGTCATCAGCCAAGATCCGTGCTTTTGCGTCACGTTCGATAGCTTGAACCACTTGGGCACGTCGTGCGGCTTCAGCTTGCTTGGCTAGTGGGCCAAGCTGACGACGAAGCTCTGCCGTAAGATCTTCTACCCTCGTGAATGATGCCGCCATAGCATCGAGCTTGCGCAAGGTACGTTCCTTGCGGCGACGATGTTTGAGTACTCCTGCTGCTTCTTCCACAAAACCACGACGATCCTCAGGCGTGGCTGTGAGAACCTGGTCAAGGCGGCCTTGACCGATAATGACGTGCATTTCACGACCCATACCGGTATCGGAAAGAAGTTCCTGTATGTCAAGGAGGCGACAAGCTGTTCCATTAATCGCGTACTCAGAACCACCCGAACGAAAGAGCGTCCTCGAAATTGTCACTTCGGTGTAGTCGATAGGGAGTACACCGTCGGTGTTGTCGATAGTGAGAGCGACTTCTGCTCTTCCCAAGGCCGGGCGTGCTGTGGTGCCAGCGAAGATCACATCTGCCATCGAAGCTCCACGCAGATTCTTTACGCCTTGCTCACCCATCACCCAGGCCAGTGCGTCCACCACGTTTGACTTACCCGAACCGTTAGGGCCAACCACACAATTAATCCCCGGCTCGAAACGCATCGTCGTCGCCTTGGCAAATGACTTGAAGCCGCGCAGTGTGAGGGATTTGAGGTGCACGCATTAACATTAAGGCAGATTGAGAGGACATGTGAAGTTGCCCGTCGCGCGCACCTGTGCCACGTGTAAAGCCTGCCTTGCCTCACCCCGCTTCACCGTTGAGTATCCCCCGCGGTGATCCTCCTGATCACCCACTCATGTATTCATCGTTCTCTGCTACATTCGCGACTTGCGCAACCTGAGAGATCACGTGGCCACGCCCAGCCTGCGCAAAAGAGAAAGTTAAAGTAAGGCGGGTAGGTGAGTCTATTCGCTCTCGCCTACCCGCCCCACTTATTTCCCAACAAGGAGTGAGATTTAGCGATCCAATCCAGCGGCAATCGCCGCCGCCACAGTACGCACCGCTTCTTCTCCACCGGCATCGGGGCTAGAGATAACCACGGAGTCTCCCTGTGCGACCCCCAGGAGGAGAATCTCCATCATGGAGTCACCTTCCACACCGTTGATGAGAACAGTGGAATCTTGAGCTTCGCAAAGGTGGGCAAGTACGGCTGCCGGGCGAGCGTGAAGCCCATTCTCATCCACCACTGTAACCTGAGTTTGAAAACCTTCACCCACACCCGCACTGGCCGAGAGCGGCTTAGAATCCTCAGCTTTGATCTGTTCTTTCCATATATCCAGCGAAGAGGCGATTTGACGCACCACGTCAGCCAGCCCAGCACCTGTCTGAGCCTTAGCGGCGCCAGCTACTGCGCCTTCAAGGAAAGGGCCAGGCCCCATAACACGTCGGGGCGTGCCGTCATCTGCATTGCCACCTATTTCAATCGCCATCTCAGCACCCATACGTGCCGAGCCTAGATCCGCCATAAGCACCACACGCTCACAGCGCTCCTCGACGTACTCGCAGGCTTCAAGCACCTTGGCAACGTCCGTTCCAAAACCACCGGCGCTATCTCCGCCTACAGTTTCGATCTGCACATCGGGTGCCATTTGCGCGGCGAGCTCCGCCACTGCCTGTGCTACGTGGGGAGAATGAGAAACGAGTACGAATCCCACAGTCATTACGCTGCCCTCACTGCGGCCTCAAGAATGTATGCAGTAGACACCGCCCCAGGATCACGATGACCTATCGATCGTTCTCCAAGATACGATGCGCGTCCCTTGGTGGCCATAAGATCGCGTGTGGAATCAGCCCCTGTGCGAGCAGCAGCAGCTGCCGCCTCAAGAACTTCTTGCGCCGAGGCACCGGCCTCAGCTGCTTCCTTTGCCTTCACTGCAGCTGGAACCCAAGCATCGACCATCGTCTTTTCTCCCACTTCGGCCTTTCCGCGTGCGATGACTCCCTCCGATCCTGCTTCAATCATCGCGGCGATGGTAGCCCCATTAATTTCTTCCTTCACGGCACTAGCCATGCGAAGGTAGGCCGTACCGAAAAGCGGGCCGGATGCACCGCCGACCTTGGAGATGAGAGTCATTGCCACGAGCTTGAGCGCAGCGGCAGGATCATCGCCTATCTCACTCCACTGTTTCATCACTTCACTAAAGCCACGATCCAGATTCTCTCCGTGGTCGCCGTCTCCAATTGCACGATCGAGATCAATAAGCTCGTCACGGTGGGCACTCACACTTGCGGCGGTGAGTTCCACCCATGCCTTCACCCATGCACTCCCCAGAGTCATTAGCATCCTTTCCTCAACACGGCTGTATGAACAGGAGCATCCCACAGTTCCAGTATCTTCTCATTGACCTTCGCAAGGGTCACAGAGACACCTTCCATATCCAAACTCGTGACATAGTTCCCTACAAGGGTGCGAGCAATCGTTATGCCTGCCTCATCGAGGCGCCGGGCGACACGACGAAACACGATGTCGAGCTGGTAGGAAGGAGTAGCTCCCATACCGTTGACGAAGGCGATCACCTTCGTGCCAGTCTCGAAATTCATATCGGCAAGGATCGCGTCTACCATCTGGTCAGTGAGATCGTCGGCGCTGGCCATCGCCACACGCGAACGTCCCGGCTCACCGTGGATACCTACGCCCATCTCCACCTCGTTCTCGGTCAGTTCAAAGCCTGGGGTACCGATATGAGGAAGAGTGCAGCCTTTGAGTGCCAGTCCCATCGAACGCACTGAGACCGCCATCTCCTGAGCAATTTTTGCGACATCGTCAAGGCTGTCACCACGGGCAGCGGCAGCACCAGCGATCTTCTCCACCAGTACTGTGCCTGCCACGCCGCGACGTCCAGCGGTCCACGTGGAATCTTCCACAGCGACATCGTCGGCGACGAGAACCGTCTTGACTGAGTGACCACTGGCCTCAGCAAGTTCTCCAGCCATCTCGAAGTTAAGCACATCCCCGGTGTAGTTCTTCACAATGAGGAGTACGCCCTCTCCATTATCAGAACCTTCGATGGCCGCAAGAATGGCATCAGGAGTGGGCGAGGTAAACATCGGACCTGGTACAGCTCCGTCGAGCATACCGTCACCGACGAAACCTGCATGGAGTGGCTCGTGACCAGAACCGCCACCGGAGACGATGGCCACTCCGCCTGAGCGTTTAGTTGCCCGGCCAACCCAGTTCGGATCCTTATGGAGAGCGACGATGTCTGCATTCGCGAGGGCGAAGCCTTCGAGGCATTCCTCGCAGACCGCTTGTGGATCGTTAATAAGACCCTTCATGGTGTGTTCCTTTCTAGGTGGAGTCCGTGGAGTTCACCCAGGTTGAAGGTACGCACCCCCAACGCTGGGAGTACGCGATGCCGCGACGATGCGGCTAGAGACCTACCACGGTGGCGGCTCCTAGAACCAAATGCCAATCTCTTTTTCGGCATTCTCGGGGCTGTCAGAAGCGTGGATGATGTTCTCAATCCGATCCCCTTCCAGTGCGCAGGCAAGATCGCCTCGGATCGTACCGGGCGCTGCGGCAGTAGGATCAGTCGCTCCAGCCAAGGAGCGCACACCTTCAATCACACGTGCACCCGAGAAAATTGCGGCTACCATCGGCCCAGAAGTCATGTACTCCTCGATGGAGGGATAGAAGGGCTTGCTCACGAGATCGCTGTAGTGGTAGCGAAGTTGCTGTGAGCTTGCATTTACCCAACGCAGATCCTCAAGTGTGTATCCTTTGCGTTCAATCCGGCTTAGAACCTCACCGACGAGGCCTCGGCGCACACCATCGGGCTTGACCAGAATAAGAATTCGTTGTGTAGTCATGCTTCCATTCAACCACTCTCACAGCAGGTACGCAGCACGACGCAAGGCCTACTATCAGAAATCTCCACGAATGGAGTGTGGCATCTGTTCTCCCATGTCAGATGCCACATCTCGCACCTCGCACAGGGAGCACATTCAGGATTCGTCGGCTCCAGGTTTGCCCATGAGTGTGCGCGCCCTGGCAACAAGCTGAATCGAGCCAAGCACCACAACTGCCGGATACGTCATAGGAGCTGAGGGATCAGATTCGGCCAGAGCCGCGGCTTCATCAATGGCAAGGAGGAGATCCTCCTGAAGGTGGACGCGCTCCTGGCCAAACACGTCCTTGGCGATCTCGGCCAGTTCCTCTGCAGGCATTGCTCGCTCAGAGGGTATGGAGGTGAGAACGACATGCGCACAGGCAGGCTCAAGGACACCCAGGAAGCCTTCCACATCTTTATCTGCCATCATTCCCACCACTGCCACGAGAGTGCCGGGATAGTACTCGCGCAGTACGTCAACAGTGGCAGCCCCACCGTGCGGATTATGCGCAGCATCGACAATCACCGTAGGAGAGGTGCGCACCACTTCCAGGCGTCCTGGAGAGCTGACCGCCATAAAGGCGTGCTCCACCACATCCCCTGCTAGCGCCTTTCCACCGAAAAATTCTTCCACAGCGGCCAGGGCAAGCACCGCGTTCTCCGCTTGAAAAGAACCCTTCAATGACAAGGGCACATCCTCATAGCGGGCAACAGGCGTCCGCAGGGTAAGGAGCTGCCCAGCCACTGCCACTTCGCGCTCCTCCACGGCAAGATCCCGTCTTGCCAGGAGAAGATGGGCATGTATCTGACGCACACGCTCAGCTACCAGTTCACGCACGCCCTCGCTCTGCCACGCGCATACAAGGCTTGCGCCCTCCTTGAGGATACCGAGCTTTTCCTCGGCAATTTCCTCCACACGTGAACCGAGCCAACGTTCGTGATCGAGAGCTACAGGGGTGAGTACAGCTACATCGGCATTGATGACGTTTGTGGCATCCCAACGCCCGCCCATACCCACTTCGATCACAGCCACATCAATGGGTGAGGCTGCGAAGGCGGCGTAAGCCATCACGGTGAATACCTCAAAGAAGCTCATCGCAGGACCACCCTGCGCCTTTGAGCGTTCGTCAACGATCGCGATGAAGGGTTCCACATCCTCCCATGTGGTCAAGAAATCCTCACGAGAGATTGCACGGCCATCGAGGCAGATGCGTTCACGTACGCTCGTCAAATGTGGCGAGGTGAAGCGCCCTGTACGCAAACCTTGTTCGCGCAGGAGAGCTTCAATCATACGGGCTGTCGACGTCTTACCGTTCGTACCCGTCACATGAATTGCACGGTAGGCATCTTGGGGATTTCCCATAAGATCGAGAGCTAGGCGCACCCGTTCGAGAGAGGGCTGCACCTTGTGTTCAGGGGCACGAGCAATGATCTTCTGATAGATTTCCTCCACACGTTCGTCGAGTTCACTCAGATAAGCAAGGCGCTCAGTCTCGGTGGCACCGGGCTGCAGAGTTGACGAAGTTTCGGCTCCAGGCTCTCCTTCGCTCTCTCCACTTCCCTCGCTCTCTCCTTCGGCGCGGATCTCCTCAACAACGCTCAGATCTGGGCCGCTAATTAGGCCAGAAGCGAGAACTGCACTTAGTGCTGCATCAAACTCGGCTTCCTCGGATGAGAGGTTATCCGACGAAGTAGCATGGATAACGTCATCCTCTCCCCTTGGATATCCTTCTGCTTTACTCATGCTTGCTCCAGGCGGCGCACGCTCACTGTAAGTTCAGGGTTTTCTCCTGTGGCTTCATCGATTTCGATTTCAAGGGCAAGAGTCTCACCCATGATGAACTCCTGGTGCGTGCGCACGGCCTCCACATGTTCAGCTGGAACGTCAAGCCCCAGATGGATACGATCTGCCACGTGAAGGCCAGCAGTCTTGCGTTTATCCTGCACAGCACGCACAACGTCGCGAGCATAACCTTCGGCTTTGAGTTCAGGAGTCAGCTCCGTATCCAGGGAAACAAAGGAACCGGAATCGAGTACCGTAGCTACGGAGCCAGGTTCAGAAATCACCTGTGTACTCAGCACGAACTGACCTGTGTGGAGCACCACTGGCTCTTCGAGTTCCATCTCCACCCCGCCAGTAACTTCATGCCACAAGCCTTCACGAGCCGCCTTGAAAAGAGCTGAGGTGAGCTTGCGCATTGAAGGGTCAAGTTCACGCGGAAGCACGGCAAGTTCACGTGTCACAGACATTCCCGAGTTTTCAGCGTCTCTAAACTCCACATGTTTGACGTTCACTTCCGAAGCGATGAGTCCAGCAAATGCACTCATGTCGAGAGGTGAGACTACTGTGAGGGTCGCAAGAGGCTGACGTACGCGCAGCTTATTTGCCTTCCGCAAGGAGTGAGCTGCAGAAACGACTGTACGCACCTCATCCATCTGTGCAACGAGATCGTCGTCGGCAAGGGAATCGGGAAGCTCCGGCCAATCCGTGAGATGTACAGAGCGCCCGCCGGTGAGTCCACGCCAGATTTCCTCCGAAACGAGAGGAAGCAAGGGAGCAGCCACCTGCGAAAGAGCGACGAGAGCCGTGTAAAGAGTGTCGAAGGCTCGATGATCTTCGTTCCAGAAGCGCTCACGCGAGGTGCGTACATACCAATTGGTAAGTATTTCGATGTAGTCACGTACAGCCTGGCAAGCAGCAGGAATATCGTACTCGTCGAGCAGTTCACGCACCCGAGCAGCAAGGGAACGCGTATGAGCAAGGAGGTAACGATCTTGCACATCCAGTGCTGCGATCACAGCCTCGTCCTCCCAGGTAATACGCGAGGCGATATAGCCTTTACCCTTGTTACAGGTTCCTGCATATAAGGTGAAGAAATAGTACGAATTCCACAGCGGTAGAAGGATCTGACGCACAGTATCGCGGATCGCTTCCTCGGCAACGATAAGGTTTCCCCCGCGCACCACCGGCGAACTCATGAGGAACCAACGCATCGCATCTGAACCGTAAGAATCGAATACGGCACTGACATCGGGGTAATTGCGCAGCGACTTACTCATCTTGCGTCCATCATCGCCTAGGACGATGCCATGGGAAACGACGTTCGTGAAGGCCGGGCAATCAAAGAGGGCTGTGGCGAGCACGTGGAGAGTGTAGAACCAACCGCGCGTCTGCCCGATGTATTCGACGATGAAATCGCCAGGATAATGCGATTCGAACCATTCCTGATTCTCAAAGGGGTAATGTACCTGGGCGTAAGGCATGGAACCTGACTCAAACCAGCAGTCAAGCACATCCGGGATGCGGCGCATCATCGAACGACCCGTAGGATCGTCAGGGTTGGGGCGTACGAGTTCGTCGATAAACGGGCGATGGAGGTTCTCCACTTTAACCCCAAAATCACGCTCAAGTTCAGCGAAAGAACCGTAGACATCCGTGCGCGGGTAGGCAGGATCGTCGCTCACCCACACAGGGATCGGCGCACCCCAGAAACGGTTGCGCGAAATCGACCAATCACGAGCTCCAGCGAGCCAGTTACCGAAGATGCCTTCCTTCGTGTGCTCGGGTACCCAGGTAATCTGCTGGTTGAGTTCAACCATGCGATCACGGATCGCACTCACCTTGACGAACCAGGAGGAGACTGCCTTGTAAATGAGGGGTTTGCGGCAACGCCAGCAGTGGGGATAAGAATGAACGTAGGATTTTTGCTGGACAAGTACCGCTCGTTTACTCTCACTCACACGTGCAAGTGGGCCAGAGCCATCGCGCAAGTCCACGGTGATCGGCTTATTGGCCTCAAAAACCTGCATTCCCTGGTAGTCAGGAACCTCACTTGTAAAGCACCCCCCCTCATCAACGGGAATAACCGGAGCAATACCAGCTTCCTGGCAGACAAACATATCGTCCTCACCGAAGGCGGGGGCGATATGGACAAGACCCGTACCATCCTCAGTGGAGACGTACTCTCCGGGGATAATCGTCCAGCCGTTGGGGCCAGGGGCAGCACCTTCGGCGCGATGAGTTTCGTCGTCGTAGTAATCAAAGATGGGATGGTAGCGCCGTCCAGCCAGTTCCTCGCCGGTGAAGGCGGCAAGAACCTGCGGTTCCTCGCCTAGTTCCTTGGTATAGGCGCTCAGGCGCGCAGTAGCGAGAAGAACATTCTGCCCGGCAAGTGGCGATTCCATGTCCTCAGACACGTGAACCACCGAGTATTCGATAGCTGGCCCCACGGCCACAGCAAGGTTGGAGGGAAGAGTCCAGGGAGTCGTCGTCCAGATGAGAATGAGTTCGCCCATGGAAGATCCAGTAAGAAGTGGCTCCTCTAGACGCATACCTACTGTGACAGTGTTATCTTGACGATCCTGGTAGACATCGTCATCCATTTTGAGCTCGTGGTTGGATAGCGGCGTGCGATCGTGCCAGCAGTAGGGCAGGACGCGGTGACCCTGATAAGCAAGCCCTTTATCATAGAGGGTTTTGAACGCCCAGATCACTGATTCCATGTAGGTGGGATCGAGGGTCTTGTAATCCTTGGAGAAATCTACCCATCGTGCCTGGCGGGTGACGTATTCCTCCCATTCCTTCGTATAGCGCAGTACAGAGGTGCGGCACGCCTCGTTAAAGGCCTTGATACCGATACCGCTTTCGCGAGTGATCTCAGTGACATCGTCAATACCAAGCTCACGCTGAGCCTCAAGCTCAGCAGGAAGTCCGTGGGTATCCCAACCAAAGCGGCGCTCCACGCGTTCTCCACGCATGGTGCGGTAGCGCCCAACAACGTCTTTGACATAGCCGGTGAGGAGGTGGCCGTAATGTGGAAGGCCATTAGCAAAAGGCGGTCCGTCGTAGAAAACGAATTCGTTTGAACCTTTCGATCCTCCTGGGCGGTTGTCAATGGAAGCCTGGAAGGTGCCATCCTGCTTCCAGTAAGCAAGCACCTCCTCCTCCAGTTTCGGGAAATCCGTGGAGGGAAGAACCTCACCGTCGCGATGGAGTGGGTAATGTGCGTGCTCGCTCATGTTGCTCCTCAATGCTGATACCATCCGCGAGGACGCCAACTGGGAAAACCAATATAGCGCGGTACCACCTCGCTTGCTGCACACAGCCCTCACAGGGTGCATACAGCCGCTTCATTGAGGACGATGACGAGTCCAACCGTCTGGTTCTACTGAGAGCGCGTAGCTCTGTTCTTCCAGATGCTCGCCGGTGATTGCCGGGTCAACGCACACAATATCTTAGTTGAGCTTGCGCCTGCGGCAAGGGGCGTGGACTGAGCGATCGCGCACACCCTTAGCTGAGCGATCGCGCACACCCTTAGCTGAGCGATCGCGCACACCCTTAGCTGAGCGATCGCGCACGCTGTTGACTGAGCAGTCGTGCACGCCCCTAGCTGAGCGATCGCGCGCCTTCCTCTCTTCGGTCCTCCTGAGGCCATCCTCGTGAGCGTGCGGATAGCTTTGACATTGTGATGCAAGAGCGCAGAAGACGTGGGGAAGGAAGGTTATTGTGTGCGTGCCACTGTCCAACTATTGGCCTGAGCCACTGGGCGTACGATCACCGAATCGATATTGACATGACGCGGGCGTGTGAGTGTCCAGGCGATAACGTCAGCGATATCGTGGGCGAGAAGTGGTTCAGACACTCCAGCGTAGACAGCTTCAGCGGCTTCGTCGCTACCTAGGCGATTTTTGGAAAATTCGGGAGTTTTCACCATGCCGGGAGCCACCTCAATAATGCGCACAGGTTCGCCGACGAGTTCGAGGCGGAGAGTCTGGGGAATCATGAGTTCAGCGTGCTTAGCTGCCGTGTAACCAGCCCCACCTTTGTAGGCTTCGTGGGCAGCAGTGGACGTGACGAAGAGGATATCGCCCCCGTTTTTACGCAGATCCGGCAGCACGGCGGTGGTGAGGCGAAGAGTGCCCACCACATTCTTCTCATACATGGCGAGCCAATCGGCGGGCTTGGCCTCAGCGACGGGATCAAGACCAACCGCACCTCCGGCGTTATTAACAAGTGCCGTAATTCCGAAAGCGCGAGCAGCTTCGGCAAGGGCAACGACATCGGCTTCTTTCGTGAGGTCGGCAGTGGCAATCTCGCAGCCAATCTCAGCTCGTAGAGCCTCAAGGCGTTCGGTACGCCGGGCAGTGGCGAGGACGCTAAATCCTTCGTCGACGAGGCGGCGACATGTGGCTTCGCCGATCCCCGTCGATGCACCTGTAACAACAACGTGTCCTCGTGACATTATTTTCCTCTCATAGATGCGGTACGGCAGCGCGAACTGCGTTGGGAGAATCACACCCAACGTACCCAACGTGCCCAACGTACTCTCCTCGACGGTAGGAGAGCAGGCACGCCCATACCCACAGTACACGCAAGCTAGGCAGCCAGGTGTATGTGTTCAAGCGATCTGCATCGTAGGGATGCCTCTGACATCCACTATCTCTGGGCGTATGTGTTCAAGTAATCTACCCTCGGTAAATTTAGTAAATTTACCTTCTATCTGAGCCGCCAACGCCTGCCCTGAGGCCGCCAACGTGTGCCGCAATTCTAGAAGTAGAGAGCCTTCACAACGATCAGAAGGAGTACTGCGCCGCAGATGGCAAGAAAGAATAACTGGTGAGCCTTCTTATGAAGGAAATTCCTCCCTTGTTCCGAGATTTCTTCTCTTCCTTGTGCAAGTTCATCGTCGTCGTTTTCTTCATGAGGATATGCACGATGAATACCTTCTCGATAGTTATATGCCCACGTGAGCACTCCTGCTCCAATAAGTGAGGTGGTAATTGCCTCTCCCACAGCAGGAATATCAATACCCTTCATTAATGTTGATAATGACAACCTTGTGAAGATAACATCCCCAAGCACATTAATAATAATGTAGCTAAGCAGGCAGCTACAAAATAAGAAAATATACCTTTTTTTGAGCGACATTTCATTAACCTATGAACTACAAAACTTCATGCAACTAACCAACTAACATAGTTAACACGCTGAGTTAAAAGGAATGAACTGAATAGCTTTTTTACCAAGATATCCGCACGCATTCCATACAACTCTCCCTGCAGGAAGATTCCATTCGAGCGCTGCCGCAGCTGAGAGCGGGACACAGAATAGTCCTTTGTATGCCCACTTAAAGGCATATTCACCTACCTTCGCGCGAGTACAAGTTTCTTTTTGGATTTTGTTGGATAGTTCGGAACTACTGGACCTCCCCCATCGACAACGCTAGGGAGAAATACTTCTGCAGATCACGGCAACATGCGCATACCACCTGAAGCGAACACCCTCCTTCAGGTACATCCCTGGGATCAAATAGTTGAGGAAAATCTTCCCCAATTACTCTAGCATCTCCGCATAGCTCACCCCCCACTCGCCTCAGGAGATGGCTCAGAATATGCGAAGGCAGATGGGAACAGCATCATTGAGGTTAGCACCCCGAACATCAATGTTCTTTTCACATACATAGTAGCCTCCCAAGAATCTAATTAGCTCACCAACAAGCTAATAAAACTTAGCATAAAAGTGCTGAAACAGTGTGTCAACGATTTCTTCTCCGTTCTTTCCACAATCTTTCACCGCACTGCTAACCTTGAGTGTAAAGGAAATGTCATTTTGCCTACCTAGCAGCTTCGTATGGCAACTTCACATTGCGGGAGCTCTACGAGGTGAGATGCAAGGCGGTTCACCACGATTGCGAGGAGTCCTTATGATCGGTTTTATCGGTGCTGGCACAATGGGAGGAGCTATCCTCGCCGGGCTGCAGGCCTCTGGGCGCTACTGCGCGAAAGATCTTATCCTCACAGCCGCCTCGCCAGATCGCGCCGAGAAGCTTGCCCTAGAACTTGGCGTCACATCAGCACCGCACGCACGTGCTCTCGCACGCCAGGTACAAGCAGGAATCCTCGTTCTCGCTATCAAGCCTCACATGATCCCCAGTATTCTCGACGACATCCGTGAGGATATCGACGAAGCTTGCACGCTCGTCTCTATTGCTGCCGGTACACCGCTCTCGGCCTTAGCTGCGCACCTCCGCCCTGGTCAGCCCATCGTTCGTGCTATGCCAAATGTGGGTGCCCGCATTCGAAAGTCGATGACGGGAATGTGCGCCGCTAAGGGCGTGAGTAGCAAGCAGCTCGCCGCCGTCACCGAGATTTTTGAGGCTGTTGGTGAAACAACGCTAATCGCTGAGAAGGATTTTCCCGCATTTTCTGCTCTAGCTGGATGTTCCCCGGCCTACACCTTTGAGTACATCGATGCGCTTGCTCGTGCGGGCGTGAAGAACGGGCTTCCGAAGCCGCAAGCAGTGAAGATCGCAGCGCAGGCGGTTCTCGGATCGGCACAGATGTTGTTGTCCGGACTTGATTCAGGCGACACGCCGGCATCTCTTGCTGATTCCGTACAATCCCCTGGTGGAACAACAGTTGCCGGTGTTGTCGCCCTTGAAGAAGCAGGCTTCGGCGCGGCGATAGTGAAGGGCGCTCAAGCCTCGATTGATCGGGACAAGGAGCTTCAGGGCTAGTGTTGTTTCTCGCACGCGATTGTGCGCGAGAAACAACACTAGCCCTCCCGATCCACAGAATGTTACAACCACACGACGAGAGCAGTTGCGAGGATCGAAGCACCTACCATAGCCGTTGCTATCAGAGCCTGGACACGCCTGAGGCGCGTACCAACATCCATGGAGGCACGCCGTTTTTCCTCACGAATCAATAGCACAGGAATGAGGAAGTTATAGGGTTGGATAGCAAGTAGCTCATAGAAATCAGATGAACTGAAGAAACCTCTTCCACTATTTTCAGTCACGTAATAAAAAAGGAAGAATATCGCGATATCCGCCGTAACCAGAAAAATGACAAATAACCAATATCGTCGAAAGTCACGTGCCGACCATTTTTTCGATATGTTCGTATCCATCATACACTCACTCACTACCCACATACGTTGTTAAATGGAATAATCTTTGTTGCAACCTTGCCAACAGCTCCACAGGCGAAGGATGTCACCCCTGAGAAAGAACCACTTGCTAATACCAACGGTGCGCAGATCAAACCCCGAAAACCCCAAGTAAACGCATAACGACCTATAGTTGCTTGCCAACATCCCTCGGAGCGTGAAACACGTGGATAATTAGGGATAATAAATCCCCCGTCACCAGCAATAATCGGGTAGAATGCACGAGGCGAGCCCTCAGTCGGTGAAAGACCTCCAAAATCGCGAAACTCTCCACGCCATGACATATCGACAAGCCTTGAACTATCACCTGAGTCACTCATGCTGGTATACGGATAACTACCTTCTCTCCCTTCGTCCGCTGTTTCAGTACCGTAAACTGCCGAAGTAGCGGAAAACGACAAGGCTAAAGCAGCAATACCAATTGTGCATCTCTTCATTAGAGCCTCCACACATACGTTTGCAAGCGAATCCTTCTTCCCCTTACCAGAAGGTGAAGGTAAGACAGATTCCCTATGCAATTTTGCGAACTCAGACCTAAACTCAGATCCGGTACTGGACGTGACCTAGCTTACATATATAAGAATCAAAGAGTCAAGAAAAATCACATACATTTTGCCGTTTGCCAACAGCTTGCTATATGAAAATTGACAAGAATATCTACGAAACTGCACGTCAACCATCTAGTTATCACTCAGGAGAGATTCAATACTTCTCCTCAGTGAATCGTTGCGAAAAGAATATCTAAGAAGGAAATAACGGCGCCAGCACTGTCATCACCTCAAAGAGAACGCCCACCATCAGGCCATACAAGTGAATCAAGAGAACCGTCGATAAGCGCGGCAATATCGTCGTTTATGGAAACTGATCGGATTTCTGCGCCGAGCACAATCATCATAGAACGATCGCAACAGAGCACACCGCAGCTAAAAGTGTGCCTCACACCATCAGTGGCGATACGCCACCTGTGGAATACCACGGAATACCACGTACCGTCCACATCGTGCGCGCTACCTACGTCTATGTTGAGTACACAAGTTTTTCACCCCACACACAGCACATGCCTCACGTGCTGCCCAGATCTCTTTCAAGTACACCCGCGTTTCAGGCAGGCACCCACGCGCCCGCATACAAACAACGAATCCTCTGACGGTTCTCCGAAATGAAGCGAATCTAACGAAAATACTGCGGTTCTCACCACGAATGGAACCGAGAATCACTAGCCCCCAAGGATAGAATGGAGGTTATGACTGATTTTTACGGCACGAATTTGCCTTCTGAGCTCCTCGATCACACGGAGGTTCCGGAGAAGGCAACATTGGAAGGGCTTGAAGGCCGCTGGGGTGAGCGTTGGGAAGCCGAACAGACCTACGCCTTTGATCGTACAGCCACGCGAGAGGCGGTGTACTCAATTGATACTCCCCCGCCTACCGTTTCCGGTTCACTCCACATCGGTCACGTGTTCTCTTACACACACACCGATACCGTAGCTCGCTACCAGCGTATGCGCGGTAAGTCTGTGTTTTACCCGATGGGTTGGGACGATAATGGCCTACCCACTGAGCGCCGAGTCCAGAACTACTTTGGAGTACGCTGCGACCCTTCCCTCCCCTATGAACCCGACTTTGTGCCGCCTCACGATGGCGGAGATGGAAAGTCTATTAAATACGCCGACCAGAAGCCGATTTCACGCCGTAACTTCATCGAATTGTGCTGGCGCCTCACAGCCGATGATGAAGGTCAGTTCGAGGCTCTGTGGCGTTATCTTGGCCTCTCTGTGGATTGGAAGCAGCACTACCAGACGATCGGTTCAAAGGCACAAAAAGTAGCCCAAGCGGCCTTCCTTAAGAATCTTGAGCGCAGCGAAGCCTACCAAGCCCAGGCGCCCGGATTGTGGGATGTCACCTTCCAGACAGCCGTCGCTCAGGCCGAACTTGAGGCTCGTGAATACCCAGGTGCCTACCATTCTCTCACCTTCCATAGCGCCAGCGGCTCCGATGTCATCATCGAAACTACCCGCCCAGAGCTTCTTCCCGCCTGTGTAGCTCTCATCGCCCACCCCGACGACGAACGTTATTCCCACCTCTTCGGCACTACCGTCACCTCTCCCATCTTCGGCGTGGAGCTCCCTGTGTGTGCTCACCCGGCAGCCGAAATTGATAAGGGCGCTGGCATCGCCATGTGCTGCACCTTTGGTGATCTCACCGATGTGCAGTGGTGGCGCGAGCTCTCTTTGCCGATGCGTTCTGTGCTCGGCAAAGATGGGCGTCTTATCCGCGATACGCCAGGATGGATCACCACTGAGGCCGGACGTGCAATGTATGAGCAGATGGCCGGAAAGACGGTATTTTCTGCGCGCAAGGTGCTTGTCGAAGCACTCATGGAGTCGGGCGAAATGATCGGTGAACCCAAGCCCACCACTCGTATGACGAACTTCTTCGAGAAAGGCGATAAACCCCTCGAAATCGTCACCTCACGCCAGTGGTATATCCGCAACGGCGGACGCGACCATGCCGAAGCCAACGGTAAGCAGCTGCGCGAGAACCTCATTGAAGCTGGCAACTCCCTCGCTTTCCATCCTGATTTCATGCACGTGCGTTACGACAATTGGGTTGGAGGGCTCAACACCGATTGGCTTATCTCTCGCCAACGTTTCTTCGGTGTACCGATCCCCGTGTGGTACAAAGTTTCCAATTCAGGAGAGATCCTTTACGACGAGGTTCTTGCGCCTTCCTTCGACCAACTTCCAGTCGATCCTTCCACTGATGTTCCTTCTACTTACACGGAAGATCAGCGTGGAGCTGCCGGAGGCTTCGTTGGTGAAGTAGACATTATGGATACGTGGGCTACCTCTTCACTCTCGGCGCAGATTGCCTCGGGGTGGCTGACAGACGAAGATCTTTTCACTCGTGTTTACCCTATGGATGTGCGTCCTCAAGGCCAAGATATTATCCGTACATGGCTCTTTTCGTCGATGGTGCGCGCTCACCTTGAGTTTGGCGAGAACCCATGGAAACACGCGGCGATCTCGGGTTGGATTCTCGATCCTGACCACAAGAAAATGTCGAAGTCCAAGGGAAATGTAGTGACACCAATGGCTCTGCTGGAAAAGCACGGTTCGGACGCGGTGCGCTACTGGGCTGCCAGCGCACGCCTGGGTGTAGATGCCACCTTTGATGAGCAGCAGATGAAGATTGGCCGCCGCCTTGCAATGAAAGTCCTCAACGCCTCGAAGTTTGCCTTCGACGCAGCAGGTAAAGGTGCACCTGTGGTACTTCATCCTTCACTTGTCACCGAGGCGGTAGATCGTTCTATACTCGCTGGCCTTGCAGAGGTCGTCACGCAGGCAACTGCTTCTTTCGAGTCATACGATCACACACGTGCTCTCGAAGTGAGCGAAACAGCATTTTGGACTTTCTGCGACGATTATCTTGAGCTAGTTAAGGATCGTGCCTACCTCGACACTCCAGAAGGTGCTTCGGCTCGCGCCGCACTCGGTATTGCTATTGATACTTTCTTGCGTCTGCTCGCGCCTTTCATTCCCTTTGCCACAGAGGAAGTATGGTCGTGGTACCGCACAGGTTCTGTCCATCGCGCCGCATGGCCCTGTGCCGACGAACTCCGTGCCGCAGCTGCCGGTGGCGATAGTGAGGTTCTTCGTGTTGCCGGTGAAGCACTCACCGTTTTGCGCAAAGTGAAGTCGGAGAACAGGGTTTCTCAGCGTGCCACCTATAAGTCTGTGGTTCTCGCAGTTGTCCCAGCTGATCGCGAACGTCTAGAGAGCGTGCGCGAGGATCTTGTGCGCGCAGCTCACATCGTGGGGGACTACTCGCTCATCGAAGCCGACGAAGGCGCGATTCTCGTCTCTTCCTATGAGCTCAATCCTCCTGAGCCGAAGAAGAAGTAGATTTCTCTGCTTGGCATGTGCGCTTGGTATGTGCGCTTGTGCGCTCGGTTTGCCATATCGGTAAACTGAGCGCACTTCTTTTTCGCCTTACTCATACCTGATTTGCCGCAATAAAGGTGGGAGCAGATCCTGGAATTATCCAGAACCTGCTCCCACCTTCAACAAATGGCTTATACAATCTCCCTAATCTAACCGAGTTAGTGGGCTTTGCGCCGTGTCACAAGTACCATTCCTGCACCCGCAGCTAGTGCGCCGAGGAGCGCCAATCCTGCCGCATCACTACCAGTACGCACCCACTTCGAGGGTAGTTGCGGTGTAGAGCGGGTGGGTGTAGGCAGGGTAGGCGTCGGCGGTGGCGTCGGTTCAGGTGTGGGGTCAGGTGCCGGATCCAGGGTCGGGTCCAGGCTCAGGCTCAGGATCGGGATCCGGATCAGGCGCGGGGCGGAACGATCCGTTATCCATTCGCCTGTTGCTATCTCCCCACGCCTCAGCGACGGCATCAAAATTGTTAATCGGATAGACGACTCAGGCACTGCTTTACCGCCGTAGGTGAGATTTCCGATAGGTATCTAGATCCAGTTTTCTTCCGGCTTGTTCTTGTCACGATATTGCCAGGTTGTTCCCCATCGAAACTCTCGTGCGGGACGCTCATTCGTTCCGGGGGGGAATAGTGAAAGCGAACCGTTGTGCGCACTCCGTTACACGGCTTGACGCTGGCATGGAAAGCGAAGGTCGTCAGGTGCGTGACCTTTTGGGTTTGCCGGTTGGCTACAGGTTCCATCTGGAGCTACATCGCCGTTTTGTCTGGTTTTTCTTGCTATGGCTCCATAGCCAATATCGGAGAGTTTGGCAATAACTTCCTCGTCTCTGCCCATTGCTTCTTCACCAAGTACTTCTTCACGAGCAGTTCGATTTCAGTGATAAGTTTCATATTGTCATGGGGAATGACGCGACGCAGCGGGTTATCACCAATAGTGGTGATGTGTGTGGAAAACAACCGATATGGTCGTATCGAGGCAACACATTACCGGGGACATGTGTCTGCTGCATGGAATATGACGCTGAGATGAGCCTGCGGGATGGTGCTCGGGTAAATGAGCGGCGGCTGACAATTTTAGGAAACGGACGTAATTTCATGTGTGGCCGGATTTCACACAACCAGAACCCAGTCATGGGTGGCAACTTCTGACAAAACCCGTCTCGGCACGTGCATTATCCAGTGATGACGTTCTGCTTAGTCAGTTGATGAGGACGAACTTGCATCTTATGTGTAAGCGGGTTGAGGGCAGGTGCGATCCCGAATGGAAAATTAGGTTTTCCGCGGTTCGGTATGTGGATGAATAGAAGATTCGAGCTGTTGGGTTGTATTGGCGGTTAGATTCTTACGCTGGGATTGTTCGTCTGCTTGGGTATCCAGAGGTTCAAACGTTGCGTGTATGGGTGGATGCACACGAGTACAGCACCACTAGGAGACAAGCTGAGCGACCAGGAGACAAGCTGAGCGCCGCACACGAGTGAGACCCATTACACCACATAGGTACACCACTATAGGGAGAGAAAGAGACAAGATAACCCCCTCGTCGCACAGGTGACATACATCGAGTGCGACGAGGTTCATATATTTAGCGTTGCGACCTTTCCCCACCCACACTTATATTACGGTATCGTAACTAACGAAATCGAAGGCTTACATCGGAGGTTTTTCATGCGCGAGAACAAAGATTCGTCACACTCACATACTCGTGACGGGCATCCTGAAGCAGCATCACCCTCCTTCCTCTTGCCCACCTCACCTGACGAACCCCATCATCGCATCTCCTTCACCCCTGGAAAGATCACCATTACCGACGAGATGAGCATTCCGTGGGTCTTTCGCAACATCGCCAAGGACAAACCCGATCATGTGGCTATCGAACGCAAGTCCTCAATCGGCACATGGACACCTGTAACCTGGCGCCAGTTCGAGGCTGAAATCCGTTCAGTCGCACGCGGCTTTATCGCTCTTGGCCTCCACGTAGGCGACAACGTTGCGATCATGTCGCATACCCGCTATGAGTTCACCCTCTTTGATATGGCTTTATGGTGGATTGGTGCCCATGGTATTCCGATCTACGAAACCGATTCAGCTGAACAAGCTCGCTGGATTATCGAAGATTCCCACATCCGCTTTGCTATTGCCGAGACGAATCAAATGGCCGATCTCCTCGCCCCCGCACAGCGCGATTTTGACCACTTCGAGCGCACCTTCGTTATCGAAAACGGCGCGCAAAACACCATCGCTTCCCTTGGCCGACTTGAGGACGATGCGGAAATCGATCGCCGTATAGATAATCTGCACGCCGACGATCTGGCAACAATCATCTACACCTCTGGCACTATGGGCAAACCCAAGGGAGCGTGCCTAACTCACCGCAACCTTCTACATGTGGCAATTAACGGCCCGCTGGACGACAACCTCTCCAAGCTCACCGGCGGTTACCAGCGCACTCTCCTTTTCCTTCCTCTTGCCCATTCCTTCGCACGTTTTATCAACCTTATGGCTCTCTACTGTGGGACGATTGTGGGCTACTCCCCGGACGCAAAGAACATTGTTGCCGACATGAAGACATTCAAGCCGACCTATATTCTGGCTGTTCCACGTGTCTTTGAGAAGATCTATAACGCAGCCGATGCGAAAGCCGGACGCGGCCTTAAGCTCAAGCTCTTCCGTCACTATGCCAAAGTGGCAAACGCCTACTCACGTGCGATGGACACACCCGAAGGCCCTTCTTTTGCTCTCAAGGCTCAGCATCGTGCAGGTGACGCCCTTGTCTACCAGCAGCTTCGTGCAATCACCGGCGGAAATCTTAAGTACGCAATCTCAGGTGGAGCACCACTCGGCGCACGGCTAGGCCATTTCTTCCGCGGAGCTGGACTCACTGTGCTCGAAGGATACGGCCTTACCGAGACTTCAGCACCCACAGCTGTCAATGTCCCCGGTGCCATTCGTATCGGTTCAGTTGGCCCGGCTTATCCTGGCTGTCGCGTCACTACCAACGACGACGGCGAAATCCTCGTCAAAGGCGATCACGTCTTCGTCGGTTATAACAACAACCCTGAGGCTACTAGCGAGTCTTTCACCGAAGATGGTTGGTATCGTTCAGGAGACCTCGGCTCAATTGATGAGGAAGGCTTCATTTGGGTGACCGGACGCAAGAAGGAACTCATCGTAACAGCTGGTGGTAAGAATGTAGCTCCGGCAATCCTTGAGGATCGTCTGCGAGGGCACCCCATCATCTCTCAAGTGGTTGTTGTAGGAGATAAGAAGCCTTTTATTGGCGCACTTATCACCTTGGATCCAGATATGCTCCCAACCTGGCTTGCTAATCATTCCCTTCCCCCGATGTCAGTTGATGAGGCAGGGAATGATCCTCAAGTTCTTGCCGCACTTGACCGCGCGGTGAGGCGTGCGAATGAGGCTGTCTCTCGCGCCGAATCTATCCGGAAGTTCGTCGTCTTACCGGCAGAGTTTTCTGTACAAAACGGATACCTAACGCCCTCACTCAAGGTGAAACGTGCAACCGTGTTGCGTGACTTTGCTCAAACGATTGAGGGACTTTACGCTTCCTAATCTCAGCGGCTCTTCGCTGCCTGTCGGGTTCATTGTATGAACCCGACAGGCACTCGTGTAAGTGCCACAACTCGCGAAGAAGTAGAGGGCAAGCCGTACTCCCTGCGGGCGCAAGGACAAGGCATTGTCGATCCCTACCCATGCGTAAGCAGCAAAGCCCCGGATCCCTGCAGGCGAGTGCAGGCCTTTGACTTACACACCCGCATCTGTCTACCCCAATAATCCTTGTGGACGCTGATATACGTGCCATCCTTAGCAAAAGAGATATTAGAGGCGAATTGTCCATCTATCGGTGCGCACAAGCGTCACACTCACGGCGCGCACCGGCTGACTCCCCCATCGCTGCGTGATACTCAAACAGGAAGCCGGCTCACTCAATTCGAGAAGTTCAGCTTCGCGTTTACCGGGTTTTATGATGCCAAGGTCTGTCTCGGTGATTGTGAGTCCATCGTCGGCAAGGATATCGCTGAGGCTGCGCGTGAGGTCACGCCCAAGTAGACCTTCAAAAGCAGAGGCAACAAGAAGAGAGGTTTGCACACCCACAACATGCCCACTCACATGGCGTGTGTGAACCATCCTATAAACGAAGTCATGTGCGCTTACGCCCATGAACGGTTCATCACTACCTGCGCTTTCGATCCTCGCTGAGATCAAGCGCGCTTCACTAGATTCAAGGAGATCCATCCCCGAACCGCGAAAAGACGAGGGGGAGGCAACAAATGTGCCACGCCCGCGGTGCCCAACCGTGCGCCCCTGATTGGCGAGCATCTCTAGGGCACGGCGAACCGTCATCGGAGCAACCTTGAAATCCTCCGCGAGCTTAGCTTCACTTTCGAGCTTGTCACCCGGATTCATCGTTTCGATACGTTGAAGGAGTGCCTCGTACACCGCTGTATATTTAGGCTTCATCGTCTCACTTCGCATCTCAGTACCCGTGTGGCAATGTCACTCATGTGAGGCATTGTCTCCCAGGCATATCAGGCGTCACACTTCATTTGCCCACCAGATTACCCTAGGATTTTTATGCTCCTCAAATAGCCAGCTTATTCATATAATCATCCGCACAATGCCACCAGTCAGCAAAACTCACACAGCTTCTTGACAACACTTTACTTAAAACACTAGGGTAATTTCCGTAAACCATAGGTGTTTTGCATGTGGAGGTAATGATGCCACGCCCCCGTCTTTCCCGAACCATCAGCGGAGTTCCTCACCGAGGGACAATCGTCGCCCTACACGGCGTCACTGACAATGCTGCCTCACTTGCGGACTTCGCTCACCACTACGCTCGCGAGTGGGAAGTTATCTGCCTTGATTCACTAGGGCACGGCCTCTCCCCCGCTCTTACAACCGAAGAACTTGCCGACCCCTTTGAGGCTCTCTACCGTGCAGCTCTCACCGAAGTTGCTGACGCGGCACACACAGCAGGAAACAGTGTCGTGCTCTACGGCCACTCTCTAGGAGGCGCACTCGCCGCCACCGTCGCACACCGCCACAGCGAACTTGTTGCCGCATTGATCCTCGACGATCCAGCTCTCCTCACCGACGAACAGCGCGAAGTCTATACCTCGACCGCTCACGAACTTGCTGAACGCCAAGATCTCGTCACCGGCCATGTGGGAGAAGCAATCGTCGAACTCATGGAAAACTATCCTTCCTGGCCACCTTCCGAATACGGACCGTGGGCACAAGGGAAAGTACAGGTGGATCGCAACTTCGTCCGTACGGGAATCGTCGGCACACCTCGCGCACGCATCCTCGATGAACTCACAGTTCCTACCCTCCTTGTCACTGGAGATGCCGACGATGTTCTCTTTGGCACCGAAGGTCTTGCTGAAATCCAAGCCTCCGGCAACTCGAATATTCACTGCGTCTTTCTTCCTGGTACCACACATACTGTGCGCCGCGATGCCAGCACAACGTTCTACGAACACGCTGATACCTTCCTTCAGACTCTTGAACTGCCTGAACGTCGCTCGCCCTTCATCGTCGACGAACTCTCTCACGTGCCTGGCGCAACCCCACCCCAGACGACGTGGGACGTACCCGCTCTGCGCAAACGCGGCGACGACCTCCTTGGTGATCCTCAACCTCCCGTTCCTGGAATCACCTGCGAAACCGTGACATACCGAGGTGTGGAACTACAGGTACACTGGCCCGAAAAACCCATACGTGCAGCTGTCCTCTCCATCCACGGAGGTGGATTTATCGCAGGACGTGCACGCTTCGACGATACGCGCAACGGTGAACTCTCAAAGGTCGTTGGTTCTGCACTCATCGTCAGCCCCGACTATCGCCTCGCCCCTGAACACCCCTTCCCAGCAGGAGTTGACGACTGCCTCATTGCGTGGGAATACCTCGAAAAGAACGCACCCGACCTCCCCATTATTCTCTACGGAGACAGTGCAGGCGCCGGGCTTGTCGCCCAGGCAATTGCAGCCGTTGCACGCGATCGACATGCTCGCCGCCTCGACGCTGTTATCGCGATTGAACCATGCCTCGATCCACAGATGAGTTCGCACTCGTACCGTACCTGTAAAGATGGCCCCTTATGGACAGCCGAAGCGGCCAAGCACGCCTGGGCTCACTACCTTGGGCAGGCTCACCCCAGTGACGTATTCGGCTCCGTATCTCTCATCCGAGATGTCATGGCACCTACATTCGTCGTTGTTAATCCCACTGATCCACTGCGTGATGAAGGAATCGCGTGGGCAACCGACCTCGCCGATGCCGGCATTGCCGTAGAAATGCACATGCTCATGGGCACGATTCACGGAACTCCCGCAACACTCGGTTCACACACATGGGCACACATGTGCTCACTCATCTCGCACTTCCTCACCACCAATGTGGCAGAACTGGGAGAATAACCATGTCCACGGCACCCTCTCATAAACTTCTGACCGTCTCCGTGGCGGCAGCCCTCGGTGGCTTCCTCTTCGGTTTCGATGTCGCCGTCATTAATGGAACAGTTGGCTCCTTCTCAGGCAGCGAAACAGGCTTCGATCTCGATTCACTCATGACGGGTATCGTCGTTTCCATCGTGAGTCTCGGTGCTGCTATCGGCGCACTCCTTGCAGGAGGTGCAGCTAATCGATTCGGACGCATCCGCGTCATGATTACTGCTGCAATCTTCTTCGCGATATCGGCTCTCATGTCTGGCCTCTCCTTTGATGTCTGGCAGCTCATCGGCTGGCGTCTCCTCGGTGGCCTGGGCGTAGGTATTGCTGCTGTCATCGCACCGGCGTATATCGCCGAAATCGCCCCTGCTGACAAGCGTGGACGCCTAGGAACCTTGCAACAGCTCGCCATCGCAGTGGGAATCTTTGGAGCCTTCATCTCGAACTTCCTCCTCGTCAAACTCACCGGATCAGCTGATGCCCTCGCCCTCTTTGGACTTCACACCTGGCGTTGGATGTTCATTATCGAACTCATTCCAGCACTCCTCTACGGGCTTTTCGTTCTGCGCCTTCCCGAATCTCCGCGCTACCTTGTCTCCATCGGTCGCGATGAGGAAGCAACCACTATCATCCGTGCCACAGGTGCCGATAGTGATCCAGCCTCGCGTGTGCGCGAAATCCGCAACTCTCTCGCACAGGATCACCGTCCGCGTTTCTCAGATCTCAAGGACGCACGATATGGACTGCGACCAGTGGTGTGGGTCGCTCTCGCCTTCGCCTTCCTCATCCAAATGGCCGGTATCAACAACGTTCTTCTCTACGCAACCGAGCTGTGGAAGACCGTAGGATTTACAGGCGATACAGCCGTCTTTATCCCAGTTATTACCTCGGTTATTGGAATTGTTATGACTCTCATTGGTATGAGCGTGATCGACAAAATTGGCCGCCGTCCCCTCCTCTTGTGGGGTGCCGTGGGAATGTTTGGGGCAATGGTGCTCTCCGCTATCTCCTTTATGCAAGGTGAGATTACCTCTGAGGGTACGCTCAACCTCACTGGCGTGTGGGCGACGATCGCTCTCATCGCTGTTCACGCCGTCTACGTGATCTTCTGTGGCACATGGGGTGTGGTGCTCTGGGTCTTTCTCGGCGAAATCTTCCCCAACCAGATTCGTACTGCCGGCCTGGGCGTGGCTACAACGGGAAATTGGATCGGAGGTACCTTGGTCACCTTGCTCTTCCCCGTACTCATGGAACATCTCGGGTTGGCCGGAACGTATTTCTCCTACGCGGTTGTGGGTGGAATCCTTATCTGGCTCGTCGTTCGCCATATTCCCGAAACGAAGGGCATTGAACTTGAAGATATGACCTATGAAACGCATAAATAGGCTCTAAAAGTAGGCTCCTAAGCCTCCATGTGTGAGAAGATCCTCTTCTCATCTGAAGCAGCGCACCTGGCAGTGATCCTTCTAGATCCTTCCAGGTGCGCTGCTTTTTACCTAGCACAGATTCGCACAAGGATTCACACACATCCGAATTCATGCACGCACTTCATGCACATGTCACTCATTCTGAGAAGCAATTTCTTCGTGGTGGCGAATCACTTCAGCAACAACGAATTTCAAAAACTTCTCCGCAAAGACGGGGTCAAGCCCTGATTCTTCAGCAAGGTGGCGTAGACGCGCAATTTGGCGTTCCTCGCGCTCTGGATCAGAAGCAGCAAGGCCACGTTCAGCCTTGAATTTCCCTACTTTCTGTGTGCAGCGAAAACGCTCAGCGAGAATATGTATGAGCGCAGCATCAAGATTGTCAATCGTGTGGCGAAATGCCACCAATTCATCTGGAATATCAGGGAGTGCCACAATTCCTCCTCACTGTGATCTTATCTCCAGCCTAACGATCGGCTGGCAGAAACAATCAGAGTGCCCACATTAAGCGCTGCGGCTGGCCGCTTTCCTCCGCACGACGAGCTTTGGTACCGCATTGCCAGCAACTGCAGGTGCATCGTAGACAACCTCAGCTACATCGGTGCGAGAGGGAAGCTCGAACATCTGCTCGCGCAGAAGGCGTTCAAGGATCGAACGCAACCCGCGAGCTCCTGTACCCCGCGCCATCGCTTCCTGTGCAATCTCGCGCAACCCCTCCTCCGTGATCGTCAAGCGCACATTATCTAGTTCAAACATCCGCTGATACTGGCGCACCAACGCATTCTTTGGCGTGGTGAGGATCGTGATGAGATCCTCCTCCTTTAACTCTTCCACGGCGGCCACCACAGGAAGGCGCCCCACAAGTTCAGGAATAAGACCAAATTTGTGCAGATCCTCGGGAGTGACATCACTCAAGAGCTGTGTAGCAGTATCAGCGTCGTGAAGTTCGGCTCCAAAACCAATTCCACGCCGCCCAGCACGAGAGGAAATAATGTCCTCAATCCCCGCAAAAGCACCTGCGCAGATGAAAAGGATATTTGAGGTATCAATCTGAAGGAGATCCTGCTGAGGGTGTTTACGCCCTCCCTGTGGAGGTACCGAGGCCACTGTACCTTCAATAATTTTCAGTAGTGCCTGCTGCACACCTTCACCCGAGACATCGCGGGTGATCGAGGGATTTTCTGACTTACGTGAGATCTTGTCGATTTCATCGATATAAATAATGCCGATCTCGGCTCGCTTCACATCGTCGTCGGCAGCTTGAATGAGCTTGAGGAGGATATTCTCTACATCTTCTCCCACATATCCCGCTTCGGTGAGCGCTGTAGCATCGACGATGGCAAAAGGAACATCGAGCATCCGTGCAAGAGATTGCGCAAGATACGTCTTTCCTGTACCAGTTGGGCCAAGAAGGAGAATATTCGACTTGCCGATCTCCACCTCGCCTTCTTCGCTCATACGCGGCCCAAGTTGAGCGCGCACACGCTTGTAGTGGTTGTACACCGCTACAGCCAAGGTGCGCTTCGCAGCCTGCTGTCCCACCACATAGTCGTCAAGAAAAGCTGCGATTTCCTGGGGCTTAGGCAAAGAATCGAGTACGAACTTCTGCTTCTTCTGCTTGAGTTCGTCCTCAATAATCTCGTTGCAGATATCCACACACTCGTTGCAGATGTAGACACCCGAGCCTGTGATGAGCTTCTTAACCTGCCGCTGTGTCTTCTGACAGAACGAGCACTTGAGGATATCTGCAGCATCAGCCGTCCGCGACATTCGCACTCCCTCGCCTCATGCGGCCCCGTGCCGCAAACCTATTTCATACCACAGAGGGCACCAATGTCACGCTAGGCGCGCGCACCTAGGTCTCACAGGTGCGTGGGGCAGCCTCACAGCCGCCCCACGTATCAGAGTTCTCCCCTCAGACGAGGAGTTTCCGAACTTTCCTAGACCTTACGTTTTCTTATGCCTCACGTTTGATCTTGCGTGAAATAAGCACTTCATCGACAAGACCGTATTCCTTGGCTGCCTGAGCTGTAAGGATCTTATCGCGTTGGATATCCCGCGCGATCTCCTGTGCAGACTTACCAGAATGTGCAGACAAGGTATCGCAAAGCCACGCACTCATACGATCGAGTTCATCGGCGACGATAGCAATATCCGACGCCTGCCCCTGCATCCCTTCCATCGCAGGCTGGTGAATGAGCACACGCGCATTGGGAAGTGCGAGGCGACGCCCCGGACTTCCCGCAGCCAAAAGCACGGCAGCAGCGGACGCTGCTTGCCCCAAGCACACTGTCTGGATTTCTGGGCGGATGTACTGCATCGTGTCATAAATAGCAGTAAGAGCTGTAAAGGAGCCACCCGGAGAGTTGATGTACATCGTAATCGGAGAATCTGGATCCATCGATTCGAGCACAAGGAGCTGTGCCATAATGTCGTCGGCTGACGCATCATCCACTTGCACACCAAGGAAGATAATTCGATCCTCAAAAAGTTTGGCATAGGGATCTTGCCGTTTGTAACCGTAGGGGGTGCGCTCCTCGAAATTCGGGAGAACATAACGCGCCTGCGGCACTGTTGGAGCAATTCCTCCAGGAAGCTGCCCTGCTGCATTGAACTGCATCGTCGTCATCCTCATTCCTGCCCTTACTCGCCCTCACCTGTGGAAGTGGCTGTACCACCGATCATTTCCTGTGAGTTGGCAATGATGTGATCCACAAAACCATACTCAAGTGCTTCCTGGGCAGTGAACCAGTGATCGCGATCCGAATCAGCGAGGATCTGCTCCACACTCTTGCCGGTATTTTCGGCAGTGATCTCGGAGAGTTCCTGCTTCATCTTGAGGATAAGGTCGGCGTTAATACGGATCTCGGTTGCCGTACCACCTGCTCCACCTAAAGGCTGATGCAGAAGTACACGCGCGTGTGGAGTGATGTAACGCTTCCCTTTCGTACCAGCCGAGAGAAGGAACTGTCCCATTGAAGCAGCCATCCCCATCGCCACAGTCGCCACATCAGGCTTGATGTACTTCATCGTGTCGTAAATCGCCATCCCAGCCGTAATCGAACCGCCAGGTGAGTTGATGTAGAGGTAGATATCCTTATTCGGATCTTCAGCGGCCAAGAGCATCATCTGTGCGCAGATGATATTCGCATTTTCGTCTCGCACTTCAGATCCAAGCCAAATGATGCGCTCTTTAAGGAGACGGTTGTAGACGGAGTCGCCTAGGCCGAATCCCTGGGGGTTCTCCCCTGCCATTCGGGGCATATATGTTCCTTCCACTGGAAATGGGAGGCACCGCAAGGCGCGGGGATCCCACATTGAAGGGCATCGTACGCGCGATACCCTCACGTTTCTTGATGTCCCGACCTTACCGCGAAGAGGCGATCTTACGCCCTCTTCCCCACTCCTTTTTCGCTACAGGCGCATGGAATTTCCCTATGCGCCATGCCAAATCCGCAGAGAGAAAAATGGAAGAAAGCTTCATGTAAAACAAGAAGACATAAACTCCGCAGCATGAGGAAGGTATGAGGAAGGGGTAAGCCTCATCGTGAGGATTACCCCTTCCTCATACTGCTCGAAAATACGAGCTGCACATCTCCCTTATCCCTGGAGCTTCTCCAGAAGAGTCTTGCGAGCCTTGCCAGCCTTTTCAGCCTCAAGGACACGAGCCTTTTCTTCCTCGCTTGCCTGGGCAACATAAGCAAGAACTTCGTCTACCTTCTTCGTGGAAGGATCGAAGATCTCGGCTTCGACGACAGCTTCCTTATCCCCAGCCTTAGCATCGGTCTTCTTCGTAGCTGACTTCGTAGCAGGCTTGGCTGCGGCAGCAGCCTTCGCAGCACGCTCCTGTGCCGTGACCTTA
Source organism: Actinomycetaceae bacterium zg-1166 (assembly GCA_015679245.1). Classification (GTDB taxonomy): domain Bacteria; phylum Actinomycetota; class Actinomycetes; order Actinomycetales; family Actinomycetaceae; genus Changpingibacter. The sequence continues at coordinate 656,977 of CP064953.1, read as the reverse complement.
AGAGCAGCGAAATCAGGAGTAGCTTCTTCCTCGGGAGCTTCACCCACAACCTCGGTCACCGAGATTTCAGTTCCCTCCCCATCTACAACCTTCGTCAAACGCAGGGCAGAGATAAGAGCCTTGCCCCGAGTGAGTTCCTGAGCAAAAGCACCAATCTGGTTGGTCTGCACAGCTGCCTGGACAAACTGATTGGGATCCATACCGTACATCTGAGCCTGCTCAAGGAGGAACTGATAGAGCTCATTTTGCTCAGCGCGAGTCTCGAAAGCCTCAGCGAGAGTATCGAGAATGAACTGATCGCGCATCACTTCAACGATCTCCTCACGGATTTCGTCGGCATGTGGATCGTCGGCAGGTTTACCTTCGCGTTCAAGATGGCTGGCGACCTCAGTCTCCACCACAGATTCGGGAATCGGGAAGGATGCGACCTTGCGCAGCTCCTCAAGCAGAAGATCGCGGGCGGCGTGCACCTGGTTAGTGCGCTTGTCCTTGCCCACCTGCTCGCGCAAATCCTCACGAAGCTCGGAAATAGTATCGAACTCGGAAGCAAGCTGAGCAAAATCGTCGTCAGCCTCAGGAAGTTCAGATTCCTTGACATCGCAGACGATGATCGTTACACCAGCTTCCTCACCCTCGTGTTCGCCACCAGCGAGCTTATCCGTAAACGTCACAGTTTCCCCAGCCGTGACGCCTACGAGGTGCTCATCCATCGTAGGAAGCATTGTGCCAGAACCCACCTTGTAGGAAACACCGGAGACGGAATCAATATCCTCTCCCTCAATGGAGGCCGTCATATCAATGGTGAGGAAGTCGCCTTCCTTGGCAGGACGATCAACATCCTTAAGAGTGCCAAAACGCTCGCGTAGGGAAGTCAGACGCTCCTCTACATCCTCATCAGAGACGGCAACAGAATCCACTGTAAGGGTGAGAGTAGCCGGGTCAGGAAGAACAATCGCCGGGCGCACATCCACGGTAGCGTCAAATACGAGAGCAGAAGTGTCGTTCTTCTCAATCGGAACGGCAGTCACTTCCACCTCAGGGCGACTCAGCGGCACAAGATCGTTCTCACGCATGGACGAAACATAGTAAGAATCGAGGTTATTATTGACAGCTTCCTGAACGAGGGCACCACGGCCAAACTGCGCTTCAAGGACGCGGGAAGGCACATGACCCTTACGGAAACCAGGAATCGAAACCTGCTTACCAATCTCCTTTGCGGCGGCATCAATGGCAGGTTTGAATTCCTCGAAAGGAACCTCGACGGTCAGCTTGACCTTCGTCGGCTCAAGATATTCGTAGGAGCTCTTCACAGGGGTTCTCCACTCAGTAGTGAACGCGGGGGTACCCTCGCGCTATCGGTTCTTGGGGCCGGTTCACCCAAAGGCTTACGGCTCATCTGACTGCGGGCGCAGTGTGCGCATACCTCGCAAATTCTACGGCATTGTGGTTCTAGCCGCGAGATTCAGGCGCGTAAGCCCGCGCACGTTTCTCAACATTGTTGCACGCAGCACTCGTGGAACTGCACGCGAGCCTCCCGGTCAATTGACGTATTCCCACTCGTACATAAATCCACCAGATCTGCCCGTGTTTCTTTCTTTTCCTATCTCGTAATTACGTCAGAATATCCTGGTACATCAGAATGATCTGACGAGAAAAATACGCGCTAGGAATACGACGCGGTAGCAATACGTGGCAGCCACATACCTAAGCTCACGAAGCACCGCAGCTCACAAGCACCGAAGGAAACAGAAAGCAGCGCGGAACACTTCAGGCTGTCCTTCCCGCTATGCTCGCAGCATAGACTCACTGGTTACTGATTTTGGCGCTTCTCCCACGCCGCCATCTGACGAGCCATGAAACCCGCAGCCGCACTCTTTGCACTGCCCGCGCCGTTCGAACCACTGGGGCGTTCCTGGCGTGTGCGCCGGGCACCTTCACCACCCGTCTTAATTCCTGTGACGATGTACCACATGCCCGCGAAGAGAACGACAACACCAAGTACACCGATGATCACCTGCTCGATTGCTACGCCTCCCACAAGAATCGCAATTCCAGCAAGAGCGAGAAGAAGGCCGAGAACGAGATGGCGCAGGGAGAACTGGAGTGAAGATCCGGCGCGCTCACTCGGCTCAGAGCCTTGCTCACGCATGGATTGTGCAAATCCAGGGTTCTCTTCAGCGAGCTGAGCTTCGAGCTCTTCCAGCATCTTCCGCTCGTATTCGGATAGAGGCATGTTCTCTCCTCGTTGATCGTCGTTGAAGCTAAGCCTAGCCTCTTGAGGTACGTAATCGTAAAAAGGTCCAGTAACTCCATGAGGCTCAAGCACTACCCAGCACTACCCAGGGTAGGAAACACAAGCGTATCCACACGCCAGGAGGAACTACGGATTGTCCAAGAGACTCGCTGGACGGAGCGCACCCTTGCCGAACTTACGAGCTACAGCATCCATGACAGCCTCAGCATTGGCGCGGCGGGGATCATCGTCGAACGAGAGCTGAATCCCTTCACCTTCCCCCACGAGTTGTTCAGCTCTCAATCCAAGCAATCGCACCCCGCCTTCAATTGGAAGCTGTCGCAGTAAGGAACGTCCCGACTCGAAGAGTTCAAGAGCCACAGAGCTTGGTTGGCTAAGGGTGAGCGAACGAGTCACAGTAGTGAAGTCAGCCAAGCGTAACTTAAGCACAACGGTACGAGCCGCCCAGCCACGAGCACGAAGCCGCCGTGCCACCTCGTGAGCTTGAGCAAGGAGAACTTTCTCCAGCTCAATACGCCCATGTACATATTCGAAAAAAGTATTCTCCTTCCCTACGGATTTCTCCACGCGCGTAGGGGTAACGACACGCCGATCAATTCCCGTCGCGAGATCGTAGAGGTGACTTCCAGTAGATGCCCCAAAGGTGCGGATAAGGCGATCACGCCCGAGATCAATGAGATCTCCCACGCTCTGTGCGCCCATTCTCTCAAGACGCTCACGTAGCTTATCCCCCACTCCCCACAAAGCTCCCACGGGAAGTTCAGAGAGAAAATCCTTCGTTGCTGCCGCAGGAATAAGAAGTACACCATCAGGTTTAGCATGAGAGGAAGCGATCTTCGCTACGTGCTTCGTAGCTGCAATCCCCACCGAAGCTGGCACACCCACCTCCTGCCGAATCCGAGTGCGAGCTTCCCGCGCAATCTCACGTGGCGAGCCGAACAACTTGCGCGCTCCGGAGACATCGAGAAAGGCTTCGTCAATCGAGAGCTTTTCGAGAAGCGGAGTATAAGAACCAAGGATCGCCATAATTGAGGAGGAAACTTCCTGATACTTGGGATAATTTCCGGGGAGCATAATGAGGTGTGGGCAGAGCTTGTAGGCCTTTCCCACCGGCATCGCTGAGTTCACGCCGTAGCGGCGAGCCTCGTAAGAGGCAGCAGAAACGACACCGCGCTCTCGTCCCCCTACGGCTACAGCTTTGCCCCTCAGATCTGGACGATCAAGGAGTTCAACCGAGACAAAAAAGGCATCCATATCTACGTGCAAGATGGGAGTAGCTGAATCGTCATCTCCCCACGATCGCTTAGCGTGCTCAGATCTCGGTGCTCTGGACATGTCTCCAGCCTATCTCTCGCGTAGAGTAAGTTCCCGTGCGACGACGATCCCTAAAGCTCTCTTCTCCTCTCGATGCGCGCTCGCGCTTACCTCACGCACCTGTGCTCACTGATTTTGCTCAAGCCGAAGTTTTACTTCACGGTGACCTCGCCACGCTCTATCTCGACGAGGCTGAATCTTCCGCACTTGACCTTTCCGATCCTCACCATCTCGAATTTGAGTACATGCAGCATATGCGCACGGTGATCGATTCACGCTTTGCTAGGGGACTCTCGCTTCGAGTTCTTCACCTGGGTGCAGCCGGGTGCGCTCTTGCCAGGGCACTTGAGGCTGATCGGCCGCATTCACGCCAGCTTGCTGTGGAGCTGGACGGTGAGCTTGCTCGTCGTGTACGCGAGTGGTTTGATCTTCCTGCTTCGCCTCGTCTACGAATCCGCGTGGGCGAAGCCCGTGAAGCTCTCCAGGCCACGAAAGCTCAGTGGGATGTGGTGATTCGAGATGCCTTCGTCAAACGCTCCGTACCGCCTCATCTCCGCACTGTCGAATGTGCGAACCGTGCGAAAGATGTGCTAAAGGGCGGGCTCTATCTGCTCAATGCCACAGCCCACTCTTCCGCTGACATCGCGAGCGAGGTCGCCACTTTGAGATCAGTGTTCGCTCATCTCATTGCAATCGTTGATCCAGCTGTTCTTAAAGGCAGACGTGTAGGCAACATTGTCTTTGCAGCTAGCGAAGAGAGCTTCGACATCCCGATAATCGAACGTGCTCTCCGCCGCCTCCCGATGCCTGCGAGTCTCCTCACTGAGGTTGACCTCTCACGCCGCGCTACAGGAGTAAACATTCTTTACGATAAGGAAATCTTCCCCTCATGAGCGCGGTAACGCGCGATGACTTCACGCAATGGTGGCACAGTAAATCCCGCGCGTTCTATCCGTGCGCGTAAACGCATACGAGAGATGAGAATTCCAAGTACACCGACAAAGAGAATGAGGATTTGGCTCGCTAGAGCAAGGCGGAAATCTGCGGCTGAATATACCCCCTCGGGGCTGCGCCAATCGAGGATAAGGCCAATGAGGAAGGAAGCACAGAGACAGGCACAGAAACCTCCCGCATTGGAAAGACCATTAGCCGTACCGAGTCGATCCACATGCACGGAAGTGCGGACGAAATCGAAGGCAATCGTTGAGCAAATCCCTGTGAAGGAGAGCGCACAGCATAAATGGATAAGCATCCAGAAGGGTCGTTCACCTGGCCACGCTAAGAACGGTATCCAGGCAATAACTGTCCATACCACCGAGGCGAGCACAAGCCACGAGCGGCGCACAGGGTGGCGAGAGGTGAAGCGAGCCACAAGAGGACCGAATCCTATACCCACCACTGGAAGGAGGATAAGGAGTGCTGCAGCACTCTTTGCGCTCATTCCCTGAGCAACTTCGAAGAAGGGCGTACCCCATAAGAGAAGAACCACCATCTGTGGGAAACCACAAGTGAAGTGCGTCCAGAATCCTAACCATGTACCTGGATGAGACACTGCCTCTTTCGTCGTCATCGGTAGAGAAGGCACAAAAGCACTAATGCGAGGCACATCTTCGACACCTTCCGCTTCACGTATCTGTGAGGAAGATGCGGAGGAAAACGAGGTGGAAACAGCAGAATCATCGGATACAAGGAGTGCAGCTAGGTGAGGATTCTGGCTCACTTGAGGAGAATTCCTCACGAGAAAGAAGCCACATACAGCACTCGCCGTACCCATGATTGCGAGGGAAGTAAAGGCAGGAGACCACCCCAGATGCGCCAGCGTAAAGGCGAAAGGGATCGAGGAGATGACCTGCCCGAGCTGGCCGATCATTCCTGTCAGTTGCGTCATAAGGGGAATGCGGCGCGGGGCGAACCACGCTGGAAGTAAGCGCAGCACCGAGGTAAAGGCCGTCGCATCTCCTAAACCGATAAAGATGCGTGCAGTTAGAGCCCAAGCAAGCGCCGACGAGAGTGCGAGTAAGAGCTGCCCAGCGGCCATAATGAGTGCACCGCCTACAAGAACCCTACGTACGCCTATCCTGTCGAGGAGATAGCCCACAGGGATCTGTGCTCCCGCGTAGACACCCAGTTGAATAACGGTAAAAAGTGAGAGAGTTGCTGCATCAATCTGGAAGCGATCGAGAGCGTAAAGACCCGCTACCCCAAAGCTCGAACGCCCTGCAACAGCAACGATGTACATCAATTCAGCCGCAGCAAAGACGAGATAGGAGGTTCGAGAGGTCACCAATACCCCAATCGGTCACGTGCGGTTAATCTTTCTTCTCTACGTTACTCCTCAGGTTGTTCTTCCTGCGGGGGTAACCAGGCGTGACGACCCCGGCGGCGGCGTGGAGGATCAGCAGGTAGGTTTGCTTTGTCAATGGGATCTGCGTGGGCACTCGGATCGGTTGCCTCGGAGTGCCCGATACTATCTGACATATCTGAGCTACGTGTACTCCCTGTACGCGTATTCCCTGCACCACTACCTTCCAGACGCGCACTCAGAGGCGCTGAGAAGCCAAATCCCCCGTTATCTCCTTGGCGGCGGCGAAATTCGTCAATTCGGCGAATAAGGCCTTGCGGATCAAAGTTCGTCGGCTCCTTCAAAGGCATACGTGTAGGCTCGGTTCCAGCGAGGAACTGTTCGGCTGCTCTTCCGATCTCCTCGGCACTCGGAACTGCAAGGTCGGCCTGGGGAGCCGTGACGAAGCCCGTCTTGTCGGCTTGTTCGTCGTACTCCTTCTCCAGACTGGCGATAAGTAAGCCAAGCTCCTCATTCTCGACGGCAAGCCCAGCGAGTTCGTCGGCCTGGTTCGCAGCATCATGTTCAAGGTCGCCCACAGGAAGGCGCAAGCCAGAGATACTAGCAACCATAGCTAGAGCGGCAGCTGCTCCAGCAGAGTAGTGGTGGGAGGTCAAGTACATCGGCACACGGACAGCCACATTTGTCATGGAAAGATCTAGCTGGGAAACCTTGTACTCAAGATAGGAAGCAAAAGAGGCTTGGAACCAAAAATCTGCATCAAGTACTTCAGCTGAAGCCCCTTGATGGGAAGAACGTACCACCATATCCGCCGGACGAGTATGCGGAGTCGTGGAAGCGATTGCAGTGAAAGAATAGAGGTGGCGCACCCCATAACGCTCAACGATATCGAGCATGTCCGAGGTGAGAGCTTCCCAGCGAAAATCCGGTTCGATGCCGCGCAGATGAAGGAAAGATGTCCCTTCCATATCTCGGGCGTGAGACACGAGCATACCTTCGTGCCACAAACCGACAAGAGCTCCACGGGAAAAGTTGAGCCAGGGGCGTTGAGCTCGATAATCCACAAGAGGATCAGTGTTAAAAAAAGCTGCACCCTGCCCATCGAGGGCAGAGAGGGAGTGGGCGATCATACGTGAGATCGCCCCTGCGTCGGTTGCCGGATCGACGAGTGTTATGACCAAATTCTCGATAGGCTCCTCAGGTAGGCTATCGGGAAACGAGACAAAGTGACTCACGCGGACTCCTTTCCTCAGCTCCTACACCAGGATTGACATGCAAAGCATGTATGCCAGAGGTACGCAACCGACAAGCGGACACCTGGTGCTTCTACACCACAGCATATTCTCCACCCAGCCTTCGCATTTGGGCGAGTACGCGCGCCCTTTTCAGCGCTGGGCGCACGCGCCTTGGGACATAAGAAGAAAAAGAGGATAATGGGAGGCCGTATTTTCATCCGCAGCGTTTGTGGGAACACCACAAACATGGATAGTTCGACTGTGCGAGCTAGAGGAGAAGAAGAGTGAGCGATTCTGCCCGTGCACGCGCCATCCAGGCCGAGCAAGAATTCGTCGATGAGGCCTATGGGAGACTCGACGAACTCAATGAGAATTATCGGGCACGCCTAGCTGCTGTCAGAGCACAAACAGGCCAAGAATCCAAGGGGGAAATGACTGAACGGGACTCCTTTGCCACTCACTACGAAGACAATCTTCTTCGCCTCCGCAATGTGGAAAATCGCCTTGTGCTAGGACGCCTTGACCTCACCGATGGACGAGTAGAGCATATCGGGCGTATCGGATTAAAGAACGACGCGCAGGAAATTATCCTCCTTGATTGGCGCGCTCGCCAAGCCGAACCTTTCTACCGTGCCACGCCCGCTGAACCTGCTGGGGTGATCCGCCGACGCCACATTCTCACGCGTTTGCGCAAAGTCACCGGCGTAGAAGACGAACTCCTCGACACAGGCGCGCAGATCAGCGACCTCAACCTCACTGGTGAAGGTGCACTCATGGCGACGATGAATGCCGCACGTGGAGGGAAAATGACGGATATCGTCGCCACCATCCAAGCCGAGCAAGATCGCATTATCCGCGCTAGCGAGCGCGGCGTTCTCGTCGTCCAAGGCGGCCCTGGAACGGGGAAAACCGCCGTAGCTCTCCACCGTGCTGCTTACCTCCTCTACGCTCAACGCGAGCGCCTGCGACGATCGGGCGTACTCGTGATTGGCCCCTCCCCCATTTTTCTACGCTACATTGACGAAGTTCTTCCCGCTCTAGGTGAATCGGATGTCGTGGCAACAACGATCGGTGGCCTACTTCCTGGAATCACCCCCACACGTGAAGATTCACCAAAAGTAGCTGAGATCAAAGGACGCCTTATCTGGCGAAAGATCGCAGAACGCGCCGTAACTAAAATTCTTCAACCGCGCCTTTTCAAGGCTGTGGAGCTGCAAATTGACGGCGAACGTGTGCTCCTGACACCCGGCGATGTTGATTCGGCTCAACGCCGTGCGCGTGGGCGCGAAAAACAACACAATGAGGCGCGCGAGATCTACGCTCGCCATCTTGTCGATCTTTTAGCTTCGCGTGTGGCTGCGGCAAAAGACCTCACTCTTGAGGAAAACCCCTGGATCACGGCAGATGTCGCAAGTTCGCCTGAAGCACGGCGTGAGATCAACCTGCGATGGCTCCCCTCCAGCCCCGAACACCTCTTGGGGCGACTCTGGTCCCACCCAGAATTACTGGCACGGGTGGCCCCTGAGCTTAGTACGTCGGAACGAACCTTGCTTGTGCGTGAACGCGGAGCTGGATTTTCCACTGCAGATATTCCTCTTCTCGACGAACTCGCTGAGCATTTGGGTTCTCTTCCCGATCAGCGTTCTCAGAGCCAAAAAACTGCGGCCTCACAGGCAATGACTGACATGGCTGCTTCCACGATTTCTTCGCTTGGCCTTACCTCCCGCCTAGTGGATCCGCAGGCCCTCGTTGAGCGCATGGGAGGTGGAGTCAGCACTTCGCATCTGGCCGAGCGAGCTGGAGGTGACCGCACATGGACCTACGGACATGTGGTAGTCGATGAGGCTCAGGAACTCACGCCCATGCAGTGGGAGATGCTCATACGTCGCTGCCCAACACGCTCTTTCACCATTGTGGGAGATGTCGATCAGCGCCCGGCAGGCGCACCGACCGGCGGGTGGGGGCAGCTTCTAGGGCGGCTGCGTGAGCACATGCGCGTGGAAAAACTGACGATTTCTTATCGCACTCCAGGCATGATCCTCAATGCAGCTCAGCGTGCTCTCGAAGCTGTGGGAGTTAACGTGGCGCCTGTGCGCGCAGCACGTGAACTCGAAGGAGCCCTCACACACGAGGATGTGGGATACGCACTCTCATCGATATTCGCGAGTAGTGGCGATGAGAGAGCTAGTCGAGATAGCAAGGGAGACATTGCCGACAACACTATGCCGAACCCAGGTCAGTACTACGCCGCAAGCCAGTACTGTGCGAACCCGAGCCAGTACTATGCGAACGCCTCTAAGGAGGCCAATAGAGCGCAAAGCTGCACGCAGGCTCATATCTCAGAGGCTCATATATCAGCTGGACAGGTACCTCGTATTGCTCGTGAGGCCTGGAAACACGCACTCAAAGCCACGCTATCGCGCCACTGCCGCGCGATGGAGGAAGAATACGGAGAAGGAAACGGAACCCTCGCTTTCGTCGTAGCGCAGGCTCAGCGTGGTCTCGTCGCCTCTCTCCTGGCAGAAATCTCGCTCGATATGCCGTGGAAGATGGATCTTTCGGGGAGTGCGAGTACAGCGCGAATTCGTTTGCTTACGCCCTACGAATCTAAAGGTTTGGAATACGATGTTGTGGTACTTATCGAACCTTCTCAGGTATTACGGGAGGGGCCAGGAAGCCTCTACGTGGCTATGACTCGCCCAACAAAACATCTCCATATTCTTGCCGGAGAGGCTCTACCTGCTGGTATCGAGGTGAACATCGCGGGCTGAATATCGAAGGCTGAGCGTTAAGGTGCGAATATCAAGAGCCAAGCACTGAGGCACAATTCCACGCTGAGATCACGTCTCACTTCGCTGTCTCTGCCTCCTGTAAACCACTGTACGTATCGCTTACGACCCTTCGCACGTATATCTCTGGCGGCAGGGTACCTTCCCCTCTGTAGAGAATCAGACTCGTCAGTGCCCGCACCTTGACATTCTGAACCGGGTTTCTTCGTGTCCTCACGCAGTTACATGCGTTCAAAGCTGCACTATTTGTGTGTTACAGCACACAGATTCCCTGCTCACTACGCGAATAGTCACACAGTCGGACACGGTTTCATCGATGGATTTCGAGAGGCTCTACTCACCACGCGAACAGCCACATAGAGTTCATAAAGGAAACATAAGAAACGGTAGCAGGGCAGTATAAATATCCCGCACTGTGGACAGGAGCTGGCGTTCGTAGCTTCTTTGCGAGAGAGTAAAGAGATGCCACGGATTCTTCTGCTTGAAAACCCCTACGAATCTGCCGACGAAGTACTCAAGCGGCCTGGATTCGAGATTGTTCGAATCCCCAGCGCTCTTCAGGGTGAGGATCTTATCCGCGCGCTCCAGGGCGTGCAGATCCTAGGGATCCGCTCAAAGACACTGCTCACACGTGAGGTTATTGAGGCCAGTCCGGATCTGCAAGCAGTGGGGGCATTCTGCATTGGCACAAATCAGATCGACCTCCACGCTTGCAACGATCACGGAATCGCCGTATTTAACGCGCCCTATGCCAACACACGCTCGGTAGTAGAACTGGCAATCAGTGAAGCTATAGCCCTCACTCGTCACGTGCCGGAAAAGAATGCGGCGCTACACGAGGGAATTTGGGAGAAGTCCGCACGTGGAGCTCACGAGGTGCGAGGCAAAACTCTAGGAATCGTCGGCTACGGTTCGATCGGCACCCAACTCTCCGTACTTGCTGAAGCTCTGGGTATGCGCGTCATCTTCTACGACATCTCCGAGCGTCTTGCAATGGGTAACGCTCGACGCGTGCGTTCTCTGAACGAACTCCTCGCACAAAGTGACATCGTTTCCCTCCACGTGGATGGGCGTCCCTCAAACGTGGGATTCTTTGGGCGTACACAATTCGAGCAGATGAAAAAAGGTTCAATCCTCATTAATCTCTCGCGTGGGTCGATTGTAGATATGGAAGCTCTCATCGAAAAGCTCGATGACGCTACACTTGCCGGTGCTGGAATCGATGTCTTTCCTGAGGAACCCAATGCCAACGGCGACGAATTCTCCTCTCCTCTCGCGCGTTTCCCCAATGTGATCCTTACCCCGCATATCGGTGGCTCCACACTCGAAGCTCAAGAATCTATCGGCTACTTTGTAGCTGGAAAACTCTTAGATTACTGGCGTAAGGGAGCCACCGAGCTCTCAGTGAATATTCCTTCCATCGCTTCAGGCCCCTCCCCTTCCACGCTGTACCGGATAGCGTGGATCCATCGCAACACCCCAGGGGCACTCGCCTTCGTCAATAAGATCTTTGCCGACGAAGGGGCAAACATTGATCGCCAGATCCTCGCCACATCAGGGCAGGTGGGATACATGGTCACCGATATCTCGGCTGAGCTTCCTGACCACGCTGTAGATCAGATGCGTTCCTCAGATCAAAATATTCGCCTGCGAGTGCTGCGCCGAGAGACAGCATAAACACGAGTCGCTGCGAATCTTTACCAAGTCTTTACACATTCATGCAGACGGATATGTGTGAATGGAAGAGTTTTCGAGGTGTCGCACGCGGTGAGTTCGTCATCTCGAAGCGAACGTGGAGGAAGTCTCCGGTATGACCTGTGTATAAAGTTAGGGTTATGGATGCAGCACGCCCTCACTATGCCCCAGGAGTCCCCGCAGAGATTGACCCGGTGACCGAGCCTCTCGATTCCCTCTTGTGGAATTCTGCAACAGAGTTTCCTGGACACATCGCCATCGATTTTTTGGGGCGGACGATCACCTACGGCGAGCTTGCACATCATGTACGTAAGGCCGCCAATGCGCTCTATCGCTCTGGGGTGCGTGCTGGGGATGTGGTGGCGCTTATTATGCCAAATTGTCCCCAGCACGTTGTCGCATATTTCGCTACTTTGAGTTTGGGGGCTCGCGTCGCCGAACATAATCCCTTGGCTCCGCCTGCAGAACTCCATGCGCAACTCGAACGTCACGGAGCTGTTGTTGTGGTGGCCTGGGAGCAGACAATCGCTAAACTCACCGAGAACGGTGACCTACGTGGGCGCTCTTACCTCGCTGTTGATCTTTCTCATGAGCTTCCTTTAGCTTCGCGATTCCTTCTCACCTTGCCAGTGAAAGCAGCACGAGCACAACGGACAAAGCTACGTGGAGAAGTCCCTTCAGGGGTACTCTCTTTTGATCGCATTGTGAAGAAAGCACCACCTCTACCGCAGTCGGCTTTTGCGCGGGAGCGCAATCTTGACGATGTTGCTGTACTCATCCACACGGGTGGAACTACGGGTACACCAAAGGCGGTTCAGCTCACGCACCGTTCTTTGATGTCGAATATTGTGCAGACGAGTGTGTGGATCCGGGGGACGACGCGTGGAGAGGAAGTTGTCGCAGGCGTGTTGCCACTTTTCCATGCTTTTGGCCTTCAGACGATCCTCGGAGTTGGAATCTTTATTGGTGCAACTCTGCTCATGTTGCCGAACTTTGATGTACCGGCTCTCCTCGCTGGTCAGCGACGTCACCCTATCACGTTGTTTCCGGGTGTAGCGCCGATGTTCGAGAGAATCCTCGCCGTTCAGACAAAGGAAGCCGAAGCTGGGAAGCTCACAGATATCACTTCGATTTCCTGGGCTTTTTCCGGGGCTATGGCTCTGGATCCGAAATTGGCTGCCCGCTGGGAAGCGGCTACAGGTGGCCTCATCATTGAAGGCTACGGGATGACAGAAGCGAGTCCGATCATTGCGGGTTCACCTCTTTCTTCAGAACGCCGCCCTTCCACCTTGGGTATTCCTTTCCCCTCCACTGAGGTTCGCTTGGCCGATCCAGAAGATCTCTCCAAGGATGCTACAGACGTGGGTGAGATTCTCGTGCGCGGCCCGCAAGTATTCGCCGGATACTTGGGCGAAGAGGAAGAGACTTCCGGGGTGATGTATGAGGGCTGGCTACGCACTGGAGACTTAGCACGGTGGGAGAACGGCTTTCTCGTCATGGCTGAACGCGCTAAGGAAATGATTATCCAGGGGGGCTTCAATGTCTATCCCTCTCAGGTAGAAAATGCGATTAAGTCTATGCCTGGAGTTCGTGATGTGGCTGTGGTAGGAATGCCCGACGAGAACCGTGGCGAATCTGTGGTGGCAGTGCTCGTACTTGAACCTGGTGCCATCGTTGATCTCGATGCCGTGCGGCGTTGGACACAAGATAAGCTCTCCCACTATGCCATGCCGAAGTCAATCGCTATTACCGACGAATTGCCACGCTCCCAGCTCGGAAAAGTTCAGCGTCGCTCTGTGCGCAACGAATTGGCAAGCTACGAACTTTCAGCTGGTCAGTGGCGCAAACGCGCAGCTGAACTCACTGAAGCCGCAAGCGAGAAAGTCGAGGCGCTTTCCGCTCAGGTTCTCGAACAATGGAATGCGCGGAAAGAATATCTTTCGGCTACGAAGGATCAGTTCCTTTCCCAGGCGAGCGAGATGCTTGCCCTCGCTTCTGAACAGGTGGCAGCCCGCGTCAAATCTCCCCAAGAGAGTACCCAAACTGAAAGCCAGGAGAGCGAGGACTCAAACCAAGGCAGTAGTTATGAAGCTGGTAGCCAAGGCAGTAGCAACGAGGGTAAGGGTAGTGGCCGAGACTCAGAACCAGAAGGTCAGAAACATGATGAGTCGCACAAGCACCACACAGCGGACTTTAACGGAGAAGCTCTCCCAAATTCTCATAACGAAAGTAGGGAGAACTAGATTTCGCGAATCTGCTGCGCGTTACTAGTGCCGCACTGGCACTGAGCTGTCACCGCTGTGCTGTCAGTGTCGTGCTGGCACTGTTACATGCTATCGGTGCTGCGCACTACTCGGCAGTACATTAAGAGTGATTACTCTTAAGCACAAGCCTGCATACAGGTGCTAATTGGTACGTGAGTGGGAAGGAAAAGACCAGGTGGGAGACATAGCCTTCGGAGTTTTGAGCTTTCCTCAGGAGGATACTTTCTTATGACGGACTCTACGAGGAAACTGCAGAGTTACGCTCGCCTTGAAGGCGCTTAACAGCGGCCTCGAAATCGTCAAGATCAAAGTTGGAGTGAACACTGGCGTAGCGTAGATAGGAGACGGCATCAAGCTCAGCGAGTGGTTCGAGGATCGCCTTGCCGATGTCATTGCTCGAAATCTGTGCACTACCTAGCGCACGAACCTCGTCCTCCACCTGGTTGGCAAGAATTGCAATCTGATCTTGAGAGACAGGCCTTCCTTGGCATGCCCGCGAAAGTCCGGTAATGATCTTCTCCACGGAGAAAGGCTCAGTGACACCAGAACGCTTAAGCACCGTGAGACTCGCAGATTCGGTCGTAGTGAAGCGTCTCTTGCACTCGGGGCACTCACGACGCCGACGAATCGAAAGGCCGTCGTCGCTCGTTCGCGAATCAATCACGCGAGAATCTGGGTGGTGACAATATGGGCAATGCACGTTTGTATCTTATCAAGATAAACTTCATCTCCTTTCGTAAATTCACCGGAAGAGGTGAAACTTCGTCCCTCGACTCTACGAATGTATTTCAGTGATAAGCAGGAAGTGAGAGCATTTGACCTGGGGTGAGGTAATCGCCCCCAATCCCATTGAGATCCTGGATGTCAGACACGGCTGTCGATATATCCGGTGCATTGGGAATTGACGCTGCGATTGACCACACTGAATCTCCTGCTTGAACCGTTATGCTCTCACCCAGATCAGGGGCGAAGAAGGAACCGATTGCAACTCCGAGTGCAACCAAACCCATTACAGCACCCGCACTCACACTTGCAAGGAATCCGAGACGCAAAGCGTGCAAACGACGATGGGTATGTGCCCGATTCGGGTGGATGGAAATTTCTTGCAAGTGTGCGCCGCGTGTGGCTTCGTTTTCCTTGTGTTGAGAAAGAGAATTTTTCCCGTCATTTCGGCGCATCCGAGGCTCTGGACGGCGCACAATGTGTACTATATTGCGCCCTCGCAATTCTTCGAATTTAAGAGGAGGCAAAGGAGAATCGAGGCTGATGGAAGCCGGTGCTATAGAAATAGAAGAGGCAGGAGAGGAATCCAACCTTCTCTGGAAAGTGCGATGAGGAGAAGAAGGAAACCGAGCCGCCGAGGAGGATTGCTTGTTTGATTCCACACTAGATGGAGAAGCAGCACTGGGCGTCGAAAGCGCACTCTGAGCAGACTTTGCCGAAGGGGCACTTCCAGGGCTAGGAACGGCTCTTAGATGCGGACGTGCCGGGCACCGCTGTTCGCGAGGGCGCACCCGTGCCACAATTTCGCCTTCGCGTACAACACGTAGGCGAGCCTGTGCCTTCAGCCGAGGTGCGCCTGGATAAACCTGCAGTTCATGTGCTTCGATTGCGCTCACAGTAGCCCCTTTCGAACATTTGTTTGTCGAACATCTGTTCACACTCTACTGCAGTGCGCTACACTTGTCTAGAACAAGATTTCGAATCCCGAAATCTCTGTTCCTGCCCTCGGCTCGGGATACCCTGGGAGCAGAACCAACTTAACAATGCTCATCACAGTCACTTGGAGGAAGCGATGCCCACCCCACCCTTGACGGATCGCCAAGTTGCCGTGCTCACATGCATCCGCAGTCACATGATGAAGAACCACCACTCACCCACTATCCGTGAGATTGGGGACGAAGTTGGACTCTCTTCAACCTCCTCAGTGAAATACCAACTCGACACCCTCGTAGAGCTTGGCTATATTCGCCGCGATACGCGGCTCCCACGCACGATGGATCTTACGGAACAGGGTTATGCTTTTGGCGAAGAAGGCAGTGCCACGGTGCTGGAAATGCCAACTCGTTCTCGCACACACTTTGTAACTTCCTCCGACGAGGGTGCCACCCTCAGCTCAGTAAATGTCCCCGTAGTGGGGCAAATTGCCGCCGGCACTCCAATCACCGCCGAAGAACTCGTAGAAGATGTATTCCCTATTCCGCGCCGCCTCACCGGATCCGGCGAACTTTTTGCCCTTCGCGTCAAAGGCGAATCAATGATCGAAGCAGCGATCTGCGACGGAGATTGGGTGGTAATTCGCCGTCAACCTGTAGCTGAGAACGGTGAAATTGTCGCCGCGATGCTCGAAGGTGAAGCCACTGTCAAAGTTCTTCAACGCAAAGGCGGCCACGTCACTCTCCTGCCCTGCAATCCAGCATTCTCTCCTATTCCTGCGGATAATGCTGAAATACTCGGGAAAGTAGTCACGGTTCTACGTGCACTCTAGAACTATCCGTATGCTCTAGAACCATCCGAAAGTTACTTTCTACCTTCACTCTCAGACACGCATACCGCTCTGGAACGGATATTAAGATACCTCCTTCAATCGCACGTTGTCCCTTGCACGCACGAGCTACTCCACCACAGCACTCACTTCAAGCACAGCACTTGTGTGGGTGCAGCACTTGCTTCAAGCACAGCACTCACTTTGGGTGCGGCACCCATTTCAGGCGCACTACTCATTTCGGACGAGGCATATGCGGTGATGCCGCCACGTAGTGACACTCCAGACGAGTAATATCACCACGTAGTGCCCCCACAAGCAGCGACACAATGCAGAACTGGCGCGGCGCCCACACGTTCCATATATCTAAACTACGAGTCCCGTGCAGCCATGCCAAGTTCCGTATAGCCAACGCACAAAGGGGAGCACCCTCTCAGGAGCACTCCCCTCGCACAGACGAGCTGCAATATCCACTCAGCTCACGTATCTCTCAACGATGCCATCACTACATCGGCAATTTACCTATTACCTATATCAGTAGCCAAACTTAGCCGCCACTGCACGGATCGAATTGGCAGAAGCACGCAGGCCATCATATTCGCGCGGCGTTACCACAGGGACGAGTCGGCGGCTCAGACCCTCGCGCCCTACCACGGTAGGAACTGACATCGCTACATTAGAAATCCCAAGCCAGTCATCAAGCTGTGAGGAGACTGGAAGTACTCGACGCTCGTCGCGAAGAATCGTACTCACAATATGCGAGACAGAAAGGCCAATCGCATAGTTCGTGGCACCCTTTCCATCAATGATGGTGTAGGCCGAATTGACAACTTCACGATGAATATCCTCACGAATGGAATCGTCAAATACACGCCCATCACGCGTAGTACCCCACTGGAGAAGTGGCACCGCACCAATCATCGCACTCGACCAGAGAGGAAGCTCGGAATCACCGTGTTCACCCACGATATAGGCGTGAACATTCTGCGGTGTGACACCACACTGACCCGCCACAAGATAGCGAAGACGCGAAGAGTCGAGCACCGTGCCGGAACCAAAGAAACGATCCGGACTCATGCCGGAGATTTTCAGACCTGCATAGGTCACGACATCCACAGGATTGGAAACAATGAGGAAGATAGCGTTGGGAGCCTGCTCCACTGCCTTGGGGAGGATCGACTTCATAATGTTGATCGTGGCACCAGCTAGATCAAGGCGAGATTGCCCAGGCTTCTGCTTGGCACCAGCCGTTACTACGACAACATCAGAGTCCTTAATCACTGCGATATCGGAAGAACCCTCTACCGTGGAGACGGGAGCAAACTGCGAGCCCTGCGCAATATCGAGCGCCTCAGCTTTTACCTTCTCCTCAGCAATGTCGAACATGGCGTAGTGGCGAGCCACTCCTTTAATCATCATCGCGTATGTACAAGCAGAACCCACCGCTCCAGCGCCGATCACCGACACTTTGGTATTGATATCTGCTGCACGCCCATAGGGCTTTACAGTTTCGAGGATCGGAGTGGCTACCTCTGGAGTCTCATTTTCAGACACGTCACACCTCTCAGAAAAACGGGACGGCACTTGCACCAACCGTTTTCCATTCTAAGGAGCACCCTTCTTCCTGCGTGCAGAATTGGAGCAAACACACATCACTGAGGAAACACCTTTATGTGAGTTCTGTCTGTGGACAAAGCCTCACTCCTCCACTCCTCCACGTCTCTGCGCCTTCACCCTACTCCCGATGGCGCGCCCACCACGAGACCTTCGCACCCAGACTAATTCCCAGGAATGACACGTGCTTTATCTCTTACCGCCCTCATCTGTAGAGGACACATGGCCTCCTGCCAAACGTTCGAGCGCTGAGCGAGCCACATGAGGATCAGTGGTACGCCACATGGGAGGCATCGAAGCAAGAAGAAATCCTGAATATCGCGCCTTGCACAACCGTGAATCGAGAACAGCTACCATTCCACGATCTTCAAGGCGACGAATAAGGCGTCCAGCTCCTTGAGCTAAGAGGAGAGCAGCATGAGAAGCGGCCACTTCCATGAATCCGTTTCCTCCTCGTTCAACCACACTCTGTGTGCGCGCCTGGGTGAGTGGCTCGTTTGGCCTTGGAAAGGGAATCCTATCAATCACCACGAGACGGCAGGTTTGACCAGGCACATCTACTCCCTGCCATAGGGAGATCGTGCCAAAGAGACTCGCGGATTCGTCAGCCGCAAATTCACGCACGAGAGTAGGCAGTTGATCTTCTCCTTGGAGGAGAATCGGCGTATCGAGGTGATCGCGCGCGTATTCGGCTGCTTCCTCAGCTCCTCGCCTGGAAGTGAAAAGGCACAGTGCTCCCCCACCAGAAGCGCGGATAAGGCTCATCATTTCTTCTAGATGCACAGTGCCATAGCCTTTGCGGGTGGGAGGCGGAAGATGGGCTGCTACATAAAGGATCCCTTGGTACCCATAGTCGAAAGGCGAACCTACATCCAGTTCTTTGAAGGGACCTTGACTTGGATAGAGGAACCCGCTCGTGCGCGCCACATGAGAAAAAGATCCCCCAATCGTCAAGGTGGCGGACGTGAGCACAGCTATCTTTCCCTCGAATAACGTATCAGCGAGGGAACCAGAAACATCGAGAGGTGCCACATAGAGCGAGGATTTCTCGTCGAGATCGCGAGCAACCCAGGTGACCAGTTTTCCCGTATGAACATCCTCAGAAAGGAGACGCTCGGCTACCTGTGCCATCGTCGAGACTCGATTGCGAGCCACCGCCTTCGCAGCTGCATCGGCTTCCTCTTTACTCGGTAGATTGCCCACATCGTTAAGCGCACTCTGCAACTCCCCGAGCAAGCGCATAACGGTATCAGTGAGAGTAGGTGGAATCGTTTCCAAGCGTCCTTCAGCAAGCTCCGAAAGTTGTTCGTCAAGACGATCTCCGGCTTCTTCAAGTTCCGTGAGAATCTTTTCCCTCCGTAACAATCGCGCCAGCAAATATGCCTCCGCTTTGGATACCGACGAGGTGAGTTGAGCAGTTACACGATCAACGAGTTCATGGGCTTCATCGACGATATATGCACTCGCTTCGGGGAGGATGGGAGTCCCTGCGCTCTGGATTCCTAGCATGGAGTGATTAGTGACGACGATATCTGCTTCCTCAGCTTCCTGTCGTGCGAGGACGGGGAAACACGAGCCACGCAATGGGCACTTAGAACCTACACATTCTGGCTTCGAGATTGAAACGTGGCGCCAGGCACGATCGCTCACACCAGGAATAAGATCGTCACGATCACCAGTATCTGTGCTCATCGCCCATTCGCGCAGGCGCACTACTTCTTCACCAATCGCTGTAGCACCATATTCACCGGCCGCGCGGGAAAGGAGCGCGTCCTCCTCAGGGTAGGCTCCAGTGGCTTTGCGTAGGCAGACGTAGTTGTTCCATCCCTTGAGAAGGCAGATGTGAGGAGTTTTCCCAAGGATTTTCTCCACCGCCCGACTCACTCTCGGAGCATCCTGGCTGAGAATCTGCCGTTGAAGTGCCAGTGTTGCAGTAGAGATAATCGCTTTTCCCCCGGATTCCACAGCCCATGTCGCAGTTGGTACAAGATAAGCGATGGACTTTCCCGTGCCTGTTCCCGCTTGGACGAGGAGATGCCCGTCATTCTGGAGAGCTTGATAAGTGGCCTCGGCCATACGCACCTGTCCCTCGCGGCGCCCTCCACCAAAACCTGACACAACCTCCTCAAGAAGCGCGTCGAGTTCGCTCATCTCGTACCTCACTGTTGGCCTTCACTGAGAGTTTTCCCAAGGGCAGCGGCGAGCGCATGTGGGAGGAGGGCGTGTACCCATATTCCTTCTTCGCGGTACTCAAGAGGCTCAAGAAGCTCCCCTTCGTCGTGGATTCTGGCAAGGAGAGAGCCGTACTCGTAGCCCACAAGTGAGGCGATCTCTACGTCTGGGCGTGGCAGTGCCTCGTCAATCGTCTTACGAAGATCTTCGATTCCTTCTCCCGTGAGACACGAGACGACACAGGCACCAGAGAAGTGCGAGCGTAAAGCAGCGATGGTGAGAGGGGCAGCGAGGTCAGCCTTGGCCAGCACAATGATCTCTCTCGCTTTAATGTCAATATCGGCAAGGACACTCCGTACAGCCGCTACTTGCCCCACAGGATCGTGGTGGGAGGCATCGACAACGTGGAGGAGGATATCAGCCCCTGAGACTTCCTCAAGGGTGGAACGGAAGGCTTCCACTAGCTGCGTGGGAAGGTTACGCACAAAACCCACTGTGTCCGCGAGAGTGTAATTGCGCCCAGTTGGGCTCTCTGCACGGCGAACTGTGGGATCGAGAGTGGCAAAAAGTGCGTTCTCCACCAGGACTCCTGCCCCTGTGAGACGGTTCAAGAGCGAGGATTTACCCGCGTTCGTATATCCAACGATCACCACAGAAGGCATTCTGTGCCGCTGACGTTCAGCGCGCTGTTGTTTGCGCGCCGGTTCCATATGGGCAATATCGCGACGCAGTTTTGCCATCCTCGTTCGGATACGACGACGATCCAGTTCGATCTTTGTTTCGCCAGGGCCACGTGAGCCAATACCAGCACCTGCGGCCACACGTCCACCTGCCTGGCGCGACATTGATTCGCCCCAGCCGCGCAGGCGCGGAAGGAGATATTCAAGTTGAGCCAATTCCACCTGTGCCTTACCTTCACGCGATTTGGCGTGGCGGGCAAAGATATCGAGGATGAGGGCTGTTCTGTCGATGACCTTCACCTTCACAATGTCTTCAAGGGTACGCCGTTGAGAGGGCGCCAGTTCAGAATCAGCGATCACCGTATCGGCTTCCACAGTGGCTACAAGCTCAGCCAGTTCGCGAGCCTTCCCCGATCCAAGATACGTGGCAGGGTCAGGAAGAGAACGGCGTTGGATCACACCATCAAGCACGAGTGAACCAGCCGTCTCAGCTAAGGCAGCGAGTTCGCGCAGTGAATCTTCAGCGTCCTTGAGGGTGCCCTCCATCCACAACCCCACAAGAACAACGCGTTCGAGGCGCACTTGACGATATTCAATATCCACACCCTCTTCACGAGCTTCACCAGCCTGGAGACCTGCAACGCGCTGGAGAGAGGCACGTTCCTGGCGATCGAGTTCATTTCCTGCCCACTGCCCGCGATAGGCCGGATCTTTCTGAAGTGCTGTTCTTTCCCGTGAATGGATATCGAAGTTTTCTTCTGTTGGGATGGGCGCGTTCTCCTGGCTATTTGTGGTATCGCAGTTCTCCTTCATCGCACCCTT
The DNA here is from genome assembly GCA_015679245.1 of Actinomycetaceae bacterium zg-1166. Lineage (GTDB taxonomy): Bacteria > Actinomycetota > Actinomycetes > Actinomycetales > Actinomycetaceae > Changpingibacter. The sequence goes on along the minus strand of CP064953.1, from coordinate 635,351 downwards.
CCCTTGTGCTGACATACGCGTGGCGCGGCACAGCGCGTGTTATGTGGCTTCCTATCGTCTCACATCCCTGGGGCACAATGGCGACCAACTCAGCCCCTAGAACCGCATGATACTGACATGGTACTGACAGAATTCCTCATGCCTTCCCGCGCGCCTACTATGTAGTATTTTCTCCTTGACCTGTGACGAAGGCCACGCACGTTGAATTTCTCGCCAGGGGTGAAATAGGCAAGGGCTGTTCTTACCACTAGGGTGGAAACGTGAGTACCGAGCACTATTTCTCTACCAGTCCCGCCTCGCCTGATGAGCGTATAACGCGCAAAGTCACGTTGCGTGGTATCGACTATTCCGTCACGACAGCACACGGAGTTTTTTCCCACGATCGCGTAGATAAAGGTACAGCCGTCTTGCTGGCGCGTGTGCCTGAACCCGTGCTTGAACCTGGAAGTCTCGCAGTGGATCTGGGTTGTGGATGGGGGCCAATTACTCTGGCTCTAGCGCAGGTATGTGCGAGAACACCTGGCGTGGATGTGTGGGGAATCGATGTCAATGAGCGTGCCCGCGAACTCACCCATGCGAACCTCAGTACTGCGGGGCTTACCGGCCACGTGTTCTCCCCAGAGCAGGCTCTTGAAGCTCTCGGTGAGCGACCCATTGACCTTCTCTGGTCGAACCCGCCCGTGCGGATTGGGAAGGCCGAGCTTCACGCACTCCTCACCACGTGGCTTTCTCGCCTTGCGCGTACAGGCGTGGCTTATCTTGTTGTCCAGAGGAATCTGGGGGCAGATTCGCTTCAATCGTGGCTCCGTAGCCAGGGGTGGGTCTGTGACAAGCTCGGTTCAGCCAAGGGCTTCCGAGTATTCGAGGTTACTCATCTTCCTGAGGATGCCTGAACTAGGTCTTTTAGGCTTGTTTTGAGCTTGTGCCGACGCTCCTCGCGGGATAGCGCACAACTGTGGTTTCTAGTATCCACCCACACCTTGTGCAGTTTCACTCACCCGAAGCTGTTTCAATGTGCCGGAGGATCTCCCTTCCTGCTTCCTCTACGCGCATCGTCGAAAGATTAATCCAGTGCAGGCGAGGGTCGGCACGGAACCACGTCCGCTGTTTCTTAGCTAAACGCCGTGTGGCTAAGCTAATTGCCGAGATTGCCTCTTCCTTACTCATCGTCCCATCAAGCACAGCGATAGACTCCCGGTAACCCGTCGCACGGCTCGCTGTGGGAGCCTCACGCAGCCCTCTGTGAAGAAGTTCGCGCGTCTCTTCGAGAAGCCCCTGTGCGAACATTTCGTGAGTGCGGAGAAAAATTGCCTCCTCAAGATCTTCTCTCTCGCGTGAGGCTGCGAAGGAAAACACACCAGAATAATGGCTAGTGTGGCGTGGAAAACGCGGAGTGTAGGGGCTTCCTGTCAGCCGAATCACTTCGAGGGCACGGATAAGGCGGCGCGGATTGTTCAGGTCAATCGTTGCGTAAGTTTCTGGATCCTGTTCTCGCAGTTCTTCCCGCAGGCTTCCCAGCCCCTCAGTTTCAGCCTGACTCTGGAGTGCGGAGCGAATCTCGTCGCTATGTCCAGGGAAATCGAGTTCGTCAAGAAGTCCAGAAACATAGAGTCCCGACCCACCCACCACAATTACGTGGCGGTTGCGCGAGGCAATCCCCTCAAGATCGCTGCGAGCATAGCGCTGGTAGGCAGCCACGCTCGCTTTCTCCTCTATCTCAAGAACATCGAGCTGGTGGTGGATGATCCCGGCGCGCTCGTCAGGAGTAATTTTTGCCGTCCCGATGTCCATACCGCGATAAAGTTGCATGGCGTCAGCAGAGATAATCTCCACACACGACGGCCCTCCAAGGGCTCTCGCTACCTCAAGGGAGAGGGCCGTTTTTCCGCTGGCAGTGGGCCCAACGATCGAGATAATCACGGCGCTATGAACGCAGGCGAATCGTTGGAATCCCCAGAGAAATCGGGGCACGGCCTTCAGCTTCAGCTGTCAGTTCTTCAGTGCGACGCTTGCGTGCTTCCCACGCGTCTCCAGCACGAGTAGGACGAACTTCAAAAAGATCATCTTCAAGAGCAGAGTCTGCAACGAGATGGTGAGGAGCTGCGTGCGTGACAATAGCGCGAATCATATCCCCTGGACGTGGGCGCGAAGTGAGGTCTTCGGGAAGAGCCACATGTACGAGGCGGTTATCTTCTGCCCGACCGCTTACACGCGATGTCTCCTCATCCTTTCGTCCTTCCCCCTCAGAGACGAGTACCTGCACCTGGGTGCCTTCGAGCTTCTGATTCTCCTCGAACGAAATACGCTCCTGCAGCTCAATGAGACGATGGTAGCGCTGTGAAATCACATCCTGGGGAACCTGATCCTCCATATCTGCTGCTGGAGTACCTGGACGCGGCGAATAGATGAAAGTGAAAGCTGAGGAAAAGCGCGATTGCTCTACTACATCGAGTGTGTCCTGGAAATCATCTTCTGTTTCTCCTGGGAAACCCACGATAATATCCGTTGTGATCGCTGCATTCGGCATAGCCTCACGCACACGTTCAAGGATTCCAAGGAAACGCTCGGAGCGATAGGAGCGGCGCATAGCGCGAAGGATCCGATCTGAGCCGGACTGCAACGGCATGTGAAGGGAAGGCATGACGTTGGGTGTTTGCGCCATGGCAGCGATGACATCATCGGAAAAAGCGGCTGGATGAGGTGAGGTGAAGCGCACCCGTTCCAGGCCAGGCACCTCTCCACACGCCCGTAAGAGCTTAGCGAAAGCCTGTCGATCTCCAAAGCCCACGCCGTAGGAATTTACGTTTTGTCCAAGGAGTGTCACCTCGATAGCGCCTTCGCTCACCACGGCGTTGATTTCAGAGAGGATATCTCCAGGGCGACGATCCCGTTCCTTACCTCGAAGGTGAGGAACGATGCAGAAGGTACACGTGTTATTGCACCCCACCGAAATCGACACCCACGCGGCGTATGCCGACTCACGACGTGTGGGAAGCGTGGAGGGGAATACTTTAAGGGATTCTTCGATCTCCACAGCAGCTTCATTATTGTGGCGTGCGCGTTCAAGAAGGGCAGGAAGAACATCGAGGTTATGTGTACCGAGAACCGCATCAACCCACGGTGCTTTGTCGATAATCCCTTGGCGCATTTGCTGGGCGAGACATCCCCCCACCGCTATCTGCATTCCAGGGCGCTCGCGTTTGACTGAAGCGAGTTGGCCGAGATTGCCGAAGAGGCGATTCGCTGCGTTCTCCCTCACAGAGCACGTGTTGAGGATAACAACATCGGCACCTTCATCGCCTGCTTCCGTGGCGCGAGCAGCCTTCTGGGGAACCTGCGCCACAGGGACGTAACCAGCAGCTTCAAGCAAACCTGCAAGGCGTTCAGAATCGTGGACATTCATCTGGCATCCGAGAGTGCGGATGGCATAGGTACGCGGTAGTTCAGACATCGTCGCTAAGTCTAGCCCAGGGTGAGTATCCCGAGCCTGCCTCGTATTCCTCGTCACGTGTGAGATTCTCGCGTGCCTTCGCCAGTGCCATCGCGCAGATTGAAGGCGAGAAGCCACGCCGGGCGAGCATCGCATAGGTTCGCTGACGCAACGTGGCAGGATTGCCAGATGCCTGCGCGAGTTTTTTCTGTGCGAGAGCAACAGCGTTGGACAGTTCTTCCTCTTCGCTAATCTCACTGACTGCTTCCTCTGCCAGAGCGCGGGAGACACCCTTGCGTTGGAGGTCTACCGCAATCGCCCGGCGCGAAGTGCGCTTGTACTCCAGACGGGAATGAGTAAAAGCACGGGCAAAAGCTTCGTCGTCAATAAGACCTGCTTCCTCGAAACGATCGAGCGTCTCCTGTGCGATATCGTTAGGAACCTCACGCTGGGCAAGAGCTGTCTGCACCTGTTCACGTGAACGATCCGCCATCGCAAGTTGGCGCATGACGATATCGTGGGCGCGTTTGCGATGTTCCTCGATCGTGAGTGAGGAGAAATCACGCGGAGGATTTCTCCTCCGACGGTTCTGGTAACGAGATCTGTAAGCCTCAGTGGCCGGCGCTTCCTCACCCTCTTCCCACATCTGACTCTCCTTTAGATGTCTGCAGGGCTAGAACCTTCAACTTCAGTGTCAGCCCTCGTATCTTCCTCTTTGCGTACGCCGAGCTTGAGAAGAATCTTGTGTTCAATTTCATCGGCCATTTCTGGGTTGTCGACGAGGAATTGACGCGCTTTATCCTTCCCCTGGCCTAGCTGGTCAGCCTCGTAGGTGTACCACGCACCTGATTTTTTCACTACGCCAGTCTCCACACCCATATCCACAAGACCAGCTTCACGCGAGATACCTTTGCCGTAGAGAATGTCGAATTCGGCCTGTTTGAAGGGCGGAGCCATTTTGTTCTTAACGACCTTAACCTTTGTGTGGTTACCGATAATATTTGTGCCGTCTTTGATGGTTTCCTGGCGGCGCACATCCAGACGCACTGAGGCATAGAACTTGAGAGCCTTACCGCCCGTCGTTGTTTCCGGATTGCCGAACATGACACCGATCTTCTCACGCAGCTGGTTAATGAAGATTGCCGTGGTGCCCGAAGCTGAAAGAGCCCCCGTAATTTTGCGCAAAGCCTGGCTCATAAGGCGAGCTTGAAGACCCACATGTGAGTCACCCATCTCGCCGCTGATCTCTGCTTTAGGAACGAGAGCTGCCACCGAATCGATGACAATAATATCCAGGGCACCTGAGCGTACAAGCATGTCGGCAATTTCGAGAGCCTGCTCGCCTGTATCAGGTTGGGAGACGATAAGTTGATCCGTGTCCACACCCAGATTCTTCGCATATTCGGGGTCAAGGGCGTGCTCAGCATCGATAAATGCAGCAATTCCCCCCGCCTTTTGCGCACAGGCAACGGCGTGAAGAGCCACTGTTGTTTTTCCCGAAGACTCTGGGCCATAGATTTCAACAACGCGCCCGCGTGGAAGACCTCCAATGCCAAGAGCAACATCTAAGGCAATCGAGCCTGTGGGAATGACGTCCACAGAGAGCGAAGGCTTATCTCCAAGTTTCATCACTGAGCCCTTGCCAAAACTCTTATCGATATGGGCAATTGCTGCTTCGAGTGCGGCAGCACGATCAGCGGCACGCTCCACGGGAGCTGGGGCATCTTTCTTTCCAGCCATCTCATCATTCCTTTATCTCGATACCGCTTCCGCAGTGTGGACAGATCAGGTCATTCCGGTTCCACCCTCTCCGAGTGGTATCCGAGGTTCACTCTATGCACGACCTTTTGCATTCTGCTGGCACCAATCCACGCTTGTGGACAAGCACGCACGCATCGAACCTGTGGAAACTTTACATCGAACATGCGTTCGATGCGAATGGAACGCGCCGGACATCAGGGAGGTGAGGAAGGCTAGAGAAACACAAACACAAATACAAATACCTAGGAAGAGTGATGCGAGGCAGTGTCACTGAGCTGCCACTTCTCCCTCACTACACACTACTTGCACTAGAACACCACATACGTTTGCGCACTAGATCACATCACGATAGTGTGGAGGTACAACAAAATCACTCAGCGCTGAATCGAGGCTTCATAACATCTCCGTTATGAGGCCTTTTCTTCACCTCACATGCTCGCCTACGAGGAACATAAGGAGGAATACACCCCTTTTTCTCCAGCCTCTCACACTCTGGAGAACTTTAGCTTCCATCGGAGTGAAGCCGCCCTCTACATTCCTCAATTCGCAAGCTGAGGAGCTGCTCTCATATCCCATTCACAGGAGAATGACATGTCAAAAACTCGCCGCCTTAACAACATTTTCGCTCCAGACGGACGCTCCGTTTCCCTCGCTCTCGACGGCTTCGGTTTCTCAGAGAACACCGCCGGTGTAGATACTGCCGCTCGTCGCGTGCCCGAGATGGTCGAGCACGGCCTCGACAACGTCCTCGTCACCTATGGCCAGGCGAAAAATTTCGCATCCTACTTCAATGGAGTTGGCCTCACTCTCCGCGTGGATCTCTCCACAGGGATCTTCGATTCCAGCGTCCCAGACAATATGCCTATCGCCAGAATTGAGGATGCTCTGAGGGTGGGTGCCGACGGTGTGGTGATAATGACTTTTCCCGGTGCGCATAATGAACGTGCCACCCACGATTTCGCCAGTCTCCTCGCCCGTGAAGGTGACAAGTGGAATATGCCCTTCATGTGCGAATCCCTCCCCTATGGCTACCCTGTGACCTGCGAGGACGCAAATAACCCACGAAAGATTGCCACCGCCGCACGACTAGCCGAAGAAATCGGTGCCGATATCATCAAAACACGCTTCTCTGGAACCGAAGAGGATCGCCTCATCGTGGAAGCCTGCACGATTCCTGTTCTCGCACTCGGAGGCCCGAAGTCCAGCCATGCAAGCTACTTTTCCTTCGTCGAACACGTGATCTCTTGCGGTGCCAGCGGCGTGGCAGTGGGTCGAAATATTACGCAGGATCCTCAGCCTCTCGCCATGGTGGCTGCCCTAGGTGCCCTCGTCCACAAGAATGCCAGTGCAGCCGAAGCCATGGACATATATAACTCCTTGGATAAGTGACGAGGCCGTATTATGCTTCCCCTCCCTGGGAGTACTGTCATTCCTTCAGTGCGTCATCTCAAGGATCTCCCTGCTGCAATCGAGGCACCTTCACCTTTCGTGCTCTTCACCAATGTGCATATCGGAAATCTCCAGGTACTTGCAGCCAAGGTCAAAGAATCAGGAAAATACGTACTTGTCCACTCCGACATGATCGGTGGATTTCGTGCCGATCGCGACGGGGTGAAACTCTTAAAGAATATGTTCCGCGTCGATGGAATTCTCTCACAGAATTCCTCGGTAATTTCCACCGCTATGCGCGCAGAAATCTGGGCAATTCAACGTATTTTCCTTATGGATTCTCGCTCTCTCGAACGAGGAATTCAGATTCTTGACGATACTCGCCCCGACGGAATTGAAGTACTCCCAGGTGCTCTAGCTCAGCGCTTCACTCCCAAATTTCTGCAGTGGAAAGGAGTCTGCAACCTCGTCGCCGGTGGTTTTATCGATGATGCGTCCACCACTGCGGCACTTTTTGAGGCCGGTTTTGAAGCTGTGACAGCAAGTGAGCCGACATTATGGAAGTAGGCATCTGCCTCACCGCCCTTCTCGATCACTATCTTTCTCGATCACCATCCTTCTCGATATCGTGCATATCGTGCGTGCTCACATCACGAGGCAAAAACTCTTTCTCGGAAGGGTTCACATATCCACATAACTGCATACCTCATCTTTCTCATCGGCAAAGAGGCCGCTGGGAACCAGAACAGACAAGGACGTCATAATGCCAAATTATGTACTTGGAATAGATAACGGTGGCACAGCAACCAAGGCCGCCATTTACGACGAAAACGGAAGAATCGTCGCTCTCGATCAGGCAAAACTCGAAACTCTCACACCACATGCCATGTGGACTGAGCGCGACATGGAACAGATGTGGCAAGCCAACCTCCAGGCAATCCGCCGTTGCCTCGCCCAGGAGGGCATCGACCCAGCCGATATCCGCGCGCTCTCGATCACAGGGCACGGTAACGGGCTCTATCTTTCCACGGCAGATGGAGGGAGCGTCCGCCACGGCATCATCTCCACCGATTGTCGCGCACAGGAGATCATCGATGAGTGGCTTACTCGCCCCGACCTGCATACACAGGTACAGGCAAAGACGTGTTCGACGGTATGGGCCGGGCAACCTGCGGCACTCTTGGCGTGGCTGGATCGCTACGAACCCGACGTGTTCGAAGCTACAGAATATGTGTTCACTGCCAAAGATTACATTCGCTTCCGCTTGACTGGAGAAGCAAAGATTGAACTCACCGATTTCACCGGTATAACTCTCGCCAACCTCACCACCGGTGATCTCGATATGGAGATGCTCGATTATTTGGGAATTGGACACTGGGCGACGAAGATTCCTCCACGCTGTCGCTCCACCGAGATCGCTGGTTACGTGAGTGACGACGTTGCCGGACTGACAGGACTTCGACCTGGTACACCTGTGGCAGGCGGAGCGATGGATGTGGCAACCTGTGCCGTGGCTGCCGGGCTTACCACTCAAGACGAACTCTGCGTTGTTACGGGAACGTGGTCAATCAACCAGATTCTTTCCCCAGTGGTGCACCCGGAGGAGGATATTTTCCTCACGACGAGTTACCCCGACGATTCTTCTTACCTCATTCTTGAGGCAAGCCCAAATGGAGTGGCAAATCTCGAATGGTATCTGAAGAACGTGATCGGAAGGATCATTTCCACCTTCACTCCCGCACCCATCTCAGACCGTGAGATCTTCTCTCTGTGTGAGCGTCTTATCAGTGAATTTACTCCCTCACGTGAGGATCCTTTCTTCCTCCCCTTCATTAATGGCACGACGCTGACCGAGGATGGACGTGCCGGTTTTGTAGGGTTGACGCAAATTCACGATATCCGTCACATGATTCGTGCAGTGTATGAGGCAGTGGTGTTCTGCCATATGCTCCACATAGAGAAATTACGCGACTATCGACACCTCTCTGGCGGCATTCGTTTTACAGGTGGCGCGGCAAATTCTCTTATGTGGGCGAAGATGTTTGCCGATGGATTTGGCACTGACCTTCATATTGTCGATGCCGAAGAATCAGGAACTCTCGGTGCCGCAATCCTCGCTGCAGTAGGTTGCGGGATCTATCCCGATCTCGCCACGGCAGCCGCTGCGATGACAAAACCCTCGCGCCACACTGTTACCCCAACACCTGAATTTACCGATCTCTTCGCTCAGCGCTTCGAGCACTTCAAACGCTATATCAACCGTAATTCCCTCAAACAACACTCGTGAACAGCCGGGGCAAAGAAACCATTAAGGAGGACATGCCATGAAAATTCTCGCCATTGCTGACCCCTATATTCCTGTTGAACTCTTAGAACCTGGAACAGCACAACTGCGCACAGCCGGACATGACGTCGAGGTAGTTACGTGGGATGAGGTACCCTCGATCGAAAAACTCCAGGAAATTAACCTCCTCATCGAACAGCATGGAGCGAATGCCTATCCACTCCCTCCTTCCCTCACGGCGAAGATAGCGCAAGCCGAGGTGGTAATAACACAGTTTGCTCCAATCGGGCGAGCTGTGATCGAGGAAGCCTCCTATCTTCGCCTTATCGGTGTCTTGCGTGCAGGAACAGAGAATGTGGATAGCGAAGCTGCCACTAAACACGGCATTCACGTAGTCAATACCCCTGGCAGAAATGCTCGTGCCGTGGCTGAATTTGCGGTAGGAATGATCCTAGCTGAGAGCCGCAATATCGCACGCACTCACGCGGCAATGCAGAAAGGAATCTGGCTCAAAGATTTTCCCAATTCAGATGCCATTCCAGAACTCGAAGGCAAAACAATTGGAATTATCGGAGCTGGAAATATTGGTCAGCTTGTCATGAAATTCCTTCAAGGTTTCGATGTCACTTGCCTCTTCTACGATCCTTTTACAGAATCTAGCCAGTACGGAGAGAAAGTGGAAGAACTCGACGATCTCCTTCGTCGCTCGGATGTGGTGAGCCTACACGCCCGGCTCAGCGCACAGACATATCACCTCCTCGATCGTCGTCGCCTCGACCTCCTCAAACCGGGAGCAATCCTCGTCAATACGGCACGCTCAGGGCTTGTGGAAGAGGAGGCACTTGTGGAAGCTCTGAGCACAGGCAAGCTCTTGGGGGCAGCTATTGATACTTTTGATGTGGAGCCACTGGGCAAGGAGAGTCCATGGCTAGCACTGGAAAACGTCACACTCACCAGCCACCTTGCTGGCACTACCTTCGACGCATTCCGAAAGACACCCATCATGTTGTCTCAACGAATTCTCGACTCACTCAAGGAGGACTGACATGGATCTTCGTTTACAGGGGGCGCGTGCCCTCGTTACTGGTGGCGCCTCCGGATTGGGAGCCGCCCTCACGCGGGCACTCGTGGGAGAAGGAGCGAAAGTAGCCCTCAACTACCGCTCACGCAGCAGTGAGGCCGAAGCTCTTGTCGCTGAGCTTGGAGCAGAGAACGTCGTGCCGATCCAAGCAGATCTTTCAAACACTACTGACGTGGAAGGACTCTACGCACAGGCTTCTGCCGCTTTTGGTGGCCTTGATATCCTCGTCAATAATGCCGGAGTGTGGGAAACATGCGAGATCGGTCAGATCGGACTCGATCAGTGGGAGCGATCTATGGCGGTAAACCTGCGCGCCCCGATGATACTCTCGCAGGCTCTCGTCCACGATTGCACAGAAGCTGGGCGCCCCGGGCGTATTCTTAACATCACCTCCCAAGCCGCCTTCCTTGGCTCTTCTACAGGCCATCTCCCCTATGCGGCAGCCAAGGGAGCCCTCGTGACAATGACACGTTCAATGGCTCGTGAGATGGGAAATAATGGAATCACTGTTAATGCCTTGGCGATCGGCACAATGGAATCTCCCATGATCTCTGCCGCTCTCGACAAGCGGCGTGACTTCTATGCCTCACGCATTCCCATAGGTCATATTGCTCAACCTGAGGAAGTAGCAGACGTGGCGCTCTTTCTTCTCTCCCCACGCTCAGGTTACATGACCGGTGCCACTGTGGATGTTTCGGGAGGCCAGCTGCGCCACTAGCCATAGTTACTACGGTGGCTCACCTTCGCGTGAGAAAACACCGCTGCTGAGCCAGACCACCATGAGGTGAGTCTGGCTCTGTGGTGTAGTTTGATGCGAGGTGCGATCCGGTAGAGGGACGACGAGCGGACAACGGGCCTAGATGTATGGGTGCAGTCTGGTGCAAGGCGATGTGGTGTGAGGCGTAGTAGAGGGTGGTGTGCGGCATGATCGGTATAGCATGGCTCGGTGTGCAGTATGGTCTGGTAGAGGGACGACAAGCCTAGTGTAAGGCAATGTCTGACTCGCAGCAGATCAAGGCACTTGCCGAGCTGCTACGTGTCACACCTGCGTTTCTTGTGACAGAAAACGAAAACAGCGCCCAAGCTGTTCGCCTGAGCGCCGTTCCTTCGTCGTACACCGCCTGGGACTCGAACCCAGAACCCATTGATTAAGAGTCAATTGCTCTGCCAGTTGAGCTAGCGGTGCGTATGCTGACGAAGAAATAACTTACTCACGTTTAGAGCAGTGCGCAAATCGAGAAGCTGCTTCTTTCCGTGACATCGGCCACCCTTATTTCCCCTACCTTCATCATTTCCCCTACCTTCATCTCACAGCCTACGGATACCCTCACATCATGAGAGCACGCTATTTTCTGTAACTATATGGCACCCTAGAAGAGTGACTCCTCCGTCTTCCTCACCCTCCACGCCTACAAGTTCCCCCTCCACAGATCCAGTCCTCAACCTAGCTCTTGATCGGCTTGAGGATCGCTTCGGCACCGCCCCTGAAAGTGACGCAATTTTCGAAGAATTCTCTACCTGGGCTTCCAATTCAGGACGTCCCCTCTACCCTCACCAGGAAGAAGCTCTACTCGCTGCAATCGAGGACGAAAATATCATCGTCGCCACTCCCACAGGCTCGGGTAAGTCGATAGTGGCCATGGCGGCCATCTTCACAGCTCTCGCCCGCGGGCGAACGGCTTTCTATACGGCACCACTCAAAGCGCTCGTCTCGGAGAAATTTTTCGATCTCATTGACATTTTCGGGGCAGAGAATGTCGGCATGATTACCGGTGACATTTCTCTTAACAGCGGCGCTCCGATCATCTGCGCCACTGCGGAAATCGTGGCAAATATGGCTCTCAAAGAAGGCGCATCTGCTGATATTGGCACCCTCATTCACGACGAGTTCCACTTCTATTCTGATCCTCAGCGTGGTTGGGCCTGGCAGGTTCCCCTGCTTGAGCTCACCCACACTCAACATGTCCTCCTCTCAGCGACTCTAGGAGATACCACCGCGCTCGCCGCAGACATGACACGCCGTACGCGCCGTGCCGTCACCACAGTGAGTGGAGGCGAACGCCCTGTTCCGCTGCATTTCTCCTATTCGATGGAATCTCTACCCGAGCTCATCAAAGAACTCGTCACAACTCATCGCGCTCCTGTCTACGTGGTGAACTTCGTGCAGAAGGAAGCTCTCGCCCAGGCGCAAGCTCTCCTCCCCATCGCTCTCGTCTCAAAGAAGGAACGTGAGGCGATCGCGGAGGCGATTGGTGATTTCCGTTTTGGACACGGTTTTGGCCACACTCTCTCAAAACTCCTACGTGCCGGGATCGGCATCCACCACGCTGGCCTTCTCCCGCGCTACCGGCGTCTCGTTGAGCGCCTTACGCAGGCCGGGCATCTTCGCGTGATCTGTGGCACCGACACCTTGGGGGTGGGGATTAATGTCCCTATCCGTACCGTCGTCATGACCTCACTAACCAAGTTCGACGGTTCGCGCCAACGTCACCTCACTGCACGCGAGTTTCATCAAATTGCTGGACGAGCCGGACGAGCTGGCTACGATACTGTTGGCGATGTTATCGTGCAGGCTCCCGAACACGAGATTGAGAACGCACGAGCGATAGCCAAAGCCGGAGATGACCCGAAGAAGCTACGCAAAATCGTCAAGCGTAAACCTCCCGAAGGGTCTGTGCTCTGGTCAGAAAAGACCTTTGAGTATCTGCGTGGAGCCGAACCGGAAACTCTCACCTCTCAGATGCAGATTACTCATGCGATGATGCTTAACCTCCTTCAACGCCCCAACAGCCTCGAAGCGATCCTTCACTTACTCACCGATAACCATGAGCCTTCCACGCCAGCCAATCCTTTGTTGCGCCGTGCAGTGGAGATCTATACCTCACTTCACACCTCCGGTGTGCTACGCCACGAAGGCCTCACCTGGCAAGAAACTCATCCTGGCTTCTCCCCTTTGACACTCGCTGAAGAAGTCCCTACAGATTTCGCTCTCAACTCTCCGCTCGCCCCGTTTGCTCTTGCCTGTTTGGAACTCCTCGATAAGAACTCACCCACCTATGCGATCGACGTGGTGAGCCTAGTCGAAGCCGTGCAAGAATCCCCAATGGCGCTGCTGTACGCCCAACAGCGAGTAGCAAAGAATGAAGCTGTGGGGCGAATGAAGGCGGAAGGGCTTTCCTATGAACAGCGTATGGCTGAACTGGATTCGATCACGTGGCCGCGTCCACTTGCCGAACTCCTCGAAGCAGCATTTGCCACCTATCGTGAGACGAATCCTTGGGTGCTCGATAATGAGCTCACACCTAAATCAATTGTGCGCGACATGATTGAGAGTGCCATGACTTTCTCCGACTTCATATCTCGCTATGATCTAGCTCGCAGTGAGGGTCTTCTTCTGCGTTACCTCACAGACACCTACCGTGGGCTACGCCAGATTGTTCCTCCCCAGGCGCGTACCACGGAACTTGACGAGATCCTTACCTGGCTCGCCTCACTCGTACGTTCAGTTGATTCTTCTCTCTTGGACGAATGGGAGATGCTCCTGGAGGGCCGGCCTATGAGGCCGCATGAGGAAAATGATTCGGGAGGCGGGGCAGAATTCGCCTTTGGTGCGAACGAGAACGAGCAACCTTCCTTCACCAGTAATCTCTACGCATTGCGCAAAGCGGTGCGCAATGCGCTCTTTGCCTGCGTTGAAGCCCTCGAACTTGAGGATGAGCAACGTCTCAATTCCCTCGCCACTGTGCCCGCCTGGGACGGCGGGACACGCTGGGATGCTCAGGCGTGGTTCGATGCTACCGATCCCTACTACGAGGAGTACGACTCTATCGGCATCGATACCCACGCCCGCTCTGCCGAATTCTTCTTTCTCAATGAGCACCCCACGCCGTCCGATTTGATCGAGGCGGGGGTTCCCGAGCATGTTGCTATAAGGATGTGCGAAGCAAACCCCGAAGGATCGGCGCATCGTTTGTGGCTTGCCCGTCAGATTTTCGACGACGAGGCTGGCGATCACTTGTGGGGGGTGTGGGCACTTGTTGATCTCGAAGCGAGTGATGAACTCGGTGCGCTCGCTCTCTCGATTGTCTCCGTGGGAGAAATCTAGTATCTACACTCATGTGAAGAAAACTGTGCCTCCTGCCGTTCGTACCCCTGCCGTTCCTCGCTGATCGCCGCATCCAATCTCTCCTCCTATGCTCCCTATGGACGGGGATCTGCTGAGCGATCTTGAGCAATGCATGGCTCAGAAGCCTATGTTCCCCCACGGGCGGGGACCTGTGTCGTGTCGGCTTCACCGAAGACACCTGGAGGATCGACCTCACACGGGCCAGGTACCTGTGGTCAGACTCGTCTACCTCTTCATGCGTGAGTATGCTTGCCTGGCGGAGGTAGGAGATGACTGAGATAATTCCAGGGCTTGAAGAGATCGCCGCGCGTTATCACACCCTTGAGGAGCGTGTGCGCGAAGCCGAAGTAAAAGCCGGGCGAGAGTCCGAGAGCGTGAGTATTGAACTCGCGGTCAAATATCAGAGTCTCGCACGTGTGCGTGCAGCCTTGGATGCAGGAGCACAACTCCTAGGCCACAATCTCATCCATCAACTTGAAGAGGGAGAATCTGGCCTTCACACGCTCACGTCCACACCACCGTGCACGCACCGTACTCATGTGATTGGGCACGTTCAGTCCAATAAGGCAGGCAAGGCTCTTGCCTGGGCGCAGTGTATTGAGACAGTGGATACGCTCAAACTTGCTGAACGCCTCAACCGTCTCCAAGGTGAGCGTATCGCGAGAGGTGAAGCCACAGATCCCTTCGACATTATGGTGCAGGTAAATTCCTCGGGTGCTCCCTCCCAATACGGTGTTGATCCTGCTCTCGCTGAAGAACTTGTGGGTGCCATCGCTGCTCTTCCTCATCTTCGCCCCATCGGTCTTATGACAATCGGGGCACATACTGAGAATGTGGGCACAATCGCTCATTCTTTCTCTGTGGTGCGTGAACTGCGCGAGAGCTTACGCAGGGCTGGCTACGATTCCCTTGTCGAACTCTCGATGGGGATGACCCATGATCTCGATATCGCCATTGCTGAGGGCTCAACGATCATTCGTGTAGGCACGGCTGTCTTTGGTCCACGTCTACTGGTGTAGCTTTTAACTTTCCCCCGTAGGCCTCAGCTTCAGAGCAAAGCATGAAAGCCAATTTTCAGGGAATACGCCCGATCCAGGCGGGATCGTCAAACTTCTGTGCTGCCAACTTCCGTGCATGAAGAAGTTCATCGGGGCGGTAACTAGCCATACGAAAGCCTTCTTCCGCACGCGCAGCAAGAGCAGTGAGCATTGCTTCGTACACATCTTCTCTACTCACAGAAGCGTAATCTCTCACGCAGACCACCTTCTTCTGAGCACTGCGCGTTCCTCGCCCTCCTAGATCCTTGCGAAAGAGTCGCGTCACAGCGAGAAGGGATTCAGAGTCAATCTTCCACGAGAGTGTGGCGTGGTGGATCGTCACACCGCACGCGAGGCGGCGCGCTGCTGCTCCCCCAATTTTTCCTTCAACCGTGGCAACGTCGTTCAGGGGGCGATAAAAGGCAGGGACTCCAAGGCCACAAAGTGCCTCTACCACCCAGGAGTCACAGAAGGCATAGGCTTCCTCGAAGCTCAGGCCGTCAAGTTCTTTCGTCGGGAGGATAAGGGAATAGGTGAGAGCATGGGCAGGATCCATATACATCGTCCCACCCCCGGAAGTACGTCGACGTATCGCAATGCCTCGCCGGCGTGCCTCCTCATAGTCAATTTCGTTAGAAAGCGACTGTGAAGAACCCATCACCACGCTACGTTCACGCCACTGCCAGATTCGCAGACAGGCTGGGCGCACTCTCCTCGCCACAGAGAGGGCAAGGCTGTGATCGAGGGCAAGGTTGAGCGAGATCGGAAGTGCTGTAGAGGTGAGAACGTCAAAACGTCGTGGAAATCTTCCTCCTATTCGCCCAGGCAACTGCTCAATCGAGTAGGATGCTCCCTCAACCATCTGTTCGTCCTCAAGTTGCTTCACTCCACGCTCAGACGAGGCGGTAAAGCCAACCGTAAGAATCTTCTCGCTTTCCCAGTTGAATTCCGGTGAGGAGATCGTAAATCTCTTTTGTGCGTTCGTGGCCAGGAATATCCACATGGAAATCCTCGCCTGTGAGTGAGCCAATTGCCGTTACTACAGCAGCCGTTCCGCAGGCGAACATCTCCACCGCACGTCCTGCCTCAAAATCAGCTATGAGTTCGGCCAGAGGAATCGTCTCCTCACGCACCTCCACGCCCTCAGATTCAAGGAGCTGGATGATGCAGGAACGCGTACAGCCAGGAAGAATGTTCCCTGTGAGAGCAGGTGTGCGCACACGTCCATCGCTCATAAGTACAAAGACATTCATTCCGCCGAGTTCGTCGAGATTCATAGCGCTCTTCGCATCAAGGAAAAGTACTTCGTCGTAGCCTTGCTCGTGAGCCACAACCTTGGGAAGTAGCGAGGCGGCGTAGTTGCCGCCAGTCTTGGCATCTCCCATTCCCCCAGGCCCAGCACGGTGATATGTGGGTTCAACCCACACGTTAATCGGCGCGAAACCATTGGCAAAATAGGCTCCTGAGGGAGAGGCGATGACGTAGTAGTCGTAACGTGAGGCGGCTGAGACTCCGAGGAAGGCATCTGAGGCGAAAACAAAGGGACGCAGGTAGAAGGAGGAACCAGGGGCGCTCGGCACCCATTCATGATCGGCCTGTACAAGCCCAACGATTGATCCAAGGAAATCTTCGTGCGTCATTTCTGGAATAGCTAGGCGACGGCTTGAATAATTTAGACGTGCCGCGTTATACGTGGGGCGGAAAGTCCAGATTGAGCCGTCCTCATGGCGATATGCCTTGAGCCCCTCGAATACTTCCTGCCCGTAGTGAAGCACTGCACCAGCTGGATCTAGGCTGAGTGAGCCATAGGCTTCGATCACACGATCGTGCCACCCGTTCTCTTTCGTCCACACCATATGAGCCATATGGTCAGAAAAGTCCTTACCGAAGCGCAGCTTGGCCATACGCTCCTGTCGCTCAGTGGTAGAAGCGGCATTCGGATTGGGGTGAAGCTCGAAACGCCCGGAAAGTTCAGCGGCTCCTGGCACTGGTAGTGAGGCTTCCAGCTCAAGCTGTGTGGGTGTGTGGCTCATGGGATTCTTCTTTCGATGTGTGTATTCACGTTCTTTCTGACAACGAGGATACCGCTGTGTCAGTTCAACACTTTGCACTGACACAGGATGTACCAGGCACCTACTTCGTGATATGCAGGTTAGAGGAGTGCTGCGATAGCACTGCCAATCTCGCTTGTGGAGCGCTGGAGCGGCGATCCAGCCTCTGCTGCTTTGGCGCGTACCTCCATGTCCATCTCCACAGCTGTTTCGATGCGTCTTGCCTCATTAACATAACCGAGGTGAGTGAGCAGAAGAGCCACCGAGGAGATCGTCGCCGTAGGATCAGCCTTCCCAGTGCCCGCAATATCGGGAGCTGAACCATGGATAGGTTCAAACATTGAAGGGAAAGTGCCATCAGGGTTGATATTCCCTGAAGCGGCGAGGCCGATTCCACCAGTGATAGCGCCAGCTTCGTCGGTGAGGATATCGCCGAAAAGGTTGTCGGTAACGATCACATCGAAACGCTCTGGATCGGTGACAAGGTAAATCGTAGCCGCGTCAACGTGGCAGTAGTCCACGCGCACCTGCGGGTAGGAGGCTCCCACTTCCTCGACGATACGACGCCAGAGGCCACCGGCGTGTACGAGAACGTTGTGTTTGTGGACGAGAGTGAGATGCTTTTTGCGGCGATCAGCTTGAGCAAAGGCATAACGCACCACGCGCTCAATTCCGAAAGCCGTATTGATGGAGACTTCGGTAGCAATTTCGTGGGGTGTGCCTTCACGCACAGTGCCTCCATTGCCGCAGTAGAGGCTCTCAGTTCCTTCACGCACGACGAGAAAGTCGATCTCTCCGGGGTTCGACAGCGGGCTTGGCACACCGGGAAAGTACTTCGTGGGGCGAAGATTGACGTAGTGATCGAAACTGAAACGAAGTTTGAGAAGTAAACCGCGTTCGAGTACTCCCGAAGGAACCGAAGGATCGCCAATAGCACCCAGGAGGATGACTTCGTGGGAAGCAATAGCCTCAAGATCTGCATCCGTGAGGATCTCACCAGTGCGGTGGTAACGCCCGGCTCCTAGATCGTAGGTAGTGGTCGAGAGGTCAATGGAATCGTGTGCAACAGCACGCAGAACTTTGAGTCCTTCAGTTACTACTTCCGGGCCGATCCCATCACCAGGAATTACTGCGAGATCAAGGGACTTCGTCATGCTCCAATCGTACGGCGGTGCCCACTTTGTGATACTAAAATCTCACAATTCAGACATTGGAAGATGCTAAAAGATACAGATACTAAAAGGGGTGGACGAGTCTCTCCTCGCCCACCCCTCACGGCTCACATGCGCCCCCAGCGGACTCTACAGCCCCCCGATCACATGAGCCACAAGAATTTTTCCGATCATCGCCACGGGATAAACGAGCGCATAGCCCAGTGCCACCCGAGGATCGGCTCCTGTACGGTCGTTAGCAAAAGCGAGAACAGCTGGTTGAGTCTGCATTCCACCGAGCATACCCGAGAGTTTCGTTCCACCGATCTTGAAGATACGTCGCATGAAGAAGTACATGCCCAAAGCAAGTATCGTCGTCATCATCATGCCTAGGAGAAGAATCTTCCACCAATCTCCACCAGAGAAAGCGTAAGCGATCTGCCCACCTGCGTTCGTGCCTGCCTGAGCGAGGAACATAAGGAGGCCAATCTCACCTAACACGGCGTTAGCTGAGTGGGGAAGGGCAGTAATAACAGGGCCGATACGCCCAATTTTACCCATAATGATTCCGACGATAAGCACGCCTGCTGCTGCTCCCAAGGAGAAGTGTCCACCGCCGGGGATCGGAATTTTCGCCTCGCCCACCATGACGCCAAGAGCCAAGCCAAGTCCCAGACCCACAGGATTAATATCGGTGAGTCCGCGTTCGGAATCTCCGAGGAAGCGGGAGATTTCCTTGAGCTTGAGGGGCGGGCCTACCACTCGCACACGGTCGCCGAGTTCGAGAAGAAAAGAGGGGGTGGCAAGCATGTCGGCATCCCCGCGACGCACACGCGAAATCCGCGCTCCCCACTTCTGCGCGAGTATCGCATCAACCTCTTCCACCGTCTTACCGGCGATAGAGTGCTGAGAGATCGTAATTCTGCGGAAGTCGAGGAAGTGGCGGTCACGACGCAGGGAGTGCGTGGACTGGTGCCCAATATTCTCAATCGCTTCCCGCACGCGATCAGCCTCGCCGACGACGGTCATAATGTCCCCAGGCTCGATAGCTTCGTCACGCTCAGGAACCCAGATCTTGCCTTGTTCACCACGGCGCAAACGCGAAACTTCAACTGTGCAAGCAAGTTCGCCGATAAATTCCCCCACCGTAGGGCGATCATCGCGCTCAACTCGCACATTGGCGTGAGTGACGGGAGTGGGATTATCGGCATCGCTGGCACTGTGACGAAGAGCCATACCCGCCGCAATAATCATGCCAACAACACCAAAGAGATAAGCCACCGCATAACCCACCGTAGCTGTTCCTGGATCTCCAGAAGCCTCACCCGCAGCAGCAAGAGCTGGTGTGTTTGTAACAGCACCAGCGAAAGTTCCAGCAATAAGAGCGATGTTCATGCCGAATACCTTCGTGCCCACGAGGACACCAACGCCAGCAGTCACACAGTAGAGAACCACCATCGTGAGAATCGGCCCTCCAGCGCGCTTGAGATTCTGAAAGAACGTGGCACCCGAATTATTTCCAATCGCAAAGGCAAAGAGGGCAAGGCCGAAGATGCCCATAATTGGTGGGACACGTACTTCAACCCCTTCAGCCTGACCGAGCGCTGAAAGGCCAATGGCGAGGAAGAGGACAGCCGCAGCCCCCAGACCCACCCCTTTAATTTTAATGTGGCCGATGAACATGCCCACGCCAATAAGGAGGAAGAGGAGGACAATGGGTTCTTCGGCGAGATAACTAAAGACACTAGTCATGCTGGCTGGTGACCTTACTCTCAGGACAGGCATCGCTGCCCGTCAAATCTACGGAGGTCGCAAAGGCGACTCCCACAAGTATGGTGGATTATTCAGCATAAATGCAGGTCGAGAGTCCCTACTCGCACAATCCTTAGGGCAGTTCAGGCTTTACTGCGCGCATATTCGAGAGGATAAACACCAGGTTCACGATCTCACTCTTCACGTGAGAAGCACGTTGACGCATGTAGACCATTCCTCCTACCTCACCCTCTTCCACGATATGAGGCTTCTAAGATATGAGGCGAGGCCACTACCACGCCTCACTCCACTTACACACCACAATGAAAGGCGACATGTTCACCCAGTCTCGCCTCGTGCCCACTTCCGGTTACAACACACGCGCCGAGCTGGAAATCAAACGCTCGCGATTCATCACCACGCTTCAGCGTTGCGATAGTCAAGCCGAAGCGCGCGACTTCATTGAAACTATTCGCACCGAATTTCCTGACGCTCGCCACCATTGCAGTGCCTTCGCTATTGCACACCTCGATTCGAGGCCTACACTACATTCGTCCGACGATGGAGAACCTTCAGGCACAGCTGGACGCCCGATGCTTGACATGCTTACAGGCATTGGAGTGTTCAATATTGCTGCTGTAGTGACGCGCTACTTTGGAGGAACACTACTTGGAACAGGCGGACTCGTGCGCGCCTACGCTGATTCAATCAAACAGGCAATGGAAGGAATGCCCCTGGTACAGAGAGCTCTTCTTCCTTCCTGGGAACTTTTTCTTCCTCATGCGTACGCTGGACGTTATCTCGCTGAGTTTGCTAACGCGGGGTGGGCCTACACAGTGGAATATGAAAGCAAAGGTGTGCGCGTGATCCTCTCGACTATGGAGGATGTAGCTCCACGAATTGCACGCCTCTCCTCCGGTGCCCTCAATGTAATCCCCGCACCAGGGCGGATAGTGGAACAATCGTGGGGAATAATCACGGGAGGAAAACCGGCAGAAGTTGGGGAGACTCGGATTTAATTCTTCACTGCGCGCCCCACTAACTGACTAACTGGCATCTCAAGTGGCAACAGTCAAACGCCCCAGCGCTCTAGATGCTACCAGCACCGAAGCAACGTGCATTCATGAATGCTCTGTTGGTCTCTCAACTTCACGCACTCCATTATCCACACTCGTTGGTTGGCATCGTGTTTGCCGTCTCCTTTAATCTCTACGCTTTCCCACCTCTCTCACTTCTGTAGCCTCTGCGCTACCTGCGCCTCTCATCTCGTCTTCTTTGTCTCCGTTCCTTTATCTCGACACCTCAGTTTCCCTTCCCCAATTTGACATGAACCCTACTTATATAGTAGGTTAGTTCCGTTCCAAGGTGAGCGGCAGATTCGTCGGCCCGCCTCCACTTCATCGCCACAGCTTCGAGGAGAATCATGGCACAGATTTATGAGGACGCCACCGCTCTTGTGGGGCGCACACCGATAGTGAAGATCAACCACCTCGCACCCGAAGACTCAGCAACAATTCTTGCCAAACTTGAGTTCTATAACCCCGCCAACTCCGTCAAGGATCGCATTGCCGTGGCAATTGTGGACGCTGCGGAAAAGTCCGGCGTGCTCAAGCCCGGCGGCACTATCGTCGAAGCAACCTCCGGTAACACTGGAATCGGCCTCGCCTGGGTTGGTGCTGTACGCGGCTATACAGTCATCCTGACAATGCCTTCCTCAATGTCAAAGGAACGTCGCGCCCTACTTCGTGCTTTTGGTGCACAGCTTGTACTCACCGAACCGGCTGCCGGCATGAAGGGTGCCGTGAGCGCTGCCGACGAGATCGTCGCCTCCACTCCAGGAGCCATTCTCGCTTCACAGTTCGCCAACGAAGCCAACCCCGCCAAACACGAAGCCACCACCGGCGAGGAAATCTGGGCCGACACTGACGGCAAGATCGATTATCTCGTCTCTGGAATTGGCACAGGCGGCACAATTACTGGCACCGGGCGCACACTTCGCAGATACAACCCAGACATCAAGCTCGTGGCTGTCGAACCTGCCGAATCACCACTGCTCTCTGAGGGTAAGGCTGGCCCTCACAAAATCCAAGGCATCGGCGCAAACTTCGTACCCAAAGTTCTCGATACCGAGCTTTACGACGAAGTCCTCCCGATCACTTCCGACCTAGCTATCGAGACAGCGCGCAAGACTGCCACAAAGGAAGGACTCCTCGTAGGCATCTCCTCAGGTGCAGCCCTCGCAGCGGCAGTCGAGATTGCCAAGCGTCCCGAAGCTGCCGGCAAGACGATCGTCACCATTGTTCCCGATTTTGGCGAACGTTACCTTTCGACCCCATTGTTCGAAGGACTCCTTGATTAAAGTTCAGAAGGCGCACACCATAGGTGGATGTGCAGAGGATACGCGATAGCCATCTCTGCACATCCACCCTTTTAGCTACCCACCTTCTCGGTGCGACCATTCACACACTTCCACCCCCATGCACCCATCCTGCACCCGTCCTGTGCTCTCCCACTGCACCCGCTCCACACACCCATTCCATGCACCCGCTCCATGCACCCGCTCCAGAATTTACCTACTAGTGTGGTAGTATTATGCGGTTGCTGGAGGCGCCCACCTCGGCAGCGCACAAGAGACATCCACAGCTTGCTCGCTTCAACCGCGAGCCTACAGGTCCCACACGAGGAGTGTATGTGAGCTTCGTTCGCACACTGCGCGAAGATCTTGCCGCAGCCCGCACCCATGACCCTGCCGCGCGGTCAAACCTGGAAGTTGTTCTCGCCTATCCAGGACTCCATGCCATCTGGCTTCACCGCCTCGCTCACGCGATGTGGAACCGTTCGCACACGTTACGACTTCCTGCGCGCCTGCTCTCCCAACTTTCGCGTGCACTGACAGGCATCGAGATTCACCCCGCGGCAAAAATCGGGCCGCGCTTCTTTATCGATCACGGAATGGGAGTGGTGATCGGGGAAACTGCCGAAGTGGGTGCCGACTGTATGCTCTACCACGGCGTAACGCTCGGAGGAACCTCTCTCAGTGCGACCAAACGCCACCCTACTCTCGGCAACGGCATCACCGTTGGAGCCGGAGCAAAGATTTTGGGTCCACTGCATATCGGGGATGGAGCGCGTATCGGCGCGAACGCCGTCGTCGTCCGAGATGTCCCTGACAATGCCACAGCCGTTGGAGTGCCGGCCATTAATCGTGAGCCTGCTGCGCCTGAATCGTGGATGGATCCGGCGATGTATATCTGACGCCGTGAAACTCATTGCGAACTCACGGATTGATAGCAACGGGAAATGCGTCGCGTAATGGCACAAAATGCGGGAGAATGCGATTTTCTCACCTGACTATCTCACCTTAATTACAGAGAGATTCTTTGGGCGCACGCGTGACCGTGTGCCGTATTTCCGCCTTCTGCCCACAATCATCACCAGCGGCTACGCTCTCGCGCGACAGATGATTCATCACCCGGCCTTGGTTTCACCCTGACCTTGCGGCGCATTCACCTCAGTGACGCGCGGCCTCATACCCTAAGAGAAGGTCAATTCTTCTCTGGTGACGTTCATCGCCAGAGAAGGGAGTCTCGATAAAGGCCATCACGAAAGAAAGAGCCTCTTCCTTCGGATGCATCCGAGCGCCCACAGAAATGACGTTGGCGTTGTTGTGCTCGCGCCCTAGCTTGGCCGTCTCCACGCTCCAAGCAAGAACTGCGCGCACGCCATCTACCTTATTCGCAGCAATCTGTTCGCCGTTACCCGAACCACCTAGAACAATTCCCAACGAACCAGGATCGGCTACCACAGCCTCTCCACACGGAATACATGTGGTCGGATAATCGTCAAGGGCATCGTAAGTGGTGGCGCCGTGATCCACGATCTCGTGCCCGGCCTTAGCCAGTTCACTCACGAGATACTCCTTGAGTTCGAAACCGGCGTGATCTGAAGCAATATGAATACGCATGTGAGTAATGTTACGTGCTTTCACGCACCGATGAATCGGACTTTCTTCCCCACAACCTTGCGTAAGCTAGGCCTATGGACGCAACACGTACAGATATGGCTGCAGTACTGAGCGGGGTAGACGAAGCTGTTCGCCCCCAAGATGATCTCTTCCGTTATGTCAACGGCACTTGGTTGCGCGAGACACCGATTCCCGACGATCTTCCCACAGCCGGTAGCTTTATCGATCTCGTCGTTCAGGCAGAAAAAGACGTGGCCGCAATTATTGCCAATCTTGAATCTCCCGAGGCTCTCGAAGCCCTTCCTGAAGAAACGCGCGAGGAAGCCCGCAAAATCGGCCAGATTTACCGTTCATGGATGGACGAGGTACGCCTAGAGGAACGCGGGCTCGCAGGTCTTGAGTCTGACCTTCACCTCGTTGAGGAGGCAACGACGAAGTCTGAACTTGCCTCCGCACTCGGTTCTTTACAGCGCACCGGCGTATCCACTTTCTTCGGCTTAGGTGTGGATGCCGATATCAACGATCCGAACCGAAATATCCTGGAGATGTGGCAATCCGGCCTCACCCTTCCCGACGAGGCCTACTACCGTGAGCCTCAATATGCCGAGATCGTGGAGAAGTTCAAGGATTTTCTCCTCACCTACCCGCAGTACTTCGGCTGGAGCTACGAGGAATGCCAAGCCCGAGCCAAAGTGATCTTCACCCTTGAAGAGAAAATCGCGAGCCACCACATGAGCGTCGTGGATTCACGAGATACCGATAAGATCAATAACCCTATGACCTGGGCAGACTTTGTGGCCTCAACACCTGGCTTCGAGTGGGATGAAGCAATGTCCGCGGCAGGCTTCACCACAGCTCAACTCACCGAAGTAAACGTTTTCTCCCCGCAACCGCTGTGCGAAGCCGCGAAGATCTGGGAGTCCACATCCCTCGAAGATCTCAAGACCTACACCTTCTGGCGTATCTTCGTGGCACGTGGCTCCTATCTCACTCATGACATTGACGCCACGAGCTTCGATTTCTTTGGGCGCACTCTTTCTGGCACCCCCACTCAGCGCGAGCGCTGGAAGCGCGGCGTACAGCTCATCAATGGTTCACTGGGTGAAGCTGTAGGCAAGATCTACGTAGCCACGCATTTCCCGCCCGAACACAAAGCCAAGATGGATGTGCTTGTAGCCGATTTGCTTGAAGCCTACCGCCGTGCCATCCGCTCTCTGGAATGGATGGGCGAAGATACGAAGAAGAAGGCGCTAGCCAAGGTTGATACTTTCGCCCCCAAGATCGGCTATCCAGAGAAGTGGATCGATTATTCTGCACTGTCTGCCAGCGAGGAACTCCTGGAAAACATTCGGGCGATCAATGCATTCGAGTTTGATCGCTCCCGCGCGAAACTGGGCACGCCAGTCGATCGTACTGAGTGGTATATGACACCCCAAACAGTCAATGCCTACTACAACCCGGTGTGGAACGAAATCGTATTCCCGGCTGCGATCCTCCAGTTCCCCTTCTTCGATCCCGAACGCGATCCAGCTCTCAACTATGGAGGAATCGGGGCGGTGATCGGCCACGAGATCGGCCATGGTTTCGACGATCAGGGTTCTAAGTACGATGCCGATGGCACTCTGCGCAACTGGTGGACGCAGAGCGATCGATCAGAATTTGAGAAGCGCACGGCAGCTCTCGTTGGACAGTTTGATGCGTATATTCCGGTGCAGTTCGGCGCAGATTCGCCTCATCACGTGCAAGGAGCGCTCACCTTGGGTGAAAACATCGGCGATCTTGGCGGCCTGACGATCGCTCTCAAAGCCTACGAGATTTACCTTGAACGCGAAGGACTCAACCTTAAGGAAGCTCCCGTGCTTGACGGTTTCACGGGTGAACAGCGCATTTTCCTCTCCTATGCTCGCGTGTGGCAGGGCAAGGTACGCGATGAACTCCTCACCACGCGTATCGCCACTGATCCGCATTCACCCCAGGAGTTCCGATGCAACGGCACAGTGAAAAATGTGGATGCCTTCGCCCATGCCTTTGACGTGCGTGAAGGTGACGAACTCTACCTCGCTCCCCACGAAAGGGTACATATCTGGGGGTAGATCTTCCACATCTGAGGGTGAGGGTCACGGGCAGATGCTGTGGCTCTCACCTTATCTGTAAAAGTTGACGATGATATTCCACGCAGTGTCATTCCCCTAACTAGTGCGATATCACCTGCACAGATAACAGCTCCACCCTCGCGTCACCTCTTAGCCCGGTGATCCTCGTCCCAGATACTGCTCTTTCCGCCCCACCCTCGTGTCACCTCTTAACCAGAGTGACATCGCACCTTCCTCACAAACCGCGTAGGCTTGAATAGGTTTCGTATAGAGAAAGGATGTCCATGCCAGGCACCAATTTGACACGCGAGGAAGCAGCCGCACGCTCGCAGATCATCTCCACATCGGAGTACCTCATTAGCCTTGATCTCTCGCAAAGAAGCGACGAGACTTTCACGAGCACCACCGAGATCACATTTGATGCCACACCAGGTGCCTCCACCTTCGTCGACCTCATTGCTCGCTCTCTTGAGCGCGCAACTCTCAACGGAATAGAGCTTGATCCAGCAACTTTTGCCGATTCGCGCCTACCGATCAGCAATCTGGCCGAGCACAATACGCTTCGCATCGAATCGACGATGGAATACTCGCATACGGGAGAAGGCCTACATCGCTACGTTGATCCAGCCGACGGCGAAATCTACCTTTACTCCCAATTCGAGGTGGGAGATGCTCGTCGCGTTTTTGCCAATTTTGAGCAGCCTGATCTCAAAGCCACCTACACGTTCTCCATCACGGCTCCAGCATCGTGGCGCGTCTTTTCTAACTCTCCTTCGCCAGCTCCAGTTCCTGCGGGCGAAAGCGTGGCACGTTGGGATTTCACCCCCACTGAGAAGATGTCCACCTACCTCACCTCTATCGTTGCCGGCCCCTATGACGGCGTGGAAGGAGACCCCTACATCTCCATCGATGGGCGCGAAATTCCTCTAGGCGTGTGGGCACGCAAGTCACTGGCACAGTATCTGGATCCTGAGGAAATCTTCCTCATTACAAAACAAGGTTTCGAGTTCTACGAGAAGAACTACAGCCGCCCTTACCCCTTCCGCAAGTACGATCAGATTTTCTGCCCCGAATACAATGCTGGCGCTATGGAGCATCCGGGGAACGTCACCTTCGTCGAGAGCTATGTGTTCCGTACCAAGCCCACAGGGGCAATGATTGATCGCCGTATCCTCACGATTCTTCACGAACAGGCACACATGTGGTTTGGTGACCTCGTGACGATGAAGTGGTGGGATGACCTCTGGTTGAACGAATCGTTTGCCGAGTACATGAGTCACCTTGCTGCTGCGGAAAATACCCGCTTGACCGACGCGTGGACAACCTTCCTCACCTCGGAGAAATCCTGGGCTACCGCCGAGGATCAGCTCCCCTCCACTCATCCAATTGCCGCCGATGTGGTGGATCTCGAAACAGTACTCGTCAATTTTGACGGTATTACCTACGGCAAAGGTGCTTCTGTGCTCAAACAGCTTGCCGCGTGGGTGGGGCTCGACGAATTCCTAGCCGGAGTACGTTCCTACATCGCCAAGTACGCCTGGAGCAACGCCGAACTCACTGATCTCCTCGCCGAACTAGAGAAATCCTCCGGACGCGATCTCTCCCGCTGGACAAAGCTCTGGCTGGAAGAATCTGGCGTCAACATCTTCTCCCCCGAGATCGAAGTGGATGAGGACAACACGATCACGAGCTTCGTCATCCGCCAAGAATCAGATGGCCGTTCCTCACTGCGTCCCCACCGACTTGCCGTTGGTGCTTTCAACCTTGAGAATGGGCACCTTGTACGCGTTGATAACGTTGAGCTTGATATCGATGGCGAGGCGACGAATGTCGAAGCCTTCCTTGGGAAAAAACGCCCCAATCTTCTCCTCATCAACGATCATGACTACGCCTATGGTAAGTTCCGCCTCGATCCGGCCTCGCTTGCCTTTGCCGTGGAATACCTCGACGCATTCGATGATCATCTCGCACGTACGAGTGTGCTGAATTCAGCGTGGGATATGTGCCGCGATGGGCTTATGGCAGCCTCCGATTACGTAGAAATCGCCCTGAAGGCTATTGCTGATGAGACTGACGGCACCGTGCTGCGGATGACGATTCGTCAACTCCACATGGCCGCAACACTCTACGCTGCTCTCGATAACCGTAACGCACTTGGGAATCGTGCCGCTGCGCGCATCGAAGAAATCCTTTCTTCTGCTACCGCAGGTTCAGATCATCAGCTCCAGCTAGCTGGTGCATTCATGAAGTTTGCTCGCACACCAGAACACTATGAGACGATCACAGGCTGGCTCAACGGCACAGGTGTTCCCGTAGGCTACGAAGTAGATGCCGAGCAACGTTGGCTTATTCTTGTGGCACTCGCTGCTGCCGGGCGCATCACGATGGCCGAAATTGAAGCGGAGTTTGAGCGTGACTCAACGAGCTACGGGCAGATTTACTCCGCGCAGGCACGCGGAGCTATGCCAGATCCGGCGGTGCGTGAACACGTGTGGACAGAGATCACTGGCAACGAAGTCTCTAACACTGTTCAGCGTAACCTCTGCCTGGGTATTGCTGCCTCCGATGCGAGCTCGCTTATCCCTTATGCCGAACGTTATTACGAGAACGCACAGGCTCAGTGGGATAACCACACAGTTGAGATTGCGAAGAATATGCTTGAGTACGCCTTCCCAATCCAACTAGCTGGTCGCACAGATCTAGGTGTGGATCTCCTCGCTCTTGGCCACGAATGGTTGGAAAACCACAAAGACGTTGCTCCTGCATGTATCCGTCTTGTCAGCGAATCTGTGGATCGTGCTGAACGCGCAGTACGTGCTCAGCAGGTAGATTCTCAGCGCTAGTATTCACCTGAGGTGTGGTGTGGCGACCCAAACGAGGCTCGCCACACCACACTCCTGGCGTATCCCTCCCATGAGGCATGTATCTCTCATAAGAGAGATACATGCCAGGAGTATTTCCTACGTAGAACCTATTCCACTCTCATGAAAGATGCGGGAGCTTCACGGTGAGGAAGGGCTTGCCTGCTTCCACGTTCGGGCCAGGGGTGGCGAAGGAAATGTTTTCTTGTTTTGCGCCAAGAACGAGGACTGGAGAACAGAGGGCAAACCCTTCGATCTGTGCCACATCCGTAGACCAGAGGACAATCGGCTGGCCAGCTTCTACCCTTTGATCGGGGCGTACAAGCATCGTAAACCCGGCACCTCGCAGGTTCACAGTATTGATCCCCATATGTATAAGAACGTGTACTCCTTCGGGAGTCTCGATTACCCCGCCGTGAGGGATCGCTTTGCGTACGGTTCCTGCTACGGGAGAAAGTACGGTGAGACCACCGGGGAAAGGCTCAATAGCTGCGCCAGGACCAACACTACCCTCAGCAAAGACAGGGTCGGGCACTTCACTTATCTCGACGAGTTTGCCTGAGACGGGAGCCAAAAGTGTGAGCTCCATATATCCTCCTTTAGCGCAGTGCAGAGAGAGCTTCGCAGAGATGGTCAGCTTCGGGACCTACCACCACTTGCACCACGTTTCCTTGGATGACGACACCGTAGACTCCTGCTTCGCGCAGTGCGGCTTCATCCACCGCCTCCACGTGTTGTGCCTCTACGCGCAAGCGCGTAATACAGGCCTCAAGGTCAGCGATATTATCTGACCCGCCAAGGGCCGTAAGGATCATCTGTGCATCCACCGTTATCTCCCGTGTTCTCGTCGTGGCTCTTCGCTGCATGAGCACGCAATGCGAGCCATGCCACACTCATCTCTCAGCCTACTCGTTTTGCGTCATAAGGTCGCGAATTAAAAGATACATGCACTATCTTCGCTGTGAGCACGAGGTGTACCCCCACTCCCACCAAGGACTTGTGTCCCCAGTGTTCGATACATGCTCAGCTCATCGCCTTCAGCGTTGTGATATAAGTTCAGCAGTAAATCCCCGAATGAGCGAATGAAGGCGCTCATTCGTCGGAAGATCTTCAACAAACACAAGCTCATTCGTCTCATCAGCCAAGGGAACACGCCAATTTGGATACTCATTATTTGTACCTGGCTGGTTCTGTGCACGCTTCTCCCCTACACAATCGACGAGGGAAATAGCGATAAGTTCAGCAGGTGTACGCGCAATGTAGCAGTGCATCGCCTCGATAATTGCCTCTTCGCTATAACTGGCACTAGCCGCCGCATGGAAAGCAGCTTCCGCCTTGGCGGCTTCGTCTTGAAGATCATCGATAGCCTCACCACGAGGGTCGAGCCTCGCACGGGGCGATTGCGCATTGAGGAGACCAGCACCTTCGAGTGTACTCACCATCCGCGCACGTTCTTCCTGGGCTTCCTTCCATACACGAGCAGGAGGATCGACAAGCAGGTTGAGACTCTCGCGAATCCTCACATGTTCACCGTCAAGGTAACCCGCCAAGGGAGGAAGATCATGCGTATCCACCGTAGCGAGCGTGGTGGAACGGATGTGCTCCGGAGAAAGGAAATGCCCCGTCTCATCCTGTTCAAACCACAGTACTGAGGTTCCAAGAATCCCACGATCAGCGAGGAAATCGCGCACCCACGGCTCCACAGTACCGAGATCTTCACCAACGACGAGAGCTCCAGCTCGACACGCCTCAAGGACAAGCACACTGACGAGAGCTTCATGGTCGAAGCGAACATAGGCACCCTGGGAGGGAGCATTTCCCTCGGGGATCCACCAGAGGCGGAAGAGTCCCATAATGTGATCCACACGGATACCACCCGCATGGCGCATCACCGTACGTACAAGGTCGCGCATGGGAGCGTATGCCTGACGAGCAAGAGCATCGGGGCGCCAGGGTGGCTGTGACCAATTCTGACCTAGAGGGTTGTACACATCCGGTGGAGCACCTACAGTCACAGCTTGAGCGAAAACATCGGGAGTCGCCCACGTGTCCGATCCGACAGGATGCACACCCACAGCTAAATCATGGAAAATTCCGATGCTCATGCCACTCTCACGAGCTACGCGTTGCGCACGAGCAAGCTGATTGTCGAGAATCCACTGTAGCCAAGAGTAAAACTCAATGGATTGGGCGTAAACCGTTCGGGCTTCCTTAGCCGCGGGAGAATCCGGGGAATCGAAGCCTTCAGGGAAGTTCCCCTCCCCCGCTTCACGTACTGCACACCAGAGAGCGAAATCTTCGAGACCTTTTCCTTGTTCGGCAGTAAAACGTTCAAATGCTCGCTGGCGCGAATGACTACGTGGAGCAGTAAAAATCACGCGAAGAGCTTCACGCTTATTTGCCCACGAGGTATCACGGTCAATAATTCCATTGACCTCGCTTAAAGCACGCGAACCAGCTGCAAGAGCGTCAATTTTGGCGCGCTGGCCCGGGCGAAGATAGGCGTATTCATCAATATCTTCCACACGAATGTAGATCGGGTTGAAGAAGCGCCTCGTCACAGGAAGGTAGGGCGAAGGGGTCATATGCCCTGTCAGTTCAGCAGCATGGAGTGGATTAACGAGTACGAAATCGCCACCCATCTCGCCGAAAATGGCACAGAGTTCAGCGAGATCAGAAGCATCTCCTACTCCCCACGACGTATGGGAACGCACCGAGTAGAGCTGAGCCATCACTCCCCATCCGCGTTTGTTTTGAACCGAGGGGAGTTCAATACGCGCCGGGGCATAGATTAGTGCAGCACGATGAGTAGATGGCTCTTGCGGGGCGCATTCGTCGTAGGCTGAACTCGGATCGACTGAGGCGACAAGGGTGTGATACCCCCAGGGAAGATCGCCTGGGATGAGGAAAGTCGCCTGGCCGGTAAGCATACCGTCAATGAGACGAGGCTCGGTAAAATCCTCGCCCTGTTCAAGTGCAAGGAAGCCCCCTTCCTCGAATTCGATCCCCACCTCAAGCCCAGCGCCATGTGGAACATGGAGGTGAAGATAACTCACGCAGCCTTCACGCGCCACGGTGCAGGCGGGGAGTATATCTCGCCACGGAGCGAGATGAGCTTCCTCAAGGGCAGCATACGCGGATTCCTCGCTGCGAGCGTCCACATCCATCGCTGCAAGCACCTTGATGAGAGTTTCGTCCTCGACGATCTCCAAGGTGCCGTTAGCCGACCAATACTGGGTTCCCACCCCGTAAGCGTCAGCAAGTTCACAGAGCAAGAGCCGCTGTGGGACAGACATCTATGCCACCTTTCTGGATCAATCGAATCTCCTTTGATCCACTGCTCATACTGCCAGAAAGACGCACACGAGGCACAGGCGAGTTCACGGAAACTCCGAGGAGTTCAACTTCGGTTCTTCACTCTTCTTTCATTTTCTCGTGCGCGTACACCGACACTTCCGCTTAGATTCTTCCTCCCCGCACTTTCCAGACGCACCGAGCCCACAAACCGGGCAACCTGACGTTCACCGTCTCCGACCCGTACTTTCCAAACGTACGGAGCCCACAACACTCGAACACTCGACATACCGCATTCTCCTTTGCCAAAGCGAGGAAACACATATCAGGCGTTGTCCAGAGCCGGAGGTTTGCTTACCCCTAGGCCAAAGCTAGGCGGTTGGGCTTTGAGAGTCTGGTTCTAGGAACTTTGCTTACCCCTAGGCCAAAACCTCAATTAGAGTAGGAGGGTGCGGCAAGGGCTACCGTAACGAGCGGATTCGTCGTCGCTGCACAAACTACGGAATGTCCTGGTGCCGGTGAGGAGAGATATGACATCGAAAATCGAACTTCCCGAGTGCACAGCCGAGCCACTTGCCTCGCTTTTTAACACCCTACGCCTGACACGGCTGGGAGATAACCGCTACCTAGGAACGAATCTTCCACAGATTACCGGGCGTGTTTACGGCGGCCAGGTACTTGCCCAGGCGACGATGGTAGCAGCCGATACCGTACCCGGAGGACCCGAAGAACGTCTAGCTCATTCGATTACTGCGGCATTCTTACGCCCAGGGAAAATTGATATCCCTATTGAATTCGAAGTAACTGAGCTTAACGACAGCCGCTCTTTCTCCACGCGCTCGGTGCGCGCAATTCAGAGCGGCCACATCATTTTCACGGCACGCATCTCCTTCCAGCTCCGCCAACCAGGCCCTGCTTTCGGCACACAGATGCCAGAAGTTCCCTCACCCGAGAACATCCCCTCATCAGTAGATTTCTTTGCGCAGGTGGACAACGAATGGGGACACATTATGTCCACAACAAACGCTATCGACATGCGCCACATTGATGAACATATTTTCGTCAAACCTGCCGCCGAACGCACCCCACGCCAGCAAGTATGGATCAGAACACGGAATCCAATGCCCGAAGGATCCTCACGCTTATTGCAGCGAGCAATGCTGGGGTATGCCGCCGATCAGTTCATGTTAGAGCCGGTGATGCGCGCCAATGGGTTGCATTGGACAAACTCACATATGTCGATTGCCACTCTTGACCATGCAATTTGGTGGCATCGCAACTTCGATCTTTCACGTTGGGTGCTCGCAGATCTTGAGAGTCCTTCAGCACAAAACGGACGAGGACTCGTCATCGCACGTTTCTTCCAGGACGGGCGCCACATCGCCACAATGTCGCAAGAAGGAATGGTCAAAGTGCGCGGGGAGACACGCCACGAGGACTAGGCTCTGAGGGTGAAAGCTAAGGCTCTGGGGTGGCAGTAGCCTTGGAGTGGCAGCCTCTCTGCATCTTCCTCTCAACCTAAGACGGGGCGAGGACGCGAGAATGTGACGGATACGAAAGAAGGGTTAAGGCTATTTCTCAGCAGTCCTAAGGAACAAGTTCAGGACTCACTACCGGGTAGTTTGTCACTATCAGGCATTTTTTGCTACCCAACCCGCTACCACATCTTTTCCACATAGGTTCGGCTAATTTGCCGGCAGCAAACCTACGTCCGCATCGTCAAGGCAGCGGGACTTGAACCCACCCGTTGTCGGGGTAGCGGGACTTGAACCCACGGCCTCCCGCTCCCAAAGCGGGCGCGCTACCAACTGCGCCATACCCCGTCACATATGCGACTCCGCCTATCTTAGTAGATCGTGCCGAAATTGCATATTTTCCTCCACATATTTTCCCTCTCACGCGTGTTTCCCTTCACGCGTGTTTCCCTTCCCCCAGAAGAAGACACCTGGAAAAGAACGAGCATCTGAGATATCTGGCGGTGGAGATCATCCACCACACGCAAGAAACAGGTGAAGATCACCGAGTGCCAGAGGAAACGAGGCGCATACCACCCCACGTGAGATGTTCCACCTCGACAGCGGCGGTCGCAAGGTGCCTATAAAGTGCAAACCTGGTATCCTCATTAGGCACGCGAACGTAGCTCAATGGTAGAGCCTCTGCCTTCCAAGCAGATTACGCGGGTTCGATTCCCGTCGTTCGCTCCAATAGAACGTAACTCTGGATACAAGGATTTCCGGCTCAGCCGGGAAGTGTCCAGGGGGCGTTTTCGCTGTTCTGGTGCTGTTTTTGGGGTGTCAGGGTCGAGCATGTGGAGCTGTGGAGGCACCCCTGGCGGTGGCTGAACGGGCCCTCGGAAGGTCCTCTCAGTGGGTGGCTTGGCCTGCTGAAGCCGGAAGCGTCAAAAAGTATGGCGCTTACATCAAAAAGTATCGAGCAAGCGTCAAAAGGTTCACCTTCGTTGATTAGTAGTACTCACGGATGTATTCGTGAGCCTTGTCGAAAACGTCAGTGGACTTGATCTTGAACTTGACGACCAGTATCAGTCGCAGTTGGCGGCGAACCTCTCGGTCCCCCTCGCTCGTAGACTGCCAGCCGTCGAAGCGCACCTGCCTGACGACGTTGTCGATCTCTTCGACGACCTTCTCCACAATGATCGGTGTGGAGTCGCTACGCACGGTCTCGAAGAGCTCCGTAAGCGCTGCCTTGCCACGTTCCTCGCGTGGAGCTTCTCCGGCTTCTTTTTCTGCCTGGAGGGTGTCGCGGCCGAGCTCGAGGAGTTCACGCAGGAAGTCGAGGCTGTGCTGTTGAGCATCCGCGTACTTCTGCCGGATCTCTTGCAGGCGTTTGCCCAGGGCTACGAAAAGCGGGTCGCCAGAGTGCTTGGCGATGCGTTTGGAGACAATCTTGGCGAGCTCGTGCTCGCCCACGAGATCTGCCGCCGCCTTGATGCGGCCCGCACCGACGACACTATCCGTGGGATCGGCTCCGACGGCAAATCGCAGGTCAGTGTGGTCTACGACGAGCTGGGCACTCCTGTCGGCATCGACACCGTGATCGTCTCGATCCAGCACGATGCAGATAAAGACCTCGACGTTCTTGAACGGGAGGTGCGCATGCTGGTCGTTGCCCCGGCCATCGAGGCGCACCTGCCCGGTGCCACGGCTGAGCGCGTGTTGGTCAACCCGTCGGGACGGTTCGTCATCGGTGGGCCCACCGCTGACACCGGGCTTTCGGGGCGCAAGCTCATGGTCGACACCTACGGTGGGCTCGGCCCGCATGGCGGTGGCGCGTTCTCGGGTAAGGATCCCTCCAAGGTCGACAGGTCGGGCGCGTACATGGCGCGCCTGATTGCAAAGACCGTGGTGGATGCGCGTCTGGCCGAAGAATGCCACGTCGCTATCTCCTATGCGATTGGGAAGGCCGATCCGGTCGCGTTCCACATCGATACCTTCGGCACCGGTCAGCACCCGGATTGGCTGCTCACCGATGCCGCACGTGCAGTGTTCCCGCTGCGCCCGGCCGCGATCATCGAACGCCTGGGCCTGCAAGCCCCCATCTACGCGAAGCTTTCCACCTACGGGCACATGGGACATGGCCTGAGCGAGTGGGAATGGACGCTGCCGTTTACCGACAAGCTCAAGACGGAGGTGAAGGACCGTGCTCATCAAGCAGCTACCCATCAGTGAGCTCAAGCCCGCCGACTACAACCCGCGTAAAGACCTCCAGCCCGGCGACGCGGACTACGAAAAACTCAAGCGCAGCCTCACCGAGTTCGGCTACGTCGAGCCGGTGATCTACAACCACACCACCGGCCACGTCGTCGGCGGCCACCAGCGCCTGAAAGTACTTGCTGACCTCGGCCACACCGATGTTGACTGCGTGGTCGTCGAACTGGACGAGACCCGCGAGAAGGCGCTCAACGTCGCACTGAACAAGATCAGCGGCGACTGGGACGAGAACAAGCTGGCCCTGCTCATCGCCGACCTGGACGCGGCCGACTTTGATGCCGAGCTCACCGGCTTCGACGATGACGAAATCGCCCAGATGATTGGCTCCCTCGACAATGACGAGGTCGAGGGCGATGGCTTCGATCTCACGAAAGCACTCGAAGCTGCCTCGTTCGTCAAGCGCGGGGACATCTGGACTGTCGGCAGGCACCGGCTGGTCTGCGGAGATGCCACCAACGCAGATGATGTCGCAGTGCTCATGAGCGGCAAGAGTGCGAACCTGGTGCTCACCGACCCGCCCTACAACGTCGCCTTCGAGTCCTCCGATGGACTCAAGATCAAAAACGACGCGATGAAGGCCGAGTCGTCCTACGAGTTCCTGCTCGCCGCGTTCACCAACATGGCAGGCGTTCTCGACAAGGGCGGGTCTGCGTATGTGTTCCACGCCGATACCGAAGGGCTGAACTTCCGCAAAGCGTTCATCGACGCCGGGTTCACACTCTCCGGCTGCTGCATCTGGGTCAAAGACTCCCTCGTCCTGGGACGCTCGCCGTACCAGTGGCAGCACAAACCAGTGCTCTACGGGTGGAAGCAAGGAGCCAAGCACAAGTGGTTCGCTGACCGGAAACAGACCACGATCTGGAACTTCGCCAAGCCGCGAAAGAACTCCGACCACCCAACGAGCAAGCCGCTAGACCTGCTGGCCTACCCGATCCGCAACTCCACCCAAGCAGGCGCCATCGTGCTGAAAGCTACCTCGATACTAAGACGGGAGTCACGAAAATCTTAACAGTTGCTTCGTGGATTCACAGGGATATCGAATACGTCTTAATTCTGGCTAGCAAGGCTAGTTGCGGGACAAGCCCACTCAAGGAGGGTGTCGGAAGGATTGCGTGTGGGGTGAAACCACAATTCTGAAGGAGGGGAGGCAACAATGACTGTTGTGTCACCGAGGAAGCATGATGACGCGGAGCGCGTCGCTGATATCAGCCGAAAGCTGATGGATAACCCCGAAGTTGCCGCGATGATTCGTCAATTGGGTACTTCAACCACAGATGCCAACGATCTGGTGAGGGGTCTTCTCCAGGCCACGATTAACTCAGGTCTGGAAGCTGAAATGGACTCCCACTTGGGCTATGAGCATTCGAACCGAGAAGGCAAAGCTCGAGCGGGCTCGACCAATTCCCACAATGCTTCCTACCCCAAGACCGTGGATTCGACGTACGAACCTGTTGATATCACCGTCCCCCGGGATCGTGCAGGCACGTTTATGTCGAGTATGGTTCCTCAAGGCTCCCGCAGACTTACTGACTTAGATGACATAATCATCAGTGTGTACGCCGGAGGAATGACTGTGCGTGATATCGAGCACCACTTGGCTACAACCATTGGTGTGACTTGTCACCCGATACCATCAGTGCTGTTACTGTCGCGGCGTTAGAAAAAGTCTTTGTCTGGCAAAACCGTCAGCTTGACAAGTTCTATCCCGTGATCTTACACAGCGGCTCTGCAGCAATCTCTGCTTTCGCTGCATCAAGGTCGCTGCAGAGCCGTATTTCGTCTTTATTTCATAACAATTACTTACTCTTCCTTTCTTTCGCGAACGGTTCTAACGATTCCAGGAAGCATAATAAATAACCGCACAACGATATAGGTTACAGCCATTACCGCTAAGCATATCAAGACATTTTGAACAGTCCAGCCTGGCCCCTTAATCCAAAAAGCCACAACTAAACTGACTATTCCAGCGCAAATGTCCGCAACACGCTCTTTCATATTCTCGCTCATTTCTTAAACTTTCCAGCCACCTTAAGAGCTTGTTCCACAGCCCACGTTAGTGCTCGTGCTGCAACTGGCTTTGCCTTATTGAATGCCCATTTCAGAGGACCAAAACCAACACATCCCGCAGCAAAAGACCATATTAAATCATCTGCTTTGGCAAGATTGTTTCCACGCAGAGCATTTACTACCTGATCAAGAGCAGCTCCTGATAAGCCACGCGCAACACAAGCTGCGATAACAGGAATAGCAGCTATGACAATGGCAGGCAATGCGCGTACCTCATAGAATTCCGCTAAAGGCTCAGAAGAAAATTCAATGTATTTCTGTTGCTGAACTAAATCGTTAGGGTACAGTTC
Source organism: Actinomycetaceae bacterium zg-1166 (assembly GCA_015679245.1). GTDB lineage: Bacteria > Actinomycetota > Actinomycetes > Actinomycetales > Actinomycetaceae > Changpingibacter. Next base: position 596,992 of record CP064953.1, on the reverse strand, counting down.
TGCTGCGGTTCGTTCAACGTCCTCATTGTCAGACACGCTATTGAACCGTTCTATTTCCACCGCGAGCACATCAGCAAACTTCTGCTCTTCTGGAGTTAAAACAACATTACTGTCGGAACACACGGTAGCAGCCGGAGCTATCATCGCAGACGGTGAACCGTCAGAGGCCATTTCTGACGCTGACGCAATTCCAGCTCCGCTGTACCCCATTGCCAGCACTGTTGCCATAGCTATTAGCGTCTTGAGCTTTTTCATTTGTTTTCTCCCTTGGTTGTCTCCCTTGGTTGTCTAGTTTGGTTGTCTAGTTTGTCTAGCCAGCTGAACTGGCTCCCATGTCTAGATATGTCAGTTAGAACGACTGTGAGCCACTTCACAACCGTACTCATCACATCATACACTGTTTGCCGCGCAACACCGATACATGTTGGGGTATGACCCTGACATATGTCGGTGTTGGTAAGTACCAAGTACCTAAGGGCTAGTAGCTTCGAAGAGCCAAGTAAACTGTGGCGATACTGGAGAGTTATGGCGACAGAAATGATCAGATCGACACAGAAGGCTGGTTCTCGTGTAATAGCGCTTGTAACTGCTGGGCTGCGGGTTTGGGACTGGTTATCGCACCGAGCTCAGCTGCGTTTGCCAGCGAGTCAGATACCAGCGCAGACAACGTTACCATAGTCGAGACTCACTACGGTAACGTATTGTGTAAATTACTTCTAGATTTGCCTACATGTAAGAAGAGAAGTGATGAATAAGGGACAGTTCGAGAGTTTTCGCCACATTGTGAGCCCACGTGCGAAAGGCTATAAGCTGGCGTATTTCACTACAGCTGCCATAGCCGTAGTCTTTGAACTTTTACTTACTTCAGACTTTGCTTCGTATGGGTCATACGTCACTGTTACGCTAATGGGATTCGGACTAGTGTTAGCTACCGCTCCTTGGATTGGATTTTTAGGCGATCTTCTTTATATCACAGTTTTTGTGCTTGTAGATTTATCTGGCCATGACTCCTCGTTTTCTTTTCCTGTATTTGGCGTATTTCTGATCGCCACGATCTGGATCATCGAGCACTATGTGATAGCAGCAGTAGCGCTACTTGCAGGTATATCTTTGCTCGGGGTGGTACTAAGCGAAGAGCCCCTGGCGCGGACACTAAATGACATTGTTTTAATTGCGATTGTACTCGGTGTCGGTTTTACACTGAGAGCATTTAGCGATAGAGAGACTACTTCTGTGCGTGAGCTTATGAATGCACGCCAGGAGTCGCGTAGCGCGGTTGCTTCGGTACGGGGCGAGTTGGCCGCCCAGTTACATGATACGATCGCGAGAGATCTTGCCCGGGTGGCTATCGCAGCACAAAACCTAGCTGCGAAACACCCAGAACTTGCTGACGAGATTGATCCGCTCGCGGCGATTGCTCAGGATGCTTCTCGCCGGTTACGCCCGATGATCATGGACTTGCACCTTTCCGTGACCGCGCCGAGCTTGCGTGCAGCGGTGAAAGAATCTGCATCAATGCTGCGCTCACGTGCCATGGTGTTAAACGTGGACATGGTTGCCGATATTGACCAGTTACTTTCTCGGCAGACTTTGCTCACGGCATCGCTGTTTGTTCGTGAGGCTGCGACGAATGTGTTGAAATACGGGCAAGCATCAGCGAACGTGGAGCTTTACGTTGATCTTGACGACGGCGAGCTGGCGTTAATGATGAGTAACCAGATAGCTACCGAGCCAATCGATCACACGCTCACGGGAGGATTTGGGCTTGCAAATCTGCAATCACGGATCGAAAGTGAGGGCGGGCGTATGAGTTTCGTTTCCACCGGCGCTCAATGGATGATTAACGCCGCTATCCCTAATCTCCAAAACAACACTGAAGGAGACGATAATGATTGAGAGTATTCGAATACTACTCGTCGATGACGATCAGATTATTCGCGAAGGTCTCGCCAACCTATTGAACCTACAAGAAGGACTCACCGTGGTAGCAGCTGCGGAGGATGGGCGTAAAGCGTTGCGCATGTTGGCAGGCCAAAGCGTAGATGTGGCTCTGCTGGATGTGGACATGCCTGTTCTTGACGGGATCAGTACCGCGAAAGAAATCAAGCGAATGTACCCAGACGTTGCGGTAGTGATGCTCACCGCATTTGAGCATGAGAATTCCCTTGCACAATCCCTGGCTAGTAACGTACGCGGGTTTCTCACCAAAGACATACCCGCCCCTGAGCTTGCTCAGTTGATCAAGCAAGCCCACAGCGGGCAGCGCGTGTTCGGGTCACGTCCCACACAAATTCTTACAGACGCCTATCTTGCTTCAGGTAAAAACGATTCTGCATACGATGATTTCCGCCAAAAGGTAGAACAGTTACCAGATTATCTGCGCAGCGTATTTGATCTACTCATCCAGGCACTACCCAATAAGACCATCGCCCGTCAGCTCGGAATCACCGAAGCTACCGCACGATCGTATATTTCTGAACTCTTCACCGCCACTGGCTATACCAACCGAGGCGAACTCACCGTCACCGCTATCAAAGCAGGCTACTAACAAAATCCAATCAATAACGGCATGTAAGAGTTGGTGGGCACGAGCCAACTCATATCCACCAGTTGAAGAATTAATTCCAATCTACCCGAAGAAGTATTATTTTAGGAATAGTCAACACCTCTCTCGCAAACATAATAAACTCAGTGTACTGAACGGGGCAAAGAAGAACAGGGAAAAGAACAAGTAATAATCCAAAGGAGGGTAGCAAACTTAGCGCTATATAACCATGCCTTTTAATCATTTAGTACCATTATTCTCCTAAGCCGTAAGCTGTTATTACAGCAGTTAGTCCGAACAGATCAAACAGTACTTCTCTTAGGTCGGATTCAATGGCCTCATCTTCCTTATTAATAAATTTTTAAATGCTGCCAATTTGCTCAAATTTATAACACTCACTTTGTATAGATATACAAGCCAATTTTGTGAAAAGAATAGTGCCATCGACTCCTTTGATTGCCGATTTAATTTTCAGAATTTTTGCTGGAGTAAAGTTTGCAGATAATTGCATATCTGACAGCAGATCCGCACACTAGCCAGTTCACCCTTGTCGAAGGTAAATCAGGGTTAAAAATCAAGAGTATACCTGAGCGTGTCCGGGTTATTTTCGATAGTGGCCGGCTCAGCCTTTTCTTTACCAAATTCAGTCTTCCCAGGGTGCTGCCATACTGTAGGCAGTGCCAATTTCGATTGGCTCATGGCGAAGCCTTCTGGCTTTTGTTCCTCTTCATTTCCTAAGTGTATATTCAAGCTACATAGGTGGGAAATATTACACACAAACCTCTCATGAAATGCACGGATCAAGGAGATAAGAAGTTTATATGTTAATTTCGGATAAGAGAATAAGTATTATACAGATATAATGTGGGAAATCCACCCTCGGAAGGATGGGTTCGAAGGATGGGTTCCTGAATCCTACCGAAGGGGGTGGCACATGCCTTCGGCACATATTTTCGATGCACACTTTCGGCGCGTACCCTCTTTAGCTCAATGCAGACTATTTTTCTGTTATTCCCGGCAACAAATTAAGAAATTCATCCAGCGGCTCCGACCAGTCAGAGGGAATTGGCAGCTGCTCTCCATCTAGGACAAATCTCGGTGTTCCGCTATATTTTCGCTTAAAATCATTTTGGTATGAGTCATGCGAACGCTTTAGATAATTTTTATCGTAGTGCGGACTATCTTTAATAAATAAAGCTTCAATAGTTTTCTTATTCAATCCAACCTTTTTTGCAATATTTGTAATAGTTGCCCGAGATTCGTCCGCATTCGGGTTATAGTCGGAAATAAGGGAATCTTCATACCAGTACTCCAAAAGAGCCTTATGTAGGTCAATCACTTTACCCGGCTCAAGTTTTTGGGTGGTCATTATTGCTTGCGTGGCGGCAAGGGTCCAGGGGTACTGGACGCCAGGAACCGGCTGGAACTCAAGAGTAAACGCACGGCCATTATCCGAACGTTCCATTAGTTTATCGAAAACAAAATGATGCGCTTGAGCTGCAGGGATATCTCCGTACTCAAAATATACACGCATAAGATGCTGCGCTGGATGCTTTTTATCAATGCTGAAGACGAGAGCTTCACCATCTCGCTCAACGGGGTATCCCGAGCTTTCTTCTTGACGAACATCGTCTTGAGTGTTCGTCGAGTTCATCCCTGTGTCCACACCTCCGCCGGTAGCGTGTTGACCATCCGAGGAGCACGCACTTAAACTGAGTGTCACAAGGAAGGCAAGCGAAAGCAGTCGAAAACCATTACCTTGCCGCTGACGAGCAGAATACTTTCCTTGCTGCATAGCTGACTCCTTTGTGTCACTCAGCCTATAACTTTTACTCACCCCGTAAAGGGACGTATAACATACTATTTGCCGTTAAATCAGTATGCAACAACGACAAGTCGCACAATGTTGACCCATCGCCAGACCCCGCAGACCAGCGAGGGATCGTATGCCCGATCTAATCGGGTTTGCGGTAGTCGTGTGATACACCAGTGCATATATCTCCCCTCTCCCCTTACCTGCCCCGAGGATGCCCCTGTCTTTAGCACTCACGGTATTTGTGTGGGCGATCCTCCCCTTCCAAGGATGACCGCTCCACTTACCCACGAATAATGAGAGTTTGAGCGCGGTAGCGGTCTTCTTGCTGTGGGTAAAGGTACTCACCTGCAGATAGTAGGGGTTTGAGGATCATGATGTTTATGGCGATCACGGTCTCCCATATCTCGGCAACAAACTAGGCGCAAGTTTGCTCTACGTAAGAGGCGTGAGATACACGCTGAAACACATCTTGACCTCAACTCGACTTGAGGTTCTAGGCTGATCGTCGTCACGCAACCTCTCACAACCTCAATGACCCCAGTGTTTCCGTAAAGACGTAAAGAAATGAACGCACAAACTCCTCACTTCCCGCAGCCGTACTCACTCAGCCGATGCACCAGTTCATCGAAAATGACAATCCATCTGTGTATGGATAGCAGTATGCTGCCTTACGCCTGACGAACGTCGGCGCGTATGGTTCACAAGATTATGGTTCGGGAGATGTAAAAGATGCGCCACCACAGTACAGGCATGGCAACGCTAATACGTATGGCTGAGGCTCGCGCGCATGGGCGCATACTCTCGGCAAGAATTGCCACCGGTCTGATACTTATAGGGGCAATGACACTAGCTGGCTGCCAAACGCAGGAAGAAGACCAAACACAGAGAGAAACCTCATCGATTGATACTCCGCTGCCAACTAGGATGACGGATTCTTCGGCATCGGACTCACCTGCAACGAATCAGCAGTCGAGCACTGGAGCCATAGCGGAGCAGGATACGCTGTGCTCAAATGGGAATCTTGGAGCCTCGTCCCTCAACGAGACTCCTCATACGCGTTCTACTAAAGATTTCAACCACACGTTTTCCTCGGAGGCCTCGATGATAAATGCCATAACTGTGACTATTGATGGACATGCGATGACGGCGTGCCTGGCAAATACGAAGGCAGCCGTAGAGTTTGCGGAGCTTCTTGCCAACGGCCCGCTGACCGTTATGCTCCGTGACTATGGCGGCTTTGAGAAGGTGGGGAGTTTGGGATTTTCACTCACCTCGCAGAATCAACAGACTGACATGGTGCCAGGCGACATCATGCTGTATCAGGGCAATAATCTGGTGCTCATGTATGGCACAAATACGTGGGTGGAAACGCGATTAGCCACGATTAACGGCCTCACTGACAAGGATCTGGCAGTGTTGTCCTCCGCGTCATCGGTAACTCTGTCAATCCCATCTACTCAATGAACCCCGAACTCACTCTCACTGATTAAACCAGAGCTTCGCAACGCCTGATTCGTGGTAAAGGTGTAAAGATCTAGAGTATGGGGACGTGTGCTTCTGCAGTAAAAGTGCGGCTAGCGGACTTGGATGCAAGGTTTCCGATAAAACAGCGATGGATACAGTAGGGTTCTTATTCGAATTCTCGTGAGGCACGAGCAGCAGTTACAGCTTGGCGACGACGGGCTTTTGCCCAGTCACGGTCGGCCAGGTTGGTCTTGCGGCTTTCCACAATTTTGCGCATCGTTAGATGCCATACCCGAGGATCCATACCCGCCCCGGTCTCAAGGCGAGGACGAACAGCTGCGGGAGCTTTTTCGAAGACCGTTGCCAGGTACCAACCGGCAGCCATATGCACGTAGTAATCCTCATGGCGTACCTGGCTGACCACATCCACGTGAGGCTGAGCGCAATGCCCACGATTCACAGCATTAAGCAACACCAAAATCCCTGCACGCACCGTGTATGTGTGTTCCTGGCGCAACCAATCCATACCCGCAGAGAGCACCGCCTCAACTTCCGCTGGTGTTGAACGCCGTGAGCGCAAAATCCTCGGGTCTATCGCATCGGTAACCATCCAGTTATCGGCATATGGCAAGAATAGTTCCATGGCTTTTCGCCAACCACTGGCCGGAGTAATGCCATTGACCGCGAGAACATGGACGATATTTTCCTCGACACTAGCGTGCGGTAGGCCAGCCAGAAAATCCGGCAAACTCTCATCCAGGCGGCCATTCTCCACATTCTTGGCCACTGTGCGCATATCGCCCATGCTCACCCCGAGCACCGCACTCTCATCAACCATAGGTAGCAAACGCGCATTAAAGCGGGCACGCTCAGGATTAGCTAGATGCCGGAGAGCCTCAGTAACATTCATAGAGTCACGGTATCAACTTTTTTCTATCTTGTATATCAACTCATTTCCTTCACATGATTTCTTCCTTGTTATTTTAGAAATTTAGATACTTGGCTCTACGAATTTCAATATGTGAAAAAGAATCACAATATCCCTCTGCACACGCATTTGAGTGATATTTACACTGCGGCCCGCCACGTCCGCCCCTATTCTACTGCAACAATCCAACGCTTGACCTCAAGCTAGGTTGAGGTTCTACTGTGGGTGTACAGCAGTGTTCTCAAGAACACCACAATACAATGCAGGAGGGCACCTCGTGAGAACACGAAGTACTAGTTTTTCATCCGTCATTGAGCGCAGTGACCGTAAACCGTGCCCTCGCCAATGCTGCCGCCACTTGCCCGCAGGCACACGTGCGTGATATGCACAGCCTCTACCCCTACCATGATCCCTCCCCACAACTCACACAGGAAAACACATGAACACAGACGAATTCATCGAGCATATGAACCAGGGAATCTCGTCAATTCCTGGAACACCAATTGCCGCCACGATGAACGAACTCGCAGAAGAAGCGATCCGTTTATGTATGGAGCTCAACACTCGCTACACGACACCCGAGGAACGTCGTGAGATTATGTCGTCTCTGACAGGGCGCACCGTTCCCGCATCATTCAGGATTTTCCCGCCGTTCACCACCGACTGCGGGAAAAATATTCATATCGGTGACAACGTTTTCATCAACAGCGGCTGTCGATTCCAAGATCAAGGTGGAATCTACCTAGGTAATAACGTCCTCATTGGGCACAATGTTGTCTTAGCTACACTAAATCACGACCTCAATGCGTCCACACGAGGTACTACGCTCCCCCGTCCCATCACTATTGGCGACGACGTATGGGTCGGTGCAAATGCAACCATCCTGCCAGGAGTAACCATCGGTGCGCGTTCCATCGTCGCCGCAGGTGCTGTTGTCACACGCGATGTCCTCCCTGACACGATCGTCGGCGGAGTCCCGGCACGCACACTCAAAAACCTTTCACCAGCAACGTAGCTCCCTACGCTGCTGAATCCGCCACGCATGGCATTTTGAAGCCGCCACACATATCGACATGCACACACATGCCACCAAGATTTGCGATGCCTTACAGAGAAACCAGAATGAATGAGGAGCCTTATATGTAGAGATTTGTAGAGATTTACTCCAGAGACATACATGGGAAAGCCTCAAATATGTCGGGGAATATAAACGCTAAAACTATCGAAACTTCACTACAAACATGGAGAAACCTCATGACTGAATTTTCTGATGTCTTCCCACGAGGCGAAGCAAACGATGCCTACGCACAATATTTCACTGGCCAGTCTTACCTAAAATCCCTGGTTACTGAAGGTGCGCAGATCATGAACGTGACCTTCGAACCTGGATGCCGAAATAACTGGCATATCCACCACACCACGAGTTCTGTTGGGCAAATTCTTCTGTGCATCTCTGGCAAAGGCTGGTATCAAGCCGAAGGCCAAGCTGCACGTAAGCTCTTCCCCGGTGATGTCGTCGTCATTGCGCCCGGAGTCAAGCACTGGCACGGTGCGGCGCAAGACTCCTGGTTCTCCCACCTCTCCGTTACCCTTCCTGCCGACGAATCCTCGAATGAATGGCTTGAACCGGTCAGTGACGCTGAATACTCTCAGCTCTCGTGATAAAACTCTCCACCAAGCAAGGGCAAGGCGCCCTGACACGGCACTATTGAGTCGTATCATTAATCCTCGCGAATATTGCGTTGAGTGGCAGGCATATGCACACCACATACCACCCGTCCTGATTGGAGCACTATGGCTACTGCGTTGAAAATTGGAGATGTGTCAAAACGGTTCAATCTTCCCGTTTCAACGTTGCGTTATTACGACCAGCAGGGATTCTTCCCCGATATGGAACGCACTAGCGGGCATCGAGTATTCGGAGAACGTGAGCTGCGCACAATTCACGTCATTGAGTGTCTCAAAGCGTCAGGGCTATCGATCGAACAGATCAGCCATTTTATCGCGTGGTGCCAAGAAGGTGACACATCATTGGAACGTCGACTCCGCTTATTTGAAGAACGCAAAGCTGCACTTGAACAGCAACTGCAGGAGCTCAAGCGCGTACAGGCGATGTTGGAATACAAGACGTGGTACTACATGACTGCTGTGGAGCAGGGAAGTGAAGAGGGAGTCATCTCACTTCCAGACGACGAGCTACCTGTAGCAATCCGTCAAGCTCGTGCCCTGGCCTACTCTGTCTGAGAGGAGATACCACAGTATTCTTCACTCAAATTTTTGCCGACATCGCCTCGCTTCGTGGGAAAGACCTTCGGCTATCCTCTCTGTCGCGTATCTCGCAGACTCCTCAGATACGTTCTTCCTTATCTGGGTATTCAAAGCGTCAACGTGCTCTAAGCTCTGGCGTGCTCAAGATACTAGCAACGTATCAGAAGAAAAATCACGACAGAGAACCCACCAAGCATATTGCAGGTAATTCTTCAGCATTGGTCTACCCATATAGCAATGGGGTGGGATACCTGTGTGGTATCCCACCCCATCATGTACTCAGCGTAGTACGTCTCTTATCATCACTTCTTGCGACGGGCAAAGAACCGTAGTCCTACCCCTAGGCCGACAAGCAGCACCACGACAGAGCCAAACGTGAGGGCATCTGTACCCGTATATACCAGCTTGCTCTGCGATGAACGAGGCTTATTCGGTTCCTCCGAGGAAGTCGGTATGGGTTGCGGAGTCGGCATATCCTGCTGAGGTTTCTCCGGATCAGGCTGTGGGGTTTCGGGAATTGGAGTTGGTTCCACCGTCGGTTCTGGATCAGGCGCAGGCGAAGGCTCTGGCTCTGGATCAGGAACGAAGGTATTCGTCACCATCAGCGTCCCATCCTCAGCCGTCGAATACGAAACCTCATAGGAGGCTGGCACAGTAGGCTCCACAACAGAGTAGGTGTACTCACGCCCTTGAAGATCTGTCGCCGGAACATCAGACCACCGCACACTCAAATCCTTCGTGGTCACAGGCTCGCCAATATTCTCAGGCTCACCACCTTCAACAGCGCGGCGAAGCTGCAACACAACATCTCCATGATCCGAGTCCGAACCACCGACCCACAGCTTCTGTCCCTTCACCGACATCGTTTGCGGAACGAAGGTATTCGTCACCATCAGCGTCCCATCCTCAGCCGTCGAATACGAAACCTCATACCCATTCGGAACGCCAAGAGCACCCTCTTTATTAGTTTCTCTCACGCTAAAGGTATAAGGGGTACCATCACTATCCGTATGATCGACGTCTGACCAGAAAACTGAACCGTCTGCACCCGGCGATTTCACCTCAGCACCTGGCACAGGCTCAGCTGTAGCCGCACCAAGAGAACGGAACAACCTCACGAACACCGTAGGCTTATCAGTCGGGCCATCCACCCATACTTTCTTTGCCGTCACAGTATCGGTAGGTGGAAGGAAGGTATTCGTCACCGTGAAGATTCCCTCATTGTCAGTTCCGTATTCAACTCGGTAACGCTCAGAGGCAAATGTTTCACCGTCCTCCGTAACTTCACGAACAGAGAATGTGTAATCTCTCCCATCAGCAACCTTGGTTTGCACGCCTTCCCAAGTGACATTTCCGTTCTGGTCTGGTTTTTGTAGATCATAACTCGGCACTGGTTCTGGTTGTCCCTGACTATTGCCAGAAAGTGTTCGCATGAGCTGCAGGCGAATATCTGGATGCTCAACTTGCGAGCCACCCACCCAAGTTTTCTTCGCATGAATTACTCGCGTGGGGATCGGAGTATTTTCAACTGCCACTTCCACGTTATCCACACCCACTGTCACCGGAATGGGGCCTGTAAGTTTGAGGTAGTTATCTGGGGCTTCGACTTCCACCAAGGAATACGTTCCACTAGGAACTGTGCTGAAGCGGGCAATACCCTTACCATCGGTGGTTTGCCGTCCGCCAACTACGCTACCTTCGTCGTTGCGAAGCTCAAACTGTGCACCTTCCACAACTTGCCCGGAATGAGCGTCAACCTTAGTCACTGTCACAGTTCGTGGTTGGTTTGTCACTTCAAGTGTGGCAGTCTCATCCTCTTTCACGGTGATATCGCGAGAGTTTGTAGCCACAAGATAACCCTCAGGAGCTTGCGTTTCGCTCACCGTGTACACAATATCTCCGCCATCTTTGGCCAGTGGAAGTACCTGTGTTACTGTTCCATCCTCACCTGTAGTTACTGTGAACTTCACATTAGGATCTACCGTGGAAGTGATGGTGAAAACCGCGCCTTTCAACGGGACTTTCTGGCCGCCTACTTCAGTGATCTTCGTGATGATCAGCGTGCTTGATGGTGTGTAGATCTCGTTATACACGAGATTTGTTGGAACGAAATCGCCACCATCCGTTGAGATTGCGAAATTGTTATGAGCACGTGCAGTTAATTCACTGCTCTCTGGGGCACGCATCGTCGCGAAGGCTTCAAGGTATTCTCCGGTCTTGAATTCTTGACCGTCTTTGAGAACGACTTTGATACCAGTTACCTTGGCGTAGTCATCGATGTTTTCAACCCAGTTTAAGCTGGTAGCTGGAGTTTCAACGATACCTGTGACTATATCTGTCGTGTAAAGGACAGTAAATTTCGAAGTTTCCCTCCCGTTGACAGTAAGAGTTACCGGCCCTGTGAGGGTATTGGAAAATTGCGAGTTTCGCGGGAGATACGTATTCGTTGTTGCGTCCTTTGCGGACGAGTAATCTTCACTGTGTGGAAATACATCTACTAATTCATATTTTTTGAGTGCTGAAGCCTTATTGTTGTAGTTATAGAGCTTGTACCTGAATGCGTTTCCAGGACCCGTCTGTAAGCCTTCCTTTGTGAAGTTATCAACTTTTTCGCGCGCAATGTAGGTTCGTGCGATAACTTCCTGTTTTGCGACGTACTTGTAAGAAGCGTGTGATGCAGCAAAGCTTTCTTTTGTATCACCATCCCCATCGATATCTCGGGTATCTGAATAGCTTTCCTTAAAAAATCCACCCATATGATGCTGATCGTCAGCAGCGATGAACTGGCCATCAATTTTCACCAACACCGTATTGGTATTTGTTCCTGGAAGCGAATCAGATGTCACTTTTGTGGAAATGAGAAGCGCTCCCGAATTATCAAAGAGATTATTAAGAGCACTCACACGGATTCGCTTGAAGCCAATAACAACAGCATTGAGGCCTGAATCTTGATAGTTTGAGATATACGTAATGGTGCCACCAGCTCGGGTAACACTCCGAGAATTCGCAAGTGTCTCTTGCTCATTGTATTCGACACCTTCAGGGAGAAGGTCAACGAATTCAAGATTCTCGACGAATTCATTATTCGCAAGTCCCTTAATTACCGGTATGCTCAGATCTGAAGAAATCTCCCAAATTGCTCGCTCACCTGTGCCGCGAGTGGGATCCTCACGTGTGGATGCAAACCAGCCGAAGCTCAGCTTATCACTCAGCGATTTTTTAAGACCTACGTCGATTTTCCTTGGAACCAAGGTGAAATAATCCGAGCCTGTTTCACGAACGGAGTAGGTACTTGTACCATCAGCGCTGGTATGAGTACCAGCATACGTCGCACTGTTACTGTACTGATTCTCAGATGGTTTCTCCATCATGATTGGGGCATCACGGAATTTGGTGATGACTTTAACCATGGCATACTGTTCGCGGTTAAGAACATACCCGGACGGCAGTACAAAGTTAAGGCGAACCACACGTTTGGCAATATCCGCACGAGGGAATGTGAGTGTTCCCCCGCGACGAACAGTTCCAAGTTCAACGAGCGACCCATCGTCCAAGACACCTTGAACATTCATTGAGCGGATCGTCTGGTAGTTGTCTGGGCTCAATCCTGAAACGAAGTCATATTTTCCATCGTAGGGGAGTTGAATACCCGTATAGTAAAGGCGTGAATCAAGATCGTGGTCAGTGAACTCCGTGATCGTCAACGGAACGGCATGATGATTCTTTACGAATACGTCCCATTTCAAACCCTTATCGAGACGGGTGGATATATTCGTCACCGGCCAGTGGATACGCCCTAGTGACGTGTTATCAGAGCTATCCGCCTCAAATTGCTTCACAATAGGGCTTCCAGGCAAGCTCTTCTTGAAACGGTAGTGCACCTTCAATGTGGAAACGACAGGCTGTTCACTCGCGCCAGGATCCTTTTGATGGAATGTCATGGTAGACGTCGTAGTGAAATCTTGATTCACTGGCGCGTTCGGGAAACGAAGTTTGAGTTCTACCGGGCGATAATTCTGGTTGTTAAAGTCCTTCTTCTCGAAGGTGTAGGTCACCTTCTGAGTTGAAGAATCTAGTGTCCAACCGGGATTCTTTGCCGGATCAAAAGCAGCGTACTCAGGTAAAGGTTGAACTAATTCCAGTGGCTGATACAACCGCCGCCCGATCTCGTCCGCATACACTGAGTATCGGTCATAATCGTGCCACACGTAGAAGGATGGCTCGTATCGGAAGGTCACATCGGTAAGGTTCTTCGGATCCAACACTCCTGCATCTGTTGCGAGGCCACCATACTGATCCACTCCCCCAACAACTTTATACGAGTACGAGGCATCACCTGCGAGAGCTTTGTACACCACAGATTCTGTTGTTTTTACAACAGAACCATCCGCTTTGTGAAGGCTCACAGTGACAGGCATTTCATAACCGTCTGGAGTCACCCACGATGCGAACTTAGTTAGTAACGCAAATTCAGCATCGCGAGCATCATCTGAATCTTTTAATGCGATTCTATATTCCGACGCGCTGACACGGCGAAGATTCGAGAATACCTCCGATGAAGAAAAATCGATATTAGTGTCAATAGAGCCAAGATAACGGCCAGAATTTTGAGGAACGCTGATGGATAGGTATGCACCAGCGTATTCAGCCGTCGATAGATTGGCTTTCAATCCGACAACAGATGTCATCGTTTCGCCAGTCTTGAACGCTCTCGGATCCTGATTCGTCGAGGGATGAGCTGTGTGAGTGAGGACGATACCCTCCTCAGGAGTCTCTGAGGGCTCAGCAGACGCCCTTCCCAAAGTAGCATCAGGGATCATCCCTAGGATCAAAGTGGCAAAAATAGTAAGGGCTATCGCGACTCGCGATCTCCTAGCGCCTAGAAGGACACTCATTGTCTGTTCTCCTGGTAATTGAGGGTATTTCCCCTGGTAGTGAGCCTGTTTCCCCACTCTACTCACTTCCTCCTCGCGATAAAATGCAGTTTTCCTCACTGTTCAGGAGCATCGAAAGCAAAGCACGCACATTTTTCCTAACCGCAATCTGCGAGAACCGTGAAAGGAAAATAAGCAGCATAAAGGGAAATGAAAGGTTTAAGGGAAGTGAAAGGTTTCCCCAATTGGGCGCTCACAGGCGAAGCACAGCTCTCTTCTCTCACATTGGTGAATGGGTTCCAGATACGGGTGCCACCATTCGCTCTGCTCTTCGCGCCGATTGATCGCACAGAGGGCTGACACGTATTGACAGCCCTCCTACACACATCAAAAAACTCCACCGTATGTGTGAATACTGCATCGGCAAAAGCCGCGTTTGTAGGCCAAAGTCCGTGCTAGTTCTATTGGTTCGACTCGGTCAGATGCTGAGCAGCGCAGGTCAGATGCTGAGCAGCGCAGATAAGAGTTTCCTCGTCGCGAGCTATCAGTTGCACACCGATGGGTAGACCCGATACTCCGGGGGCAGGAATCGAAATCGCTGGGTGGCCTGTCACGTTAAAAAGCGCCGTGAAAGCCACATATGGCTGCGCGATAAGTGCCGTCGCCACCGCAGATTTACCGTTAATGGCACCTGCGCGTGGCTGCGGAGCCGCCAAGGTGGGTGTCACTAGGATGTCGGCCTGATCCAGCAGATCATTGATACGCGCCGCCAAAGCCTCACCCCGACGTTCGGCCCATCCCCTCACATTCTCCGTCACCCACGAGCCCAGGCGGTTCACTGTTTTCGTACGGGATTCCAGTAAGTTGGGATGCTCAACTGCGGCGTATTCTGCGCGAATACCAGCGAAGAACTGTGGAATAAATGAGACTGATGGATCCGGCAAGAAGCGAGGGCCATCGACACGCTCAAAGCCCAGATTGACAAAATTTTTCCCTACACGCGCAACAGCTTCGCGAATTCGTGGATGAACACGCTGATGGAGTGCGTGATCGATAATCATGAATCGCAACCCCGATACGTCTCGCTCTAGAGCCTCCACCAAAGATCCCATCGGGGGAGCCTGATAGAGGTCAGTGAGCCGATTGCCTGAAATAATGTCGTAAATTAACGCGGTGTCGCGAACAGATCGTGTGAGGACACCCGTTACTCCAAGAGCCCACCACAGATGGCGTTCCGGCCAGGGAGAGACGCGCCCACGTCGAGGCTTCAATCCCACCAATCCGCACATCGCAGACGGGATACGAATGGATCCGCCTCCATCGCCACCGATGCCAACAGGAACCAGGCCACCAGCAACTGCTGTGGCGGTTCCACCAGAAGAACCACCCGGGCTAAAACGTGGATCCATAGCATTGCGCGTAATACCACCAGAGGCGGATTCCGTCAGAGGCCATGCGCCAAACTCTGGCATCCGCGTGTGCCCTACCATGATCGCCCCTTCAGCTTCAAGAGCTTGGACGATATGCGAAGATTCCACTGCCACCCGCGAATTGGCCACAGTGCCAAATCCAGTGACATGCCCGGCCACATGCACCTCATCCTTGACGGCAACGACAAGGCCATGTAGCCGCCCACGCTCGGAGGGATCCAAGGAATCCAAGTACCGTGCGCGCTCTAATGCCTCATCCTCAAAGACCTCAACGAATGCGTTGAGAGTTGAAGAATGAATACGCTCCAAGCATTCGTGCAACGAGGCTTGTACGCCTATATGTGCTGCCCGTTCGATGAAAGCAACAGCATCCGTGCTTGTAGGGTTATTTTGGTCGGGGCAGTGGGTATCCATAGTGCCAGTGTGGCACTATTTCGATCTAGAAAAGGCACGTGTCCGTATAACTAAATTGAGCCGAAGACGGTGAAAGGCGAGTTCGTACGCACATTCCTCGCACTCCACGCTACACCATACCCACTACTTGACCTCAAGTGAAGTTGAGGTTTTAGTCTCGGCATATACCTCCTCTTGGACACCCCTCTCACGGCGGTGTCACGACCGAAAGGACTGCCATGACTCACCTCGAACTCGATCCGCGCTGGGATAAAACCTTCGAACCTGATGCTCGTGTCGTACACACGAAGGTGGAATTCCCCACGCGCTTTGGCACCTTCCTAGCCGCCGATCTCTACCAACCACAAGCAAGAGAAGAAGGTAGCCGCCTCCCTGCAATTGCAGTAGGTGGCCCCTTCGGGGCTGTAAAAGAACAGTGTTCAGGCCTCTATGCACAGACTCTCGCCGCGCATGGCTTCCTTACACTGGCTTTTGATCCCTCATTTACGGGAGAAAGCTCAGGACACCCCCGTTACGTCGCCTCCCCCGATATCAATACAGAAGACTTCTCAGCCGCAGTCGATTTCCTTGCTCTGCATCCACATGTGCATCCTGAGGCCATCGGCATTCTCGGTATTTGCGGTTGGGGAGGAATTGCGCTCAACGCTGCAGCTGTAGACCCACGCATCAAAGCCACCGTCGTCTCTACGATGTACGACATGACTCGGGTAAGCGCCCTGGGCTATAACGACTCCATGAGCCGCGAAGATCGACGAGAACTACGCGTCCAGCTCGCCACACAACGCCTTGAAGATGCTCGCACAGGTCGCCCAGCACGAGCAGGCGGTGTCGTCGATCCTCTACCTGCCGACGCGCCGCAATTCGTACGTGACTATTTCGACTACTACAAAACAGAGCGCGGCTACCATCCACGTTCGCTCAACTCCAATGACGGATGGAACATCACCTCCACTCTCTCCTTCCTCAACGCGAAATTTCTTCAATTTATCGACGAGATCGATACCCCAGTGCTCATGATTCACGGCGAAAAAGCGCACTCACGTTATTTCGGCGAAACTGCTTTTGCTCACCTCACTGGGGAGAATAAGGAACTTCTCATCATTCCCGATGCTACTCATGTGGATCTCTATGACAATGTGCACGCCATTCCTTTTGAGAAACTCATCGCGTTTTTCCACGCCAATCTCACTAGTGCGAAAACACAACAAAAAGACACACCAAACTCACTCTGAGTAAAAAGGGGAACACCATCCAGGCCGGATATGCGAGAAAGGCCATAAGGGTTCACTCTAAGTAAACAGGAGAACACCATCATCTTTCGTCGCGGGAAGGTAGTGACAAGGCTTTCCTTACGCTAATGCACCCTCTTCTACCCTCGCTCGCCAGATGGGCGATGGTAGAATTGGGGAGGTTTTGGTGTCACATGCAGAGCCATTCCATCGCCCACATGGCACACTTCCCAGGCACATGTCGATCGGAGATTCTTATAATGCTGCGTAAGAAGCACGCGATTGCGCGGGCACAGCTACCCGGATTCTTCCGCACCGCTGGCGTCGGTACCCTCGCGGGATTCGTCGGTGGAATGGTAAAGATCGGATGGGAGGCGATGCTTCCTCCACGCACACCTGAGCGCGATAATCCAAACCCACCAATGTATATGCTCGAACAAGTCGGTGTGCCCGAGGAGATCCGAAAGGCTACCCTCACCTACAACGAGAACAAGGTTCCTGTTACCGCACTTGCCATCCACCATGCTTTCTCTCTAGGCGTAGCCATCCCCTACTGCCTTATTGCACGGCGCCATCGTGGCGCGACGAAGTATGGCGGTGCACTCTTAGGTGCAGGAGTGTGGGTCGGTTTCCATCTTCTTTTGCTTCCTGCGCTCAAAACGATCCCTTCTGCTTCGCAGCAGCCCGCCCAGGAGCACATCTCTGAGGCACTCGGCCATCTCGTCTGGTCTGGGACAATTGAGGCCGTGCGCCGCGCTCTGATCTAAGGCACCGACTCTCAGCGAACTTTCTCTCAGCGAACTTTTCACGCTTCTCGAAACGTCATCTGTAAACTTCTCTCCCTCCTTGGCATGTTCGCATGTTCGCGTGCATGAGGGCGAGTGCTGCCAGAGCTCTCCGATATCTCGCTGATTAAGGTACGTTCGCGTGCATGAGGGCGAGTGAACCTGCATCGCTTCCCTTCTTCGTGACACACTAGAAGAATGCGAGCAATTATGACAGTAACGGGATTGGATCATACGGGAATCATTGCAGCTGTAGCCACGGGTCTCGCCCAGCAGAATGCGAATATTCTCAACGTCTCCCAGACCCTCATGGATAATTACTTCACCATGATTCTCCAGATTGAATTCGACGAAACAGTTATGCCACTTCCCCGTCTTGGAGAGGTGATGAATGAGGTTGGGCGAGCCGAAGGCCTCGAAATTCGGATCCAGTCGGAGGCTATCTTCGACGCTATGCACACCCTTTGAGGCGCAATCATGGCAATGGACACCGCACAGAACATTCTCGAAACCATTCATATGATCGCTGAGGATCGTCTCGATATCCGAACGGTGACAATGGGGATTTCACTCCTCGACTGCGCCGATTCGGATGGTGAGCGAGCCAGAGAGCGTTGCTTTGATCGTATTACCACGCGTGCTAAGCACCTCGTGGCTATAGCTGAGGAAATTGAAGCCGAACTCGGAATCCCCATCATTAACAAACGTATCTCCGTCACCCCGATTGCCCTCGTAGCTGCTGCCTCCGGGGAAACCGATCTCACCGAATGGGCTTATATGCTCGATCGCGCTGGAAAAACCGTAGGTGTGGACTTTGTCGGTGGCTTCTCTGCACTCGTGGATAAGGGCATCACCCCTTCCGACCGTGCGTTAATGAACTCTATCCCCCAAGCTCTCGCCTCCACAGATATCGTCTGTTCCTCGGTGAACATCGGTTCTTCGCGTGCAGGTATCAATATGGAGGCCGTGGGGAGAATGGGTGAAGTGATCTGCGAAGCTGCACGGGTAAGTGAGGGCGGTCTAGGAGCGGCTAAACTCGTCGTTTTCGCGAATTCTGTGGGTGACAACCCTTTTATGGCCGGAGCCTACCACGGGGTAGAGATGCCCGAGTGTGTCGTCTCAGTTGGAGTCTCCGGGCCTGGAGTTATTACGCGTGCAATTGACAATGCTGCTGGTCAACCTTTTGATTCCGTAGCCGAAGCAGTGAAAAAAGCCGCCTTTAAGGTCACGCGCATGGGAGAACTCGTAGGGCGTCTTGCTGCTGAACGCCTGGGAGTGGAATTCGGGATCGTCGATCTCTCCCTCGCCCCTACGGCAGAGGTAGGTGATTCGGTTGCCCGGGCTCTCGAAGCGATGGGGTTAGAGCGTGTAGGCGCACACGGTACTACTGCGGCTCTCGCTCTGCTCAACGACGCGGTGAAGAAGGGCGGGCTCATGGCTTGCTCACGCGTAGGCGGGCTTTCTGGATCTTTCATCCCCGTTTCCG
Source organism: Actinomycetaceae bacterium zg-1166 (assembly GCA_015679245.1). GTDB lineage: Bacteria > Actinomycetota > Actinomycetes > Actinomycetales > Actinomycetaceae > Changpingibacter. The sequence goes on along the minus strand of CP064953.1, from coordinate 577,753 downwards.
AAGACGAAGGAATGATCGAGGCCGCCGCACTTGGAGCAATCTCTCTGGAGAAACTCGAAGCGATGACAGCTATCTGTTCTGTAGGTCTAGATATGGTGGCTGTACCTGGGGATACGCCCGCTTCCTCCGTCGCAGGAATGATAGCCGACGAAGCTGCAATCGGCGTAATGAACCACAAAACCACAGCAGTAAGAATTATTCCTGCTCCCGGCACCCGCGAGGGTGACATGGTCGAATTCGGTGGCCTCCTGGGCAAAGCTCCGGTCATGGCTGTGAGCCCGTATTCGAGTGCTGCTTTTATAGCGCGTGGAGGTATCATCCCCTCCCCTGTTCACGGTTTTAGAAACTGAAGAATTTAGGTGTGATAAGAAGCCACATATATGTGAGAGAGGGTGGGAAGCAGATTTGCTTCCCACCCTCTCTCACGCTCTGAGCGCACTTACCTACATGTGCGCACGTTGAGCAAAGTTGCTGCCACGAGCATTACTCAGCAGTGGCTCCCACACGCAGGCGGGCAAAGCCGGTGATAGTGCCGCCAGCCATCTTGGCAACTTCACCCACGCTCACCTTCGGATCACGCGCGAAGCCTTGCTCAAGTAGAACCACAGACTTGTAGAAGCCGTTCATGCGGCCTTCCACGATCTTCGGTACAGCCTTTTCGGGCTTGCCCTCGGCAATCGTCGTTTCAGTAGCAATGCGCTCCTCGGCCTCAACTACATCGGCAGGAACCGAAGCGCGGTCAAGGTAGGCGGGAGAAAGAGCAGCAATGTGGACAGCCACATCGTGAGCCACAGAAGCTCCAGCGGCATCGGTAGCTACAAGCACTCCCACCTGCGGGGGAAGATCCGGGTTGGTGCGGTGCATGTATGCCTCAACGTGTTCGCCTTCAAGAACTTCGACGTGGGAGACTTCCATCTTCTCACCGATAATGGCGATGAGACCATCCACACGATCCTTCACGGTACCTTCGCCGAGCTTGGCAGCGAGAAGGGAATCGACATCGCAGGCACCCGAAGCAATAGCTGCTTCGAGGATCTCCTCGGACATCGTGATGAACTTTTCGTTCTTAGCCACGAAGTCCGTCTCGGCATTGATTTCAATAAGAATGCCACGCTGACCCTTGTCGGTGTCGGCAATGTGAGAAATAACCAGGCCGTTTGAAGCGGTGCGTCCCTCGCGCTTGGCAATCGACTTGAGTCCCTTGACTCGCAGGATCTCCTCAGCCTGGGCGATGTCGCCGTCAGCCTCGTCGAGAGCCTTCTTGACATCCATCATGCCTGCGCCAGTCTTATCGCGCAGAGCTTTAACATCAGCAACAGTGAAGTTTGCCATGTGCTCTCTCCTTAGTTTCAGGCCTGCTCAGCAGGGGTGGATTCGGCCGTGGCCTCAACGGGAGCTTCCTCCGAAGGAGCCTCAGCAGCCTGTGGAGCGGCAGCTTCCTCAGCAGCAGACTTCTCCGAGTTTTCGAGCATCTCACGCTCCCATTCAGGCATAGGTTGCTCAGTTTCACCGCCAAGAGCGCCACCCCGAGCGAGGAGACCCTCAGCAACAGCGTCAGCGACGACACGGGTCAGCAGGCCGACCGAACCAATAGCATCGTCGTTGCCGGGGATAGCGTAAGCGACTTCATCGGGATCACAGTTGGTATCGAGAATAGCAACGACCGGAATGTTGAGCTTATGCGCTTCAGCAACTGCAAGATGTTCCTTGTTGGTATCGACGATCCAAATAGCTGAAGGAATCTTGCCCATATCGCGGATGCCGCCAAGGGTGCGCTCAAGTTTCTCCTTCTCGCGGCGCATCATGAGCAGTTCCTTCTTCGTGCGACCCGAGCCAGCCACATCGTCGAAATCGATCTGCTCAAGTTCACGAAGGCGCTGAATACGGCTGGCAACCGTCTGGAAGTTGGTGAGCATACCGCCGAGCCAACGCTCATTCACGTAGGGCATACCCACGCGCTCAGCCTGCTCCTGGATAGCAGCCTGAGCCTGCTTCTTGGTGCCGACGAAGAGGATATTACCGCCGTGTGCAACTGTCTCCTTGACGAAGTCGTAAGTGCGGTTAATGTCCTTGACCGTCTGCTGAAGATCAATGATGTAGATGGAGTTGCGCTCAGTGAGGATAAAGCGCTTCATCTTGGGGTTCCAACGGCGGGTCTGGTGCCCGAAGTGGACGCCAGCTTCAAGCAGCTGACGCATGGTAACGACTGCCATGGTCGTCCTTTCTCATGTACACGCGTGTGCACTCTCGGTTCGTATGCCGGCGGGATTGCCGAGCACCCTGGCATCCACAAAGCCGTTTCTCTCGGATGCCACAACACGAGCACGAGAGACCGAAGCGGCCTGGCGCATTCCCTAAAAATCTGTGAAGTGAGCCTGGAACACCACGAACACATCGACAGTGCCCGAGTGGAAATCCCTACTCTCTCAGAAGAGAAGAGGCGCAGTTGGATGCGCGAATTCGACTCGCGTGTGCGAGCCGTCTAGCTATTCTAGCTAAGGCACAGGTTTTTCAGCTACTTTCTGCGGTTCCTTCACCCGTGGCTTTGCTCTCATAACACGCGGATACGTGCGGAAAATAAAAATAACGAGAATAACGGTGCAGAACAGCGGGTGGCAATGCCGGGTATGGGGCAATGCCAGGCACATCTACTTAGAAGGCGGTGTTACTCTTTCGTCCTCTGAGCCAAAGACCTCGGATTTGATAAGGCTTGAGCTCGCTGCCTAACCCCTGCTTACCAGGGGTTTTGTTGTATTTGGCGTCTATTTGAGGAACATCAGCGGGACGGTTAGCTCGGTCACTCCGACGCTTTCTTGCGCGGATTGCACACTTCGTGGAATTGAGGGGTGCCGTTTGGGGCGTGCGTTGGCGAGTATGCCAGAAGGGGGTCTGTGCTCATCACACCACGCTAGGTCTCTTACTCGATCATCAGTCAGAGCCATAGATTTACATTAAGAATTACATGAGGGTTTCACGGAACACAAAACTCGTCATGTCAGGGTTTGGCTCGTCATGCAACAACCTGTACAACGGTGATCGGTGGCTTTCACAGTCGAATCATCCGCACCCGTGCGATACATATGAATTGGCAGGCCTGCTACGGCTTCTGCAAGAATCCGAACGCACGAATACACAGACCGTTATCTGCACCGCCGTACGCTCATTCACCGATCGGCCAGATAACGTGTCACCAAAGAAAAACGAATGCCCCGAGGAAACCGGAGCCAACTGAGCGCTCAAATTCTGAGGCACCCCATGATGCAACCACGAAAACAAACCCATCAGAGCATCCTCCAAAGTAAAGTAAAAAGCATGACTTACGATTTAGAAGAATTCCTCATCGTGGAGGAAAACGATGCCTTGCGTCATAGCAAAGAAGTGACTGAGAAACACGTCCTGGCTTGGTTAAACTACAAGCGGAATGGATCCAAGATCGGTGACCCTGATGCAAGCGAACGCGTGAGAGAGTTTTTGAGCACCGTGCAAGGAGTCACCATGCGCCCAGAGCCCGAAAGACTTTCTGGTGATCCAGATACGTATTGCCAGGGTGACTGGATGAACTCGGTCTGGAGCATCTATAAAGCAGGATTCCTCTTGTTCACCGGACAAGCAACGCTTCCTCAAAAGACTTTTAACAAAGCCATAAAGCAAGACGTCGGTAAATTTTTCTCAGAGTATAGCGAGTACCATTCTCGTCCGGAACTTGCAGACTTCATTAAAGAGGCTGCTTCCCTTCCTAACTTTATAGCTGTTCCTGATGGCTTCAATACCGCTCGAGCTTTGCCGACTGGTGACTATTGGGATCTAACTCTCTATTACTATGTAACTCAGCAGCGAAATCGCGTCACGGGTGCAAACGCATTTCGACGCATGGTTGATTGCCCCTCAAATCGGATGTTCCTAAAAGCCTGGATCAACCAAGATGGACTCCCTGCCCCTTTATATCCGGATCGTTTTGATAAGAAGTTTCCTCGTTATTTTCCAGGACGTCCTATGGAACCCGAAGAATGGGAAGCAACTATTCGTGAAATGACGCGCCGCATCCAACTTCGCCGTCTAGAAATCCAGAAATATTTAGAATCACTGGCGCCTAATCAATGAATTTTTGCCCGCTTGTCCTCACTTTCGCTGTTCGGTTAAATAAGTAAAAGTTCGCGCCCGTCGTAGACGCCCGCATACTCTCAGCTGGGAGTGGATTGGATCAAGTCGCAATAGCGGGAAATCTATGCCGACAGTAACTTCGGGGTGCGGTCGTTCTCTATCGAGATGCGGGCATACGCCGTGACCTTTCTGGCCCGAGCATTCTTGGGCGGCGCGCGATCACGTGCCCTACGACCTGTGGCAGCAGCAAGGCTACCTAGAAACTACGGAGGGCAACGTGGTCCACTACGTCCACATCGAACAAGTCATCGAGCAGCTCGGCGAGAGGTTTGATATTTGCGAGATCGCTTACGATCGGTGGGGCACGCTCCAAATGAGCCAAAACCTTCAAGGTATGGGCTTCACCGTCGTGCCGTTTGGGCAAGGCTTCAAAGACATGAGCCCGCCATCTAAAGAACTCATGAAGCTCGCTCTCGAAGGAAAGCTTGCTCATAGTGGACACTCAGTGTTGGCGTGGATAGCAGACAACATCACCGTCCGCCAAGACCCCGCAGGAAAACATCAAGCCCGACAAGCAAAAGTCCACCGAGAAAATCGACGGGGTGGTCGCCATCATCATGGCCCTCGACCGCGCCATCAGGAACGGCAACAGCGAGAGCAGTGAATTGGTGTATGACGAGCATGGACTGCTGTTAAGGCAAAAGATTGGGGAATAGCTCTTAATTTCCTAAAGTCAGGCATTACCCGCTACATAGAAAAACATGCTGCTAAAGTTGGTGCAAAAGTCGCTTTGAAACAAATCCTGAATGCATGAGGCAGATCAAACGCATCGAGGCCAACTACAACCAGGCCATAGATCAGATCAAGAACCTTGACACTCAGATCGTAGAGCGCCAAGCCAAGCACCGTGCACTGCTCTCGACCTGCGATCAGCTTTCCAGCGAGCCAATCAGCACGTTCCAGCCAACCCAATGGACGGCATTAATCGACTACGCCATAGTTGATACCGAGAGCATTGAGTTCATCTTCCGTACCGGAAACACCATCAGAATCAGCATATAGATTTACTCAATGTGACGCCCGCCTGTGTGATGGCGGGCTTTCTTTATGCCACGGATCCGCTTCTGACTAGGCAAAACATGAACTCGCCAACGCTGGCTAAAATCTAGACCCCCTAGGGCACACTCGCCAACGCAACCTTAGCCTTATCAAATCCGAGGTCATAGTGGAGCCACCGTGTTCCTCAGGAAGTTTCATTGTGTGCATCAATTCGTGCATAGGAGATCACCGATTCGAAAAGTTCTCCACAGGTGCAATGTCAAGGCAGTTATCCACAAGTACAGCTCTATCGAGAAAATCATCGTCACTGCACATGCTTCACTGACCTTATGAAGATCATAGGAATGCTGAGCGGCGCAGCATGTATCGTCGCATCTATCGGTGCAGGATTCATCGGAGTTGAAGCGCAGGGTTCCGCCGAACCCTACCTTTCGACGGCAAGTTCTACAGACACCTATTGGAGATCAACTTCTTCTTTCATCAGTCCCACCGGAGCTAGACCAGTAGTAGCTCGTCCCTTCGAACCACCGGAACAGCGTTGGTTAGCAGGTCACCGAGGAGTCGATCTCGAACTTGAGGAAGGCGCACCTATCCTCGCCGCTGGTGAGGGCACTGTTCGCTTTACGGGGTTCGTCGTCAATCGCCCCGTTATCACTCTTGAGCACACAGATATCCTCACCACCTACGAACCCGTGGATCCAATCGTCAACGTAGGCGACACTGTGCAACAAGGCGATGTCATCGGATTTCTTCTCCCAGGGCACGAGGGGCCAGCTTCCTCCACCTCTTCTCTCCTTCACTGGGGAGCCAAGCGTTCGGGCGAATACATCAATCCGCTCGCGCTCCTGGGCCTTATCTCCGTACGCCTCTGGGAGTAGGTGGCTGTAGCTTCGCGCTGTGATTCACCAATATTTACCTCCGTACCTGTGAAAGTGGGCGGACTGCGCATGTGTCACTACACGAGAGAACTTATCTCCGCACGCTACTCTCTACTCTCTCAGTGTCGAGAAATCGAGAATGCCACAATGCGCACAATCCAGATATGCACACGTGGATGAACGAAAGCTCAAGCGCGGGGATGAGCTTGAGCAAAGGCGGCACGAAGACGCTCGGCACTCACGTGAGTGTAGCGTTGAGTAGTGGCAAGAGAAGAATGCCCCAGAATCTCCTGAACTGTACGTAAATCCGAGCCACCCTCAAGGAGGTGGGTTGCGGCACTGTGGCGCAAATCGTGGGGACTGATATCTGGAACACCGGCAAGGCGAGCATAGCGGTGAACCACCTCACGCATCTGTCGAGGATCAAGGCGCCCACCACGCACCCCGACAAAGAGGGCATTCTCACCTGCCTTTGCAAGCTGAGACCGCACCACCATGTAAGCACTCAACGCACGCAATGCAGGGCGACCGTAGGGCACTATGCGTTCTTTGTTTCCCTTGCCAAGCACTCGCACCGTGGAGTCAGGGTGGAGCGCATCGACATTGAGAGAACAGAGTTCACTGACGCGGATTCCACTGGCATAGAGCAGTTCCAAAGCCGCGCAGTTGCGCAGTGTAATCGGAACTTTCTCATCCGCAATCTCGTGTGCATAGGCGAGAAGGGTACGCACTTGATCTTGAGTGAGAATATGCGGAAGTTCGTTATCTGGCCGTGGGGAAACAAGGCGCGCGGCCACATCATCGCCAGTGTAGCCCGAGCGGAACAACCATGAGCTGAAGGTACGGATCGAGGCGCCGTGTCGGGCAAGTGAGGAGCGCTTTTGCCCTTCGCGGCCATATTCAGCGATCCAAGCACGTACATCAGCAAGCTCAAGAAGGGAGAGATCAATGCTCTCCTCCTGCTCTGTAGTATCACTTCGTTGCTCGCGCACACGTGCTCCCGTGGCGTCTTCACCGAGCTGGCGACGAAGGAAAGACAAGAACGACCTTGCCTCGTAGAGATAGGCACGGATCGTAAGATCAGAAAGTCCACGTCGAAGCCTCAGCTCCCGTTCGTAGGCACCTAAGAGTTGTCCGATATCGACCTGTGAGGCCTTCTTCCCCATGCTCACAGAACTATCCTACCGAGGATGGCACAGTGGACACCCTTATCTACTCTCTTCCTCACGGCGCGCTAACACCCATCCTCCACGGCTCCGTTCGGCAATTCCGTGGAGTTCGAGCAAACCAATAGCCGCATTGGCACAGCGCACGTCCATCCCTACGCGCGCAGCAAGAACCTCAAGAGAAGCTGGCTTTCGCGTAGAGAGAGCCTCTGCGAGACGCCTGGCAGCCACATCCTTTACGTCCGCCGTGGCGAGGCCAGAAGAAGCTATCCCTCTCGCACGGATATTACCTCTCTCAACAACTCTGCTGGCACCTGTACTACCACGCTCTCTGTCGATATCGCTCAGAGTACTAGCCCTAGTAAGCTGAGTGAGCTGGAGCATACTTACCTCGCGTACAAGTTCAGCCACATGCGCGCTCTCACTCACGCAGATAGCTCCCTCACGAAGTAAACGGTGAGAACCCGCAGAATTCGGCGAGGTAATCGCCCCAGGTACAGCGCCCACGTCACGCCCGATAGTGAGAGCGTGATGTGCGGTTGAAAGAGCCCCCGATCGGTAGGGAGCTTCCACCACGATACAGACCTGAGCAAGGGCAGCAATGAGACGATTGCGGGCAAGGAAGCGATGACGATGGCAGATTGCCCCAGGCGGTTGTTCCGAGCACAGAAGCCCACCTGCACGCAAAATATCTCCAAAGAGTCCTGAATTTGCCACAGGATAGGGTCGATCCACACCTCCAGCCATCACAGCCACCGTCCGAGCAGCAGAGGCGAGTGCTCCACGGTGAGCTGCAGCATCGATTCCTAATGCTCCTCCAGAGATGGTTCCAACTCCGACCCTCCCCAAGTCGTATGCAAAGTCAGTTGCGATCGTCAAACCATAAGTACTTGCTGCGCGCGAACCGACGATAGCCACGAGCGGTTCACTAAGGCATGTCGGCTCACCTTGATACCACAGAGCACGAGGAGAAGTTTCTCCAAGATCACCTAAACTTTGTGGCCAGGCTTCGTCGCCTCTGATGAGGAGACCACCAAGGCGCATACCTCTCTCAAGTTCAGCACGAGCTGCTTCCGGGTTGTAGCGTGCAGCCCAGCGGCCAAGATCCCCAGAGGGAGGCGAACTCCGCCTAGCTGCCTCCCGTACTCGATCCAGAGCCTCCACATATCCATACGTTTCAACAAAGCGTGTGGCAGCCACATCTTCACCTTCGGCTAAGCGCGTCCAATGGGCAGCAGCTTCGTGTTCTTCATCGAGGTAATCGCCACTTCTTTCCCTCACAGACTCACACTCGCCATTCTCAGACATGGAAACTCTCCTCTCGATATGTAAATGCGCACTGAAAATCCTCGGAGGCTGGGTGAGCGCGGCCTGCAAGATCAGCATGAGTCCACGCCAAGCGGAGAATTTTGTCAAAGCCACGCATCGATATCCTTCCCAAGGAAAGTAAGCGATCAAACCGCGCTCCTACCTCTGCTGGTAAGACGGTGTTATGACGCAACCATCGGCTTGGAGCCTGCGCATTTAGGCTCCACGGCTGGCCGTTATAGCGCTGGCGTGAACGTTCGCGAGCCTCACGGATGCGCTCAGCAATCTGAGCACTCGTCTCCCCTGGGGCGGAGAGTTTGAGCTGGGCGGCACTAAGGCGTCCAAGGCACAGGTTGAGATCAAAACGATCAAGGAGGGGACCTCCGATACGCCGGAAGTAATCCCGCCGTTCACGTGGACTACAACTACAAGCACCAGCCCCATCAAAAGCCCTCCCGCACTTGCAGGGATTTGCCGCTGCAATAAGTTGAAAACGCGCAGGAAACGTGAGAGATGCTCTCGCACGAAAGATCTCCACAATTCCCGATTCCATTGGTTGGCGTAGTGCTTGAAGCGACGATGAGGGAAACTCTGGGAGTTCGTCGAGGAATAACACGCCGCAGTGCGCACGAGAAATAGCGCCGGGGCGCGGAATACTTCCTCCACCTACAAGTGCAGAAGAGGACGTGGAGTGGTGTGGACTTGCGAAGGGTGCGCGGGTAGGAAGTTTGCCATCAAACTCGCCTAAGCAGGAGAGTATCGAGGCCACCTCGATCCCTTCACTCCGCTCAAGTGGTGGCATAATCCCAGGTAAACGCGATGCAAGCAGAGATTTCCCCACGCCCGGAGGACCCATCATCAGGACGTGATGGCCTCCCGCACAGGCTACCTCAAGGGCGAGTTTAGCCTCGGATTGTCCACGCACATCAGCCATATCTCCGATCTCATCTCCACCTTGAGATATGCCCACTGGATTACTCTCCTCAACCTCACACACCGAAGGCACCGGAGCACAGGAAACCCCCAGATTCTCGGCAATTTCTCCCACATGCCTCACTTCACTGGCCTCGATCCCAGCCATTGCCGCCTCCTGTCCTTGACCTGGTGGTACGACGATCCCTGTGCGCATATCCTCAATAGCTGCAAGGGCTGCGGGGAGGATTCCACGCACGGGACGCACCGAACCGTCAAGGCCGAGTTCGCCCAGATACAGCAGCCCTAGATCTGCTTCTCTACCAGCGAGAGCTGCGAGAATCGCCACAGCAATAGCGAGATCAAAGGCTGTACCTACCTTCGGCGTACTCGCTGGCGAGAGGTTCACCGTCACCCTGGCATTAGGGAAGGCAATACCTGCCGCAGCAAAGGCAGCACGAATACGTTCACGTGATTCGCATACGGCAGTATCTGGCAGGCCGACGATAGTGAAGGCCGGCAGCCCTTTGAGGAGTGCAACTTCGACAAGTACCGGCTTTCCGATAATCCCCACGACGGAGGCAGTTCGTGCACGTCCAAGTTTCATTGGATCGCCTCAATATGGTGGAGGCGCCAAAACTCGTCGTCGTAGACATCAATAGCCACAAGGTCAATTCCAAGGCTTCGAGCGTGAACAGCTTCCTGGCTGAGATAAGTAGCAAAGACCGTGCGTAGGCGCACGAGCTTTGCGCGAGAGATCGCCTCAATCGAAGGAACCTGCCCTCCCACACGCCGCGTTTTGACTTCGACAGCGGCGATGGAACCCCCAGAGGGTGATCTCACAACAAGGTCAAGTTCACCTGTACTGCAGCGCCAGTTCCGTGTAAGAATGTCGTAGCCACGTGCAGCGAGGTGGCGCGCAGCAAGTTCCTCTCCCCATCTTCCCAGAGCGCGAGTTCCTGCACCTTTCGGGAAGTCGGGTGGATTCCAGGAAAGTGGAGCCGAGAGGTGGGAAGGCGGCAGCATGGACGTGCACGATTGAGTACATAAAGGTGAAGAAAGTGAAGAATCTGCAAGACGTGTATCCATACCCCAAGTACACGCAGTTTCATAGACACCTTGCCGTCCCAGGAACTCATCTGTGGATAACCGTCCACAAATACCATCTGTGGGGAATTTTTCGAATGAGGCCGAATGAGGCCGACGAACCTCTCAGTCTCAGCTCTCGGGAAGGTCAAGTTCGCGGGTAATATCCTGCTTATTGAGTTCTTCGACGTTCACATCCTTAAAGGTGACAATTCGCACAGCTCGAACAAATCTGCTCGTCCGGTAAATATCCCATACCCAAGCGTCGCGAAGATTCACCTCAAAAAACACATCTCCACCCGAGGAAGCCCGTATGTTAACGTCCACGTCGTTGGCAAGGTAGAAGCGTCGTTCCGTCTCCACAACGTAGCGAAAGATCTTAATGACATCGCGATACTCACGATAGAGAGCCAGCTCTGCCGCGGTTTCGTAGCCGTCGAGTTCACTCATCTGTTCTTCTCCTCTACTCCCGGCAAATGCCACGACACTCTATGCTGAGGCGAGGGTCCTCTCCGCTTAAGCGCCTCGATATGGCGTGGGGAAGAGTATCCCTTATTCCGTGCCCAATCGTATCCCGGATATTCCAATTCAAGCTCGCGCATGAGATGGTCACGCTCCACTTTGGCCAGCACCGAGGCCGCCGCTACTGCGGCGCAGGACGCATCTGCCTTGACTTGCATATGAACGGGAATGTTGGGAAGTTGCGTCGGATCAAAAAGCGAATTGGCGTCCCACCAGTTATGCGAACCGTCCAGTAAGACTTCCGTGGGGTGATAGCCTCGGCCTGCGAGTTCTCTCACAGCTTCACAGGCCGCAAAGCGCAGAGCTGCAACGATACCGTATTCATCGACGATCTTCGAGCTGGCATGACCCACGGCACCAGCAAGCGCCCAAGCCTCACAAGCTGGAACGAGTGCCTCACGCGCAGCTTCACTCAACATTTTTGAGTCTCGCAAGCCTTCTGGTATCTCGCCACGATTGTCGTTGACGATCACGATACCCACACTTACAGGTCCAGCAAGCGCTCCGCGGCCAACTTCATCAACGGCGGCAAGGACAGGGGGAAGGCCACGCTCTCGCATAGAAGCAAGAAGAACAAGTTCTTGTTCACGGCTAGGAGTCACGCGTGTAGTATGAGGGCGGCGTGTTGAGGTGTGAAAGCTAGATATGCTCACATTTTGCTCTTTAACGCACATCTGCGAAGGCATCTGCTGCACTCTCCAACATTGACAATCGAGAGAATGGATAGAAGATCGCCCAAGCTCGCCCTACCACATTATCCACAGGGACAAAGCCGTTACCAGAAATTTCTTCGTGGTAGCGCGAATCACTCGAATTGGCACGATTATCGCCCATCACCCAGAGCGAACCTTGCGGAACCCTCACCGAAAATTCTTTAAGTGAGGGGGAAACTCCTTCGTCGAGGTACGGCTCCGTAATCTCCGTACCATTGACGGTGATCTTGCCGTTGCTGGTACAACAAGCTACCGTGTCCCCACCTACACCAATGACACGCTTAACGAGGTGATGCCCAGAGTTCTGTGGCAGGAGCCCCACTGTTTCCAATGCTCCTTGCACCATACGCCGCCAGGTTGAGCGATCGTCGTGCTTGTCGAGCCAATGCCCTGGATCAACAAAGACCACCACATCCCCTCGGTGGATTTCTTCGGCGCTATTGACGAGGCGATTGACAGCGATGCGGTCGCCAGGCTTGAGGGTGGTTTCCATCGAACTAGAAGGGACGTAGAAAGCCTGAATGAAGAAAGTCTTAATGAGCGCAGAAATGACGAGCGCAACAACAACAACGATCGTGAACTCGCGGATAGAACGCCACACCGATCTCTTTTTTGCGGTCGTGTCAGGCTCACACGCCTGCTCTAGCTCATCATCGTCGTGGCTTTCAATGTCGCGAAAGTTCGCTTCTTTGTGCTCGGTAGAGTTGTCCTGCACCTCTGATTCGGGTGGAAAGGACGGAGGCATGGTGATTTCTTCAAAGTCATCGAAATCCGCGCTTTGCCTCATAACTGCCTCCCTCACTCCGACCCGAACAATCCTACGCCACCTGCGTGCGGGCATAAAAAAGAGAGCCCACCTTTGGGCGGGCTCTCACAGAGAACTCACAAGGCTCAGGCCTTGACATCCTCGCGACGCTCACGAATCTTGGCGGCCTTTCCGTGAAGACCACGCAGGTAGTAGAGCTTGGCACGACGAACGACGCCACGGGTAACGACCTCGATCGATTCAATCGACGGGGAGTGGAGCGGGAACGTGCGCTCAACACCACAGCCGAAGGAAATCTTACGCACGAGGAAGGTCTCGCGAATACCGTCGCCCTGACGAGCGATAACAACGCCCTGGAAAGCTTGAGTACGAGTGCGGTTGCCTTCTACCACTCGCACGTTCACACGCACGGTATCGCCGGGGCGGAACTCGGGGATGTCAGAACGAAGCTGAGCTACATCGACAAAGTCGAGAGTCTGCATGATATTTCTCTTTCCGCTCGTGCGCGCAGGCCACAAGCGAGGTCGGGGCGCTAAGCGCCAGCGTACAGGAACTCGCCGATACGCAACCCCCTGCGGCAGGTTCAGCGTATTGTGATAGCGAGAAGCCTATTAATTATGCCACGTCAATACGCCGGGCAAAAACAACATCGACGTTGTTCACGTCACCTACAAGAAAATCTCTCTTTCCAACCCGCTCAAAACCAAGACGCTTATACGCCTTCTGAGCACGCTTATTCGCGATATTCGTGCCGAGCCAGATATAGGGTGCTTCGTAGCCTGCAGTACGCTGACGAGCAGCAGTCAAAGTCGCCTCAAAAAGCAGCGTAGCCACCCCGCTCGAACGCCAGTGAGCATCCGCGTAGAACTTGGAGAGTTCAAGAAGCGGGCCGCGGCGCAGGCCAGACTTGAGCTGTGCGTGAGCTGGGGCGCCTTCCTCCGCTCCAGCGATTCCCTCACCTTCAGGCACGAGAACAAGAGAGTAGGCGAGGATGCGTCCAGATGAACAAGCTACGATGGGGTGTTCGGCGTGCTCTAATGAGGAAAAGGCAGGACGTTCCAGGCGTTTTTCCTCCCCTTCTCGAACCACTGTGACGATGTACTCAGGGCTTGTGAGGTATGCCGTAAAAGCCTCAGGCGAGAGGTGTTCTGCCATGAAATTCTCGATAGCCTCTGGAGGAAGGTAGCTCGGGGCGGCATCGGGGAAAGTGGCACGCGCAAAGGTAGAGAGTTCTTGCGCATAGGCTTCTTCGCAGAGTTCGTAAGCACAGGCACGTTGTGGGTGTACCGCCCATGTAGGTGTCAGCCATCCGAGTTTAGCCAGGTGGCGACGAGCGTGAGGTTCGAGGTTCGCTGAATCGAGGGCTGCCACCATATCGGGGCGCACATGTGACGTTTTTTCAAGAGCTTTTTCACTGCGCCACAAGGCAATCGCACCGTGATCTCCCGAACTGAGTACTGCAGGAATCTCAAGGCCGCGCCATGAGGTTGGCCGTGTGTAGACAGGATATTCGAGAAGGCCTGCACGCGAATGTGATTCTTCGTGCAGAGATTCGGGGTTGCCCACCATCCCTGGCACAAGGCGACTCACTGCCTCAATGAGGGCAACAGCAGCCACCTCTCCGCCGTTGAGCACATAATCTCCAAGGGAATACTCCACCACACGCACCCCACGAGAGCGATAGTATTCGCCCACACGCGCGTCGATTCCCTCGTAGCGACCACAAGCGATGACGATATGTGTCGATGTGGCTGCAAGATCCTCACAGAGTCGCTGGCTCAGAGGCGTCCCCGAGGGAGTAGGAATTGCGAGGACTGTGTCAGATGCGCGAGCTGCGCCAGATAAGAGAGCATAAGCTCCCTCATTCTCGCCCTCCGGTGCGAAATTCTCGTCACCTTCTTCTCCCTCAGATGACATATTCTTCGGATTATTCTGTGCAATCTCGCTAGTCTCGTCGTCCTCAACCAATATATCCGGAGGCGCAGAAAGGTGTGAGCTTGTTGCGAGGATGTCGTCGAGCGCTTTTCCCCAAATATCGGGCTTCATAACCATTCCGGCTCCCCCACCTGCCGGAGAGCCGTCAACAGTATGGTGGATATCGTGCGTCCAGGCACGTAAGTCGTGACTGTCTATTGCGATGAGGCCGCGCTCTTGTGCTTTTCCGACGAGTGAAAGGCGGAGAACCTCGAAGAACTCGGGAAATACCGAGAGAATATCGAAACGCATCATGCGTGCGCCTCGTTCTCATTGTGTGCAGCGGGTTCGGTGCCTATCTCAGATTCGCCGCTCACATCATAGGATTCGCCAGCCTCCTCAGCAGGTTCGCCAGCCTCAGCGAATTCCTCGCCCACAATTTCGTCCTCGGAGAAGAGTCCTTTCGGTGGATCCATCACCACGCACTCATCTTCAAGATCCACTTCCAGAACGATCTGATTAACAAAGGGAACGCGAGTGATAATCCCATCTGGTTCACGCACGACGAGGAGATCCTGTAGCCTGCCGGTTTCGAGACCAACAATCTCCCCAAGGGTATAGCCCTCGGTATCGAGCACCTCAAGGCCGACGAGTTCGTGCTCGTACCAGGCATCTTCTTCCACGATCTCGTCCTCGTCAGTCTCGACCGTGAGCTTGACTCCCCGCAGGCGTTCAGCACCACTACGATCGTGACATTCGGCAAACATCGCGTAGGTTATACCCCTATATTCCCGTGTGCGAGTGATGGTGAGAGGCCCAGCCTCAGGCGGATCTGTCTCCAGCATGGCGCCTACAGCGAGGCGCCGCTCAGGAATATCGGTACGAACGTCGAGTTTGACTTCGCCTTTGAGTCCGTGAGCGCCTCCGATAAGTGCGACGACGAGCTGCATGTAGTCTCCTTTCACCAAGGTTCCATTCTTGCCCGCGATGGCGTGGTGCTTCAAGCTCACAGAACGACATGCCCCCAGGATTTCTCCTGGGGGCATGTCGTTCTGTAGTCGCGAGCGCAATATGCTCAACGCACAGAGGTAACTTAGCGGTGATCGGTTTCGATCACGTCCACACGGACGGAACCTTTGCTTGAAAGGGCGCCAATGACGGTACGAAGTGCCTTAGCTGTTCGGCCATTGCGACCGATGACGCGCCCGAGGTCTTCGGGATTGACTCTGACCTCAAGAAGCTGGCCTCGGCGGGTACTGCGGGATCTCACTTCGACATCGTCGGGAGAATCCACGATCCCACGGACGAGATGCTCAAGCGCATCAGCAAGCATCAGGCTTCTTCTCCGTTCTCGGCTGTGGCTTCAGAAGTATCCTCAGAAACCTCAGCAGCAGCTTCAGCTTCGGCCTTTGCCTTGGCTTCGGCGGCAGCAGCGCGGCGCTTCTCAGCGTCGTTCTGGACGGATTCCACAGCGGCCTTGCGAGCCTCTTCCACGTTCACCGCATCCTTGACGCGTAGGCGACCTTCAGCACCGGGCAGACCTTTGAATTTCTGCCAGTCACCTGTGATCTTGAGCTGTGTCTTGACGGTGTCAGTTGGCTGAGCGCCGACCGAAAGCCAGTACTGTGCACGCTCAGAATCGATCTTGATAACTGAGGGGTTCTCGGTGGGGTGGTACTGACCGATCTCCTCGATCACGCGGCCATCACGGCGCTTGCGCGAATCAACGACAACGATACGGTAGTACGGTGCACGGATCTTACCCATGCGCTTAAGACGAATCTTGACTGCCACTGTAGTGGTCACTCCTGGTTCTAAATTGGTGCGAGGACATCCGCTGCCACGGGGGACGTGGATTTGGAGCCTCAGACAAGGGTTCACAAGGCATGAGAGGGCACCTGGTTCACCCGAGTACAACGCTTCATTCTGCCAGAACGCGCATGGGCGCGCCACTTATCCAGGTATGCATACACGTGTCCTCGCGCACATTAGGATCGCACACATCAGATCTCCACGTATGGCGACTACCGCCACGACACCCTGCACCCTTGCCCTATGCTCTTCGTTTCGTCATCTTGTCTATCGTGCCTTCGGAGAGCCGAAGATGGTGCCCTTTCCCCTATTCTCACTCTCACTTTGGATCTTGAGGTCCTCACACAAGAAAATAGATAGGTGAGCACACCACACTTCGATCCGCATACGCCCCACTCCTCACCCCACCGCGAGGATACTCCCCGGCTTACTACCTACGCCTGGCTTTCGATCGTGGCAGCCTTTCTCACAATCAGCCTCAAAGCTGTTGCCTTTCTCCTCACCGGATCGGTAGGGCTTCTCTCTGACGCGGCCGAATCTATGGTAAATCTCGTAGCTGCTCTCATCGCTCTCGTCGCCCTTAAGCAGCTATCTAAGCCCGCCGATAGCCGCTACACTTACGGACGTTCAAAAGTAGAGTACTTCTCTGCGGCAGTGGAAGGAGCAATGATCTTCGGTGCCGCCGCTTTTATTACTTTTGCCGCTTCGGTGCGTTTGGTACACCACTCCCCTCTCACCAATCTCGATGCGGGACTCCTCATTTCCGTTTTCGCTTCTCTCGTCAATGCAGTAGTAGGTATGACGCTTATCCGTGCTGGTAGGCGCTTCCGCTCACCTACCCTCACCGCTGACGGCACTCACCTCATGACAGATGTCGTGACAAGTATCGGTGTTCTTGTGGGAATAGGCCTTGTGTGGTTGACTAACTGGGATATCCTTGACCCTATCGTCGCGCTCCTCGTGAGCCTCAATATCGTTATTGCGGGTATTCGCCTCATTCGCACCGCCCTCTCCGGCCTCATGGACATCACACTTCCCGAGGATGAAAACCGTGCGCTCGTGAGTGTTCTTACCGCACACACCACTGCAGACGTTTCCTTCCACGGTTTACAAACTCGTAGATCTGGGCGTGATTCTTTCGCCAATGTGGACATGCTCGTGCCTGGGAGTTGGAGTGTGCGTGAGGGGCATGAACAAGCGGAGAATGTCATCGCGCAGATGTGCGCAGCACTACCGGGATTGCGCGTTATCATCCATGTAGAGCCGATCGAAGATCCGCGTTCCTACGACGATATTCCCGATGGCTTTGTGCCTCTCAACTGAGCCTTCTTCCCTCCACACTGTTACGCAGTATTCTCAGTTGGGTGTGAATTGAGCGTTGTGAAGGCAATTCGTGGAATTAGTTCCTAGAATTTCACTGCAATTCCATCGATGAAAACGGTTCCTGGGCGGGTGACCTCCTCGATATTCTCTTCCGGATCGGCGTTATAGACGACGAAATCTGCGCTTGCTCCTTCCTCCCAGGAAGGCAATCCCAAGAGCCTGCGCCCAGAATAGCTTGCCCCAGCCATAACACGAGAGGGCGGCATACCCATCGCAACTGCGAGAATGAGTTCGGCAGGCATACCCTTGTCCGCCACATCCTCATTACTATCAGACCCCATGAGCAGGTGACTTCCTGCCTCAACAAGCATGGCAAGATGCTCACGCTGACGCTCATACATCGCAAGCATCCGTGTACGGTAGACAGGATACTTCGTAGCCTGTGCGGCGATTTGCGGGAAGGTGGAAATTTGGCGCACAGTCGGATCAATGAGGATGCCACGGCTACTCGCCTCTCGCATGTGTTCCCACGTCATCCCTGTCCCGTGTTCGATACAGTCCACCCCTGCAACAAGGAGATCTTCAATCGTCTCGGTAGCAAAAGTATGCACGGCAACACGTGCTCCTTCGTCGTGGGCAGCACGTACAGCTTCTATGAGGGCTGGGCGAGGCCAGAGTGGACGCAGGTCTGAGCAGCTTCCATCACTGCGGTCGATCCAATCTCCCACAATTTTGATCCATCCGTCCCCGCGTCGGGCTTGACGTGCAGCCTCACGAGGCAGATCGGCAGGTTCAACATCCACGGGAAGATGGCGAATGTAGCGTTTAAATCGTGCAATATGGCGCCCAGAGCGAATAACTTTCGTACGTCCTGTCTGGGCAAGGTGTGAAACATCGCGCTGTGCACCCATCTCGCGAGCAGTTGTCACCCCTTGTGAGGCCATAACCGCGAGACGTCGAATAACCTCATCGTCACTGACAGGGATCTCGTCGTGAGAAACTCCCGGATGCGCATGGGCATCAACAAGACCCGGATAAATCCAGCCACAGACATCGCGTGCGCCAGGGATCGGGGTGAAGGTGAGACGTCCGCGGTCAATCCACGCCTCGGTCTGCGAGGTACCACGGAGTTTGCCCGTGAGATGAATCGCTTCGTTTGCCATAGTAGTGTCACCTCACCCTTGCACCTGTGTCTCCCTACATTCCCAGGTATTCTCTTACGCTTCCCTCCTAGCTCACCTCAGGCTACCGCAGGAAGCGTGCGAGATCCTCCACACTCACGTCGCCGTTTTCAGGCTTTCTTCCTCCAGCTACACCAGTTCCAAAAGCCGAACCGAAGGAACTCCCCTTAACCGGTTTGGGTGGCAAACCCTGTTCGGCAAGGTTAGCTGCGGCAGCAGCCTCCGCAGCCTGGCGTGCACGCTTGGCTGGATTGCCTGAACGTCCCTTCTTATTTCCTGATGTCTTTTTTGCTGCACGCTTGGATTTACGCGAACCGCCACCCATTCCCGGCATCCCTGGCATTCCTGGGATACCTCCACCACGGCTGAACTGGGTCATCATCTTGCGTGCCTGCTCGAAACGCTCAACGAGAGAATTGACTTCCTGCACTGTCGTTCCCGAACCACGAGCAATACGCTGACGACGTGAGCCGTTCAAGATCTTCGGATCGTTTCGCTCAGCTGGTGTCATCGACTGAACGATCGCTTCAATACGTCCCACCGAAGATTCATCGAATGCTTCCAAGGCGTCACGATACTGCCCCATCCCTGGAAGCATCCCCATAATTTTCTTCATCGATCCCATGCGCCGAATCTGGTTAAGTTGATCGATGAAGTCAGCAAGGGTGAAATCTCCGTGCTGCATTTTGGAGGCAAGTTCTGCCTGCTGCTGCTCATCCCATGTACGTTCGGCCTGCTCAATAAGGGTGAGAATATCGCCCATATCGAGAATACGAGAGGCCATACGATCGGGGTGGAACTGCTCGAAATCGCTGAGTTTCTCACCTGTGGAGGCAAAGAGGATTGGTTCACCAGTGATGCCACGCACCGAGAGCGCCGCACCACCGCGAGTATCTCCATCAAGTTTGGAGAGCACCACACCAGTGAAGCCCACACCTTCTTTGAAGGCACTGGCGGTGGCCACGGCATCTTGACCGATCATTGCGTCTACGACAAAGAAGACTTCGTGAGGGTTGACCGCTCTGCGGATATTGGCAGCCTGTGCCATCATTTCTTCGTCTACGCCCAGACGCCCGGCAGTATCGACGATGACGACGTTGTAGCCAGCTTCCCGCGCATGTGCAACACCCGAACGAGCCACGTCTACTGGGTCACCCACGCCGTTTCCAGGTTCAGGAGCCCAGACATCTACCCCGGCGTGCTCGCCGACTACCTGGAGCTGCGTCACCGCATTGGGACGTTGGAGATCTGAAGCGACGAGGAGAGCCTTGCGCCCATGTTCGCGCATCCACAAGCCGAGTTTTCCTGCCAAGGTCGTTTTTCCCGCACCTTGAAGGCCAGCCAGCATAATGACTGTAGGTTCACCCTTAGCCCACGCAAGCTCACGCGAGGCTCCGCCAAGAATCTCAACAAGTTCGTCATGAACAATACGGATAATCTGCTGAGAAGGATTAAGTGCCTGCGAAGCGAGGGCACCTGTGGCTTTCTCACGTACCGACGCGGTGAAGGCACGCACCACTGGCAGGGCAACGTCAGCGTCGAGGAGAGCTCGGCGAATCTGCGAGATCGTCTCTTCGACGTCGCTAGCCGAGAGCCTCCCCTTGGAACGCAGGTTCTTAAAGGAGCCAGTAATGCGGTGTGAAAGTGAATCGAACACAGCCCTACCCTTGTTGGATTGCAAGTGACACTGCCACCCAGTTTACGCTATCGCCCCGGAGGAATTTGGCAGAGTTGAGCTGAACCTCCGGGACGAGATGACCGAGAAAGACGAGGTTCAGGACAACAGCGCGTCCACAAAACCTTCAGGATCGAAAGGTGCGAGATCGTCGGGCCCTTCGCCCAGACCCACGAACTTGACGGGAACACCAAGTTCACGCTGCACAGAGATGACAATTCCGCCTTTAGCAGTGCCATCGAGTTTTGTGAGCACAATACCGGTGATGCCGGTAACTTCTGCAAAAACTTGAGCCTGGCGCATTCCGTTTTGCCCGGTGGTCGCGTCGAGAACAAGGAGTACTTCGTTTACGGGAACCTGCCGCTCCATGACGCGTTTGATCTTGCCTAGCTCATCCATAAGCCCAGCTTTATTTTGCAAGCGCCCAGCCGTATCGACGAGCACGACATCTGCACCCTTCTCGCTGGCAACCTTCACAGCCTCAAACGCCACAGAAGCAGGATCTGCACCTTCGCGATCTGAGCGCACCACGTCCACGCCTACGCGCTCTCCCCACGTGGAGAGTTGCTCAGCAGCTGCGGCACGGAAAGTATCAGCAGCCCCTAAGATCACGGACGTACCCTCAGCGACGAGGACACGGGCGAGCTTGCCTACGGTAGTAGTCTTCCCAGTTCCATTCACCCCAACAACGAGGAGACTGGCAGGTTCTCCTTTCTCTGTGCGCGAGAGGTTGAGAGAGCGATCCATTGTGGGATCGACGAGAGCCACGAGTTCTTCCCGTAGAATCTCACGGACACGGGCAGGATCCTGAGTGCCCTCTACCTTTGTGCGGGTACGCAGATTCTCCATAATCTGCGAGGTGGCCTCCAGACCCACATCGGCCATAATGAGGGTATCTTCGAGTTCCTCCCAATCAGCTGGTGAGAGGTCACCACGCGAGAGGATGGAGAGAAGGGCGTTACCGAGACCACCCGAACGAGCAAGGCGCGCACGAAGGCGTTGCATACGGCTGGAAATTGATTCAGGTAGCTCGATTGCTTCAGCCTGAATATCGCTGCCGTCATCGGTAGCATTGTCATCTTCCGCTGCTGCGATCTGGCCGTGTCCCGGCAGAGCTTTCTCGGATGAGGAATCGTTTTTTTCTGAAGATTCGCCGCCTTCCTGACCACTTGGTAAGGCTGATTTCGGGGATGCCGGCTCAATGTGTGAGCCTCGGGATCGGGCGATGAGGACGGCAATTCCCGCAAGGAGGAGAACGCCAAGGACGAGCAAGGTGATGATAAGGGGAGTATTCACAGGATCTAGTCTCTCTTAGCTTGGGAGGAAATTCCACGACGAGTCAGCCGCAGGTGCGGCACATACGATATGAACGCTCGGCAGATCGGGCGGCGTGCGTTCAATAAGACCAGGCGGCGTGCATTCAGTAGTATCGGGCGGTGTGCATCAGATGAGCACAGGAAGTGTGAACATCACAGCGAAGAAGGGAAGAATCCCTTGTTTGAGTGCAGCCGTGCGATGCTTGTTGGAGATAAAACCAAGGGCGAGTGCCGCAACGAGCATGGAGCCACAACCGGCAAGAATAAGTGTGCTACCTACAAGTGGCGAGGAGGCGACAAGGAGGAAAATTGCCCCAACTTCAGCGATCACGGCAAGGGCGGCGTTATATACACCTTGGTTGAAGGCAAAGAAGGCCGTGATCTGCGTAACTTCGTCGCTCTGATTTCCGAAAATGGAGCGCGCCAGATCTGAATTCCAGGCAAAGGATTCCACATAGAAGATAAAGAGGTGGAGAAGTCCCGCCAAGGCCGCAAAAACAGTTGCAGTAATGAGCATGGTAGCCAGTCTAGGTCAGGTGCGGCAGGTGCGTGTTCTACACGTGTAGCTGAATCGTCGCCAAGGGATTCTCTCTGTTACGCGTCCTGTGCATTTTTTCCAGCTATTCACCTTGTTTTCTTTCCAGCACCCTGTCTTATGTCTCTTCCTACATCTCTTCCACTCACTCATCATCTGTTCGTTCCTTCCATACAACGGGTTTTTCCTTCCGCGCATCGAGGATGACAACGACGAGAAGTGGCGCGCAGGGAATCTCTTACTTTTTCTTGCTTGTCCTCATGTGGGGATGAATACCTCTCTATGTGGGTACGAATACCTCTCTCACGGAACTTTGGCTCCCCGAAACCATGGTAGAGTTGTGCTGATTTCCGCCTTATTTAGCCCAATAGTGCTCATAAACGGAAACAACTTCGCAATGGCGAAAAACTCCTGTACTCTTACAGTTATAAGGTTACCCTTCCCTAATCAAAGGAGATTACATGGCCATTCATCGCGTGCGGCGTAGCATACTGGCTGTGGGGATCGCGGCAGTCACGTGCCTAGCTCCCCTTTCTAGTACCTTCGCTCAAGATGAACCCCCTACCGCCGAAACAACCGTGCCGACAACCGAACCTGAACACACGGACGAAGTCGGCCTCTACGCCGGATTGGCAAATTGGGATTTCCGGCGCAGTTTCCGCGACTATGTAGGACTCGATGGCGAGGATCTGACAAGCGTAAAAAGGCAAGCTCAGACAAATAATCTCATCTGGCCGCTCATGTCCGGGCAAAGTTTCGATCCAGAAAATCCCGGTGTTATCAAGTTCGGTGGAGAGGTCGCCTGGTACAAATACGATGGCCAGCTTGATGTCACAATGTCCAACCCAGTGGTTGACCTTATGAAGAAAGAACTGCGCATCACTGCCCATACTGCAGGAACAATGGCCGGCGGCGGAGAACTCAATGTCACTGACGAGCCTCTCCTGAAGATGAATGATCTGCGGTGGGAGATGCGTGAGGGTTATCTTCTCATCTACTCGCACGCACCCGTGATTACCGAGCTCTCCCATCGCCTTCTCGGCTTCTATAACGGGGAGGCAGGCTCTCCCTTCCTCGCGACGATCCGCCTCGATCAGCCTGGTTCCACTCTGCCCGACCCCGTACTTTCGGATTTCTTCCCTGATCGTTACAAGCCAGCTGTCTCCAAGCCAGATGTGGAAGCGAACGCAGATAAGGAACTCGTCACCGTCCCTGACGACACACTTGCTCAGTGCATCCGCACAGAACTTGACCTTGATTCTTCCACAGCACTGACGAAGAAACACATGCAGGAGCTAGCCTCGTTGCAGTGCATTGGCGTTAATACACCCGAGGAGAAGAAGGTGAGGAGCCTTGCTGGCCTTGAACATGCAACGAACCTTGCACGCTTGCGTATCACACACCAGGCACTCACCTCGCTTAAACTGGGGGACGATTCCTCACTCACGCTGAGCCCAGAACTCGTGGATCTCGATGTTTCGAATAACAAGCTCACGTCGCTCGCCGGGGTAGAGAAACTGGCGAAGCTCAATAATCTCACCGCTAATGACAATAAGATCTCTGATATTTCGGCAGCTGCGCACCTCATCCGCGCCTCATTTATCGATCTCACGAATAACGAAGTCTCCGATCTCAGCGCCTTGAACTACGATGCCTTTGAGGAAAAGTTCACGGATTACGAGGGAATCAATACCCTGCGTTTCGAGGGAAATAAAGTTGCCGACCTCTCCCCGATCGGCACTCAGTACTATCTGCGTGAACTTAATGCGAAGAACAACCAGCTCACAAGTGCTGATCCAATCGCGCGCCTGCGTGTATTGGAGAAGGTAGATCTCAGCAATAACTTCATCACCGATCCCTCCAAGCTCGCCCGTTGGGCAGAAAATTCCAACAGAGGTCCTAAGGTGTATCTCGCCATGAATAAGTTCACCGATTGGTCTGCGCTCGATGCTCTCGGCGATAAACTTGTTGATCGCCCCGATGCTGGCAAGGAATCTGAGGCCGTGAATCCGAAGAATCCTGGCGACGAAGAAACCCCACAACCACAACCCGGCGACGAAGAAACTGAAAAACCCTCAGTTCCAGCGGAGTTGATGCCTGCCTTTGCAGATACGAAGGCAATCGAAGAAGCACTTGCACGTGCCCCCCGCATGGTACCTACGGTGACCGTTCCTGAGGGGGAGAGCGTGAACCTCACATTCACAGACCTCGCCCCCAAGGCAGAAGCGGGAATCTATACCTACTCCACGGCAAAGCTCGTCGACATAGCAAAGGCGAACGACAAGGGCGAACTCACCTACACTCTCTCCACCCAGGGGATCTCGGCAGGCGAGCACTTCGTGGTGGCGACGTCACGAAGCGCTCAAGCACAGAACTCAATCATCAAACTAGTAGTAACACCTAAGAAAGCCGCTACCGGCGATGGTCGAACCCCACCAACTTCTACTGAGTCGGGTGCACCTGTCACGCAAGTCTCGGGCACACCTGTCACGCAAGTCTCGGGCACACCTGTCACGCAAGTCTCGGGCACACCTGTAAAGCACGCCAAGGGATCTGGGCGAACCACAACGCGCACCCTTGCCTTCACAGGCACCTCAGCCGGGATCCTTATGCTTAGCTCAATGGCACTGCTTGGCATCGGCGTTCTCCTGCGCCGCCGTAAAGCATAAGAGTAACTATCCTGGATAGATACGTCATAGTTAAGGGTGCGGTTCACACCATTGAGGTGTGAACCGCACCCTTAACTATGACAGTTGAGTCTGCAATCGAGAAGATACGTACGTAGCCAACACGCAGTCACAATCCTCGTGATCGCACCTTCGCACCTTCAAAAAATCCACTCTTGAGAAATCCCTCGCTCTGTCTCACCTCTCATAGGACACAAGTTTATGATCGTGTTGCACCTATACATGAGCGCGGAGAACCTCGGATACCTGGAGGTTGCCCTCACCACAACTTTCCCACTCTTCGAGCTCTCCCACAACGGCCATCGCTGTGGAAAAACCCCAAGCTACCTGCATACGCGCGCACGACTCAGGTACGGCAAGGCGAAATATCAACTGCGACAACGTCGGTTCATGCCCCACAACGAGAAGCGAGGCACATCCGCCTTCACCTCCACCCTTGCCACATGTGCGTATTTTCTCCAGCACCTGGGTATATCCACCTGAGTACAGGGCTTCACACCAGCGCACCTGCTCCACATCAAGCCCACCGACCTGCAAATTCTCAAAACTCTGGCGCGTACGGCGCGCAGGTGAGACAAGCGCGCAGCTCACCTTCCCGATATGTGCGGCAAGGCTCGCCCCTTGCATACGGGTTTGCATCCGCCCTCGTTCATCCAAAGGGCGCTCTCTATCACGCATACCGGGAGCAGCAACGCCATGTCTCATAAGAATGAGCTGTACCATCGCTATCTCCCCTGCACTATGCCAGCGCGATGAGGTCGAGGTAGTCATCAGACCACAGATCCTCGTCCCCATCAGGCAGGAGCAGCACACGCTCCGGATTAAGTGCTTGCACGGCACCTTCGTCGTGCGTCACAAGAACAACAGCGCCCTCGTAACGACGCAAAGCAGAGAGAATCTCTTCACGCGAGGCTGGATCCAGGTTATTCGTCGGCTCGTCGAGAAGTAGAACATTCGCCGCTGAAACAACGAGCATAGCAAGCGCAAGGCGTGTCTTTTCTCCTCCCGAAAGGACACGCGCAGGTTTATCTGCATCCTCCCCGGAAAAAAGGAAGGAACCGAGGACGTTACGCACCTGCGTCTCATTGAACTCCGGTGCGGCGTAAGCGAGGTTCTCCACCACCGTCTTATTCAGGTCAATCGTCTCATGTTCCTGGGCGTAGTAGCCGATTTTGAGGCCATGTCCAGGAATTATGCTTCCCGTATCGGGTTCTTCAATTCCGGCAAGAAGCTGCAGAAGTGTTGTCTTTCCCGTTCCATTCAAGCCAAGAATCACCACACGGCTTGCGCGATCTATCGCCAGATCCACACCCGTAAATACTTCGAGAGAACCGTAAGATTTCGAGAGTCCTGTGGCCGTGAGCGGAGTTTTTCCGCACGATGCAGGGGAAGGAAAACGCAGATGCGCCACTTTATCTGCCTTGCGCTCATCTTCTACACCTTCGAGTAGGCGCTCAGCACGCCGCGCCATATTCTGTGCCGCCACCGCCTTCGTAGCTTTTGCCCGCATCTTATCGGCTTGAGCCAGAAGTGCACTCGCCTTCTTTTCCGCGTTAGCTCTCTCGCGCCGACGGCGACGTTCGTCAAGCTCACGCTGGGTGAGGTAATCGCTCCAGCCCATCGAGTAGACATCGAGAGCCGCCCTGTTGGCATCCAGATGCCAGACAGCTGTCACTGTTTCGGCCAGTAACTCCACAGAGTGCGAAATAACGACGAATCCGCCCTTATACGTCCGTAAGTAATCACGCAGCCACAGAATCGAATCATGGTCAAGATGATTGGTGGGTTCGTCCAGCAACAAAGTTTCTGCCTGCGAAAAAAGAATACGTGCTAGTTCAACACGCCGGCGCTGACCACCCGAAAGTGTGCCAAGTTTCTGCGCGAGAGCACGATCAGGAAGGCCAAGAGATGCCGCCATCTGAGCAGCTTCGGCACGCGCGGCGTATCCTCCAGCAGCAGTAAACTCTTGATCCAAGCGCACGTAACGCTCCATCGCTTTCTGTTGCTTGGCTCCACTAGAAGTGGACATCTCCTGTTCGGCCTTGGCAATGCGTCGCAAGGTGGCGTCAATACCGCGCACGGAGAGAATGCGATCGAGGGCGCTCTGCTCTGGATCTCCCGTATGCGTATCTTGAGGAAGATAACCCACACTCCCCGACTTCGTGATCGTCCCTGCATATTCGATGACCTGCGAGGCCACACCTTCACCAGCGAGGAGGCGAGTGAGCGTGGTTTTCCCTGCACCATTGCGTCCCACAAGCCCGATCCGCATTCCCTTATCGATCCGAAAATTGGCGTCAAGGATAAGCTCGCGAGTGCCGATCCGCATGGTGAGATTCTGGACGTTAATCACTCTCCGTAGCCTAGCGGGAACGCCCACGGTGAGGGAGCCTAGGAAGATGTGAGATGCAGCGGGCAGCTTATCTAGCTTGTACTTACATGTTCGTAGGCTCGACCATCACGCATCTCAATTTTTCTCCCAAGCCGTGCGGCAACCTCCCTGTCGTGTGTGGCGACGAGGAGAGTCACTCCTTCACTTTCGTGGAGATCCAAAAGGAGATCGAGAATCTTTGCCGAATTCGCCGAGTCGAGGTTCCCCGTAGGTTCGTCGGCCAAAAGAAGCCAAGGATTTCCCACAAGTGCGCGAGCAATCGCCACACGCTGTTGCTGGCCTCCCGAGAGTTGCCAGGGCATTGCGCTTGCCCGCTCCTGCATTCCCACCTTTGCCAGAGCGGCAAGCGCGCGGTCACGATGTTCGCGCCGCGGAGCACGCCCGACGAGAGGCGCGGCCACATTCTGCAGTGCGCTGAGAGAATCGATGAGGTGAAACTGTTGGAATACGAAACCAATACTCGCCCTGTAATCAGCGCACTGTGCGCGTGTAAACTCGCCCACGTCCTTTCCTCGCGCCACGATACTTCCCGAATCTGGCGTATCCATAAGACCCACAAGGCGAAGTAACGTGGATTTGCCTGAACCTGAAGCTCCCACAAGGGCGATTGTGTCCTCTGATTCAATTGTGAGAGTCACATGGTCGGCAGCCTTCACCTCGCTCCCTTCAAGCGTCGAATAGGTTTTACATACGTCCGTTAAGACGATTTGCCCCTCGCGTTTCTCATGTAGATCCTTCACAGTTCACCCCCATATATCTCGTCTTGTATCTCGTCTTGTCGCAAAATACGTGATAGCCGAATCTGCCTGTCCTTGCCGATAGTGGCCTCGCCACACTCTGCGTCAGTTCGATATACTCCCTGGCAGTAAGGCCAATGTTTCTCACTCATGTGCGGAGATTCTCTCATAGTGACTCCCTCGTGTGTTCTTTGCGTGCATAACGAACAAGAAGGATCCCCACCCCTAAACTCACCATGACGTATCCGACCGCGCATGAGAGCACAAGTGCAGCTGTATGAATCGACACTTCCCCAAGTAATGCAATACAGAGCAATGCTATGGGTGCCCCCACAAGCGCACCACATCCACAGAGATAACACACCTGTACCACCACAATCATGTTCACATCACGATCGCGCCATCCAGAACTTGTGAGCACGGAAAAGATGAAAAGATCCTCAAGAACTCCAAGCCACACAATGACCGCAATTGTCATGATTCCAAGAAGGGCTAGAGCAGCTGATGCCAATATATCTGCACCCCGCACTTTGAGAGAGACAAGATCACCAAGTACTGTCCCCACAATACTGCCGTGATATTCGGAATATACCCATAAAGTAAGGCTAAGGATGGCAACTGAGAGTGCTGGTGCCACGATTCCGAGGATCCTCCACCACGTCCGAATCTTAAGGCGAGAAATCGCTATCCGGGCACTAGTGAGGCTTCCATTCCTACTCCTACTCCTCATGCGAAATGATTTCACCTTTTTTCTTCCCCGTTGCCTAATGAAAGGCCACACCACAACGGGCGTCGCAAGAGCTATAGGTATTACCAGAAATGCCTGACCAGTGGATAGTGCGGGAGAAAAGAAGGGTCGCAGAATTAGAACTAAGCCTAAAGATAGGAATCCTCCACATACAGCGAGCAAAAATAATTGCATTCCTATCAAGAGAGAACATCTGCAACGTGTCCATCCAAGAGTCGGAAGAACCTCTAACTTTCGCACTTGCGCTTTGACAAACGCACCACAACCGCACCCCACGCTCATCACCATACTGACAAGAATGAGTATCCCCAGACTGGCTGTCGTTGTGTCTAACACCCGTTCAATGGATGTCGCCACTCCCTTATGTGGCCAGGACTCTGTGAGTTCCATGTGCGGAAGTGGGCGCACTGTTGTCGTATGCGCCCACGCGATAGGCTCGTGGGATTCTGGCGAATAGGCGGGCAAAGTAACCTGGATTTTCCCAGGAGAAGAACCAGCAACAACATCCACCTCTACTCCGGGGATCTCTGAAATCTTCTCAGCAACAACGCGAATTCGCTCCGCTGAGACATCATTCATCTCGGTAATTCCCGCAACGCGAATCCGGATGGCCGAAATTGGAGCTTCAACAAGATCTGGACGCACATGGCGATAGTGTGTGGTGAGTGTATCGAGGTCTGTTACCAGAGCCGGAGCGATGTAGGAATAGCTTCCTGCTGAGAGTGAGGGAAGGTAAGGTTCACTCTCACCGCTGGTGGAGGAAGCAATAATCTCTGGTTGTACAAACAGGTTGAGTGACTCCATATCGCTTCTACCTGTTGGAGCGCTCTGCATGTCAAAGTGCCCTACGGGAAGGATCCGTACCAGTTCTTCTCCACCTGCTCGCGAAGCAAGGCGCTCAATGTTTCTGTAGGAAGGCCCTAATGAGGCCGGGATCGATTCTATGTATCTCGCAGGCCGATGAGCTTGAGCGATAAGACTCAACTGCTCCTCATCTTGAGGAGTGTGCTGTTGAGCATACTCAATCGGACCTGGACGAAGAAGCTCGGGAGTTGTAAACCAGGCTTGGGAAATTGAAGTATCCTCATCGAGACGAGGCTGGCTCTCTTGAAGAAATTGATTCCAATAGTCAGAAAACTGCGCCGAAAGCATGAACTCGTTCTCGGGCGTGATTCCATCCAGTTTCTCAGCTATCTCACCGGAAAATCCGTTGGCAACATATTCGTCGATCTCATGTCCCGCATATGCACGCACGTGAGTTTTAATTGAAAGGTCACCGAATCCTGCATGTCGATTCACGAGAACAGGAAGGTACCGCGCATCTTCTTCTGACTCCTCGTGTTTACTAGGTAAGTAACGTCCGGCAACGATTGTCTTATCCAAGCCGATAAGTCGAGCCTCAGCTTCAGGGTCAATTGCTGCGATTGGAAGAAGTAGAGAGATCGTATAGGGCTCAAGATATGGAGATTGAAGAGTCTCACGTTGACCTAAAATAGTGTGTTCAGCAGATTCACACACTATGTCATTCCAGAGACGCTCATTTTGGGAGCACACTTCATGAATGCCTTCAGCAGAATGCTCATAGGTAACGATCGTATCCCCCACCTGGGTTGTCGAGAGTGGCGATGAGGTTAAATATGTCCATCGCGGCTCATTTTCAATGGAGAAAAGACCATTGTATGACAACGCAGTCGCATCCGCGCGAAGAAGAGCACGACGAAACCCAGGAAATGAGGCTGAGATATCCAGCTTTGCAGAGACAGAATAATCAACCGCCCCAAACATGGCTACAGGTGCAGCAATATCAACGTCTTGAATTTCCCGAATGCGTTGAAGAACATCAAAAGAAAGACCACCATAGATACCACTGAGAAAGTCTGGACGAACAACACCCCTGCTCTTTTCATTTTCGGTGCGAGTTCCAGCCGGGCGAACCAGAATGTCGTAGCTTGCACGCCAGTTCTCCGACAATGTTGAATGCACCGTCAGCCGCTCACTCTCAAGATGCCCGACAAGGAGAACGCATGAAGAGAGAGCACAGACATACGCCAGAATAATTGCACATGCACGAGACGCTTCGCTTCGGAGCTGCTTCCAGGCCAATTCCCACATGAGAATATGCCTTATCACCGATCGATGTTATATCGAAGTTCAGCATAAAAAGCTACAACTCCGCGTTCAAATACGCAGATATATCCCCGATTATAGTAACCATCTACCACGGACTTATCTCGGTTGAGTCGCCCAGCTTCGTACTGGCACTTCTTATAATCACCTGCGCTGTAATCACGGACATGAGATCGATACCATTTCCCTATTGCCATAGGGGAAACTATCTCACTTTCGCTAGCCGAAAGTGGAAGAGCATCGGCAATGGCAATAGTTCCAAGGAGCATTCCTGCAGTGACAGCAAAACTTGAGCATATCTTAGCTATATGATTCATGCTCAGTATCCTTCCCTAGATAACGGTCATCACTGACCATAGAAGGAAATTATATACGCTCACAGATACGCCTGCACAATTGTATTTTTCGATCGTTGTTTCTTCTTTACCAAGATCCATGAATACGCAACGAGGGGCAGGAATGTTCTTTTCCCGCCCCTCACCTGGAGCTACACATTAAAACCAAGAGCCTGAAGCATTTCCCTCCCATCGGGGGTAATGCGCTCAGGCCCCCACGGTGGAAGCCACACCCAGTTGATACGCACCGAACCGGCAAGCCCGGAAAGAGCCTGTGCTGCTTGATCTTCGATCACGTCTGTGAGCGGGCAAGCTGCCGAGGTGAGCGTCATATCGAGCACCACATCCATACCATCGATGTTAATCCCGTAGAGCAAGCCAAGATCAACCACATTGATTCCAAGCTCTGGATCAATCACATCCTTGAGTGCTTCCTCAATATCCTCACATGCAGGTGGCGCGGCCTGCACACCACCCAAATGTGGCGCCTCCTCGTACGAAGGTGCCTCCTCACGATGTTCCTCGGACATCTCGCCTCCTTCCTCCCGTCATCTCCATTTCCTTAGAGTGACAATGCTTCTTTAACTTCGACACACGCCTGAGAAGGCACTCCCACCCCAGGCACACGTTTCAGTGCGTACTCTCCACTTTCGCTTCAGCTTGAGCCGCCGCATCGCGCAGCGCCATCCACCCCAACAGCGCACACTTGACGCGCATCGGAAACTTCGCCACCCCTACAAAAGCCGCGGCGTCCTCTAGATGCTCAGCAATCTCGTCGGGAATCTCATGCCCACGTGAATCCATCATCGTACGGAATTCGTCGAAACGCTCAGAAAAATCCTTGAGGCTGACCCCCTCAAGCATCTCACTCATAATGGAGAGTGAAGCCTGAGAGATCGAACAGCCCTCGCCCTCCCAGCCGATACTCTCGATAGCGCTACCATCCGCAGAGAGTTTGAGCTGAAGGTTCACTTGATCTCCACAGGTGGGATTGACTTGGAAGGACTCCCCATCGAAGATCTGTAGGCTCCCGTAACCATGACGCTCGTGAGCCGCATCGAGAATAATCTGCTGGTACATTGCGTCAAGGTCGTCCATCATCGCTCCACTTCTTCACTTAGGCTTCCATTCGGAAGTAACGCCGAACCTCAGCCAGAGATTCCAGGAAGGCGTCGATTTCATCGACAGTGTTGTACGGCCCCACCGAAGCACGCGAGGAAGCAAATACTCCAAAGTGCTGATGGATAGGCTGAGCGCAGTGGTGCCCCACGCGCACAGCGATCCCACGCGAATCGAGAAACTGGCCTACATCGTGGGGATGTACACCCTCCACGTGGAAAGAGACAGCTCCGCCACGTTCGCGCATCTGAGCCGGACCTAGTAGACGAACCCCTGGGATCTGCGTGATTCCTTTGAGGAGGCGAGCAGTGAGCATCTCCTCGTGCGCTGCCACCTTTTCCATTCCGATCTTGTGAAGGTAACGGGCAGCCTCACCCATTCCGACAGCTTGAGTCACCGGCATGGTACCGGCCTCAAAACGAGCAGGAGGGGCAGCGTAGGTGGTCTTTTCCATCCGCACCACTTCCACCATCGAGCCACCTGTCATGAAGGGAGGGAGAGCGGCAAGTAGTTCACGGCGCCCATAGAGGGCACCGATACCTGTAGGAGCGAGCATTTTATGCCCTGAAAAGGCCGCGAAATCCACACCAAGTTTCGCCAAATCCACTGGCATATGCGGCACCGATTGGCAGGCGTCGAGAATAGTCGTCGCGCCTACAGCTTGAGCTACACTCACGATTTCGGCAACCGGAGAAATCGCTCCACTGACGTTAGAGACATGTGTAAAGGCGACAATCTTCGTACGATTGTTGATCCGATTGAGCGTAGAGAGGTCAATTCGCCCCTCCTCATCGAGATCGAGCCAACGAAGCTCGGCTCCCGTGCGTGCACACAGCTCCTGCCAGGGTACGAGATTCGCATGGTGCTCGGCTCGCGTGGTTACCACAACGTCACCCGGCCCCACACTCATGCGGTTACGGATCTGGCGGTCAGACTCGATACTCTCTCCTCTACCCGCGGCGAGGTTAGAGAAGGAGTACGCCAGAAGGTTGAGAGCACTCGTACTTCCCTGCGTCCACACAATCTCATCTACCCCCACACCGACGAATCCCGCCACCGCCTCGCGTGCCTCCTCATATGCAAGGCTTGCTTCCTCGGCTAAGAGGTGCGATCCACGCTTGACGGCACCGTTATGGATCCGATCCATTGCTGCCACCGCCTCAAGAACCTGTGTGGGACGCTGAGAGGTGGCTCCTGAATCAAGGTAGATAAGTGGATGTCCCCCACGCACCTTCCTGGTGAGAATAGGGAAATCATCGCGTGGAGCAGGGGTAGACATCACTCCTCCACGTAGGAATCGTAACCAGAGCGTTCAAGTTCGTCAGCAAGCTCAGGCCCACCCGTCTTGACGATCTGACCATGGGCAAAGACGTGAACAAAATCAGGCTTAATGTAGCTGAGAATACGCGAATAGTGAGTGATGAGGACGATGGAGTTATTCGTCTTTTCGTGTACATGATTCACGCCCTCAGAAACGATGCGCAGAGCGTCAACGTCCAGACCTGAATCAGTTTCGTCGAGAATAGCAACCTTCGGTTCAAGAAGCTCCATCTGGAGAACTTCCGTGCGCTTCTTCTCACCGCCTGAAAATCCTACGTTGAGATCACGCGTGACGAAGTCAGGATCCACTTTGAGGTTTTCGGTGGCTTCCTTGAGATTTTTTGTCCACTCACGCAGCTTTGGAGCTTTGCCATCAATCGCCGTTTTTGCAGTGCGCAGGAAGTTTGTGACAGAAACACCGGGAACCTCCACCGGATACTGCATAGCGAGGAAAAGGCCAGCACGAGCGCGTTCGTCAGCGGTCATATCGGTGATGTCTTCACCATCGAGGAGGATCTTACCCTCGGTGATAACGTACTTGGGATGGCCTGCTAAGGCGTAGGCCGTGGTAGATTTACCCGAACCGTTGGGACCCATAATGGCGTGAACTTCGCCGTCGTTCACGGTGAGATTGACACCGTGAAGAATAGGCTTAAGTCCTTCTGGGGTTTCAACTGAGGCGTGGAGATTCTGGATTTCAAGAGTAGACACATTGACTCCTCAAAGGGTGGAATCGACGTCCACAAGGACGTCCGTTCCGTCGATCTGAATGGTGTACACGGGAACCGGCTTCGTGGCCGGAAGGGCGAGGGCACGCCCGGTGGTAAGCTCGAAAGGCGCTCCGTGCTTCCAACACTCAATCGCCCCGTCTTCGACATCGCCCTCAGCGAGAGAGTAATCGGCGTGAGTGCACGTATCGCCCAAAGCATGCCAGCTTCCATCGGAATCACGCACGATAGCAACGAGTGCTGGCTCACCCGAGGCGTGAGTGAGTTCTACTTGGAGCGCTTGGGCTGGAGCGAGATCCGACGTAGAGCAAGCCACCTGGAAACTCACTGGGCATCCTTCACTGAGGAACTCACATCAGAGGCGAGACCTGCAAGGTCAAGTTCGCGCTCGATGGCATCCATAAGTTTGGTCTGAACAGATTCAACTCCAATCTGTTCGACGAGTTCGGCGAAGAATCCTCGCACGACCAGACGGCGGGCAATATCTTCGGGAATGCCGCGAGCCTGCAAGTAGAAGAGCTGCTCCTCGTCGAAACGGCCTGTGGCGCTCGCGTGGCCAGCGCCCACGATCTCCCCTGTTTCGATCTCAAGATTGGGCACTGAGTCAGCCTTGGCGCCCTTCGTCAAGACGAGGTTACGGTTGAGTTCATACGTATCTGTGTTGGTGGCACCAGAACCTATGAGAACGTCACCGATCCACACAGCATGTGCGTCCTCACCTTGCAAAGCGCCCTTATAGGTCACCCGCGAAACGCAGTTTGGTGGTTCATGATCGACGAAAATGCGATGCTCTTGATGTTCACCTGCATCGGTGATGTAGGCACCAAGAAGCTCAGCTTCACCGCCAGAGCCTTCGTAGTTCAAGCTCGTCGTCACGCGCACAACATCGCCACCTAGAGTAACAACAATGTGTCGGATCTTAGCTCCTTGAGCAATGGAAAGGCGCTGGTTGGAGAAATGACGAGCACTGCGCTCGACCTCCTGAACGGAGACGACGGTGAGGTCGGCATCCTCGTCCACGGAAATCTCCATGCCCTCGGTGAGGTCTCCTGAACCGGTGTGCTCAACAACGACTGTTGCCTTAGAGCCTTCCTCGGCAATGACACGCACATGTGCCGTATTCATTCCGCGAGGAGCGTCGATCGAAAGGATCGCTTCGTGCTCCTGGCCTGCGGGAATCGTGAGAATATGAGCCTGAGTAAAGGCTTCCCACGCAAGGGCTCCTGAACGATCTTCTGGCGCACCGACCACACCAAGGCGCGAATCGTCACGCCCAACAACTTCGACGAGCGGACTCGTCGTACTCACGTCAGCAGCAACAGTCTGCGATGACTCTTTAAGAAATTCCTGTACCCGCGCTATCGGGGTAAAACGCCACTCTTCTTCCGCGCCTGTGGGGATCGCAAAATCAGCCGAGGCGAAGGAGGTAAGTCGGTCGGCACGCGAGGAACCTGTACCCATCCCTTCGGATTGGAGAACCGCACGGGAGTGATCTGTACTCACCATCAACCAACACTTCCTTCCATCTGAAGTTCAATAAGGCGGTTGAGTTCGAGGGCGTACTCCATCGGAAGTTCGCGCGCAATCGGCTCAACGAAGCCGCGCACCACCATCGCCATTGCTTCCTGTTCAGAGAGGCCACGCTGCTGGAGGTAGAAAAGCTGATCTTCTGAAACTTTCGAGACAGTGGCCTCATGTCCCATCTCTACATTGTCAGTGCGTACATCGACGTAAGGGTAGGTATCGGTACGGGAAATATCGTCGACAAGAAGTGCATCACAGACAACCGAGGATTTTGAGCCATGAGCTCCCTCATCGATTTGAACAAGACCACGGTACGAAGAACGCCCGCCACCGCGTGAAATCGACTTCGACACAATTGAGGACGTGGTGTAGGGAGCCGCGTGAATCATTTTCGCACCCGTATCCTGATGTTGCCCAGGACCGGCGAAGGCCGCAGAGAGCGCCTCGCCGTGGGCGTGTTCGCCCAGCAGCACACAGCAGGGGTACTTCATGTTGATGCGCGAACCGATGTTGCCATCGATCCATTCCATCGTGCCACCTTCTTCCACGCTTGCACGCTGGGTGACAAGATTGAGCACGTTGTTCGACCAATTCTGAATCGTCGTGTAACGCACGTGGGCATTCTTCTTCACAATAATTTCCACGTTGGCAGCGTGCAGAGAATCAGCTTGGTAGATCGGAGCCGTGCAGCCTTCGACATAATGAACGTACGAGCCTTCGTCGGCGATGATAAGCGTACGCTCAAACTGCCCCATCGATTCGGTATTGATACGGAAGTATGCCTGAAGAGGAATCTCCACGCGCACGTTCTTCGGTACATAGATGAAGGAACCACCTGACCATACAGCCGTATTGAGCGAAGCAAACTTGTTATCGCCCACGGGGATCACCGTGGCAAAATGTTCCTTAAACAGATCCGGGTGCTCTTTGAGGGCGGTGTCTGTATCGAGAAAAATCACACCTTGTTCGGCAAGATCCTCACGAATCTGGTTGTAAACAACTTCGGATTCGTACTGAGCTGCAACACCAGCAACCAGGCGAGCCTTTTCTGCCTCAGGAATGCCCAGGCGATCGTAGGTACGTTTGATGTCGCTCGGCAGTTCCTCCCACGACGTTGCCGGTTTTTCTGTGGTGCGCACGAAATACTTGTATTCGTCGAAGTTAATTCCAGATAGATCTGCACCCCACGTGGGCATCGGGCGGCGTTCGAAGAGACGAAGAGCCTTCAAACGCATCTTCAGCATCCACTCCGGTTCATCTTTCATGGAGGAGATGTAGCGCACCACATCTTCGTCCAGACCCCGGCGGGCAGCTTGACCGGCCTCGTCGGAATCGTGCCACCCGAAGCTGTACTTCTGTCCTAATGCCTCGATCGTTTCCTGCTGTTCGGAAATCGCCTCGGCCACCGCGGCTTCGTGCCGGGTTTGTGTCATGGCTATCCTTCCCTGTTGATCTTCCGCCCGTGAACCTCGCGTAGACGCGAAACGAGTGGAATCGTGAGTGTGCATACGTGTTCACCCGAGGCCAAGGTGGCCAGGCGTTGGACATGCACACCCAGAAGTCTGTGGAATGCTTGAGTTTCTGCTTCACAAAGTTTGGGATAGGCCGTGGCGACATCCTGAATCGGGCAGTGCCCTTGGCACAGTTGAAGCGTGATACCACGAGGACCTCGACGAATGGAAGCCGCGTAGCCATCCTGAGTGAGCACGTGAGCCAAGGCTTCGGCACGAGCTTCAAGATCGTCACCGGCAGCCTCAACAACATGGCGATAACGCTCTTCAAGGCCATGGGAGCGTTCGTCAGCAAAACGTTGAATTCCAAGACTCCCACAAGTCTTAGCGACGAAATCTAGGGCATGTGTTGCTACATCTGCGTAGGAATCTCCGAAGATTGCTTGCCCTTCGACAGTGGCAACGTAGCGACGTGAGGGGCGCCCACGGCGTGCTGGTTGCGAACTCGCTCCCCCATATTCAGCGATCTGGCCGTCAAGTTCAAGCCCCGAGAGGTGACGGCGCACGGCCGCTGCCGTGAGGACAAGCATCTTGGCCAGTTCAGCCGAGGTGATAGGGCCACGTTCGATGATGAGGCGGAGGATACGTTCACGGGTTCCTGTATCAGGATCAACTGTGGCAGACATCTGGCCTCCTCTCCAACTCTCGATTAGGTAACACACGTGTTGCTAAAAACAGCATAGCGAGGAAGGAAGGCGCGAGGAATGTGAAGTGGGGCAGCCGTGTCGGCCCCGTGGCGAAGTGCGCACGAAGTGCGTTCGCGAGATCAAGCTGAAAACCCCTTCTTCTGAAGATCTCATATTTGGAATTTTTCAGAAGTTCGAGTGTCATATCACATTTTAGTGATCGTGCTTCGACATTTGTGACCCAGCTTCGACATTTTCGACGCTAGCGGTAGCGGCATCTCCCATCTCAAGCAAACGTCGCAACAATAAGAGCAATGTTAAGCACGATGATAAGAACCGCACTTATACACGTTAAGCCGAGAACAGGCCAGGGAAGACGACGCTTCGTTACCCGCACATTCGCCGAGAGAGCAATAAGAGGCACTACCACCAAAGGAATTCCGAAAGAAAGCACCACCTGGGAGATCACAAGGGCACGTGTAGGATCCACCCCCAAAGCCAGTAAGATAACCGCCGGAACAGCAGTGATAAGGCGCGAGGTAAGCGGGCTTACGTTCACTCGGAGAAGTCCATCAAGCACAACCGCCCCAGAAAGTGAACCCACCGTAGTAGAGGCAAGCCCCGATATAAGGAGTGCCAAAGCAAAAGCGAGTCCAGCCCCTTGCCCCAGATGCACAACAATCGCCTCATGTGCCCCCGTGAGGGTATCGGTTCCCTCCACATTGCGAAGTGCCGCCGCAGCTAGAAGCACCATCGCCACGTTGACTCCCCCCGCAATAACCATAGAGGCAGTTACATCAATCTTCGTCATGCGCAAAAGCTCATCCACGCGAGATTCGTCAATCTGCCCGAAATGATCTCGCACGAGAGCCGAATGCACGTAGATCGCATGAGGCATCACCGTAGCTCCTAGCATTCCCGCAGCAAGAAGGAGAGATTCGTGCCCCTGAAATCGCGGTAGAAGGCCAGCGAAAGTCTGAGAGGGGCTGGGGTGAGAGAGAGCAAGGTTCCAGAAAATTGCCACAGCAATGAGAATCACCATAAGGATGATGAGGCGTTCAAAACGACGATGGTGCAACCCACCTTGAAAGACGAGAATCGCAGTGGAAACCACCACCGTAATGATGGCACCAGCGATAATCGGCATACCCGTGAGAACTTGAAGTGCCACTGCTCCGCCCACCACTTCAGCGATGTCGGTGGCAATGGCGACAAGTTGCGCCTGGAGCCAGAAAGCAATTCGCACAGGCGTTGAGGAGCGATCGGCAATGAGTTCGGGAAGAGTACGCCCCGTGAGAATACCAATACGCGCGGCGAGATACTGGACGAGGAGTGCCATGAGGTTAGCGGCGAGGATCACCCAGACAAGGAGATAACCGTACTGCGCACCAGCACTGATATTTGTGGCAAAATTCCCTGGATCCAAGTAGGCGACAGCAGCGATGAGCCCTGGCCCTACCATAAGAATGAGCCGCTGCAAGCGCTGCGATCCGCGCATTTCCATCAAACTACATTCCTTTTTTCGGTTCAGCGAAACACCACTGTACTCCCCTTTTTCCTTCAACGCGACGCATCCTTTCCCCTCGTCATCTCAACAATGACTGCGAGTGAACCCGTGCAGCTCCATCACACGTTGTATCCTCACTGCACCGCTGCGCAGGTTTCCTCACAGGTTCATAAGTCAGTCAACGAAGGCGCTTCCTCTCTTAATCGACGTACTTCATATCAGCGTGGAACGCCAGCAGATTAAGCTGCACTCTCCAGTGAATCGAGACTCCTTGGGCACAGTATTCAGGAAGGTGAACACGATGAGAGGTCAAGAGGGTTCGGTTTTTGAGGAGGCTGGCGGGCATGATACTTGGAGCTGTGGCGGGCATGATGCAGAGAGGGGCGAGTGCGGTGCTTGGAGCTATGGCAAGCATGATATGAGGAGGGCGAGTGCGATCCTTGTAGCCTAAATGGGCTACTTGGAAAGTAAGCGGGATGCTTGGAGAGCAAGCTAGACCTATCACTCCCCAATCACGGGGCGGCTTCTTTCTGCACCCGTATCCACTAGCTCATTCAACGCGCTACTCTCCACGCACACAGTAGCTCAGCCGAGTAGAGTGGAGAAGCATCCTACCTGCACGAACGACTTCCAGAATACGGCACGCACACGATGAGGAGAGAATATGCGAAGCGAATTCACACCCGAACGTTCCCCGTACTTTCGCGAGGAGCCTAGTCTTGCAGATACCTATCTTCCTTCCCATGTTCATCTCGACGAACGCTTCGTACCCTACCGCGGTTCTATCCTCGATCTCCTTGAGGATCACATCACGCTCGATTCCACTCCTCTTACCCGTGAGTACATCGATCATGACGATGCCGTGGCAATCCTCGCTCTTCGCGAACATGAGGAAGGCGAAGAAGTTCTCCTTATCCGCCAGTATCGTCACCCAATTGCGCGAATGATGTGGGAGATCCCTGCCGGACTCCTCGATATCTCGGGAGAAAACCCGCGCGAGGCCGCAGCGCGTGAACTCTTTGAAGAGACGGACATGGAAGCTGATTCCTTCGAACCTCTCGTCAATTTCTTCGTTTCGCCTGGCTGCTCAAATGAACGTTTACACGTGTTCCTTGCCCGAGGTGTCCATAGAGCATCCACGCGCTTCATCCGCGAGGAGGAGGAAGCTGAAATCGAGACACGATGGGTCAAGCTCGACGAAGTAGTACACGCTATTCTCGCTGGTGATCTCGCTTGTCCCACGCTGGTTAGTGGGGTTCTTGCCTACGTGGCAGGCACTGCCCTTCGCACACAGGAAGAGCAAATGAGGTAGGCGCACACGTTCTCAGCTATGCCTCGCAGAATATGAGCTTATCCCTAC
Organism: Actinomycetaceae bacterium zg-1166; assembly: GCA_015679245.1. Taxonomy (GTDB): domain Bacteria; phylum Actinomycetota; class Actinomycetes; order Actinomycetales; family Actinomycetaceae; genus Changpingibacter. Next base: position 536,765 of record CP064953.1, on the reverse strand, counting down.
CTTTGAGGCTACCTGCGAAGCTCCCGAAGAGCAGGACGTTCCCAAGCCAGGAGTGCCACACAACCACCAGCTACGACGATACCGCCACCGACGAGAGCCGCGAGAAGCCCACCGAAGAAACCAACTCCGATGAGGCTTATCACGAGGCGAACTGCGCCGTAGGCAAGACCACCTACACCTGCCATCGTCGCTCCCACCGACAGGAAAGATCGGACTATTCCAGCAACAGCCGCTCCTCCTAGAGCCTGTCTAATTGCCCAGAGCTCACCGAAAGCTCCCATACTCATTCCCACACTCATGGCGATGCCAATAGCCCGTAGGACAGCCTCGCGCCCTTCCACACCCAGAACCACGTGCGCAAGGAGTGCCGCTACAACGCTAAGCCAGGCGAGAGCATTCACAAGTGCAACATGGCGCGTGGCCTCCACAGCGTAAAGCACCCGTGAACAGTGATAGATGAGGCAGTATCCCACGAGGCCAGGTGCCATTGCCACGAGAGCAATTTCCATTCCTGCGGCTGGACGCAAGGCACTAAAAACAAGCTCAGCAGGCGCAGCAAGAACAACAAGAAGAGTAACGCATATGAGACCCACATCGGCGACAAGGCGTGTGGAGGCTGCGGTTAGGTGCGAAAGTCCAGGTTGCCCCGGCAAAGCAGCCACCTCAGAAAGGCGCGGGAAAAGAGCCGTAGCGATGGGAACGGCAAGCACAGCATAGGGCACCATATACACAGCATTGGCAAACGTATAGATAGGATAGGCTCCCTGTGCACCTTCACCGCCTTGGGTGTTGGCTACCCACATGATCGTGACGATCTGAACCTGTTGAGCCAATAACCCTCCCATTCCGGCTCCCATGAGAGCGAGAGCACGTCGCGCTACACCTGGTGGAAAACTCAACGTGGGGCGCAACCGCACAAGTCGCGCAGCCGGAATGAGTTGGGGGAAAGAAAAGACGAGAACTCCGATCGTCGTCCCCCATCCAAGAAGATAGATCGAGATGGCCGACAGTGTCCCCGGATCATTTTGAGCACCATTAGCTGTATGCGCGAAGGCCACAAAAACGCCAATGACAACAAGGGAAGAGAGCATCGGCGCAAGAGCGGGAAGAACAAACTTCTTATGTGCCTGCAAGATTCCAGTGAGCACAACCGAAATCCCATAGAGGGGAATCTGGAGTGCAAACATTCTTAACAAAGTGGCAGCGAGTGCAAGTTGATCCGAATTCGTCTCACCAATGAGAGCACGTGTGAGAGGTGTGGCTACAAGAGCCACAATCCCTGCCATCGGAAGACCCACAAGGCACATCCACGTGAGGAGAGCCGAAGCTGTGCGCGAAAGCTCCTCGTGCATTTTCTTCGCCAAAAAACCAGAGAGGAGAGGGATAACAGCCCCGGCAAGAGCACCACCAGCTGCCACCTCAAAAAGAACATTCGGCACGGTGTTCGAGGTGGAATAGGCAACTCCCGCTTCAGTGTCTCCCAGGGCACCATTTTGTACCCACGTGCGCAGGAACCCCATGAGACGTGCAAGAAGAGTAAGTAGGGCGATGGAACCCACCGCCCCGACAATCGAAGAGCTCAGCTTGCTCATCGATACCCAACCTTAGGAGCGTCCCAGCGAGTCAAGCCAGGCGAGGGCGGGTGTCTTCTCAATGACGGCGGAGAAGGATACTCTCTCTGAGGCGAGGGTAAGTGCCACAACAAGCCCTAAGGCAATACGACGAGGCAGCGGACGAGTAGCGAATCCGAAACCGAGTGCCGCACCGAGGGCGTTAGCTCCCGTATCGCCAAGCATCGTGCGCCCAGAAAGATCGCCTGGCGCGCACACTGCACTGGTAGCAAGCACTCCGGAAGCTGCCGACCGCGCTGAGGCTTCGCCCGAAGCGAGGAGGGCAAGAGCGAAGAGTGCCGAAACTTTAAGGGCGCGCCCTGGACGAAGATCGAGGAGGTTGATAAGGTTGGCGCTTCCGGCGATGAGAGCTGTGCGCTCACCCCATGTGAGAAGCCTCGATCCTACTTTTCTGGTGGGCGATGAGTCTTTCACCAGCTCATCTCGTCCCATAAGTGCGGCAGAAATTGCGGCTCCTGAGCCGATAAGGACAATCTTAAGAGCACCTGTGGTGAGCTTGCCCTCGCGTAAAGCACCAAGATGACCGGACAAGCCCTTCCCCTTGGCAGGAAATACTTCCTCGAAGTGGTCATCGAGAATTCCTGCACTTCCTGCACTGGACACCGCCACTGTGAGTGCAGTTGGAGCCGGATTCACAAGAGAAGCGGCAGCAAGCCCGCTAAGAGCTACAGCACCCTCCACCAAGTTCACGGTTGCACCAGTAAAAGAGGAACGCTCCCACGCCCCAGGAAGCCGTGAGGCAAGGTGGGCACACCCCCAAGAAGCCACACCTGCACTTGCCGCTGCAAGAAGCGAGCGCCCTCTCATCTCTCAGCCGTTCTCTGCAGCAGATCCGACCGTCGGAGCCGTGGCAGCCGCCGCATTTACGCGCGAACCAAGGACGATTTCAGCCCCTGTTGCAGCACCCAAGGAGACGTGCGTAGAAGTAAGCTCGTGTGCCACCGCAATTACCGTATTGATCTCGCAGAGAGGCGTTCCCACCGAATCCACTGTGGAGCCGCGTCCGTCCTCGCGCATAGCATGGAGGATATCGCCATCTTCAGCCCCTGATCCTACGCCCACAGCAGGGCCACGGGAGGCAGAGGTGGCAAAGGCTTGAGCATAAATCGCCACCTGGGCGCCGATCTCCGAGCTTGCACTCCTCAGAGCTTCAGTATCCTTCATCGAAGCAAGAGGAATCTTGGCCGGCGAGAGGAATACGATCACTTCAGCAGCGCTGTGCTGCTCACTCACCACCTTGAGAAGAGCGTTGCTATCAGCTGTGAGGGAGCCTAGAAGTACCTTGGCATTAGAATCTGTGGGATCGGTACGCAGCACATAATCCAAAGCCGAAGCGACAACGGCATCCGTGGAAGCGCCCTGTACGCCCACATAGCTCGCCATTTGCGAGGCGAGAGCTTGCCGATAAGTCGCCTGTTCAGAAGATGCGAAAGAGTTGGTGAGGCTCACCATGCTAGAAATCTCTGCACCAGCACTGACAAGGCGATCTTTCGTCGTCGTCAGATCAGTGTCATCCACACCGGGTATTGCCACAAGTGCCACGCGGCGCCCAGTGAGCGTACCTGGCAGGATCTGCTCAGCAGCCACCTCAAGTGCAGCATTGGCAGTAGAGGCTTCCGCCTTGACATTATCGAGCTGAGTACGCAACTCCTCACGCGATTCACGCAAGGTATCCACCTGAGAGTTAAGTGAGTTCCCGATGGAGTTCTGTAGCGGTCCAGCCCCCAGAATGATCCCTACCGCAAGGGCAAGAAACACCGAGACAAGGGAAACTATGTGGTATCGAAAATCAACCATGACGTGCCTTTGCATCAAAAGAGTGAGGTGACCCAGAGGAAGATGTCACCCAACCATGCCAACGAGATTCCAAAGATTGTCTGTCCCACCGCAGTGGAAGCAATAGCTGCGCCAATCGCCACACAGCCCGAGAGAACGAGGGCTAAAATCTGCCAGCTGGAGATTCGCGAACGATAGAGCTGAGAGACTCCTTTGGCATCAATGAGTTTGCCGCCCACTGTCAGGCGCGTAAGGAAAGTAGAGGCCATTCCCGCTCTTCCCTTATCTAAGAATTCAACAAGCGTATTGTGCGTACCAACTGCCACGATGAGTTTGGCTCCCTTAGCATCCGCCAACAACATCGCTACGTCCTCTGAGGTGCCTGTACAGGGGAACACTGTGTGCGCTACTCCCAGATCTTCCACGCGTTTCTTTCCCGGTGCGCGCCCATCGCGGTAGGCATGTACTACCACTTCAGCTCCAGATTTCAAGGTCTTATCGGAGACGGAATCCATATCTCCTACGATTATGTCGGGCTTATACCCGGATTTGACGAGAGCATCGGCGCCTCCATCTACACCGATCAGCACTGGCTTATATTCGCGAATATAGGCTCGTAAGGTAGCTAGATCTTCTTTGTAGTTATAGCCGCGCACAACGACGAGGGCGTGACGTCCAGATAGCGGTGTGCTCACCTCGGGAACACCCACTTTGTCGAAAATAAGATCTTGTTCGCGCTCCACGTACTCCATCGTGTTGGAAGCAAAGGCTCGCAGCTGAATCCCCATCCCCACACGTGCAGCTTCTTGATCGGCAGCTAGAGTCTCAGCATTCTGGAGTGTTCCCTCAGCCAGGAGAGTCTCTCCTGCGTAGACGCGCCCACCCTCGATGCGCAACTTCTGCCCCTCGCGCACATCCATGATCTCAGTACCAAGGTCATCAATAAGCGGGATCTTCGCCCCGAATAGGATCCCCGGCCCTAGGTTCGGATAACGCCCAGACGTGGACTTCGCCGCATTAAGTACCGCAGCAGGCTTGCACTCAACGAGTGCCTCAGCTGCCACACGATCAATGTCGACGTGGTTAATGACGGCGATTGCACCGGAATGGAGGCGCTTAGTTAGATTCTTTGTTCGAGGATCAACCTGCGCCGAGCCTACGATGCCTTCGCGTGCACCCTCGTCCCTCTTATGTCCAAACAGAAATGCCACGTGATTATCGTGCCATATTCGCATCCGAAAGCAGCTCAGCCGCATGAGCGCGTGCCGCCTCCGTATCGTTTCCAGCGAGCATTCTCGCCAACTCCGCCAGGCGCTCCTCACCTTGCACTTCTCGCACGTGAGTGAGCGCTACCCCACCTTCCACGTTTTTCTCCACAATCGCCTGTGTAGAAGCATATGCAGCAACCTGAGCAAGATGCGTGACGAGGAGAATCTGGGCACTTTCGGCAAGTTTAGCCAGACGTCTCCCCACACTGAGAGCTGCCCGCCCGCCCACTCCAGCATCAACTTCATCGAAGAGGAAAGTGTGTCCTGTCTCATTCGAGACGGAGGCGAGAGAAACCTCGACCGCCAGCATGAGGCGTGAGAGTTCACCACCCGAAGCGCCTTCACCTAACGCTGTGAGTGGGGCACCTGCATGAGAGGCAAGGAGAAAAGCAACCGTGTCAGTGCCATGAGCAGTACGCTCGCTGCCACTCTCCACACGGATCTCAAAGCGTGCATCGGCCAGAGAAAGCTCGGGAAGCTCAACTTGGACGAGGCTCTGAAGGCGAAGCGCAGCTTCTCTACGCAGTGCTGTCAGCTGCGCACTGATCTTCTGGCAGGTGGCATCGGTTTCTTCTACTCGCTCTGCTAGACGCTCACGTGTTGCCTCAGGATGAGCGAGGGAAGCAAGGGATTCTCTTGCCTTCCTAGCCATATCGAGTATCTCGTCAATCCCCATCATGAGATCTTTGCGCAATCCTGCTAGCTCCTGGCGCCGAGTATAGATGTGATGAAGCCGCTCAGGGTCAGCTTCCACATGCGCTGCTGTTAAGGCAAGATCACCTGCAAGATCCGAGAGATCCACGCGCACCGATTCAAGGCGCTCGCAGGCTTGAGCAATCTGAGGATCCTCACTGAAAGGCAGCAAAGCTGCAAGCGCGTGTTCGATTCCTGCCAAAGCAGGAGAATCTACGGTATCTGACCCAGAGATTTCTGCAGCAGCTCCGGAAAGGGCAGCAAAAAGTGCGTCAGAATTTTCCAGGCGCGCAGCTTCTGCCTTGAGTTCCTCATCCTCTCCTTCATAGGGGTTGACTTCCTCAACCTTTGCGAGAAGTGCCTCAAGAGCAATCCGTTCGCGCACAGCCTCATGGGCACGTTCCTCGTGCTCGCGCAGACGCGCACAAGCCTGCATATGGGCGGCGAGGGCTTCCTTCCAGCGCAGGAGGCACTCAGTCACACCCTCACCAGCGAAGGAATCAAGTGCACGCCGCTGCTGAGCAGGTGTAGCCAGGCGGATCTGGTCACTCTGGCCATGTACACTCACCAGAGAACTCGCGATATGGGTAAGGACGGCAGTGGGAACGGTACGTCCTCCTATGAAGGCTCGCGATCTTCCTTTGGCAGGGATATGCCGTGCAATAACAAGAGTGGCCTCCTCACCTTCAACATCGTAGGCTCCCCCTGCCTCAGAAATCTCCTCAAGAATTGGTGAGGTAGCAGGAACGAGAAACACGCCTTCCACATGTGCAGCCTCGGCACCGTGGCGCACTTTGCTCGAATCTGCTTTGGCTCCTAGAAGGAGTTGGAGCGAGGTGACAGCCATCGTCTTTCCCGCACCTGTCTCGCCAGTAAGAGCGGTAAGTCCACCGTGTAGAGGCAGATGAGCCTCCTCGATAACTCCAAGGTTGGTGATACGTAGTTCGTCGATCATGGCTTCCTCTTAAACGATGGTGGATCTACATGCGGCCAGCAGAGTTAGGCGCAAAGAGTCACATGCGGGTGGGTGGAGTGCGCCAGCCTTTGACGGGCAGTTGGAACTTTGTCACAAGGCGCCCAGAAAAAGGCGTATCGTTCAAACGCGCCAGGAGAACTGGACTCTCCCCCTTCGTCGCGCGAATCTGCGAGCCAGCTGGAGCACGTAGGTTTCTCCTTCCATCGCAGGAGACAAGCGCACTCTCGCTCTGTACATGCAGTTCAAGTGTGGAATCAGGCCCTACAACAAGCGGGCGAGTAAAGAGTGCGTGTGCAGCAATTGGAGTGAGCACCATCCCTTCCACATTCGGCCAGACGATGGGCCCTCCAGCAGAAAAGTTGTAGGCCGTGGAACCTGTAGCTGAGGAGAAAAGTACGGTATCGACACTAAAGTTGGAGAGTTCGCGCCCATCGACACCAATAGAAACTTCGAGCATACGCGCAGCTTCGTCCTTGGAAATCGCAGCCTCGTTGAGTGCCCAGCTTCTCTGCGTGCTTCCATCTGGGCGCGTGACGGTAACGTCAATCGTCATACGTTCTTCCACGCTCCAGGCACGATCAAGGATTTGGGAAAGGACACCAGGGAGTTCATCAGGGTCGGCTTCAGAAAGGAAGCCGACGTGTCCATAGTTGATTCCAAGAATGGGCACTCCGGCTGGCCGTCCAAGTTCAGCTCCCCGCAACACGGTGCCATCTCCCCCAAAGACGAGGATAAGTTCGGCTTCTTCGGCTGCTTCCTCGGATTCGGAGGAATCCACCACAATCCCATGCCGCTCACATTCGACACGAACATACTCGCACGAGCGGCACACATCGGGCTTTTCTGGATGAGCTACAAGGAGAATCTTGCGAGTCATTCGACCTTCCTTCCTGCTGGTCCTTCCTCAATGGCTCGCGTGATTGCGACCTCAAGGTCAGAACCCAGATCTCCGTGAGCTTCGAGACTTTCTCCTTGAGTTGCGCGCATATGAAGGAAATACTCCACGTTCCCAGCAGGGCCGGGGAGAGGCGAGGGTGCCACAGCGAGAACCGCGAGCCCATTTTTCTGGGCAGAGTGAGCTACACGCGCCACAGCGGTAGCGTGCAGACGCAGATCACGTACCACTCCCCCAGCTCCAAGTTTTTCCCGTCCCACCTCAAACTGAGGTTTGACCATAAGAAGGAAGTCAGCCTTGGGTGTAGCCGCCTTGACGAGCGGTTCAATAAGAAGAGTCAAGGAAATGAAAGAGAGATCTCCCACGACGAGGCTCGGAGCAGGGGCTACTACCTGCGGATCGAGTGTGCGGATATTCGTCCGTTCGATTGTCTTTACCCGTGGATCTTCACGCAAACGCCACGCAAGCTGCCCGTATCCTACGTCAACAGCACACACATAGGAGGCTCCCTTGCGGAGGAGCACATCGGTAAAGCCTCCTGTAGAAGCTCCCGCATCCAGGCAGCGCCTGCCGGCGATCACAGGTGCACGTTCACCGAGATATTCAAGAGCACCAAGGAGTTTATAGGCTCCACGCGAAACATAATCGTCCCTACGTGCTACTACTTCAAGTGCCTGAGCAGGATCCATCTGGCGAGCAGGTTTATACACTCTCTGCCCATCGATGTGAACGAGTCCGGCATGGATGAGTTCGCTGGCATGTTGGCGTGAATGCGCGAGTTTTCGCCGTACAAGTTCCGCATCTACGCGAATAAGACGTGCCATCTACTCTCCTTCCTTCCTCTCAGGTACCCGGTATTAGCCCTTATATGTGTCTCCTTGTCCTATCTACGCTCTATCTGTGCGCAGTGAAACACCATGGGGGGAGAACACCGATGCTCATTTACGCCTGTGCTTTGGCGAGTTCACGCTCAAGATAGCCGAGAAGATCCTCAAGGGCTTCAAGCGCGTCCTCTCCCTCCTTCTCTCCGAGGCTGGCTATGACTTCGTCGGGATCGAGAGGTGCCATTGGCTTAGGCATCTCAGGAGTGGAAGCTGTCGGCCTCAGATTCTCCGGTTTCACTCCCGCCACAGGAAATCTCGGATGTGCTGCAGACGTTTCTTTCTCCATCTCACACCTCACGTGAGACGTTAAATTCAGGAATAGCCTCACCTAGAGTCTCCAGCGGGACACCTCGATCAGCGGCCTCCCATGCGGCATGGGCAAGAGCACGGTAAACATTCATACCCAATACGTTTGGAAGGCGTAGCTCTTCACCTTTCTTCTCCACATGCATCGTGCCATCCCACCAAGCGCGTGTATCCTCTACCACCACGGTATGGCCGTCATGGTTGATCTCCGGGTAAGGCTCGTTGAGGCTACGAAGATCGTCGGCAAGGAAAGTGGGACGCTGGATCGCAGGAGCAAGCACCACATCGCGGGCAGTGGCCAGGCCCGTGAGCACGTGGAGCACAGGCATCTTGGCAGCAACAGCACCCTGGATATCTGTATCGAGGTTGTCACCAATGGCAAAGGGCCGTTCCGCCTTCATCATGCGTGCCGCAATCTCAAAAATCTCCGGCTCAGGCTTCCCCGCTGAGAGAGGAATCACCCCGGTGGAATTTGAGATCGCTGCAGCAATCGAACCATTGCCAATCATGAGGCCACGATCTCGAGGAATCGTCGAATCAAGGTTCGTGGCAAGATAGAGGGCACCTGCACGGATTGCGAGGGCTGCCTCGGACATGCGAAGCCAGTCGATCTCCGGTGAGAATCCCTGAATCACAGCTACAGGCTCATCGTCTGAGCTTTCGACAACGAGGAGTCCTTCACGCTGCACATCTGCTCGCAAAGCGTCGGTACCCAGTACGAGTACCTTCGAGCCAGGTGGAATCCGCTGCGCAAGCATACGCGCACCCACCTGTCCAGAGGAGATGACGTTCGCCGCTGTGGCTGGGATTCCCAGGCTGTCGAGCTGGGCAGCCATCGCCGCTGGAGTACGTCCAGCGTTATTTGTGACATAAGCCTGGCGCATACCGGCTCCGATCGCCTCACGGATATTCTCCGGGGCGTGAATCACAGGATTCGGCCCGAGGTAGCACACCCCGTCAAGATCGAAAAGGCCAACGTCAAATCGGGCGACGAGGTTCTCGCTCACTGTTCCTCCGCATGGTTGTTACGGTATTCCTCCTCCGTAACGTTACTCTCATCCTCATAGGTAGGTTCGAGTTCGTCCGCGCTCAGCGCAGATGGGGCAGAGTCCAACGAAGATACAGAGATGGAACTGCGGTAGCTCTCCTCGTTTCCTTCCATGAGGATGTTCTCATCGGAGTGGGAATCCTCATCGTGAACCTCACTGCCCCAGGTTTCATCATCAGCCTCGTTGAGTTCATCGGCTACATCTGTGCCTACTTCGTCGTCACATTCCTCGTCGAAATCCTCAAGACTGTCGATCGAGATGTCACTTTCAGCATCTTCAGCTGTATCTTCTTCCTCATCCTCGACAAGTTCTACGGCGATATCCGCCTCGTACACGGGTTCCCACTCTGCACGCAGTTTGGCGGCCTCATCTTCACGCCCGAGTTCATCCAGACGATCAGCACGAATAAGTTCGACGCGGGCGCGAGTTTCCTCGTCAAGGTTCTCCACTTTGAGCTTCTCAAGTACCGAAAGACCAGCTGCAGAATCACCCGTATCGGCACGGGCACCAGAGGTGACGAGGGCTAGTTCAATCTGAGCTTCGGGAACAAGTTTTTTCATCGGAATCTCTGCAATGAATGCAAGAGCCTTTTCTGCACGTCCAAGGCCACGCTCAGCGTCTGCTTCGAGAGCCACGTGAGAGTAATCGTCCGTCATACGACGGTAGGTGCGCAGCTCGCGCAAAGCCTCGGAATAATTTCCAGTGAGGTATGCGGCAATGCCAAGGGCTTCACGCACAATATCAATACGCGAGGCACGGCGGTAGGCAGCCTGTGCATGTTCGTAAGCAAGTGCCGCATTCGTATCCATAAGCGAACCTGCATAGACGAGGTGTCGTGCCACGCGATCGGCTGTCTCACGCGGGAGACCCTGGAGGTGGCGACGCGATTCTTTCGCAAGATCGTCAGCGGAGACAGTCTCAGGAATAAAAGGGTCACGTGGGCGCGGTGCTTCCTCAGCTCCGCGCTCGAATCGTCCACTGCGATCGTTCCCCCAGCCGCCTCGTGAACCACGGCTCTCGAAACGCCCTTCCTCATATGAGCGTCCACCGAAGTCACGTCCACCGAAGTCACGGCGTTCACCTTGACGGCGTCTGTCATTTCCTTCCTCGAAACGCCCACCACGCGATCCGAAGTTCCGTTCAGAACGGCCTTCGTGCTCACCACGGCCACCACGTTCAGAGCGTTCTTGGAAGCCTCGGCGCTCACCACGATCCTCGTAACGACGATCCCCATAACCACCGCGCTCACCGTAACTACGACGCTCACCACGATCTCCAAAGCCACGATCATCACGTCGATAAGAACCACGACGATCCTCAAAACGTCCTTCTGCGCGTTTATCTCGATCGAAGTTGCGACGTGAGCCTCGATCGTCGCGGTCATCAAAGCGACGTCCGCCTTCGTAGCCACGCGAGTTGCGATCAAAACGATTGTTGTGATCTTGGAAGCCTCGACGCTCACCACGATCCTCGTAACGACGATCCCCATAACCACCGCGCTCACCGTAACTACGACGCTCACCACGATCTCCAAAGCCACGATCATCACGTCGATAAGAACCACGACGATCCTCAAAAGAGCGCTGATTGTAGCCACGCCTCTCACCTGAGTAGCTGCCACGATCTCCAAAGCGACGATCTTCAAAGCCACGATCTTCGCGGCGGTCGGATCGATCCTGTTCAAAACGACGCTCACCCCGCCCATATGAACCACGGTCGTCATAACGTGCACGGGAGTCATAGCCACGTCCAGAGCGGTAGCCATCACGATCATCGCGCGAATATGAACCCTCGCCATCGCGGAGACGGCGCGGACGGGAAGAATCGCGGTCATCGTAGCGGCCATAGCCACGCGAACCTCGGTCAGAGTACGAATCACGCCCAGAGCGACCGTAGCCTCCGTCTCCACGACGCGAATACCCGCGATCTCCACGCGAATCATCGGAAGACCAGCGGCGCCCATTGCCGCGACCGGAAGCCGGTTTCCACTGGGAAGACGAGTGCCCTTCGCTGCTATTGTTCTCTGAAAAATCCTGCTGTTCTGACATACCCGTCCTCGCTTTGGAATTATAAAAATAACCTGCCGATGCAGTGGCCACGCACCATCCTATCTGGGTGGTGTTCTTGTTGGGGGTTAAGGGGAGGAATCACACATTGGTTAGGCAAATTGAGGAGTCACACACTGGTTAGACGATAGATTAGTGGTGGTCTTCTTTTTCTTGTTTGTAGTGGTGTGTGTTTCGTTGCGTGCGTGTTGTACACGTACAGGGAAAGAAAAGGAAAGGAGGGGTGGCGGTGGTGTCCTACTCTCCCACACTCCTTCGAGTGCAGTACCATCGGCGCGTGGTGGGCTTAGCTTCCGGGTTCGGGATGGGACCGGGCGTTTCCCCACCGCTATGACCACCGCCACAACGGTTGGATTCACGTGCCTTCCTTACACACCCACCCGTATACACACACACGCGTGTGCGTGTGGGGGTGTGGGGGTTTGTTTCCGTAGAGTGGATGCAAGCATGTCAATCAACCACACCCCCACCAGAAAAAGAAGGGGGGTGTTGTCTTGTAGGTGATCGGCCTATTAGTACCAGTCAGCTCCAACCCTTACAGGCTGTCCACTTCTGGCCTATCAACCCTATGGTCTATAGGGGGCCTGCCTGACCTAAACCCCCAAAAAGAGGGTTTAGAAGGAGAACTCATCTTGGAGCAGGCTTCCCGCTTAGATGCTTTCAGCGGTTATCCCTCCCGAACGTAGCCAACCAGCCATGCTCCTGGCGGAACAACTGGCACACCAGAGGTTCGTCCGTCCCGGTCCTCTCGTACTAGGGACAGCCCTCCTCAATTCTCCTACGCGCGCAGCGGATAGGGACCGAACTGTCTCACGACGTTCTGAACCCAGCTCGCGTACCGCTTTAATGGGCGAACAGCCCAACCCTTGGGACCTACTCCAGCCCCAGGATGCGACGAGCCGACATCGAGGTGCCAAACCATGCCGTCGATATGAACTCTTGGGCAGGATCAGCCTGTTATCCCCGGGGTACCTTTTATCCGTTGAGCGACACCGCTTCCACAAGCCAGTGCCGGATCACTAGTTCCTACTTTCGTACCTGCTCGACCTGTCAGTCTCACAGTCAAGCCCCCTTGTGCACTTACACTCAACACCTGGTTGCCGACCAGGATGAGGGAACCTTTGAGCGCCTCCGTTACCTTTTAGGAGGCAACCGCCCAGTTAAACTACCCACAGGCACTGTTCCTAGCCCGGATCACGGGCCGAGGTTAGATGTGCAGCACGGCCAGAGTGGTATTTCAACAACGACTCCACGACCACTAGCGTGACCACTTCACAGTCTCCCACCTATCCTACACAAGCCGTACCGAACACCAATACCAAGCTATAGTAAAGGTCCCGGGGTCTTTCCGTCCTGCTGCGCGTAACGAGCATCTTTACTCGTAATGCAATTTCGCCGAGTTCATGGTTGAGACAGTAGAGAAGTCGTTACGCCATTCGTGCAGGTCGGAACTTACCCGACAAGGAATTTCGCTACCTTAGGATGGTTATAGTTACCACCGCCGTTTACTGGGGCTTAACTTCCCAGCTTCACCACCACAAAGAATGGCTGACCAGTCCGCTTAACCTTCCAGCACCGGGCAGGCGTCAGTCCGTATACATCGCCTTACGGCTTCGCACGGACCTGTGTTTTTGATAAACAGTCGCTTCTCCCTGGACTCTGCGACCCTCACCCCTAGCAGGCAAGCCACTTCAGGGTTCAGCCCCCCTTCTCCCAAAGTTACGGGGGCATTTTGCCGAGTTCCTTAACCACGATTCTCTCGATCGCCTCAGTATACTCTACCTGACCACCTGTGTCGGTTTCGGGTACGGGCGGCTCAAACCTCACGTCGATGCTTTTCTCGGCAGCACAGGATCACCCTACTTCCCCCTACACACGGGGGTCACCCATCAGGCCTCGATGCTCACGCCTCCCGGATTTACCTAGAAGACCACCTGCGCCTTTAAACGTGCCAAGCCATAAGACACGCGGGGCTACCACTCTGCGTCACACCTGTTAACACGCTTGACCCATCACGCTCAGACCCCACGCCCTCACCCCACCACCACCCGAAAGTGACAGCAAAGATTGGGGATGGTTAGTATCACACAACAGACCATCGGACGGTTCTTCACCGGTACCAGAATATGAACTGGTTACCCATCGACTACGCCTGTCGGCCTCGCCTTAGGACCCGACTAACCCAGGGCGGATGAACCTAGCCCTGGAACCCTTAGTCAATCGGCGGACGGGTTTCCCACCCGTCATTCGCTACTCATGCCTGCATTCTCACTCGCATACAGTCCACGACACCATCACCAGGCCGCTTCACCCCATACACGACGCTCCCCTACCCCACCACACACACAGTGCGGAAGCCGCGGCTTCGGTGGTGTGCTTAAGCCCCGCTACATTATCGGCGCAAGACCACTTGACCAGTGAGCTATTACGCACTCTTTCAAGGATGGCTGCTTCTAAGCCAACCTCCTGGTTGTCACAGCAATCCCACATCCTTTCCCACTTAGCACACACTTAGGGACCTTAACCGGCGATCTGGGCTGTTTCCCTCTCGACTACGAAGCTTATCCCCCGCAGTCTCACTGCCACGCTCACCCTCACGGCATTCGGAGTTTAGCTGACATCAGTAACCCGGTAAGGCCCATCAACCAACCAGTAGCTCTACCTCCGCAAGGAACCACGCAACGCTGCACCTAAATGCATTTCGGGGAGAACCAGCTATCACGGAGTTTGATTGGCCTTTCACCCCTACCCACAGCTCATCCCCCAGGTTTTCAACCCTGGTGGGTTCGGGCCTCCACACGCTCTTACACGTGCTTCACCCTGGCCATGGGTAGATCACCCCGCTTCGGGTCTAGAACACGCGACTCACGCCCTCTTCAGACTCGCTTTCGCTACGACTACCCCACACGGGTTAACCTCGCCACATGCCACTAACTCGCAGGCTCATTCTTCAAAAGGCACGCCATCACCCCCACCAAGAAGGCTCTGACGGATTGTAGGCGCCCGGTTTCAGGAACTATTTCACTCCCCTCCCGGGGTACTTTTCACCATTCCCTCACGGTACTATCCACTATCGGTCATGAAGGGTATTTAGCCTTACCCAGTGGTCTGGGCAGATTCACACGAGATTCCACGAGCCCCGTGCTACTCGGGCATCATGATCACCAGCCAGCATGATTTCACCTACGGGGCTCTCACCCTCTACGACAGGCCTTCCCAGACCCTTCAGCTACCACACCGGTTTATCACTGGCACGCACCCCGTCGGAGGCACGACACACAACCCCACAACACCACGCACGCAACACCCGACGGCTCTCACACACACGCGGTTTAGGCTCCTCCGCTTTCGCTCGCCACTACTCACAGAATATCTCCACAGGGTACTAAGATGTTTCACTTCCCCCACTCACCACACACACCCTATACATTCAAGCATGCGCGACCAGGCATAACCCCAGCCAGGTTCCCCCATTCGGACACCCTCGGATCACCGCTCGCTTGCCAACTCCCCGAGGCATATCGCAGGCTGCCACGTCCTTCATCGGCCCTTCACACCAAGGCATCCACCGAACGCCCTAAAACACCTACAAAAACACTTGCATTACAACCCACAACACCAACCACAAAGGCCAGCACCATGAGCCAGATGCTCGCATCCACTATACGAAAACCAACCACCACACCAACACCACACAACCAACCCCCAAACAAGAGAGCCAGCCACACAGGCAGACAGGCACAGAACCCAAGAACCTGACAGCATGTTGAACCAAAGGGCATCCCAAAAAGACCCACACACCCACACCACGCGAGCATGCACACAGGCCCCTAAAACTCCCTAGAAAGGAGGTGATCCAGCCGCACCTTCCGGTACGGCTACCTTGTTACGACTTCGTCCCAATCGCCAACCCCACCTTCGACCGCTCCCCCCAAAAAAATGGTTAAGCCACGAGCTTCGGGTGTTGCCAACTTTCATGACGTGACGGGCGGTGTGTACAAGGCCCGAGAACGTATTCACCGCAGCGTTGCTGATCTGCGATTACTAGCGACTCCGACTTCATGGGGCCGAGTTGCAGACCCCAATCCGAACTGAGACAAGCTTTAAGGGATTCGCTCCACCTCACGATATCGCCACCCTCTGTACCTGCCATTGTAGCATGCGTGAAGCCCAAGACATAAGGGGCATGATGATTTGACGTCATCCCCACCTTCCTCCGAGTTAACCCCGGCAGTCTCCCGTGAGTCCCCACCACAACGCGCTGGCAACACGAGACAAGGGTTGCGCTCGTTGCGGGACTTAACCCAACATCTCACGACACGAGCTGACGACAACCATGCACCACCTGTACACCAGTCCGAAGACTCACACATCTCTGCGCAATCCCGGCGTATGTCAAGCCTTGGTAAGGTTCTTCGCGTTGCATCGAATTAATCCGCATGCTCCGCCGCTTGTGCGGGCCCCCGTCAATTCCTTTGAGTTTTAGCCTTGCGGCCGTACTCCCCAGGCGGGGCACTTAATGCGTTAGCTACGGCGCAGAAACCCGGAAAGGCCCCCACACCTAGTGCCCAACGTTTACGGCATGGACTACCAGGGTATCTAATCCTGTTCGCTCCCCATGCTTTCGCTCCTCAGCGTCAGTAACAGCCCAGTGACCTGCCTTCGCCATCGGTGTTCCTCCTGATATCTGCGCATTCCACCGCTACACCAGGAATTCCAATCACCCCTACCGCACTCTAGCCTGCCCGTACCCACTGCACGTGCGAAGTTAAGCCCCGCATTTTCACAGCAGACGCAACAAGCCGCCTACGAGCTCTTTACGCCCAATAATTCCGGACAACGCTCGCGCCCTACGTATTACCGCGGCTGCTGGCACGTAGTTAGCCGGCGCTTCTTATACACGTACCCTCAACCCAAACAAAAACCTGAGCCTTGTTCCGTGTCGAAAGAGGTTTACAACCCGAAAGCCTTCATCCCCCACGCGGCGTCGCTGCATCAGGCTTGCGCCCATTGTGCAATATCCCCCACTGCTGCCTCCCGTAGGAGTCTGGGCCGTATCTCAGTCCCAGTGTGACCGGTCACCCTCTCAGGCCGGCTACCCGTCGACGCCTTGGTAGGCCATCACCCCACCAACAAGCTGATAGGCCGCGAGCCCATCCCCCACCGAAAAAACTTTCCCCACCCAGCCATGCGACCAGACAGGAATATCCAGTATTAGACCCCGTTTCCAAGGCTTATCCCAAAGTGAAGGGCAGGTTACTCACGTATTACTCACCCGTTCGCCACTAATCCACCCAGCGCAAGCACCAAGCTTCATCGTTCGACTTGCATGTGTTAAGCACGCCGCCAGCGTTCGTCCTGAGCCAGGATCAAACTCTCCACAAAAAACAGAGAATCCAAAACAGACCCAAAAAAACAAAAACAGCCACGCAAACCAACCACAACAGCCAGCCCACGCAACCACAAAAACCACCACCACCAAACAACAGCAGCAGCTACCCAAAAATCCAACACACTATCAAGCACCCAAACACCACACCCACACCCCAGCCACCCGCGACTCTCACCGCGCCTAACCAGAGAGGCATAAGAATCAAGAAAACCCAATCCCTACCACTCGCACAAGAACACCACTCTAACAAGCAACGCCCCGGCGACAGATGAACACACTACTAACCCCCACACACCACTAGCAACCCCCAACAGGGTGAACCTAACCACACCCCAAAACAACCCCCACACACCAACACCACCATGTTCGGGCTACAATATGTTCCGGTGTGGAGTCTTTAGGCTCTCCACCTGGCCCCCATAGCTCAGTTGGTCAGAGCAGTGGACTCATAATCCATCGGTCGCGGGTTCAAGTCCTGCTGGGGGCACAGGCTCATTCCATTTGTTCCTCACAGGCTCGGCGCTGTTCTTCGAGTTCCATAAGCCGAGCAAAGACCTCGTGATACGCAGGATCATCGGGAGATGTGCGCTGTAATTGCGAACGAACCTGACCAATCTGGCGTGTAATCCCCTGACGGATAAGCGAAAGTGCGATCGACCACACATAATGTTGAAGTCGATCAGGCCGACTCTCTGGCAAAGGCAGCACGGAAAGTTCACCAACAACCTTTTCCAACTGTGAATCAACTGCGAGAATTCCCTCGAAGTAAGCCGCTATCGCCTTTCTCTTCGCCTGCTCCTCCTCCATACCAGATGCCACAAGCTCAGTCACTTTGGCCATGTAAGTAGCACTGCCACCTGCACTAACAATCGCTTCATGAAGCCGACGATGCACGGAATCAACAAAGGTCTGCGAAGGAACCTGATCTAACATAGCTCGCTCGGCATACCAAGGTAATTGGAGCATCACTTCAAGAGCTTCGCGTTCGATCCTTAAAGCTGGATCTGCACGCAGAGAAAGCGGCACAAGCTGAGGATACTCAGCTTGTGCCGGCCTTTCGCCCACACCAGAGTCCGTATATGCACGAGCCGAAGGCTCAAACGAGGATGCCCGAGCACCCTCACCACCTGAAGGCGTGAACGAGGATTCCTCCCCATTCACGCGAGTGCCACTCATCAAACCGACATTGTGAGATCCAGCTCCCGGTATGCTCCCACCCCGAACAACATGTCCACCCCCGCCGCGAGAACCACCACGCCTGGCTCCTGCACGCACAGCAGCACGTACAGTCTGTTCATCCATTCCGAGCCAACCAGAGAGCTGGCGTGTGTATTCTCCACGCAACACTCTGTCTCGAATCGAAGCCACAATGGGTGCAGCTGCACGCAAACCGCGCGCGCGCCCCTCGGCAGTCTCAAGCGGCAAGTCACGCAGAACCGATCGAATCACAAACTCGAAGAGCGGACGACGCCCTTCCACAATCTTGCGCACCCCTTCGTCGCCATAATGCATACGCATGTCGCAGGGATCCATACCGCCTGGAGCCACAGCCACAAAAGTCTGGGCAGCAAAGGCTTGATCTTCCCCAAAAGCCTTGAGTGCAGCCTTTTGACCTGCGGCATCACCGTCGAAGGTGAAAATTACTTCCCCCCCGTAGCTATGCCCACTGGCAAGCATAACCCCAGCCGCAGGATTCGCACCGTCACCGAGTAAACGCCGAACAATTTTCACATGCTCTGTTCCAAAGGCCGTACCACATGTGGCTACCGCACACTCCACACCAGCAAGCTGTGCTGCCATCACATCGGTATAACCTTCAACGACGACGATCCGACGTTCCCCTGAAATTGCCTTCTTCGCTCTATTGAGGCCATAAAGCACCTGAGATTTCTTATAGATGGGAGTCTCAGGCGTGTTGAGGTACTTCGGGCCGTCTTCCTCGTCGGAAATCTTGCGCGCACCAAAGCCAATGGGTTCACCCGTAATGGAAAAAATTGGCCACATCAACCTGCCACGGAAGCGATCATACAACCCACGCCTCCCCGCAGTGCCGAGTCCAGCTATCGCGATCTCGTTCTCCGAGAATCCCCTCTTGCGCAGATAAGTGAAAAGACCATCCCACGAACGTGGCGCATAGCCGATCTCAAAATCCCTCAGCACTTCCTCATCAAAACCTCGAACATACAAGAGTTCTGCCGCCTTGCGACCTTCGGAACTTTCAAGTTCGCCGTGATAGAACTCAATTGCTACGCGGTGAGCATCAATGAGGCGGGCACGAGTGGGACCTCTGCTCTCCTTGCGTGGCCCGTCGTCATAAAGTAATTCGATTCCCGCTCGTTGAGCGAGTAATTCAATCGCCTCCACGAAGGTAATATGTTCAACATTCTCGACGAAGGAAAAGATATCCCCACCTTCCCCACAACCGAAGCAATGCCAGCGTCCAATCGAGGGACGTACGTGGAAGGAAGGAGTTTTTTCGTCATGGAAAGGGCAGAGCCCTGAAAGAGAATCCGTGCCAGCAGGCTTGAGCGTGACGTAGCTAGAGACGACATCCTCAATGCGCACGCGCGCGCGGATCTCGTCAATCACCTCGCGTTTAATGAGCCCTGGCATGTGCTTCATTCTAGCCTGGGAGTCCGCACCCAGAGGCTAGTTGCACTAGCATCCCCGTTAGACTGCTTTCCACGCAGGAGCCACATATTTCCACGCAGGAGCCACACACCTGGAAATCAGTTACGCAGCATTCCACACAGGTGTGCATGCCACTGACGCGCACTTTGGTCAGTGAGAGAGGCAACCTGGTCGATCACTATGCGCAGACGCTCAGCTTCACCAGCCTCGCGATAGCTTTCACGAAACTGCACTTCAAGTTCCTCAGGCTTTTCTGCGAGCGCATCTACAAGATCAAAAAGCATTGTGCGCTGTTCAAAATAGAGCGGCTCAAATTCGCGTGGCCGCATAACATACTGGACAGCAATCCCCTTCAACACGGTAATTTCGTCGCGCAAATCCTGCGGAATCACCACGGAACCACTGTAGCGGCAGATTCCATTCCCACCGCTTACCTTCAACGTTGCCTCGCATACACCGGAGATAAATCTGCCAACAATGTCGCTGGTTAAATTCTTCAAGCCCGCGTGGGCACGCAAAGAGCCATCAAAACTTTCTGGCCAGGATTCTTCAGCCAGGAGACGAGAAAATGCACCTTCGAGATCCGACTCTCCCAGCCTGTACCACTCACGTGTTGCCTCAAGAATTTCTGCACGCTTGCTCGGATCGTGAAGATCACCCGGATCTAAGAAGCCTCTCGCAATAGCATCTTCAACGTCGTGAACGGAGTAGGCAATATCGTCGGCCAAATCCATCAGCTGAGCTTCCACGCACATGCGCGAGCCATACTCGCCATGAATCCACTCAAAGACGAGGTCATCATCGTCATAAACATTGAACTTTGTCGAACTTGAACCCGCAGGCCCTTCTCCTGCACGCCACGGGTATTTGAGCACCGCATCCAATGTGGCACGGGTGAGATTAAGACCCACCGAACCTGCAGGCGAAAAACGTTTAGCTTCGAGGCGCGTGAGGAGACGTAAAGTTTGGGCGTTACCCTCAAAACCACCAATATACTTGGCCACCTCAGCTAGTGCCGACTCACCATTGTGACCAAAAGGAGGATGACCAAGGTCGTGACACAGGCAGGCCGTCTCAACAAGGTCAGGATCTGAACCGAGATTCTTAGCCAAAGAGCGCCCAATTTGAGCCACTTCAAGGGAATGAGTGAGGCGAGTGCGGATAAAATCATCAGATTCCGGACCGAGAACCTGCGTCTTTGCACCGAGGCGGCGAAGCCCCGCACTGTGGAGCACGCGAGCACGGTCACGCTCAAACTCGGTGCGGCTTGGATCCTTAGGGGCTTCGCTCACCCACCGTTCAAGATCGCTGGGAGAATACGTTGCTACTTTCATGCCCCTCCTTCACCGCTATTCCTGCAGGCACAACATCCTGCTCCAATCCTACGCTCCACCTGACCACAGGCCAGTGTGCGCACCCACCCGAGATTCACCCACCCGAGATTCCGATCTCGGCCTGGGAAATTTTCGACCGCTGGGCGGCAGTGAGTTCGCGTGAATCGAGCCAACCATCTGGAAGATGCGGCTGTTTTGGAGAACCCGCACGACCACGCGGCCCCTCAGCTGCTTCCGGGAATTCCTGTTCCAGGTCAAGCTCATGTAGTCTCTCGCGCAGCTCCTCAAGAGTGGAGATAAGAGCAAGGCGATTGCGTTGTTCGCCTCCCACAGCAAAGCCACGCAAATACCAGGCCATATGTTTGCGCAACTCACGCATAGCCCGGTGTTCGTCGCCATTGAAGTGAGCGATTGAAAGCTCCCCGTGGCGCACAATTGTGGAAGCAACTTCGGCTAAACCTGGGCGTTCGCGCACTGAGGATCCAGCAAAAGCCGCAGCAAGATCGAAGAAAATCCACGGTCTGCCCTGGCAGCCGCGCCCTACAGACACACCAGCACACCCCGTCTGCTCGCGCATCGCGAGCGCATCCTGCGCGCTGAACACATCGCCGTTGCCAAGAATGGGAAGCTCTGTAAGGGCGACGAGCTCGCCGATCGCCTCCCAGGCAGCCTGCCCGGCGTAATGTTGAGCAGTAGTGCGCGCGTGCAGTGTGAGGCCAGCGATCCCTGCATCCTCAGCGATCCGGGCAATATCGCGGAAAGTCGTATGAGAATCGTCAATCCCAATCCGTATCTTGGCACTCACGGGAATCTCATGGGAGCGATCTTGACTCGCCTCACGTGCAGCTGCAACTGCCGCCACTGTGATCTCGCGGAAGAGGTCGAGTTTCCACGGAAGGGCTGAGCCACCTCCCTTGCGTGTCACTTTGGGAGCCGGACAACCGAAATTGAGGTCGATGTGATCTGCCCGATTTTCGGCGACGAGGATACGCACAGCCTCTGCGGTAGTCGTGGGTTCCACCCCGTAGAGCTGGATAGAACGCACTGGATCGCCAGGATCTGCCTTAATCATGTTCATTGTCTCAGCGTTGCGTTCCACGAGTGCACGGGTGGTCACCATCTCGCAAACCCAGAGTCCGCCAGGGGCGTGTGTACCGGATGCGGCGTGATCTGTATGTGCAAGCCTCGCAGCGTCACGACCCGCAGCAGCAAGGCCACGTTCGGCAGCTTCGCGGCAGAGCCGACGGAAAGGAGGATTCGTCACACCCGCCATTGGAGCAAGCATGACCGGAGTAGAGAGAGTAAGCGCACCAAACCTCACGCTTTGAGTCATGGGGTTTGCTCCCCCTTCTCTCTCCTATCGTGAGTCTGGCTCCCCACGTTCGTCGCATCTACCTGAATTTGACTGTTCGCCTGGATTTGGCTGTTCTCGTGGCCCACCTCGTCCGCACGGCTCTTCGCTTCTCCAGATCCCTCACGCTCTATGGACACTTCTCCGTTTTTATACTCCCCGTGTTCATGCGCCTCAGGAAGATCCCATTCTCCACGGTGCTTTGTCGGGGCAACTGGAGCGAGTGCTGCTGCAATCGCTGTGGTGATCGGGATTGCAAGGATAAGACCAATCGAAGCAGTGAGGGTTCGCGTGATCTCTTCAGCGATCATCGAAAGCTGGAGAAGCCTGGAAGTTGGGCGTTGCATGAGTGCTGCCGTCATAAGCATCGGCAAAGCTGTACCCACATAGGCGAAAGCGAGAGTGTAGACCGTGGAGGCGATATGATCGCGCCCCACAGCCATTCCTTGAGCAAAGAGACGCCGACGCGGGGAAGCAGGGT
This sequence comes from Actinomycetaceae bacterium zg-1166, assembly GCA_015679245.1. Classification (GTDB taxonomy): domain Bacteria; phylum Actinomycetota; class Actinomycetes; order Actinomycetales; family Actinomycetaceae; genus Changpingibacter. The sequence continues at coordinate 514,032 of CP064953.1, read as the reverse complement.
TAGCCGCGTGAAGCTCCCATACTGTCGAAACTTGCGTAATCGTCACATCGTTGAGAGCTCCCAGACCCGCCAACAACATTCCGCACAGGAGAAGTGCCTTCATATCCAGATTCGGCACAGCACCCAGCAAGATAAGTGCTTCCTCCGACACAGTTCCTGTAAGGCGAAGCCCGTCTGTCGCTACTGCAGCCACACCCAAAGTAATGAGTAAGCCGCCGAAGGTGCCAAGCACTGCCGTGGTGGTGCGGATCGAAACTCCGTGAGCCAGGTAGATCGAAGCGAACATCATCGCTGCGCTCCCCACGAGCATGACAAGGAGTGGATTCTCCCCGGCAAGGAGAGCAGGTATGAGGAAGGCACCCACGATCACCAGACAAGCTGTAAGACCGACGAGAGCCATGAAGCCTTTCATTCGCGCCACAAGGATGACAGTGAGAGCATAGACCCCTACAAGTGCAAGCATAGGAAACGTGCGAACAAAATCCGCAAAGATGTACGCAGAAGATGTCCCTGCTGCCTGTGGATTAAAAAAGGCATGGATCTTGTCACCCACGCTAAGGCCATTGGCCACAATCTCAGCTGGAACGCTCACTTCCACATCCACTCCGCCCGTGCTCATACGAACGGAAGCCGCGTGGGAACCATCGGCAGGAACGATGGAGGTGATCTCGCCGATTACACGCTCGATTCCAGAACTATCCACTGGGATTGTGCCCAGAAGATTCTCTCCGCGTGGCCAGAGGACGATGAGTGCAATAAAGGTAAAAAGAGCCACCGGAACGACGAGCGCCGCAAGACGAATCCTAAGTTTGCGGCGCCCGGCCTCCGGTAACTCAACCGAGTGGTGGTGGCTCAAATCGAATCAGGGCTCTCAGCATCCCACCAGTTTTGTGGCGAGGAAGCTCTGGACTTCGTCAATCGGGATACGAACCTGCTCCATTGTGTCACGATCGCGCACTGTCACGGCATTGTCCTCAAGGGAATCGAAATCTACCGTGATGCAGAAGGGCGTACCAATCTCATCCTGGCGTCGATAGCGGCGCCCCACAGCACCAGCATCGTCGAAATCTACGTTCCAGAACTTGCGGAGCTTCCCCGCTAGCCCACGAGCCACTGGGGAGAGTTGCTCTGAACGCGAGAGTGGAAGCACGGCTGCTTTCACCGGTGCAAGGCGTGGATCGAGTTTAAGGTAAATACGCTTATCCACTCCCCCCTTCGTGTTGGGAGCCTCGTCTTCACAGTATGCCTCCGTAAGGAAAGCCATGAGGGAACGGGTGAGGCCAGCAGCCGGTTCGATAACATAGGGCACCCATCGTTCACCTGTAGCCTGGTCGAAATAGGAGAGATCTTTACCCGAATGTTTCGCATGTGTAGACAGGTCGAAATCCGTGCGGTTGGCGATACCTTCGAGTTCACCCCAATCTGAGCCTGCGAAGCCGAACTTGTATTCGATATCCACAGTGCGTTTGGAGTAGTGAGAGAGCTTTTCCTGTGGATGTTCGTAGAAGCGCAGGTGCTCTGGGGCGATCCCAAGATCGATGTACCAGTCACGGCGGTGGTTAATCCAGTATTCGTGCCATTCTTCGTCACTTCCGGGAGCGACGAAGAACTCCATCTCCATCTGCTCAAACTCACGAGTGCGGAAGATAAAGTTGCCGGGAGTGATCTCGTTTCGGAAGGATTTGCCGATCTGGCCGATACCGAAGGGGGGCTTCTTACGCGCTGAGGTTGCCACATTCTGGAAGTTGATAAAGATACCTTGAGCTGTTTCTGGGCGCAGGTAGTGCAGGCCAGACTCATCTTCAACCGGACCGAGATAGGTTTTGAGCATCATGTTGAAATCGCGCGGCTCTGTCCACCGTCCGCGGGTGCCACAGTTAGGGCAGGGAAGCTGGTCAAGGCTGACCTCGTCAGGATGGGTAATCTCCTTGCGCGCCGCAAAATCCTCTTGCATCTGATCCACACGGAAACGCTTATGGCACGAAAGGCACTCTGTAAGGGGGTCGGTAAAGACGCCTACGTGGCCGGAAGCAACCCACACATCTTTCGGAAGGATAATCGAAGAATCGAGGCCGACGACATCCTCACGCGATGTGACCATATAACGCCACCACTGGCGTTTGATGTTCTCCTTGAGTTCCACACCCAAAGGGCCGTAATCCCAGGCAGAGCGTGTGCCGCCGTAAATTTCACCGCAGGGATAGACGAATCCGCGACGCTTAGCAAGGGAGATGACATTCTCAAGGCGCGAGGGAGCCGGTTTGGCCATGATGGCATTCCTTTCTTTACGCATCTGGATGATGCGGTGTGGCCGCACTCGGATAGTGCGGGCTGGAACCATCCTACCGGGAGGTTGACGAGGCGGTACGGCATGACGGGCAGTGGACATGTTCATGACGTGGGCGTACGGGGAAACCACGCCAAGCTCACTCGGGGAGCACCGTGCCTCCTTTACCTTCTGACTTTGCTTTGCGAATCTGGAGATAGTTTTCCTTGGGCGTTCGTAAATTTCGAGGTAGAAGCTGGATTTGGCGAGGATTACCCGCTCATCTGTACACCTCATGCATATTGACAATAATTCTCAACTTTCGTGATAATGATTCTCATGAAGTTTTCGCGTAGTCTTGCACTTGTCTCAGTCACAGCTCTCACACTCGGGCTGAGTGCTTGTTCCTCCTCTACCCCTACTAAGGATGCAAGCACGCTCTCTGTTTCTGCTTCCTTCTACCCACTTGCCTGGCTAACGAAGGCCATCGGCGGTGAAGACGTGGCAGTAACCTCCGTCACACCAGCTCATGTCGAACCCCATGACTTTGAACTCTCGCCAGCGGATATCGCCAATCTCTCCAAGTCGAGCGCCGTTATTTACGTGGCCGGTTTCCAAGCCTCACTTGATGAAGCTCTCACCGAAATCTCTGGACCAAAGATTCTCGACCTCTCTGACACTGTTCACCTTAAACCGGCTGCGGATACCGATACCGAGGACGAATCTAGCGATTCCCACGAACACAAAGAATCCACGGAAAACCACGTCTCTGAAGGCGACGATTACGACGAAGATGCCACCGGTAAAGACAGCACAGCAGATGGTCACGACCACGACCACGACGCCACCGCTTCCAACACTGAGAAAGCCCATGTGCACTCTCATTTCCACACCCACGATGGCAACGATCCACACTTCTGGCTCGACCCCGAGCGCATGAGTGATGCAGCAAAGGCGATTAGTGCTCAACTCTCCGAACTCGCACCAGAGAAAGCCGACACTTTCAAGGCCAATACCGCGAAGATCGTTGACAAACTTGAGGATCTCGACAAGGCATACTCGATGGGTTTGTCCACGTGCGAACGGCGCACAATCGTGACAAATCATTCTGCCTTCGGCTACCTCACATCACGTTACGGCCTCACGCAAGTGTCCATCTCGGGGATCGACCCGGAGAGTGAGCCCAGCCCTGCTGAGTTAGCCAAAGTGAAGAACGTCATTTCTCAGACGGGAACGACGACGATTTTCACCGAGACTTTGCTTTCCACCAAGACGGCTGAACTTCTCGCCAAGGAAGCAGGTGTGCGCACTGCAACACTCAATCCTTTGGAGTCGCAGCCCGATTCAGGGGACTACGTCTCTCAAATGCAGACAAATCTCTCTGCCCTCACTGAGACGCTCGCATGTAAGTAGTGCCCACGGTGATAGCGCGCCAAGCTATGGTTTGGCGCGCTTTCGCGCATGATGGGAGAGTATCTAGAGCGCAGTGAAGGTGAGTCACGGTGAATCTTGGCTCACCCTCACACCTAACGGTGTCCACACCTGATGCGTCATCAGCTACCTCGCAGAGAAAGGAGAGCACAATGGACAACAGTAACCGAGCACACGCCACCCAGAACGTTCACGACACCGCGAGCCTTGCTATCCACGCCAGCGATGTTTCGGTAGTGCTTGGACAGACACGGGTTCTTCACGAGATGAACTTCAATGTTCCTCACGGTCAGTCAATCGCAGTTCTTGGCGCAAATGGCTCCGGCAAGTCCACTCTCATGCGAGCACTCCTGGGAATCCTTCCCCTCTCTAGCGGGAAGGTGGAACTCATGGGTGTAAACGTCTCTCACCGCCGCGACGTGCCCTGGCAGCGTATAGGTTACGTACCTCAGCGCGTGAGTGCCGCCTCCAGGGTTCCCTCAACTGCTCTTGAGGTAGTACGGTCAGGGCTGCTGGGGCCTGGTCGCTACCTTTTTGCCGATCGTGGCCGCCGTGCCACGGAAGCCGCTCTCGAAGCCCTCGACGCCGTTGGTCTTGCCGATCGTGCTCATGACCATGTTCAGGTGTTCTCCGGTGGGCAGGCGCAACGTGTCCTCATTGCACGCGCACTGGTGAAAAGTCCCGAACTTCTTTTTCTTGACGAACCCTTGGCCGGTATTGATCGCGCATCTCGCGAGAATCTCGCTTCCACCCTCGCTCACCTGCGCGAATGCGGCCTCACAATGGTGACTATTCTCCACGATATGGGAGAGCTCACCAGCCTCGTCGAACGCGCTGTTGTGGTGGCTGAGGGGCATATCGCGTTCGACGGTACTCCCGAGGAAAGCCCGGCCACCGTGCCAGAGGAACATCTTCACCTACACGAATCCTCATCGCGCACTCCTCACCACGCCCCTCGCCTCACGACGGAACTCTCATGATTCTCGATATGCTCTCCTCTCCCCTCATGCAGCGCGGCCTCATCGTAGCCGTGCTCGTCGGCCTCTCTGCTCCCGTCGTGGGCACCTATCTCGTTCAGCGTGGGATGGCACTTATGGGTGACGGTATTGGACACATCTCACTCACAGGTGTGGCGATCGGCTGGCTTGCAGCCGGCTGGTTCGGTATTTCCCCCAATGACGCCCTTGCGATCCCCGGCGCAATAGTAGCCTCCCTCACCGGCGCAATCCTCATCGAAGTGATCCGCACCTATGGCCGTACCAGTGGTGATGTGGCTCTCGCGATGCTCTTCTATGGAGGTATCGCTGGAGGTGTGCTCCTCATTCGGATTGCCGGCGGCACCACGACAAACCTCACGAGCTATCTCTTTGGCTCAATCGCCACAGTTTCTACCTCAGACGTATACTACACAGCCGTACTTGCCACCCTTATCCTCCTTGTGGGAATCGGCCTACGCGGCCCGTTGTTCTCCCTCTCTAACGACGACGAATTTGCCAGAACAAGTGGTCTCAGCGCACGTGTTCTCAACATCCTCGTCGCTGTGGTGGCTGCTCTGACTGTCTCCGTCTCCATGCGTGTGGTAGGAGTACTTCTCGTCTCGGCTATCATGATCGTTCCGGTGGCGATCGCACAGCTCATCTCGCACTCCTTCGTTTGGACTATGCGCATTGCTCAGCTCATTGGCATGGTGGTGTGTGTAGGCGGCCTCGTACTCACCTACAAAGTACCTTCCTCACCTGGAGCAACAATCGTCGTCGCACTTATTGGAATCTATGCAGTTACAGCACTCATACGCGCTGGTGCAGGCCTTCGCCTGCGTCGCGGAGCTGAAAGGAACACGCAATGCCTAACCCACGTATGACAGTACAGCGTGCCGCAATTAGCCAAGCGATTGCACAGCAGGATGGATTCGTCTCGGCGCAACAGCTCCATGAGGCTCTTGCCAGCGAAGGAACTCGGATTGGCCTGGCCACTGTGTACCGCACTCTGACATCGATGGCTGAGGAAGGCGAACTCGATACCCTGCGCTCCGACGGCGAAACGCTCTACCGGCGATGCGAAAGCGAAACCCACCACCACCATCTCGTCTGCCGAAAATGCGGGAACACTGTGGAAGTCTCCGGAGCACAAGCCGAAGCCTGGGCACGAGAGGTGGCAGCGAAGGCAGGCTTTTCTGACGTGGTTCACACCTTCGAACTCGTAGGGCTATGCTCGCAGTGCGCGCAAACCAAACCTAACAAACCTAAGAACAGCTGAGAACTCCTAAGCGCCGGATGCCTTCAATACTGAGCGTCACGGATTCTATCGACACTCATAGAAGTGCATAGAGATTCCTACCCTGTCTGGGAGCTTTTGGCCTTTAATCCGAACTTTTCCTCCTTGGTGCAGCGACCTCACTTTCCCCTCGTAAAGTGGCGTTATCACCGTGGAATACATCGTCCTTACGCAGCGGCCTCGCTTAGCCTTCTTAGAGATTTCGGCGATTTTCACGATGCTCCTCCCGACCTTGGGTACAGTGAGGAATATGCATTCGATCACCTCGTTTATTGAGAATGGGCCTTTTATCCCTGTATTTCTCTTTCTCGTCCTCGGTGTATGGCTGCGTTCGACGGTGATCTGGAGTATGGGACGCTACGCCAACTACCTCGCCACACGTGAGAAACAGCCGAAGGGCTTCGGACTCAAGATCTGGGCATGGGCTCATTCCCCTGCCACACAGCGCACGATGGTTACTGTGCGTAGGCGCGGTTGGATCGCAGTCTCACTGTGTTATCTCACAGTGGGCGTGCAATCTCTCATCGTACTTTCGGCTGGGATTCTCGCAATGCGCTACGTCCACTTTGTCCTCGCTTCCCTTCCTGGCTGGCTCGCTTGGGCATCGATATACTCGACGATCGGTTTTGCCCTCTGGCGCGCGAGCGTGGCAGCCACCGCTGGATCTGACCTTGGTATTCTTCTCATCGTTATATGCGTGTCTAGCTTGGCCATATACCTTGTATTTCGTGCCAAGCATCGCGTGAGCACGAGGAAGATGTGAGAGGAAAGCAATGGATCGTATTGAGGTGCGCCTGCCCATTAAACTTGGACAGTTCATCAAGCTCGCCTGCCTGGCCGACACCGGCTCTCAGGCACGCGACATGATCGAGATGGGAGATATTACGGTGGACGGCGTGATAGAACGTCGCCGCGGCTACCAGCTTCAAGGCGGCGAAATCGTCGCCCTCATGACGGCGCGTGGAGAGATCGCTGTGGAGGTGGCAGATATCTGCTAAAGCACGCAGTTTTTCCCCAGAAGTACACGCAGATCTGAATACATCCCAGAACTAGGCTTCACATAGAATTCGCGTGCCACCTGCACCACGGTAGTAGCTCCAGGGCGGCGAATATGTAGACGTACAGGTGAGGCTCCTGGATATGAGCGAAGGATCTGAGCCAAAGAATCCATAACTGCCTTCGTACACATGCGCTCGGGAAGTTGCAGTTCAAGGGGAGCATCAGGGAGAAGATCCCCTTCTGGCAAGGTGAGATTCTGGGCAGAAAGCTGGATCGAACCGTCACGATCTTGAACACGACAGGTGAGGATTGCCACAGTATCGTGCTGAAGCATTGTGGAGACTAACTGATATGTCTGAGGAAAGAAATTCACCTCAGCACTGCCAGTGAGATCCTCAATCACCACAGTGGCCCACATCTTGCCGTTTTTCTTCGAAATCCGGGGTTGAACCGAAGTGATGAGCCCAGCCAGCGTTACAGTGGCACCATCTGGAGTCGAATCCTCATTCATGAGGGAGACGATAGTGGTATCAGCGGCTCGCTCAAGGATATGTTCAAGCCCTGAGAGGGGGTGGTCGGATACATAAAGACCCAGCATATCGCGCTCATGATCGAGCTTGACCTTCTTATCCCACTCAGGAATATCGGGGATCTGGAGATCTACTCCCCCACTCACCTGTGAGCCAGACTCACCGAAGAGGTCAAACTGCCCCACGGCCTCATTCTTTTTCAGCATGACAACTGAATCCACGGCTTCGTCAACCTTTGAAAGGAGAGCCCTCCTAGTCACGCCGAAGGAATCAAAAGCTCCAGCTTTAATAAGGCACTCGATGGCGCGTTTGTTGCAGACCTGAATCGGAACTTTGTCTAAGAAATCCTGGAAGGAGGTAAAGTTCCCCTTTTCTTCACGTGCAGAAATAATTCCATCGACGACATTCACACCCACGTTACGCACAGCAGATAGCCCCACACGAATTTCCTCGCCCACAGCAGAGAAATGTGCCCCTGACTCATTAACGTCGGGGACAAGAACAGTAATTCCCATTCGCCGCGCCTCACCCAGATAGAGAGCGAGCTTATCTTTATTGTCTTTCTTCGAGGTGAGAAGAGCAGACATAAATTCCACAGGAAAGTTTGCTTTGAGCCACGCAGTCCAGTAAGAAATAACCCCATAACAGGCCGAGTGCGACCTATTGAAGGCGTACTTTCCGAAAGGAACCAGAGTATCCCAGAGTGTATCAATACATTCTTTGGAATATCCGTTATCGAGCATCCCTTTACATAATACCTCGAACTGCTTATTCAGTACGTCGAGATTCTTCTTACCCATCGCCTTTCGCAGAGTATCGGCTTGCCCCATCGTGAAGCCTGCGCACACTCGCGCAATCTGCATGACTTGCTCTTGATAGACGATAAGGCCGTAGGTAGTGCTAAGAATATCCTTGATCGGCTCAGCAAGCTCTGGGTGAATCGCTTCTATCTTCTGCAATCCATTTTTTCTCAGTGCATAATTTGTATGCGAGTTCATCCCCATAGGGCCTGGACGGTACAGCGCAGAAACAGCCGAGATATCTTCGAATTCTGTGGGTTTCATCTGCTTGAGCAGGGCACGCATCCCCGAACCATCAAGCTGAAAGACTCCGAGCGTATCAGCTCTCTGAAGCAGATCAAAGGTCGCCTCATCTTCAAGTGAAACCTTCTCAATCTCTGGAGCTTCTTTCCCATTAGCGACGATATTGCGAAGAGTATCGTCAATCATCGTGAGATTAGAAAGGCCAAGGAAGTCCATCTTGAGGATTCCAAGTTGCTCACACAAAGGGTATTCAAACTGCGTAATTATGGCTCCATCGGCTGGTCGCTTCATCACAGGAATGACATCCGTAAGCGGCACAGCGGACATAAGGATGGCGCAGGCGTGCACACCCCACTGCCGGGTGAGTCCTTCCAGACCGGTCGCAAGCTCAAACACTCGCTTCCCATCTAGATCAGTAGTCACGAGCTGGCGAAAATCCTCTGCCTCTACGTAACGCTCATCTTCTTTATTAAAAACTCCAGAGAGAGAAATATCTTTCCCTTGAACAGTTGGAGGAAGAGCCTTTGTGAGGCGCTCGCCCATCTCAAAGGGATATCCGAGTACACGCGCAGCATCTTTAAGCGCCTGCTTCGTTTTAATCGTCCCGAAGGTCACCACCTGTGAGACTTTATCGACTCCATATTTCTTTTCCACATATTCGATAACTTCTCCACGACGGCGTTCGTCGAAATCTACGTCAATATCAGGCATCGAAATTCGCTCTGGGTTGAGGAAGCGTTCGAAGAGGAGACCGTACTTAATCGGGTCAAGTTCAGTGATTTGAAGAGCGTAGGCCACCATTGACCCTGCACCCGAACCTCGTCCAGGTCCTACCCGGATCCCGTGTTCCTTCGCCCAGCGAATATAATCGGAGACAACGAGGAAGTATCCTGGAAATCCCATCTGGAGAATAACCCCTACCTCGTAGTCCACGCGCTCACGCACATCCTGGGGAATTGTCTCCCCAAAGCGCAAGTGAAGCCCGTTCTCCACTTCCTTAACGAACCACGACGTCGTATCTTCTCCCTCCGGCACGGGGAATACTGGCATATAGTTGGCACCCTCAGAGGCTGTGACGAAGGAGATATTGCAGCGCTCGGCAACAAGAAGTGTATTTTCACACGCTCCAGGAAGATCTCCAAAAAGCTCCCACATATCAGCAGAGGAACGCAAATGGTATCCCGTGCCGTCGAATGTGAAGCGGTCGGGATCTTGAAGAGTGGAGCCAGAGTTAATACAGAGCATGGCGTCCTGGATAGGAGCATCTTCAGCGCGCACATAATGCGAATCGTTCGTTGCCAGCAGCGGAGCATCAATCTTCTTCGCCAGATCGAGCAGATCGTTTCTCACTCTCCGCTCAATCTCATTCTCGTGATCCATGACTTCGACAAAATAGTTTTCTTTACCGAAGAGATCCTGCATTCGCCCAGCTGCTTCAAAAGCCTCTTTATGCTGACCTAGGCGAAGGCGAGTCTGCACTTCACCAGAAGGGCAACCTGCCGTGGCAATAAGCCCCTCGTGATATGTCTCAAGAAGTTCCATATCCATGCGCGGCCACTTCCCCATCTGCCCTTCAAGCGAGGCGCGCGAGGCCATACGGAAGAGGTTATGAAGGCCAGTGTTGTTCTCAGCCAGGAGTGTGAGATGAGTATATGCACCGCGAGCTGAAACATCGTCGGCACGCTGGGATTCGTCTCCCCAGAGCACACGATTGGAAGAAAATCGTGAAGTCCCAGGAGTCATATAGGCTTCCACACCAATGATAGGTTTCACGCCAGCCTTCTTGGCTGCTTCATAGAATTCATAGGCTCCAAAACAGTAGCCGTGATCTGTAATGGCAACAGCATTCTGCTTCTGTGCGGCAGCTTCGGCGACGAGATTCGATATCTTCGCAGCCCCGTCAAGCATCGAATATTCGGTGTGCACATGCAGGTGAGCGAAGTCCTTAGCCATAGTTCAATCTTACGCTGGGGCACGGACAGAAAGATCGGAGGCGTGCTGAGGCAATGCCCACGAGGTGGGAGACAAGAGCGTGAGGAGGTACGGAAAAGGACAAGAGCGCGAGCCTCACGTATCGTCACAGGCACGAGGGAGCCAGCTTCTCTTCCGCTTTTCTCGTCCTTGCCCACTATCAAAACAGACGAAGAACAGGCTGGGTCGGGCGTTAACGACACGCCGCTATAAGCAACGCTTTTCGACGCTTAACCCCACAATAACCCCGACACGCCCAACCCAGACTCACTTTCTGGCTTATAGGCCACAAAGAAAGCTCCGGTGCGCCAGCACGTTAGCCAGCACACCGGAGCCAATCGCGAAGGGAGTTTCAATGGCTCCTACGCGCCACACAAACTCTGAGGTTACTTAATCAAACCGAGAGCGCGAACTGCGTCCAGTTCTTCTTGAGCAGCCTTGATGTTGTGATCGATGCCAGCGCGGGTACGATCAGAGATCTCAAGTCCGTCAACGATCTTCCACTCCCCACCTTCGGCGGTAGCAGGCATACCGAAGATAAGACCCTCGGGTACACCGTAGTGCGAACCATCTTGGTACACGCCTGGAGTAACCCAGTCGCCCTCAGCCACACCATTGATCCAGTTGTAGACATGGTCAATAGCAGCCGATGCAGCCGACGCTGCCGAGGAAGCCCCACGAGCCTCGATAATAGCTGCACCACGCTTAGCAACAGTAGGGACAAAGTATTCTTCAAGCCACGCCGAATCCACGAACTCGGTCGCAGGTTTTCCACCCACCGTGGCGTAGGAGATATCCGGGTACTGATCGGCAGAGTGGTTACCCCACACCACCATCTTCTTGATGTCACTCACACGTGCACCCGTCTTTTCAGCGAGCTGGGAGATCGCACGGTTGTGATCCAGGCGCATCATGGCGGTGAAACGCGAGTTTGGTACGTCGGGTGCCGAATGCATAGCAATCACAGCATTCGTATTTGCCGGGTTACCCACCACAAGCACCTTAACATCGTCGGCAGCGTTGTCGTTGATTGCCTTTCCTTGAGGACCGAAGATCCCTCCATTAGCCTCAAGTAGATCAGCGCGCTCCATCCCTTTAGTGCGCGGGCGTGCACCGACGAGGAGAGCCACATTCGTACCAGTAAAAGCTGCGTTGAGATCGTCGTACACGTTCACCGAATCGAGAAGGGGGAACGCGGCATCGTTGAGTTCCATCGCGGTTCCTTCGGCAGCCTTGACAGCCTGAGGAATCTCAAGGAGGTTGAGCTTGACCGGCACATCCGGCCCAAGGAGAGCACCAGAGGCGATGCGGAAGAGAAGTGCGTAACCGATGTTGCCAGCTGCGCCGGTAACAGTCACGGTGACAGGCGTACGTGCCATGTGTTGAACTCCTTCAGAGTTGTTGCGGTTCTGGGCGGCTTCACCCAACATTTCCAGCCTAATAGGAATGAATCAAAAATTGTAAGTCAAAGGCCCCATACCACGTTATGCCGTGCGGTGAGAGCGATAGTAGGTGATGAGTCCAGCAGTGGACTCATCTTGAGCAGCGAGAGCTTTCTCGTCGCCTGAAATTGCAGGAGCAAGATCTTTGGCCATCTGCTTACCAAGTTCCACACCCCATTGATCGAAGGAATCAATCCCCCAGACAACTCCTTGTACGAAAGTGATGTGCTCGTAAAGAGCGATGAGTTCGCCTAGTACCCGTGGAGAGAGCTCGGGAGCCATGATCGACGCTGTGGGCTTGTCACCTGGGAATACGCGGGCAGAGACGATTTCCTCCGGGGTGCCTTCGGCACGTACCTCATCAGCCGTCTTTCCAAAGGCGAGAGCCTTCGTCTGAGCAAAGAAGTTACCGAGGAAGAGCTCATGCTGGTCATTTTCCCCGTCAGTAAAAGGGTAGGTGGGGTTGGCAAAAGCAATAAAATCAGCCGGAATGAGCTGTGTACCCTGGTGGATAAGCTGGTAGAAGGCATGTTGGCCGTTTGTTCCTGGCTCGCCCCAGAACACTTCCCCTGTGGCTGTTGTGACCGCACTTCCGTCCCATCGCACCCTCTTACCATTCGACTCCATCGTCAACTGTTGGAGATAGGCAGGGAAGCGATGGAGATACTGCGAATACGGCAGTACTGCGTGTGTGGGCGCACCGAAGAAGTTCACATAAGCCACATTGAGCAACCCCATAATGAGCGGAACGTTCTCACGCGGAGCAGCCGAAGCAAAGTGTTCGTCGATCGTATGGAAACCCGCCAAGAAATCGGTAAAGTTCTCCGGGCCAATAGCCAGAACAAGAGAGAGCCCCACAGCACTATCAACTGAATAACGCCCGCCCACCCAGTTCCAGAAGCCGAAGGCGTTGGCCGGATCAATCCCGAACTCGGCCACCTTCTCTAGATTCGTGGAGACGGCAACAAAATGCTTGGCCACCGCTCCCTCAGAGTCGATCCCGCGCGCCTGAAGTTCACGAAGGAACCAGGAGCGACACACCTTCGCATTTGTGAGAGTCTCCAAAGTGGTGAAAGTCTTTGAGGCGACAATAAACAGCGTCCTCTCCGGATCCACACCACGCAGTTTCTCTCCCGCGTCGGTGGGGTCGATATTGGAGATAAAACGGCACTCAATTCCTTCGGAAACATAAGGTTTGAGAGCCTCATACGCCATGACAGGACCTAAATCTGAGCCGCCGATCCCCACATTGACGATTGTCGTGAGAGCCTTGCCCGTCACGCCACGCCACTGCCCCGCGCGCACCTGTGAGGCAAAGGAATACATTTTTTCCACGACCTCGTGGACATCTCCCACCACATCCTGTCCATCTACCTCAAGACAATCCCCTTGCGGACGGCGCAGAGCCGTATGAAGCACAGCACGATCCTCAGTCACATTGATATGCTCACCGCGGTACATCGCCTCGCGGCGCTCGGGAAGGCCCACCTCATTGGCGAGGTCAAGAAGGGCGGTAAGGATCTCCTCATCCAGGTAGGACTTAGAAAGGTCAACGAAGAGGTCACCTGCTGTAAAGCTGAAAGCCTGGGCGCGCCCACCTTCGGCAAAACGGCTCCGAAAATCAGGAACAAACTCTCGTGTAAGGCGGGTAAGACTCTCCCACGCACGAGTCGCAGTTGCATCGACTGGATTCACAGCGCTGTCCTTCCAGGGTATTGAATCTGTGCCACGGTATATCCGCGAGCGTCGGCTCCTCCCCTCGTGAGGCAGCCACCCTTACTAGGCTATACCGAAGAACCTTCATCCTGAGAAGAAATTCCGAATTTTCACTCTCTTTGTGCAAGAGTAGAGCTATGACTACGCAAGCCGAGCCGACGAAGATCGCAGTCCTCACCTCCGGGGGCGATGCCCAGGGTATGAACGCTGTCGTGCGCGCCGTCGTGCGCACAGCAATCCACGAGGGAGCAACCCCCTACGCCATCTTCGAAGGATGGCGAGGCGCCGTGGAAGGTGGCGAACTCATCCGGCAGATGAGCTGGTCTGATGTTTCCAATACCCTCAACGAAGGTGGTACCGTGATCGGAACAGCGCGCTGTGCGCAGTTTCGTGAACGCTCAGGTTTGCGTTCAGCTGTGCGCAACCTCGTAGGTTTGGGCATTGATCGCATCGTCGCTATCGGTGGAGATGGCTCCCTCTCAGGAGCCGACGAACTCCGAGCGCTCTGGCCTGATCTTCTCACCGAACTTGTGGAAGCGGGAGATATCACCCAGGCGCAGGCTCAAACCCACCCTAAACTCCATCTGGCAGGTGTAGTAGGTTCCATCGATAACGACCTTGTGGGTTCAGATATGACAGTGGGAGCTGACTCTGCTCTCCACCGTATTCTTGAAGCGATCGACGCCATCTCTTCCACAGCGGCTTCACACCAGCGCACCTTCATTATCGAGGTGATGGGGCGACGTTGCGGGTATCTGGCTCTTATGAGTTCGATTGCCGGTGGCTGTGATTATGTTTTCACTCCAGAGATGCCTCCTGCCCAGACATGGGAAGAAGATATTTGCCGCAAACTTCACGCAGCCCGTGCTGCGGGTAGGCGCGACTCGATTATCGTCGTCGCTGAAGGTGCTCAGGATCGAGCAGGAGCTCCCATTACAGCCGCACAGGTGCGGGATGTACTTGCAGAAAAGCTGGGAGAGGATGTGCGCATCACTTCGCTCGGGCATGTCCAACGCGGCGGAACACCCTCGGCTTATGACAGGTGGATGTCCACGTTGCTCGGTTACTCGGCAGCTCTCGAAGTAATTCGTGCCGACGAAAACTCCGAACCTTCCATTATCGTGACCCAACACAATCACATCACGAGTGTTCCACTCATGGATGCGATTGCAAATACGCGAGCTGTCAAGGGCTATCTGGCAAACGGTGAGTACGACAACGCGGTAGCTTCGCGCGGATCAAGCTATCGAAAAATGCTCAGGATCTTCGATACTCTCTCCTCTCCGTCCACCCCTACTCACGAAGATCATCCAACCCTTGGGCACTCTCCGCGTGTAGCGATCCTCCACGCTGGAGGCCTGGCTCCAGGAATGAATCCCGCAGCGCGCGCCGTCACGCTTTTTGGAATGGATCACGGCTTTACAATGCTGGGAATCGAAGGTGGTTTTCCCGGCCTCCTCGACGGTCATATTCGCGAACTCTCCTGGGGAGATATGGATGGCTGGTCAGGATCAGGTGGAGCGAACCTGGGCACGCGACGCAAGATCTGCGACCTCGATCAGTACTACGCGCTGGGACGGGCAATTGAGGAAAACCACATAGACGCCCTCATCGTGATTGGCGGCTTCTCTGGTTATCAAGCTCTCTACGAAATGGAGAAAGAGCGCGGACGTTACCCAGCTTTCCGGATTCCCCTCATTGCGATACCTGCTTCGATCGATAACAATTTGCCCGGCGCCGATCTCTCCATTGGGGCTGATACAGCACTCAACACTAATGCCGAGGCTCTCGACCGGGTGAAGCAATCAGCTTCGGCTTCGCGGCGCTGCTTTGTAGCTGAGGCGATGGGGCGGCGTTGTGGATACTTGACCCTTATGAGCGGAATCACTGCCGGAGCTGAGCGCGTCTATCTGCACGAAACGGGTATTACTCTAGCCGATCTCTCGGCAGATTCAGCCCGGATGGTGGAGAGTTTCAAAGCTGGGCGCAATCTCTACCTCGTGCTTCGCAACGAGGAAGCCTCAGATTATTACACCACCGAGATGCTCACACAGATGTTTGAGGCTGAAGGCCACGGGATTTTCGATGTACGAACTGCGCGTCTGGGGCATATGCAGCAGGGTGGCAACCCTTCTCCCTTTGATCGTACCTTGGCAGTACAGTTAGCCGATATCGGTGTGCGTGAACTTGTTCGCCAGTTCGATACAGGTAAGTTCCGTGGTGCTTATGTCGGTATCTACCGTGGAAAGGAATCGGTGCAGCCGATCTCCCATATGGATGAGCAGATCGATATGACCACGCGCCTGCCCTATGAACCTTGGTGGCTAGATTTGACCGACGTACTCTACACCGTGGCCGATCCGCACTTTACGAAGGAGATTCTCCCTATCTCTGGAACACGCTGAAGCGCAGAGAAGCACTGCGGAGGGGAGCTTGGCGGCGTACCAGGTTCCCCTCCACTATTGATTGTTATAGCGGGCGTGTTTTCTTGTACCTACAACCCCACAGCTAACCTTTTTAGGCTAGAGATTTGCGCAAATTCGTCTCCAGGGCATCCATGAACCCCTCTGTGGTCAACCACTCCTGATCGCCGTCCACAAGATGTGCCAGATCTTTTGTCATCTGACCACCTTCCACGGTGCGGATAATGACATCTTCAAGTTGACTAGCAAAACCTGTCACCTCTGGGGTGGAATCGAGCTTACCGCGATGTTTGAGTCCACCTGTCCAGGCGAAAATCGAAGCAATAGGGTTCGTCGAGGTGGGCTTACCCGCCTGATACTGGCGATAGTGTCGCGTTACCGTCCCGTGAGCGGCCTCTGCCTCCACCGTCTGCCCATCAGGAGTCATAAGAACCGAGGTCATGAGGCCAAGGGAACCAAATCCCTGAGCCACCGTATCCGACTGAACATCACCGTCGTAGTTCTTGCAAGCCCACACGTAGCCTCCCTCCCACTTGAGGGCTGAGGCCACCATGTCGTCAATCAGACGATGCTCATACGTGAGGCCTGCGGCCTCGAACTTCGCCTTATATTCGGACTCAAAGACGTCGGCAAAGATATCCTTGAAGGCACCATCGTAGGCTTTGAGAATCGTATTCTTGGTTGAGAGGTACACGGGGTAGCCGCGCTGAAGGCCATAGGTGAAGGATGCCCGAGCAAAATCGCGAATAGACTCAGTGAAGTTGTACATTCCCATCGCAACGCCACCACCTTCAGGCATACGGCACACTTCCATCTCGATGGGTGCCGAACCGTCATCTGGAGTGTAGGTGAGTGTCACGGTTCCTGCACCTGGTACTTTGAAGTCGCTAGCCTTGTACTGGTCAGCGTGTGCATGGCGACCAATCACAATCGGCTTAGTCCACGTGGGAACAAGGCGCGGCACATTTGAGACGATGATTGGCTCACGAAAGACAACACCACCGAGGATGTTGCGGATCGTCCCATTCGGACTACGCCACATCTTCTTCAGACCAAACTCCTCTACACGAGCCTCGTCGGGAGTGATTGTGGCACATTTGACACCCACGTGGTGCTTCTTAATTGCCTGAGCCGCGTCAATTGTCACCTGATCGGCGGTGGCATCGCGATTCTGGATGGAGAGATCGTAGTAGTGCAAATCTACGTCGAGGTAGGGCTTGATGAGTCGTTCCCGGATGTCCTGCCAGATAATGCGAGTCATTTCATCGCCATCAAGTTCGACGATGGGGCCTTCCACCTTAATCTTCGACATGCTCACTCCTTTGGTTGCGTCGGGTACATCGCGAGGATTCCTGCGATGCGGCGAGGTTCTCTTCTCAGGCGTGGGTGTTCTCCCAGGTATGCAGATACGCCGCGCAGGATCCTCTCCAGACCTAAGATTACTCGACGTCAAGATATTTTGTGCGGATCTTGTGAGAATAACTGAGTTACCTATTTTCGGGCGGAGTTTGATCCCTTAGGGGGCGAGGATTGATCCGGATATTCGCTCCTGCACTCCCTCCTCACACCAGGGGAAGAAAATCCCAGGCAGGTGTAGGAAGGTTGAGTAACTCTCCCCTGTTACATCGCATCTGCACGCCGACGAACTCCTTACAGTGCAGTCTCGCCGGGAGATTTCGCCCTATTTCTCTTCTACTTCCAGGGTAGGGTCATTGCGGCGCACCGTCACACGCTCAATACGCCGTCCATCCATCTTCGACACTGTGAGGTGAAGGTTTTCCCAGGTCACCTCATCTCCCACGTGTGGCATACGACCAAGCTCATAGATAAAAAACCCAGCAAAAGTGTCGTAAGGTCCCTCAGGAAGTTCAATATCCAGGAGCTTCTGCACCTCAGCACGGTTGGCAAGTCCGTCGATTGCCTCAATCTCTCCCACGCGGGAAAACACAGGTTGCTCATGATCGTATTCGTCGCGAATCTCCCCGACGAATTCCTCCACCACATCCTCCAGGGTGACAATACCGTCTGTACCGCCATATTCGTCGACGATTACGGCAATGTGCTCGTGACTCGCACGCATCTCCGTAAGTGCTTCAAGAACGAGCTTGCCTGTGGGGAAGAAGAGCACTTTACGCACAAGGTCACCCACAGTGCGCACACCGGGATCGGGGGCAATAAGATCACGAATGTGGATGAACCCAAGAACATCGTCATCCGAATCGCCCTGCCGTACGGGGTATCGTGAATGATCGAGTGTGGCAACCGCCTTCTGTGCCTCGCCAATGGGCATATGAGAGGAAAAGAACTCCACCTCAGTACGCGGGGTCATAATCTCTTGGACAGTGCGATCCCCCACAGAGAGCAGTTCAACCACCATCTCGCGTTCATCGTCGCGGATCATATCCTGACTGGCAACAAAGGCACGCAGTTCAGCTACACCCATCGGCTCACGCTGTTCCTTAGGATTGCGGCCAATAAGGCGGAGCACCACGTTCGTGGAAACGCCAAGGAACCAAATCACAGGGCGCAGAAGCGCCGTAATTGCGGCGAGTGGGCGCACCACCACCAGCGCAATTGCCTGAGCCGATTGCATCGCGATCCTCTTGGGGATGAGCTCGCCAAAAACGATAGAGAGATAGGCAATCGCACAGGTCACAAGCACAAATGCAAAAGTGGACGCCGCTCCTTCTGACAGCCCCCACGAGGCAATAGAGGGAGCAAGAATTGGGGCGATCTCCGAAGCGCCAAAGGAAGCAGAAAAGAAGCCCGCTACAGTGACCCCCACCTGCACAGCAGAGAGAAAGCGGTTGGAATCTGCGGTCAGGCGCTTGATAGCCGCACCTCGGGCACTGCGTTCAGCCATCTCGTCAATTTGAGTTTCACGCAAAGAAACAAGAGCCATTTCTGAGGCAGAGAAGAGTCCGCCGATCACTGTGAAGAGAAGAACAAAGAGGATATTCTTGACTAACGGGTCCACCTCCCTATTGTGCGTGCTTACGAGGGCGGGCTCAAGCTATTTCCACGAAAGAAAGCAGTAAGTTCTCTGCCGTGCACGCGGCCAGGCAAAGTTGGTCACGCCGCTTCTGCGCTAAATCAGAGCAGGATTCTTACTCTCGCACCAGAGTGAGAAGAAGCGAAACTACCACAGCTACGACGAAGAAACTAGCTCAGCATATACATGTCGGCCCAAGGCGAGAGGAGAAGTAAGAAGATCGCAAAACCGACGAGAATCGCCGCGTCACAAGTGCGGCCACGCAAGTAGGGCAACACATGTTCTGGCACCACAAAGCGAATAACACCGGCACCGCCCATTGATACCGCCAAGGCGAGAGTAGCCGGATAGGCACCCCAGACCAACGCAGCCACACACACGCCACCCACCCACATCACAGTGAGTAGGTGAAGCGGGAGACGGTAGTCCTTATTCACTCTTCGACTCTACACTTCTACACTCGTGTGTGGGAATCACGGGAGGTCTGCAACCGTGGTACACGCTACTCTGCTGGAGAAACTCACGGAGAAGCTCGCGCATCATCACCGCGAGAAACAGAGGGAAGGACACCACTCATGAGCACATCCGCCCAGAAGGATGAGCCATGCCTCGCCATCGTTGGACGCTCAATCGCTGGCCTTACACTCGCTCGTCACCTACGCGAAGGAGGATATGATAGCTCGATCCTCTCCTTCGAAAGTGAAAAGTGCGAACCCTACGATCGTCCGCCTCTTTCCAAAGAGCTCTTCGGAAACTATTTCCACCCACTTGCTGAGGAAGGATACGGAAGTTTAGAGGATATAGGTGCGAGACAGATCGACGAAACAGTCACTCACATCGAATCCATTACCAGCACGTTTACCTCAGCTTTCACTCGTACTGAGGCCGAGAATTCAAGCCTCACAACGAAAATAGAGACCTCTGCCTACCACTCTTACACTGCTGAAGATGCTGCCTACACATCGGGTATCCTTGATGCGAGCACACGAACGAACCCACGTTGGCGCCTTACCACCGCAGAAGGACACACCTTCGAGATCCACACCCTTGTTCTCGCAACAGGTACCCGTCCCCACGCCACAATCCCCGGCGCAAGGGTTCTCTACTCTGCCAGTGATGCCGAAACCTTGCGATCCCAGATTGGGAAAGGAAGCTGCGTACATATCGTCGGGGCAGGATGGATTGGAATGGAGCTTGCCTCTCAGTGCGCCAACGTGGGTGCACACGTTGAGGTGTGGGAGGCAAGCCCTCATATCCTTGGGCGTAGTTTCGCCGGTGCAGTCACTGATATTTGGCAACCTTTTCTGCGCAAGGCAGGCGTGAAACTCCACCTGGCTACTCCCTATCCCGGTGGACTCAACTGTGATGTGCTTGTACAGGCCACTGGAGCATCCCCGACATTTCCTCTACCTTCTCACCTCGGAATTCGCTCAGCTCGCGGGGCTGTCGCTGTGGATGTGTGGGGGCGGATACTCGCCGACGCTACGCCACTTACCCACAGCTCACCGATCTGCCAGGCTATATTCCCAGGCTTATACGCAATCGGTGACTGTGCCGATACGCTCCTTCCCACAGGCACATGGAATGAAGGCGGGCACTGGATGAGCGCACTCCACGGTGCCGCGCGCACTGCCACGCACCTGCTGGGAACAGAGTCCTCACTGCGATTCCTGGAAGCTCCCGAAATTTTCTCTACACAATTTGGACATGAAATCGGCTTCGTCGGCACAGTGGAGCCTCATGCGCGAATCGAGCGCGAGGAAACTGAAGATTCTCTGATACTGCGTTGGTTTACCGGCCACACACTCAGGGGATTGCTAGCTGTGGATGCTCCACGTGCGCTCGCCCGCGCACGTAAAGTACTGCGTAGTCCCCTGCCCAACCAGGAGGTCTAGCGTCGCAGCCGCGCACATCTCCCACGCACACGTGCACCTGCCACGCACCAAGCAGGAAAACCACATATGCGCGATGGCACCTCACGTTCCGCGTAGCGCCTTTGAAGAAGGTAGGGAAACTCATATATGCGTGGTGGCACCTGCGAATCATGTCGCAGGTGCCACCACGAAATAAACTCAGTACCTGAATACCTCTTAGATCACAGTGTCGAGTAGGTGCGTCGGATTGCCGAAACGGTGGTTCGTTGCCGAAACTGCCTGTTCGAGAACAAAGGGAAGGATCTCTACACGCCCACACGCCGTAAAAGGCTCGTCGAAGAAAGCAACATCCACACTGCCACCTACAGCCGCGGCAAGATCCACCGACGATTCGCCAAGCACGCGAACTCGCACCCCATCCACATTCTCAGCCTGGGAAGCGAGAGTACGGGCGAATTGTTCGTCGCTCTCCTTGCGCACAACGATCCCGCCTGTAGCCAAAAATTCTGTCATTTGGCGAGAGAGAGAAATTGCGGATGACACCTGGGGAGTACAGCCCACCGCAATTGCGGCAGCTGCACTTGCCAAGAGATCTCCGATTGCCCCCTTCTCTGAGAGGCGAATAATCGCGCCAGAAGCTGGCACATAGCGGAACACGTTCTTCTCTACGTCGAGAGCCGTAGGATCAGCTTCCTCGAAACTTGGGAGAGCTTTCTCAATCCCCCATAAAGCAACAAGGAGACGCTTATGATCGACCACGCTCATCGTCGCTCCAACAGCACGCGCCTCACGGAGCACATCATTGCTCAAGTGCACCTTCGCCGGAAGCTCCACGTTAAAGTCTGGCTCTACATGCCCGAGGCCGTAGAGATAGTTCGGGCCACCTGCCTTCGCGCCCGCACCCACGCTTGAACGTTTCCATCCGCCAAAAGGCTGGCGGCGCACAATAGCACCTGTAATTGTGCGATTGACATAGACGTTGCCAGCCTGAATACGCTCAAGCCAGTAGGAAATTTCCGCTGGGTCGAGGGAGTGAATACCTGCTGTGAGGCCGAAATCGGTGGCATTCTGCCATTCGATCGCCTCCTCCAGGTTCGCTGCACGCATGATCCCAAGGATCGGGCCGAAGTATTCGGTGAGGTGGTATTCACTTCCTGGCTTAACCCCTGCTCTCACGCCAGGAGTCCACAGGCGCGGTCCGATCTGCTTGGGTTTGATAACCCAGTTTTCTCCAGCTTCAAGTGTCGTGAGGCCGCGCAGAAGTTTCCCTTTCGCTTCCTCTACAAGCGGCCCCATCTGAGTGGCCAAATCCTCAGGATAACCCACATGCAACGAGCGCACAGCATCAACGAGCTGACGCTGGAAACGCTTGGAGAATCCAGCTGAGCCGACGAGAATGACGAGAGAGGAAGCAGAGCACTTTTGCCCCGCATGGCCAAATGCCGAAGTCACGACATCGCGCACAGCGAGGTCGATATCGGCATGTGGAGTGACGACGATTGCGTTCTTGCCAGATGTCTCAGCAAAGAGGCGTAAATCCGGACGCCAGGAGCGGAACATTTGTGCCGTTTCGATTGAGCCGGTGAGAATCACCTGATCTGCACGGCGTACAAGTGATTCACCGAGAGCGCGTGAGGTGGAGCGCTCAAGATCCACAAGAGCCAGAAGATCCTCAGGCACTCCCGCATCCCACATAATTGCGGCGATGAGAGCACCTGTGCGGCGAGTCAAGAACGCTGGCTTGAAAAGCACACCCGAGCCTGCTGCAAGTGCGGCAAGTGCACCGCCCGCAGGGATAGCCATGGGGAAATTCCAGGGCGGGGTGATGAGTGTGAGTTCGACCGGGCGGAAATGTGCACCTTCCATGTGGTCAAGTTGCTCAGCTAAATCGGCGTAGTAGAGAGCAAAATCTATCGCCTCAGAGACTTCCACATCGCCCTGGTCAATGGCCTTTCCTGCTTCTGATCCTGCCACTTCGATGAGTTCAGCTCGGGAATCTTCAAGACCTTGGGCTACCTTGCGCAAAACCGTAGCGCGCTCAGCTCCACTCTTGGCAGCCCAGTCTTTAGCTGCCTTACGCACGCGCGTGATGATCCCGTCGACCTCCTCCTGTGTGGAGATCGTATGCGCATCGGCAACATCTGCACCTAGCACACTCGTGGGAATACGTGCGGCGATCGCTTCACCCCACTTCACATTCGCCTCAAGTGAGGGATCAGTATCGGGAGTGTTGTCGAATTTTTCAGGAATGATTCGTCGTTGCCCACGATCTTGAGTACGGCGTGGGGAGAAACTCAGCTCTTCGTTGGCCGCCTTCTCGAAAGCTGAACGGAAGCGCCCAGCTTCAATCATGAAGGTGGAATTCTCCTGTATCTGGAAGACATGCGACATGAAGTTTTCCGGTGCCGCGTTTTCTTCCAAGCGACGAACAAGGTAGGCCACCGCTACGTCGAATTCCTCCGGTCGTACCACAGGAACGTAATAGAGAAGTGGGCCTACTGTATCGGCAACCGCACGCGACTGTGGTGTGGCCATACCGGCAAGCATCTCGATATCTACGCCATCGCCAATGACGAGGCCGCGATCCTTCGCAGTGAGGTAGGCAAAGGCGATAGTGAAGAGGTTCATTCCGGCTGCGCCAATATTTACTGCGTCAATATTCTCCGGGCGCAGGGCTTCATCGAGAACCGTGAGGTAGTTAGCGTCTGTATGGAGTTTGGAAGGTTGAACCGTGAGGTTCCACCCGTGTATCTGCGCATCCACAGTTTCCATAGAGAGATTCGCGCCCTTGACGATGCGCACCTTGATCGGTGCCCCGCCACGAGCCCGACGTTTCTTCGCCCACTCGGTGAGTTCACGTAGACGATCACGGGCATCGGGCAGGTATGCCTGGAGCACAATACCGGCGCGATAGTTGAGCAGCTCGGGCTCGTCAAGCAGACGAGTAAAGACATCAATTGTGAGGTTGAGATCTTTGTACTCTTCCATATCGAGGTTGATGAAGGTATCAGTCTCAGCACCCAAATGGTAGAGCGGACGGAGTTTCTCTACGGCATCGTCTACAGCACCAGCATGACCGAAGGAAGCGTGAGGGCCGATCACTGCCGAAACCTTAAGGGAGACGTAATCAACATCCGGACGTTCGATGAGCTCACGGGTAGCATCCATACGGCGCTGGGCTTCCTCATGCCCAAGTACTGCTTCACCGAGGAGATTGAGATTGAGACGTGACCCATCGGCACGGAGCTTGGCAATAGCCGGACCAAGTTTATCCGGAGTCACGTCAAGGACAAGATCCCCGACAAGACCGGCGAAGATCTTTTCGGCAGTTTTCTGTGCCAGAGCCGGAGCAATTGGAGCAAAGCGCCCGCCGTACTTCGCCGGCGCAGAGAGATAAGAAGGAAGGAACTGCGCATTCCGAGTTGCGAGTTTGGCAAGATTATGAGCGGCAACACGCGGATCTTCAGGACGGATCACTCCATCCACAAAAGAGACCGTGTAGTCAAGTCCGTCTTCGTGGCGAAGCGCCTTCGAGAGGAGCACAGCTGCATGGGCATGGGAATATTCCTGTGCCACTTTTGCCCAAGACTTCGCTTGGGCCACAACTCGCTCACCAAATGCCTGTTCAAATGACATAAACTACCCCTTTGTCAGTTAGCCTTTAATCTAACTGTAATGAGGAGTACGTCATTTTGGTGGCAAATTCAGATAATTCTACGACTTTTGTCCCAAGTAGCATCGGGAGAAATAAATAAACAGCCAGGTGAGACCTAGTTTTTCAGACACAAACTCCACCATTTTACAATCGGGACTCTCGACCCCGCATTTCTCGCATCTATACCCCGCCCAGGATCACCCAGGCTCACTAAAGGACAAACGATCTAGGAGAGTCGAGTGCTCATCATACTTGAGATCTCACAGGTGGGAGGCAGGGTCGCTCAGTGGAAGAAGTGTCGCGCTCCAGTAAAGAAGAGAGCAACGCCCGCGCGCTCGGCAGCAGCAATAACCTCGTCGTCGCGGATCGAGCCGCCAGGTTCTACAACGGCACGCACACCAGCCTCAGCCAGAATCTCAAGACCGTCAGGAAAGGGGAAGAATGCGTCCGAAGCTGCCACCGCTGTGCGTACCCGTTCCACTCCCTCAGCCAGGGTACGCGCTCGCTGCACAGCTAGGCGGCACGCATCTACACGATTGACCTGTCCCATTCCAATGCCCACTGTAGCGCCGCCACTCGTGAGCACAATCGCGTTCGACTTCACAGCACGCACACAGCGCCATGCAAAGGCAAGTTCCTGCATCGTCGCCCGATCAACTACCGGGCCAGCCACATGACGCCAGGAAGCAGGATCATCACCGGGAGCGTCATAACGATCGCGCGACTGTACCAGAAGTCCACCGCCAATTCGTTCAGCCTGCGAGCCGCTCTCATCACCACAGACCTCAAGGATTCGAAGTTTACGCTTACGTTCAAGGATCTCCAATGCTCCAGGCTCATAGCCGGGAGCTACCACAACTTCGGTGAAGATCGGGGAAATCTGCTGCGCCATATCGAGGCTGATGTCGCGATTTGCAGCAATGACACCGCCATATGCTGAGAGCGGATCACACGCGTGGGCGAGTGCGTGAGCTTGGGCGATCGTAGGAGCTGTGGCAATGCCGCAGGGATTCATATGCTTGATAATCGCCACTGCGGGATCTTCATGATCGAAAGCAGCGCGCAGGGCAGCATCGGCATCGCGATAGTTGTTGTAACTCATTTCTCCTCCGCGAAGCTGGCGTGCTCGCGCAATGCCCCACTGGCCTTTGCGCCCCTTACTTCCCGACTCGCCTCCATCCATATTTGTAGAAAAATTAGTCTCTGCCTCATCTCCTCTCGCCCCTCTACATTCCTCTTCTCGGAGGTAGAGGCGTGCACGCTGATGCGGATTCTCGCCATAGCGCAGAGTGCGCGACTCGCGGTAGATCTCGATGCGCAAGCTCCCCGATGTACCCATATGCTCTGCCGTCCACATTGCCACCTGTGCCTCGTAAGCAGCAGTGGCGGCGAAAGCCCGTGCGGCAAGCTCGGCGCGTTCAGCATCCTCGAATCCTCCACGCTCAATCGCTTCGATGGCCGCAGGGTAATCGCACGGGTTTGTCAGCACTGTCACACTCGCGTAATTCTTTGCCGCAGCACGCACCATCGCTGGTCCGCCAATGTCGATATTTTCTATGCAGTGCGCGAGGCTCGCACCAGAAGCTACCGTGTGGGTGAAGGGATAGAAATTCGCAACGACGAGATCAATAGGCGCGATCTCTTCCTCCTCCAGGAAATTCATGTGTTCAGGGCGAGCGCGGTCAGCCAAAATACCGGCGTGGATGGCCGGATGGAGAGTTTTTACTCTCCCAGTCAAACACTCAGGAAAACCAGTCACCTCGCTCACATCTTTCACAGGGATTCCTGCCTCAGCAAGTGCACGAGCCGTTGACCCGGTAGATATGACCTCGCAGCCGACATTGACAAGTGCACGAGCTAGTACATCCACATTGTTTTTATCGGAGACGGAGATGAGCGCTCGTGTGAGTGGAATTCTCATATCTAGCTTTCTGTGTGAGAACGCGCTGTGGGTGAAGTACTCAGCTTCGTTTCTGTCCAGCCTGCCTGGCGTCCGAAACACTGTCGCTCGGCTCAGCATCTACGATTGTGCGGGCTTGCGCGCCTTTTTCTTTATCGGCGATGTAGCCTGGCGGCTCAGGCAAAACGGAAGATACATGGGAGGCGGGAAGTTCAGGTGAGTCAGCCGTGGCTACTGTGACCGTGGTCGGTGCCGTGGCAGGAGTAGGAATACGGGAGGATGTCAGAGAATCTG
Organism: Actinomycetaceae bacterium zg-1166; assembly: GCA_015679245.1. Classification (GTDB taxonomy): domain Bacteria; phylum Actinomycetota; class Actinomycetes; order Actinomycetales; family Actinomycetaceae; genus Changpingibacter. Next base: position 487,222 of record CP064953.1, on the reverse strand, counting down.
ATAGGGGCTCAGTTGGAGTAGCCTCATCTCCCACAAGCGGGGTTTGAGTCAATGGCGTGGAAATTTCACGTTCCTCTTCACTCACGTCACTACGCGCCTGTGAGGAGAGCGAAAGTTCATCGGTGGCATCCTTCTTGATCCGAACACCCATTCTTTTAAGACGTGTGCGACCTTCACGGAAACTGCCTGCAAGATCCATTCGCAGATGCCCTACGATGACCTCACGCACCGATTCTGTGGCAAGCACCAAGCCTAATGCGAGGCCACATCCCATTTCTAAGCCAAGGACGAGCGAAAAGACTGGAGGAGCAGCTCCTACCACAGCAAGACGATCCGGCCCAATGCTTCCAGCTGAAAGCGCACCAAGGCCAGCAAACACGACCACGACGAGGGCAAGAGCAAGGGCACCCGGCACAAGTACTTGACGCGGTGTTGCATAGGCACGACCACGCCAGAGACCTACAGCTAGGCCTATGGCCACGAGAAGCACAATCATCCAGATGAAACGCTGGCCGGGTTGAGGTAAAGCACCCAGCACAGGGATAGCTGGCAGCGGTTCGCTCTGGCTTCCGAGGCTAGAAAAACGTGTGCCCGAACCCACGCAGAAGCCAGCTCCCGACATAAACGCCACCGTCCACACAGCAACATTTGGAAGATAGAAGGCTTGGGCGAAGGCAAGGATGAGTGTGGGGATAAGAGAGAGAATGTAGTAGCTCGTAATAGAGGACATTCTTCCCCATCCACTGATCGCAGCCAGCACCGCCACGCTCACAGCGGCAAGAAATACCCCAGCAATCAGGGGCTTTGCAATGCGCCAGGCTTCGCGCAGCTCCTGCCATACTGTTCCTTCGGGTTGACGCCAACGTGCCCATTCGAGGAGACAGAGCGCTGCTACGAGGCTAGGAGCGCCGACGAGGGCGTAGAGGCGCACACTCCCAGGTAGTGCCGTAAGGGAAAGGATCGACGTGACGACGAGAGCTGTAGCAGTTGCAGTACCAACTTCCAGCCACGTGCCGATGGAGTTGCGCCGAAGAAGCGAACGCATGAGAAATACGAGGACGAAGGTGATCGCCAGCGGCATGAGTGAAATACTCGCTCCCTCAACCGTGAGCGGCGATCCAAGTGCCATAAGCCAGAAAGATACACCGAGGCGAGCGGCACTTTGCCAGGGAATATCCGCGAGTGCCGGCACCCCGATATTCACCATATAGGCGAGCACAGCAAGGATGGCGGATACAAGCCACGTGAGGACAAGGGCCTGTACCACCTGCCAGGCGGCGATAAGTGCATGTCGTCTATTCTCCATCAGGCTCCATCGTTGCATTCTCTTGCGTTTATCCTCTCCTCTTGGTGCGGCGTGTGGCAAACTTGCCCACGCCGCACGCACCAAAAGGAAAGCTACATTTCCCAGACTTATCTCCCAGTTTTAGTCAGTTGTAATTTTGACTACTCCCTCTTTCCTTCTTCTCAATCTCTTGCGATCTCTTGCGCGAGATGTCTCACACGAAAAGAAATTTGTCAGACATATTTGTGGAGTCTGTCCCTCCTCCCACGTACACTGGACATAGCAAGGGCTAGGCTCGCCACATCGCCTGTGGCATTGCAGCTCAGCCACCCGCATACGCTGTTGCACACGACACCGCATTGGAGCACTCATGCACCTGGGAATTTTCGCCGACGCCACCACCGCCGCAGCCGCAGCCGCTCGCGTCATCTTGGAAGAAGCAGCACGCAAGCCTTCCTTCACCCTTGGAGTTGCCACAGGTTCAACTCCTGAACCCCTCTACGCCCACCTTCGTCAAGCTCACTCCGAGGGGCGATTCAGCCTGGAGAACTCCCACGCTTTCGCCCTTGACGAATACGTAGGAATCGCTGAGGATCACCCTGAGCGCTACCGCAATGTTCTGCGCCGCGAACTCGTCGGCTCGGAGAAAACTGGCCTGACTGATGAACTCCTTCATACCCCCGACGGTTCAGCTGCTGATCCTTATGAAGCTGCTGCCAACTACGATTCTCTCATCAAGGAAGTGGGGGGCGTGGACGTACAAATTCTGGGTATTGGTGCCGATGGCCATATCGGTTTCAACGAGCCTGGCGGTTCCCTCGTCTCACGTACGCATGTCGAAGCTCTTGCCGCCCAGACAATCAACGACAATGCCCGCTTCTTTGACAACGACACAGCCAAAGTTCCTTCGCGCTGTATCACCCAGGGTTTAGGCACGATCATGGAAGCACGCACCCTTGTGCTCCTTGCTTTCGGTGCAAACAAGGCGCGCGCAATCGCAGAACTCGTCGAGGGGCCAATGAGCGCCTACTGGCCTGCCACGATTATGCAGATGCATCCGAATGTCGTCATTGTCACCGACGAAGCTGCCGCCAGTAACCTCAAGCTCACCGAGCTTTACAACGAGCGCTGGGCTATGGCTTTTGGCAACTGAAAGAAAGGCGAGGGCGGATGACAACGTACCTAGGTGAAGTCCGAGACGGATATGGTCGCCACGTAGGAAGCGGCCTTGTGCTCGACGAGGAAGGCAAACTCCTGCGCCTGCTTGAGGTCGGAGAAGCTCTAGACGAGGAAAAACAGCTTCAAGGGGAACAGGGAGACACGATCCGCGGCGTTCATATCGTTCCTGGTCTGGTGGATGTGCACTGCCACGGTGGCGGCGGTACCTCCTTCCCCGACGATATCGACGAGAGTGCAATTGCGCGTGGAATCGCCGCCCACCAAAGTGCAGGAACCACCGCACTGCTCGCCTCTCTTGTCTCACTTGTGGATCCACTTCCTGCGATTAAAGCTCTCGTTCCTTTCTGTGAACGTGGAGAGCTAGCTGGTATCCATATGGAAGGCCCCTTCGTCTCACCCAAGAAAGCAGGTGCACAAAATCCAGCGGCAATCCGCGGAGCAAATCCCAAGGAACTCGAAAGCTGGCTCCGGGCTGGCCGGGGTTGGATTCGCACAATGACGCTTGCCCCTGAAACTGAGAATGCCGCCGAGGCCGCGCGGATGCTTCTGAGCTATGGTGCTAAGCCTTCCTGGGGGCACACGGCCACTGATGGCGCCACCACTGCTTCCCTTCTTGCATCTACGTGTAAGGCGGCTGACGAACTGGGATTCTCAGGGCTACCGCAGACGGCCACGCATCTCTTTAACGCAATGCCCGCACTGGATCACCGTGAACCTGGCCCTGTGCGTGAGCTTATCCAGGCGGCACGCCGTGGCGAAGTCATGGTTGAGCTTATCGGCGATGGTGTCCACCTTGCCCCGATCCTTGTTGAAGACGTCTCCACCTACATCTGGACAGGCACGGACGAGAACACCACCACTCCTCTTGAAGCAGCCACGCCCAGACGCCTTCCTCCTTCCCTAACCGTGGCCTATGTGACCGATGCGATGGCCGCAGCCGGGATGCCCGAAGGAGCTTATGAGCTAGGCGGACTCGCAGTGGACGTTAAGGACGGTGCAGCTCGCCTCGCGGGCACATCGACGATTGCTGGCGGTTGCACACGGCTTTCGGATCAGCTTGCTCTCCTTGCCTCACGTGGGGTGCTTCCACTTTCTGCCATTGTGCGGGCAATGGTGGCTGCGCCCGCACTCGGAGCAGGCCTCGTGGGAGGAAAGAATGAGGCAAGTGGGGTAACTCTCAGTTTTGAGGAAGGTAGCAGACCAAATTTCCTCGTTCTCGATAGCGAATATGCAGTACAAGCCGTTATCCGCGAGGGTTTTGAACTCTAGTACCTCGAAGTTCAAAGCCCTACCCCTGTGGTTTAGCACTTTACGGGAGAGGATACATCTCACGCACACCACGCAATCCGCGTAAGCGCACGTACGGCCATGTAAGGCGTGAATATACGCGCGCTATGTAAGCCCTACGCACGCCTCAAGCGCACACAAACCGCGTAGACACACACAATCCGTACAAGCGCACGAACAACCACGTACGCCTCGCATTCTCTCCTATCAACCCCACACATCCACGCAACAGTAACAGGTGGGGAGGATCGTTATTCACGATCCTCCCCACCTGTATTTGCTTGAATTCCCTAGACTCCCTACTTCTTCTGAGCGAGGATCTCTCTGGCAATCTGGGCACACTGGCTTGGAGTCTTCCCCACACGCACACCAGCGGCTTCGAGAGCCTCCTTCTTCGCAACTGCGGTTCCCGCCGAACCCGAGACGATTGCTCCAGCATGACCCATCGTTTTACCCTCAGGAGCAGTAAAACCAGCTACATAGCCCACTACGGGTTTACTTACGTGCTCCCGGATATAGGCAGCCGCACGCTCCTCGGCGTCTCCCCCGATCTCCCCGATCATGACGATGAGTTCCGTCTGTGGATCCTGCTCAAAGGCTTCGAGGGCGTCGATATGCGTAGTACCAATCACCGGATCGCCACCAATACCAATACAAGTGGAGAAGCCGATATCAGAGAGTTCATACATCATCTGATAGGTGAGAGTTCCCGATTTTGAGACAAGTCCAATCTTCCCCGGTCCTGTAATGTCGGGCGGCGTTATCCCCACGTTTGACTGACCAGGAGTGATGATCCCTGGGCAGTTTGGTCCGATCAGGCGCACCCCTTTGGATTGAGCGTAGGAGAAGAATTCAGCTGAATCAGCGACCGGCACTCCTTCCGTAATCACGACGACGAGATCGAGAGCGGCATCCACAGCCTCACATACGGCTGCCTTTGTGAAAGCCGGAGGTACGAAGATAACGGAGACATTGGCTCCGGTGGCTTCCTTTGCCTCGGCTACAGTGCCATAGACGGGGATCGTAGCCGTTGAAGCTGAGCGCTCATTCGCTCCCCAGCCGATGGGTTCCACCTCGAAGTCCACATGTGTACCAGCCTTGCGCGGATTGACACCGGCAACGATCTGCGTTCCTGCTCCAAGCATTCGACGAGTGTGCTTTGAACCTTCCGAGCCAGTCATTCCCTGGACAATGACGCGCGAATTCGCATCGAGAAAAATTGCCACGAGGCTCCTCCTACTGCTTCCCGGCGAGCTCGGCTGCGGTGGCAGCGGCGCCGTCCATTGTTTCTTCGACGATGATGAGGGGGTGGTCTGCCTCAGCGAGGATACTCCGGCCTTCCTCCACATTGTTGCCGTCAAGGCGAACGACAATCGGCTTAGCTACCTCACCAAGAGTTTCTAGAGCCTCAACGATTCCAAGAGCCACTTGATCGCAGGCAGTGATTCCGCCAAATACGTTGACGAAAACCGAACGAACCGAAGGATCAGAAAGGATGAGGCCAAGGCCATTAGCCATAACCGTAGCTGAAGCTCCACCTCCGATATCAAGGAAGTTCGCAGGCCCCACACCCCACTCTTCACCGGCATAGGCCACCACATCGAGAGTGGACATGACGAGGCCGGCGCCATTTCCAATCACGCCTACCTCGCCCTCAAGTTTGACGTAGTTGAGGCCGAGTTCCTTGGCTCTCGCTTCGAAGGGATCCTCAGTTGATTTATCCACAAGCCCGGCATGGTCAGGATGGCGGAATGCGGCGTTGTCGTCAAGACTCACTTTTCCATCGAGAGCAATGATCTCGCCTTCCTCGGTCAGAACCAAAGGATTGACTTCCACAAGCGTGGCATCTTCGCCCTTGTAGACATCCCAGAGCTTAAGAATCACGGGGGCAACCTTCTCCGCAATTTCGGGAGCAAAGCCTGCTTCAGTGACGATGTGTGTGGCTTGTTCGCTATCGATACCCTCGCGAGGATCGATCGGGATTTTCGCGAGGGCCTCGGGGCGTTCCTTAGCGAGCTGTTCGATCTCCATGCCACCTTCGACCGAACACATGGCAAGATATCGCCTATTCGCTCGATCCAAGAGAATCGAGAAGTAGTATTCTTCAGCGATATTTGCACCCTTGGCCACGAGAACTCGGCGTACGGTGTGCCCTTTAATATCCATCCCGAGGATGGCTTGTGCGGCTTCGAAGGCCTCATCTGCAGAGCGCGCGAGCTTCACACCTCCAGCCTTGCCGCGCCCGCCTGTTTTCACTTGAGCTTTCACAACGACGAGACCGCCGAGTTTGCGCGCTCCTTCGCGTGCTTCCTCGGGCGTATTCGCCACAATTCCTGGTAAGACGGGCACGTTATGCTGGGCAAACATGTCCCGAGCTTGGTACTCGTAAAGATCCACGCGTGGTGTCCTTTCCCTGTGTGACGTCCCGGCATCGGGACATTGTGAGTCTACCTGAGCCCTTCGTCCTATATTGGAGATTTCACAATGAGAGCGAAGTTCGCGTTTCCTTTTTACCTCTTGTGGACTCTCATCCCTTTTCTAAGGGAGCAAATCTCAACATGAGGCGCTTAGTAGCACCGGAAGCGAAGGCAACTTTAGCAATCGTCGAGCGTCCTTTCCCTTCGAAGGCAAGTATCTTCCCCCTCCCGAAACTCTTGTGACACACCTGGTCACCTACGGAAAAACCGTGAGTCTCAGGCTCAGTCGCCTGCCCTGTCAACAGAGCTTCTGACGATGCTCCCGCATCCCCGAGATCTCTACGAGAAGCCGGAGCTGCCAACTTCTCTGTAGCAATTCCAAGTTTGCCGGGCTGGAAGGCCTTTCCTGTTCCGATCACAGTGCCCTCATCTTCCCACGGGTGAGATTCCCAGTCTCTTTCACGGCGGGTACGTGAGGATGCCCACGTGCGCCCACTATGCCCATTCCAGCTCGTTGACGTGGAGGTAAGAGTGTCGCCTCGCGAGTCTCTATTCCCCCACCCCCATGAGGAGCCCATACCTTCAGTTGTCGATTCGCTCCGTTTCCACATGAGCACACTCGCAGGAATATCGTCGAGAAAACGCGACGGTGGAAATCCCTGGGGCGCTCCCCAGGAGGAACGCACAGCCGCCCGCGAAAGATAGAGCCGCTGGCGCGCCCTCGTGAGAGCTACATAGGCGAGGCGGCGTTCTTCAGCCAGTTCTTTCGGATCAGCAAGAGATCGCATATGCGGGAAAGTGCCATCTTCCAGACCAGTCACAAAGACCACAGGGAACTCAAGACCCTTGGCAGTATGAATCGTCATAAGTGTCACTTCACCCTCGTTTTCTCCTTCGGCAAGCTGATCCGAATCAGCGACGAGAGACACCTGATCGAGCCACTGCTCTAGTCCATCTTCCGGGTTCTCATTGCGAAAATCGGTAGCCACAGAGTGCAGTTCTGCGAGGTTTTCTAGGCGCGACTCGTCTTGAGGATCATTCGACGTGCGCAGCATTTCCACATAGCCGGAGGAATCCATAAGCTCGTCGAGGATCTCCGCCGGCCCCTCGCCCTCTTCCATCATCTTCCGTCCCGCTTCTAGCACTGCGACGAAATTCGTGATAGAGGCCTTCGCACGTGGGGTGAGCCCCTCCACCTCGCGTTCACCTGGGTGAGCGACATCGGCAAGTGCCTGCCCGAAAGAGATTCGGTAACGTGCAGCGTGGAGAGCCACATGTTCCTCAGACTTACCTCCAAGCCCACGCTTGGGAACATTGAGAACTCTGCGCAAGGAGACAGTGTCATCAGGATTGGCGACAGCATGAAGATAGGCCAATGCATCTTTAATTTCCCGACGCTCATAGAACCGCGTCCCGCCAATCACCCGATACGGGATCCCGGCACGCACACACATATCTTCGAGAGCACGAGACTGTGCGTTCGTGCGATAGAACACTGCAATATCGCCATAGGTGTAACCGGAGTTTTCGCGCAGTTCGTCAATCTCCTCCACAACGAAGCTGGCTTCGTCAGCTTCTGAATCAGCCACGTACCCCACGAGTTTTTCCCCGGCACCTTGATCCGTCCAAAGGTTTTTTTCTCTGCGGCCTTCATTACGTGAGATCACAGCGTTGGCTGCCGAGAGAATCGACTGTGTAGAACGGTAATTCTGTTCGAGGAGAATCGATGTCGCCTGCGGGAAATCTTTCTCAAAATCCTCAATGTTGCGGATCGTTGCCCCACGGAAGGCGTAAATGGATTGATCGGCATCTCCTACTACCGTGAGTTCACCATGGATGGGATCGTCAAGTTTTCCTGTGAGCAGACGTATAAGTTCGTACTGCGCCGGATTCGTATCCTGGTATTCGTCTACGAGGATGTGGCGCAAACGCCGCCGGTAATGTTCAGCGATATCGGCATGGGTGCGCAGTAGTTGAACCACACTCATGATGAGGTCGTCAAAATCCACGGCATTCGCTTGCTTCAACCGCACCTGGTAGCTGCGATAGGCCTGGGCAAGAATGACCTCTTCTCGCGTCTGAGCCTTCTCTTGCGCCTCCTGTGGATCAACGAGATCGTTCTTCAGATCCGAAACCTTGTATGAAAGAGATTTTGGCGAGTATTGACGCGGATCGATCCCCTCCTCACGGCAGACGAGAGCCATGAGGCGTTGGGCGTCGGCTTGATCGTAAATCGTGAAGGTCGAACGCATTCCGAGAGCAGCGTGCTCTTTACGCAGAATTCGCACGCAGGCTGAGTGGAAGGTGGATACCCACATGCTTCTGCCAGGGGCACCAACAAGATCTTCAAGACGTTCTCGCATCTCCTTGGCAGCCTTATTCGTGAAGGTAATAGCGAGGATCTGGGAAGGTAGCGCCCTGCCACTCGCCAGGAGATAGGCAATTCGCCTGGTGAGAACGCGAGTTTTCCCGGATCCAGCACCAGCGACGACGAGCAAAGGTCCACCTTCGTGCGTCACTGCTGCGAGCTGTTGGGGATTTAGCCCTTTCGTGATCGCGTCGAGTTTCGCCTGATCGCTTTGATGCGGCGAGCGTTCACTCCTGCGTGCACTGGTGGTTTCGGGCGCGCCGGCCGGTGCCACCGTGTTCGCCGCAATACGTTGACGCAATTTCTCCATCGTGGCAAGGTATGCCGAATGGTCAGCAGATGTGTTCTCCATAGCGTTCTAAGCCTAGCGGAGAGCTGCGACGAAATCGGTGAGCATTTTCTTCACCAGGGCACGAAGGAAGATACGACATCAGATGACGAGCTTGGTGACAGCATCATCAAACGGATAGATTTGTCATGAAACATCCTCTTCCTATCCGTTCTTCCTCCCCCGAAGGATCCCGCCAATGAAGGCACGTCTGGCTCTCCTTGCAACCCTGGCACTCCTCGTTCCCACAACTTCAGCCTATGCTGAGGAATCCGGAATGGAATGCCACCCTACAGGTTCACAGGCTCGCATCCTCTTCTATCAGGACTCCCACGAATTTTCCCCGCTCATGCGTGCCGACGGCGAACGCGGCGGCATTGCCCGCCTTGCCACAGTCCTCTCCAATGCCAGCCTCGGTGACGAATCAACCGATATCGTTTTCGGCGGTGACCTTGCTGGAGGCACACTCTTCGGCGGCTTCTACAAAGGAGCTCCTTTCATTGAGGCGATGAATAATCTCGGTGTGGACGTGGCTGCATTCGGCCAGCACGACTTCGATTTCGGAGCCGATCACACGCGAAGCCTCGTTGAAGCCTCATCATTTACGTGGGTGAGTTCTAATCTCACAAACGTGGATGGTACGCCTTTCGTTCCGACGACGAGCCTTGTGCACACTGTGGGAGGAGTCAAAATTGGCTACCTTGCTCTCACGTCTGGAATGTCCACAACCTCTGCGAGTGCTCAGGTTCACGAACAGAATCTTGTCGCAAGTGCACAACGCGCATCTGAGGCGCTTCGTCGCCAAGGTGCCGAAGCTATCGTCGCACTTGGGCAGATCTCTGCAGAGGAAGGTGCAGCCGTGATGGAGGCCGTTCCAGCAATCGATGTCATGCTTCGCGAGGAAAGTAGTGCAGCTGGCACCGGCTCAATCGTCGAGATCGGTGAATCGAAGCGTCCGATCCTTGAATCCTACGGCGATTACGGCAATGTCTACAGTGTCGATCTCACGCCTTCGTCGTGTGGCATGACACTCTCGGCTACCTCTCTCCTTGTCAACGCAGATATCCCTGCCGATCCCGCTATGCTCTCTCTTCAGGAGAAATATGTGGGAGAGATGGAATCGGCTCTTGCTGCAACGGTAACGACGAGCGACCATGCCATTGAGCGTCCAGAGGGCGGTGCGCTAGTGGCGCGTGCCTACCGCGAATACATGGGCACGCAGCTCGGATGGCAAAACGGCGGTGGTGTGCGTGCCGTTATCTCTGCTGGTGATGTGACGCTGCGCGACCTGCGCTCGGTTCTTCCTTTCGACAACAAAGTTGTCGCCATCAAAGCCACGGGCGCACAGATCATCGCAGCACTTGAACAGGGAGCTGACTCTTCTCCCTCGGGTTCAGGTGGATATCCGCGCACCTCTGGCTTCACCTACCAGTATGTCCCGAGCGCTCGCAGCGGCCAGCGTATCGTCAACGTCACCCTCGACGATGGTACTCTGCTCGATCCGGCTGCCACATATACTCTTGCGCTTACGAGATACGTGCTCGGTGGTGGAAACAACGTCACTGCATTTGCTGGCGCGACAGTCACATCAACCGACATCGTCGCTGATGTCGATGCACTCATTTCTTTCGCGCAGGCTCACCCCCTACTACCAGTAAGCCCTCTCACAGGAACACAACTCGACTCCCTTCCTGAAGAACCGACAGTGCCCGCCATTCCGCCTGCCAGCGAGGCTACACTACCTCCTTCACAGGTGCCGAACGAAAACCTCGTCGTTTCTGGGCCAGACACGCCGCCGGTAAAGCCCATATCCTCTACACTCCCCTTCACCGGGGCGAGCACCGCAGGGATCGCGCTCGTAGGGCTCATAGCGCTTGCGGGCGGCTTTGCACTTCGTCGCCGTATCCGCCACTAACGATAAGGTGGTTCGTGGCATGTCATTCCTTGTGAACCATCTCGTTCTGCATTATCGCATTACGTGTGGCTTTGTTGGCGGCTGCCACGTACCGCCACGTTCCTTTTCACCCGGTCGCGCCAACGGCCCTACAAGCTCGTGCGCCGTGTACGGCTCCTCAAGGTAAGTCACATCCTCGTCGGAGAGTTCAATGCTCGTCGCTGCCACAGCTTGTTCCACGCGCTCAGGTGAGGAACATCCCACAATTGGCGAGGAGGATCCATGAGCCCAGTGCCAGGCCAAGGCGACTGTAGACATCGCCACACCGAGATCAAGGGCACGGCGAATGATCGCTGTTGTCGTATCTTGATCCACAGTCCATAAATGGAAGTTCTCGCTCGCTTTGCCGAACGACATTCCCCCAAGAGTGAGCTGAGAAACCTTCACTCCGCTGTGTCCAAGTTCGAAGTAGCGCATATATATGCTCTCCTCTCGTGGTTCTCGTCACCGGCTCGTTAAGCCTTGTGGGCACCCTCAATGTAGCTTTTATACACAGATGCCCGCGATGCGAGTTCATTGTCGCTCATTGTGAGCGTTCCCTCTGTGGTGAAAGGTGAGAGGAAGCGGGTTCCTATAAGATTGCTCGTCGCTTCAAAAGGGCGCAACAACTCTGGGAGCGTGAAGCCCACTCCCTCACGTGTGTATCCAGCGCCTCCGGCAGAAACAGCCAGTCCGAGTTCCTTTCCATGAAGCGCCTTGCCTTGCGAGCCGTAAGCCCAGCCATAGGTAAAAACATCATCCTCCCATTGTTTGAGAAGCGCCGGGCTAGAGTACCAATACATCGGGAACTGGAGAACGATACGGTCAGCTTCGCTCAGCACAGCCTGTTCAGCCTTGACATCAATAATGCCCTCTGGATACAGCGCGTACATGTCGCGGACAGTAACATGTGGAAGTTTCTTCACTGCCGCGCTGAGGCGAGCATTGAATCGCGATGATTCAAGATGAGGATGAAAAAGTGCGATAGTTGTTATCACAGACGTATTCCTTTCATGCGTGAATACGCAGAGTTGTACTCTCATGTGCAATGCTTACGCCCATATATGTACTACATAAAGTTCACTTGAGGCCAAGTCACATCGCCGAAAGCGAAGATTCACCGCATCAGTATCTCTTGGGGCGAAAGCAGCGTAGGAACAACGCATCCGAATATATCCTCGCAGAGGCAATCACAATTCTTGTCCTCCCCTCCATTTCGCGAGAGACTTACGAAAGCCTACGAGGCACTCGTCGTTCAATAATCCCAGCAACTGCCCCCGCTGTCGCTTGTTGAAAAAGCATAGAAATAACCACAGGAAATACGGCAGCTGGAGGAAAATAGGCGACGGCAATAACCGCTCCTGCATTGATATTGCGAAGCGCGCTCCCGTATAACACAAAAATTGCTGTTTCACGATCTGCTCGAAGAATCTTTGCGCCCACAATCCCCATAAGATAACCCACAAGCGACAAGCCACACATCGTCAGAGCGATAACAATGAGAAAGGGATCAAAGGTGCGCACCAACGGCGCAATTTTCGTTCCCGAGGCCAGAATCACGATACATACACCGCATTTCACAATCACCTGAAGCCACGGCCCAATCGTGCTACTTACGCGCCCCTTCGTCGCCTCATTACAACACATGGCGAGTAGCGACGGAATAAGGATCATGAGCGAAACCGACTGCATTAATTCCCACATATTCACACTCACACTCGCGCCTATAAGTACCTTAATTCCCAGTGGAATAAGTAACGGCGCAAGCAAAGTGTCAAGAAAAACTGTGACAAGTGCAAGCGGCAAATTTCCACCTGCAATAACAATCCAGGCAAATCCGGTACTTGCTGTCGGAATAAGAAATTGAAGAATTATGCCCGCGTCAATATCCGGGTTGTGTGAAAAAGCGAGATGAGCCACTCCCCAGGCGACAAGAGGCATGACGATATGAACAATAAGGAGAACGACGAGTACCGGCAGTGGGTGATGAGCTACCTGTGCCACATCTGAAAAGCGAAGTGTGAACGACCCTGAAAACACCATGACGAAAAAGATTGGTGTCACATACGGGACAAAGTGGGCAGCGACATGCGGGAAGCTCACGGCCAGCACGATGAGGATTGGGACGAGGAAGGGAAGTAGTTTCGATATTCGTCTGTTGAGAACTCTCCCGTTCATTCCCTCTCCTTTTCTCGCCTTTCTAGCCTGCCATTGTGCCCTCGTATCTGACAGTTTGTGTCGCATACAGAGAAGCACAAGCGAAGGAGATAAGCGAAAATGTGGCGAGCACCCTCAGGTACCCGCCACATTTATGTTCTCGATGTTCTCGCATACGCGATCTTCTAATACACGGTAAGCCCGTGAGAGCGGAAAATCTCGCGTGCGGACTCAATAAGTTCACGACCTGGCGGCTCAGTATCAGCGAGCTTGTATTCCAAGCCGAGGCGGTTCCACTTATCACGCCCCATCTGATGGAAAGGGAGCACCTCAACCCTGCTCACGTTTGGCCATTTCTCCACGATAGAGGCCACGGCTTCCACGTTTTCTACTGAATCAGTGAGTCCAGGCACAAGGACGAAACGAATCCACGTCTCGATTCCCTTAGCTGCCAGTCGATCTCCAAAGTCAAGGGTGGGCTGAAGCTCTCCCGTTGTCACTTCCTTATAAAGCTCAGGGATACCGGCCTTAACGTCAAGGAGGACAAGATCAATATTCTCAAGCATCGAGTCGGTGACATTGCGCCCGAGGAACCCGGAGGTATCGATACACGTATGAACTCCTAGTTCTTTCGCGCCTTCAAGAAGTTTAGCGACGAAATGCGGTTGCATCATCGCCTCGCCACCCGAGATCGTAATTCCCCCACCCGAGGCGTTGAGCGTCTTGCGGTAGCGTTTGATTCGCTTGAGCAGATCCTCAAGTTCCACAGGCTCCCCATCACGCATAAGGAAGGTATCGGGGTTGTGGCAGAACTGACAGCGAAGCCCACAGCCGGCGAGGAAGATCGTCATACGCACCCCAGGGCCATCCACAGCGGTGACGAGTTCCCACGAGTGGAGAGAACCGAGTGTCCCTTCACGCATACGCCGCAGGCGATCAGCATGTTCGAGGTCCGTCATCGGAATGAGACCCGCGGTTCCGTTGCCTGAAATGCGAGCCGCCGGAGCCAGGAAATCCTGGTCCCCGGCGGCGGTCGCGTCAAGAATGTGAGTCATAAACTCACTTACCAGCGTGGAACGTGCGCGAGAGCACGTCGAGCTGCTGCTCGCGAGTGAGGCGGACAAAGTTCACGGCGTAGCCGGAGACGCGAACGGTGAGGTTCGGGTACTTCTCCGGATGCTCCATGGCGTCCTCAAGAGTCTCGCGGTTGAGCACGTTGATGTTGGCGTGGTAGAGGCCAGCAACCCCACCCTTAGCCTCACGGTTAGCCTTCATTGAAGCGAGGCGCTCGTCGTATGTCATCGTAGCCATGATCGGCTCCTTTTCTTTGAGAGAAATAATTCCAGAGGGTTGAATAATTCAAGTTTAGAGATTTTAGGACAAGAAAGAATCTTCAGGGATAAAACCACCGTCAAGAACCTGAACGAGATTGTCAATCTGTTCGTCCTTATCGCGGCCAAGACCCGAAGGGGTGATCGTATTCGTCAAGGAGATTCCGTCGAGAGCATCCTCGTAGTCAAGCTTTCCAACCGAAAGCATCGAAGCGAGCATACCGTGGGTATCCATACCATTCTCAGGATTAGCACCCGGAGAGAACGGCGTACCCTTCTGGTGCCCCGAGGGGAAGGAACCCGTATTGCGCCCATAAACCACATTCGAGGTGATTGTGAGCACTGACTGCGTCGGAATTGCGTCGCGGTAAAGCGGGATCTCCTTGATCTTGCTCATGATCGTATGCACGACGGTAGCGGCGATATCGTCGGCGCGATCGTCGTCGTTGCCGTACTTGGGGAAATCCCCTTCGGTGACATAATCGACAACGAGGCCAGTCTCGTCACGTACAGGCGTCACCTTTGCGTACTTAATTGCCGCAAGCGAATCAGCGACGATAGAGAGGCCAGCAATGCCGCAGCCCATCGTGCGCACAATCTCCGAATCGTGAAGCGCCATCTCGATGGACTCGTAGGCGTAACGGTCATGGCAGTAATGAATGATATTAAGAGCCTCAACATAGGTGCCCACCACCCAGTCAAGCATCTCCTCATATCGCTTCCACACATCGTCAAAGTCGAGGGGACCATCCCCCTGCACACCTTCATAACCCGAGACGATCTGCTTGCCACTCATCTCATCACGCCCACCATTAATGGCATAGAGGAGAGCCTTCGCAGCGTTCACACGTGCACCAAAAAGCTGCATCTGTTTACCCACACGCATCGGGGAAACACAGCAAGCGATAGCAGCGTCATCGCCCCAATGGTCGCGGATCTGCGGATCGGATTCGTACTGAATCGAGGAAGTCTCAATTGAGATCGCCGCACAGAACTCCTTGTAGCCCTTGGGCAAGTTCGGATCCCAGAAGATCGTGATATTGGGTTCAGGAGCAGGCCCAAGGTTGCGCAGAGTCTGCAAGAGGCGGAAGGCCGTCTTGGTGACAAGCGTACGCCCATCCTCACCGAAACCGGCATCGGACCAGGTTGCCCAGTAAGGATCACCGGAGAAGATCTGATCGTAATCAATCGTGCGAAGGAAGCGCGTAATACGCAGCTTGATGACAATGGCATCAATCATTTCCTGCGCGTCGGTCTCGGTGATGAGGCCTGCCTTGAGATCGCGTTCAAAGTAGATATCGAGGAAGCCCGAGAGGCGTCCAATCGACATAGCCGCACCGTCCTGGCTCTTGACCGAAGCAAGGTAGCCGAAGTAGGTCCACTGTACGGCTTCCTTAGCGTTGGCAGCTGGACGGGAAAGATCAAAACCGTACTCCTCGCCGAGCTTCTTCAACTTGAGAAGAGCCTTGATCTGCTCGGAGTGCTCCTCGCGGTAGCGCGCCCAGTGCTCGCTGAAAGGCTGATCGGCGTAGCGATCCTTCGCAGCCTGCTTATCGGCGATGAGCTTGTCTACACCATAAAGAGCCACACGGCGGTAATCACCAATGATGCGGCCACGCCCATAGGCATCGGGAAGTCCGGTAATGATGTGTGAGGAACGCGCGGCACGGATGCGCGGAGTGTAAATGTCGAACACAGCATCGTTGTGTGTTTTGCGATAGCGAGTGAAAATCTTCTCCACATCGGGATCGACTTCCTTACCAGCTTCCTTAATCGCCTGCTTGACCATACGCCAACCGCCATTGGGCATCATTGCACGCTTGAGCGGAACATCCGTCTGTAGGCCGACGATAACGTCATCTTCCTCGCAGATATAACCTGCAGGGAAAGCATCAATATCGGCGGGAGTGTGAGTATCAACGTCGTAAATACGGCGCTCACGCTCCACATTGAGATAGGTGTGAGAGAGAGCTTCCCACACTTTCAGAGTCTTTTCGGTGGGTCCTGCAAGGAACGATGCGTCACCTTCGTAGGGTGTGTAGTTCCGCTGGATGAAATCACGGACATCGATGTTCTCAGTCCAATTTCCGGTTACGAAGCCGGCCCACGCTTCCTTGGCTGTTGTGGTGTCAACACCCGATTCGGTGCGCTCCATTGTATTATCTCCTGGAGGTAGTCCTACTGGATATTCCTAGTCTTACTCCTTTTTAGGACCTCAGACCATAACGACAGAGACATTCTTGCGTTACCCAGCCCACACAAGTCGAATTTTTGGCGTAATCGCACGGTTTTCATGAATGTGAGAAAGGCCAAGATTGAGTTAGGACATAAGACCTATTTTCTAGAATTTTTCAATAAAGGTGTGATGACGAACCCCACACCACTTTCGTCACTTCTTCAGAAAGAAGCTCACTAGCAGGGGAAACATTCCCAGGAATCCTCAGTACACCATACGAAGAAGGATCCTTGAATGAAGGAAACTTAAGAAAGTAAACGCCAGGGCAGGCACTCTTTAATAAAGCTCACTATTCCTCACCAGAATAGAGATCGGAGACAATTCGAGAACCGAACTCACTCTTGTACGTGTCACTTATACGTGCACCAAATTCACTCCCACTCAATGAGTACATCCGCGCACTGTATATCATGCGATGCCGTCTCGTATCACATCGTGACGCACGCCCGAATCAGTCGCACATCAGGGGTTGATTCGATTCCTCGGGAATAACTGCTTCGCATTTCCCGCCAACTCCCGCTAAGGATGAGCGCCTGCAATCATTCCTCGTTTTCCCCGCCGGCATGGTTGTGGATGGCATTGCAAACGCTCCCCTTTTCCGAATCGGTGCACCGTGGGGCAGGGCGGTGCAGGTTGTGGCGAAAAGGAGACAATCTTTTGCTTCTGATCACGTTGCACAGCGTTGGTTCTCTTGTGCCCCAGAGCGTCAATTTCAGCGCGTCGCCGCCATTTCCTCTTTGGCGAGGGAAGTTCCGGGAGCATTGCCTCGACGATGACAGTTAGCAGCCCTCGATCCTCGATGTCTACAGGAACATCTCGGCCTTCGCTCCCTCATAGGGGAGTTCGCGCCTCACATCTGGCAGCATGGCTTCAGAACTCGGCGTCACCTTCAGAAGCAGCCGATCATCAAAGACGCCTCCGAAAAACTTTCCCGAGGCGTAGAGCATCGTTTCTCCCATCATCTTGCGGGTCATGATGTCGGAAACCTCGGACAAAAGGCCGAGGACGTAGTCGACGTATTCTTGCGTAGATGGCATGAGAAGCTCCTTTCGGGTCTCAGCGCTCTTCAGGGCGCTTTATTCACATGCGAGTGATTCGAAAACGCCTCTGAAGCTCGAAAATTATTCCCCATCGCTGACCTGCAATTTTATGATTTCAATCATCGAAATAGGCCGGCGATTCTCGATTGATTCGAATCACTGCTTTTTAACCGATTGGGCGAAAGGGAGTCGCTGCAGGTGGCTTGAAGCGCTCTGCAGCACTTTGCAACTCAATGCGTTGCTATGAATAGTTGCAGGTGGTTTTAGGCTTTTGAACTGAACCTACTCCCACTCAATCGTTGCCGGGGGTTTGCTCGTCACGTCAAGAACCACACGATTGACCTCAGCCACAGAGTTCGTGATGTGCGTAGAAATTCGGGCCAGAACGTCGTAGGGCAGGCGCGTCCAGTCAGCTGTCATGGCATCTTCTGACGAGACAGGGCGCAAGACAATTGGATGACCATAAGTGCGCCCATCCCCCTGCACTCCCACCGAACGCACATCGGCAAGGAGCACTACTGGACACTGCCAAATGTCCTCGTCAAGGCCAGCAGCGGTAAGTTCCTCGCGCACGATAAGGTCGGCCGCACGCAGGATATCCAAACGCTCGCGAGTAACCTCGCCGATTACGCGGATCCCCAGGCCAGGGCCGGGGAAAGGTTGGCGTGAGACAATTTTCTCTGGCACACCGAGTTCGCGTCCAATTGCGCGAACCTCATCCTTAAAAAGCTCTCGCAGCGGTTCAACCAGCTCGAACTCCATATCGTCGGGAAGCCCACCCACATTGTGATGACTCTTAATGTTGGCGGCTCCTTCTCCCCCGCCCGATTCGACAACATCTGGGTAGAGAGTTCCCTGGACGAGGAACTTCACATTCTTACCGCCGAGTTCGTTAACGAGAGTACGCTGAGCCTCCTCAAAGGAGCGAATGAATTCTCGACCAATAATCTTGCGCTTTGTTTCAGGGTCGCTCACTCCAGAAAGGGCGCTAAGGAAACGCTCGGATTCATCAATCGTGAACATACGGATTCCCATGCCTGCGGCATAATCCTGTTCAACTTGCTCGCGTTCACCCGCACGAAGAAGACCGTGGTCGATAAAGAAACACGTCAGTTGATCTCCCACAGCCTTATGAACAAGGGCAGCAGCCACAGACGAATCCACGCCGCCAGAGAGCGCACAGATCACCTGCGCATCTCCCACCTGAGCACGGATACGTGCAACTTGATCGTCGACGATAGAGCCAGGAGTCCACGTGGGAGAAATGCCTGCACCGCGATAAAGGAAATTCTCTAGAACGCACTGACCGAACTGAGAATGCTTGACTTCGGGGTGCCATTGAAGGCCAAAGAGACGTCGCCCAGAATGCTCAAATGCAGCGACGGGAGTCTCCTTCGTTGAGGCAGTGACGAGGAATCCTTCTGGCGCTTCCTGCACAGAATCTCCGTGACTCATCCACACCACCTGGCTAGCATCTGTGCCGCTAAAGAGGCAAGAGCCTTCTTCAACCTGGGCTTCAGTGTGGCCATACTCGCGAGTCCCTGTGCGCCGGGCGCTGCCACCGAGGGCCTGCGCCATCACCTGAAAGCCGTAGCAGATTCCTAAAATCGGAACGCCGGAATCGAAGATCAACGGATCGATGGAAGGCGCACCCTCAGCATAGACAGAAGAGGGGCCTCCCGAAAGGATGATCGCAGCCGGGTTCTTCGCCAGCATCTCCTCCACGCGCATGGTGTGAGGAACAATCTGGGAGTAGACACGGGCTTCGCGCACGCGTCGGGCGATCAGTTGGGCGTACTGGGCGCCAAAATCAACAACAAGGACGGGGCAGGTGTTCTCAGTGCTCACCCTTGAAAGGATAGCCTCACACGGATGAGAGCGACTACCACGCGCGCCCAACCTGCACAGTGGCAAATAGGCAATGTGCCACGCGCGCTTGTCGTTTTACAGTCCAGTGAGGGTGGAGAAATGTAGTGACGACAGGGAGATTTGGTGAGAGTGGAGAAATTTTAGTAGCGAAAGAATGGATAGGAATTTCTCGGTAGAAATCACGAGTGGGATGAATGATAGCAATAAGCTCGCCTTCCCTCTCACCCTCACATGTCGTATCTCACGCCTGGCACACCTCACCCTCACACTTCGCATCTCGCTCCTAGCACCGCGATAAAATCGCGGGTATCGAACAGGCAAGAGGCGGTGATAGTAGAGAGATAAACGGAGAGAAGAAAAACGAACGCGATAAGGAAACACAGTAAGGAAGTAGCGTCACTTCTCAGGCCAGACAAGTGTGCGCGTGGAAGTTACTTCCACGTCATCTCCTGTCGTGGGGTCAGTGAAGTGGAGTCTCTGTGCGAGGAGCTGGAGTGGGAATCTTGCCGTGAGGCTATCGTGAGCGTCCCTGGTACAAGGTAGCTCTACGGATCGCTCTGAAGAATGTATAACAACTTCGCTACGTGCAGAAATATCGTCGGTCGTGGGAAGTCGAGGGAGCTGGAGAACTGGAGCTGTCGTATCACGCGATGACGCTTCCGCATTGCACACTTCGGGAAGGTAGGGCATAGGCGCGCTTGCTCCTGCACCGTAAAGAACATCGCCGAGGATAGGGATTCCCATATGGGCAAAAGTAAGTCGAATCTGATGGGTTTTCCCGGTAAGCGGCCTCACTTCGTAGAGCCCCAGTGGGCCGTAAGAATCAAGGAGACGAATCCACGTCACAGCATTGGCAGAGCCAGGCACAACTCGTGCGCGTGGCTGAGAACGCTCCTTCACTATTCGCAGCTCAACCTTCTCAGACATACCTTGCTCAGATACGCCGCCACTCACAAGAGGTGCGATAGCCAGGTACGTCTTTTCCACTCTGCCGCGCTCAAAAAGGCGGTGAAGGCAGGCGCGGGTATCTGGAATAGTGGAAAGAAGGAGAACCCCAGCAGTAGCAGCGTCAAGGCGGTGAACAGCGACGATTGTGTCGTTGGAGAACTGGCGGCGTGCGGCCACAGTAACGGTTGAGGCAACGTGGCTACCGCGAGGCATCGTGGCAAGGCCATGAGGTTTATCCACACACATCCAACCCCGGCCAGACTTGAGAATCTCAAGGTGAATTGGGGTAGCAGGTTCATCGATAATCGGGGCGAACGCCCAGAGATCTTCTCCCCTGCGCACGGGAGAATCTGGAGTGAGCGGGGACGAGTGTACGTCGAGGATATCGCCGCGAAGAAACGCCTCCTCGATCTGTGCGGGTGAATACTGCGGAAGGCGTGCGCGAACCGCGTTGCGTGCCGCCCCTGAGTGCAGTACCCGAATTCGCCGCGCACCTACTCCTCTTCGCACTGGACGCATATGTATAGTTTCTCATGCGATCGCACGAACAGCCACGATGGTCGTTGCTTTTGCGGCGAACCACCGTGCCAGGTGCACAGAACCACCGTGCCAGGTGCGCAGTAGTTGGTGGCTGACTCCTTCTCCTCGTGCGTGGAATTACTCACGCCAGCCCAGTAAATTGTCGGATCTCCGACTTAAGACCCAATATTTGTGACACACTCACATGTGGGAAAAGTACCCGGAACAGGTTCCAGGAGAACCGAAAGGATCAGCACCGTGGCATATAGCGTTTACTTCACGGCTGTCGAAGGCAATTGCGGCACCCAGCCCGTTGCCAAGGCATATCTCGATTACCTCAGCACTCAATACGCAAAGGTCGGCGTGTTCCGAGCATTTACTAATGGCTCTATCGAACACGATGGAGCCTTCCTTGACCTCCTCGCTCAGATCGGTCGTGAGGGCGATGCTGAGCGCGCCTTCGGTACCACACGCCAGGCGTATGTGGCAAGCGAGGAAGCTGCCATGAACGACCTCGTCAAGCGCTACACCGATTATGCCGAAGAATTCGACGCCGTCCTTATCCTCGGCGTTCTTGACGGCGACCCGCTCAACCCTGGCGTACTTGCGCGCACTGGACGTGCAGCCGCAAACCTCTCTACCTCCGTAGTGTTCACCGTCTCAGGAGCCATGCGTTCACCGGAGATCATTCGCACGATTACCCATCTCGCCGTGGCTGAGATCTCTGCCGAACATGCGCCAATCGCAGCCGCTATCATCGTTGATACTGACGAAGAGACGGAAGCTGCACGCGCCCAATTCGCCAAAGACGCTCCGCTCATCCTTCTGCCCGACGGCAAGGAGCGCACCTTCACTGAATCTGACCGTGCCATTCTCACGACCGCGATTGAACAAGGTTCAGATGTGGTGACGCCTTTGAGCTTCACAGCTGCACTTATTTCGCGCGCCCGTGCCGATCGTCGGCGTATTGTGCTCCCGGAATCTGAGGATGACCGTATTCTTATCGCTGCCGACGAACTCCTTGCTCGCCAGGTTGCCGATATCACCTTGCTTGGTGAGCGCGATACTGTGCTCGCCCGTGCCAGTGAGCTTGGCTTGGATCTCAGCTCTGCACAGATTGTCTCCACCCACGATCCTGAGCTTCTGGAGAAGTACGCAGCGGAGTTCGCTCGCCTGCGTGCAAAGAAGGGGATAACGCTTGAGCAGGCTCGCGCCAAGATGGCCGATATTTCCTACTTTGCAACAATGATGGTGCATATGGGCGACGCAGACGGCATGGTTTCCGGTGCCGCCCACACCACTGCACACACGATCGTCCCTTCCTTCCAGATTATTAAGACGAAGCCGGGAGCCTCCATCGTCTCCTCCGTGTTCCTCATGCTCATGGAAGATCGCGTGTACGTCTACGGCGATTGCGCTGTAAATACGAACCCCACTCCATCTGATCTTGCTGGTATCGCTACTTCTTCGGCTGATACTGCAGTTCAGTTTGGCGTGACTCCGCGTGTAGCCATGCTCTCCTACTCCACCGGCACCTCCGGTAAAGGCCCAGATGTCGATGCTGTGACGGAAGCTACTGCTCTGGCAAAGGAAGCCCGCCCAGATCTCCTCATTGAAGGCCCAATCCAATACGATGCCGCCGTCGATAGTGCGGTTGCTGCCACAAAGCTGCCAGGCTCCCCGGTTGCTGGCAAGGCCACTGTATTCATCTTCCCTTCGCTCAACGCCGGCAATATCGGCTACAAGGCCGTTCAGCGCTCGGCTGGCGCTGTGGCCGTTGGTCCGATCCTTCAGGGTCTGAACAAGCCAGTCAATGACCTTTCGCGCGGTGCCCTCGTCGAGGACATCGTCAATACTGTGGCGATCACTGCAATCCAAGCCCAAGCGAACTAGGAGATTTTTCATGTCAGTTCTTGTTATTAATTCCGGCTCATCCTCGATCAAGTATCAGCTCGTCAATCCTGATTCTGGAGCTGCGATCGCTTCAGGTCTCGTCGAGCGAATTGGTGAGGAAACTGGCCACATCGAACACAACTATGGCGACGTAACTCGCGAAATTGACGCTCCTGTTCCCGATCACGCCATCGGCCTAGAGAAAGTACTTGAACTCTTTTCTGAGGTAGGTCCCTCACTTACCGACGGGTCGATTAGCGCTGTTGGCCACCGAGTTGTCCAAGGCGGTAAGTATTTCTCCGGCCCGGCACTTATCACCGACGAAGTCCAAAGTCTCATTGAAGAGCTGTGCCCACTCGCTCCCCTGCACAATCCTGCACATCTCAAGGGAATCAAGGTGGCTCGTCGCCTTCTTCCCGGCGTAGCGCATGTGGCCGTCTTTGATACGGCTTTCTTCCAGTCACTCCCAGATGAAGCCGCCACCTACGCACTCAATCGTGAGGTTGCCGAGAAATACCAGGTTCGCCGTTATGGCGCCCACGGCACCTCCCACCAGTACGTTTCTGGAAAGGTGAGTGAGTATGTGGGTCGGACGGATCTCAAGCAGATTGTCTTGCATCTAGGTAACGGCGCATCAGCATCAGCAGTTATCGGACGTAAAGCTGTGGAAACATCGATGGGACTCACTCCGCTGGAGGGGCTCGTCATGGGTGGACGTACGGGCGATATTGACCCAGCTGTTATCTTTCACCTCGCCCGTGTGGGGGGAATGTCCATCGACGAGCTCGACAACCTTTTCAACCGCCATTCGGGTCTCAAAGGCCTCACTGGAGAAAATGACATGCGCGCTGTGTGGAAGCTCGCCGACGAAGGAGACGCCAACGCACTCGAAGCTCTCGACGTGTACGCGCACCGCCTCGTCAAGTATATCGGTGCCTACACTGCGACGATGGGCGGCCTGGATGCCCTCACCTTCACTGCCGGTGCCGGTGAAAACGATTCACGCCTGCGCGCAAAGGTGTGTGAGCGTTTGACTGCCTTCGGCGTGCGCCTCGACGAGGAGGCAAATGCGATCCGTTCAAAGGAGCCACGTGTGATCTCCGCGCCCAGCTCATCCGTGACGGTTCTCGTCGTGCCGACGAATGAGGAACTGGCCATTGCACGTCAAGCGATGAGTCTGGTCTGATGGGCAACTTCCAGCGAGGCGGAGATCCTCGATACGCACACCAACCTGAACGCCGACGTGAGGGCGACGATGGCGAATTCATCGATGCCCTCCACCGTCTTGACGGACGCCCCTACGGAGCTTACAAATCGCTGATCGGCGATTGGGACTACGGGCAGTTCACTCTTGCCTTTGATCGCGCCCAAGCCGATCCATACGCCCCTCCTTCTTCTATGCGCGTCATCGCACCCGTGGCAGCCACAGGAATCCCTAAAGAGTTCCTTGCCACGAAAGATGCGCGCGTGGCCACCGGGGATTACCTCCTGCGTGTCGTTGAGACTAATATCAAGCGCTTCTCCAAACCGGGAACCGTGCAGGTGGCTCGTTGCGGACAGGAGATTCTCGAACGTTCGGCAGCTTTGCTCACTCCTGAAAAAATAGAGTTGCGCTTCCAGGTTCAGCTCCCAGCACGTGGGCGCACAATCTTGGGTCACCTCGCTGCACGGATCTTCGATGCTGATGTCCCTGACATTATCCTTGAATCACTCGATTTCCTCTCCGAGGAAGCCGGAGCCGCCAACCTTGAGGGCTTACGTGCTCACGTCCACGCCTACGAGGATTACCAGGCGCTTCGCACCTTCCTCACTGAGCGCGGGTGGGTGGCTTTCGTCGCCGACGAATCGGTGCTCGCACGTCGTTCGGGAATCTCCCAACGGCCACTTCCAGATTCGGTTCCTTTCTCCTCCCCCGATTCCTTGCGTGAAACTGTGATTCTTCCCCACAGCGGTGAAGTGAGCGGGATGGCACTGCGACCGGGGATCACGGTCATTGCTGGAGGTGGCTATCACGGAAAATCCACCCTGCTATCAGCGCTTTCGCGCGGTGTCTACGCCCACATACCTGGCGATGGCCGTGAACTCGTGGCCACCATCCCTGAGGCTCTCAAGATCCGCGCTGCCGATGGGCGAGCCGTCACAGGTGTGAATGTCTCTCCTTTCATCGGCCATCTTCCTACGGGAATGCCCACAGAAAGTTTCTCCACGGAGAATGCTTCTGGCTCTACCTCGCAGGCGGCTTCAATCGTTGAAGCTGTGGAACTAGGTGCCCCTCTTCTCCTCATCGATGAGGACACCTCAGCCACAAATCTCCTTATCCGAGATTCGCGTATGCGTGAACTCGTCGCTACTGAACCGATCACACCGCTGGTGGATCGTATCGGTGCGCTCTACCGTAAAACCGGAGTCTCTACAGTACTCGTCATGGGTGGCTCAGGAGATTATCTCGACATCGCAGATACGGTACTTCTCATGGATTCCTACCGTTGCCTCAACGTGACACAGGAAGCGCGAGCCGTGGTAGCCAACCAGCCACGCGCACGTGAGGATGCCGAAGATTTCTCTGTGGGTGAGCCTCGGATCCTCCTGCGTGAGGTTAACCATAACGATCGTCCTCGCACAAAGGCTATCGGTTTCGACCGTATCCAGCTCGACAAACGCAACGTGGATCTTTCTGACGTGGAACAGATCGTGGACTTCGGGCAGACGGAAGCTCTTGCCTGGGCTATGCGCGGAGTTCTTGAGCACGTCGCCGATTCTTCCCTTACTCTTCGCCAGATTCTTGACGAGATTGGCAGGCGACTTGATGAGGGAGGGCTTGATTCTTTGTGTTCCTTTGGCGCTCGCGAGCACCCTGCTTTCCTTGTACGCCCGCGCTTGGTGGATCTCGGAGCTGCTCTCAATCGCTGGCGCGGGCTGCGCCTACATGGGCTCAGCGAGGAAGAAATCATAGAAGAAGAGGAAGATTTCTCGGAGGGATCCTCGGCAGATTTCTCGGAGGAAACTGAACAAGCGCAGCAGGCATAGAACCCAGACATAGCGCCCAAAGATTTCTCCTCGCTCAAGAAAGGTGGGTTCCTCCCGTCCGACGGAGAGGAACCCACCTTTCCTCATCTCACTGTGGCTGTGAGAGTTTTTGGGGCGCGCGAAGTCGCAAGAGTATTAACCTTCACGGAACATGATGCCCATTCCGCCCTCGGGGTAGTGCCACGTGAGCGCGCCTGGTGCGGCTACTGCCAAGCAGGTGCCACATTCGAGGCAGGCTGCATATTCCACGGCGATCGTCCCGTCTGGTTCTTCAGAATAGACGTGAGCCGGGCACACTTTGACCAGGAGTTTGCCGGTTCCCGTGGCTTGTGCGATCTCCTGATTGACCTCGATGTGGGAGTTACCTTCATCAACTTCGTAGACATTTCCGGCAAGGCGTTCAGTAACGCTTGCCTGCGTCAATTCGCTCATGATCTCTCCTTTTCTCGCCTCGTCTCACAGAGCTCGTACAGCTTGCAAGCCAATCTTTGCCAAGCGCCTCATCGTGAGGTCAGATGCCTTGAGAGCAGCAAGTGCCGTGGGGAGGATGTGCTTACGTGGGCTCAAATCCAGGTTGTACACCCCGTAAAGCACGTTGGCCATAAGGCTACCTGCGCTGGTGTACATCTCCTCGTTCTCAAGGAATTTCGGTGCTTTGGCATAGGTATCCATATCCTTGCCAACGAAACTTGCTTCATAACGACGCAGGTACTCCTCCAGCTTGGTTGCTGAGTAATCTCCCGCTTCAAGGGCGAGGGAAATCGCCTCAGCCGCAGCTTTCGCACTACCAGCAGCCAGATCCATTCCTCGCACAGTAAATCCGGTATTAAGAGTGAATCCAGCCGCATCTCCGACAAGCACAAGCCCGTCGTGCACGAGGTTGTGCTGCATCGCCTTCCCTCCTTCCGCAATGAGGTGGCAGCCGTATTCGAGCAGCTCGCCTCCTTCGAGGAAGGGCGCGATAAAGGGATGGGAGAGAAAATGATCGTGAAGGGCGGAGGATTCCTCCTCTTTTTTCGTCAGATCTTCGAGGTTGGCGACGATACCAATGGAAATTGAATCGCGGTTCGTGTACATGAATCCACCGCCGGCAACTCCACGGGTACACTCGCCCACCACGGCGTAGGCAGCTCCAGCATCACCGGTGAGGTTGAAGCGCTTGCGCACCTCGTCCTCACCGATCTTGATGACGGACTTCACTCCTACGGCAAGATTAACCTTCTCTTCTTTGGCGCGGATTCCGGCTTCACGGGCGAGGAAGGAATTAACACCGTCGGCTGCTACCACAACTTTGGCGCGCAGTTCGTCTTCTCCGGCACGCACACCGACGAAGTGCTCTCTCTCACGAAGGAGAGCATCGACTTTGACGCCAGGCATGACAGTAACGCCTGCTTCTTCGCATTGCTCAGCTAGCCAGGGATCAATCTTGGCGCGAAGTACACTCACGGCATTGCGTGGTTCGGCCAAACGCTCATCCCAGTAATCCACGTTCACTGCGGAGGTGGCGTTGAGGAAGGAGAGGCAGTTGCGGGTGATGTGACGCTCGGTAGGAGCTTCCTTCCAGTTCGGGTAGATCTCCTCCATAATCCGGCAGTAGAGCACACCGCCGGAGAGATTCTTGGAGCCTACTTCCACCCCACGTTCAATGAGGAGAACTTCGTGGCCGGCCTGGGCAAGAAGGTACGCGCACACGTTGCCGGCAATTCCTGCGCCCACAACGATGACGTCAAAATCGTATGTCTCCTCCATGCTGGCCTACTTCAGCGCCTCGATAAGAGCGGGAACAACCTCGTAGAGATCCCCGACGATTCCGTAGTCTGACTGAGCAAACATAGGAGCCTTATCGTCGTTATTCACCGTGATGACGGTGGCCGAATCGGCCATGCCTGCCGTGTGCTGAATCTGACCAGAGATTCCGAGAGCCACGTAGATCTTGGGAGCTACTTGTTGACCTGAAACTCCCACATAGCGATCGCGAGCCATCCACTCGCTTCCTTCGGCAAGCGGACGCGAGCAGGCGATATCGGCTTCAAGGGCGGCAGCGAGATCCTCAGCGAGCTTGAGATCTTCCTTCGCTTTGAAGCCACGTCCGGCGGCCACGATTCGCGAGGAGGCGACAAGATTGACCTGGCTGATCTCCCGAGCGTGTGTGGCACTGACAGTGGCCTCGTAAGCGTGGGCGGGAGCGGTTTCCTCAGTGGGGGCATCTCCTTCGGTTTCCGTACCGCCATCAACCACTGCCACCACAGCGCTCGTAAAACTCACGTCTTCGAGGGCGATTCCGCCAAAACGAGAGAGTTGTGCTTTTCCAGCTTCCAGTTTCTTGAGGCCATAGAGTACGGGAAGTTTGAGAGCCCCAGCCACGGCACCGGCGAGAACACGCTCAGCTGGCTTGTTGGCGGCAAGAATGATGTCACCTTCTCCTGCTTCCACTGCGGCAATAACACCAGGTGCGCCAGCTTCGGCGGGAGCCTGGCCTACATCAATGCGCACGAGGCGATCAACCCCGGAGATCTGTGCATCGCCGACGACGATTGCCGTCACCGAATCAGCTCCCGCGCGTGCGAGTTCAAGGAGAGTGGAGATCTGGGGTTCTACCGCGATAATCCATGCGTGAGTCATTATTCTTCCTCTCTCAGATCACGCCGTCAGTGTGAAGTGCGGCGACGAGCTCGGCGGCGGCTGCGTCTCCGGTAAAGACTTTGCCCAGGCGAGCCTTGGGTTCGGGCTTTGCACGCCCTGTCACTGTTAATGCGGGGCTCACGGCTGCAAATTCTCCAGCATCGAGAACCTCAGCAGGCTTCTTTCCTGCTGCGAGGATCTCCTTCATTGAGGCCACTTTCACTTCGACAGCATCGGACGTGAGTGAGGCGACGACGGAACCTTTCACGGTGATTGTCCGTGTTCCACCTGCGACGTTCTGGGTGACCTTCCAGCCTTCGTCCTCGCGCTCAAGTCCAACAACTTCTTCGAAACAAGGCCATCCAAGGATTCCGGCGACGAGGGCTGGCATCATCCGCGCTCCTTCGTCAATCGAGGAATCTCCGGTCAGAAGAATGTCGCAGTCGTCAACACGCTGGGTGAGATCGGCCAGAGCGGCAGCTATGTCGGTGGGATTCCACGCTTCTGTTGCATCGTCGGCAAGGAGGAGGGCACGCTCAAGTCCTTTGGAGAGGACGTTCTTCTTTGCCATCGAGGAGGCGATGGCAGCATTGCCGACGCTCACGCCGACAACTTCGGTGCCGAGCTGTGCGGCGAGGTTACGCCCGACCTGAATGGCTACGGGATCGTATTCACTCACAGCAGCCTTGGCGCGCGACCAGTCGATCACGCCGTCGGCACTGACGCTTGCATCTTGCGGATTTGCCGCGTATTTGTATGCCACGACAACAGTCATCTCAGCCTCATTTCTCTCACGTGGTGCGCAGAACATCCTACGCAACGTTTTCACCATCTGGTACATATTGAAGCCTCGATGAAGTCCACGGCCAGAATCAGAAAGATTCAGCACAATTTGCCGCGGAAGGCAAAGCCCTCTCCTTCGAGTTGCCACCAAATAGTTACAAGGGAAGTCTACCGCCCCTTACCAAGATGACCCGGGACTTTTGCCAGAACTCCCCTTAACCAAAACACCCAAAATTCCACCATGTTTGTGCACATAAAAGGACTTTTGCCCTAAGTCACTCCTCGCACTTTTTTACTCGCACTTCCTTGTGAAGCAACTCGCCCGCAATATGTGTGTGAACCACTCAGTACACATATCCATAACTCTGCCCATGGCTTCTCTTACACTCCGCTCTACACGTGCGAAGGTGGGAGGCCACACATCACGCACGAAGGTTCACCCATACATAGAAAGCCTCATCAGAGTAAGGTGTGAGTGTTGCACATATCTGAGGAGTTACATGCCTGCCACGAACACCGCCCGTAACACACGCCGCGACCCGGAGACGACTAGGCGTGAGATCCTCGATGCAGCCACCGCCGAGTTTGCAGCGAAGGGTCCTCTAGGCGGGCGGATCGACGTGATCGCTTCCCTGACACACACCTCGAAGCGCATGATCTACTACTACTTTAAATCCAAAGCCGGGCTCTACCGCGAGGTGCTCATCGAAGCCTACGAAAATATCCGCCGCCGCGAGATTGACCTGCGCCCTGAAACCCTCGAACCTGAGGCAGCACTGCGTATCCTCACCCGCGAAACCCTTCAGCACTTCGAGAACAACGCCGATGCCGTGCGGATCATCGCCTACGAAAATCTCCAGTACAGAGCCGAGACAATTGCCCAAACTCCACGTCTATTCGAAATTAACGAAAAGACTCTCACGATTCTCGACGATATCCTCGCTCGTGGGCGCGCCAGCGGAGTCTTTCGTGAAGGCCCCAACGCCACCGATCTTCACCAGGTACTTTCTGCCCTTGCTCTCAACCGTATCGAGCACCAAGCCAGCTTCAAGGTGCTCTTCAATCGAGACATGCTTGGCAGAGAAGAATCCTTCGACAACCGCACGATGATTGAGGATGCGGTACTTCGCTTTATCCTGGCTAACCCTTCGTGAAACCGAACTGGTTGCAGATCCCACCCACAGACTCACTGAAGAGTTGACGATCTCTAGGATCGAGTGACCTCTGTCCACTCACCATAGCGCTCACGCAGTACACCCTTTGCAATTTTCCCTGAGGACGTATGCGGCATCTCCTGGAGCATAATGACAAGCTCAGGAATCTTATACTTTGCAAAGTGATGCGTCACGAAGAACTCCTTGAGTTCTCCCACACTCACGTCTGCCCCATCACGGCTCACAATGCAGGCACACAGGCGCTGACCCAAACGTTCGTCGTCCACGCCGATAACCGCGGCCTCACGTACACGTGGATACGAACGCACGATGAGTTCCACTTCGGCAACCGAAATATTTTCCCCACCGCGAATCACAATATCTTTGATCCGCCCTGTGATCCGGATGTAGCCTTCCTCATCGCGGACAGCAAGATCGCCTGAGTAGTACCAGCCATCCTCGTCGAGCACCTGTTCGGTTAGCTCGCGACGATTGAGATAGCCCATAAATACAGCTGGTCCGCGCGAGGCTTCCTCCCCCACGCAACCCGGTGGCAACACCTCGCGCGTGGCAGGGTCAACGATCTTCACTTCGGTTCCCCAGCAGGCTCGCCCATCGGTGTTAATGACACGCTCTTCCTCGTCACGGCAGGTAGTCATTGTATGAGGCGCAGATTCCGTGGAGCCGTAGACGGAGAAAAGCGAAATCCCATAGCTTCTGGCTCGAACGACGAGAGCGCGGGGAACCGGTGATCCCCCACAGCAGAGGAAACGCAAACTCGGCAAGTCAATCCCATGCTCTTCGCATTCGTCGAGGAGTAGATCAGCAAGCGTAGGCACAGCCATCGAACCAGTGGCGTGATGGCGACGAATCATCTCTACCATCGCTCCACCGTCCATGCGATCGCACAGCACCGAGGTGATCTGGCAGAGGAATGGCATCGTCACACCGTGCATGAAACCCGTCGCGTGTCCCAGAGGAGCCGGCATGAACATGACGTCATTCCACGAAACTGAGAGGCTATGGGCGAAAGCACGCTCAGAGGCGATGAGGTTGTTGTGGGAGAGCATGACGCCCTTGGGTTGCGCTTCAGAACCCGAGGTAAAAAGAATCGCGGCAAGATCACTACCTTTCGATGCCCATGGGTGCAAAGATAGCTCGCCTGCTGTGCCCGCTACAGCTTCAGACTCCCGGAGAATCGTCCCCAGTTCGGGTAGGCAATGCGAAGGCACACCCAGACGATCAACAAGCACGCTCGTGCGCAGGCTCGGGCAGACTTCGCGCAGCTGGAGCGCGAGTTCCTCATACTCGGTATTGCGGAATTTCGTCGGGTGAAAAATGCAGGTTGTGCCGCATTCAGCCACGAGGTAGCGCAGCTCCTGAAGGCGCAGATTCGTCGGGATCGGATTAATCACTGCTCCGAGCTTGAGACATGCGATATAGCAAAGGGTGAAATCACACCAGTTGGGAAGCTGGACTCCCACCACATCTCCTGGTTTTACACCCTCATCACGCATCCAGGAAGCCAGGCGGGTGGCAGCCGCGTCAAGTTGAGCGTATGTGTAACTTCCTTCCAGACGATCAACGACAGCCAAACGATCAGGAACAGCGCGCACAGCGAGCGAGAACCACTCGTGCAAGGAGGCCTCACCCCACAGCCCCTTGCGCCGGTATTCCTCCTCGCGTGTGCGAGCGAGGCTAACTCTGGCCGCGTTCATTATGCTCCTTCACTGGCTTACACCACGCCCGCCGGCAGAATTCCACCGGCGGGCTCACGGATGTACTTACTTCTTTTCTTTCGCCAGTGCGCGAGCAATGACAATTGACTGGATTTGGTTCGTGCCTTCCATGATCTGGAAGATCTTTGCATCACGCATGATCTTTTCCACAGGATACTGACGCGAGTAACCATTGCCGCCAAGCACCTGCACAGCGTCGGAAACGACGAGTTGGAGCTGATCGGTGACGAACTTTTTCGTGATTGATCCTTCCTTCTCCATCGGTACGCCTTCGTCAATCATGCGCATTGTGTTCTGGACGAGGCAGCGGGCAGCCTCCGTGCGGCAGGCCATCTGAGCCAGAAGTTCCTGAACCATCTGGAAGTTGATGATGGGCTGGCCGAACTGCTTGCGCTCCTTGGCGTAGGCAACTGCTTCATCAAGGGCACGCTGCATCATGCCCACAGAAATTGTGGCCATGAAGGCACGCGACACATCGAGGCCGGAGAGGGCAATTTTAAAACCTTCACCTTCCTTGCCAACGAGGTTCGTGGCAGGTACCCTCACATCACGAAAGACGACATCGCAGGTGTTCGACGTGCGCAGACCCATCTTGTCCTCGTGCTGTCCCACTTCGATGCCCTCGCGATCAGCCTCAACGATGAAGCACGAGATACCCTTATTGCCCATCGACGGATCCGTTTTGGCCAAAACAATATAGGCTGAGGCGAGTGCACCATTGGTAATCCAACACTTTGCACCGTTGATAACGTACTCGTCGCCCTCACGTACAGCACGTGTGGTCAACGACCCCGCATCTGATCCTGCCGAAGGCTCAGTGAGGCAGAAAGCTCCAAGGCCTCCATCGTGGATCTTCTCCGCGAAGAGCTGCGCTTGCTCAGGTGTACCTGCCATGATGACATTGCGCAGCGCCACGAAGGTGGTAACAAGCGTGATTGCGTAGCCGGCATCGAAGTAGCCGAGCTCCTCGAAGGCCATCGCACCACTCTGGTAGTTCAGCCCCATGCCACCAAACTCCTCGGGCACCTCAAGCAGGTGGAGGCCTGCTTCAAAAGCAGGGGCAAAAGTCTCCAGGTCGCAGATAGAATCGCGATCGCGTTCAGCAACGGTGGGGAGGATCTCTGCGCGTCCAAACTCGCGAATCGTCTCGATGAGGAGCTGCTGGTCTTCGGTGTAGATCTGTGCCATAAGAAATGTCCTTACAATGTGTGGATATTAGGAGCGAACAAAAATACCCTGAGCGCCACCGGATTCGAGGATCGCCTCGATCTCCTGGCGGGAATAGCCGAGTTCAGCGAGCACGTCCTCGGTGTCGGCACCTTGGGATTGAGAAAGGCGAATCTCTGGATCACCCTGCGAACGGAAACGCACGGGGTTTGTTGGGAGAATCCTGTCATTTCCGGTCAAAGGGTAGTGAACTGTGCGAATGACATCGTTGGCCCAGGCTTGCTCATCTTCGTAAATATCGGTAGGCAGCTGGCACTTCTCCACCGGAATATCAGCTTCGCGCAGTTTTT
Source organism: Actinomycetaceae bacterium zg-1166 (assembly GCA_015679245.1). GTDB lineage: Bacteria > Actinomycetota > Actinomycetes > Actinomycetales > Actinomycetaceae > Changpingibacter. The sequence goes on along the minus strand of CP064953.1, from coordinate 453,590 downwards.
CCAACCAGTAGTCAAGGGGCTGGGAGGCGAAGGCTTCATCGAGGATATCCACCACTTCGCCGTTGGCACCTGTCTCATTCACGTGATCGCAGTTGTCATAGCGTTTATCACCCACGAGATCCTCGCGCCCAACGAGCTCCATGATCGTGTTGTAGTCGCGGTCATATTCCGGGGCGCACATCGTCATGAGGGCACCATCACCGGCGAAATAGGTGTTGTTGAGAGGGTTGATAACTTCTCTACGATCTTTAGGGTAAGCATTGCCGTACTGGGCGGAGACCATTCCTGTGTTGATGGCCCAGACTCCGCAGTGGAAAAGCGACGTCGTGACGTAATCGCCCTGGCCAGTGCGCTCACGTGCGTAAAGGGCAGCCATCACGCCGGAGAGGATCGTGAAGGCAATTTGGAAATCTCCAAAGCCGTTCGTCGGAATCATTGGAGAAGAACCACGGTTAAGGAGGGTGTGGTAGACCCCGCCGCGCGACATGTAGGCCGTGACATCGAAGCCAGCAGCATCCTTGAGCGGCCCCTTCTCCCCAAAACCGAGAACCTGAGCCATGATGAGGCGCGGGAACTTCTCGTGGAGAGTTTCAAAATCGTAGCCGAGTTTCTTCAGCGATTTCACACGCGTGGAGGTGACAAAAACGTCAGCCTCGGCCAGGAGTTTATCCATAACCTCGCGCCCTTGAGGCACACGCAGATCTAAGGTGATGAAGCGCTTATTGATATTGGCAAAGTCGAAACCGATATTCTCTGCGTCGGTGTAGGGGGTGTTAAAAACAGCGCCCTGGATTCGGCAAGGATCGCCCTTGGGCTGCTCGATCTTAATGACGTCGGCACCCCATTCACCCATGATCCGCAGCGCTGCGGGAGCGGCAAGGAAGGTCGTCATATCGAGAACTTTAAGTCCGTCAAGCGGCTTCATTGAGATGCCCTTTCGGTTGAGCCGGCCTGGAGGGCGTGGCCGGAAGTTTTATGGAAGGTGAGGAGGCGGAATCCTCGGTGATCCCGCTCCGATAAAGGACGACGAGGTGCCACCTGAGAGTTGGAGTAGCTCCTGTGGTTGGGTTCTACTCGTCGAGTAAAGATTGTGAGTTGCCAATCCGTAAGCACAGGCTTAGGAGAGGAAGAATCGTTGTTCTTCTGGATAATCTGCCAGAGGCAGTGGGGTGCGATAGAGGAAGGACGGACACCCCACTACCTCTGCTGATTGAGAAGCGTCAGTTTGCGATCTTGACGTCCTGGACGAGATCGTTGATCCCGCGCCCCGTCGCCGGGTCGATTCCCCATGTGTTGCCACCGTTGGCGATGAGCTTGCGCGAAGAGGTCAGTCGCTGAACGGTTGGCGGGCCTTCCTCAAGCCACATAGCGCGGCAATCGCGGTACATGCGCTCAACTGGGCCGTATGGGTTGTCCTCGAAATAGCCGATGCCACCGAAGATCTCAAGCATGTAGTCCGAAACGAGCTTAACCGTCTGGATGGAGAAGAGCTTGGCCATCGCCGCCTTCTGCTCGATATCCTTGCCGGCGTCGTAATCGAAGGCCACGTCCTTGACCATCTGGCGCAGAGCGAAGATATGCGTGCCCATCTCGGCGATGTAGCCTTGGATCGCCTGGCGTGCCGCAATCGGCTTACCGAAGGTGACGCGATCCTTGGCGCGGCGAATCGTCATCTCAAGCATACGCTGAGCCATACCGAGGTTGGAAACAGCGATGTGTGCGCGAGAGAGCGAGAGGGCGGAAATCGAAATCTCCAGTCCCTGACCTTCTTCGCCTAGGAGATACTTCTTGGGAAGGCGCACATTCGTGAACTTGAGGCCTGCGTGGCCAGCACCACGGCAGCCCATCATATGAGGCATATCGACGATTTCGTAGCCTTCGACATCGTTGGGGACGAAGAAGGCAGAAAGGCGCTTGTCCTTGGGAGCATCGGGGTTCGTCACGGCAAAGACATACGCACCCTCACAGCAATCGGTGTGGGAGATTAGGGTCTTTTCGCCGTTGAGGATGTAGTCATCCCCATCGCGCACAGCGGTGGTGTGAAGGTCAGCACCGGAACCGCCGGTCTCTTCGGTAAGGGCGAAGATGACAAAAATATCCTTGTTGGCGAACTTCATCATTACTTCGTCATGAAGTTCCTTGCAGGCAAATTCATCCATGATTCGCCAGTTCATGTCGGCCGCGTAGTGCAGGTGCATACGCATACCGCCAGGGCCACGCGAGAACTCCTCCTGAACCTGGAAGATCTCCCAGCAGTTGAGTTCCCAGCCGCCGTACTTGACGGGCATAGACATCTTGTAGAGGCTGTTTTGCTTGGACAGTTCGAAGAATTCCGGGGGGAAGACATTCGTGACTTCCACTTCCTTCTGCATCTCCTCAAACGGACCTTCTGCCAGTTCGCGGATCTGCTTGAGGTAGGCCTGGAATTCTTGCGCGTCTTTCGGCTTTTCGGTAATCATCGACCCTCACTCTCCTTCGTTGGAGTAATCGAATATAACTAGATAGCACAAACCGCTTTGTTAACCATCTGGTTCAATCTTACGAAGAGGAGTCACTCACCTTTGGGACGTTTGTCCTCTCATGCCTTATTTTGGCTTTCTATCAAGCCTATATCTAGTTGAAATTTACGTGCGCGGGCGATCTTCTTTATGTTGAGAGCGAGTGTCACAGGTGTACTACTTGGTTCACTTATTAACGTAGTGTAAATTTTTAACCAATCGGGACAATCGTCCCCGAAGGAAAACATACGAGCCACTAGTATCGGCTACATCCTCTCGCGCACTCGTGTACGCGAGAACACTATGGCCACCGCTGGCCACTCCATCAGTGTGGACACGCAGGATACCCACCTGAATGCCACGCAACCTATACGTGTGCGCGACCTTGACCACCAAAGTCACGCACGACTCACCTACGCCAGGCGCGAGCGCGTCGGCTCAATAGCAAGGAGGCTAGAGGTGACACAGGCAGTACGCGCCAACAGGAATCTCGTGTTCATCGGCGCATTCATCGCAGTTTGGTGCGTTTCCGCAGCGAACGTCTTTACGGTTTTCGACAAGCCACTCCAGGAAGCTACCGGTGGCAGCGCTCCCCAAGTGGCTCTGGCTCTCACGATCTACCAGACAGTTATGGCTGTCTTTGGAATCCTCTCCGGGCGTATCGTCGATAAAGCCGGGCCTCGTATGCTCACCTTCGTCGGTGGCGCAGTGTTCGGAGCAGGGTGGATTCTTACTGGCTTCGCGGCGAATATCCCCATGCTCTACCTCACCTATGGTGTACTCGCCGGAGCGGGCAACGGCCTACTCTACAACCCGGCCATCAACACCGCCCTGCGCTGGTTCCCCGAAAAGCGCGGAACGATGAACGGTGTGCTTCTCTGCGCTGCATCCATCGGAGGAATCATGCTCTCCAAGCTTGGTGCTGTACTCAATCACAGCTTCGGGCAGAAGGGCTTCGTCTACATCGGCATCGGATTCTTGGCGCTCTGCTTCGTAGCTGGCCTTCTCATGAAGCCTGTGCCGGGTAACTGGGCACCAGCAGGATCGAATACCACCCAAGCTGCCAGTGCAGGTAAAGAGATCAACTGCTCTCCCACCCAGATGCTGCGCACTCCCACGTTCTGGCTCATGCTTATTATCTTTGCTATCGCCGCAACCTCCGGACTCATGCTCATCGGCAAACTTTCAGCAATCGTGCAGACCCAGCTTGGTTTTAACGCGGTAACGGCAGCAAACTTCGTCATGATTAACACCGCCGCGAACCTCGTCGGACGTCTCACTACCGGCAAGCTCTGCGACAAGATTGGCGAAGTCAAAACTCTCGCCGGAATTTTGCTACTGACGATCATCGGGCTACTCGGGCTCTCCATGTCGACGAACCCCGTGATGTTTGCGGTATTCCTCTGCCTGCTTGGAGCTTCCTTCGGCGGTGTGCTTGTGGCCTTCCCACCACTGACCTCACGACAGTTCGGATTGAAGAACTTTGGTATCAACTACGGAATCATGTTCTTTGCCTACGCTATCGCCTCCCTTGTCGGCCCACAGATCGCCTCGCGTCTCGTCAATGCCGACGCTGGGATCTCCGCCTACCACACTGCTTTCTACGTCGCATCGGCAGTGGCCGCTGTGGGGCTTGTGCTTCTTATCGCTTTGGCACGCGTGGATCGCAAGCGCAAGGCAGAACTCGCAAAGTAGAAGAGCTTCAGCACAGCTACGCTTCGGCAAAATTAGTGAGCTGGGCGGGGTGGGAAGGTAATAAATCTCCCACTCCGCCTCTCCCGGTGCCCTCTGGGGACGAGAACAAATCGACGAACAGCGCCCTCAACGGGACACAATAAGTTAAAACTTAGACTAGACTATGCCTCTCCCCCCCCCGGCGCAGGATGCGTCGTCTCAGCGCACTTCTTCTGATCCCCCTACTGCCCTGCTCAGCTCATGTGGCGTCAAATACAACATGTCCGTTAATGCCGATGACACCGTGGATGTGAGCTTTCTGGGCTGGTATTCCAACGACTTCATCAGCGGCTTCGGGGGTTCGACAACCCCCTGAGTCCTGACACCTACTGGAATCGGTGTGTTCCCTGGAAAACCTAGAGTCCGGCGACCTGAAAGAATTGAAGAGTTTGCTGCCCAGCGGCAGCAACATCGCTGTCTCCTTCACCTCGTATGAAGGGCAACCGGCGTGTGAGATGAAAGTTACCCGTGCCCCTCTGAACAGTTTTGGAGCCGACGGGACTTCAGCAACGCTCACGCACGAGAATGGCCAGTTTACCTACACATTTCCTCCCCTCTTGACAGCCGAGGAGCTTCAGCGCCAGAAGGACGTATTTGGGCAACTCATGGACATGTATCCGTTCACTTCATCCTTCTCAGTGACATTCCCGGGTCCGATCACCGAAACATCAGAGAATGGGCGGGTCGAAGGCAACACCGTAACGTGGGATGACGTCGTCATTTTCTGAAATGCCAGTGGAAAGTGCCCGTGTGGTCGCCCAAGATAGCGAGGGCGCAGCAGAGTCGTCCAAAGATTCCACGCTCAAGGATGGCTCTAACATGCTCTCCAAGGTCGGCGCTTTCTTCCGGTCGCCGCGGGGAATCGCCGTCGGTGGGGGCGACCGTTCTCGTGTTCGGTGGTGTCGCCAGGGCTCGTGTTGTCCGCATCCGCAGGAAGGCAGCTCGGATTGCTCAGATGACCCAGCAGGGGCAATCCCCTCAAGCGACTCCCGCACAACAGTGGCAGACGCAGAGCTACGGGCAAATCCCCTCCCAACCTCCCAACGAGACACCTGAAACACCTCAGGAGACTACGCGAGCGTGCCACCGTCACCGAAGTGACGGTGGCACGCTTCTGAGACTGCTCCCTGATGCGGAGTTCGTCGCTGATCTTCCTGCCGTTCCCTAATCACCGGGGGTGTCGCAATAGGTTTCGACAATCCCCCGGTGTAACTTTTCTCCTCGTCATTGTGTCATTGTTCTGTGCGCTGACGCGTACGTCTGACGTGGATCCTTAACCCAACCGCACCGAGACCCCAACGAGTACCGCGAAGAGCCGGCGGCTTCCTCGTCAAAGATTCCCCATCACGGCTGCTCGTGGACGCCGTCCGCTGTGTGTCGTCCAGGTTTGCGCGTCATTGATCCACCCCTCGCCGTTAAGGCACTAACGAGTCTCTCCCTAACGGATATGAGGCCGAGGTTCTACGATCCTGAGGTCGGCAGCGTTATTCATCTTCTCTATGCAGACGGCAGGAACACCCCAGAAGATCCATGCCCCACCGCACTCAGTGGCAGGCTTCCCATGGCAGACAGTTTTCGCCATACCGCACTCACGTGCCAACGAGAGTTGATTCCTCCGCTTCTGGCGGACGAGCCATAAGCCACATGAAGAACGCCGCTGCCGCAACAAGCATGCCAACTCCAGTCCACAGGTCAAGGTTGAGGCCACCGGCCTTGGCAAGATCAGCCTCGGTGACGAAGAAGGCGCCATAACATGCGAGCATCAGCCCAAAGGTGGCGAACATCGCTGCAATCCACGCCCGCAGATCCAGAGCCGTAGCCACGGAGCGGCGCGGGTGGCGCAGCTTTCCGCCACGTACCTGTGCACCCCGCAGTTCGTTGCCTTGACTGGCGCTTTGCTCGCCTTTTCTGCCTACATTCACCTCGTGTGCTCCCATGCCACTTTTTCTCATGTCGTTGTTTCCCATCTCACTGCTTCCCATCTCACTGACCCACCGTTAGGTTGAGCACGACCATGACGACGAGTACCCCAATGCCCAGCGGCCAGGGATTCTCCCACCAGGGGAGCTTCTGCCCCGCAGCGATGCGTTCGCGCTCGGCCTTCACCGCAACCTTGTGGAGATCTGGAGCCGGCATGGCACCGCGGATAGGCATTTTCACTTTGCCCCACACAAGGCCGTCCAACTCGTCCTCTGGTTTCGCTGTTCCCATAAAGGTAACGATCACAGAAACAACCACGTCAAAGATGAAGGCCATTCCTGAACCCGTGAAGGAAGCGGCTTGTTGGGAATTAAATTCGAGAATCTCCAGCATGTAGCCCACCTGCACTCCACCGGCACCGAGTGCTCCAGCTACCAGCCCCCACAGTCCAGCCCATGGGCTCATCCGCTTCCAGAACATGCCAAGGATGAAGGTAGCGAAGAGAGGAGCGCTGAAGATCGACTGCAAAAGCTGCAAGTAGTCCTGAATATTATTGAAGGAGGCAGCAATGAAGGCAGCGCCGATAGCCACCACAACTCCCCAGATAGTGAGCTTGCGCCCCACCTTGAGGTAGTACGTATCTGACTTGCCTGGCTTGAGGTAGGTCTGCCAGAGATCGTAGGTCACCACCGTATTGAATGACGAGACGTTCGCAGCCATACCTGCCATAAAAGCTGCGATGAGAGCAGCCAGCGCAAGGCCAACGAGTCCCGTGGGCAAAACTGAGCCGATGAGAGCTGGAAGGGCTTCGTTGTGCGAGAGTTGCCCGCTGGCAAGCTCGGGCACAAGTACTGCGGCGATGAGTCCGGGCGTGATGATGATAAGTGGCAAGAACATCTTGGGGATCGCCGCGAGGATTGGTGTACGACGAGCAGCCGACATGTCCTTGGCAGAGAGTGCACGCTGAACTTCGGTGAAGTTTGTTGTCCAATACCCAAAGGAGTTGACGAAACCCATCCCTAGGAGGAGCGCGATCCAGTTACCGTACGGGTTCGTCGTTTCTCCAAGACCTGTGCCACCCCACACCGTGAGGCCAGTTTCACCGAGTACCTGGGTTTGATTAAGAGTCTCGATAAGCCCTGAAACACCGCCCACACGAGCAAGTCCGCCCACTGTGAGCGGGGTGAGGAAGGCGACGATGATGAGGAATTGAAGTACCTCGTTATACATCGTGGCAGTGAGGCCACCCATCGTCGTGTAGAGGAGGACGATCCCAGCCGAAGCGAGAATCGAGGCCCACAACGGCAATCCGATAAGCACGTTAATGAGCAAAGCGAGGGCGAAAAGGTTCACCCCAGCCACGAGAATCGTCGCCGTGGCAAAGATGATGGATTGATAGGCATGTGTAGGCCGATTGAAACGAAGGCGTAAGTATTCGGGAACCGAACGCACCTTCGAACCGTAGTAGAAGGGCATCATAATCAGGCCAAGGAATACCATGGCTGGCACGGCACCGATCCAGTAGTAGTGAACTGTGCCAAGCCCATAGTTTGATCCATTAGCTGCCATGCCGATGAGTTCGGTAGCACCGATATTGGCTGAGAGGAAGGCAAGGGCACAGATCCATGCCGGCAACGAACGCCCGGAGAGGAAATAATCCTCTGATGTGAGTACCTTACGGCGTGTGATGATGCCGATTGCGATTACGAAAAAGATGTAGACAGCTACGAAGGAGTAGTCGAAAAGTGTGGCGTTGAGCCTCAGATCCATGCGGATGATCCCTTCCAATCGGGGCGGGCAAGCGGGCTTACGTCCAGGATGCATAGTGATCGCTACACCATCGAAGCTCAGAATGCCTCCGAAGGACGACGAAGGACGAATCGCCCCGTCGCGTTGGGTCAGTGCCCAAAGTGTAGGATCACACCCTCGATATCAATTTCCATGGGTATGGATTTTAAATTCCGCACCCTCGGTTTTTCATTCCTGAGCTAGCCTACTACAAATTCCAGGGCTTCAATAGGATTTTTTAACAATAGGAAGAAGAATGCGGGGGCTGAAGATAGCGCTGAAGCACAAATGCACAGTGTCATTGAGGTGTGAATGCACACCCTAACTCCCATAGATTTGCCACCCTCCCTACTTCTATGGTTAATTAGTTATGTAATGAACCATAGGACGAAGGAAGGCCATGAAAATCACTGATAACCGGCCTATTTACCTCCAGATCGCAGATAACATCCGCGAACGCATCCTCGTCGGCGAACTCAAAGCAGGTGACCAACTCATGTCCACCACGCAGTACGCCACCACATACCGCATCAACCCAGCCACTGCGAACAAAGCCTTCACACTCCTCGTCGAGGAAGGAATCGCTGTCAAACGTCGTGGCATCGGAATGTTCGTCACCAAAGAAGCGCTCGACCTTCTGCGCAACACCGGCAAAGCCAGCTTTGTGGCCGAAGTTCTCACTCCCGCACTCTCCACTGGTCTCAACCTAGGTCTGAGCCCCTCAGAGATCCTCAACCTCGCCACCGTCCAACTGTCGACTCTCTCCCCCAAGAAGGAATCATGACAACGAACGAATACGCCATCGGATTGCCAGAGGCTACCACCCTCAGCGGCCTTACCCTTGACGGCCTCACCTTCTCCTACTCGCCTTTCAGGAAACCTGCACTTGAGGACATCTCCCTCCACGTGCCCGCTCACTCCATCACCGGAATCTTTGGACGCAACGGTTCAGGCAAATCCACTCTGGGAATGCTCGCCGCCGGTATGCTCCACTCAGCTCCAGGCCAAGTGACTTGGGAGAAAAAACCCGTCTACGAGAAACCCACAATGGGTCAGATCGCCTACATCAGCGATGCCACCCCCACATTTGAGGATGAACAGCTACGCGCCACAATGAATCTGTGGGCGACAACCCGCTCTACCTGGGATGAGGCTTATGCCACCGAACTCCTTGAGGCTTTCGGCCTCTCCCCTAAAGCCCACCCATCGAAGCTCTCACGCGGCCAACTTTCAGCTTTCCATGCTGTTCTCGGCCTCGCCTCACGTTGCCCCCTCACGATCTTCGACGAAGTTCACCTAGGAATGGACGCTGTGGTTCGCGATATGTTCTACCGTGCACTGCTGGCAGATTACACACGCCACCCACGCACGATCCTCCTTTCCTCCCACCTCATTGACGAAGTCGAGCAGCTGCTCAGCTATGTTGTCTTCCTCGATCACGGACATCTCCTTGAGGAAGGAGATCCCGACGACATCCGTGCTCGCCACAGTGAAGGCGGCGAGCTTTCCACCCTCACCGATGTTCTTAGCTCTCTAACCTTGACTGATACTCAGCGCGCATTCCTTGGAGGTGTATCACGATGAATACTCCCATCACACTCTCGCAGCGCCCCGTAGCTGTTGCTCCATCTTTCCTCCCCTCACTTTTTGTCCGCAAGGAGATCCGCCGCGACATCATGAACCTTGGCGACGCCTTCCTCATTATGCTGGCGCTCGGCCTCATTTCCCTCGCCCTCTTCTACATTCCTTCCGTAGAACGCTTCATGAGCAATGGCCTGGTTCTTGAGGAAGGACTGGCAGATCTTTCTCCGAAGGTCAGGATGATGTTGCTCTGGCTCTTCCTCACGCCCTTTGTGCTGATGATTGTCATGGGATATTCAGCCATCGTTCGAGCCTCGCGCACCCGCACCTATCTTGGTGCTGGGCTCACACGCAAGGCTATCGTCGCCATCACCGCAATCTGTATCGCAATCCAGACCCTCATTCTCACGGCAACAGCCGTAGTATTCTCTCTCTTCTATGCTCTTCTCACGAACGGAAAAGGAAACGCGCTCTCTAGGATGGTGGAAGATTTCGGGTCACCCCTTCTCGCACTTGCCTTCCTCACCTTCGTTGTAGCGGTGTACATATGGCTATTCGGACTTGGAATCTACACATTCGTATTGCTCTTCGTACGTGTGCGTATGCGCACACTTCTCCTCGCAGGCACCGTCATCTTTGCTCTGTGGATAACAGTAACGAACATTGTCGACATTCATGTGCCTCGATTCTTTGAGTTGCCACAGAATTTCAGCCTCATACTCAATTACGCAGTGTCGATGAGCCTCGCTTTTGTTGCCTTTACTGCTCTTGCTGCCATATGTATCTGGGGACTCATGCGTCGTCTCACCGTGCACCGATAGATACACGGGCGCGGGCAGAGAGCATCAAACCCTCATGAATGTCACTTGTGCCCGGTCGGTACATAGGTGACATTCATAGATATACGCGCGGGGTGAGGTGCATAGCAGCTCAATATTTATCGCAGATAAGTGCAGTTTTATCGAGAGCAAGCACAGTGGAATCTGGCACGACGTTGGCACAACACACAGCCGTCAATCTAGCTGCGTAACCACGACAGATATGTCAGTGGTGGGTATCACGGAATTTTCCCATGATACCCACCACAAGATTCGTGAAACGGGAGAGTTTTGTCCAGGGTGCTCTGGCACACTTGAAGGCATGAAGAACTTCGCCTCGATCTACTCCCACGGTTTTGTTCGCGTTGCCGCGTGTACGCTGCCGGTTTACCCTGTGCACCCTGGGGAAAACGCCACCGCTATCCTCGAAGCTGTGCGCCACTGTGAAGGTGAAGGCGTGGCACTGGCTGCTTTCCCTGAACTCTCCCTCACCGGCTATGCGATTGATGATCTTCTTCTCCAAGACACACTCATTGACGAGGTCTACGAAGCAATCGAGGCTCTACGTGCCGGAAGTGAAGGAGTGGCTACTGCTTTTGTGGTGGGCGCTCCTCTCCATCACGGTAACCGCCTCTACAACTGCGGTGTCGTGATCCACGACGGTGCGGTACTCGGAGCCGTACCGAAAACGTATATCCCCAACTATCGGGAGTTCTATGAAAAGCGCCACTTCGCCTCGGGTGAGGATGTTATGGGAGGCCATATCCAGATCCCTTTCCTCGGAGTAAAGGGTGTCAAGGAAGAACGCAATCTCGAAAGCGAATTCGTCCCCTTCGGTACGGATCTCCTCTTCGAGGCCACCAATATCGAGGGTTTCACTTTTCACGTGGAAGTCTGTGAAGATATGTGGGTACCAGTGCCGCCCTCAGCAACAGCGGCACTTGCCGGAGCCACCGTGCTCGTCAATCTCTCTGCCTCCCCCGATTCGGTGGGCAGGCCTGACGAGCGCGCCTCACTCGTCAAGGCCGCCTCAATGCGTTACTGCGGCGCCTACATCTATGCCGCCTCCGGCGAAGGGGAATCGTCCACCGATCTCGTGTGGGATGGCCACGCTATGATCTACGAGATGGGCGAAGAATTGGCTTCGTCGCGCCGTTTTGATCGCCGCTTCCAGGCCACAATCACAGATATTGACCTCCGCTCCATCCTTCAGGAGCGCATCCGTCACGCTTCCTTCGACGATAATCGCCGTGTGCTCGGCTTGCGCCGAGCCTTACGTGGAGAAGTCAGCAGCTCACATAACGCCTTCCGAACGATTTTCTTTACGCCTTCTCTTCCTGAAGGAGATATCGGCCTGCGACGCGAAGTGGCACGTTTCCCCTTCTTCTCTACACAAAGCGACGATCTTTCCACTCAGTGCTGTGAGGCCTACCAGATCCAGATTCATTCCCTTACCCAACGCCTCAAAGCGATCGGCAACCCCAAGATTGTTATCGGTGTCTCTGGTGGACTTGATTCGACTCAGGCACTCATCGTGGCTGCCAAAGCTATGGATCTCTTAGGGCGCCCACGCTCAGATATTCTCGCCTACACTATGCCGGGATTCGCCACCTCGGATCACACGAAGGAAAATGCCACACGCCTCTCCACTCTCCTAGGAACCACCTTCGAGGAGATCGATATCCGCCCAGCAGCACGCCAGATGCTTGCCGATATGGATCATCCCTTTGCCTCAGGCAAACCCGTCTACGACGTCACCTTTGAGAATGTTCAGGCTGGGCTGCGCACCGATTTTCTCTTCCGCCTAGCCAACGCTAAGGGAGGTATTGTGCTCGGCACCGGAGACCTCTCCGAGCTCGCCCTAGGCTGGTGTACTTTCGGTGTAGGCGATCACATGAGCCACTACAACGTCAATCCAGGAATCCCGAAGAGCTTTATGCAGTACCTCATCTCGTGGATGGCACATACCGATCAATTCTCATCCGAAGTAAACGAGGTTCTTTTGTCGATTCTGGACACAGAGATCTCCCCTGAACTCGTTCCAGGAGCAGAAGGCGAGATCCAATCCACACAATCGACTATCGGCCCCTACGAACTCCACGATTTCACGCTCTACTATCTCCTGCGCTACGGGATGCGCCCTTCAGATATCGCTTTCCTTGCCTGGCACGCGTGGAAAGATAGCGAACGTGGAACATGGCCGATGAATATTAGTGAAAGTGAACGCCATACCTACACTCTCCCCGAGATCACACATTGGATGGAGACATTCCTCCGCCGTTTTTTCTCTCAGCAGTTCAAACGCTCCACTGCACCTAATGGCCCGAAAGTACTGGGAGGAGGCACACTCTCCCCACGAGGAGACTGGCGAATGCCCTCCGACACGTCGGGAGCCATCTGGCTCAAAGATCTCTCCTGCGTACCCACTCATCTGGAAGGGGAGGAATAAAAGCCACCAGCAGTGCATCCTCACGCCACGACGGCATCTCTTGTCTTCCCACATGTGCTCTAGCTATCCAAGAATTCCCTGTTGCTCTCGCTCAGCATAAGAATGTCAGTGAAAGAAGAACTCCCTTGATCGAAATTCTCGACTCCTATTCCACAGAGCTCCACGAGGCAATGAACCACCTCATCCCCCAGCTCTCCAGCTCTACTCCGCCCTTGAGTGAAGAAACTGTGCGTTCCTTCCTGGATCAGAAGGACATTTTCCTCTTCGTATTCCGCTCCGAGGCCACTTCTACCGACGTAGCTGCCGGTCACATTCTCGGAATGCTCACACTCGCCACCTTCGATCTTCCCACCGGCAAGCGCGCCTGGATCGAAGATGTCGTCGTCGATAGTGCTGCGCGCGGACAAGGCGCTGGACAAGCACTTGTCGAAGCAGCTGTGGCTCACGGGAAAAAGATCGGAGCAAAGTCGATCGACCTCACCTCACGCCCCTCACGCGAGGCCGCCAACCGTTTGTACCGGCGTTGCGGTTTCGAGCTTCGAGAGACAAACGTGTACCGTTACAAGGGCTGATACCCAGCTTGAAGGGAAGCATAGACCGATGCAACTTGCGAAGTATCCTGGCGCGATTCTCGTATGTGGAGCCCTCCTGCTCACCGCAGGATGCACACCAGCAACCAACGATTCTTCAGCCACTTCGTCACCTACACCCGTTGAAAGTTCGCCCCCAGCATCGACGACTTCTCCTAACGACGCTCTCTCAGGAGGCGTTATAGAGACGCCCGCACCCACACCTACTCCGACCCCCACACCGGAACCTACTCCCACAGTGGACTGTACGCTGGTCAGCTGTGTTGCCCTCACTTTCGACGATGGGCCTGGCCCTTACACCAACCAGCTCCTCGACGAGCTTGCAGAGAAGAAGACACCAGCTACCTTCTTCGTCTTGGGAGCCAAAGCACAAACCTCCCCAGATATCGTCGCGCGTGAGGTGAATGAGGGACATGCCGTGGGGAGCCACACATGGAATCACTATCAGCTGACGAAACTCACTCCAGACGCACTCGCAAGCGAACTCGATAACACCACCCGTGCTATCACCGCTGCCGGAGCTTCCGCGCCTACGATGGTGCGCCCACCATACGGAGCGAAGAACAGTGAAGTCATGGAAGCTATCAAGGCACGCGGTGCCGCCGGTATTTTCTGGGATATAGATTCCGAAGATTGGAAGAACAAGAGTACAGCAATCACTACCGCACGCGCTCTTGAAGCTCAACCAGGAGATATCATACTCATGCACGATATCCATCCCTCCACGGTACAAGCAGTTCCCGGAATTATCGATCAATTGCGCGCCAAGGGATACACCCTTGTGACGGTACCTGAGCTTTTGGGGAAGGATCCTTCCGAACTTGCAGGAATGCAGGTCTATAGTCAGACGCAAATACGATAAGAACGCAGCTGAGCTACTTTATTGCGCCAAGTTGCGCTTGCCCGCACTTACTCCCGCCACCCATCCCTGCCCGCATATGTCCGTCCTGCCCGCGCTAGCCACGCCCACGCAACGAGGCTCAATACCACCTCACAAAATATGAGCAGCCCAGGCACGCGTGCGACATATCTATCGAGCAGCCCAGACGCACGCAACCAGAACCCATGCGAGTAACGAGTAAAGATTCAATAAAGCAGAACACCTACCCGTACTTCTGCTCACAAAGGTGAGTGGGGAGCAACGCAATGTGATGCTCCCCACCCACCTTTATCCTCTCCAGTTTCCCTTCACTCTAGAGAGGTGGCTCTCAGTCCTCGAAAGTAGATCCGATGTACTTGGGGTTCCGGAGATTGTCAATCGATAGAGCTTCGTCGAGTTCTTTCTCACTCATCAGCCCTTGTGCCAGAACAACTTCTCGTACACTCGCTCCTGTGCGTGCACACTCGCGAGCAACTTCGTCGCCTGCCTTATGCCCAATAACGTCGTTGAGATAGGTAACAATCCCAATAGAGTTCATAACGTGACTGAGACAGACTCCCTTATTCACCGTAATTCCCTCTACACAACGCTCGCGCAGAACTGTTGCAGCATTGGAGAGAAGGCGAATCGATTCGAAGATGCACTGAGCCATCACCGGCTCCATAACGTTGAGTTGGAGTTGGCCTGCTTCACTCGCCATCGTCACGGCGATGTCATTACCAATCACCTTGAAGCACACTTGATTTACCACTTCAGGGATCACCGGATTCACCTTGCCAGGCATAATCGAGGATCCAGCCTGCATCTCTGGAAGGTTGAGCTCGCCTAATCCCGCACGCGGCCCCGAAGCAAGCAAACGCAGATCGTTACACACCATGGAGAGCTTAGCCGCAAGACGGCGCAGAGCCCCATGCACGGCAAGATACGCACCCGTGTCACTCGTTGCCTCCACGAGGTTGCGTGCAGCAACAACGGGAAGTCCTGTTACTTCTGCCAAGCGGCGCACCACCCCTTCCTGGAATCCTTCGGGTGTATTCAGACGTGTTCCAATAGCTGTGGCACCCAGGTTCACTTCGAGTACAAGTTCGCTCTGGCGACGCAGATGGAGAAGCTCCTCACCCATGAGAGTGGCATAAGCGGAGAATTCCTCGCCTACCGTCATGGGTACAGCATCCTGGAGCTGCGTGCGTCCCATCTTGAGAACATCCTCATTCTCCTTCGCCTTAGCTTCGAAGGCGTCCTCAAGTTTGCTGATCTTCTCACACAGTCCCGCCACAAGACGGAATACAGCAATACGGAAGCCCGTGGGGTAGGCATCGTTTGTCGATTGGGATTTATTGACATCATCGTTGGGGTGGATCACCGAATAGTCGCCCTTGTCCTTCCCCAAAATTTCAAGCGCGAGATTGGCCACCACCTCATTCGTATTCATATTCACTGAAGTACCAGCTCCACCCTGGAAAAGATCCACAGGGAACTGATCCAGACATTCTCCAGCGATGAGGCGATCACAGGCGGCCACAATCGCATCAGCCTTCACTCCAGGCAAGGTGTGGAAGTCACGGTTAGCTAGAGCTTCAGCTTTCTTCACCTCGGCCATTGCACGAATGAACTCGGGAGCCGAACTCACGGTAGTTCCAGAAATCGGAAAATTTTCAATCGCACGCAAGGTGTGAATCCCGTAGTAGGCATCTCCTGGAACTTCACGAAGTCCCAGGAGATCACTTTCAATCCGTGTATCAGCCATTGTGTGTTCTTCCTTCTTTGTTATCGGGGGAATTAGAGGGAATGAAGATATGAGGGTTGAGACGTGTAGAAAAACTCCAGCCCGCTTCTTATTTCAGGACGACGAGGCTCGCACGCTGGAATTCCTTCACATCCGAGTAGCCGTTGGCGGCCATCGCGTGACGAAGTGCTCCCATGAGGTTTGTCTGCCCCTGAGCTGAATGCGAAGGCCCAAAAAGTACTTCTTCAAGGCTTCCAGAGGTTCCCACGCGCATACGCTCTCCGCGAGGTAGGCGCCTATGGCGAGCTTCGGCACCCCAATGCCAGCCTTGACCAGGAGCCTCCTTCGAACGTGCGAGGGCAGTTCCGAGCATCACAGCGTCGGCGCCACACGCAATTGCCTTGACGAGATCGCCAGAGGTTCCGACAGCTCCATCAGCAATCACGTGGACATAACGTCCGCTAGATTCGTCGAGATAATCGCGGCGTGCTGCAGCAATGTCGGCAATCGTCGTCGCCATCGGTGCGGCAATACCCACGGTGCGGCGGTTAGCTGAGGCCGCACCACCGCCGTATCCGGCGAGTACTCCGGCTGCGCCGGTGCGCATAAGATGAAGAGCACCCGTGTAGGTCACCGCGCCGCCGACGATCACGGGCACATCGAGCTCATAAATAAAACGTTTGAGGTTAAGTGGCTCACGGTTGGTCGAGACGTGTTCAGCTGAGACGGTAGTTCCTCGGATGACGAAGATATCCACACCCGCATCAGCCACCCAACGCCACATCTGCTGGGCGCCACCGGGAGAGACAGCACCAGCCACAGTGACACCTGCCTTACGGATCTCCTCAAGGCGTTCGCCTACAAGCTCCGCTTTAACAGGTTCAGCATAGATTTCCTGGAGGCGCGCAGTGGCCTTCGCATCGGGAAGTTTGGCGATTTCCTCAAAGAGAGGTTCGGGATCGGCATAACGTGTCCACAGCCCTTCGAGGTCGAGCACGCCTACTCCCCCGGCCTTCCCCATAGCAATTGCAGTCAAAGGTGATGTCACCGAATCCATTGGCGCCGCAAGCACGGGAATCTCAAGGTGGTAGGCATCGAATTGCCAGGAAGTGGAAACTTCACGGACATCTCGCGTACGTCTGGAGGGAACGACAGCAACGTCGTCGAAAGTATAAGTACGTCGGGCTCGTTTGCCACGGCCAATCTCAACTTCGCTCACGTATCTACCCTACGACGTTGCGAGAGATTGTGGGGAAATTTCCTCCGAGTAATGCCAGGGACTTTCGTCCAATATTACGCATGAGTCTCTTCTCACGTATTCATAACGAAGACTCAGCAGCTCAGCGCACGAGTATCCATACGGCTCAGTAGGATGGGAGAAACTGAGGAATTGAGGTTCATATGTGGACGCACCTACCCCGCGTAGGATTCGATACAGAAACAACTGGTATCGACACGTTGCACGAAAGGCTTGTCACATGCTCAATCGTCGTCGAAGAAAAGGGAACACACTCTTCGCATTACTGGCTTGCAAACCCAGGAATCCCAATCCCCGAAGCGGCCACTGCGGTTCATGGAATTGACACCACCACTGCCGAACGTGAAGGTCGTCCACCCACTGAGGTACTCCACGAGATCTCGGATCTCCTTATCTCCCATTTAGCAGCAGGATATCCCGTGGTGGCCTTCAACGCCTCCTATGATTTCACGCTGCTGGAAGCTGAACTTGCCAGGCACGGACTTCCCACACTCACCTCGCGCCTCGGGCATCCTCCTTACCCGGTTATCGACCCGTATCAGTTGGATCGCTCCCTCGATCGTTACCGACGCGGCAAGCGCCGCCTTGCCGATCTTTGCGCTGTTTATGGCGCTGAGGGTGGAGATTTTCACAATGCCCAGGCCGATGTACTTGCCACTCTCAATCTCCTTGAAGCTATGCTCACACGCTACCCTGCCCTGGCCGAGCACAGCCTCAAGGATCTGCACACGATGGCAAGCGAGGCACATGCGGAGTTCCTCGCCTTCCTTAGCCGCAAAGGTTCCATGCGCGGCCACGTCCCCCTTCGTCCACCGCGACACTGGCCACTGGAGGACGCGGTACTCTCTGAAGGCTGATGAGAGCTAGCTTAGGAACAACCTCACCTGTGCTCGCGCTCTACTTGCGCCCAGAATAGTTGGGGGCTTCCACTGTCATCTGTACGTCGTGCGGATGGGATTCGCGTAGACCAGCGGATGTCATGCGAACGAAACGTCCTCGCTCCTTTAGCTGAGAGATCGTCGAAGCTCCCGTATAGAACATTGTCTGGTGCAGACCTCCCAGAAGTTCATAGAGCACCGAGGAGAGTGAGCCACGGTAGGGAACCTGACCCTCGATCCCTTCGGGAATGATCTTGTCGTCAGAACTCACATCAGCCTGGAAATAACGATCTTTAGAGTAGGATCGCTTACCACGCGACGACATCGCCCCGAGCGAACCCATCCCCCGGTAATGCTTGAATTGTTTGCCATTGACAAAGACGAGTTCACCCGGCGTTTCCTCGCAACCTGCAAGTAACGAGCCGAGCATCACAGTATCTGCGCCAGCCACAATCGCCTTACCAATATCGCCCGAGTACTGAAGGCCACCGTCCGCAATAAGGGGAACATGCGCCTGCCGACAGGCTTTAGCTGCCTCATAGATTGCGGTGATCTGAGGAACGCCCACCCCAGCCACAACGCGCGTAGTGCAGATAGAGCCAGGACCCACGCCTACTTTAACCGCATCCACACCAGCCTCAATCAAGGCCTGCGCCCCAGAGAATGTAGCAATATTTCCGCCGATAATGTCAATACCATCAAAACCAGAATCCGAACGGAGCCGACGAATCATGTCAAGAGCCAGTTGTGCCTCACCATTGGCTGAATCAATGACGAGCACATCTACGCCAGCTTCTGCGAGCGCACAGGCACGCTCCCAAGAATCGGAAAGATAGCCCACACCAGCTCCCACCATGAGGCGACCATCGGAATCCTTTGTCGCCTTGGGATACTGCTGTGTCTTGACAAAATCTTTGACGGTAATAAGACCTGTGAGACGACCTTCCTCATCAATCAAAGGGAGCTTTTCGATCTTGTTCTGGGCAAGCAATCGGGCAGCATCCTCCCGGCTCACTCCGCGTGGAGCTGTGACCAGTGGCATCGGAGTCATTGTCTCGCGCACGGTGCGGGTAGCAAACTCCGATTCAGGAATGAAGCGAAGGTCGCGGTTGGTGATAATCCCCAGGAGCTTTCCACCCCCATCGACCACTGGAAGCCCTGAGACACGGTACTTGCCACAAAGCTCGTCGAGCTGAGAAATCGTGGCATCGGGAGCCACGGTGACGGGATCTTGAACCATGCCAGATTCGGAGCGTTTGACTACACGAACCTGGGCAGCTTGATCTTCCACGGAAAGATTGCGGTGAATAATGCCAATTCCACCTTGACGCGCCATCGCGATAGCCATGCGCGATTCAGTCACGGTATCCATTGCTGCCGAGATAAGCGGAGTGTGCAAGCGCACGCGGCGGGTGAGATTGCTCGTAGTATCTACGCGCGAGGGGATAACATCCGTGGGCTGCGGTATGAGAAGAACGTCATCAAAAGTGAGGCCGAGGGTGGAAAACGGATCATGTTGCTCTGGTGTTCCCATAGGCCAATCTTAGCGAGCCTTCCTCAACCTCTTCGCGTGGTGCGCCTTACATTCACTCTACTCGGATACACGTGGTACCACCTGTGCTGGCCGATAAGAAGCGAGAAGATAGCCGAGCGAAGCTCCCTACGAACCAAAGAGTGACCAACTTCAGAATCGTCAATCGAGATAAAGGTTTGAAGATCCTCTATGAGCTGAGAAGCAGTAAGGTTCATCGGGCGAGAAGAGATGAAGAAGATCGTGCCGCTTTCTATGCGAGATAATCGCGCTCGTCAGGCTTAAGGCGATGAATGTAATGGTAGCGCTCAGGTAGCCCCATTGCCTCACACATCGCAATCCACACCTCGTGGGGATCGCCACCGCCATCGATAGCTTCGCAGGGGCTGCGTTCATCCAAACTTGAAAGCACGAGATCCTGGGCGAGGTTGCGGCCTTGCCCTCCTGGAAACACCCAGTCCACTGCGTTCCAGAATTCTGATTCACGCATTTGCCTCGCCTTTCCTTTTGTCGCTTCCTTTTATCGCACAGATCTTTGCAGTGGACATTCCCGATTCTACGGTTCTCCCAGCTACACCACCTCCCGCTGAAACTGAAACTTTCTCTCCTCCATTTTCTTGCGCCATAGTGCTGCCGCTGCGTACTTCGGCGCGTGTGCAGGTTTCCTTGTGCGGATCCTTGCGTAGTTCGCCCTGTGTAGCTCGCTGTGTGCAGGAGCCGGGGTAACTCAACGTGTATAGGTCAGCGCCAGAGCGCCTCAGACGCACAAAGGGCGGCTGCGCCGAAGCACGAGCCGCCCCACCTTTGCGAGTAATTTAGGCGATCTTAGCCATCTCTGCACGAACAAGTTCATCGGGGATGGTGTTCGGCACGCGCAGGTGCGGTGGAATGCGCCCTTCGGCAAAGTCCACACGGTCAGCCACAAGGCGAAGTACATGACTCAAAGGCACATTGAGTGCGCGGCAGATCGAAGAGAGAAGTTCAGAGGAGGCTTCCTTCTGTCCGCGTTCAACCTCGGAGAGATAACCCAAAGAGACGCGTGCATCTGAAGAAACCTCGCGAAGCGTGCGGCCTTGACGCTGACGGTATTCGCGCAGCACTTCACCAAGCTCGCGGCGGAGCAAAGCCTGCTCACTATGCTCTGATTTGGGTGCAAGATCCACTTTCCGGGAAACGCCGGTGCGTAGTTCCATATTCATCATCGGATTCAACGCTGCAGATGCCATCGTTATTCCCATCCTTTTCACGCAAGAGCAGAACAAAACTTGAGCGCCACTCACTCAAGTATTCCTTTCTTTCGCAACTCATCTTGCCACAGCTTCCTGGAGAATGTCTGGGAGGTTCAAGAGATGAACCCGATCTGCACACACAGCGAATGTCCAAGGTAGACGAAGCTGCATATTCTGTTTCTTACGCCCTCATGTACACCACAGACACTTTCTTAAAACAGGCACTCTCTTAAATCCGACTATGCAGAAGCGAGAGTGCTGCTTCAACAGCACACGCACGCACCTGTGCTCGCCCACCTTCGAAATGAAACTCCACGGCTTCTTCTCCAATTTTCCCCGACAGAGCCACCCACACGGTACCCGCCGGGTGTCCGTCGGAAGGCCCTGGCCCGGCTACCCCTGTGGTTGCCATTGCGACATCAGCGCGAAAGAGTCGGCACGCACCGCGAGCCATCTCAAGAGCAACTTCTCGATCTACAGGCCCTGTCTGCGCAAGTCTTTCCTCACTCACTCCCAGAACGCTGGACTTCACATCCGTGGCGTAGCTCACCGCTCCTCCGCGAAAAACATCCGACACTCCCGAAACTTCGACAATCGCTGAAGCAAGCGCTCCACCCGTTAGAGATTCAGCTACAGCCAAAGTGAAACCACGCGCACGAAGTGCCACGACCGCAGTTCGAACAAGATCCAATGTGGCACTCATTCGTCCTACCTACGTGAGATTGCAGCAGCCTCACGCACATACTCACAGGCAGAAGTGAGGGAAAAGATAAGCGCTCCGGCGAGCAAAGCGTAGGACGTCCAGATCAATGCTAGTGCAGCTGGTTCTGGGAGGAAACTCATCCACGGGATAAGAAGCCCGGCAATTCCAAAGGATTGAAGCATCATTTTGATCTTACCGCCACGTCCAGCTGCCATAACTTTCTTCTTGACAACCACCATACGCATTGCAGTAATAGCAAACTCGCGCCCGATCATAAGGATCGTGACCCACCACCACAAGTGCCCATGAAGTGAGAGAAGAATGAGCGCCGCGCAAATGAGAGCTTTATCGGCGATCGAATCTGCAAGTTTCCCGAAATTTGTGATGAGGCCGCGGCTACGCGCAAGATAACCATCAGCTTTATCAGTCGCGGCAGCCACAGCGAAGACAAACCACGCACTCCAGGCGTGGCCAGGGGTATCAACCCAGTAGATAGCCACGAATACGGGCACAAGCACGAGGCGAAGCATCGTCAGAACATTGGCGATATTGAAAAGTGGGGCCTCACCTTGCCCCCGCGGTTTCAAGGTCACAATTCCAGCCTAATAGCTTGATACCAGAGTCTGCCCGAGCCACGCCCAACCCAGAAACCCTGGGTATCCCAGGTAGTGCGCCAGAGGCAGCTCACGCTGCCAGAACTCCATATGAAGTTCGTGCAAAACTTCGTCCGTCCGTAATATATGAGATATGCACACCTCGTCTCACGCAAAGTCGCCAAGGCCTCGTTTACGCCTCCTCACCTGCCTCGCTTCCCTTGCTTCAGCTCTTTCTTTAGCAAGCTGTACTAGCGCTACACACGAGACTCCTCTTATCTCGCCCTCCACCGAGGCCACTGCACGTGTGCACACAGACCCCTCACCTACACCCACCCCTACTGCCACGGCATCTCGCCTTTCAATTCTTGCCGGAGGGGATATTCTCCTCCATCTCTCGGTCAATGAAGCTGCCAGAAGTGGGGATACCTACGATTACACGCCACTCTTTGCTGGAATTTCCCCCTGGATTGAAGGAGCTGACCTCGCACTGTGTGGCCTTGAGGTTCCCATCGTCCCACCTGGAGAAAAACCCTCCAACTACCCTATGTTTGGTTCTCCTGCGCAGATCGCTACTTCTCTTAAAACCCTCGGCTGGGACGGCTGCGCATTGGCTACAAATCACTCAATGGATCGGGGCTTTGCCGGTGTCACTTCCACTCTCGATACTCTCGATGCCGCAGGCCTTGGCCATGCCGGTACAGCACGAACCGAAGAAGAATCCCACCTCATCACCTTCTATACGCTCCAAGCTGGTGGGCGCAATGTGAAGATCGCGCACCTTTCTGCCACCACTCTCACCAACGGCATTCCGATCCCAGCGAAGGCTCCATTTTCCTGGAACGTTGTCGGTCCCCTCGGACATCGCTCAATTGACGATCTCGTAGCTGATGCCCGCGCAGCTCGCGAAGCTGGCGCGGATCTTGTGGTTCTCTCTATGCATTGGGGAACTGAATACGTTTCTCAGCCCATCGAGGAACAGAAAGATATCGCTGCTCAGCTTGCCGCTTCAGGAGCGATAGATCTCGTCTTCGGAAATCACTCCCATGTGCCTGAACCTGTCGCCAAGATCGATGGTGGCCCAGGAGACAATGGCATGTGGGTCGTGTGGTCAATGGGGAATATGATCTCTGGTCAGACGATCGAGAACCATGGTTATCGGGTCACAACCGGTCTGCTCACAACAGCCACGGTAGATGTGCCACCCGAAGGCTCAGCTCATGTGAGCAATCTCGAATGGACGGCAATCACTCAAGACACCCGCACAGATCACCTTTTTGTGCTCAGCGACCTCCTGGCCGGTAATAGTAGTGAAGGTATGAGCCTCACCCCCGCCCAAATCCAGGCGCGCGCCGACGTCACCTATCCTCTCATGGCTGCGGATGGTTCAGTTGAGCGCACAACAGCCCCCACTCCAGCCTCCACACTCATCTCAGTGACGAAAGAGGCTGTGCGCCGTTAGCGCCGCCCGGTGAGTTGCCACGCATCCTCGCCAGATTCACCTTCACTGTCGTCCTCGTCGTCGTACCACTTTGTCGCCGTAGACTCCGTTTCCTCCAGGGGGTCACTGGCATAGCGATCGACGATCGTCGGCATAGAATCAGAGGTAGCCCACGCTGGAGAATCTGCGTTGAAAGCCTCATCGTAGGGAGTATCCTCGCTCTCAAACTCAGAAACGCCGGTTTCCTCCTCACGTTCCTCGGCCTCATCCAAAGAAGCGCGTTCCCCACGCAGAAGTGCAAGTGCCGCCTCCACGTTATCGGGAGACACAAGAACCTCGCGAGCCTTCGACCCTTCAGAAGGTCCCACGATCTCGTACTGTTCGAGAAGATCCATCATGCGCCCAGCCTTAGCAAAGCCCATCCTGAGTTTGCGCTGAAGCATCGAAGTAGAACCGAACTGAGTGGTAATCACGATTTCAGCGGCCTGGAGAAGCATCTCCAGATCTTCACCGATCTCCTCGCGTTGTTTCTTCTGGGCACTCGCTTCCTCAAAATCCTCACGGTAATGTGCCTCAAGCTGGCTTTTGACATGCGCCACGACCTCTTCAATTTCGCTCTCATCCACCCAGGCGCCCTGGAGTCGAATCGGCTTAGAAGCCCCAGCGGGAAGGAAGAGTGCATCGCCTTGTCCGATAAGTTTCTCTGCACCCGACTGATCGAGAATTGTGCGCGAATCGACAAGTGAAGAGGTCATAAAGGCCAAGCGCGAAGGGATATTCGCCTTGATAACACCTGTGACGATATCCACCGAAGGGCGCTGCGTGGCCAATACAAGGTGGATACCAGCAGCGCGCGCAAGCTGTGTGATGCGCTGAATCGAGGCTTCCACATCACGAGGAGCCACCATCATGAGGTCAGCGAGTTCGTCAACTACCACAAGAAGATACGGATAGGGCTGAAGGGTGCGACCCGGATCGTGGGCGACAACAGTTCCCGCACGTACCGCCTCGTTGAAATCGTTGATGTTTTTGAAATGGTAGGCAGCCATATCGTCGTAGCGCGCATCCATTTCTTTCACCACCCATTCAAGAGCTTCGGCTGCCTTCTTCGGGTTTGTGATAATCGGGGTGATGAGATGAGGAATTCCTGCGTAGATCGTCAATTCCACACGCTTGGGATCCACGAGGATCATGCGTACCTCATCAGGGGTGGCGCGCACCATCACCGAGGTAATCATTGAGTTAATGAACGAGGATTTTCCAGCCCCCGTTGCGCCAGCCACAAGTAGGTGCGGCATCTTCGCAAGATTCGCTACGACGAATTTACCCTGGACGTTTTTTCCCACTCCTACGGTGAGGGGATGGGTAGCTTTGAGAGCCGCGCCTGAACGCAGCACGTCTCCTAGAAGCACTGTCTCGCGATCCTGGTTGGGAATCTCAATTCCCACAGCCGACTTTCCAGGAATCGGCGAAAGAATCCGCACATCAGCCGAGGCTACAGCGTAGGCGATGTTCTTCGAGAGAGCACCGATACGCTCCACTTTTACACCTGGGCCAAGTTCCACTTCATACTGGGTGACTGTAGGCCCGCGCGAGAATCCCACTACGTGTGCATCCACACCAAAATCAGTGAACACCTGGGTGAGTTGAGCAACCACACGGTCGTTGGCCTCTGTGCGCTCCTTATGAGGCTGACCAACCTTAAGATCGGTAAGTGGAGGAAGTTCGTAGGTCACGTTTGGATCCAGGAGGAGTTGGCGTGGGCTCTCCTCACAACTCTCCTCTCGTGAGGTGGAAGCCTCGTTTGAGGTTGATTCTCCCTCACGAACACTCCGCCCTGAAGTACGCCCTGCGCGCTCGCCTCCTCCTGCGTGTGCGCCATTCTGGGCTGTTACACCACGCAGTGTCAGGCCAGAAAGCGTAGAACCAGCTTGTACCTCCTGGGTGGGAATACTCGTCTGGGTACCTCCCACACCCTCATCACCTGGCACTCCGGCAGACCCAGCATGTTCGCTACCCTCGACACCACGACTTTCATGGCCACTGCGCTTCTTGCGTCCAAAGAGGCCACGCTGATTGTGAAGAGATTCAGTAGCGAGTTCGTCACCAGGCTGAGCTTCTAGCGCGAATGTCTCTACTCCGTTTTCTCCTTCACCAGCCGAGTCGTATTTGCGACGGCGCCTATCGAGGATCTTTGTCTGCCCACTGGTTTCGTCAATCTCATGTGCCTGATCGTAGGGGATAGAAGCTGAGGCTCCACGGTTAGCTACCCCAGGCCTGTCCTCACCTGTTCCACTCTCGCTGGAACGGTACCTGCCGCTGCGCCGACCCCCCAGACGCTGCCATATTTCCCGCAGTGTCATATTCGACATGTAGAGAATTGCGAAGATGATAACAAGAATGAGGATCGGCACCGCGCCGTAGGCGGAGAAGAGTACGGAGAACGTACCTCCGATCGCCCAGCCCACGAGACCACCAGCTCCTTCGACCCCAGAGAAATCATCCACAGGGCGCGGAGGGTTAAGAAAGATATGGAGAAGGGCAGTTACGCCCACAACGATCACAAAAACTCCCAGCGTAAGGCGTCGATTCGCCGGGCGCGGTGCCGCACGGAAGAACTGGATCGAAGCGAGCAGAAGGAGAAGGGGTACACAGACGGAAAGCACACCTACCACTCCGGCAGTGGCGTGGTGGATGATTCCACCGAGGATCCCCGAAAGATTGAACCATTCGCGCAGAGCGATGACGGTCGCCAACGCCACAAGTACGAGCGCAACAGCATCTCGTTTAAGGCCGGTGAGAGGAGGGCGCTCTAAAGGAACCTCACGTTGAGGCACCGAAGATTTCTTCTTGGCGGGTTCGTCTTTTCGTATTCGAGGACTCACAAAAAAACCATATCTTTCACGGTTCTTACACACACAGGGCGCGCCGCTCAGATGAGCGACACACCCTGTGATAATAGCAGTCCTTGACCCAAGGCTAAGGTACGAGCCTCAGAGCATCTCAATCATGAGTCTCCTGTTTGCGGATCCGGCCAACACCAAGGAATCCGACGAGGATACCACCAACGAGGGCGACGAGAACTCCAATAGAAGTACCACCCCACAGCTCTACATCGAGGTGGAGGGGGCTAAAGAGATATCCCTGCCAGGTGAAGCCATCAACGTATGAGGTCACCAAACCCCAGCCGATCACGGTGAGAGCGAGCATACCAAGCACATTTACCCAGTTCACAGCTCCATAGCGACCCGAGGGGGTGAAGAGATCAGTCTCGTCGTAATCCTTCTTGCGAAGAATAAGGTCGCCTACGAAGATGCCAGCCCACGCGGCAATCGGTACACCAAGAGTGATGAGGAATGCTTGGAAGGGGCCAATGAAATCTCCGGCGAACCACACAATCCAGATGGTGCCAAGAATCATGAGAATGCCATCAAGGAGCACGGCCTGCCAACGTTTGATCGGAATACCGAGCGAGAGCAGCGTAAGACCCGAGGAATAAATGTCGAGAACCGCACCCGAGATGAGGCCACCCATAGTCACCAAGATGAAGAGGAGGAGGAATCCGGTTGGCAACATGTTGGCCAGGGTTCCAATCGGATCCGCGTCTACCCCGGCCGCAATTTCTTCGTTCGACCCGGCAAGGAGAAGGCCGTAGAAGATGAGGACGATTGGGGCTGCCGAAGAAGCGAAGGTCGTCCAGCCTACAATGCCTTTGCCGGAAGCCGAACGGGGAAGGTAACGCGAGTAATCAGCTGCACAATTGACCCAGCCAAGCCCTAGACCCGTCATGAGCATAATCATGGCACCGAGAACGGCCTTCCAATCCCCGCCCTCGATGGAGGTAACGGCACTCATGTCGATTTCTTTGAAGGTAAGGACGATGTATCCCACCGTAATAACACCAAGGATGATCGTGAGCCACGTTTGGATCTTCATAATGAAGTCGAAACCCAAGATACCGGCAAAGACGACAACGCCGACAACCACGAGGAAGGCGGCAATCTTCGTCACGTGAGAATCTGGAGCACCCATGCGCACAGCCACGGTGTTCGTCGCCAAGGTTGCATTGACGACGAGGACAATCTCCCAACCTACAGTGAGCAGATAGGAGACGATGCCTGGAAGGCCGTTTCCAATCACGCCGAAGGGAGCACGTGAGAGGGTCAGAGTGGGCGCACCGCCGCGCTTACCTGCGATAGCGATAACGCCGACGAGTAGGAAGGACAGGATCGTGCCAACAACGGCCACGAGCACTGCCTGCATGAAGGAAATGCCGAAGCCGAGGATCCATGCGCCCCACGGTACTGCGAGGACAGAAATATTTGCGGCAAACCAAGGCCAGAAAAGATCCGAGGGCTTACCCTTGCGCTCCTCATCCTTGACGACCTCAATTCCGGTTTCTTCGATTGAGAAGGCCGAACCCTTCTCGGCTGTAGTACTAGCCACATATTCTCCTAAGTGTGGTGCCAATATCAGACAGGCAGATGTCTACTTCTTCTCTAGTGAGCTCAGAAGCCGGCCAAGCGCCGGAGCGAGCCTACCAGCTTCACGCATGGCAATCGCGACGACTTCGTCGGGGTCAATAATTTCACCGCTGGCCTCGTGAGCCGTCACGGTGGAGAGGGCGAGGACATCCATCCCCTCGGCTCGTGCCTGGATAGTCTCAAGAACGGTGGACATTCCCAAAGCCTGTGCACCCATGGCAGCAATCATGTGTGCCTCAGCGGCAGTTTCGAAATGAGGTCCGGGGAGCATGGCATAGACGCCCTGTGTGAGAGTGATGCCATCCTCAGCGGCCAAGGCGATGAGATTTTCGCGCAGAGTCGGTGAATAGGCCTCAGTGAGGTCAACGAACTCTGCCCCTACCAGAGGCGAAGTAGCTGTGAGGTTAAGATGATCGGTCATGACCATGACCTGCCCGAGTGGCCACTCGTGAACGAGAGTGCCGTTGGCATTTGTCAGGACAAGAGTCTGAGCTCCCAGGAGTGCCGCAATTCGCACGTTACGCCCCACTTCACGAGAGCCGTGACCTTCGTAGAGGTGGGTGCGCCCGTTAAAGACAAGAACTCTTGTCTCGCCAAGACGGACGAGAGTAAGCCTTCCTTCGTGGCCTGGTGCCACAGTTTCGCGCAGACCTACTTCAGCGTAGGAGCAGGAAGCTAGGGCTTCCCATTCCTTCACAAGTGGTCCCCACCCCGATCCTAGGACAACTGCGACGTCAATCCGATCGACACCGAGGCACTCACGAATTCGCGCAGCTGCATCGCCCTCTGATACGTGTTCCATGACGCATATGTTATAACGCACCTTCGTGCGCTGGAAGCTCTCGTGGGGGATTGATACCAAAGCGTTATTATTTGAACACTTTCACGGCATGTCATAAGTACAAGTATGGACAGAAAATTCATAGCTCTATTTCCCTAAGAGGAAAAATCTACACGGGAAGGGGTGGGGAGGTATTGCGATTGGGCACTACCTGTCTATTTGTGAGGTGAAGTATTCGTTGACGTTTCACAACGTTGTCCACACTATCGAAGCTACAATATGAGGCTGGCTCTACCTCAACGGCAGAGCCAGCCCACGTAAAAGTACGGAATTCTTACACTTCCACCACTGTGGGGACAATCATCGGTGAGCGGCGCAACTTACGTGAAGCCCAGCGCCCAACTACTCGACGCATCGCCTGCTGCATCCCGTAAGGATCAAGCCCCTTTTCCAACGCTTCCTGGAGAGCTACCTCCACTTCGGGGAGGATATCGTCGAACACCGAATCATCTTCAGCCACGGCGCGGGCTTGAATATGTGGGCCTGTAACGATCTGCTCGTTCTTCGCATCCACAGCAGCAAAGATAGCGATGAAGCCCTCCTCAGCCAAAATACGCCGATCCTTCAACTCACTCTCGGTAATGTCCCCCACTGAGGAACCATCCACGTAAATCTCGTGGAAGGGCACCGAACCCACAAGTTTGGCAACACCATCGTGCAGATCAATCACCGAGCCGTTCTCTGCAAGGATAACGTTCTGCGGAGGAACACCCGTTTTGACGGCGATGCCACCATTGGCAATCTGGTGGCGCACTTCGCCATGAATCGGCATTGCGAAAGCCGGCTCAAGGATGTTGTAACAGTAGAGGAGCTCACCCTGCGCAGCATGGCCTGAAACATGAACTTTCGCATTACCCTGGTGGATCACACGAGCACCGAGTTTCATAAGGCCATTGATGAGACGATAGACGGAATTCTCGTTTCCTGGAATAAGCGAAGAAGCGAAGAGGACTGTATCCCCCGGCCCCACACCAATCTTCGGGTGGCTCGTTGAGGCAATCCTCGCAAGTACCGCCATCGGCTCCCCCTGCGAACCCGTGGACATGTAGACACGCTGATTCTCGGGGAGGTCGCGCATCGCAGCGAGATCCATCAGTACCCCGTGCGGCACCTCCAGGTAGCCAAGTTCGTGGGCAATCTTCATGTTGCGTATCATTGAGCGCCCCACAAAGGCCACCTTACGCCCGTGGTTCGCTGCCGCGTTGAGCACCTGCTGGACGCGGTGAACATGAGAGGAGAAGGACGCAACGACGATCTGGCCAGTTGCGTGAGCAAAAACATCGTCGATCACGGGACCGATCTCAGATTCCGACCGCACAAATCCAGGAACTTCAGCATTCGTCGAATCGCACATGAACAGATCCACGCCTTCTTCACCCGCCTTGGCGAAGGCACGAAGATCCGTCAAGCGCCCATCAAGGGGAAGTTGATCCATCTTGAAATCGCCAGTGATGAGGATATTTCCCTCTGGGGTGCGCACGAATACTGCGAGTGCATCGGGAATAGAGTGGTTGACGGAGATAAATTCCATCTCGAAGGGACCCACTTTTTCCGTATCGCCTTCGACGACGATATGGGAGTGGGCTTTGATTCGATGCTCACTGAGCTTGGCCTCCACAAAGGCCACAGTGAGTTGGGAGCCAATGACGGGGATATCGTTGCGCAGCTTGAGGAGGTAGGGAACGGCGCCAATATGATCCTCGTGGCCGTGAGTGAGCACGATGGCTTCCACATCCTTGATGCGCTTTTTGAGATAGTCGATATCAGGGAGGATAAGATCCACGCCCGGCTGGCTTTCCTCGGGGAAGAGCACACCGCAATCAACGACAACAAGTTTGCCGCGGTACTCAAGAACGTTGCAGTTGCGGCCTACCTCACCGAGACCCCCAAGAGGCACGATGCGCACAGCATCATCGGCAAGGGGAGCGGGCATAATATGGTCAATCACGCCCCCATTCTCTCACGGTAACGCTGGTAAATTCACCCTGGTTGTGCCGGGAGAGAGGATTTTAGCTAGGAGAGCATACCTTCCTGGCGTAGCACCTGAGCAAGTTCAGCAAGCTGAGAAGCTGAAGCTCCCACAAGCGGCAGGCGGAGGGTGGCCGAAGGGAGAACTCCCATGAGAGCAAGAGCTTCCTTCGCCATGACAGCTCCCTGTCCTCCACCCATAATTGCCTGAATGAGGGGGCGCTGGCGGCGAGCTTCGTCACGAGCAGCCGGAAGATCACCGGCATCGACATGCGTGACGAGGGAGCGCAATCCACCAGCGATGATATGACCTGCGACAGAGACTACACCAGAAGCCCCATGTGCAAGCCATGCGTAGTTGAGAGCATCGTCGCCGGAATAGTAGGCAAGCCCGGTGGCCGCCATCTTCACAAAACCACTAGCAACATCCCCTGTCGCATCCTTCACCGCGAGGATGCGCGGATGTGCGGCAAGGCGCTGGAGAGTTTCAAGTTCGAGTTTGACACCGGTGCGCCCAGGGATGTCGTAGAGCATGATGGGAAGATCAGTCGCTTCGGTAACAGCGAGAATATGCTGATACACGCCTTCTTGAGAGGGACGGTTGTAGTAGGGCGCGACGACGAGGAGGCCGTCGGCTCCCGAACGTTCACTCCCTTGAGCGATACGCACAGCATGGGCGGTGTCGTTAGAGCCCGCGCCAGCAACGAGCATGGCACGCCCAGCAATCGCCGCCTTAACCTCGCGAACAAGTTCATCCTTCTCCGGTTGGTGCGTAGTGGGAGATTCGCCAGTTGTCCCTGAAAGGACGAGAGCATCACAACCTTGCGAAACAAGGCGATCAGCCAGGGCTACAGCCGAGTCAATATCGAGGGAGCCATCCTCGTGGAAAGGGGTGACCATTGCCACGGAAACTGAACCGAAGGGACGTTGAGTGCTCATACCACCACTCTACGGGTGCCAGCAGCATGAAGTTCAAAGACTCCCGGAATACGGACGCGCTTTCTTTTACATCTCCCTCATAGCTTCAGGTCAAGAGCACAAGACACGTGCACCCTCACCGAAATATGCACGCAATTCCCAACGTGAGGGGCACGAGTTCGCACCCTCCTTACCCCTGCGCGTAGCCTTAGTACTATGAACTCCCACCTCTTTGTTCGCCCAGCTACAGGCCTTGACGCTGCCCCCATCGCACAGATTCAAGCACGCACAATGGCTGCCACTTTGCGCGCAAGTGTAGGAAATCTGAGCGACGAAGTGGCAGCAATGCTCACCCCCGCTGCCTTTGCTACCTCATGGAATCAGGCGATCACAGCACCCCCCTCACCCGATCACCACGTGCTCGTAGCAGTCGAAGAAGGGATCATCGTCGGCTTCGGCGCACTCGTACCCACGGCTCTCCGCATGGAACAGGAAGCTGACACGTGCACGCAGGAGTGGGAATATCCCTCACATACGGCGAGCGATGCATCCCTCACAGTGGCAGAAATCTCTGCTCTTGACGTTGCACCACGCTACCACCGCGCCGGGCACGGCTCACGCCTCCTTGCTGCCCTCACAGACCTCGCCCGCGAGGGTGGTGCCACCACCATACAGGCGTGGATTCTCTCTGGGGATGAATCGCGCACACGTTTCTTTGATTCCGCAGGCTTTGCACCCTCGACCCTCAGGCGCACTCTAGCAATCGGAGAAGCTGAAGCCGTCGAGTATCACTGGCATGCACACCTCTAAAGTGCACACTCACGAGGGAACACAGCCTACACAGGTTCTTCCTTCCCGCAGGCCTTGTAAGCAAGATGAATCCCGAATACTAATCGAGGTCGAGGAGAGCGCCTAAGCCGTACGTGAGTCCTGGCCGTTTGCCTACGTTACGCACAGCCAAGAGAACTCCTGGCATGAAACTTGTGCGGTCAAAAGAATCTTGGCGAATAACCAACTGCTCACCAGGATTACCGAAAATCACCTCCTCGTGGGCGTTGAGGCCGCGAGCGCGAATGGCATGCACATGTACGCCTTCAACAACTGCCCCACGTGCGCCTAGGGGATCGGATTCTGTGGCATCAGGCCCCTCACCAAGCCCGGCCGCGGCTCTGGCAGCGGCGATCTCACGGGCGGTGGTAAGGGCTGTTCCCGAAGGAGCATCCACCTTATGAGGATGATGGAATTCGATAATTTCGGCTGATTCAAAATAACGTGCGGCTTGGCGTGCAAAGCTCATAAGTAGCACTGCCGAAAGTCCAAAATTCGGAGCAATGAGAACACTTTTCCCCACGTCTTTAGCTTTCGTCGCTGCAGCCTGAAGAGAAAACTCATCCCAACCTGTGGTTCCCACAACCACATTCGCCCCTGCCTCAAGAAGAGCGAGCGTATTGGCGAGGCTGGCTGAGGGGAGGGTAAACTCCACCGCGACTTCAGCTCCAGCCAGACTCTGAACACTAATCTCATCCCCGGCATCGAGCATGGCGACGAGTTCCATATCCTCAGCCTTGCTCACAGCCTCACATACTGTTGCTCCCATGCGCCCACGAGCGCCAATGACTGCCACTTTCATAGCCTCTACCCTACCGGGAAGACTGTTCTCATTCTGCGGAGAGCATTTCTTGTGGACTGCGTGTGGAAAGTCCACGTGCCACAAGTGCGAGGAAAGCAGGCAGAGCAATAAAGGCGCCTTCCTTGAGCATGAGAGCGCCAGAATCGTTGAGAGGAACGGCCACCACAATGCCAAGAAGAACCGCAAGCATGAACGTTCCAAGAGATGGAGTGCTTGCAAGAGCCTCGCGGAGACTCACCTTATGAGCACCACTGCGCTTATCCAAGGTGCACACAAGAAACCATGCCGCTGCAAGGAGGGCAAGAAGAGCTACCAACAGAAGTATCGTCGTCGGGTGAGATGTGAAGGAGCGCACGACATCACGAATTTTTCCCATGAGAAGAGCCGTATTCTCTGGGCTTCCCAGCGTGGACCAAAAACGCCCAATATGCGATTCCCCCTCGCGAGCTGCCAAAAGACCAGTAGTGCCCATGACTCCCACGGTGAGGAAAATCCACAGAGGCACATACCACCAGTGCAGCTTCTTTCCTCCCACAAGGATTGCGGCAAAGCCAAAAGCAGCGATGATCCCTGCGGAACCACCAAAATCTGCACCCCAGGCAGGTAGCGTATCGACTGCAAGAATAAACGCACCCAGAAGAGCAATCATGCGCCCTGCTCGTTTACGTCCACAAGGCCAGTGCTTGACGATCCAAGGAAGAAGAGCCAAAAGTCCTGCAATGATAAGGATGAGGTATGTGCGGTTGGAGATTCCGTAATAGCGACGCGAGGTGAGGATCATCGATCCCATAAAGCCATTTCGCTGATGGGCAGAGCCACACATAACGTCCACGCACAAGAGGACAAGTGCCGTCGCGGCAAGAACTCCCACAGGTGAAGAAGTGAAGTGAGCGAGCGCGGTAAGGCCAGCGGCAATGAGGACTGTTGCTCCCACAGCCACACATATTGCAGGTACTGGGCTTCCCATGCCAGGAAGATCATGTGGCGAAAAGAACGCAGGTAGGCGCCACCATGGGACAAAGTTGAGAAGGAGAGCAGCAGGGACGAAGGCAAAAGCCCACGTATTCCAGATCTCCACACTGCGCCACCTGCACGCTGAACCACCCCACGGCGTGCCGGGACGAGCCGGGGCAAGAAGGAAGAGAAGAATTGCTCCCAGAGCACCGAGGCCAACGACACCATTAAAAACTTGATACCACGACGAGGTCACGCTACTTGAGACATAGGACTGTTCGGCCAGTGAATTCACCTTACTAGCCGCTTCACGAACAGTGCTTGTCGATATGTTGTGAAAAGGTGAAGGAGAACCGGAGAGGAGAGAGCGAACATCGCTGAGAGCCACAAGACCTGGGGTGCGCGTGGAAGAGGAAACCAGAACGCCAGGGGTGTGTTTTTCCTCAAGGTTGGTGGCAAAGAACTGTAGACGCCCCTCATTCCATGGGTCACTGAGCGAGGCGAGGATGAGCCTGCGCTGCTGGGTGCTCGACGCAGCAGCCTCAAGTACGTGGGCAAGCTGCATGTTCATCTCGGCAGCCGCCTGAGCGTAGGCAGGGCTTCCCACGGGTGCACGGATCGATCCAAGATCAATGACGAGACTTCCGCTTTCATGAGAAAGAAGAGACGTAAGATCCTCAACCTGTGCGAGAGAAGGAATCCAGCGGCTCACATCACCCTGAGAGTTCGCCAACATAAGAGCAGCACCAGGACCAATTCCAAGGACACCAGAATAGGGATTCTCCACTGGCCATGTGGCAGTGGAAAGGAAAGAGGAAAAACCCTCTACAGTGGCCGAGGTGGCAGAAGTGCTGTCATCTAAAGTGTGGGGGTAAGGAGCATCAGCTCTAAGAGCTTTGGTGGCCGACGAACTCGTAGATGCCAGCTTACCTCCACTTCTCACCTGTGCAAAGGGTGGGCACTCATCACGTGCCTGCGCATCTGCGGCGGATTTTCTTCCAGCTTTATCCAGCACGTCGCCTGTGGCGACAAGAGAGAGCCAACCCTCGACTGGGCATGTGAAGGTGGAGAGAGAATGCGTGGTGAGATTCGCAAGGCTCATTCCTGCCAGAGTCTGTGCTATCGCCGGATTCTCCAGATCGACCGCACTCGTATCTAGTCCGCCCATACCAACGAGCAGGAAAGGTTTGTCTCCCTCTAGCTCACCGTTGGATGCGCTCCCATTGGACGTGCTCCTGTGAACCGATACCAGTTCGGAGGTGGAAAGAATCTCCTGCCAATTCCCTCTGGAAGAGAAGGAAATTGAGGAGGCACCCGCACTGGGGAGGAAGCTCACTGCGAAGAGCAGCATGAGGAGAAGGATCAGAGCTCTGATCCTTCGATCCGCCCTCATACTTCCCATATGTTTACTCCTCGCCAGGCCCCACAGTACAGACTGAGAACGGCCCGGCAACAAGGGCGCGAGCCACCTCAGTAATTGCTGAGGCACTCACCTCGCGCGAGCGCCTGAGTTGTTCAGCTTGGGAGACTAGACTTGCACGCACAAGTTCAGCTGTGCCTAGTGCATTCATATGGCTTGAAAGGCGTTCGTCGTCAAACACAATGTCAGCACGAATACGACGGAATGCTGATTCCACTTCCTCCTCGCTCACTCCCTCACGAGCAATCTTCTCAATACACTCGCGCATGAGGTGTGACACATGCTCAGTGTTTGCCGGTGTGCAACCGGCGTAGAGGCCAAAGAGTCCGCCTTCGCGGTAGAGCATAGGAAACGAATACGTAGAATACGCCAGACCCCGCTCCTCACGGATGGTCTGGAAAAGACGTGAGGAGGTTCCCCCTCCCAAGATTGCTGAGAGGGCGAACAAAGCGTAACGGCGTTCGTCAGTGGAAGGTAAAGCTGGCATCGCAAGGATAACTGCGGATTGTTCCACATTTCGCTCAAGATTCCTGCAAGAACCGGAAGAATAGGAAATCGGTTCAGCAATCCTGCGCGCAGCGGGCGGAACATCGTCGCTCGTATCCCACCCGGCAGAATCAAGGTGCGTGAGAACTGCCTCGCAAAGCCACTCATGGTCAATCGCACCTGCTGCTGTTACCACCAGCTCACGAGAAGAATAATTTGCCTGGTAATGCGATTGAAGGCGCGTAGGCTCCAGGGACGTAACGCTCTCGCGAGTCCCACCCACAGGGCGTCCAAGAGGATGGGAGTCAAAGACCATCTCGGGAATCGCTTGGTGAGCCACTTCAGAGGAATCGTCGTTGTACATGGCGAGTTCTTCGAGAATAACTCCGCGTTCAAGCTCCATATCCTCGCCGTCTAAACGTGCGCTTGTCACCATATCGGTAAGGAGTTCGAGGCTTGCTGGAACATCTTCGTCGAACACATGACCGTAATAACACGTGGACTGTTTGCCGGTTGCGGCGTTAAAGCCTCCCCCGAGATAATCGATCTCCTCCGCGATATCTTTCGCTGAGCGGGTGGCCGTACCTTTGAAGAGGAGATGCTCAAGAAAGTGAGTTGAGCCTTCAGAACCAGGGGCTTCGTCACGTGAGCCAGCTCCCACCCACAGACCGAGAGAAGTGGAGTGGTGGTGAGGAATCGCGCGTGTGAGAACCCGGACTCCCCCAGGAAGAATGCTGCGGCGCGTAACGAGGCCGTCAGCTTCAACGGTGACGTTGGAATCGAGAAGGGGTATCTCAGTGTAAGAACTCACCATGCCAGAGTAGTAGAAATACCCAAGCTGCCGCATCTTCACGCGCACCTTCATGAAGGAACTCAGAGCGAGATCACCACTGAAACAGATTTCTCTTCACCGCTAAAGTAGGATTCTCGGGCATCACGAAAAAGACTTAGGGCACCACTAAAGCAGCCTTTGCGATGCACCAAGCGACACCAACGGAGCGATGTCAACCAGGCGATACCGCGCCAGCAATACCAACGGAGCAACGCCATACCGAGCAACGCCAACGGGAGGGGCAGATAGTCTACCCCTCCCGTTGTGGAGTTCAGTTCGTAGCTCTACGTAGGAGGAACCCTCCCGCACGGAGAACCGCGTGGAATCACTCTTCCGAAGCCTGCGAATCCTCCAAATGAGTACGCCGACGCCCACGTGAACCACGCTCACGGCGCGAACCCCGCTCACGTGGGCGACGCTCACGGCGCTCGCCGCCTTCCTCAGATGGCTCCACTTCGGTAGTGGCCACACCGTCAACAACAGCAGCAAGAGAAACTTTGCCGCGCGAATCAAGCTCAGAAATCTCCACTTCTACCTTGTCGCCCACGCCCAGAACATCTTCCACGTTCTCTACACGCTTGCCGCCCACGATGCGACGGATCTGCGAAATGTGGAGAAGACCATCACGTCCCGGCATGAGAGAGATGAACGCGCCGAAGGTTGTTGTCTTAACAACCGTGCCGACGAAACGCTCACCTACTTCTGGCATCTGCGGGTTGGCGATCGCGTTGATTGCGGTACGTGCAGCCTCGGCAGCCTCAGCGTTCGTCGCGCCGATGAACACTGTGCCGTCCTCTTCAATCGTGATATCAGCACCAGAATCTTCCTGAATCTGGTTAATCATCTTGCCCTTGGGGCCGATAACCTCACCGATCTTATCGACAGGGATCTTCACGGAGATAATACGCGGAGCGGTGGTGGCCATCTCATCGGGACCGCCAATCGCTTCATTCATAAGATCGAGGATGGCAAAACGCGCCTCACGTGCCTGGCTGAGTGCAGCATCGAGCACTACAGCAGGAATACCAGCAAGTTTCGTATCAAGCTGGAGCGCAGTCACATACTCGCGAGTACCGGCCACCTTGAAGTCCATATCGCCCAGAGCGTCCTCCGCACCGAGGATATCGGTGAGGGTGACATAGCGGGTTTGCCCATCAATCGTGTCGGAGACAAGACCCATCGCAATGCCTGCCACGGGAGCCTTGAGAGGTACACCCGCATTGAGGAGCGACATCGTGGAGGCACACACGGAACCCATTGACGAGGAACCATTCGAACCCATCGTCTCGGAAACCTGACGAATCGCGTAGGGGAAGTCCTCACGTTCAGGAAGTTGGGATTCCAAAGCAATTTCTGCAAGGTGACCGTGGCCGATCTCGCGGCGCTTGGGGCTACCCACGCGGCCTGTCTCGCCAGTGGAGTAGGGCGGGAAATTGTAATGGTGAATGTAGCGCTTGCGCGTGAGCGGAGAGAGGTTGTCGAGCTGCTGTTCCATCTTGAGCATGTTGAGCGTCGTAACGCCAAGAATTTGAGTCTCGCCACGCTGGAAGAGAGCTGAGCCGTGTACGCGGGCAAGCACGCCAGCTTCCGCACTAATGGAACGAATCTCCACCGGGGTGCGTCCATCCATACGCACGCCTTCGGTCAGGACGTGGCGGCGCATCGTCTTCTTGAAGGCCGCATTGACCGCAGCGGCGATCTGGCTTTCCTGTTCCTCGAAGCGCTCAGAGAGTTCCTCCACCACAGTGGCGGTGAGTTCCTGCAGAGCTTCGTCACGCTCAGTCTTAGCAACGATCCCAAGGATGGGAGTAAAACGATCACCGAGGGCGGCGGTGACAGCTTCGAACTGCTCTTCCGTGTAATCAGGGAAGAGAGGATACTCACCCATCGGCTTGCCGCATTCGGTTACAAGCTCGCTCTGAGCTTCACACAAAGCACGGATCACGGGTTTAGCAGCTTCAAGGCCTTGGGCGACGACCTGTTCGGTGGGTTTGGTGCCACCGGCTTTAATCGTCGAGTCAGCCGTCTCAGGTGCAGAGGCTTCCACCATCATGATGGCAACGTCGTCCCCAACTACTCGGCCAGCGATGGCCATGGAGAAGGTGGCACGCTCAAGTTCGCTCCAACGGGGGAAGGCTACCCATTGCCCGTCAATGAGAGCCATGCGGGTGCCACCCACAGGGCCGGCAAAGGGAAGCCCGGCCAACGAGGTCGAAAGAGAGGCGGCGTTGATTGCCACGACATCGTAGGCCTCGTCAGGATGGATCGTAAGAACAGTGGCCACCACCTGCACCTCGTTGCGCATACCCTTAGTAAAGGCGGGGCGCAGCGGGCGGTCAATGAGGCGAGCAGCGAGGATAGCCTCCGTACCGGGGCGGCCTTCGCGGCGGAAGAAAGAACCGGGAATACGTCCGGCAGCGTAGGAGCGCTCCTCCACGTCTACGGTTAGCGGGAAGAAGTCGAAGTGCTCCTTGGGAGCCTTCGAAGCAGTGGTAGCGGCGAAGATCGTCGTCTCACCGTCGAGGTAAGCCAAAGCCGAACCATTGGCCTGGCGAGCAAGCACGCCTGTTTCGAAACGAATCGTGCGGGTGCCAAAGGAGCCATTGTCAATGACTGCCTCGGAGAAGTGAACATCAGGACCCTCCACAGGGACCTCCTTTTGTATTGTTGTCGTTCCCAACGCGGCCATCAGTGAGTACCCACGGAAATATTTCCGGAGGCGGCCACCGAAGACCGAGCTAGGGAGAACTTACCTGTGCAGCCTTTCCTCCACTCGCCTTGTGGCGAGCAAAGTTTTCTCCCGGCTGCGGGGAGGGTAGGCGAGCAGGCGGCATACAGCTGGGTTAGCTGTGGGCGCATGTTCGCTCTGCTCAGATCCTCGCTAACGAGGAACGGCTCAGGCATGTGCCTGAGCCGTTGAACTCCTTATCGGCGAAGGCCGAGGCGTGCGATGAGTGAGCGGTAACGCTCAATATCTTCCTCAGCGAGGTAAGCGAGGAGACGTTTGCGCTGACCGATGAGAAGCATAAGACCACGGCGGGAGTGGTGATCATGCTTGTGAGTGCGGAAGTGCTCCGTAAGTTCCTTGATGCGAGCTGACAGAAGCGCAACCTGAACCTCAGGCGAACCGGTGTCACCTTCGTGGGTGGCATATTCAGCGATGATCTTCTGCTTCTCTTCGGGCTTAAGTGCCATGATTCTCCTTAAGGTGTTGTTGCACAGAGCACCGGGGCATGTTCTCCCGGGCAATGACGCAGCCGTGGCCGATCTAACGGCCTAACGATTCTAGCATGTGTCGCAAATGAGCTTCGCGTGAGATGCCTTTCGTTTAACCGAAGCTACCGCCGAAGCTACCAAAGCTACCAAGGCCTTCACGTCAGATTTCCCGCAACGATGAGGCTCCTAGAGCACAATTCAGTGAGCCGTGACGTGAGCGGGATCCACACGCCCTGCCACAGGCACTCCCAAAATCTCTGCTGTTTTGCGTAAATCCTCATCCATCTGTGTAAGAAGTTCGTCGAGGGAAGAAAAGGCAACCATTGGACGAAGGAATTCAATGAAATCCACAGCAATATCTTCGCCGTAAAGATTGAGATCTGCACGCCCAAGGACGTGAGCTTCCACCGTGCGCTCCTGGCCATCGAACTGTGGATTTGTACCCACTGAGATCGCGGTAGGAAGATATTCTGCGGCTTTGGTACCTCGCACTGAACGCACAAGCCACCCGGCATAGACACCGTCTGCGGGAACTTCACCAAGATTGTCCCCCGCCAAGTTCGCCGTGGGGAATCCAAGTTCACGCCCGCGCTGAAAACCATGTACCACAGTTCCACGAATGCGATGCGGACGCCCCAGAACTTCGCGTGCCCCAGCTACATCTCCAGAAGCCAAAAGTTCGCGTACACGGGTGGATGACCAGCGCCGACCAGATTCGTCGCCAAGGTCGTCTATCAAGATCACCTCGAAGCCGTACTTTTCTCCAAGAGCCTGAAGTGTTGCACTATCCCCAGAATTGTTGCAGCCGAAGCGAACATCTTCTCCCACGACGACAAGGCGCGCGTGGAGTTCTCCCACAAGTTGGCGTGCAACAAATTCTTCTGGAGTCGCCCTCGCATACTCAAGGCTGTAATGCTGGATAAAAGTGGCTTCCACACCAGCTGCGGCAAGTCGATCGAGGCGGTCATCAAGTGTGGCAACAAGGTGAATGGGATGCGCGGGGCTGTGAACTGTGGCCGGATGAGGGTCAAAAGTAAGGGCAACCGATGTGAGGCCACGCTCGCGCGCTTCACCGACGAGGCGCGCAAGAACAGCTCTATGGCCTTTATGGACACCGTCGAAAATGCCGATCGTCACGGCTGCGGCACCGAGATCTGCCGGGATATCCGAGGATCTCTCCCACATCTTCATCGTCATGTGTTGTTCTTTCTTTCCTTCACCATCATGCCCTAGGCCACGATCAGGAGCCCAGCCTGCCTCGATGTTTCTCTATGCGGGG
Organism: Actinomycetaceae bacterium zg-1166; assembly: GCA_015679245.1. GTDB lineage: Bacteria > Actinomycetota > Actinomycetes > Actinomycetales > Actinomycetaceae > Changpingibacter. The sequence goes on along the minus strand of CP064953.1, from coordinate 411,945 downwards.
CACCAGCATATGTCACCCTCACTCTTCTGGTGAAGCTCATGTACTCCATGCTCACGCAGGGGTGAGGATAAGGTCAGGTTTGAAGTAGCGGCCACAGCGCGAAAGGAGAGCAACAGGAGTCTGCCCTACGAAGGCTGTAGCAACCGGCTCCCCCGGTGCCCACTGGCTGACATCGGAAGAAGAAATAAAACCTCCATGACGCAAATATTCTGCTTCTTCCTCGCTCACCTCGATGGTAGGAAGGACGGCACGGCACACTTCAGCCAAGCTCAAGTGTGGGAGAATCGCACCACTGGCCACCTGCGCCGCTAAGTCACTGATCCGATGAGCCTCTTCAAGTCCCCAATTCCCCACACACGTACGGCGTAGAGAAGTCAGATGAGCGCCCACTCCAAGCGCCTTACCGAGATCACGGGCAAGGGCACGCACATACGTTCCCGCCGAACATTCGACGAGTACATCTATATCCACCACTTGCCTCAGCTCCGAGGCCACGTCCACATTCACCGTACGAAGAGAGCTTTGGCGTGTGAAACGCTCCACATGGATCGCAACCGGAGCAAGCTCAACCTCCTTGCCTTGACGCACAAGATCATAAGCGCGCTTACCATTAATCTTCTTCGCACTCACTGAGCTGGGTACCTGAAGAATGTCGCCGGTGAGCTTATCCATTGCAGCATCGATCCTCGCACAAGCCTGTTCCTCAGCATCTGCATACACAATATCTCCATGTGTACCTATGCCAAGGGCAGCACTACCACACGCTTGAGTAATCTCACCTTCAGCATCGTCAGTGCTCGTGGCAATCCCTAGACGCACCGTAGCTGTGTAAACTTTCCGCTTCCCCGTGATGTGGGAAAGGAGCTTAGTCACTCTCCCAATCCCCACGCAGAGAACTCCCGTAGCCATCGGGTCAAGCGTGCCAGCGTGACCTACTTTGCGAGTTCCAGCCAATCGTCGGATCGCCCCCACAATGTCGTGGCTGGTTACGCCTGGATCTTTGTCCACCACGACGAGGCCACTCCACTCTCCCGGATCCTCTGGGCGAGGAAGTTGCCCCCACGGCATCGGGCGAGGTGTTCTACGTGGAGAATCGTCGTGGAGGTGGTGAGCATTCACGAGAGTGCGTCACCGTTTTCGTCGTGCGCATCCGAGGGTTCGTTTGACTTGTAGGGATCGGCATCCCCTGCCCACTGACTCCCCTCAGCCTTCTTAGAGATTTCGGCATCACGGAAGCGTGCAGCCACAAGGGCATCTTCGAAGGAGCGTGCTGATTCGGGAAGTGCGTCAGCAATAAACTCAATGCTTGGAGTGAGGCGGAGGCCGAGAGCTTGACCCACCTGAGAACGAATCAGCCCTTTGGCCGCATTGAGGCCTTTACCAGCGGTACGAATAGCAGCAGGCGAGCCGTAAACCGTGTAGAAAACCGTCGCATGTTGGAGATCTCCTGTCACGCGCACATCAGTAATTGTCACCATCTCTAGGCGTGGATCTTTCAGGCGTGTTGTCACGATGGAGGCGACGATCTCGCGGATGCGTTCAGCAACGCGGGTTGCTCGGTTATTCGCCATGTGTCTCTCTCTTCTCGGTAGCCGGGTGGGGCGCATAGCCAGGCGGGGTGTGTAGCCCCCCAGGCGGGGTGCAAACCTGATCGGCTCACACCCCGCACGCGACAACGCAAGTTAGTCTCGCGGCTTTTCTTGCATCTCGAATGTCTCGATGATGTCACCTTCGAGGATATCCTTGTAGCCAAGAGTGATACCACACTCGTAGCCTTCACGCACTTCAGTCACATCGTCCTTTTCGCGGCGCAGGGAGACGATCTCAAGATCCGGGGCGACGACGACACCATCACGTACAAGACGCGCCTTCGTCCCTCGCTTGATCGTGCCCGTGCGAACAATCGAACCAGCGATGTTGCCGAATTTGCCTGAACGGAATACCTGGCGGATCTCTGCGCTGCCCAGCTGAACCTCCTCAAAGATGGGCTTGAGCATACCCTTGAGTGCAGCTTCCACATCTTCGATGGCCTTGTAGATCACCGAGTAGAACTTCATTTCCACACCCTCACGATCGGCTATCTCCGCCACGCGCTCAGCCGGGCGCACGTTGAAGCCAATAATGACAGCGTTATCCACAGTGGCGAGATTGACATCATTCTGAGTGATAGCACCAACGCCGCGGTGGATGATCTGGAGCTGAACTTCCTCGCCCACCTCGATCTCCAAGAGCGAAGATTCGAGGGCTTCCACGGAACCAGAAGCGTCGCCCTTGAGAATGAGGTTGAGGGTCTGGATCGAGCCTTCCTTGAGGGCATCGTTGAGATTCTCCAACGAGACGCGCTTGCGGCGTTTGGCAAGATTCGCCGCACGTTTGGCCGCCTCGCGCTTATCCGCAATCTGGCGAGCCGTGCGATCATCGTCAGCCACGAGGAAAGCATCACCAGCCGAAGGTACGGAGGAAAGCCCGAGGATCTGAACAGGACGCGAAGGACCGGCTTCCTCGACAGCTTTGCCATCTTCGTCGAACATTGCGCGCACACGCCCGTGAGCAGTGCCGACCACGAGTGGTTCACCCACACGAAGCGTACCCGTCTGCACAAGTGCAGTGATGAGGGCTCCACGACCCTGATCGAGCTTGGCTTCGATTGCCACGCCACGAGCCGAACGATCTGGGTTCGCCTTGGGCTCGACCTCAGCATCTGAAACGTAGAGGACGGCTTCGAGGAGATCGTCGATATGCAGGCGTTGCTTGGCCGAAATATCCACGAACATCGTATCCCCGCCATATTCTTCGGCGACGATTCCGTACTCGGTGAGCTGAGAGCGCACCTTCTGTGGGTTTGCTCCTTCGACATCAATTTTATTGACGGCGACAATCATCTTTACGCCAGCAGACTGGGCATGGTTGATTGCTTCAACTGTCTGGGGCATCACGCCGTCATCAGCAGCAACCACAAGCACCGCAATATCGGTGACATCCGCACCGCGAGCACGCATCTGTGTGAAAGCCTCGTGTCCAGGAGTATCGATGAAGGTGATTGCGCGATCTTCACCTTCGTATTCGATATGCACCTGGTAGGCACCAATATGCTGAGTGATACCGCCGTGTTCGGTGTCGATCACGTGAGCATGACGGATCGCATCGAGAAGTTTCGTCTTACCGTGATCGACGTGACCCATAACGGTCACCACCGGCGGGCGAGGACGAAGATCCTCGTCATTCTCGCCAGCGTCTTCCGCCTCAAGATCGATATCGAACTGCTCAAGGATCTCGCGATCCTCGTCCTCCGGGGAGAGAATCTGGACGTTGTAGCCCAGCTCAGCACCCAGAAGGGTGAAGGTATCTTCATCGAGGGACTGGTTCACCGTGGCCATCTCACCCATACGGAATAGCACGGTAATGAGGGCGGCCGGGTTAGCACCAATGCGCTCAGCGAAGTCAGCGAGAGAAGCACCAGCGCGAATACGCACCACGGTGGAACCGTCGCCGCGGGGAACTTCCACACCCGCGATCATCGGCGAAGACTGACTCTCCCATTCTTCCCGCTTCGTGCGGCGTGACTTACGACCACGCGAAGGGCGCCCACCCTGACGGCCAAATGCGCCAGCTGTTGAACCGCCACGCGACTTGCCTCCCGAGCGGGTGAAGGCGGGTCCGCCTCCGCGGCCAGAAGCACCGCCACCGGGACGCCCAGCCCCACCACGCCCACGGCCACCCTCAGGACGCCCAGGAACGGCAGGACGTGCTTCCTGGTGATTCGGCATCATCGAAGGATTGGGACGCGAAGCATCAGGACGTGGAGAACCTGGACGAGGACGAGATCCGCCGCCATTACCACCGCTACCACCCCGGCGTGAGCCACCTTGGGGGCGAGGCATACCTTGCGAGGTGGCAAAAGGATTATTACCAGGGCGCGGAGCATGAGGCTTCGCCCCACCCTGGGGGCGAGGCATACCTTGCGAGGTGGCAAAAGGATTATTACCAGGACGTGGAGCATGAGGCTTCGCCCCACCCTGACGCCCACCAGGACGCGGGGCAGAACGAGGTTTCTCCTCGCGTGCCTTAGGAGGACGCGGGCTAGGAACAGCAGCACGCTTGGCAGCGCCAGGCGTGGGAGCCGGATTCACAGGAGCCGCAGTTTCTGAGGTAGGAGCAGCAGCACGAGCTGTGGAAACGGCTTCGCTGGTGGCTTCTCGTGGCACGTTGGCTTCTGCCGTCGCTTGGGAGGGGGCAGAAGTCTGTGCAGGTGCTGGTTTCGGACCAGGCTTGGCTGCACTAGAAGCAGGAGCCTCAGCTTTAGCGGCTTCTGGGGTAGCCTTGTCCTTCTTCTCTTCTGCAGCAGCCTTTGTAGTAGCTTTGGATGTCTTTTTCTTCGGGCTTGGGTTCTCCACCACTTCAGGGTGGGCTTGGACATATTCGTGCGCTTTACGCACGACAGGCGCCTCGATCGTTGACGAGGCAGACTTGACGAACTCGCCGCTTTCTTTGAGCACTTCGAGCAGCTTCTTGCTGGTCATGCCCAATTCTTTGGCAAGTTCATGGACGCGGACTTTGGCCACAGTTCTCCTTAGTAAGGGGTCTGCGCCACGCGCCGACCCTTAGTGCTGGCAGCTCATCGCTGGGTACTCATTTGGTGCCCATCGGGTTCCTACCCGCTTTCTTTTCTCCGTGATCCTCGAAGGATCCTAGTTGTTCCACCACGAGACTCATGTCGCAGTTCTCCACGCGAAGTGCGCGAGAGAAAGCTCTGGTGCGACCGGCCTTGGTGAGGCAAGCCTGGCAGGAATGAATCCAGGCTCCCCGCCCTGGCATGCGGGCGTGTTCGTCGACTCGAAGAAACGAGCCGTCACGCACGATACGCACAAGGTTGACGCGGCTATCCTTGCGGCGGCAGCCCACACAAGTTCGAGGGTTTGATGCCACCGGATTTCCTTACTCTCAAAGACGCCCTCAACATCTTAGCCCGTTACAGCCACTCACGGGCTCACGCATGGCTAACCTCACGTGCGTGAGCCTCACCACCTTTACCCTCGTGAGTTCCCTTACCCGCGCCCTCCCTCTCCTCGCGCCCCCGAGGAAAGCCGGCACCCCTCTGAGCAGAGATTCTCAGCCTGAACGAAGCGCCCTGGGAGCGAGTCACTTGTGTCGAAGCCTCACTACGTTAAATCTAATCTGAGCAAAGCACCCTGGGAGCGAGTACCTCTCAGCTTCGAAACTGTCAGGGACGAAACTGTTGAGACTCAGAACTGTTGGGACTCAGAGCGATATCGTCTCAGATTTCTTCGGGAAGGCGAGGAGTCGCTTCTTCGGATTCCTTGCGAATATCAATAGACCAGCCCGTGAGCTTGGCAGCGAGGCGCACATTCTGTGCCTCCTTACCGATGGCTAGCGACGTTTGATCGTCAGGCACAACTGCGCGCGCCTGACGCTGGGATTTGTTGAGAATATCCACGCGAAGAACCTTCGCAGGTGAGAGAGCCGCAGAAATGAAAGTGGCAGGATCGTCGTCATAATCGACAATATCGATCTTCTCTCCACCGAGTTCCGTCGTCACCGTGCGCACACGCTGTCCGTTGTGACCAATACAGGCACCTTTGGCATTGACATCTTGCTCTGAGGACCACACAGCAATCTTTGTGCGGTGCCCTGCTTCGCGCGCAAGTGCGACAATTTCTACAACGCCCGATTCGATTTCCGGGACTTCCATCTCAAAGAGTTGGCGCACAAAATCTGGATGGGTGCGCGAAAGGCGCACTGAAGCGCCGCGCTGACCCACAGTGACCTCAAGAACAAGCGCACGAATATGATCCCCGTGGCGGAAGTGCTCGGTGGGAACCTGCTCCTCGCCACGCAGAATCGCCTCATGCTCACCCACATCCACGAGAAGATCACGCGAAGAACCCTTGCCTCCTGCATTCTGCTGAACGACACCAGAGACAACCTTGCCCTGCTTGTTTTTGAAAGAGCCAAGAATCCGATCAGCCTCCGCATCACGAAGGCGCTGAGCGATGATCGACTTAGCAGTAGCTGTTGCAATACGGCCAAAATCGCCAGGAGTATCGTCAAACTCACCGACGACGTTGCCCTCGTCATCAACTTCGGGAGCCCACACACTCACACGCCCGGTGGTGCGATCCATCTCCACACGCGCACCGCGCACTGCACCAGGAACGCGCTGGTAAGCATAGAGAAGCGCATCTTCGATTGCTTTCACAAGCACATCAACGCTGATCCCCAACTCGCTCTCGACAATGCGGAGCTCGTTCATTTGAATATCCACGGCGCTCTCCTACTCCTCGTCTTCACCCTCAGCGGGATCCGGGTTGTCCGGAACCTCCGGGTTTTGTGAACCTTTATGATCTTCGGGCTCTTTAAAGCCATCTGGATCCTCGGAACCTTCGTTGCGCCCAAATTCAATCTGAACCCGTGCGCTCGCAATCCCTCCCATAGCAATTGTACGGATCACACCGTCAAGCTCCACATCCACGCCCATTTCCGTAACAGCACGAACACGCCCGGTCATGGCGGTGCCGTCGGTGAGGTGAAAAGCTACAAGCCTCCCCTGCGCCCTAGAAAAGTGGCGAAGACACGTCAGGGCACGTTCGGCCCCTGGAGTGGAGACTTCAAGATTGTAGGAACCCTCTAGGAGATCAACGTCGTCAAGAAGTGCAGCAATAGCACGTGAAACTTCGGTGAGCGTATCAGAATCAATACCGCCTGGCCCCTCAGGCAAGTCGAGAGTAAGACGAACCACCATACCGGAAGAAGCGCGCCCGACTTTCACCTCTTCAAGGTAGAGGTTCCATTCTTCAATGAGAGGTGTAAGAGCCTCGATGAGACGAGCTTTGGTTTCGGAGAAGTCCACACGAAGCCGTGAGTGAGGTGAACGGGAGTAGTGGTCAGAGCTTGAGCGAGGAGAGGTGCGAGAACTCTTCTTGCGAGATGATCGTGCCATGTCCCCTAGCCTACCCGGACTGCGGGGAGGCTCTAAAAATTGCTCGTGGAAGCCTCACGACGAATGTCGATCCTCGTCTGCCCTCTCAGTGTAGGTGTGGGTTGGGATAGATCTTGCAGCCCTCTGTACATCTTCACACGTATCTCGCTCGGTGCAAGGTCGGATTAGGAGCGGCGTTAGCAAGGGCGGCACGTGGGCGGGGCATATCTTGATGCAGGCATGAATTGGGGGCAGACACAGTATGCGTGCAGCTTCGTGGCAAAATTAAGGATGTGGTGCCTGAGCCACCCATATACCTACGCATCCGCGAATCGGCAGCACCACAAAGTTTCAGCAGGAGAACACATGAGCGACGAACACCCTCTGCCCCACACTTTCCCTCGCGTGGACTCCGACGCTTTCTCACCCTCAAGCGCGACGACCTCGCAAGGTTCAGCTCTGCGGTTTACCGGTGCAATCGTCATTGCCATCTCGATTTTCGTAGGAGCACTCGCTGTAATGGGAACCCACTTCGGTTCCCCTCCCCCAAGCGATACCGCCACCGTAACAAAGGATGCCTTCTCACAGACACAGGTGGTGACGCGCAGTGACCTTGAGAATCACGCTCTGGCGCTCGCACGTAGTGCTCACGCCCTCCTCACTATGTATCCCGATGGACGTTACAACTTCCTCGCCAAGGAAACTTCCGCTTTCCTTGATGCACTTGGTGTGAGCAGCACCGGCAAAGACACAGGCACAGAGGCTTCATCCCCGTCCTCCGAAGGCACACCCACAGACGATGCTTCCCTGGCATCCGCCCCCAGCGCCGACCCTGGCGAAGTAACCTCTCAGTTACTGAGTTTGAGTCAAGACGCTCGTGCATTAGCAAACGCTCCGCGTTCAAGTGAACGACTCACCTACACCGCACTTTCTTTTGCAGCGCACATGAACGCCATGATACTGGCTGAATCTTCGGAGATTGCCACTCCTGCCTGCCCCACTGCAACACCCCAGGAAGCTGGTAAGGCTGCTCCGAGTTCGGCGACTCTCGCCATTGCTGAAGCTGCGCGCCAGTGGCTCGAAACCGATGCCGCTCATATCGCCGTGGGCCAGCGCAATGAGGAACTTGCGCGTATTGCCAACCTCGATCTTTTCGAGGAAGCAATTTTGCGAGAGAAAGTCACCGACACCCGCGAGACGGTGGCAGCCTACCCCACACTCAGTGAAGGTGAAACTCTCACAAGCTACGCTCTTGTCACTCTCACGTCGCAACTTCTCATCGCCTCAAGCCAGGCTGACGAGTCTGGACGCAACCAGTTGTTTGGGTTTGCCTGCTCGCTCTACCTCACGCCTGACGAACGCGCAAGATTCTCTCTCAGTTCCCTCTCACACTGAAATAACACTCAGCCCGCACATGAACATGGGCAGAGACAATATCGAGGAATCAGAACCCGGCAAATTCACGTAAGGCTTGCACGGCAGTTTCCACCGGCACCTCACGGGATTCGCCGCGACGGCGATCACGCAATTCCACGCTACCAGAGGCAAGACCTCGACCCACTACTACGGCATAGGGCGCACCCAGCAATTCGTAGTCGGCAAACTTCACACCTGCGGATACCTTGCGACGATCATCGTAAAGAACTTCGAGTCCACTAGCCTCCAAATCTTCAGCTATCGTGGAAGCTGCTTCGAAGATCTCCTCCCCTTTGCCTGTAGCAATCACCTGTACGTGAACAGGGGCGATGGCTACCGGCCACGTGAGGCCACGCTCATCGTGGTTGAGTTCTGCGAGGGCAGCAAGGACACGGGAAACACCCACACCGTAGGATCCCATCGTCACTACCTGGCTCTTACCGTTGTGGTCAAGAACGGTAAGTCCCAAGGATTTCGCGTATTTGCGCCCGAGCTGGAAGATATGGCCGATTTCGATACCACGGGCAATCTCCAGCGGGCCAGAACCATCGGGCGCTTCGTCGCCAGCGCGCACTTCCACTGCCTCGATCGTGCCATCCGCCTCGAAGTCACGGCCATAGACAAGGTTCATCACGTGTGTGTTGAGTTTGTTCGCTCCTGTGATCCAGGCACTGCCGCGTGCCACATGCGGATCAAGAAGATAACGCAGCACTGGAGTCGCGCCTTCCTCAGCCTCGGCAGACGTCTCTGTGCGCCGCGCACTCTGCGGGCCGATCGCCTGCGGGCCGATGTAACCCGGTACCAGCTCTGGGAATGCAGCGAGATCTTCGGGGGTGGCCATCTCCACTTCGGCCGGGGCGAGAGCTGCCTCTACGCGCTTCATATCCACAGCGCGATCACCTGGTACGCCGATGACAAGCACGTCACGTGTACCATCGGGAGCCACGGCCGCAACGACAACATTCTTGAGCGTATCGGCTGCGCTCCAGGGAGAATTTTCACGCGGACAAAGTGCGGTAAATACGTCGACGAGTGCTTCGATAGTTGTGGCATCGGGAGTATCCACGAGTTCGGGAGCGGGCGTATGGGAGAAGTCCACCTCGGGCAGCGGTGGAGTGGTCACCGCCTCGGTATTCGCCGTGTAACCCCCTGCCGAACGGACAAAGGTATCCTCTCCGATCTCGCAGGGGAAGAGGAATTCTTCCGAACGCGAGCCTCCCATCGCACCGGAAACGGCTGAACAGATCGCGTAAGGCAGACCTAGACGTGTAAAGATTCGCTCATAGGCATCGCGCATCGCCTGATAGGATGCGTCAAGTCCTGCCTCGTCGAGATCGAAGGAATACGCATCCTTCATAATGAATTCACGAGCGCGGATGATACCTGCACGCGGGCGGGCTTCGTCGCGGTACTTCGTCTGAATTTGATAGAGCGAGAGTGGCAGATCCTTGTAGGAGGAGTAGAGATCCTTGACGAGGAGCGTGAACATCTCCTCGTGGGTAGGAGCCAGGAGGTAATCACCTTCCTTGCGATCCTTGAGTGTGAAGAGTGTGGGACCGTACTCATTCCAGCGGTTCGTGGCTTCGTAGGGTTCGCGTGGGAGGAGAGCTGGGAAATGAACTTCCTGAGAACCAGCACGTTCCATTTCCTCACGCACAATGGCTTCCACCTTGCGCAGCACCCTCAACCCTAGGGGAAGCCAGGTGTAGATCCCTGGAGCGGTGCGACGGATGTAACCGGCACGCATGAGGAGCTTGTGGCTGGCGACTTCTGCATCCGAGGGATCTTCGCGCAGCGTCCGAACAAATAACGATGACATCTTGAGCACGAGACAAGTATAAGGGGTGGGCATGGGACGCGAACGTATCTGTACGCGCCCCACGCCCACCCAGGCTGGATACCACGAGCGAGAATCCCTCGGCACGGCGACAGTTTCGTAGCACTCATGAATTTTGACAGCCTTTAACCCACCTTCCTTTTTCTTCCAGGCAAGGTAAGCTCCTCCAGGCATGGCGACAAGTCCAAAAACGGTGGCGAGAACAGACCCAAAGATCCTTTCTCGCCACCGCTCGGCCACGTAAAAATCTGTCAGCTTACGATTCGCTCTCAGCTTCAGCTTCCTCGTCGCCATGACGAACAAGGTGAATCACCCCAGCGATCACAGCTCCGGTCAGGAGAACTCCCGCAAGGAGATAGGCTCCTAGCCCGATCGTAAATCCAACTTCTGCCGAACTCGATGTAGCAAAAAGGCTGGTGCTTCCAACAAGAATCTCACTTAACATCTCAGTTGCGCGTCAGCTTCCGGTAGGCGGCAGCTGTGGGACGCGCAGATTCCGGCCCAAGGCGCTCTACTTTATTCTTCTCGTAGGATTCGAAGTTCCCCTCAAACCAGTACCAGGCAGCAGGATTCTCTTCTGTGCCTTCGTAAGCGAGAATGTGCGTGGCCACACGATCAAGGAACCAGCGATCGTGGGTGATGACTACAGCACAACCGGGGAATTGCAGGAGCGCATTCTCCAGGGAACTCAAGGTTTCCACATCGAGGTCGTTCGTCGGTTCGTCCAGGAGCAGAAGATTACCTCCCTGCTTGAGGGTGAGTGCGAGGTTGAGGCGATTGCGCTCGCCTCCAGAAAGCACTCCTGCTGGCTTCTGCTGATCTGGCCCTTTGAACCCGAATGCAGAAACATAGGCACGTGAGGGCATCTCTACAACGCCGACGTTGATGTAGTCAAGCCCATCGGAGACGACCTCCCAGAGGGTCTTGTCCGGATCAATTCCAGCGCGGGTCTGATCCACATAGGAGATCTTCACCGTCTCACCGATCTTGAGTTCGCCTTCGTCAAGAGGTTCAAGGCCGACGATCGTCTTGAAGAGTGTTGTCTTTCCGACACCGTTAGGCCCGATGATGCCGACGATGCCGTTGCGAGGAAGCGTGAAGGAAAGACCTTCAATGAGGGTGCGCCCATCGAAGCCCTTCTTCAAGTTCGTCGCTTCTAGGACGATATTACCCAAGCGCGGCCCTGGCGGAATCTGGATCTCCTCGAAGTCCAATTTTCGAGTGCGCTCAGCTTCAGCTGCCATCTCCTCGTAGCGTTCCAGGCGCGCCTTGGACTTAGCCTGGCGGCCTTTGGCTGAAGAACGCACCCATTCAAGTTCGTCCTTGAGGCGCTTGGCGAGCTTAGCGTCCTTCTTTCCCTGTACCTCAAGGCGTTTCTCCTTCGTCTCAAGGTAAGTGGTGTAGTTGCCTTCATAGGGGTAGAGGCGCCCGCGATCAACTTCAGCGATCCACGAGGCCACATGGTCAAGGAAGTAACGATCGTGCGTGACGGCAATCACTGCACCGGGGTACTGTGCTAAGTGTTGCTCAAGCCAGAGCACAGATTCAGCGTCAAGGTGGTTGGTTGGTTCGTCAAGGAGAAGGAGATCGGGAGCTTCCAGAAGGAGTCTACACAGGGCGACTCGGCGGCGTTCTCCACCAGAAAGAACTGCCACTGGCATGTCACCTGGTGGACAGCGCAGAGCGTCCATCGCCTGTTGAAGTTGGGCATCGAGATCCCACGCACCAGCTGCGTCAATCTCCGTCTGCAACTTCCCCATCTCTTCCATGAGGGCATCGAAATCAGCTTCCGGATTCGCCATCTCCTCACCGATATCGTTGAAACGACGAAGTTTGCCAATCATCTCTGCCCGGCCAAGTTGCACGTTCTCCAGAACCGTCTTGGACTCGTCAAGGGGAGGCTCCTGCATGAGGATACCCACGGTGTAACCAGGGCTTAAGCGCGCTTCACCGTTAGAGGGTTGATCCAGACCAGCCATAATCTTGAGGATCGTGGACTTACCGGCACCGTTGGGACCAACCATGCCGATTTTGGCACCGGGAAGGAACGCCATAGTGACGTCATCCAGGATTGTCTTGTCACCCACGCGCTTGTAAGCATGGATCATTTGGTAGATGTATTCCGCCACGAGGCTCCATCCAGTTGAAGGGGTGTACTCACCGCTGTGCATTCGATGGGCACAGCACACCTTTCAGGATACCGTCTCATCATGCCCAGTTTCGATCGCGCCTACCGACACTCACCTCACGCATATCCGCAATATCCTGGATCAGAGCTCACTTTCTGCGACGCGTTTCTTTTCTTCCCTCGCTACTCTCCTCGCCGCCCTTCTGGTTCTGGAACTATGCCACCTCTTCGAGCACTCGTGCAGCTCTCATGTCTTCGCTCACAGCCTCGTCTATTCCCGGACGAGACCTCACTTCCGTTTCTAGGCTCGCGTGTGAGGAAACTTCATTTTCTTCTGCGACCGGTGGACAAGACGCACTTTTCTCTGCATATCCTGCACTTTCAGGAGCCTCTAGCCCAGGAGAATCAACAGGATCCGGTAGTAACCGTGCAGGCGCAGCTGAGGCGTTTGTGCTCTTACTTTCCGGAAAAGTATGGGAAACGTGAACATAATCCTGACCGCCAGCTCCTCCATTTGCCTGGTGGCGTTCACGGACGAAGGAAGCCCACCCCGTCGAGAGTTCAATGCCAATCGCATCAGCACCAATGGCGTATTCTGTGCGCGGATTTCCCTCACGATCAGTCCAAGCTCGTGGACTCAGACGTCCGCGCACCAAAAGAGGCGACCCTTTATACACTGAACGCGCCACATTTTCCGCCAGTTCTCCGTAACAACGCACCGAATACCACGCTGTTGCACCATCGACGAAAGCGTTTACCGTGCGATCAAAGTTGCGCGCCGTGACCCCTACACGCAGCAAAGCGCTGGCTCTACCTGCCTCGTTTCGGAAGAGAGTGGGTTGACCCACCGCAAATCCGCGCACCGTCACATACGTATCATTCGCCATGACATTCTCCTTACACTTAAAGCGATGTGACTCAAGAGTGCCGGGAGTTCAAGCGGCTGCGCTGAAGAAAAGAACGAACTGTTGATACATATCCATCAAAGGGAACCTGTGGGTAACAAAGGCACCTTCAGTTCATCTTTCACATCACTCACAGGGCAATGCGCATGTAGCTCACATATCTACGCTTCCGACTCGCGCACCAAAACTCTGCGCGTGCGCGCGTGCTTCTCCAAAATCTCAGCTGTGGGTTTGACCAGCAGATCCTCGATCGTTCCCACAACCGCAGCCTCCGCCTGGGCACGATAAGCCTGAGCGGCAGCCTCACCGCGGATTCGTCGTGCCCGAATTGCACGTGCACCCACAACAAGCGAAACGAGAAAACCCACTCCTGCCCAGATCCTGAGGGATGAATGCGACATGAGGAAACCCACGATCAGGAGAACGAGAGTAGCAATGCAGAGAACCCCTACACCGAGGACGAACCCACGAGCCACGCGAGGAACCTCCACTGCACGCACACGCTCACCCACCTCGCGGCGCAAAGTCTCGCGTTCAGGCAAAACCTCGTTCACTCCCTGACGCCACAGTGGGGGCAGATCAGTGCACGCCCTACTCACCCAGGAGTCACACGTGGCTGTCACTAATGTCTGAGCCGGAAGTTCAGGCTTTGCGTAGACCACCGCAGTGAGCTTCTTACCAGCCTCGCGCACCGAATCGGCAACCGCTGGGATCGCTGAGGCCTCCACAAGATCCGTACAGGCTTGGACAACAAGAGGTTCCATATCCGCTTCGCGCATCCCCACTCCAGTAGCCAGGCGCGCACGGATCGCATCGAGTTCGGCAATTGCAGTAGCCGTGGCAGAATTTGTAGAGCTCACCGCGCGTGCAAGCTCCTCACGTACAGGCTCTAGGCTCGTCTTATCCAAGGCACTGATCCCATAGAGCGGCACCCCTTCAAGTCCATCAGCATCGAGGAGGCGGCGCGCATCAGCTAAGAGTTCGTCCTTACCTACCCCAGGCACACGATCAATCTGGTTGAGAAGCACCACCATGTGATCGGCACGGGCAGTCATCGCCTCAAGATAACTCGAATGAATGAGGTGGTCGGCGTATTTCTGCGGATCAAGCACCCACAGTAGCAGATCCACCTTCGGCAAGATCGCACTGACGACCACACTATGGCTCTGCTCCACCGAATCGTGATCGGGCAGGTCAAGAAGAATAAGAGATTCAAAAGCACCATCTTCAGGGGTGAGGATAGAGGAATGGCGAATCCGCCTGCTCGGATTCACCCCAAGAAGATCGAGAATCTGATCGGCCTCGTCACTCCAGGCACAGGCACTCACTTCGCGTGTAGTGGGGCGAAGCTCTCCAACTTCAGCAAAGTTTAAGCCGCTGAGAGCATTGAAAAGAGAGGACTTACCCGAGCCTGTGCCGCCAGCAAGAGCCGCCACGGTCAGGCCAAGCCCAGCATTCATGCGCTCCTGAGCTGCGCGCAATTCCTCACGTGCCCGAGCTACGACAAAAGGATCCATATAGGCTCCGCCCGCTTCAATAGCTTCGCGAAGGTTTTCTAAACGCCCCACCACACGCCGTGCTCCACGCCTGGTCATTTTTCCTTCATGCGAACTCACTGTGCGCCTCCTTCACTTCCACTTCTGCTCATCGCCACCTGCGCCTGCCTTGCGACTCCAACTCGGAGCTTAAACTTGCAGCTCAACCTTACGGTTCACCCGTGCACCTCAACCTTGCGTCTCCAACTTACGGCTCGGACTTACACCTCGCATTTGTGCGTGTGCCATACCCGCATATTCACTAGCACGCACGCGAAGTTGACGACCGTTACCCACCTCAAGAGAGTCGAGTGTGCCTGCATAGGTCAACACCACCCGCCCGATTGCCTCCTCACAATGAGCGATAAGCGCACGTCGAGCCTCCTCAAGTTTCCCTGCAAGTCCCACATGGCCAAGTGCCTTCACTGCTCCGCTCACACCCGCAGCTCCAGCCCCGAGTAAACTCGCCATTCCAGGTGTTCCCAACCACTGGTTTTCCTGGCCTTCGCGAGCAAGCCGCGCCACATCTGTTTTCCACGCAGTGAGCGCTTCATCGACAAGACGTTCCACTTCGATCCCGTTGTGCCCAGCTTGACGGAACTGCGTTGTATCGACGATATCTTCACTCCACGATTCCTCGATCGCCCTATCGGCTGCTGCCACAGCCTGCCGCAGTGCCACGTGAAGTGCACTGAGCACAGCATCAAAGACAGCCGTCATAGCGTTATCTCGCATGGCAGTATTTTTCCGAGCGAAAAACCCTGGTTTTTGACCCGTCACCAGAGGTGCGAGAGTTCCACCTGTCGAGGCGTAGGTGAGCCAGGCCGTTGTAGGGGCGCCTTTCCCATAGCGTGCATGAGTGATGTTCGTCGTTATCTTCCTCACAGCTCCAACTGAGGCAACAGAGGCGCGATCCCTGAGGTCTTGCACTGTATTGGCTTGCAGTTCCACAGCTTCGGCCAGCTCAAGAAGTTGATCGTGTAAGGCAGGCAGAGTGGCACGCGTCTTATCGTCAACGAGGGTTTGAGCCACATTCGAGCTAGCGACATTCAAAAGCCACTGACGCACAGCAAAGACAAAATCTCGTGGAAGCATACCCTCATGCGGGCCAGCATCGTCGATCAGCATAAGCGGGGAGTCACCCAATCCAGCTTGGCTGATGCGCGCATCGAGATCAGCGCGGATCTTCTCTTGGTGGCGTGAATCCACACGGTTGAGCACAATCGCCGTGCTGATACCGCGGGCATGAGCCTTTTCCAGAGTGCGCCAGGCCGAAGCATCACCGTAGCGTGCGGCGGTGGTGACGAACACCCAGAGATCGGCAGCATCGAGAAGTCGATGAGAGATCTCGCGGTTAGCAGCCTCCACCGAATCGAGATCGGGAGCATCGACGAGCACGATACCGGGGATAGCTGAATCGAGTACTTCCACGCGCCCCATCGGGAGAAGGGCGTGTCCCTCCATGACATCCCTATTCATAGGGTGGATCGCGATGACGGGTGTGCGAGTGGTGGGACGAAGCACCGATGCCGGAGAGATTTCTTTGCCTACAAGAGTGTTAAATAATGTGGATTTCCCTGCCCCAGATGAGCCACCTAGAACAATGACTGCGGGAAGGCGCGAGGTGGTGAGGTGGGGAAGAATACGGGTACGCAGTTGAGTGAGGAGTTGGAGACGCGATTGAGCGAGTTCTCGTGAACCTGGCATATCCAGAGGAAGGCATGCATGTTCAAGGGCGTCCATCGTCCTCTCCACCACATCGATAAGCTGGCGCGTTGTCATCGTCATGTCCTCCACAGCCCCTATTGTGCGCTAAATCCCAGGCATGTGCAGGTTGAACCACGCACAAGGCGAAGTTGCTCCGGTTTCACAGCTGCGATCAAGGAGACTTATAACCTACTTCACCTCGTACTTTGCCGCGCCAGTTACCCTTGTAAACATGGCTATTCTTCCTATCCGTATCTGGGGCGATTGTGTGCTTCACCGCCCCGCCGCACCTGTCACCACGATTACGACTGAAATTCGCACCCTTGTGGCCGATATGTTCGAGACGATGGATGCAGCACCGGGAGTGGGCCTTGCAGCCCCGCAAGTGGGAGTTGGCCTGCGTATCTACACCTATACCTACGACGAACCCGGCGAGCCCACATGGCGTGGGGTAATCCTCAACCCTGAACTATGGATGGAGCTGCCAGCTCCTGGCCTGCCTGATCCAGAGTCCGAATCCGAGGGATGTCTCTCTTTCCCCGACGAAGATTTCCCGCTCCGCCGCTCTGACCACGTGCACGTGCGCGGTAGTGACCTTGAGGGAGAACCTGTAGAGATCGACGTGCACGGCTGGCGTGCCCGCATTATGCAGCACGAGTACGACCATCTCAACGGGATTATTTACGTTAATCGACTTATCGAGCCGTATCACAGTGAGGCTCATACCATCGCCCGTCAGAAAGGTTGGGGAATCCCTGGCCTCTCCTGGCTCCCTGAAGAAGAGTGAGGTCAACGCAACAGGTGCCAGCTCAGCGCGTCGAGTGGAATTGGCTTCTCACGAAGGGGTGAAGTCGGCTCAGAAAGAGCCACAGGCTCGTTCTTCACACTCCCTTATCTACTTTTGCCCCACTGTTTTGCCCCGCTGTAAGAATCGAGCCCGAAGTTCACCACGAATGTACAGGCCAGCGTGGAGAAGCCCCCGCAGGGGTGCCTGCCAAGGGCGATTGTAGATGCCATCGAGATAGTGGGCAGCCGAAGCATGATGGGCACGGAGCATCTGCGCAGGTCGCGATTGCCAACTTGTTCCCTGTTCGTGTACGACCTCGCCCTCAGGCACAAAGACACTCTGCCACCCAGCCGCACGCAGATCCTCACCTAGCTGGGTATCTTCAAAGAACATGAAGTAGGAATCGTCGAATCCGCCCACAGCGTCGAAAGCCTCACGGCGCATGATGAGGCAGGCTCCCGAAAGCCAGTCCACCGCATGTGCCATCCCTGTGGCCGCATTTTCGCGGTACGCGCGTGAAAAGGGATTCTCTTGCCACACCTCGGCTAGGAGGGCATGTCCAGCCCCAGAAACGAGGCGCGGGAATCGGCGTGCCGAGGGATAGATCTCTCCCTCTGGCGTGCGAATGAGAGGGCCGAAAGCTCCCCCACGTGGCCATCCCTGTGCCGATTCGATCACTGCATCGAGACACCCTGGCTCAAACATAAGATCGGGATTCGCCACGACGATCCACTCACCACAAAAATGTGCAGCTCCCAGATTCACCGCGCCACCGTAACCTCGATTCACACCTGGACGAATGAGGATCGCTCCGAATTCTTCAACCACCGCATCTACAACCTCACTTTCCTTGCCGTTATCAACGATGACAAGCTCGTAAGGAGCGAGAGTGGCATCGGAAAGTGAGGCAGCGAAAGTGCGGAGTTCGTCGCCAGGATTAAAGGTAACAGTGACAATACGTATCTGCGGGGTATTCACCCCTCAAGCCTAGCGTCTAAAAAATACCACTACCGTGCGTAATGCTCTTCAGATCGTTCCCGGCTGTGGATGCAGGCCGTATTATATGGAAGGTGAGCACCAACGCCCGCGCTGCAGCGCATCTCAACCTGGCCGCGACGAGCCGCCATATTGGCCGTGTCGTCCTCCTCGTTTTTCTGGCGCTTCTTCTCCTTCTCGGATCTGCCGTAGCCACAGCTTGGACAAGTCTCCAAGGGAACATCAACCAGACAAATGTGGACAGTCTCCTAGGGAGTGATCGCCCTACCGCAGCCACTCGTGCGCCGGATGACAGCTTCGCCGGGCGTGCGCTTAATATCCTTGTACTCGGCTCTGACGTGCGCCAAGGTGCCTCAGATGTGGATGGCGCCGGAGCCTCCGGCGAAATCTCGGGTATGCGCGCAGACACGACGATGCTTTTCCACATCAGTGCCGACCGCAGCCATGTGGAAGTTGTCTCCATTCCACGTGACATGCTGCTCGATGTTCCCTCATGTACAGTCCTCAATGCCGACGGCACTGAGTCGTACACCACCCGTGCTTCATCTGAAACCATGTTTAATGCGGCTTTCTCCTACGGCGGCCTAGAAGGAAACGTCGCTTCGGCAGCCGCGTGCTCCATGAAGACCTTCGAGAAACTTTCGGGTATCCGCCTTGACGGCTTCGTTGTCGTGGACTTTGCCTCCTTCAAACAGATTGTCGAAGCTCTCGATGGTGTTCCTATGTACTTCGAAGATGATCTCTACGATAGGAATGCCGGCTTGAACGTTGCCGCCGGTTGCCGCCTCCTCGACGGTCATCAGGCTCTTGCTCTGGCGCGTGCGCGCAAGCAGATTGGTGACGGCTCGGATCTCGGGCGAATCGGACGCCAGCAGGAACTCGTCACTGCGATGATCCGTGAGATCCTCAGCCTCAATCTCCTGACGAATCTGCCGCGCTTGTACCAGGTGCTTGACGCTGCCACACAGTCCATCTCGACGAGCAGCGGCTTGGGCAACATCACTACCCTTGTAGGTTTGGCAAACTCTCTAAAGAACGTCAACCCTGCCAATATCCACTTCATTACGATGCCCTTCGACTGGGCTGGCAACCGCGTGCGCCCCGATAAAGAGGAGGGCAAGATTCTCTGGAACGCCCTCATCCAGGATCATCCGGCGATTGGAGAAAAATCCTCTTCTGGCCTCGTGACAATCACCGATCTCGCCGCATCTACTCCCGCGCCTGGGGTTTCTTCCTCTACCGCTCCCGGCAATCAGGGTGCGGACACGACGAATCAACCAGCGACCAACACGACCGATTCGTCCTCCACAGTGGGAGAATCTTCTCCAGAGACAATAACTACCCCTGTAGAGAACGCAACCACGCCCACTCATGCAATCTGCACGAAGGAGAACGCGCAGTAAGAACCGCTGCGTCGACGAGCTATGACAGGTACACCGCCGAGCTTTGAGCCTTTGCGCCCGCGCCGCCGCCCTTCCGACGCTACGGCTAAGCACGTGGGCTCGGGACACGTGGCGCGCCGTGATTCTGCGGAGAAGAAAGCCACTGCATCAGCACCAGAGAGTTATCGTCCCCCTGCCCAGGAGCCTCGCACACGCCAACCTTCCTCGCCTCCTGCGCGGGCAAGTTACCAGCCTGTCTCTTATCCACCGCCCTCGATTCCACCGGTTTCAGGGGCTCCTGCTTCCATTCCTCCGAGAGGGGTTCGTTCTGCTGCAAAGCCCTTGGCGACTATGCGCCCCGTGGGTTCGGATTCTGCCGCAAACTCCAGCACAACACCCTCGAAGCCCACACGCAGGCGCAAGAAATGGCCGTGGCTTCTCACACCACTTGTGCTGATTCTTCTCCTCCTCATCGCCTGGCCTGCCTACCTCATTCATTACGGCAATTCCAAACTTCACCACATCGAAGCCCTTTCCGGGGCGCCCGATACGCCAGGCACCACCTACCTCATCGTCGGCTCAGATAAACGTGAAGCTGGTGCCATCAACGACGGCACCGAAGGCGAACGTTCCGATTCGATCATGCTTCTCCAGGTTCCCGAATCTGGTACTCCCTCACTTGTGTCGATTCCCCGCGACTCCTATGTGGAAATTCCTGGGCACGAAAGTGGAAAGATCAATGCTGCCTACTCACTCGGCGGGCCTGGGCTCCTCGTCAAGACGGTTGAGAAGCTCACAGGAATGACGATTGACCACTACATCGAAGTCTCAATGTTTGGTGTACAGGAACTCACCAACGCCGTCGGCGGAATCAACCTCTGTCTCGACTACGATGTGAGCGACGAATTCTCCGGCCTCCAGTGGACGGCTGGTTGCGCAGATGTCGATGGATACACCGCACTTGCCTTCTCTCGTATGCGCTATTCAGATCCGAGCGGTGATATCGGACGCACGATGCGTCAGCGCCAGGTTGTGAGCAAGATTGTGGATAAGGCTGCTTCTCGTCAAACACTCCTGAGTCCCTCACACCAGAAGAAGCTCGTAGGCACAGTTGCCGACAACCTCACCACTGATACGGATACCTCGATCATTGGAGTTGGCCGCGCCGGGCTCGGCCTGCGCACCATTATGAAGGAGGGCGGACTCATTGGAACGCCTCCCATCACCTCGCTCAATGTGCGCCACCGCGGCCAATCCACAGTGGAGTTGGATGAGGATCTCATTGGAACCTTCTTCGAGAAAATGAAGAATGGGAAGCTTGAAGCCGCAGATTTCCCGCCGCTCCCCTAGAGCTTTGGGGGCTGTATGTGTGAGACTTTACCCATTGTTCCCTCTCAGATGTGGGCAATACCCCTTCTTCAGCTCTGCCTCCCTCGCAGTTAGGCGCCTACACTAGACGGGTGCTCAATTCCAAGATCGTCCAGCGCCTTCTCAAAGGCCAGAGCTTTCACGAGTGGCTCGTAGAATTCACTCGTTTCTGCATCGTTGGCCTCGGATCTTACGTGGTTGATGTTGGGCTCTTTAATCTCCTTGCACATTCGAATATCCTCACTCTTCCTGGGGATTCTTCGATGGTGGCAAAGACGATCTCTGTGACGATCTCTGTAATTTTCTCTTGGATAGTCAATCGCCTGTGGACTTTCCGCGAAAAGCGCTCAGAGTCCAAAACTCACGAATTTTCAATGTTCGTTTTGGTGAATGTGGGGGGAATGCTCATCGCATTGGCGTGCCTCTGGTTTTCGCGCTACGGCCTTGGCCTGCGCTCACAGTTCGCTGATAATATCTCCGCTAATGGTGTCGGCCTTGTTCTTGGCACAGCCTTCCGGTATGTCATGTACCGCTGCATCGTCTTCTCCGCCGACGAGAGAGCTGAGCAATCTCAGCACTCTCCTGCACTTTCTTCTACCCCAACTCCTCTCCAGGCCGACGAACTCGCTGTCTAAATTCCTTCCCCACCGCAGTTTCAGCTCTAACGGCGGCGGCGGCGAGAACCCATCGTAATGATTGATCCGGATGGGAGGATTCTCGTCGGGTCAAGAGATTGTGGGAGAGCAGAGAGAGTCAAAGAGAACACTGCAGGGCGCACCTGGGTGAGTTCGAGGCGTCCGCCATCCTTTTCCGCTAATTGCCGCGCTAGGGGTAAGCCGATTCCGGTAGAACCTCCTGTGGAGACTCCCTTTCGGAAAATCGCCTCTACGAGATCCTCGGCAACACCTTCACCTTCGTCGCGCACTTCAATGACAACACCGCGTCCTACCTTCCGACTCGAAACGCTCGTTGTACCATCACCGTATTTGAGGGAATTTTCTACAAGAGTGGCGATGATCTGAGAAAGGGAACCGGGATTGGCCAAGATGGCGAGGCCTGCCTCGTCGGAAAATTCGAGGTTACGCCCACAGCGCTGAAAACTCTTGAGCCACTCGTCCTCTTGTTGAGCAAAGATTGAGCCGAGGAGCACGGCCTCTGTGGAGCCACCAGCTGCTTGACGTGAATTTGCCAGGAGATCCTGGACTACCTCGGTGAGGCGCTCGACCTGTTCAAGGCACTTTCCAGCTTCCTCTTGAACCTGTGAATCCTCGCTGAGGTACTGAATTTCTTCAATGCGCATGGAGAGAGCTGCCAGAGGTGTGCGCAGTTGATGGGAAGCGTCAGCGGCGAATTGCCGTTCAGCGGAAATTCTTCCTGCCATGCGGTCAGCTGTGCGCACAAGTTCTTCATAGACGAGATCAATTTCTTCGATTCCCGAGGGTTTCATCTGCGGGCGCGTCTGCCCTGCCCCTAACTGCTCGGCTGCAGCTGCCAGATAGATGAGGGGGGCAGAAAGTCTGCGCGATTGGCGCAATGCGATCATCACTCCCACAGCGAAAGAAAAGATAATTGCTCCCACGCCCACACCGGCAAAAAGAAAAATGAATCCTTCAAGTTCACGGCGTGAGATCTCCACCGTCACGGTGACATCTCGCCCCACTGCAGCTGAGCGCGCTAGTGTGGAACGCCCTAGGTCTGCTCCCCCTTGGATTGTCTCGTAGGGTATAGAGAGAGTGATACGGGCGCGAGGTTGGCCTTCAGCGAGGGCGTAAGACGAAAGTTCCTTCGCTGTCACCGCATCTCCATTTTCTATGCGATGTTCGACAACAGAGGCAATGTTAGCGGTACGCCGTTCGAGGGCGCGTTCGGCATTGTGCCATATGAGAGAGCTCCCTAGAACAATCCCAGGGAGCCCCAAAAGCAGCACGGCAACGGCGACGGCCACCGTCGTCATATGGATTGCACGGCGGCGCACCGGAACTTACTCCTTCTCGAAACGGAAACCCATTCCTCGCACGGTGACAATGTAGGTGGGATCACCGACGTCGTCGCCTAATTTACGACGCAGCCACGAGATATGCATGTCCAGTTTTTTTGTGGAATCGTCGCCAGGAGTTCCCCATACTTCGCGCAGCAGCTCGTCGCGCGAAACAACCGAACCTGCGTGGCGTACGAGGATCGTCAGAAGCTCGAATTCCTTACCTGTCAAGGAAATTTCTTCCCCTGCGACGAAGGCGCGATGAGCGGCTACATCCACGCTCACATTCCCTGCACGCAGAATATCAAGACCTTCCACATGATCGGCGCGTCGCAGCTGTGCGCGCACACGAGCCAAGAGCTCAGCAAGGCGGAAGGGTTTGGTGACGTAATCGTCGGCTCCAGCGTCCAACCCCACGACCATATCCACTTCTTCGGTGCGGGCGGTGAGAATGAGGACGGGGAAATCCCACCCACGTGAGCGCGCCTGGCGTGCTACATCGAGGCCATCCATATCGGGAAGCCCGAGATCGAGAATCACGAGATCTGGCAGAGACTCCATTGCCGCCAAAGCATCTCGGCCAGTCTCCGCAAGGCTCACGTCATAGCCTTCGCGCGTCAACGCGCGTATGAGCGGACCGGAGATGGCGGCATCATCTTCAACAAGCAGTAAATTCGTCACTCTTGAATGCTAAGCCCTACGTCAGGTTCTTGCCTAACTTTTCCGTATTTTGGTGAGTATCTCTCCCCAAGACGAAGCGTGGGCTGGCCTCACGAGTGGGCAGACGGCGCAACTCGAAGGCCTCGATCTTACCAATACCTTGCAAGTCAGGAGATCCAGCCGGCACAAGTGTGTAAAGCCCCAGTTTTAGGGCGCGCAAGATATTGGCCGTATTCGTATCGACGATCACTGAACCTGCGGGAGCGACGTCCGCCAGGCGCGAAGCGAGATTCACCGTGGGACCGAAAACATCCCCAAAACGTGAGACAACCCCACCCCAGACGAGGGAGGCGCGCACGGGAAGCATTCCTGGGATGGCTCGAAGCTCCTCAACAATCTTTGTCGCCGTCTCAGCGCCAGTGGTCACGTCGTCTGCGATATAGAGAAAAGCATCGCCGATCGTTTTGACCACGCGCGCACCACACGAGGTGATAACGTCGCGGCACGCCTGTTCAAAAGCGCCTACAAGAGCGACCAGTTCAGCTGCCCCGAGTTCGTTGGAGCGATGGGTAAAGGACACCATATCCACGAAGCCGAGGGCGCGTTGAAGCTGCATGGCGCCCTCGTCGGCAGTATCCATTTGCTCGACTTCTGCCGCTGAACGTTTCAAGAGTCCCGCGAGGTGGCGCCGCCAGGCGTAATCTATCTGTTTGCGTAGAAAATCGGAGTAATCGGAGATATGGTCAAGCACCCACAATCGCGCGGAAATTCCGTCCAGTCCGAGCACTCGTTCTGCATGTTCGACGAGGGATTCGTGCTGCCAGAGTGCGAGACGATCAGACATGTGGGATTCTGCACGGATAAGGGAAACAAGAGTTTCGGGAGT
The DNA here is from genome assembly GCA_015679245.1 of Actinomycetaceae bacterium zg-1166. Taxonomy (GTDB): domain Bacteria; phylum Actinomycetota; class Actinomycetes; order Actinomycetales; family Actinomycetaceae; genus Changpingibacter. The sequence continues at coordinate 387,423 of CP064953.1, read as the reverse complement.
CGCCAAACCGGAGTCAAGGAGGGCTATACGGCGCTTCATCACTGTGACGTCTTCGTCGGTGAAGAGCACACAGTTTTCTTCGTCGGGAATAGTGGGGAAGCCCATAGCGAGCCACAATCGACGCATAAGTTCAGGTGTGGTGTGAGCGAGGGCGGCGGCTTGACTGAGAGTGTATTTTTCTTCCCCACCCAGGAGGCTACGGATATGGCGCTGGACGGTATCCGTCACGCAAACTCCTCTCCTGGCATTGAATGCCGGCTTCGTTACCTCACCGCGTTCCACGTCCAGACTCAACTCTCCTCATACGGCAGCTCTACAGCCACGTGAGCAATGGGAGGTGGTAACGCAGTGCTGTAGTACATACAGCACCTTCCGTTCCATAATAGTACGCCAGATCACATTTGCATGAAAGTTAAGACTCACGACTAGGCACAAGTGTGCACATGTGGAAGATGCTCACGAAAAATACAACAGACGAAGATAGACAGCTAAGGACAGGTTGAACTATTGTCAAAAATCTGTACCTAGAAGACTATTCTCGATATCCTCTCAGCGAAGAATCACACGCCCAGGTAGGCTGGAGGAATGAGCGCACGCACACCTATCGACGAACTCTCCAATTCCTACCTGGCAAAGCTCCTCGAACTCACCCCCGAACTCGTCACCGACACAGGTCTTCCAGGCGACGAAACTCGATTCTCCGATTTTTCACCAGAGGCTGCGAGTGAACATGCCGCCCTCATCTCTTCCACTCTCTCCCGCCTGAACACACTCACACCGCACGATGCCGATGACGCCGTGAGCGCAGCTGCCCTCCGCGAGCGCCTGACCACACAAGCCGAACTCATCGAGGCCGGAGAAACTACTGGTGAACTCAACGTCATCGCCTGCCCCATCCAGTCCATTCGCGACACTTTCGATCTCATGTCCACAGAGAGCACTGAAGATTGGGCGACGATTGCCATGCGACTTGAGAACGTGGCTCCCGCTCTTGAGGGATATCGTGCTTCTTTAACAAAGCGAGCTTCCACAGGCCCCGCAATCCCTCTGCGGCAGGTGGAACAATGCGCTCTCCAGTGTGAGGCTCTCACTGGAGCCGATTCAGCTTTCACTAAGCTGGCAGCCAAAGGGACATACTCCACTCTGGCTGGAGTGAGTCTGCGTAGAAGGCTCGAAGCCGGTGCACAAAGTGCCCAGGAAGCATACGGGCAACTCGCTACCTTCTTACGCGAGGAGATCGCCCCTATCGCCATTGCCACCAATGCCGTGGGACGCGAACGCTATTCGCTCTTTTCCCGTGAGTTTCTCGGCGCACAAATTGATCTCGACGACACCTACGAATGGGGTAAAGCCGAACTCGCAGCCATCATTGGTGAACAAGAGGAGATCGCACGCACCCTTTACGGCTCTGGTGTCAGTGTGCGCGAGGCGATGGATCGCCTCAACGCCGACCCAGCCCGCTCCCTCCACGGCACTCATGCACTGCGCACATGGATGCAGTCCACAGCCGACGAAGCTCTCGCCACACTTTCGGGAACCTACTTTGACATCCCCGAACCTCTCCAAAAAATCGAGTGCATGGTCCTCGAAGATGGCACCGGCGGAATCTACTACACCGGACCGACAGCTGATTTTTCCAGACCTGGACGCATGTGGTGGTCGGTACCTACAGGTGTGGAAAAGTTCGCCACGTGGCAGGAAAAAACCACCGTCTTTCACGAGGGTGTACCTGGCCATCATCTCCAAGTGGGGATGGCCACGTACATGAGTGAGAGCCTCAATGAGTGGCGACGCCACGGCCTCTGGGTGTCTGGACACGGTGAAGGGTGGGCTCTTTACGCCGAAGACCTCATGGCCGAACTCGGCTTCCACGAGGATCTGGGGGATCGTATGGGTGTGCTTGATGCAATGCGCCTGCGCACCTCGCGCGTGGTGGTGGATCTCGGTGTCCACCTGGGGAAAAAGGTAGATGTCACCGGCACTGCCAACCTCGCATCCTTCCATGGCAAAATCTGGGAGCGAGAGAGCGCATGGGAGTTTCTGCGCGAAAACGTGGCAATGGATCCTTCTTTCCTCTCCTTCGAGTTAGATCGTTACCTCGGCTGGCCTGGTCAAGCTCCCTCATACAAAGTGGGACATCGTATCTGGAGCGAACTGCGTGAGGAAGCTCGACAGCGTGCTGTCTCAGCAGGAGAACATTTCGATCTCAAAGCCTGGCATATGCGTGCTCTACGCTTGGGCGCTCTGGGTCTTGACGTCTTGGGCGAAGCACTGGCGGCTACGAGTAGCACAGAACCGCAGGCCTAACCACGCCTTATTCGTCATCCTTTAACGAAAATACGGAGATATGACTACGCCACTTACGCTCACTCTCGCCTCACAATCTCCTGCACGCCTAGCTACCTTGCGCGCTGCCGGAATCATTCCACATGTACTCGTCTCTCATGTGGACGAAGCAGCACTCATCACCTCCCTCACAGGCGATGCACGTACACTGGTACTCGCTCTTGCGCGCGCCAAGGCCACCGCAGTGGCCGAGGAAATTCGAGCAGCTGGGCCAAATAGCCCGCACTGGAGCGATTTCGTCATCGGATGTGACTCGATGTTTGAATTCGGCGGACAGGTGGTAGGAAAGCCACATACAGCGGAAATCGCTCGTGAGCGCCTCACTCACATGCAGGGAAACTCCGGGCTTCTCTACACTGGCCACTTCCTTATACACCTACCTTCAGGGCGCTGCCTCGGCGAGGTTTCCCATGCGCGCGTTCATGTGGGAGAAATGACTCCGGCGGAGATTGACGCATATATTGCCTGCGGAGAGCCCTTACATGTGGCAGGTTCCTTCACTGTGGATGGCTTTGGCGGGCCTTTCATTGAGCATGTCGAAGGTGACTACCACGGTGTTGTCGGTATTAGCCTGCCACTTGTGCGCCATATGCTCGCTGATCTCGGCTTCTCTATTACCGAGTTGTGGAACGCACGGAACTAGGCTGAGACGAAGATAGGTAGGCTTTATTCCATGAGTAACACTGCATGGGGCTTCGGCCTGGCAACCTCGCGACCGGACGGGAAAGTTCTCGATGTCTGGTATCCGCGCCCACAACTGGGCACACCACCTGAAGATGCACAGCCTGATCCCCTTCTTCTTTCTCTTGAGCGCGACGACGAGATCCGCCACGTCCATCTGCGCATCGTCAAGACTGTTATTAACCTTGAGGAAGAACCTTCTACTGCAGCTGGCGCTTACTTGCGTTTGCATCTGCTCTCCTGGCGTTTCGTCGAACCGAATTCAGTGAATCTGGGAGGTATTTTCTCCGTTTTGGAGAATGTGGCATGGACGAGCCTCGGCCCGTGTTTCTTGGAGGATTTCGAGGAGACGCGTATGCGTGGGCGCGCCAAAACGAACACACCTGTGCGTATCCTTTCGGTGGACAAGTTCCCTCGTATGGTCGATTACGTCATTCCATCGGGAATTCGTATTGCCGATGGCAACAATGTGCGTCTGGGTGCATATCTCTCCGAAGGCACCACAGTGATGCACGCCGGTTTTGTCAACTACAACGCTGGTTCGCTCGGACGAGCAATGATTGAGGGACGAGTCTCCCAGGGCGTCGTCGTCGATGATGGAGCAGATATCGGCGGCGGTGCGTCAACGATGGGTGTGCTCTCAGGTAGCGGCAGCGAACGTGTGCGCGTGGGCAAACGCTCACTCTTGGGAGCAAACTCAGGTCTGGGAATTCCAGTGGGCGATGATTGCATTGTGGAAGCCGGACTCTACGTGACATCTGGAACAAAGGTGACAATTCTTCCCACTGGTGGTGTCATGCCTTCCCAGGAGGGTTACATCGTGGAGCCGGATGTCATTCCTGCCCGTATGCTTGCCGGGATGAATAACATCCTCTTCCGCCGCAATTCGCAGTCTGGAGCAGTCGAAGCTCTGCCACGTCCCGGCGTACAGAACACCGAACTCAATTCGATTCTTCACCGTGGCTGAGAAAGTTTGGGCGGGCGTGACACACAATCGTGCCACATGCCCCTTCACTTCTCCTGCTTCGTGAGCCTGGGGCTTTGGCCTTCGCCGCTTCCTCGGGTACATTATTAGCCAACGTAAGCCTTCATAGCTCAATGGATAGAGCAACAGACTTCTAATCTGCAGGTTGCCGGTTCGAGTCCGGCTGAGGGCGCAAAACCCCGGAATCACGAGTGATCGCGATTCCGGGGTTTCTCTTTTTCACGGATGAGTTCGTAAGGCGCGAGTAGAGGCTCCAATCAACGTCTCTTCATAGTTCACGGCATCGTATTCATAAAGCGCGAGCGGAACCTCCTGTGAGTAAAGCCGAGAATTCTTAGCTCTCCAACAGCTTGAGATCCATGATGCAGGTAGGGGCGCCAGGCTTCGTCGAAATGAGCCCAACCCCTTGCCCTTTCTCACTGCTCACGGTAATCGTGCCGCTGAAATCTGGGCGCAGCCACAACCCGAAGAAACCACTCTCAAAAGTAGTGACATCTTTCTCCAGCACTATCACATCACTATCATCAGCAACCTCGACATGGAGTGGTGTATTGGAAAGCTCACCTAGATCGGTGGTGAGCGAGTGATTCATACACTCACGCGGGTGATTTTTGTAGGGAGCCACGGCCACATAGGTCTCTTCCGCGATCGGGAGCTCGGCATGTGCGCCTGAAGAATCGGAAAGGCGCAACTCATCATTAGTCACTTCGGCCACAAGTTCGGTGGGCTTACGTTCAATAGGGGTTGACTCAAGCTCGCTGATAATCTCCTTGGCGCTCATCCCTGTATAGCCGTAATTTGAGAGGAGTTCGTTCATCTCCATCAGGGAATTGGGATGCGAAGTGGAGGCTATTGAGGCTTCCTCGTTCTTTTTATCAGTGGAATTAGCGGAATTATTTGAAGGGGAGGAACATGCTGCGAGCGCCGCAACGGACAACAGTGCGATGAAGATTCGTTTCACTCCCCCAGGTTATCTGGCACCGTTGCACCAATGCCTCGGCGAGAATCACACTCGGATACGTCTCACATTTTTGACAGTGAGCGAACGCACGAGCTCGGGACTCTTGCCCTACATCTCCCTCCGACTCGCGCCGGACTCCGCTACAAGCGCGTGGTTAAAATACAAATACTGAAATACCGAAAATAGGTTCAGCACGGTTCAGTGCGCGTGAGGTGGATTGGACTCTTTCTCCCCTCAAGAAAATGTGGGGTTGGTGCGTAACCAACCCCACTACACCACATAGATACGCAATGAAATTGCGAATATAGCCCAGGTGCCAGGCTTCATGTTTGCTTAGCCGCTGCTTAGCCGCGCTGGGCGGCCATACGGAGCATCCAGGCTTCTTTCTCTAACTCGGCGGCAATGCCTATAAGGAGATCATTGGAAAGATGATCTTCTTCGTCTACTGAGTCAAGGGTGGCTTTTATACGATCCGAGACCCCCATGAGAAGTTCCTCAAACTGCGCATATACGGCATCTACCGAGAGCTTGCCGCCTTCAAACTGCTTGAGGCCAGATTGCGCGGCAATCGTCGCTGCACGGGCATCGGGAGCTCCACCAAGGGTGGCAATGCGTTCGGCAACGTCATCGGAGGCGGTACGCACGTAGTCCACAATCTCGTCGAGCTGGAGGTGAAGGGAACGGAATCGTGAACCTTCGATGTTCCAGTGCGCTTGTTTACCCAGGAGGGCGAGGTCGGATAGATCGACAAGAGCCTGTTGAAGGGCCTTATCGACGACGGGTGAAATTTGAGGTGTCATGAGTTCTCCTTCTGCGTGGCGTACATCGTACGTTCTTCAAGGTGAACACGTATGCCACTATTTTTTGGACTATATCCAGTTTAGCACTTTTGTTCTCAAAGGAACATACGTACCGCTCCTGTAGCTATGAGAGGAGCTAGTAACGCTGTAATTCAGTTTGCGATAACTCCTCCTTCTCCTCCCCTCCCACCAGGCACGTAAGATAGGAAGCGTGAATACACATGCACTACGTGACCCAATTGTGTGGATCGATTGTGAAATGACAGGCCTCGACCGCGAGATTGACGAACTCGTCGAGATTTCCGTTGTTATCACCGATGGCGATCTCACCCCCGTTGATGAAGGCATCGACCTGCTCATCCGTCCCTCGCAGGCTGCTGTGGCACACATGAACGATTTCGTGCGCGACATGCACACAAACTCCGGGCTTATTAACGAATGGGACACAGGTCTTTCCCTCACCGAAGCTGAAGCTCGCGTGCTTGCCTACATCCGCGAGCACGTCCCCGAGGAGCGCAAAGCTCTCCTGGGTGGAAATTCGGTAGGAACCGATAAGAGCTTCCTTGAACGTTATATGCCACACGTCATCGCTCACCTGCATTACAGGATCATCGACGTCTCTTCCCTCAAGGAGCTGGCAAAGCGCTGGTATCCGCGCACCTTCTTTCATGCCCCACCCAAGCACGGCAACCACCGTGCTCTCGGCGATATCTACGATTCCATCGACGAACTGCGCTACTACCGCACTGTGCTCTTTCCGCACGACGAGGGTCCTTCTACCCAAGAGTGCCGCGAAGCTGCCGCAAAGGTCGATGGTGCGACGATCACCTTAGCTAAGGGCTAAGCCCCAGCCAGGATACTTCGCACCCCACCACAGCAGCGGCAAGTTTCACTATGGCACACTCACAATACGCTACATCTGCCCTGGAGATAGGACTCTCATGGAAAACATCACCCTCAATAACGGCGTAGAGATGCCGATTCTTGGATTCGGCGTCTTCCAGATCCCAAACGGCGAAACAGAAAAAGCCGTGAGCCTAGCACTTGAAGCCGGCTACCGTGCCATCGATACCGCTGCCATCTACCACAATGAAGAGGGCGTAGGCCGCGCAATTGCCACCAGTGGAATCCCCCGTGAGGAGCTTTTTATTACGACGAAGCTGTGGACTCAGCCCTCAGCTTCCAACACTGAGCGTGCACTCGATGCCTCGCTCTCCCGTCTAGGGTTGGACTATGTGGATCTTTACCTCATCCACCAGCCCTTCGGGGACATCTACGGTCAGTGGCGCGAGATGGAACGCCTCTACAGCCAAGGGCGTGTACGCGCAATTGGTGTCTCGAACTTCTACCCTGGCCGCCTCGTCGATTTCATGAAGCACAACGAGATTGTTCCTGCAGTCAATCAGATCGAGACACATCCTTTCTTCCAGCGCACCGAAGATCAGAAGATAGCCGACGAGTACGGCGTGAAGATCGAATCCTGGGGTCCACTCGCCGAAGTGAAGAACAACATCCTCGATAATCCCACACTTGTCGCGATTGCTCAGGAACACGGTAAGAGCGTAGCTCAAGTAATTCTTCGCTGGCTCACCCAGCGAGGCATCATCGCCATCCCGAAATCGGTGCATGAGAGCCGAATCGCAGAGAACTTTGCGATCTTCGACTTCACGCTCTCTCAAGCTCAGATGGATGCGATCGCCACCTTAGATCAAGGCACCTCACTTTTTGTCGATCACTACAGCGTGGAGGCCGCAAAAAATCTGGGAAGAATCGACGATATCGCTGCTGGGCTCGCCTAGAGAAGAACGGTTGCCCACTCCCCCACTATGCGCCAGCCTGCCGTGAGATAGGCACGCACGGCAGGCTCGTTGTAGTCGTTGACGTAGAGAGAAACAACAGGAGCCACACTCTCACGAATAAGGCGCACTACCTCACTAATCCCGGCTGTGCAGATTCCACGGCCACGCAGATCTGGAGCTGTCCACACGCCCTGGAGCTGAGCTACACCTCCAGCTAAGGCACCAACATCCGCCTTGAAAATTACGCGCTCACCACCATCAGCTCCCGGAGCTGTAGCGATGAAGGTATGCCCAGCACGCACGAGCCCCTCGGCTCGATGACGATAAGAGGATCCATAGATCGTGGGATCGTAACCGAGTTCTTCCGTAAACATCGCCACAGAGGCAGGAAAGACGAGTTCAATCTCCTCTGGACGCGCTGGGCGAACCCGAAGCTCGCCCACAAGGTCGTCAATATAGGGAACCTCTGGGCTTTCGAAGTTGTTCTCTACGCTATCTCCCAGGTGCGGCGTACACGCACTACCTCCCCCAGAGGAAGTAATCTCAGGCGAACTCCCAGGAGGGGCAACCATGGAATACTGGCGTGGGCGGATATCTCGCGGATGCTCAAAAAACGCCTCAAGGTGCTCCCACAGGCCGAGGACTTGATCGGCAGGCCCAACAAATGAGGAACATGAGGCCGAGGAACGCACCACCTGCGCAAGCTCGGCCAAGCCTTTCTGGTCAAAACCTAAAGGTACCAGCGTGCCCTGCATCCAGGCAAAGGAACGCAAAACCCCCCTGCGTCCAAAAATTCCGTAACAGGATCGCCAAGAAATCCCTGAGTGAGCCAGTGCTGCACGCGCAATCACTCCATCAATCGGGTGGTGTGCAAGGAAATCCTCAACCGCACCTTCGTCGGCAGGAGAGAGACGACGAAGCCTCCCTTCCTCACCAGCGAAGCGGCGCATACGTATGTTCATTACAATTGGGCTTTACTCCAGAACGTGCTTGCTAGAAAGTCATGACACTGACGCCACCTTGGGCTGTCTCACCTTCTGACTCCATTTTTGCCGCCATATCATTGGCGTAACGAAGAAGAGTTTCAACGATCTGATCTTCAGGAACCGTCTCCACGACTTCACCTCGGACGAAGATTTTTCCTTTGCCGTTTCCAGAAGCGCAACCGAGATCTGCCTCACGAGCCTCACCTGGGCCGTTGACGACACAACCCATAACTGCCACGCGTAACGGAGCTTTGAGATCCTTAAGACCCTCTTCCACAGATTCAGCAAGTTTCCATACGTCCACCTGTGCACGCCCGCATGAGGGGCAGGAGACGATCTCCATTTTGCGTGGGCGAAGCCCCATGAACTCAAGGAGTTTCGAGCCTACTTTTACTTCTTCAACGGGAGGAGCAGAGAGCGAGACACGGATCGTATCGCCAATTCCTTCCGCAAGGAGAGTACCAAAGGCTGCACATGACTTAATTGTGCCCTGGAATGCGGGTCCTGCCTCGGTGACACCGAGATGCAAAGGCCAATCTCCGCGTTCAGAAAGGAGGCGGTAAGCCTGCACCATCGTCACGACATCATGGTGTTTGACGGAAATTTTGAAATCATGAAAACCGCACTCTTCGAAGAGAGATGCCTCCCACACTGCTGATTCAACGAGCGCTTCTGGGGTGGCAGTGCCGTACTTATCCAAAAGGCGCGGATCGAGAGAACCCGCATTGACGCCGATGCGCAGAGAAACACCATAATCCGAAGCCGCCTTGCAGATATCGGCAACTTGATCGTCAAACTTGCGAATATTTCCAGGATTCACTCGCACAGCACCGCAACCAGCCTTAATCGCAGCGAAAACATACTTAGGCTGGAAATGAATATCGGCAATAACCGGTATATGGGATTGCTGCGCAATGACAGGGAGTGCTTCAGCGTCCTTATCAGTGGGGCAGGCCACGCGTACAATGTCACAACCGGCTGCAGTGAGCTCTGCAATCTGCTGAAGTGTAGCACCGATATCGTGGGTTTTTGTCGTGGTCATCGATTGGACAGAAATTGGTGCATCTCCACCAACAGCAACCTTCCCCACCTGAATCTCACGGGTTTTCTTTCGAATAGCGAGGACAGGATCCTCACGGCGAACAGTCGGCATTCCAAGTGCAATACTCACGCGCCCAAGTATTCCACTTTGAGCCTTGCTTAGGCATGTCCTACGCTGTGAGCTTCGCGCTCTTTCAGCCGCCCACTTTTCTATATCTCAGGAGAGACATCAGTGCCACGTAGATACGTACTATTCGTCATTCTCTCAGCAGAGCACAGGCATACCTATGTGCCCCTGTAGGTCAATGCCGTGTAGGTGAGCGCTACACACCTTGCGAGAAAACCGGGTTGAGGAGATCAGCAATGATGAGGAGAATCGCCATCCCAACAAAGAGTGACCCCACAATCCAACTGAGAGGAACGGCTCGTGCCATGTCCACTGGACCTGGATCTTCCTTTCCTCGCAGACGAGCAGTTCCTCTACGTATTCCTTCCCAGAGCGCCCCGACAATGTGCCCACCATCGAGGGGCAGTAGCGGAATGAGATTAAAAAGGAAGAGGCTGAGGTTGAGTGATCCCATAAGGAGAAGGAGATCGGCCAAGCGATCAAGAGCTGTGTAGTTAGGCGTACTCGCCGCCGTGATCGAACCGGCCAGATCAGCCACACCAACAATCCCCACAACTCCTGTGGCTGGGCGCGCTTCCCCCGTCACCAGTGTCGTGGCTGTATTCCACAGTTCAGAAGGAAGACGCCAGATAATCCCTGCCGTGGCCTTACTCATTGTGCGCACCTGTGAGATGATCGTGCTCACGTTCTGACGTTGGCGCACATACGCTGGAGCTATCCCCGCATAGGGCTTCTCAACCGTTGCTGCCGATCCGTCCTCTTTTACGACAGCCCGACCTGCCTCATCGTATATGGGAAGCTCGACAGTGGTGGGAGTGAGAGTGAGTACCCGTTCACTTCCCTCGCGCACGATTCGCACCTGAACAGGCTCGGTACCTCCTGAGGCGATTGCCCGCTGGACATCAGTCCATGTAGCTACCGGAACCTCACCCCACGATATGATACGGTCACCCGCGAAAAACCCTGCCTGAGAGGCTGGCGTAGGCACACTAGCGTGTGTACATGGCTCATGCGCACAGGCGAGCACGCGCCCCACCGTAGCTGAAGGAGTTTGTGTGCCAATCCCTCCCATCGCCACGCCAAAGCAGATGAGTGCTAAAACGAAGTTCGTGGCAGGCCCACCAAACATCACAAGAATTCTCCGCCACGGGGAAAGGCGCCACATCGCCTGGTTTTCTTCACCCGGAGCAAGCTCCTCACGGCTTTCCATTCTGGCTTGCTCGGCAATCGTCGGCTCACCATTGGCCTTGTGCGTGTGCGTACCTGGACGCGCTGGCGCAAACATACCTGCGATACGCACATAGCCACCCAAGGGAATCGCTTTGACTCCGTACTCGGTTACTCCTCGCCTAGTAGACCAGAGTGTGGGGCCAAAACCTATGAAATACTGTGAGACTTGTGCACCGAATTTTTTCGCTGGAATGAGGTGTCCAAGCTCATGAATCCCAACGGAAACGAGAAGTCCGAGGACAAAGAAAAGAATTCCGGGAAGGGAACCCATCGGCGTTACTCCACTGCAGCAAGAATTTCGTGAGCACGCACGCGCGCCCACCTTTCAGCGTCAAGAACGCTATCAAGGGTAGGCTGAGCATCTCCTGAAAATTCTCCGAGAACTTGCTCAACAGTATCAATAATAGCGAGGTAGGGAATCCGCTCCTCAAGAAAAGCCGCCACACATTCCTCATTAGCAGCGTTGAGCACCGCTGGATGCAAAGGCGAGGTCGCCACAGCCTGCCGCGCAAGATTCACCGCCGGGAATGTCTCATGATCCAAAGGTTCGAACGTCCAGCTCACCGGGCTGTCCCAGGAATGTGGCACACTCACCTCAGCTAGGCGCGCAGGCTCAGAAATCCCCAGTGCAATGGGAAGGCACATGTCGGGAGGAGAGGCCTGTGCGATCGTTGCCCCATCCCAGAACTCCACCATCGAATGAATAACCGACTGTGGATGAACCACCGGCACAATATCGGCAGGATCAATATCAAAGAGATACGCCGCCTCAATGAGTTCGAGACCCTTATTCATAAGAGTGGAAGAGTTAATCGTCACAACCGGCCCCATCGCCCACGTGGGATGGTTAAGAGCCTGAGCAGGGCTCACGTGCGCGAGTTCTGCCCGACTTTTACCACGGAAGGGGCCGCCCGAAGCTGTGAGGATAAGGCGGCGTACTTCGCTAGTTCCATCCTGGTTCGCTGAAGTCATACCCTTATGGTGAACCCCCGAACGCAGCGCCTGATAAATCGCTGAATGCTCCGAATCCACTGGAACAATCTGCCCCCCAGCACAGGCATCAATCACAAGCCCGCCGCCTACCACGAGCGATTCCTTATTTGCCAGGGCAAGGCGCGCTCCCGAAGCAAGAGCTTCCAATGTGGGAAGAAGCCCCACCGATCCTGTGATTGCGTTGAGGACGACGATACTCTCAAGCTCAGCCTCGGATTCACTCCCGTGTGCTGGGGACTCGGTGAAGGCACTCCACCCCGAGGCGAGTTCAGCCATGGCGTTTCCTCCTGCTACCACGGTGGCCTGGTGTCCGAGACTCGCAAGACCTTCACGGAGTTGTGTAAGGCCACTCTCTTTCGCAATACCGAGGAAAGGAACATCGAATTCCACAGCCTGGGAGAGGAGAAGATCAATGTGGGAACCACCGGCTCCCAGAGCAATCACGCGGAATTCCTCGCGGTGGCGAGCTACTACGCTGAGAGCTTGAGTGCCAATAGATCCTGTGGATCCAAGAATGACAAGACCGCGCATTATTCCACCGAAACGAGAACAGTGACAGCACGCTCAAGGTAGGTATCCACCACTGCTTCGTCGTAGGCTTTTTCATTCTTCGCTGGTTTGAAAGCAAGATCGCGCACGTCAGAGGAGGAAAGAGGGGACTTGCCATCGAAGTAGTCAGCCAGACGATCCACAATCGCATCCACATCTTCCTTGAGATACCCCCACCCCTCAGCGTCCTTAAAACGCTCACCAGATGGGCGCAGGAGGCGCGGGTAGAGGCTCTTGGCCTGGGCATACGTATCGTTCAACCACGCATTTTCTCCGCTTGCCTGTACCACCTGTGCACGGCGTGCCTGGATGAAAGCTGCTTCGAGGCGGTCAAGGGCAGCATCAACTGCCTCGGTCTTGTAGCCACCGCGCTTACGAGGAAAAACGACGCAGCGCACATCGGATTCGTCGAAACCCGAGGATTCTCCGGCCGAGTAGGCTTCTTTCGCACGGGCGAGGAATTCATCCACCTCGTTCGGAGCGTAACCCACGCGGAGGAACCCAGCACGCTCAAAGGTATCTTGGCTCATCACTTCACCTCTGTCTGATCGTTCGACTTCATAGCCTCGGCAGCTTCCTGAGCTTTGCGGGCGCGCACCGAGGTCGCTTTCACCTCTGCTGCGAGCTGGCCACACGCACCGTCAATATCGGAACCGCGCGTATCGCGAATCGTCGTCGGAATACCGGCAGCTACTAGGGTATCAACGAAGATACGTTGAACCTCTGGCAGGCTCGCCGTCCAAATTGAACCCGGCGTGGGATTCAAGGGAATCGGGTTGACGTGAACCCAACCTCGTCCGCGTTTGTTGAGTTCATCAGCAAGAAGCTGGGCTCGCCACTGGTGATCGTTCATGTCGCGGATAAGAGCGTACTCAATGGAAACGCGTCGGCCTGTCTTGACGAAATAGGCTCTCGCGGCATCCAGGAGTTCCTTCACTTTGAAGCGAGAATTGAGCGGAATAAGCGGATCGCGAAGTTCGTCGTCCGGAGCATGGAGAGAGACGGCGAGAGTAACAGGCAAACCTTCTTCAGCGAGCTTGGCGATAAGCGGCACCATCCCCACCGTAGAGACGGTGACGTTACGCGCTGAGATGCCGAAGCCTGAAGGCGAGGGTTCAATAAGACGATGGAGTGCGGCCTGCACCTGTTTCCAGTTCGCTAGCGGTTCGCCCATACCCATAAAGACGATGTTCGTCACGCAGGTGGATCCTCCAGCAAGGTCACCTGATTCGGCTGCCACCATCCCCATTCGCACTTGCTCGACGATCTCGCCAGTCGAGAGGTTGCGGGTAAGCCCGCCTTGACCTGTGGCGCAAAAGGGGCACGCCATCCCGCATCCCGCCTGGGAAGAGATACACAAGGTGGTGCGACCAGGGTATTTCATCAGCACAGTTTCCACCATTGCGCCGTCGAAAAGCCTCCACAAGGTTTTTATCGTCTGCCCGCGATCGGCAGTGAGATTGCGTACCTTTTCCAGGAGCGGCGGGAAGAAGATCTCTGCCACGGTTTCACGCTGAGCTGCGGGAATATCAGTGAGAGAAGTATGCGCTGTCTCATGGCGCTCAAAGTAATGACGTGAGAGCTGGTCGGCTCGGAACTTGGGCAACCCTGCTTCCTCACTAGCCTTCTTCCGTGCGGGGATATCGAGATCTGCGAGGTGTGTGGGAGCCTTCCCCTTACGTGCAGGCGTCATCGTGAAAACAGGTACCGGCCCCGATTCGATTGCGGGCATCACCTGACGCGGGGAGGCAGGTGCATGGATGTTCGCGGGAAGATTCGTTCCTTGTTGATGAGAAGCCATAATGCCTCCATTCTCCCATGTCCATGAAGGTAGGAAAATGTGGCAGTGCTCGCGTCGGCTCTCAGGGCAAGTTCACAGGCTCAGGCCACGCATCTAGCTAGCTCAAGCTCATCATAAGGTAGGCAAAAGGAGCCCACATGAGAATTGAATCAATGCGGTCTAACATTCCGCCGTGCCCAGGAAAGAGCGATCCCATATCTTTGACCTCAAGCTCGCGCTTGAGCATCGACTCAGCGAGATCTCCCAGAGTGGAAGAGATGACGGCGGCTATGGCCACGAGTAGGCCGATCCACCAGGAGCGATGAAGAATTCCTACAACCAGCCCCCCGGAAACAAGCCCTGCAACGATAAGCGAACCGACGAAACCCTCCCAGGATTTCTTTGGAGAGATCTTTGGACTCATCGGATGCTTGCCGAGGAAAGCGCCAAAGAGCCAGCCACCCGTATCCGAAGCAGCAGGCATAGCAATAAGTACAGCAATGAGCCACGCGCCCTCGGGATGCGCAGCACTCGCAACAGCAAAACAGCCGAGGTATCCCACCCACCCCAAGGTGAAGATTGCTGCGAGAGCATTCTCAGAAGAACGCTTTTCACCATCGCGCACACGCCAGATGAAGATAAGGCCACTGGCTAACAGATAAGCGACAAGACCTGCGGCAAGTCCTGCTTTCCACGTCAGTACAACCATCGCAAGCAATCCAGCCCACATCGCAATGATTGGTACGTGGATATTCTTGCTGAGGAAGGCACCTGCGGCTTCCCACAGGCCAATTCCTAAAGCGAGAGTGGCCAGAACCACGAAAATTTCAATCCGGAAGGCCACGCTTAGGGCAACAAGAGCGATGAGAATAATCGCCGTGGGGATAGCAGCTTTGAGGTTTCGCCCTGCACGGGAAGTGGAGGCAGCTGGAGGAGCTGGCGGGCGTGGAGCAATCCGCGCCCAAACTCGTCGAGATGAACCCACCATTAGACTTCGAGGAGTTCCTTCTCCTTCGAGTCGAGCATCTTATCGATGGTATCGACGAAACGCTTGGTGAGAGTATCGAGATCGGACTCGCCACGCTTGACTTCGTCCTCTCCTGCCTCGCCATCCTTCTTGAGTTTATCGAGGGAATCCTTGGACTTGCGGCGTACTCCTCGCACGGAAACGCGCGCTTCTTCGGCTTTGGTCTTGGCCATTTTTACGTAGTCACGGCGTCGCTCCTCAGTGAGAATGGGGAGTAGGCAACGCAGGACGTTTCCATCGTCGGTGGGGTTGATCCCTAAATCTGATTCCCGAATCGCCCTATCGATAGCGGCCATTGCCGAACGATCGAAGGGGGAAATCAACACAGTGCGCGCTTCGGGAATTGCAATCGAAGCAAGCTGCTGCAGTGGGGTTGGTGCGCCGTAGTAATCCACAAGGATACCGTTGAACATACCTGCGTTAGCACGCCCAGAGCGGATATTAGCGAATTCCTCACGGGCACGCTCCACGCCTTTTTCCATTTTCTCCTCAGCGTCAAGGAGGATCTCGTCGATCACATCACTCATCTCAGTTCTCCAGTTCATCAAGACGGGTCATAACAAGAGTACCGATCTTCTGACCACGAAGTGCGCGTGTCACGTTTGTCGCCGTGCCCATTCCAAACACTCGCATCGCCAGACCATTCTCCTGACACAGAGAGAAGGCCGCCGCGTCAACGACCTTGATTCCACCGGCAAGGGCATCGTGATAGGTGAGTTGGTCAAGTTTGACAGCCTCAGGATTTACCTTCGGGTCAGCCGTATAAACACCATCCACACCGTTCTTACCTACGAGGATTTCGTCGCAGTGCAATTCGAGCGCGCGCTGAGCTGCCACCGTATCTGTGGAAAAGTAGGGCATTCCGGCACCAGCTCCAAAGATCACCACGCGCCCTTTCTCCAGATGGCGGATTGCGCGCAGAGGGATGTAGGGTTCGGCGACCTGCGTCATCGTGATTGACGTCTGGACGCGAGCTGGAGTACCAGTTTTCTCGATGAAATCTTGAAGGGCGATAGCATTCATGACTGTGCCGAGCATACCCATGTAGTCTGCGCGGGCGCGATCCATGCCTCGGCTCTGCAACTCGGCACCTCGAAAGAAGTTTCCTCCACCCACGACGATTGCTACCTGAACGCCATCTTTGACCGCGAGAGCAATTTCGCCAGCCACGCGGGTGAGAACATCCGCATCGAGGCCGACTGCTCCACCACCAAACATTTCACCTGAGAGTTTGAGAAGAACTCGTCGAGTCCGATCTCCGTTACGATCGCCAAGGACTGGACTAGTCATGAGTTTCCTTCCCTTTGCCACTGGCATGTGGGCACACGTTACCCTCTCCGTGGATAAGGGTACCAGGGCATCAGAGTATCTACTCACGAAGGTGAACTCTGTGTGATGTGATGTCTCAGGGAAGAGCGCGACGAGAGAAGAAGAGTGAATCTAGCTCATAAAAGCTGAGAAAAACTGAGAGCCCACGCTCACGCATGGGCTCTCAGGAAGATACTAGTGTCAGTCAGACAGCAAACCCGTCTGGTAAGCCTTGACGAGCTTACGTGGGATACGCACCTCACGACCCTGTACGCGGACAGTCTGAAGCGCAGTGAGCTCAGCCTTCCACTGGGAACGGCGAGAGCGGGTGTTGCTGCGGGACATCTTGCGCTTAGGTACTGCCATGATGCCGCTCCTCTCCTCAGTATGCCGCTCAGTTGCGGCCTTTCAGCTTGCCGCATCGGCTCAAAGACCAATGCACACAAGTGACTACTTTACTCCATCAACCCAAACCCTTCCATTCTAGAGAGCTCGGGAATTCCCTCCCCTCACAGAGTGGTTCGTCACACCCGGCGGTATTGCTGCGAGAGTCACTCCAGAAAGGCGTACCTGCACTGCACTTTTCGCCATGCAACCACACTGGTAAAGAAGAACACATGTCCGTGCGCGGTGAACCCGCATTCTTCACACCTACTTAGAGGCGTTTATTCTCCAGCCCTGGCTCAATCTCCACCACCTGCTGCTTCTCACGCTGGTTGCGCGGAACCCATTCGCGCTCGTCGTAGCCCACATACACTTGGCGTGGACGCCCGATACGCTGAGCAGGATCACTCACCATTTCTCGATACTGAGCGATCCACCCAGGTAGGCGCCCCAAAGCGAAAAGTGGCGTGAACATCTGCATGGGGAATCCCATTGCCTCGTAGATGAGGCCTGTGTAAAAGTCCACATTCGGGTAGAGCTTGCGCTCAACGAAGTAATCGTCAGAAAGGGCTGTATGTTCGAGTTCTTGGGCGATCTCGAACAGCTCATTGTCCCCACCCATCCTCACAAGGATGTCGTCGGCAAGACCTTTGACTACTCTGGCACGCGGGTCAAAATTCTTGTAGACACGATGCCCAAAGCCCATGAGCTTGACCTTGTTCTTTTTGTCTTTAACCTGCTGGACGAACTGCGCCACACCAATTCCTGAGGCACGAATCTCACGAAGCATATCGAGCACTGCCTCATTTGCACCTCCGTGTAGCGGACCAGAGAGTGCGCCCACTCCACCTGATACCGAAGCATAGACATTCGCCTGGGAAGAACCGACAAGGCGCACTGTCGAAGTGGAACAGTTCTGCTCGTGGTCGGCGTGGAGAATAAAGAGTTTATCCAGCGCATTGACGATTGTGGGATCAATCTCCTGCATTTGATAGGGAAGCCCGAATGTCATGCGGATGAAATCCTCAGTAAAGGAGCGCGACGCATCGGGATACAGCAGCGGAAGGCCTGTAGCTCGCTTGGCGATGTAGGCGATCATCGTAGGTACCTTCGCCATGAGGAGCACAGTTGCAAGATCGAGCTGAGCTGGATCCTGCGGGTCGAGAGTGTGATCGTAATAGGTGGCCATACCCGCAATTCCAGATTGCAAAATTGACATGGGATGTCCACCTGCTGGGAAGGCGGTGAAGAATGCCTTGAAATCCTCATGAAGAAGAGTGTGGCGCTTAATGCGCCGAGTGAAGATCGCGAGCGCGTCAGGATCGGGAAGCTCACCATAAATGAGTAGATAGGCCGTCTCCAAGAAGGAGCAGTGCTTAGCAAGTTGCTCAATCGGGTAGCCGCGATAGCGCAGAATCCCTGCTTCGCCATCAATATAGGTGATATGAGATTCACACGAGGCTGTGTTAACGAAACCTGGGTCGAGAGTCGCCGCACCAGTTGAGGCGAGAAGTTTGCCGACGTGGAGGCCATCGAGTCCAGCGGTAGCTTTCACCCGAGGAAGTTCAACAGTCTTATCCTCTACAGTGAGGAGCGCAGATGCTTGTTCTTCCACGTTCGTCTCCTTTCGTGAAGGGGCGCGAGGCGCCTCTAGTTCAGGCGAGGTAGCGCGACAACACACATCCCACCACCAGTCACCTTTTCTCTTCACATCAAGATACCACGTGTGCGAGGTCACTCAAGAGGAGAAAGAGACATATGTACACAACCCCTATCCGCTGCACTCTGAGAAGCTGCACGCATCGGCATAGGTTTGTGCTCTACACGGCGTAAGTTCTACTCCATGCCCACGAGAGCTATACCTTCACCTTTAGTTCCATAGTTGGGCGGGCAAACCTGGGAGGCGACGAACAGCCTCTCCAATTGCTTCATCGGTAGCGGTGAGGGAGATCCGCACGTAGGGTTCCCCCGCACTTCCGTAGAAGCTCCCCGGAGTGACGATGATACCCAGCTCAGCGCAAGCTGCAACGATACGTGCACAGTCCACCTGAGGGTACTCGGGCGCACCGCACACCCATAGGTACAAGCCGGCTACAGACTTGGGATCGGCGACGAGTCCCGCGCTTGCGAGCACGCCGTGCAAAGCCGTACGTCGCTTGCGGTAGATCTCGTGTTGATGGCTCACATGACTTTTTTCCGTCAAAGCAAAAGCCATTGCTTCCTGGACGGGAGCAGGCATGAGAAAGCCAGCATGTTTACGAATTTCGGTGATGGTTGCAATATGCCGAGGGTCCCCTGCAGCAAAGGCGGCACGATATCCCGCTAGATTCGACTGTTTGGAAAGAGAGTAGACGCAGATAAGATCACGGGTATCGGTTCCACACACTCTCGTATCGAGAATCGAAGGAGCTTCAGGCACATCCCACGTGAGTTCGGCATAACACTCGTCAGAAGCCACCACAGTACCTGTTCGACGTGCCCAGGCGACAATGCGTTGGAGTTGAGCAACATCGAGGACATGTCCATCGGGGTTGCCCGGGGAATTAAGCCAGAGCAGAGATATTCCCTCCGGCCAAGAATCTGGATCTGTGTGTGGATCAATTGGCAGTGGCGTGGCTCCCGCCAATCGTGCCCCCACATCATAGGTGGGATAGGAAATGGCCGGGAAAGCCACCACATCGTCTGCCCCTAAACCCATAAGGGAGGGAAGCAGAGCCACGAATTCTTTCGAACCAATCGTCGGGAGAATTCCGAGTTCAGTCTGAACATTTACTCCACGCTGGTTCGACAGCCAGGAAGCGATAGCCTCACGTAGGGGTGGAATGCCGATTGCGGGTGGGTATCCTGGCTTATTAGACGCTCCACGCAGAATCTCTTGGATCTGAGAGGGAACATTATCGACAGGAGTTCCGATGGTAAGATCCACAGCCCCTCGCGGATGCTCAGCAGCACGCTTTCTGGCGGGGAGTAAGGAATCCCAGGGGAAATCCGGCAAAGAGCCTATATGGAAGCCCATGTCACTCGGCCTTATTCGGTGGAAGCGCTTTCACGTAAGGATGATCCTTCCCGGTTGCTCCAAGGCGAGCTGCACCACCGGGGGAGCCAAGCTCGTCAAAGAACTCGGCATTAACAGCAGTAAAAGCAGACCATTCCTCGGGAACGTCATCCTCGTAGTAGATCGCCTCGACGGGGCAGACAGGCTCGCAGGCTCCACAATCCACACATTCGTCGGGATGGATATAGAGCGTGCGATCGCCTTCGTAGATGCAGTCCACAGGGCACTCATCTACGCACGCGCGATCTTTCACATCCACACACGGCAATGCGATCACATACGTCATGATTCTTCCTTTCCTCCACACTCACCGTAATGTCCCCACAGGTTTTCTGCAGCGGCATAGCGCACACTCATAACCTTTGAGAACCGGCCCAGAAGCTAGTTACAGACCACTGCATCCACAGGTTGATACGTCCATGTGTAGCCGCCCGTTGTCTCGGGATCAACCACACCCTCATGGGAGACAGTACGTTGCACACGAACAGTGAATCCTGCTTCTCCCGCACGCATCGGTTCACAATCAGCAGCAGGGTTATGTCTCGTTGTGGGCTGGACATAGTTGTAGGGAGCTGAGGTAGTGGTGGTGACATCCCAGTACTTTGTCGACCACAGTTTCGTGTGGACGTAGCCCCCTTCCACCCAGGCGTCAATTATCGCTCCATAGGGCGTGTTGTTCTTCCACTTCATATCAATCTGACCTGTCCAGAGAGTTGCCTCACGCCCTGTAGGGTAGCGACTAAAGTGCTTGGAGTGCGGCTTGTGCTCCACATCCACCATGCCTGCGAGATAACCCACGTTGAAGGTATTTGTCGAAAGCTGGGAGAGGCCGCCACCTAGCGCGGTGGAATTGAAACCATTGGTCACTACACCTGAAGAAGTGAAGCCTCTCTCAGGGGAAATATCACCGAGTTTTTCGGAGAGAGAGAAAGTCTCTCCTGGCTTGACCAAGGTATTTGCTACGAGTTTTGTACCGACGAGAAGGTTCTGTGTGCGCACTGAGTCACTCGTGAGTGGGGTCTTTATCTCTGAAACAACTTCCTTGATGCCCAGAGCCTGCGCGTCAGCCGTGGTGAAGGCAGCCGGAATCGCTATGGGAGTTATTGAGGCTGTGCGGTTTGTTGAGGTCGCTGCTGTAAGAACCTTCGCTGCGAGGTCTGCCTCATCAATTCCCACTCCGTCTTCTGAAGGAATCACCGTAGGCGTAGTGTGATCCACGATCTCCACACGCGCATCCACGCCAGGCTTGAGTACATCACTCGCTCCAGCTCTCACCATGTCAGCAAGCGCCTGTGGCGTAAGAGCGAGAGTGAGCGTGCTCCCTTCGGGAGTAAAACTCGCAACCGAGGCAAGCTGAGCAGGAGTAAGTTCGACGAGCTTCTCCCCCACCATCACCGAGACTTTATCGGAAATGAGAATCGTGCCTTGCTCCACAGCCTTTGCCGCAATGTCGTCAGTAATTGCGGGTGCAGTGGCAGTTGCAGCTAAACGAATCGGCTGCGTGGCCGAAAGGATATTCGTCGAAAGCTCCTTATAAGCCGCCTCAGTATCTACGCTCATGCCCTCTGCCGCTTGGGTAGCATTCACTGAAACATTGGCCGGATCACTCGCTGAGAAAGCGACGGAAGCATCCACAGGTTCAGTGTTGAGAATGGTGGCGAGCTTGGCAATTTCTGCTCGAAGCGCTTCCTCATCCACGCTGAGGACGGGCGCGAGATTACGCCCACCGGAAATATGCGCCCAGAGTCGAACGGGATTGAAAGAAAAGCCCACAAGAGAATCAATCGTGGCTTTCTCATCTACTTTGAGGGAGAAAACCGTGGGATCCACCGTAGCTTCTTTTTCTCCCACACTCACCGTAACAGGTTCGCTCGCTCGGGGACTCAGCAAGGAAACGAGGGCAGCACGTGCATCCTCACGCGACATACCTGAGACATCCACACCGGCGATTTCTGTGCCCGCAGGAACTCTGTTAGAGAGAAGAAAAGCTGCACCTACGTAGACCACAGCCAGGAGTGCCACTACTGCACAGGCAAGAAAAGCTACCTTATGACGAGTGCGCTTGGCCGGCACTGCCTCCTCTTGGCCATATTCGTCGATCTGGGAATCTTTGCCAGCACCTACCGTGTGGCCTTTGGACACCTCTGTTTCTTCGAGTTCCTCATCGAGTGCGACCCCTGGAAGTATCCCCGTGTTCTCCCTCGTATATGCAGCCTCAGGGGCAATAGCCTGCGTGGGAACATCCTTGAGATCAGAAAGAGCGAGTGAATCAGTGGATTCAGCTGGTTGAGGCATCCTCGAAGGCGGTTCCGCATCTGAATGCGGCCTATCGTCCTTGCCATGAGGTAGCGTCGCAGCGCGTTCAAACATTGAGCGACGCACTACCGTCTGCCTAACCGGAGATACCGCGTCATCTCTGCCACGAGTAGGCGCACTCTCAACCTCATCGACGTGACTCTCGACCGGCATTTCCTTCTCTGCCACGCGAACCCCTTTCTCAGGACGCAACTTCGTTATTCTATCGGGCAAATCCGACAGAAGAAGAAGGCGAATCACCCTGGAGATCAACACCACCACGACGACGAATCTTCACACGATCAAGAACCCTAGGGAGGCATCCACCTAGAATTCCACCCAGAGGCCCCACCACGATCCAGACACTCGTCGGCCAACCTTCTGCGGCAACAAGAATGTCGTTCGTTGGGTGGAGATAGAACACTGCGACGATGAGGGCAGATGAACCGAGAACGTAGCCGAGCCAGGCCAAACTGTGCCTGGCCTCCATGAGATACCACGCTCCAGCTGCCATAAGAGTAAAGGCAAGGAGAATACCCAAGGCAGCAATCCCCACAGGCCCGGCGTGAACGAGACAGGCTACAAGCCCGGTACACACGCCCATGCACAACCCGCAAGCAATCTCTCCTATTCTCTTCAGCACCCTTGCCCCACTCTCATTCTTTCGCCATCACTTCGCTCGTCGCCCGGCACGGAAACGTTCCGTGGAATCGAGGATAACCTTTCGGATACGTACAGCTTCCGGCGTTACTTCAATACACTCGTCTTCACCAGCAAATTCAATAGATTCTTCGAGAGTGAGTTTGCGCGGTGCTTGGAGAGTCTCAAACACATCTGCCGTGGCCGAACGCATATTCGTCATTTCCTTCGCACGCACCACATTGACATCCATATCTTCGTCGCGAGGATTCTCCCCGACAACTTGACCTTCGTAGACTTCGTTGCCAGGTTCAACAAAAAATGTGCCGCGATCCTCAAGGCGCTGGAGAGCATAGGCTGTAACCTGCCCTGCACGATCGGAAACAAGAGAGCCTGTAGCGCGCGTCTCGATCGGCCCCATCCACGGCGCATAGCCTTCCGCAATAGAGGAGGCAATGCCATTGCCTCGGGTCTGAGTGAGGAACTGGGAGCGGAAGCCGATCATGCCGCGTGCGGGCACGAGGAATTCCATACGTACCCAACCGCTTCCGTGGTTTTCCATCGTCTCCATACGACCCTTACGTGCAGCCATCAACTGTGTGACGGCTCCGAGGAATTCTTCGGGGACATCAATCGTGGCGCGCTCTATCGGTTCACAGGTTTTTCCGTCAATGACCTTCGTCACCACCTGGGGTTTCCCTACCGTCAGTTCGAAACCTTCGCGGCGCATTTGTTCGACGAGAATCGCCAAGGCGAGTTCGCCGCGGTCTTGAACTTCCCACTGATCTGGACGCTCAGTGGGAAGCACTCGAATAGAGACATTTCCCACACACTCGGCATCAAGGCGATCTTTGACCTGGCGAGCTGTGAGCTTATGACCTTTTTCCTTGCCCGCCATCGGCGAGGTGTTAATTCCAATCGTCACCGAAATCGCAGGGTCATCCACATGGATAGGCTCACGTGGGCGCGGATCTTCGGGATCCACAAGGCAATCACCGATCGTAATATCGGAAATTCCTGCAACTGCGACGATGTCACCAGCCCTCGCGCGCGTGGCACTCTCACGTTCAAGGCCGCGAGTCATGAGGAGTTCGGAAATATGCACTTTCGAGATACTGCCATCCGAACGCGCCCACCCCACCCAAGCTCCTTTCTTCAGTTCACCTGAATACACGCGCATGAGGGCGAGACGCCCGAGGAAAGGTGAGGAATCAAGGTTCGTTACCTGCGCAACGAGCGGGGCATCGTCGTCGTAAGAGGGAGCCGGGATGTAGCGAAGAATTGCCTCAAAGAGTGGTTCGAGGTTCCTATTGGCAGGTAACTCACCATCAGCAGGTGGCTCAGTATCGGCGTATCCCGCCTTTGCAGCACAGTAGATCACGGGGATATCAAGCAGGCGATCGAGCATATCGTCGTCGCCATCAAGATCAGAGTAGAGGGAAAGCAGGAGATCCTGAGTCTCTTCCACCACGGCCGCGATGCGAGCATCAGGGCGATCCACTTTATTCACCACGGTAATCACCGGAAGACCAGCAGCCAGTGCCTTGCGAAGAACAAAACGAGTCTGCGGAAGGGGCCCTTCTGAGGCATCGACAAGGAGTACTACACCGTCAACCATGGAGAGGCCGCGCTCAACCTCACCACCAAAATCGGCGTGACCAGGAGTATCAATAACGTTGATCGTCACGCCCTCGCGAACCCCATAGGTAGAGGCAGCCGGCCCGGTGTAGCGGATGGCAGTGTTTTTGGCGAGGATCGTGATGCCCTTTTCGCGCTCTAGATCCCCTGAATCCAGAACACGCTCACCTGTTTTCTCCACAGTGGCGCGCTCTCCGAAAGCACCTGACTGCCAGAGCATCGCATCGACGAGAGTCGTCTTGCCATGATCGACATGGGCGACGATAGCAACATTTCGGAGATCTTTACGGCTACGGCTACTCATTCATTCCTCGTTCTTCTGCCCCAAGCTAGGCACCGCCGGGGCGCCTCTGTGCGCGAAGCGCATTTGCGCTACGTGGGGCGCGAACGCGCCGCCTATCAATTTTACTCTCGCCTGAGCGAAAATACAGGTATGGAACCCATCTACAAGCTGCGGGCGACATCACAGTACTCGATTGCTATCGCCTTCGGCATCTGCGCCACCCTTATTCTCCTCGTTCAGCTCAAGCAAGTGGGAACACACGGCCTCGCCGGTACCTTCCTCTTTTGCCTGGGTCTCACTCTTCTTGGCTTCGTGCTCTATGCCCTTCCTCATGTGGAAGTCAATGCCGAGGGAGTAGTAATTGCCAACACCTTCACCACCACATGTATCTCTTTTGCCGATCTTATCGACATAGAAACGCAGTGGGGGCTTACCTTCACTACGGCAAAACTTAAGGCTCGCTCACGTTCCTTCGGCTCCTCAGCGGCTTCGGCTCGCCAGTTCCGCGCGCCGAAAACCCCACAGAGAGCCGACATAGGTGCGCACAAGGCCTCCCACGATTCCTCCTATCAACCCGGTAACCCCATCCCTGAGATCACAAGTGGGCAGGTAAGCCTTCGCGCCACTACCTTCACTACGGCGCGCTTGGTGGAAGATATGCGCACGGGAGCTTCGCGCACCTCATCTTCCGAAATAGCACGTGAATGTTCTTCCTTGACGACAAGCCGATCTCTTGCATGGGCTCGTATTCTCTTGACCGCCTGTAGCCTTGCCCTCCTCGGCTTGGGGGTTGCTCTCCTTTAACCCCCTTTAGCCCCTTAAAGTGCCCTGGCTCAATTTAAAGCACCCTGGGGAAACTTTGAAACCTCGTCTTCATTCCCTCAATGTTCTTTCCCGCGAACTCGTTGGGAATGTCATCCGCGAACATTCTGAAGAAATTCTGAAATGAAGAGCTTCCCGCATAGGAAGGGCGCTCCTTGACAGGAGCGCCCTTCCTTTATTTTACGCGTTAAGTGTGAGAATCACTTAACCCACCCGATGTCTTCCTTGGCCTTGATAGCGAAGCCCATTGCACCATCGCCGATATCACCAGAGAAGTTGGCGAGGCCTTCCTTCACAGCCGACTTACCGGGGCCGTTGTAGAGAGGCATGATGCCATAGAACTTAAAGGCTTCCGTTTCAAGCTCGTTAGCCTTCTTAATCTGCTCGTCTGGATTACCAATCTTCTGAAGTTCATCGATCTTCTTATCGAATTCAGGCGAGCCAGTGCCAGAGCGGTTCAGGCCGGAATCAGAGGAATAGATCTGGCCGAAGTAAGCTACACCGAAAGGATCGGTGGAGGTAAAGCCCATGACCATGGCGTCAAAGTCACGCGAAGTTACGATCTTCGAGAATTCAGAAGCGGGACGCTCTTCAATCTGAAGATCCACGCCCACGTTCT
Organism: Actinomycetaceae bacterium zg-1166; assembly: GCA_015679245.1. Classification (GTDB taxonomy): domain Bacteria; phylum Actinomycetota; class Actinomycetes; order Actinomycetales; family Actinomycetaceae; genus Changpingibacter. The sequence continues at coordinate 361,075 of CP064953.1, read as the reverse complement.
TCATCATCTGCTGAATGGCAGAAGCGCGGTTCTTAGCTGTAGCGGAGTTACCCACCAGGACGAAACGCAGAGAGAGCTTCTGTCCGTCCTTCTCGCGGATGCCGTCGGCTCCAGCAACCCAGCCCGCTTCCTCAAAGCCCTTCTTGGCGGCTTCAGCATCGTACCTCACGACCTTGCCGAAGTTATCCTCGTAGCCCTTCTGACTCTCGAAGAGGGAGAAAGAACCGGGAAGATTCTCGGTGTACTCAGTACCTTGGAATACAACCTTCTGGATCGACTCGCGATCGATAGCCTCAAAGATGGCCTTACGAACCTTTTCATCGGAAAGAACGGCGTTCTTTGCGTTCAGCATGAAGAGAGCATTCGACGGAATGAAAGTGTTGTATATCGTGACACCAGTCTTATCCTTGACGGCGGTGTAGCGCTCAGCAGAAGCAGCGGAAATCACATCGATTTCGCCGTTGAGGAAGGCGTTGAGTTCCGCCTGGGGATCCATGACCTTGTAGTTCACGCTCTCAAGCTTGCCCTTGGGTCCCCACCATTTCTCGTTGGGGACGAAGGAGACACGGCCACCAGCCTGATCGTAGGTTTCCACCTTGTAAGGGCCGGCTCCGAGGTCGGGGTTAAGGTTGTTAGAGTACTTGTGGATGTAGGCATCCGACGTGTTAATCGTGGGGTGAAGAACCATGTTGAACAGACCCTGCCACCAGGCGTATATGCCATCGAAGGTAACAACAACTTCCTTATCATTGGCACCGGGAGCAACAGACTCGATGCGCTCATAGCCATCGGTGGAGCTTGCTGGGAAGGCTTTGATATCCTTACCATTGTTCGTCATCCACGTGGTCTCGAAAGCGCGGTAATCGATCGGAGTGCCATCATTGAAAGTGGCCTCGTCCTTGATCTTGTAGGTGAGAACCGTGTTGCCACCTACCTCTTCTGCCTTCACATCATCGAAGTAGTCAGGGTTGTAGTGCCAGGTGCCATCGTCATCAAAGAGGGCGAGCTGGGGGTTATACCAGTACCACAGCCGGGTGACGTAAGCGCTAGCATCCTGATGGAACGGGTTGGACTGCTCAGCGAGTTCACCAATAGAGAGATTGAGCTTGCCACCTTCCTTGAGGTCATCGTAATTGGCCTTGAGGTAATCTGCACCTTTGCTCTTGGTAGTTTCTTTGCTCTTGGTAGAGCCGTCAGAGCTGGAGGAACCAGAACCACCACATGCAGAAAGTGCCAGGGCGGCTGTCGCAAGCAGTGCGACAAATCCTGTCTTCTTCATGTATTTTCCCTTCGTTAAGTAGCCAGATAGTACTCCCGGCTAGACGACCAATTTTACGTACAAAGAGAAGATTTGTCAGCCAAAGTGTCCAATATATGGAATATGGTCTTAAAGATTGAGAGTGCAGCATCGAATCGACAGTAAAACCAAAGTGTGAAACCTGACGAAATAATAAAGTTATACGTACTTAACACATGCTTAAGTGTGGAATTACCTACACGTACACGCACGTACACACATGCACCCCACCTTCTCACCAATCGAACATAAGGTTCCAGTTAGGCTTATAGCCCCCACAATCAACACGACATGGCCAATAAGCCCCACATCCCCTTCAACCTGTAACTCTAAAACCACGTTGAGATAGGTTGAGACAGCTAAGTAAAAGGAGGCTCGGGATCACCCGAGCCTCCACACTCTCATGCGTTGGGACGCTTGCCGTGATTAGCAGCCTTCCCCGCACGTGAGCGACGCTTACGACCACGCCTACTCATCTGCTTCTCCTTTTATATACGTACCGCACACTGCGATATTCAGCCGCTTGAGCGCCTGCAAACCCGAAGGCTCTGCGCACTGCGCCGCGACAGGGCAACGCCCAATTATAGCGGCATGATACGACCAAAGGCTATCCCCTATATTTTCGCAGTATTTCATGTATGCCACACGTCTCCAGCAGATCTCGGCTCTCACGCAACGAAACTAGCCGAACAGCGCACCACTTCGCATTACGACGTTGCTTCCCTATACACCGAAAGAAAAGCCGTCACTTTCATCCGTAGAGAACTCGGTGCAGACTCACAACACGAACGTCTGACGATTTCGCGCACGTGGTGTTCCGCCTCGGCGATCTGAGAACAATGTGGGCAGGAAGCGAGGTGAGCATACATCCGAGCCACCTGCTCCTTGGGCATCTGAGCATCAATGAGTTCGAAGATATAGTCGCTCACCTCAGCACAACCGCACGCCTGATTCTTTGCAATCGTACTTTCGAGTTGAGCGAGGAAATCCTCGTCCTCCCTTTCCATTCCCATCATCCTTCCTTCTTTCCATACCCGAGTTCTGCCGCATATTCCGCGAGCGCCTCACGCAACTGGCGGCGCCCACGATGAAGGCGTGACATGACCGTACCGATCGGTGTATCCATAATCTCGGCAATTTCCTGATAAGAAAATCCCTCCACGTCAGCTAGATACACTGCGAGCCGACGATCCTCGGGCAAGCTCGCCAGAGCCTCCTTAATCTCCAAATCTGGAAGATTTTCGATTGCCTGCGCTTCAGCAGATTCAAGCCCACGAGATTGATGAGAGGCCGCCTCAAACTCTTGCCAGTCCTCAACGTCAGGCGAATCAGCTTGCTTCACTTGGCGCTGTGCCTTGCGGTAGTTGGAAATAAAGGTGTTGTTGAGGATGCGGTAGATCCACGCCTTAAGGTTGGTTCCCTCTGTGAACTGGTGAAATGCAGCGAAGGCTTTCGCATATGTCTCCTGCGCCAGATCCTCAGCGTCCTGTGGATTGCGAGTGAGCCGCATTGCTGCCCCATAGATCTGGTCGAGGAGAGGGAGAGCCTCCTCCTCGAATCGACGCGCAAGGTCAGGCGCCTCCGTAGTGCGAATCACAGTACTCATCACTTCCAAGCCTAGCGGTAGGTATAGAGATCGTCATACCCTCTCGCTCCGAGCGCATACGAGCTTTATCACTCTTGAATGGCAGCAGCATGTGGTACTTACTGTATTCCGCTATATTCGCGCCGCACGCTCCCAGACTGCTCTTGACAGCACTAATCCACCAGCACATACCACATGTGCGCGCAGCTTACGTGTTGTGAGTGAAAATCGTCAGCTTGTCGTGGACACATACCGTATTCGTACCTAACGCAGCCCTAGCAGCCCTATAGTGCAGCATTATTCGCGGGTGGAACACCCTAAAAATTGTCACCTCGGTAGAACGGAAAAATGCAGAGAACTCCTACTACCAGGGAACTGAGTGTAAGAGTGAGCGAGAAAACGGAAGTGAACGCACAGAAATCTTGTCCGATTCCTTCCTTAGAATGGTGATATTGCAACTTTCGTCAATAAGGATCGCTATGACCTTCTCTGTGCGCGCTCTCGCCCGCGCCCTTCTCTTACTCCCTTTCTTCGCGCGAGGGAGCGATGCTCTCGCTCATCCTGAGCGTCACCGTGAGCGTGGAAAAAACCTCATTTCGCTAGCACATCGTGAAGTTCCCGATTCTCTCCTTGATCTTTCGAGCAAGAGCCTCGGCTGTGCCTACCTTCTTAGTGCGGCCACTCTCACCTTCACACCTTCACAATCCTTGACACGATTCACCTTCGCTGCCCTGGTGGCTATGCATATTCCCGTGAGCTTCGCTAATGCACCGCTCTGGCTTCATAAAGGAGACGAACGCAAAGCCGATTGTTGCCATCTCGCACTTCAGGCAGGGGTTCTTCTTGCACTCACCCTCACATTTCGACCATGTGAAGCTGTGCCTTCTCATCCCTCTTCATGCTCACATGCACAGTGAAGTTTATTGATATGGATCGTACTCCCACCGCCACATCGCCAGCGCATACACGTGAATTCTGGCCAGCACCCACAGCCTCCGGCCCCATCACAGCCACGGTAGAGGTGCCTGGATCGAAGTCGTTGACAAATCGCTATCTTATACTCGGTGCTCTCAGCGATTCTCCTTCCACGCTACGAAACCCTCTCTACTCGCGTGACACCCTTTTAATGGTGCAGGCCTTGCGCGCAATGGGAACCCGCATCGAGGAAATCTCCGGAAACCTCCACATTTTCCCCGCCCCCCTTCACAGCGCACACGTGGATGTGGGTCTTGCTGGTACCGTCATGCGCTTCCTTCCTCCCCTGGCTGGGTTAGCTTCAGGCTCTATCTCCTTCGATGGCGACGAAGCTGCGCGCTCGCGCCCTATGGGACCGATGATCCAAGCTCTCCTCGATCTGGGGATCAAGGTAGAATATGCCCGCAATCGTGAGGGGGAACCTTGCCTTCCCTTCACCGTACATGGGTATGGGCGTCTCACTGGAGGCTCACTTTCTATAGATGCCTCGCGTTCCTCGCAATTCGTCTCCGCTTTGCTTCTTGTGGGAGCGCGAATGGAACGCGGTCTTGACCTCACACACACAGGGGATAGGCTGCCCTCGCTCCCCCATATCGACATGACGGTAGATGTGCTGCGCCGTGCCGGAGTCTCAGTGCAGGTACTCGGGAAAGGGGGCTTGCCTGCAACTCCCACAAATCCAGCCCAGCGATGGATCCTCACCCACGGAAAAATTGAAGCGAAGGATGTGCTGGTAGAGCCAGACCTCTCTAATGCTGGACCCTTCCTCGCTGCCGCAATGGTGAGTGGTGGGTGTGTCTCAATCCCGCACTGGCCGCACCTCACTACCCAGGCCGGGCGCGAATTCATCCCGATCTTCACCCGCATGGGAGGGTGTGTGCAGTTTACTGGTGATGTTCTTACTCTCAGCGGCCCACCTCCTACTCGTGGACGTGTGGCTAAGGAAAACACTCACGCCGAAGAGAGCCGGGAACGGCCAGAGATCACACCGATCGATATTGATATGCACGACGTGGGCGAACTTGTACCTACCGTTGCTGCCGTAGCAGCCTTCGCGCATGGGCCTAGTGCTTTGCGAAATATCGGTCAGCTTCGTGGGCATGAGACTGATCGTCTCACGGCTTTGAGTGAGCAACTCGCGCGTGTAGGAGTGAGCGCACGTGTGGAGGGCGACGATCTCCTCATTACTCCCCACCCCATGCACAGTGCGAAGCTCCACACCTACGCCGACCACCGTATGGCAACCTTCGCCGCAATCCTCGGCCTTGGCGTTGGAGGAATCGAGGTGGAAAACATTGCCACCACGGCAAAGACTCTTCCCGGTTTCGCCCAGATGTGGGAGAAGATGCTCGCAGGATCTTCCACCAAACCGAATACGGATATAACTTCTCAGGAAGAACCCAAGGCAGGCGAATACACGAATGAGGAAGGTCAATGAGGCGAGATATTGGTACCGACGATCCCCGTGTGCGAGTGCGCCCTGGACGAGCCTCACGTCCGCGCACGAAGATCCGTCCTACTCATAGGGACGCTGTTCTTGGCCGCGTATTCGGTGTAGATCGAGGACGCTACCATGTGCTCATCGGAAAAACTCGCCTCACCACTGTGAAAGCTCGGGAGCTTGGACGGCGCGCTGTTGTTGTGGGAGATTGGGTACGAGTGACGGGTGATCTCTCTGGACGCAAAGATACTTTAGCTCGAATCGTCGGGGTTGAGCAGCGTACCACCGAATTGAGGCGTTCAACAGAAGAAGGTGACGGGCGCGAGCGCGTGATCGTCGCCAATGCGCAGGCAATGGCGATTGTTGTGGCTCTTGCCCAGCCTGAGCCACGCATAGGAATGATCGACCGCTGCCTCGTAGCAGCCTACAACGCGGGTATGTCACCCTATCTTGTGCTTACGAAGAGGGATCTTGCACACCCGTATGCCCTCCTTGACTACTACACACCACTCGGCCTTCCCTACTTCCTCACTTCTCTCAACGAAGCCGACGATCCCGCTGGCAAGGAAACCTGCCTTGATGAAGAGAGCTCTACCGATAACGACAGCAGCCAGGAGTGTGGCCTTAAAGCTCTCGCTCATGAACTCAGAGGGAAAGATACCGTTCTCGTCGGGCATTCTGGGGTGGGTAAATCGACTCTCATTAATGCCCTAGTTCCCGGAGCCAGGCGCACCACCGGCCATGTCAACGATGTCACCGGCAAGGGACGGCACACCTCCACCTCCGCAATCGCCTTTGAGCTTCCCGGAGGAGGAACACTCATTGATACCCCCGGAGTGCGTTCCTTTGGACTCTCTCACGTGAGCGCAGAAACGATTCTTGAAGCATTCCCCGACCTTCACGAGATCGGAGAGCAGTGCCCACGAGGCTGCGACCACCAGGAGGGAACCCTCGAATGTGAACTCAGCGAGGTGAACGATCCTCGCCTACGTGCGAGAGTAGCTTCCTTTCGTCGTCTTGTGGAAACAAAGTGAGCACGAACTTTGAGCACAATAACTCATATGAGAAAGAAGAGAGCCGTGACTGAGAATTTCCCTCATCCTCATGCAGAAAACTGCCAGATCTGCGAGGATCTTCGGCTCGCCCTTGAGATTGTGGAACATGTCGATCGCCTCACCCTTACGCGCTTTGGAGCAGCAGATCTTCAGGTGGAGACGAAACCAGATCTCACTCCGGTCTCTGATGCGGATAAAGCTGCCGAGTCCCTCGTGCGCACGATGATAGCCACACAACGTCCCCACGATCTCGTCTACGGAGAGGAGGAAGGAGGGCAACTCTGCCATTCAGGGCGGCGTTGGATCGTCGATCCGATTGACGGAACAAAGAACTTCGTGCGCAAGGTGCCTGTGTGGGCAACACTCCTCGCGCTAGAAGACAAAGGAAAAATTGTACTTGGCGTGGTTTCTGCCCCTGCGCTCTCGCGTCGCTGGTATGCCGGGCTCAGCCATGGTGCTTTTGTTAGTTGGAAGGGAGAAGCGGCACGGCGTATCTACGTCTCTGGAGTAAATGAGATCGCAGATGCCTCCCTCGCTTATTCCTCACTCACAGGCTGGCGCGACCGCGGCTTGCGGGAGAAGTTCCTCGCCCTCACCGATTCTTGCTGGCGTACGCGCGGCTATGGAGACTTCTGGAGCTACATGATGGTGGCTGAAGGCATCGTCGATCTGGCAATGGAGCCTGAACTCAACCTTTACGACATGGCTGCCTTGGCTCCTATTGTCACCGAGGCAGGTGGCCAATTCACCTCTCTCTCGGGAAGCGAAGGACCGTGGGGGAGTGATGCCCTTGCGTCCAATGGCTTCCTCCATGAAACGGCTCTCGCGGCTCTTGGCCTTGTATAGGAAGGCTCAAACCGTCCAGTTCTGCTGATAAAAACACAATTTCGGGTGCACACAGGGTTTCTCTCCACTCTGCCTCTCCGACGATGACCCCACCGGCGACGATGCCTCGCCAGCATCCGCATACCCACAAATCCGAGTAGACACAAGATACATATGGCTGTGGAAAAGCGAACATGGCCGGAGAAAGAACGAACGCGCCCATAGAAAAAGTGAACGTGCCAGCGGAATTACCTTTCTTGTTCAACGGGTGACTGAGTTTCTGTTCAACGGGTGGCTGAGAGAATTCTCGTAGGAATTTCGAGGATGAAGGCACACGTGGAGATTATGCTCACACACACGAATATGACCAGATTTACCACTCGCGTGGTGAGAATGGCGCGAAGATGCCAGAATATCCCTATGACTCAAGAGCGGGAAGTCCTCACCTGGAACGATTTTGGAATCGCCTCGCGCGAACTGGCCTCTGCCGTGTGGGATTCTGGGTTTGAGCCCGAAATTATCGTCTGTGTTGCTCGCGGCGGACTCATCCCTGCAGGTGCGATGGGGTATGCTCTCGATCTTAAGAGCTTGCTCGTTCTCAACGTCGAGTTTTACACGGGAATTGGCACCACTCTTCTCGATCCTCGCCTCGTTGACCCCGTACCGGATAATCACGGCATGACGGGCAAGCGTATCCTCATCGTCGACGATGTTGCTGATTCAGGTCGAACCTTAGAGTTTGTGCACGGAATCTGCTCCCAATACACCGACCAGATCAAAGTGGCCGTACTTTATGAGAAACCACGCACAGTGCTCAAGTGCGACTATGTGTGGAAAAAGACGGATCAGTGGATCTCTTTCCCCTGGTCGGAACTCCCCCCTGTCACAGGTGCAACAAACTCAGAAGCATAAGGGATTTACGCGCTCAACACTGCGGCCTACGCACACCCACAACGGAACCTGGCACGAAACCTACTAACCTCAGCAACACATTTTGGCCAATAAGCCGAAAGTTCAGAAAGAGATTACCCGGATCTTCCGTGTTAGTACAGATGCTCAGGTTCAGGTTGCCCTCCCGTGTGTGTGGCACACGTGCGGTTCGCGGCAGGGGTGAACGTATGGATTCCTTCACTTTTCCACTTTGCTTGCACAAAGTGTGTGCGTGTGATGTGTGCGCACGATCCACGGTGAGGCACGTGAGGAATTTTAGCCCCAGCCTAATTCGTGGAGGCGCTTCTCGTCGATCCCAAAGTAGTGGGCAAGTTCGTGAACAAGAGTGATGTGAACTTCCTCAGCAAGATGTTCGCGACTCTCGCACATTTTCAAAAGATTCTCACGATAGAGGACGATACGATCCGGCATCTCACCATAGCCGTACATTGAGCGATCCACCACGGAGAATCCTTCATATACCCCTAGTGTGTCGCTGCCATCCTCAGGACGATCTTCGACCATAAAGACGAGGTTATCCACACCCTCAAGCACGTGATCGGGGAGATTATCAAGTTCATTGGCTACGAGATCGTCGAATTCTTCTTCGCTCATCTGCATAGCTCCAGCCTAATGTGCGCTGTGCGCCAGAACGGATGGTACGCTTATGCGATCGCAAAAACAGTAACTCGTTTTTATACACGCTAGAGCGGGTATGTGCCTGTCTGAGACGGTAGTTCTCGGGTTTCGCGAACGGTTGGCTATCACGATATGGTGCACCCTGACGATTGGTGTGCCATGACGATATGTTGCGCGTGCCTGACGAAAATAGTCACCAGTTGCGCAGGAGACATGCGGAAGAACGTGGAGGCTTTCAAAGGCTGCTTCCTCGCATCCAAAGGAATACGCACGTGACGTGAACCCTGCACATATTCTGTCCGAAGCGCTCGTTAGGCTTGACCTATGAAGATTCTCCACACCTCTGATTGGCACCTTGGCCGCACTCTCCATTCGGCGGATCTTACCCCAGCTTTCGAGCAGTGGTGCGCCCATGTGATCGATCTCGTGCGTGAACGTAGCATTGATGCTCTCCTCATCTGTGGTGATGTCTACGATCGCGGGGTACCTTCAGTATCCACAGTGGAACTCTTCCATCGAACTCTCGAAGAACTTGCCTCTCTCACCACCGTCATTCTCACCTCTGGCAACCATGATTCACCAGGGCGATTAGGCTTTGGTGCGAGCCTCATGCGGGAGAATATCCACATCCGTACAGATTCGCGCCGCTGTGGTGAACCTGTGGAGCTACGTCAAGAAGGAAAGCTCAAAGCCCTCGTCTATCCCATCCCTTACCTCGATCCCGACGTCGAAAGGCGCCGCCTGGCTTTCGAGGAAAGCGAGAAATACCTCGAACGCAGCCACGAAGCTGTGCTCGCTGCGGCGCTTGAGCGGGTGAAGGATAATATCTTCTCCGGAACCCACCGTGGGCAAGCTGTTGCACGAATCTGCATGGCACATGCCTTCATCACAGGTGGCGAGCCTTCTGATTCTGAACGTGATCTCCACATCGGCGGAGTAGATAGCGCCCCTTCGGCTCTCTTTCGTTTAGGGAGCACCGAGTCCGGACCACTCGATTATGTGGCTCTGGGGCATTTGCATTCTCCACAGAGAGTCGGAATCGAAGGGGATCCTCTCATCCGTTACTCCGGCTCTCCCATTGCGTTTTCCTTCTCCGAAACTCGCCCAAAATCTTCCGTTCTTCTCCATATCACTGGAGGCAACGTAGAAACTGAACTTATTCCAACTCCAAGCTGGCGTCCTATACGCACGCTTGAGGGCAAACTTGAAGAAATTCTCACACATACTGAAGCCCGCGACTGCTTCCTCCGCTGCCTCATTACCGACGAATCACGCCCGCCTGACCTCACGGCACGCCTTCGCCATGTTTTCCCCTACGTGCTAGAAATTCAGCACCGCCGGGAAACCACAGCCACACATAGCGCTCCAGGTCATGTTGTGCATACAGGAGTCTCGGCCATGAAAACACTCGTTCGTTTCATGGAAGAAGCTGGTGGGCGTCCTCTTAGCGCCGAGGAAGAATCCGAACTTCGTCGCGCCTGGGAAAGCGTGAATAAGGAGGAGAACTGACATGAAAATCCATCACATGTGGCTAAAAGGAATCGGCCCATTCGCGGGTGAAGAGCATGTGGATTTCTCTGTTCTCGGTCAGAGCATCTTCCTCATCGAAGGGCCCACAGGTTCGGGAAAAACAACACTCATTGACGCTCTGACCTGGGCTCTCTATGGGTCAGTGGCAGGTGGAGAAGATTCCACAGACCAACGTATTCGCTCCACTCACGCCAATCCTCGCGAAGAATCTTTCGTTGAACTTGTATTTACCGTCAGTGGTGGAAACTATCGGGTTCGTCGAACTCCTGCCTGGACAAAAGAAGGCAACAAGAATCCCACTGCCGCCACTGCAAAACTGTGGAAACTTCACGAAGGTGCTCTCGAAGCTCACGCCTGGGAAGAGAGCCACATCCTCGAAACTAAGCCTCGCGATGTCGCAAAAGCTCTCACCGAACTTATTGGCCTTTCGTGTAAGCAATTCGTTCAGACGATGGTATTGCCTCAGGGTAAATTTGCTCATTTCCTAAAACTTGATTCCCAAGAAAGAACCACATTACTCCAGCAGATCTTTGCCACCACCGCGTATAAACGTCTGACTGAGGAACTCCAACGCCGCGCTGGAGATATGAGCGAGCGAGAGGGCAATGCACATGAAGGTTTTGTGCGTGCGGTGGCTGCCGTCGCAGCACTTGGAGAGAAAACATCAGAGAAAGATACAGATGACGTTGATTCGGCAGCTTCACCTGTACGAGATCTTGTAGATCGCGCTCGTGCGCTCGAACTTCCCGAACATGCCACCGAAATTCGTCATGCACTCACCACTCAGATCGCCGCTCAGGAAGCTCAGGTAGACCAGCTCTATCACGCCTATACCCAGGCACAAGTACGAACACAAAATGCTCACGAAGCCCGTGAAGAGGCACGTGCCATCGAGGCCCTACTTGCCGAGCGCACAGATCTTCTCACCCGCAAGGAAGCTCACAAAGCTAGAGAAGCTGACGTGGCTTTGCTGATTACACAGCGCGAGAAACACGAACGCGCAGCAGCCCTCACGCCGCAACTGCGCACACTTGAGAGAGCCACAACAGAAGAAAACACCGCCGAAGAACAACTCGCCCTCGCGATTGCAGATCTTCACCCCTCGCAACATGAGGAAAGCACTGCGGCCCTCTCGCTCGATATCTCTACACTCGAAGCACTTCTCTCCCACCACCAGGAACTCAAAGGTCGCTTGAGCCAGATCAGCTCCATCGAAACCGAATTTACGAGCGCCCAACAGAAATGTGAAACACTGCGCGAAGAAAAGGCCGAAGCCAACTCCCTTATAGCTGAATACAAAGAAGCTCTCGCACGAATACCAGAACAGATGTCCACAGTGGAATCACAGCTCCGCGAGGGAGAAGAAGCCACATCTGAGCTACCACGTACACTCAACGAACTCTCCCAGGCGCGCGAACGTGAAGCCGTTCTGCGCACCCACGAGGAACTCAATAAACAACGCGCCACACTTGAGAAGGAAATTTCACAGATACGCACGCAAGCTGCAGCTGCTCTCGAAACATTTTCCTCGACAAGTGCCGCCTGGATGCGCGCTGCTGCCGGGAATCTTGCCATTGGACTCGTGGATTCTCAACCTTGCCCTGTCTGTGGCTCTCGTGAGCACCCCCACCTCGCCGAGGTAACTGAGGAAGCTCCCAGCGAAGCTGATCTCACCGCAGCATCCAAAAAAGTACAAGAAGCTCAAGCCTCACTCGCTGCACAGGAAGAACGTCTTAGGAAAGTTCGTGAGGAACTGGGCGCACACGGAGAACTTCCTGATCCTGACGAACTTGCCGCACACATCGTTAGCCTCAACGCCCAGAAGGAGCGCCTCGACACCGCAGTACAAGCCCTTCCAGAAGCCCGCGCAAAGCGCAGTGAAATTGAAGAGTCACGAGTCCGCCTCACCTCTCAACTCTCCGCAGTTCAGGCGGCACAAGAAGCTCGACATACCAGCCTCAATTCCCTCGTTGAGCGCATCGATAACCTCGATCGCCTTCTTGCCCAACATCGGGGCGGCTATGGGAGTATTAGCGAACGCCAAGAAGAAGTGACATCGCGGATTGCCACCACGCAGGCGCTTCTAGCATCTACGCGCCTTCTCGCAGATGCGCGCTCCCAGCTCACGGAAGCGCATGAGGAAGGAAAGCGCGCCTGGGAAGCCGCAGGATTCACAAACCGCGAGCAGATCTGCGCAGCACACCTGGATGAGGAGGCTCTCACACAGCTCAATTCCCAGATCGAAGAGTACCTTCGCGAAGGCGAACTCATCTCCCAAGGCCTCGCTCGCAAGGATATCGCTACTCTTACAGGTACAGAAAAACCCCAGTACGAGCTGCGCAATACTGAGTATCTCGTAGCCCAGGAAGAAGAATCAGAGGCAAACCGCGCCTACGCGGCAAGAAAGGCTCTCCTTGATCGGGCACGCATCCTCGTAACCACTGTTGAAGATTCTCAACATGCATGGGAGCAATCTCACAAGGAATCAGGAGCAATCGTTCGACTTGCGAATCTCGCCTGTGCAGGGAAAAGTTCTCTCACCCATGTTCCTCTTGCTACGTATGTCCTCCAACAGCGCTTTGAGGACATCGTTGCCAGGGCAAATGAACATCTCGCTCGCATCTCTCTAGGACGATACGAACTAGAACGCACAGACGATAAAGAGCAAGGGACACGTAAAACCCGCACAGGCCTTGGCCTCCTCATCGTCGATCATATGGGGGAATCTAGCGGCGATTCGCGGCGCTCACCGCGTTCTGTCTCGGGAGGTGAGAGCTTCTATACGTCTCTCTCCCTCGCGCTTGCCCTCGCAGACGTGGTACAGGCAGAGAATGGCGGTATTCGTCTCGATACTCTCATGATCGACGAAGGCTTCGGCAGTCTCGATGCCGTAACTCTCGATAGTGTCATGCACGTGCTTATCGGACTCGCTGAAGGAGGAAGATCTGTAGGAATTATCAGTCATGTTGAGGAGTTACGTCGGATGATCCCCGAGCGCCTCACTGTTCTCCCCCACCACGACGGTACCTCTAGCCTCACAGTTGCGAGCAGTATCTAAGCAAGAAAACCACTGAACGTGCGAGTGCAAGGTTGTATGTTCTTGGCTACAGGTAGGTACGCTTTGTTCTTAGCCACAAGGAAGAGTGAACTTTCCTTCTCACCTCTTCTTTTTATTCTTCACACGCGAGTAGTCTTGCGAGGCGGGTGCGTTCGGCCACGTCGTACCACATGAGATCTTCCTCAGTAAGAGCCTCAAAGGCCGAGTCATCTTCTCTGGCAGCACCGCGAACAAGAGATTCAGATTCCTCGTCGTCCACATGGATCGACACCACATGTTTCCACACGCAGGGCACCTCAAGGAAGCGCGCCGTGGGCAGGTGTTCGCCACCAGGAAGTATCCCGAGCGAACTCTCCGGTATATCGGCCACGATCACTATACGGCGCGCAGTGACCTCACGCCCCTCTTCCCATGCCTGCCCAAGGAGACGAAGCGATCCGTCACTCGCGGCATTCATCGCCACGGCTTCGAGCATATCCCGATCCTCATTAGGAAGAACTCTTTCAAGTTGAGGTGTCACACAATGGACGATACGGGCAGTGAGCGGAGCCTCGCACAGATCCGCGCTCGTGGCTGGAATGTAGATCCTCACGAGGGAATTCTACCGTCCTTTCTTTCGTTTCCACGCTCTCGGTGCATTTTGCACACCAGACATACCAGTGCTTATATCAACATAAAGCACCCATATCAGCACATACCTCTATGCCTAACCCACGACTCTAGAACGCCCAGCATTCATTTAGAGCACCCATACGATTAATCTGCCGCACATATCTCCGCTCACTGCCCGCACATCACAGACGAAAACCGGGAATACACGGCAGGGAGAAATTCTGGGCGTGTCGCGCTTTTCAGAATGGATAAAATCCATTCATACCTAGGAACTCAACGAAGAGTCGGCACAATCTTCGTTGTCACTGGTCATCCACACCGCATACGTAGGCGATTAAGGAGGTCATGCCACACAATTATGGAGCTTCTACTCCGCGCACTCTAAGGCCTCCTCACCTCTGCGTGGACGAGGCAACGGAGCACGTTCGCGCCAGGGTCTACATAGCCCGCGTTATTTCCCTCTTCTGCGTCGCTCACTCTGTGGCGCAGCTAGCTCGTCGCGTCTCTAACGCCGCAAGAGCTTTCTCTTTCTTCCCAGTCGTACCCGTTTACACCTCGCGGGCGTATTTTCCACGGAGGTTACCATGTCCCTCAACATTCAGGAGCAACTTCGCCAATCCCCACATGCACAGCCAGCTCAATCCCACGAGCCTTTCACTCGCAACGCATTTGCACCCAAACCCCGAAGTCAGCAGCCACTTTCGCACACCACCGGAGAAACACTTCCCACCTGGGATCGTCTGCGATTCGAAGCTCATACACAGCCTCTGCGCTATAACGACGAGGACGAAGATCTCACTCTCCCACTTCCGATGCAAGCACCAGATCCTCGCATCACCGCCACACGCATAGCACTTCACTCCATCGAAGTTCTCACAGGCCACCGTAAGCCGCAACATTTGCAGAACTGGCTCACTCGGGAAGTCTTTGAGAAACTTGTACGCCGGGCAGGGCTTGGACTGCGCCTCAATGGCAACATTCGAGAACCCCTCCCTGCACCTCAATGTTGCCGGGTATTCGTCTGCCGCCCCTGCTCACGTGTAGCGCAGACAAGCCTCGTTGTTCACGATGGACGGCGTATCCGCGCTGTTGCCTTACGGTTGGAATATCGGCGCGGACGCTGGCGCGGAACAGCTCTTGATATCGGCTGACTCACTCGCAACTCACGTACCCGCCCTCCTCCAGCTTTTCCACCCTCCGCCGTATTCATTTCTTACTGAATCCTCTTTCGCCTCATGTGCTTCCCGCTACATGCTGCCCACTACACACCCTCCACCGCATCGCACAAACTGTGAGTGGTTCAGCTCTGGTATTACGCGCGTCATAAAATTATAGGCCGCATGAACTTATAGGCCGGGCTAAAGGCCGCTATAGGCAAGGTCACAAAGAAAAGAGGTGTGCGGAGGAGTTTCACCCCTCCGCACACCCACGGATCAACTTCAGCGGCGCAGTACTTTAACCACGGCGCTTCTTTGCCGCACGGCGCTGCGCACGGTTCATTCCATCACCCACGCCGTTCTTTGGCATCTGGCGAATAGCATGTCCTGCCTCATTCGTCGTTTGAGCGGAGGCAGAACCATCCTTGGAAGCCGAGGAATACTCGACGGCATGAGAGCGTGAACGCTGGGCAATCCCCAGATCCTTCTCCGGGTCGATTCGCTTCGAAGCCCCCACAGCCATCCGCATGGCCGTAGCTTTCTGGTTCTCCTGCCGTTTGGCCGCAGACGCCCTCTCGCTCGCTGCCGAAGCCGCATCTGCGACCTCACGTGCCTCGCGTGCAGCACGCTCACTCGGGAGCTCAAAGTTGAAGAGGAAACGCACCGTATCTTCCTTAATGCCATCATTCATGGCCTGGAACATCTGGTACCCCTCAGACTTGTACTCGACTAGAGGATCGCGCTGAGCCATCGCACGCAGCCCGATTCCTTCCTTGAGGTAGTCCATCTCATAAAGATGCTCACGCCACTTGCGATCGAGCACATTCAAAAGAATTTGGCGTTCAAGCTCACGCATTGCTTCTTCGCCCACCTCAAGCTCTCGCTCGCAGTAGTGCGCACGGATATCCTCTGTGAGTTCTTCTGTGAGCTTCGCCCGATCGAGGTGCCCAATCCCCCCAACTTCCTCAAGAAGATCCTGCGAAGAGAAGCCAGGACGATAGAAGCTCTTAAGCTCACGCCACAAGCCCTCAAGATCCCACTCGTCCGAAGCAGGTGAATCCGTGTGAGAAGTGACGATATCGTCGACCTCGAAATCAAGGAATCCGCGAACCATCGTCTCAAGATCTTCGCCATCAAGAATACGACGGCGTTCCGTATAGACAACGTTGCGCTGCTCGTTCATCACATCGTCATACTTGAGGACATTCTTACGAATCTCGGCATTGCGTGACTCGATCGACACTTGCGCACGTTCAATCGACTTGGCGACCATCTTAAACTCAAGAGCCTGATCCTCAGGGAAGCGTGAGGGGTCGAGAGCACGCGCTGCGATACCCGAAGCGAACAGACGCATAAGGTCATCTTCGAGTGAGAGATAAAAGCGAGATTCACCCGGATCCCCCTGGCGCCCCGAACGCCCTCGGAGCTGGTTATCAATACGGCGCGATTCGTGACGCTCGGAACCAAGCACATACAAACCACCAAGGTCAACAACCTCGTCGTGCTCGCCAGCAACATCGTCTTTCGCTTGCTGAAGAGCCTTAGGCCAGGCCGCCTCGTATTCCTCGGGCGTCTCTTCAGGATCGAGGCCTTGGGCACGCAGCGCATCCACTGCACGATGCTCAGGATTTCCACCTAGCATAATGTCGGTACCACGCCCAGCCATATTCGTGGCCACAGTTACAGCGCCTTTGCGTCCTGCTTCGGCAACAATTGCCGCTTCACTCTCGTGGTGCTTAGCGTTGAGAACCTGGTGGGCAATCCCAGCTCGGCGCAGAAGATCAGAAAGCTCCTCAGAACGCTCTACGCTCGTCGTACCCACAAGAACAGGCTGTCCATTCTCGTGGCGTTCTTTAATATCCTCGACAATGGCGCGTAGCTTGCCTGCACGGGTGGGATAGACGAGATCGATGCTATCCTTTCGGATCATCGGACGGTTCGTCGGGATCGGAACCACGCCGAGCTTGTAGGTAGAAGCAAATTCCTCGGCTTCAGTTTCAGCCGTACCCGTCATACCGGAGATCTTGTTATAGAGGCGGAAGTAGTTCTGGAGAGTGATCGTAGCCAGAGTTTGGTTCTCCGCCTTGATCTCTACACCTTCCTTGGCTTCAATCGCCTGGTGCATACCTTCGTTGTACCGACGCCCTGGAAGCACACGGCCAGTGTGCTCGTCAACGATAAGCACCTCACCCGCGGTGACGATGTAATCCTTATCTCGCTCGAAAAGTTCCTTCGCCTTAATCGCGTTATTGAGATAGCCGATAAGAGGAGTGTTCAAAGACTCGTAAAGGTTATCGATACCCAGGAGATCCTCGACTCGATCAATCCCAGGTTCGAGGATTCCTACAGTGCGCTTCTTTTCGTCGACTTCATAGTCGGTATCGCGACGCATCCGCGAAGCCACCTTCGCAAACTCCAGGTACCACTTATTCGCATCTCCCTCTGAAGGGCCAGAAATGATAAGCGGAGTGCGGGCTTCGTCAATGAGGATCGAATCCACCTCGTCAATAATGACGAAATTGTGTTCGCGCTGGACGAGTTCATCCACCTTCCAGGCCATATTGTCGCGCAGGTAATCGAAGCCAAATTCGTTATTCGTGCCGTAGGTGATATCCGCAGCGTATTCACGGCGGCGACGTTCAGGATTTTGACCAGTGAGAATACATCCCGTTGTGAGCCCGAGGAAACGGTGGACGCGCCCCATGAGTTCGGACTGATAGGAGGCAAGATAATCGTTCACCGTCACCACATGCACACCCTTACCTGTAAGAGCGTTGAGGTAAGAGGGCAACGTAGCGACGAGAGTTTTTCCTTCACCTGTCTTCATCTCAGCGATATTGCCCATATGCAGCGCTGCACCACCCATAATCTGCACGTCGTAAGGGCGCTGGCCGAGAGTACGCTGAGCTGCTTCGCGCACAGTGGCGAAAGCCTCAGGAAGGATATCGTCAAGTGTCTCGCCAGCAGCTAGGCGATCCTTGAACAGATCCGTCTGCGCACGCAACTCGGCATCGGTGAGATCAGTAACCGTCTCTTCGAGAAGGTTGACCTGCGTGGCGATACCATCCAGCTTCTTGAGTGTGCGTCCCTCGCCTGCGCGGAGGATCTTATCGAGGAACTTGGGCACGAATGCTTCTCCTTATAACTGTAGGGGTGAGGATCGCTCAGCCCTAGTGAGGAGCACTCCAACACCGAACGAGAACCTGGCGAGCGAGTGCACCTCATGTGACTCTGGGCGCAGTAAAGCGCACTGTTTCATATTCTATCGCCACGAAGCAATCTAGGACGAGCACGCCACCGAACGTTCGCTCTGGGCGGCGTACTCCTAGCAATTCCGTTTAGTCCACCTTGCGCACCGCGCCTGTGGCAGCGGAAGTAGCCATCGACGCGTAGGCGCGCAGAGCCTTAGAAACAGGACGTTCACGTGTGGCAGGCTTCCACGGCACAGGGCCGGCGGCTTCGCGGCGAGCAGCGAGTTCCGTCTCAGAAATATCTACGCGAAGCTCACGGCGAGGAATGTCGATAACAATGGTGTCACCTTCGCACACAAGGCCGATCGCTCCACCTGCAGCTGCTTCAGGTGAGATATGTCCGATAGAAAGTCCCGAAGTTCCACCTGAAAAACGTCCATCGGTGATGAGGCCACATACTTTCCCCAAACCCAAGCCTTTGAGGAAGGAAGTGGGATAGAGCATTTCTTGCATACCCGGCCCACCCTTGGGGCCTTCGTAGCGGATAACGACGACATCGCCAGGCTTGACTTGTTTGGAGAGGATGAGTTCGATGGCTTCCTCCTGAGATTCGACCACACGAGCTGTACCCTCAAAGTGGAAAAGGGATTCATCGACGCCAGCCGTCTTGACGATGGCACCATCCTCAGCAAGATTACCAAAGAGAACACACAAGCCGCCGTCCTTGGTGTAGGCATGTTCGACCGAGCGAATACAGCCAGCTTCACGATCGAGATCAAGGTTCTCCCATCGCGCATCCTGAGAGAACGGCTCTGTGGTACGCACACGCCCAGGAGCTGCATGGAAGAGTTCGATCGCTTCAGGAGCGGGGGCAACCCCACGCACATCCCATTTCTCCAGCCACGACTTGAGATCGTAGGAATGAACCGAATGCACCGAATCACGCAAGATCCCGGCGCGGAAAAGTTCGCCGAGAATCGCCGGAATTCCACCAGCACGGTGAAAATCTTCCATATGGAAAGTGGGAGAATTTGGTGCAATCTTCGCTAAGCAAGGAACTTTACGCGAGAGCTGGTCGATATCGTTGAGGTCGAAATCCACTTCTCCTTCCTGGGCGGCTGCAAGAAGATGAAGCACCGTATTCGTCGAACCTCCCATCGCAATATCCATAGCCATTGCGTTGAAGAAAGCATCTTTCGTGGCAATTGAACGTGGAAGAACGGCTTCCTCACCCTCGTCGTAATAGCGCTTGGCTAGGGCGACGATCGCACGCCCTGCCTCTAAGAAAAGCTCACGGCGTTTGGTTGCTGTGGCGAGTGTAGAACCGTTGCCCGGTAGAGAGAGGCCGAGAGCTTCGGTCAGGCAGTTCATTGAGTTCGCAGTGAACATTCCCGAGCAGGAACCGCACGTGGGGCAGGCACTGCGTTCGACGAGGCCGAGCTGATCGTCGGTGATCGATTCATCAGCAGAAGCGGCAATGGCATCGACGAGATCCGTACGGTGGTCGATAACGCCAGTGACAGCTGCACCCGATTCCATCGGTCCGCCAGAAACGAAGATTGTAGGAATATTCAGGCGCAAGGCGGCCATGAGCATACCGGGGGTAATTTTGTCGCAGTTGGAGATACACACGAGGGCGTCAGCGGTATGGGCGTTGACCATGTATTCCACAGAGTCGGCAATAATCTCGCGCGAGGGCAGAGAGTAAAGCATTCCACCGTGCCCCATCGCGATACCGTCATCTACCGCGATGGTATTGAATTCACGACCGATACCGCCAGCTTCTTCAATGGCAGTGCGGACAAGCTGACCAAGATCCTTGAGGTGTACGTGGCCAGGGACGAAACCTGTGTAGGAATTCGCGATGGCGATAATCGGCTTGCCGAAATCCTGCGATGTCATTCCTGTGGCGCGCCAGAGTGCACGCGCTCCAGCCATATTGCGACCAGTTGTTGAAGTTGCCGAACGCAACGTAGGCATGTGTCCTCCTCAAGTATGCTGCGTGGGGATTAGCATACTCGCGCCGCGCACCGGTGGGGTGATAGTGTTCGGAGCGCGAACGCTCTAGGCGACACCACCCCACCAGCACATGGGAGACTATCCCTAGACGTCACGGGTGAAGAGAGCACGAAGCCGTTCATCAGTGCTGTCGCTGGGACTGCCTTGAGCAACGATTTGTCCACGGTCGAGCATAATCACCTGATCGGCCTCGCGTGCCGATTCAAGTCGGTGGGTTACCTCGATGAGGGTCACTCCTGGAAGAGCAGCGGCAATATCTGCGCGAATCTCACGTTCAAGCTCCACGTTGAGGTTAGCCGTGAATTCGTCAAGCACAAGGACGCGCGGCTTCATAAGCAAGGCACGTGCTAGGCAAAGGCGCTGAGCTTGCCCACCAGAAAGCCCCGCTCCCCCGTGTCCAATCTGCGTGTCGAGCCCCTTCGGCATAGCTCGTACTTCCTCGTCGAGATGAACTTCGGTGAGCACTTTCCAGATCTCGTCTTCACTGGCCTCGGGTGCTCCGAGCACAAGGTTGGCGCGGATAGTCGAAGCGAGCAGCTGGCTCTTCTGGGAAACTGCAACTACCGCGTGGCGCAGCGAATCGAGCGTGTAGTCACTCACTGGTGTCCCATCGATAAGTACACGCCCAACGTGGGGATCGTCGTAACGAAGAAGCATCTGCACGGTAGTGGACTTACCCGAGCCAGAAGGTCCGACGAACACTGTGTGACTTCCACTTGGTACATGGACACCGATCCCTGAGAGAGCGAAACCCGTTTCCTTTCCTTCACTATCGGTGTATGCGTAGGAGATATTTTCGAAGGTCACGTCAGGTGAGGCTTCGAGCTTGAGTTCACAGGCGCCATCACTCACCGCTTCTGGTGAGTGACTCATATCCCAAAGGCGTCGGGCTGCAGCAAACGAGTGATCGAGGTAGCCAGCCGCATCTTCTACCCCACGTGGTCCTTCGTAGAGCCGCAAGGATCCCGAGGCGAGCGCAGCAACGAGGACGATGCTCTGACCAGTCTCGATACCAGTCCACGACACAGCAATTGCGGAGATAAGCATGAGTGCGAGATTTGCCGCACGCCGAAGCGCAGCAAAAGTTCTCGGGATACGAGCCAAGCGCCCCACATGCTCGGAAAGAGCATCCGTCTGTGCAAGGCGGTCAGCAGTGCGCCCGTAGCTCACCACTTCCTCTGCACCAAAGACGGAATCAGTGAGGTGGTGAGTGAGTTCACGGCGCTCTGCAAGGGTGCGGCGTGTGGCGCGCATTGATGTACCGAAACCTACGAAGGGTACAACGAAGAGCGCGATCGCCATACAGAGAGCCGGAATCGCGACGAGGTTCCATCCGAAGATAGCTCCGGTTGTCACCAGGAGCGCCGCAGGAACCACACAAGCCGAGACCACCGGAGCGAAAGTGTGTGCGTACACCACCTCAATCCGGTCGACATCGCGGGTGAGGCTGGCGAGTACGTCGCCCGAACGTGAGTGCGTGACGATGGCCGGCGCCTTGGGCCACAGTTGAGAGAACACTGCTGTGCGTAGAAGTTCGAGTGCTTTGAAAGCTACGTAGTGCCCTGTGAGCTGCTCCAGATAGTAGGCACTGGCCTTGATAAGCGCAATAAGAACAAGCCCCGCGAGGATTGGTAGGGCACTCGCATTCCCTACGACAACTGCCGTGAGCCCTCCTCCTGCCAGAGCGAAAAGGAGAACATCGAGGGTGAGGTTGAGAATACGGAAGAACGTGGAGACATAGAGCGGTTTATGAACCGGGCGCGTGATCCTGGTAAGCCAGGAGAGCAGTTCACGCAACGATGGTGAGCGAGAACTCTCTTCTAGGCGAGGAGTATCTGCCGGGGGAGCTTCGGTTCCACTCAGGGCAACTTCACTTCCACGAACGGTTGCCCCAGCTCTAGAAGCCTCAGCAATTTCGCTCTGTATCGTTATCTTCCCTCTACCCCTCGTTGTGCTACTCATCGCGCCACCTCCATCTGCTCAAGGTGTCCCTCACTCATATCCCACACGCGATCTGCCACCGCGAGAAGCGACGTACGGTGGGTCACCATGAGGAGTGTCCACTCACGCCCAAGGCCAGCAATGGCCTCAATAATCTTCTGTTCGGATCCGATATCTACTTGCGACGTGGGTTCGTCAAGCAGGAGAATACGCCGCCCAGAGAGGAAGGCTCTCGCCAGAGAAATACGCTGCGCCTGCCCACCCGAGATCAACGCGCCTTGCTCACCTACGTCGGTGGAAAGACCAGAGGGCATGCGCTCAATATCCTCCGTCACGTGTGCCAGGCGAAGAGCTTCCCACATCTCTTCCTCGCTAGCATCAGGTTTGGCCAAACGAAGATTATCGGCAATAGTTCCTGTGAAAAGCCATGTAGATTGCGAAACTGAAGCAGTCAAGGAGCGGATCTCTTCCACTCCCATCGAGTTGAGATCGTGTCCACCAATACGAATCGATCCACTCTGTAGTGGCAGAGAGCCACGCAGCAGTGAGAGGAGGGTGGATTTTCCAGCTCCTGAACGTCCCACAATCGCTACCTTGCTTCCGCGAGGAACCTCAAAGGTAATGTCGTGGAGAACTTCACCGCGCCCGTAGTTATAGGAGAGGTTGCTCACTTCGATACCTTCATCAGCATCGTCGTGCACTCTGCTGTATATTTCCTGCGCCTTACGCAGATCTGAAGAACCATTCGCTCTTTCTTCGCTGCGGCGTGGATAATCCTGTGCCGCAACAGAACTTTCCCCACTCGCAGTAGCACTTGTGAGGTATGCGCCAATGGCGCGTTCGGAGGCCATACCTCCCATACCGATGTAGAAGAAACCGGCCACCTGGACGAGAGGTTCAATGAGAAGAACGGCGAGGAATACTACTGCCAGAGCTTCGCCCACGTTCACGGCTCCTGCATGTACACGGGCAATAGCGAGGGCGGCGGTGAGGCAAATAAGGAGGAGGGAGAAAAGCCCATCCATCACAATAATGACAATCTGGTTACCTGCAAGGAGCTTCATGATTGCACCTCGGTTACGTTCCCCCTGCTCACGAAGGTGTTCTTCGATGCGCGGACCTGCCCCAAAGAGGCGAATCGTCACGAGGTTGCGAATAGCGTCGAGATATTCACCGGCGAGTTTGCCGCGCGCCTTGCGTGAATGTGCGGATGTCTTACGAAAGAGGCGCATGAATCCGGCAATAAGTACGGGGATAAGTGGGCACATAACAAGCAGTACAAGCCCGATGAGAAGGTCAATTGCGACTGTCACATAGATCGAGGTGAGGAAAGGAATCGTCATCGCAGCAATCGTCGCACCAAAGTAAACTTGACGATATTCGGTCACGCGCTCGGCATTATCCGTCATCATGGCAATGAGCTTGCCTGAGTCGTAACCGCCCTCACTTGCCTTGGGAAGTGAGGATGCGTGGAACACCGTTCCTAGGAGGCGGTGACGAATGCGCCGTTCTTCTTTGCGTGCTGCGTAACCTCCGTACCAGATCTCCACGAAAGCACTCACACCAGCGAGCAGGGCGGCGAGAACTATGAGATGCCACCGAGCCGAAGTTGGTTCAGTGATGGCACGGGCGAGGCTCACAAGAACCACGGCAATCCCGAGGGCAGAAAAGAGACGTGCTCCCGCCACAATGGTGATATCGCGTTGGCCTAGGGGTGACAGGACTACCTTTTTGTAAGAGGGGCGCCGACGCTTCTTCTTCTCAGCCACGTCACTACCTTTCAAGTGTCACAAAGGTTATTCTTCGGTCAGGTTACCCTAACTATAGAAAAATTCCAAGATTGCGACAGGTGTCCTTAACCACGTACGCAACTCTTGCCTCCCACGACCACACCTGTTCATACTCCACTGCCACGTGCCCGTATTCACCCCACGTTCCAGCTACGTTTACACTCAGCTCAGAAATCTTAGGGCAAACTCACTCTCTTCTAGAGACATCACGCCGCGCTCTCTCGCGTGCCCTGCCTTCACTCCTGCGCGTGCCCGCAGCGCCTCCCCGCGCGTACATCAACCTGTGGAGGAGGCGGCTTCGAGGAGTGTCATTCCCCAGCGCCTCCCCGCGCGCATCGGCCAGGACTGGACATGGACTCATTCCCTATACAGCACTACCTGCGCGCGCATCGGCCAGGAAGCACCACAATTTCGTCTTCACGCACAACACAAATCTCGATCGGCCAGTCATAGACTTCACTCACACGTTCACTGGTGAGCACATCACGAGGTGAGCCACAAGCGACAATCGTACCGCCATCCATAAGAGCAATACGGTCGCAATAGGCAGCAGCAAGCTGTATATCATGCATCACAGCAACCACCGCCACACCTGCTTCAGCCTGTTCACGGCATAGCTCCATTGTGCGCTCTTGGTGTGAAATATCCAGAGCCGCAGTAGGTTCATCGAGAAAAATAATCTGAGAACGCTGAGCGAGAACGCGGGCAAGAGTAACGCGCGCTTTCTCCCCTCCCGACAGGCGTGTAATATCGCGATCTGCAAGCCCAGCGACATCCGTCTTTATCATCGCTTCGAGCACAATCGCCTCATCCTCTGCTTCGCTAGTGCGCCAGCATGAACGTCCCATATTCACGATGTCATGAGCGAGGTAGGCGAAAGGAAATTCGCTTTGTTGCGGCATGACAGCACGCACCTGAGCGAGTTCACGGCGCTCGTAAGAAGCAATCGGGCGCCCATACACCTCAACACGTCCTTCAGCACTTACGAAATCTCCGCTGAGGACTCCCAGGAGAGTGGATTTTCCTGTGCCATTAGGGCCGAGGAGTCCCACAACTTCTCCGGGAAAAACATCCAGGTCTACACCGTGGAGAACCTGATGATTCCCGTAACCGAAGTTCACTGCACGCGCGCAGATCACAGGTTCTCCTGCGGATAAGCTCACGGGATCCCAATCGCCAGGAACACAGTGCCGTTTCCTCATCGAGCACCTCCCACATGGAGTTTGGTTCGCAGAAGAATGAAGAATGTGGGTCCGCCCACAAGAGCCGTGAAGATCCCGATAGGAAGGTCGGCAAAGGGGATGAGGTTACGCGCTGTCACATCTGAGAGAGTGAGGAGGAGTGCACCACCGAGAGCCGCAGCAGGGATAAGGAAACGATTGAGGGGACCGATTGCCAAACGCAGCACATGCGGCACGATGAGGCCGACGAAGGCGATCACACCCGCGTAGGCTACAGCAGCGGCGGTGAGAAGAGCACAAATAACGATGGCATGGGCACGAAGTGCCGGAACATTGACACCCACATGTCCAGCCGCTCGCTCGCCAAGAGCCAGAGTGTCGAGGCGTCGTGCGATGGCTACAGCCCAACACACACCAATAACAACGACGATCCCCACCGTCCCCACGTGCGTCCAGGTAGCGGCATTGAGTGAACCCATCTGCCAAAATACGATCTGGTCTCGGGCGGTAGTGGGAGCCACATACGTGGCCATGGACGTAATCGCAGTACACACCGCCGAGACTGCAATACCTGTGAGGACGAGGGTAAGAACTTCAGCTCGCCCACCCTGGCGCGAAAGTGCATAAACGGCCATAACAGCGACGAGGCCAGAGATGAAAGCTGCCGCCGGGACCGAGAATCCACCCAGTGCAGCCGGGGCAAGCACCATCGCAAGAGAAGCCCCTACAGAGGCTCCAGAGGACACGCCGATAATCCCTGGTTCAGCGAGAGGATTAGAGAACACAGATTGCATGACGGTTCCCGCCACGGCGAGAGCTGTCCCTACAAAGATGCCGAGGACAATACGCGGGAAACGAATCTGCCAGAGCGTCGAGACGGCAACAGGATCATTGGGTCCCTCACCGATCCCAAACCCCAAACCTACGGCACGCAACACGTCACCCACAGAAATGTGATACTGCCCTACTGCCGCAGAAAAGAGGAGTGAGAGGCACAGCCCCACAAGGAGAATCACAAAAACGAGGACACGCCGAGCGCGTCGGCGTTCAATCCCCGCACCCTGGATCGGCTCTGCGAGCGTGTTCTCTCCACTCACCGTGGAGCTATGCTCCTTTCGCGCCACATAGTTAGATCGGATTTTCACTGAGTGTCCTCAACACCGTAGAGCGCTTTTGCTACAGCGAGGAGCACCTCACCAGTCTGTGGCCCAAAGGCAAGAGAAATCCCATCGGGGATGGAGATGACGCGCTTACTCGCACCAGCGCGCGTCTGGCTCACACCAGGACGAGCGAGGAGCCCTTCCAAGCCTCCCGTAGAAGCGAGGCCTTCGCGCATAACAAAAACCACTTCAGGATTAAGTGCTACTAACGCTTCAGCATTGGCTGGAGTAGTACTGGTAATTCCCGCCATCGCTGCCGCATCGTTACCACCGACAGCTTTAATCAATGCCGGAGCACCTTCGTCAGCTCCAAGAATAAAAAAAATCCCAGCCGTACCGCGCACATAGAGGAAAGCAATATCCAGCGGTGTTGCTGGAGTCCATCCCTTAATCTTCGCCAGAGCCTCCTCAGTTTCCTTCTGTGTGCGCTCAGCGAGTGCAGTACCGGCCTCCGGCACGCCAAGGGCGCCAGCCACAGTTGTGATGAGCTTCGACGTCGATTCGAGGGAACGATCTGGATCCACAAGAACTACAGCAATCCCCGAAGCGCGTAACTGATCGAGAGCCTCTACCGGACCGACAGAACGATCAGCGACGATAAGGGTGGGAGCGAGAGAGAGAATCGCCTCAGTATTGAGGGAATGTCCGTTTTCCGTCACGACGGGAAGATTCGCAAGTTGAGCTTCTGTCGAGGAAACGGTGCGCCCAACAAGGTTCTTTCCGTAGCCAAGTGCGATGACTGTGCGTGAAAGGGTGCCTGAGATATCAAGCGCGAGGATTCGTGACGTATCAGCCACAGTCACAGAGTGACCCTCGTAATCGGTGACTGAGACAGGCAGGCTCTGAGTGTAGTTTCCCTCGATAACTTGTGGATCGCCGATCTCACCTACCTCAGACAATCCCGTAAGAGTGTGCGGATCAGGAAGGTGAGCCGCTTGTGCATTTTCACTCGTGGCCGACGAAGTAGCCGGGGAGCTTTCTGAGTTAGCTGCCGAATGTGACGTTCCCGAGGGTGTGCCACAGGCTGTAAGGAGGGAGGTGGCTAGGAGCGCACCAAGAATTCGTCGTTTCATCTTCCTTCACCTTTCAAGGCGGTGGGGTGGGCTTGAGCCCACCCCACCAGGTGTGTATCTGGCACTGACTGCCCACCGGATACTCAGTGTTCGTCGAAGCTAGGTGTGTCAGCCTCAGTCAGAGCTTCGAACGAGGCTTTCTGCGGTTTGCTGCAACCCCTAGGCCTCAGCCTTACGACGAGCAAGCACGCCAATTCCACCCACGACAAGGAGGAGAAGAGCGGCGAGGGCAGGAGCATTGACACCAGCACCGGTGTAGGCGAGCTTGCCGAAGGCGTCGTACACCTTGTGCTGACCTGTCTCGGGGTCACATTCGTTGTTGACCACAAGTGAGGCGGTGCCGGAGAAGTTGTCAAGGGCCGTACCTGCTGAGTAGAAACCTGCGAAAGCCTTAGCACCCACAGCGGTCAGTGCTACCGAGGACGTGGCAAAGCTCAGTTTCTCACCAGACACACTTACTGAGGCGAAACTGACGTTTGCCAGCGCCACACGCCCGTAGTTTGCCTTGTTGCCACTCGTATCAGAGGAGGAAACAGTGGCGTAGAGCGTGCCAGAGTTGCCGTTGATCGTCACGGAGGGGTTGGCAATCGTAAGATCCAGGACTCCGTTATGCCCTGTGAAGTGAACTGAACCGGAGTAGTAAACCGTTCCAGACTTCGCAGCCTTATCGAAAAGGCCACCCGAAGCCTTGAAGGAGAAGGTCGAACCGTCCCACGAAGTGCCATTGAGATCCCACGAACCGTTGGCAATCGCACCGCGAATGTAGGTTGTAAAGCTCTGCTTGATGCCCCAAGAGAAGGTACCGGCATTTACGCGGGTCTGGTTCTCATCTACCTTGCAGGTAGGAGCTTCCGGGGTCTGAGGAGCCTGTGGCTGCACCGAAGGCTTATCTGAGGGAGCAGGCATAGACTTCTCTACGACCTTCACACGCACGATTGAGGACATATAGGTTTCACCCAGCCCACGTGCTACAGCGAAGTGATCGCCCACAGAGAGGTTCGTCGAATCGAGTTCGTAGGTGAGCTTACCCTCGGCATCAGTGGTAAAAATTCCCGGTACACGGGTCGGCTGTGAGTAGGTAAAGATCGCTACACTGGCATTCTTCTCAAGGTTGGTGAAAGGAAGCGCAACCTTCATACCCTTCTCTACAACAACTTCGGCAGGAGTGAGGTTGTTTTCTGCGATAGCTCTGGCAACGTCATCAGAGTCGGCGAAAGGAGCCTTCACCTCCATAGGCTGTTCGGTATTAGTGAGGGAGAAATTCGCGACGAGAGGAGCAAATTCCTGTGCACTGGAGTATCCGAAAGCTGCGAGAGCGTCCGCGCTGGACACTGTCACTTTCGGGGCAGTGAACGTCACAGCCATATCGGTGACGTTGAGCTTCACGCCGGAGAGATCAGCAAGAGCGATTTCCCCGTAGTTCTGGACTTCCCCACCGGTGCGAGGTTTCGATGCCACTGTAGCCTTGAGGATCCAGTTTCCTTCACCTTCGCCTTTCACAAGGACCGGGTTCGAGATAGAGATATCGAGAACACCACCATGAGCAGTGAAGCGAACGGCACCGGCGAATGCGATCTTCTCACTCTCCTTGGTGAGATTCTGCCCTTCTGTGAGTGCGAACTTCACGACCTTTGCCGCCGAATCGTACATGGCCGGAGCGGAGGGATCGATCTTCCCACCGAATTTGTCAATCATTCCTATGAAGGATGACTTAACTCCCCAGGTAAGTGCATCATTGGTAACTCCAGGAACTGAGTTGGAGGGAGTTGAAGGAGTGGAAGGATCAGCGCCGGGAGTGGACGGATTCGTACCCGGCATTGAGGGGTCAGCGCCCGGAGTCGATGGATCACTACCCGGCGTCGATGGTTCTTCAGAAGGCTTATGGACAGTCTTCGTCGTGAAGGCAACGACGAGGTTATCCAAAGCCATCCCTGCCTTATAGAAGGAAGCGAAAGGCTTCACACCCTCTTCTCGCAACGTCACAGACTTCGAGGAAACGGAGTAATTCGGTGCGTTGATCTCCGGCTGATTGAAGCTGACGTTGGCGAAGGCAACCTTGCCGTAGTCTTCTGCTTCGGCAGCACCCATCGCCTTTGACTTCACATTTGCGTAGAGCACACGATCAACGCCCCTGCCCCTAATCTCAGGGTTCGAGATCGTGAGGTCAAGTATTCCGTTGTGTCCTGTGAAATGAACTGCGCCAGTGAAAGCGGTGCTCTCAGCCCTTACCTGCCCGGGGACAATAGGGAAGGAAAATACACCGTTGCTCTCCGAGGCTCCATTAAGGAGCTCCCAACTTCCGTGCGCAATCGGACCTGTCAGATAGTTGCGGAAGCTTTCTTTGACACCCCACGCAAGTGAGCCACTCTCAACTTGCACTTCACCTGCGCCAGTATCGTCGGCGGCCACCGCTGCGCTAGCCACGGCAACACCGCCGAGAGCTAGCGAAACGCCGGCCACTGCCGCGACCAGCTTTTCCTTAAGTCGTGACGACATTACAATCCCTTCGTATGGTTTCATGGCTGAGCTAGTCGCCCACACCGCGAGCTTTGCGAAAAACACAAAAACACGCACACTCGGCCAGGAACGCTATCTAACCCATAGCCAGGATTAGGATAGCATTACCTAACCGCCTATTGTAAGACCTTCCGATCTGTAAAATAGGATACATGCCCTGGCTTAAAATTTTGTGGATCTTCCTAAACCCTTCTAATTCAGCAAAAACTTCGATACAACTTAGCGACACCTGTCTCATTTTGGACAGCTTCCAATAAACTACGTAACCTCGTAAGAGTGGAAAAGAGGAAATATCGAGAAGAACTGCGGCGCGCACGGTTGCGTATTACATCTGCGCGCCTAGCCACACTCGAAGCCCTCGAAGCTCACCCGCATTCCGATGCCAACACCCTCGTGAGCACTGTGCGCAACGCACTCGGAAATGTCTCACGCCAGGCGATCTACGACGTTCTTCACATCCTGACAGAAGTAGGCCTCGTCCGCCGTATTCTCACCGACGGCTACGGCTCACGTTACGAACTCGACCAGCACGACAATCATCACCACCTCGTATGCCAACACTGCGGATATATTGAAGATATCCCCTGTTCGCTTGGATATGCTCCCTGTATAGAACCCCCAGCTACCTCCGGAGTGAAAGCACAGATCGCCGAAGTGGTTTATCGTGGACTGTGCTCACGGTGTGCACAATCCGCCACCACCACTCCTACCCCCACGCCATCTCTTTAACGCTCTTCCAGCACGCAAGGGGTGACGGCACAGGTTCACGAAAGAGGCCACAATGCTGACGAGCCGCGCTACACCTACCTTCGCTCTCCTCGCCGCAGCGCTCTCTGGAGTTTTCGTGGCTGTTCAAGGAACATTCAACGGAAAACTCGCGGCTACAGGCGCAGGTGCCATTCTTGCTGGCTGGATCTCCTACCTGGCCACCTTTCTCACGGTTCTCTTTGTCCTCACTCTCCGAGGTCGCCTCGTGGAGGCATGGCGTACTGTGCGCCGTGCTCAATGGTGGTGGTTCGCTGTAGGGCTGGGCGGTATCCCCATCGTCATCTCAATGTCCTGGGCAATTCCCCTCGTCGGTGTCGCTATCTGCTCCATCTGTTCAGTAGCCGGCCAAACACTCATGAGCCTTATTCTTGACCACTTCGGTGTGGGCATTGCCCAACGAATCCCCCTGGGATTGCACCGCCTCCTTGCTGCTCTCATCGCTCTTGCCGGCCTCGCGCTCGCCGTCAGCGCAGGCAGTGCAAACACCTCACTATCCCTCCTCATCCTCGTCGGCTTCTCCGTGTTCGGATCTGGCTGCGCACTCGTAATCCAGAGTGCAGGAAACGGAGCCGTGACAGAACTTACTGGAGATCCCCTTTTCGCCACATTCATTAGCGTGATCGGTGGCGCAGTGGGGAAAAGTCTCATCCTCCTCCTCTCACTTCCTTTACACAGAGCTGACGTGAGTGCCCTTCCACACACCTGGTGGCTCTACCTCGGTGGTGTCTTTGGAGCAGGAATCACATTCTGTGCCGCCTGGGCTGTACGCCACGTAGGCACCTTCAGCCTCACGCTCGCCGTTGTAACCGGACAGATGGCCATGTCTCTCGTGATGGACTACCTCACTGGCACTCCTGTGAGCACACGTGCGTTAATCTCTGCATGTGTCATGGTAGGTGCCACATTCCTCGTCGCTGCCCCATGTAAAAAGGCATCCAGAATTCGGAAGTAGAATGCACACCTGAAGCGCTACACAGGCTACGAAAGGCCACCGTGAACACCTTTACCTTTGACACCCACCTCACAGCTGACGAATATGACGCCTTCGTCACCTCACGCCCCGAGTGCAATGTGCTCCAATCTTCGCGGTGGGCGGTAATCAAAAATACATGGAGTCATACGCTCACGGCGGTACGCAATGAAAGCGGAAAGATCCTCGCTGCTGGCCTTGTACTCAAGCGCCCGCTCCCTCTGGGATTCGAGATGTGGTACCTCCCCCACGGCCCTATCCTCGACTTCACCAATCGCGAACTTCTTCGCTTCTACCTGCGATGCCTCGCCACTCAAGCGCGCAACTCTCGTGCAATCCTCATCAAGATTGATCCGCCTGTAGCTCTCGAAGCTGCTCCCCTATCTGAGCGCACTGGCGAAGCAAACCCACTTGCTCTGCTTGTCCGTGAGGATTTCCTCGCCAGTGGATTCCTCTACCGCGGACTCACCACATCTATGCACGATACTCTCCAACCACGCTTTACCACGGCAACGATGCGCCCAACCGAGGGAACCGACATTCTCGCTGCCGTCTCCAAGCGCACACGCCGTTTTGTCAAGGATGCAGAAAATCGCTACGTCCAGGTGCGCCGAGTGGGTGCGGAAGCGCTCGAAGATTTCATGTACGTTATCTCGCGCACTGAAGAAGCAAAATCAATTCAACTTCGCTCCCGCACGTACTACGAGAACATCCTGCATACTTACGGCGAGGACGCACTCCTCTACATGGCTTATCTCAATATCGACGAGGCTTGTGCAGGATACAAGGAACGGATCGCAGCGGCTCAGGAGAAGCTCGCAAGCCTGGGAGAACAAGCCCCACAGAAACGACGCGAACTTGAACAACAGATCGCAAGCCATAACACGCAGCTAAATTTCCTTCATGAGCGCACAATGGCGGGCGACCCAGAAAATGTTCCCCTTGCTGGGTGCATCAGTGTGCTCTACGGCTCCGGCCTCGAAATGCTCTATGCGGGGATGAATCGCAACTATGCGAAGATCCCGGCACAAGATGCTATCTATATCGAGACTATGCGTAAAGCGTTCTCGCGCGGAGCTCGCTATGCTTCGATGGGTGGAGTTGCTAATTCCCTTGACGATGGCCTCACCACGTTCAAGTCACATTTCGCCCCACTTATCATCGAGAAACTCGGGGAATTTGATCTTCCCGTGCGCCCTCTCCTCTACAAG
Organism: Actinomycetaceae bacterium zg-1166; assembly: GCA_015679245.1. Taxonomy (GTDB): domain Bacteria; phylum Actinomycetota; class Actinomycetes; order Actinomycetales; family Actinomycetaceae; genus Changpingibacter. The sequence goes on along the minus strand of CP064953.1, from coordinate 328,150 downwards.
GTGATCGACTACATGCTGGCACGTCGCTAAAACACCCCACACGTATGTAAAAGTGGGGTACCTGCGTGTACCAGGTACCCCACTTTTTGTGGCGAGAACTCACACACCGGTGTGAGTATGGCCTTAACTAGCTCACTTCTCTACAACGGCGAGAATATCGCGTGAGGAGAGGATGATAAATTCTTCGCCACCGTACTTCACTTCGGTGCCGCCGTACTTAGAGTAGATAACAACATCGCCCTCAGCCACATCCACAGGGACGCGGTTGCCATGATCGTCTACACGACCAGGCCCCACAGCGAGAACTTCACCCTCCTGTGGCTTTTCCTTAGCAGTATCTGGCAGAACAAGGCCAGACGCAGTAGTGGTTTCAGCTTCCAACTGACGGATCACAATGCGATCCTCAAGCGGCTTAATGGAGACCGACACTTCGGATTCCCCTTTACTTCTCGAACTCGTGCGTGGATTGCGTGAATGCATGTGCATTCACGGCGTACCTGGCCGCGGGACCCGCCGTCGCGGGGGGCCGGGCCCGAACCGGGCACAAGCCGCATCACCGAAAACGGTAACGCGTCCATTAAGAGATTATGCCACGCTTAGCACTCGGTCAAGGCGAGTGCTAGATGCTTGCCATAAGCGAACACGCCCAGAATGAACTTGCATTCGAATTTTGGGTTCACTAACTCACGTAAAGCCAGCATACGGCCTATGTTGCTGCTCCCGATGAAGGTGCAAAATGTCCCGGAAAACGAAGGCTCCCCGCCTGCCACATACGTGCTGCCTTACATCTGGATGCGATTAAGATCCATCGACGTGTCAACTGTGATGTCCAGATGCGAACTCTCAAGCCCACCGCTAACCAAGGCGTAACCGAGTGAGGCCACCATTGCCCCGTTATCCGTGCAATAGCGGATCGGAGGGATCCGCACAGTAATCCCGCGTGCCGCTGCACGTTGTCCAGCAAGTTCACGCAAGCGCGAATTTGCCGAGAAGCCACCGCCGATCACGAGGGTGTCACAACCGAAATCCTCACAAGCATTAAGCGCCTTTTCTGTGAGGACATCAGTAATTGCCTCAGAGAATCCAGCCGCAATATCGGCAGTTGGGATTTCTTCGCCACGCTCCTTAAGACCTTCAACGTAGCGAGCCACAGCCGTCTTAAGCCCTGAAAATGAGAAGTCATACGGATGGCGTGCTTTATCTTTACCTTGGCTAAGGCCACGCGGGAAGCGAATCGCCTCGCGGTCACCTTCACGAGCGAGGCGATCAATATGCGGCCCGCCTGGATAAGGCAAACCCAAAAGACGTCCGACCTTATCGAAAGCCTCACCGGCAGCATCGTCGAGTGTACCTCCAAGTTCCTCAACATCGGTAGCAATCGAACCTACACGTAAAATTGAGGAGTGCCCACCTGAGACGACGAGTCCGATGAACTTTTCAGGGAAAGGTCCATCAACAAGTTCATCCACTGCGAGGTGGCCGATGATGTGATTAATACCGTAAAGAGGCTTGCCGAGTGAATAGGCCAGAGCTTTAGCCGCAGCAACTCCCACCGTAAGTGAGCCGACGAGCCCCGGACCAGCAGTGACGGCAACAGCATCAATGTCTTGGAGGCTCACCCCTGCTTTCTCAAGGGCGGCGTCGAGTGTAGGGAGCATTGTTTGCACGTGTGCACGGGAAGCTATCTCGGGGATGATGCCACCGTAGCGGGCGTATTCGTCCATGGAAGTGGCGGTGACGTCAGCCAAGAGTTCGCCATCGCGCACAAGAGCGATGCCTGTCTCGTCGCAGGAAGTTTCGATACCAAGGATCGTGATACTCACGGCATACCAGTCTAGTCCCCGAGTTCCTCCCCTCCTAGAAACGTTGGATGTGGAGCGCGCTACCCTTCCTTCACGAGAAAACAGGGGCGACCCGGAAAACGGGTCGCCCCTGGCGGCTACATCGATCTGTGTCCACACGCAAAGCGTGAACTCCATTTACATGCGATCAGCGTGCGCGAGCCTTAACGAACATTGACTTCATAAGGTCGCGGTTGAGCAGCGAGATAAGCTCGAAGGGGATCTCCTTCGGGCACACACTCGCGCAAGCACCGGTGTTAGTGCAGCCGCCAAAGCCTTCTTCATCCTGCTGAGCAAGCATGTTCACCACACGGTCGCGGCGCTCAGGTTGCCCCTGGGGGAGGAGGCCAAGATGCATCACCTTTGCCGAAGTAAAAAGCATCGACGAGCCGTTGGGGCACGCAGCCACGCAAGCACCACAGCCGATGCAGGCCGCTGCCTCGAAGGAGCGATCTGCGTTCTTCTTCGGCACGAGCTGCGAATGCGCATCAGGAGCTGCACCCGTATTCACCGAGATGTAGCCGCCGGCCTGAACAATGCGGTCAAAAGCCGAGCGATCCACCATGAGATCCTTGATGACAGGAAAGGCCTTCGAACGCCAAGGCTCAAGAATGATCTTGTCACCATCCTTGAAGGAGCGCATATGCAGCTGGCATGTAGTTGTGCGCTCAGGGCCGTGCGGATCGCCGTTAATAACGATGCCACATTGGCCACAAATACCTTCACGACAGTCTGAATCGAAGGCAACAGGTTCCTCACCAGCGGCGAAGAGTTCTTCGTTCAGGACATCGAGCATCTCCAGGAAGGAGGCGTGCTCGTCAACATTCGTGAGCGTCCGCTTCTCAAAGTGACCCGGATCCTCGGGTCCATTCTGACGCCAAAATTCCAGGGTGATTTTCACTTGTAACTCCGCTGCTTCATGTGGACGAATTCGTAGTTAAGATCTTCCTTGTGCAGGACAGGTGGGTTACCCTCACCTGTCCACTCCCAGGCGGCTGCGTAGGCAAACTCGGCATCCTTACGGTCAGCCTCACCTTCAGGGGTCTGGGATTCGACACGGAAGTGGCCACCGCAGGATTCCTCACGGTGGAGAGCGTCGATACACATGAGTTCAGCAAGCTCGAAGAAGTCGGCCACGCGACCTGCCTTCTCCAAGGACTGATTGAGCGTATCGGCAGAGCCAGGAACCTTGGCATCGCGCCAGAATTCCTCACGTAGGGCGCGGATCTCAGCGATGCCTTCGCGAAGGCCTTCATCCGAGCGAGCCATACCGCATTTCTCCCACATGATCGAGCCGAGCTTCTTGTGGTAGTAATCCACAGAATGTGTGCCTTGAAGTTCCATGAAGTGCTTGATTCGGCCATTCACCGAATCGAGAGCTTCACGCACCACTGGATCGTTCTCGTCGAGCTTCTCGAAGGGGCCATCCGCGAGGTAATCGTTGATGGTGTTGGGGAGAACGAAGTAGCCATCGGCCAAGCCCTGCATGAGCGCTGAAGCGCCCAGACGATTGGCACCGTGATCGGAGAAGTTCGCCTCGCCAGCCACATAGAGACCGGGGATTGTGGATTCGAGGTCGTAATCCACCCACAGGCCACCCATTGTGTAATGCACAGCAGGATAAATACGCATGGGAACTTCGTAGGGATCGTCGTCCGTAATGCGTTTGTACATATCGAAGAGGTTGCCGTACTTGGCCGAGACGGCTTCCTTGCCCATACGTTCGATAGCATCGGCAAAGTCAAGATAAACACCGCGTGCTACACCATCAATTTCGGGGCCAACGCCGCGTCCTTCGTCGCACATATTCTTGGCCTGGCGCGAAGCGATATCACGGGGCACAAGGTTACCGAAGGCGGGATAAATACGCTCAAGGTAGTAATCGCGATCTTCTTCAGGGATATCGCGAGGATCCTTTTTGCAATCCTCAGCCTTCTTTGGCACCCAGATGCGTCCATCATTGCGCAGGGACTCAGACATCAGTGTGAGTTTGGATTGGTAGTCACCATGCTGAGGAATACAGGTGGGGTGAATCTGGGTGTAGCAGGGGTTAGCGAAGTAAGCACCCTTGCGGTGTGCACGCCAGATTGCCGAGGCATTACATCCCATAGCGTTGGTGGAGAGGAAGAAGACGTTGCCGTAACCGCCAGTGGCTAGAACTACTGCATCAGCGAGGTGCGTCTCCACTTCACCTGTCACCATATCGCGAGCGATGATGCCACGCGCCTTGCCATCCTTGACGATGAGTTCCATCATCTCGTGGCGCGAGTAGCAGGTGACGGTACCAGCAGCTACCTGACGCATGAGTGCCTGGTAAGCACCGATGAGTAGCTGCTGACCTGTTTGTCCACGGGCGTAGAAGGTACGAGAAACCTGTACGCCACCAAAGGAGCGGTTATCAAGGTAGCCACCGTATTCGCGAGCGAAAGGAACACCCTGAGCTACGCACTGATCGATAATGTTTGCACTGACTTCCGCTAGGCGATAGACATTCGATTCGCGGGCACGGAAATCACCGCCCTTGATGGTGTCGTAGAAGAGGCGGAAGGTCGAATCGTTGTCGTTCTTGTAGTTCTTGGCGGCGTTGATACCACCCTGAGCGGCGATCGAGTGAGCGCGTCGTGCCGAATCTTGGTAGTAGAAGGCCTTGACGTTGTAGCCCATCTCGCCAAGAGAAGCAGCTGCAGCACCACCGGCGAGGCCTGTGCCCACCACGATGATGGAGAGCTTACGGCGGTTGGCCGGATTGACGAGGCGCGCTTCAAACTTGCGCTTCTCCCACTTGTCTTCAAGGGGGACAGCTGGAGCCTTAGTATCGGCGATCGGTTCGCCCTGGGTGTAATAACCCTTAATCAGTTCTTCCATGTTTGTTCCTTAGGAGATCCAGCCGACGAGAATCGCCGTGGGCGGGAGCATGAATCCGACGAGCAGCGCGAGGGCACAGAGCCAGGCAATCACATTGAATGCGACTTCACGCTCACGAGTCTCCAAACCGAGAGTTGCCAGGGCGGAGAAGACACCGTGACGCACGTGCATAGCTAGAGCCGCCATCGCGATGAAGTAGAACAGCCACACCCACCAGTTATCAGCAGAGAAAGCGGTAACCACACGATCGTAAGGTGCCATCGTCGCGTAATCGCCGCCTACGTTGATCTTGAGAGCGGTGAAATGAAGGATGTGGAAGATGATGAAGGCAATGAGGATAATGCCGCCGTAACGCATTGTGCGTGAAGCATACGTGAGCTTTTTCTTCGAACCACTGGTGACCTTGTACTTGCTTCCGCGGGCAGCCTTGCCGCGCGCCCACAGCTTCGCTGCGCAATAAACGTGGAGAAGAATGGAGACAAGCAGGACGATACGCAGCAGCCACACCCCGCCCTTATGCGGGAGGATGGGGTGGAGCAGATCTTCCTGGAGGAAGTGCGCGTAGTGGTTAAACGCATCGGCACCCATGAATATCTTCAGGTTGCCGTACATATGGAAGAGGACAAAGAAAACGAAAATAAGGCCGGTCAGTGCCATCGTCACTTTGAGTGCTACGGTCGTCTGCCAGCCGCGTTTGAGAGATGAGGGTGAATTAGCCACACCTGAATGCTAGCTGCCCAGGCGCCTTCTTGGCTCTCAGATTGAAATATGGCAAGGATATATCACGTAATTACTCAGCTTTGACGAGCGTTCCCTCGAAACCGTGCGTCGTTAGTCCCATCGTTCCTGCTCTCCCATGTAAATCCCGCCACATCCCCATCGCCTTTTCCTGGGCGACGAAGCTGCCACCTGAAGAAGGATGTGAATACCTTCCAGCTTTCCTTCACGCTGTTATGTGAGAACACGTGCCCCATTGACCATTCACGTTGCGACATTACCGCATCTATCCCCGGAGCTTCGAATGAGCAAATGTCAGGTGCATAATGCGCGCGTCGTCATCGCTATAGTAGGCGGGGCGAAATCCCACTTCCTCCCAACCATGGGAGAGGTAGAAACTCTGAACGTTTGTATCCTTCGCACGCACTTCAAGGTAAGCCTCACGCGCACCTGATTCGAATGCGCCTGTGAGAAGATCACGTAGAAGGAGGGATCCGAGAGAGGTTCCACGCAGGCTCTTCTTCACACCGATTGTGAGAATGTCGGCTTCTATCCCCAGGCTCACAGCACCAAGGGCACGGATTTCTTTACTGCCTTCCTTCACGTAGGCAAGGAAAAGCGAAGTAGGCCAAGAAATCTGCTCACGCCACCCAGACAGCGGCCAGGCATCCTCACCGAAAATCTCAGTATCGAAGGCGTAGGCGCTCTCAGCCCATTCAGGGCTTAGAACGAGACGGGATAGTCCGCGTTCATGTAGGAGATTTTTAGCCTCGACCTCGCCAAGATAGGCGAGGTGACCAGCTTCATCCAGCCTCACTCGTATTGCTTCACTCTTGGACTCAAACACCGTGAATATCGGGACGGCGCAGGTACTGCGGTTCGGTGGAGAGATTGACGTCTTCGCCTGCTTCATATCGCGCCACCCGCGAACGAGCGAGATCAGCCATGAGGAGAGGTGTGCAGGCAATCTCACAGGCCTCACTTAGCTGCGGGTAGAGCCCTGGATTAGGGGTGAGAAGAAGTGCTGGGCGGGTGTCGAGGAGAGCAGGGAGTTCGTCTGGCTTCATAATTGTGGGCCCGTCAAGCACCTCAATATCATCCGTCCCCATCGCACGGGCACGCAAAACAAAGAGTTCCTTGCGGCGCGCGTCGATCACGGCAAGAACTTCACCGCCACTTTCAGCGATCCTCGATCCACCTAAAGCGAGTACCTCAAGAGAAGAGACACCTACCACGGGAACCTCCCAGCCACGCCCTAAGGCGCGTGCGGTCATAAGCCCAGCACGCAAACCCGTAAAGGCAGCAGGGCCAGTGCCAACAACGATAAGTTCTGGACGAGTAGGGAGGGCAGGTTCTCCCTCGCGCGCGGCTGCCTGAACACGCTCGATCATCGGAATGAGAGTCTCTGCATGGTGGCGTGAATCGGGCGAAATCTCCACCGCGAGTTCACGTCTTTCCTCCACGAGGCCGACGATTGAGCGCATCGAGGTATCGAGAGTCATGATGGTCATAGCGCATCTTCCTTATCTTCGATTTGCCGCGGCTCCTGACCGCGCGAGTATCGGGTAGATGGAGTGGTGAGAATCTGAACGTCATCCACATGAGAACGCCCGCGAGAGATTTTCTTCTTCCCTATTGCCTCGCCTCGCACATCGGCGAGAGACGTTCGCTCTAGATCTGAACCTACGTGGGGATTCCATTCTTCCTCGCTCTCGTGGCGTAGCCACACAACAATGCCAAGGAGGGTGAGGAATCCGGCGAGAATGAGAGCGGCGATTCCTACCGTCGAGGAGTGGGAGGAGGCAGGGTGAGAATCTCGGTTTGTCGATTTGTGTTCGTTACCTGAGGCGATGAGCGATTCACGCAGCGAGAGGAACTGTGTCCGGCTCACAGGGCCGGCAAGAATATCTTCAGCTCCTGGATCCAAGGCAAGAACGTGCTCGTCGTCACTAAACCAAAACCAGGCTCCAAGTTTAGAACTATCACCCATCTGAGGTTCAAGAATGACGTGCCCATCCCTACCTTCACGCAGAAGGGCATCAGCGAGTTTGGGCGAGGCAATGACAGCTTCCACGTGCGAAATTCCCTCAGAAAACTCCACAGCAAGTACTCCGATAGGTGCTCCTTGGAGATAGATCGGAGCAGCCCAGAGTCCTCCAGCTACAAGCTGTCCACGGATCGTCATTTGGCCAACACTGATCGCTGAGCCGAGCACAAGGGAGGAGTAATCTTTAGAGGCGACATCAGGAAGATCAACAGAGGCGTGAGAACGCACTACAGAGAGACCAGAAGCACTGAACCACTGATGCAGATCGTCAGGGTTGCTATCTTCGCTTGTCAGCGAAGCAGAGGGGGAAGGATAAGGCAAATCCTCGGCAGGAAGGAACACGCCTGTACCTAAGTTCTCCAGTATGGCTTCACACTGGTATTCGACAGCAGAAAGCCCCGCACCGGCAGCACCGGTAGAAGAAAGCCCCGCAGCACTCGCCGGCGCAGAAAGGCACACACTAAAACCTACCCCTCCCCCCAGGAGGAAGGCTAGTACCGCTCCTAGTCTGCCCACCCTCACGAGTGTCTCGGTAAACATTCTGTTCACCTACTCGATAACCCTTACCTTGACATCGCACTCGTTGAGCTTTGCTCGTACGGCGCCAAGTAGTTGGGTCGAACGCTCTCCAGAAGCACGCATACGTACAGTGCGCGTAGCCTCGGAGGGAAGATCCTCAATCCTCGCCCCTGCAAACGAACCTTCAGGGCGAATAATCGTGAGCGTGAGACGGTCAGCAGTGAGAACTTCAGCCTTACCTTCTCCCCATTCGATCACCGTAGCCGAATCCTCAAGGGACGCATCAAGATCAAGGGCGTCAAGTTCTTCCAGAGATGTGAGGCGGTAGGCATCCACGTGAACAAGATCAGGCCCTTCGCCTTGTGCGTTATGCACTGCCGCAATAACAAAGGTAGGTGAGGAAACGCGTCCCAAGACGTTCATCCCTGCAGCAATCCCCTGCGTAAGTGTCGTTTTTCCTGCTCCTAGCGGACCGTCAAGCATAAGGAGATCGCCCCCGCGCAAGAGAGAACCGAGAACCGCGCCGAGAGCGCGCATATCGTCAGCTTCAGGAACCTCCACCGCACATTCACGAGCAGCGTCGTTCTCGCTCATGTCATCCCCTCTTCCTCGTATGCCTTACCAGTGACCTCTAGGTTTTCTGCCACTTACGACGAGCACCTAGCTAACCGTCAGTGTGTCTTCACCCGTGCCATGATAGTCGCGCGGCACGCGTGCCCCAAGGCGTGTCACGATTTCCCATCCGATCGTGCCCGTGACCTCTGCCCACTCGTCAGCTGTGGGAAGTCCGAAAGATTCATCACCAAAAAGCCAGGCACGATCTCCAGCTCGCGCGCTAGGAGGCAAGGCAACGACAAACTGATCCATACAGATCCGTCCAAGCGCGTGAGTACGCTGCCCTGCGATGAGAAGTGGTGCACGATTCGAGGCGGTGCGAGCGATTCCGTCTCCGTATCCTAGAGGCACAACTCCCACACGTGTGGTGTGGCTAGTTCTCGCTGTATGCCCATAAGAAATTCCACGTCCAGAAGGAAGGACACGTTCGAGGATTACATCGGCACTCAGTGTCATCACTGCGCGTAAGCCGAGTTCACGCGCAGTGGCCACGCGTGGATTAGGCGAAAGCCCGTAGGTGATAATTCCCGGACGCACCATGTCATAACGTGTAGATGGATGCCACAGTGTGCCCGCCGAGGCTGCGAGATGATGAAGCTCAACCTCGATCCCCGAGCGTGCTACACAAGTTCGTGCCTCCTCGAAAGACGCAATCTGTTCAGCCGTGGTCGAAGCCTCGGGTTCATCTGCCCTTGCAAGGTGACTCCACAGACCCACAACTTTTACAAGACCTGCTTCCTCAAGAATTCTCGTGCGGCGTGCCGCTTCCTCAAGGGCATCAAGATCGAACCCCCCACGTGACATCCCCGTATCGACTTTGAGGTGGATCTGTGCACAAATACCCGTGGCATGTGCGGCTTCCTCAATCGCCTTAAGCGCCCACGGAGCACCTATGGAAATATCGAGTCCAGCTCGCAGTGCACGATCAAGGGGAGCCTGTGGGGCATAAATCCAGGTGAGAATTCGCGGTTGTGACCCTACTTCCTCTCGCAGAGCGAGAGCCTCACCCAGCTGAGCAACACCCAGGAAATCCACACCTGCGCGCACAGCGGCACGGGCGACTTCGGCGCGACCATGACCATAGGCGTCGGCCTTGACCACCGCCATGATTTTTTGTCCGTCGATGCCTGAACGCACTGTACGGATATTATCTCCAAGAGCGTCGAGGTCAATATCAGCACGAGCTGGGCAGTACTCGATCATGATGTGATTCTCCCACCAAAACGACGAGCCATGCCTCTCAGTTCCCGTTCCTCGTCAGGATTGAGCCGAGGGCACGGGAGAGGAAAGTGGAAATCTCGCTGGAACGAATCGGATGGCCTGGTTCTTGTCCAGCTGCAAGTGACGAGGCGCGCACGTGGAGTGCAAGAGCAGCGGCAGCCCAGAATGTCAGATCGCGAGTTTCCCCGTGCGGCACAGGAGGCTTGGACGCGTCGGCGATGTCGAGGCGTCCGCTCGCATGAGCGATCGCGAGAGTGGCACCTACAGCACCTGCAAGCACATCACCCGCACCGGCAGTGCCTCGCCATGCACTGCCACCTGGAGCTAGGAGTACACGCCCCGAAGGGCTCGCTACGCGATCTGTCCCTCCTTTGAGGAGCACCACGCTTCCTGTGAGCGCTGCAAGCTCGCGGGCAGCCTCCGTGGGGGAGTCTTCGATATCGGAGCGTTGTCTTTGGTGCCCGAGTCTTGTGAAGATACGTGCTGCTTCCCCTGGGTGAGGAGTGAGAACACAGCCAGAAAAGTCGCCCTCCCGAGTGACAAATTCTAGACCTGCCGCATCGAGCACGCAGGGAACTCCTGCTTGTCGTGCCTGACTCACCTGCTTGTGCAAACGAGTCAGTTCTCCTCCAGGAATCCCTGATCCAATGACGCAGGCATCGAGACGTCCGCGCTCAAGAACGATCTCAGGGAAGGCGGGAAGGACAAGAATCCCTACCTCGCGCGGGCCAAGGTAACGCACCATACCTGGTCCGAGGGCGAGTGCTCCCCCAGCAGAAAGGAGGGCTGCACCTGGATAAGTGTGCGAACCCACATTAAGACCCACCACACCGCGGGTGTACTTATGAGAGAAGGAATCTGGTACTGGCCAGGCCGTAGCAATCTCTGCCTCTGTGATCTTACTTTCACATGTGGTGTGTACGCCAGCGGCCTCGCCGCTACTCATCACATCATCGGTCGCATCTCTCAGCCGCATATTCACCAGTAACGCGCTCCTCCATCTGCGTAACAACTTCACCCATACAAGGCACCACAGCGCATAAGCACCGCACATAGGCACACAAGGCACCAAAACGCATAGGTGTTACTCCACAGTCACCGACTTGGCAAGATTGCGCGGCTTATCCACATCGTAACCCTTCACGCGGGCGAGTTCGCTCGCAAAGATCTGCAAGGGAACTACTGTCACCAGAGGCATCATCAATGTAGGTGTAGTGCGTGGTACCCAGATCACAGTATCAGCAAACTTTGCAGCCTCCTCGTCGCCCTCCTCAGCGATCGCGATGGTACGTGCACCGCGAGCGCGCACTTCCTGGAGATTAGAAACGACTTTGGAATGTAGGAGTGGACGGCGCGGCGTGGGAACGATAACAAAAACGGGAAGATTCTCCTCCACGAGCGCGATTGGGCCATGTTTAAGCTCACCTGCCGCAAAGCCTTCGGCATGGATATACGCGAGTTCCTTGAGCTTGAGGGCACCTTCGAGAGCCACAGGGAAGCCTACGTGGCGACCAAGGAACAACACCGAGGTGGCATCGGCCATCGACTGTGCGAGGGCACGAACCTCCTCCTCTGCTTCAAGAACTTCCTCAATACGCCCAGGCATCTTGGTAAGTTCGTCGAGATAGGTGGCAACTTCGTCTACAAACTTGTTGCCACGCAGTTCTGCCAAGTAGAGACCAAGGATATAGCAGGCAGTGATCTGGGCAATAAAAGCCTTTGTTGAGGCTACCGCTACTTCAGGGCCAGCGTGTGTATAGAGTACGGCATCGGATTCTCGGGCGATCGTCGACCCGTGAGTGTTGACGATGGCAAGGACTCTCGATCCTTGTTCACGGGCGTGGCGAATCGCCATGAGTGTGTCCATCGTTTCCCCGGATTGGGAGATCGCCACAACGAGAGTCTTTTCATTGACTACAGGGTCGCGATAGCGGAATTCGTGGGCAAGTTCCACCTCTACGGGAATGCGGCACCAGTGCTCAATCGCATACTTGGCCACGTGCCCGGCATAGGCAGCAGTTCCACAGGCTACGACGATAATTTTGTCCACGCTGCGCAACACGTCCTCGCGAATACGCATATCGTCGAGCATGAGGTGGCCATCGAGAGTTGTACGCCCCCGCAGTGTCTCAGCCACAGCGGTAGGGCTTTCGTGAATTTCTTTGTCCATAAAGGTGGCGTAACCGCCTTTAACGGCTGCGTTAATATCCCAGTCCACGTCAAACTCGCGCCCAGAATCTGGCGTGCCGAAGAAGTCCACCACCTCCACTTTTGTTGGGCTTAGGCGCACAATTCGATCCTGGCCTAGTTCGAGGGCACGCTTCGTGTAGCCGACGAAAGCTGCCACATCCGAACCGAGGAAATTCTCACCTTCTCCCAGGCCGACGACGAGTGGAGAGTTGCGTCGTGCGGCCACAATCTCTTCAGGAGATTCACGGTCGAGTGCCACAAGGGTGAAAGAGCCTTCCAAGCGCCTGGCGAGCTGACACATCGCCTCAAGAAGGCTGAGTCCGGCCGCAAGAAGCAGGGAAAGATGATGGGCGACGATCTCTGTATCCGTCTGCGAGATAGGAGTAATCCCTGCAGCCGAAAGTTCGTCGGCGAGCTTCTGGTAGTTCTCGATGATGCCGTTATGCACAAGAGCCACACGACCATCTGCACTCACATGCGGATGAGCATTGACATCCGAGGGGCCGCCGTGGGTGGCCCAGCGGGTGTGCCCGATTGCTGCGAAGGAGTGGGGAAGAGGATGCTCTTCCAGTTCCTCTCTCAAATTTTCCAGGCGTCCCGCTTTTTTCGCCACTGCAAGACCCGCCATCGCGAGCACAGCTACGCCAGCTGAGTCATAGCCGCGGTATTCGAGTCGCGCAAGACCTTCAAGCACTACTTCTTCTGGCTTGCTGGATGGATTACCTGCACCGATGTACCCGACAATTCCACACATGCGGCCAGTCTACAAAGAAGAACCCCTATTCGCGCGGCGAGCTTCAGGTAACAGCAAGGAGGTAGCCTCTCTTATTTTCGGAAAAATTGGCGCTTTCGTCGGAATTCTTTTGCCAACATCTCTTCTTTCGATCACTATGCCCTCGGCGTGTTGCCACTTCAGTGAGTATTGAGGTATTGAGGTTGCGTATCTGTGTACTTCATTCCTCAGCGTGCTGCAATTCTTCCTATCTGTGCTGCAATTCCTCCTATTCACGATAAGCAAAGGAAGCGCCCTATGGCTTCGCCCACTACCATAGAGAGTCATGAATGCCTCGGACACTCATTCGCATGTCCTATCGTTTTCGCACGCACAGTGGAGCGCACTTGCCAAGCAAACGCCTCTCCCGCTCTCCCATCATGACATTCGCCGTCTCTCCGCGCTCGGTGATCCGATTGATCTCAGTGAGGCCGACGCAATTTATCGCCCTCTCACAGCATTGCTGGAAATGTATAGCGCCGAAGTAGGGCGTCTCCACCAGGCGACCTCGGAGTTTTTAGGTATCCGCGAGAAGCGCACACCTTTCGTTATTGGTATCGCCGGCTCTGTGGCAGTAGGTAAATCCACAACGGCACGTTTGCTTCGTGAACTTCTCTCACGGTGGCCTGCCACTCCACGGGTTGCTCTCGTCACCACCGACGGATTCCTCTACCCCAACCGTGAACTTGCCCGGCGTGGTCTCGAATTGCGTAAAGGTTTCCCCGAATCCTATGACCGAGTTGCGCTTCTCCGTTTCCTCCAAGACGTCAAATCTGGGGTGGAACATGTGAGCGTACCCGTCTACGACCATCTCACCTACGACATCGTTGAAGGGACATACCTCGACGTTCATCACCCAGATATTCTCATTATCGAAGGACTCAACGTTCTCCAGCCCCCAAGAATTTCCTCAAAGGAAGCAATCGCTGTCTCTGATTTTTTCGATATCTCAATCTATGTCGATGCCGACGAGGAAGATATTCGACGCTGGTATGTAGAACGAATCTTGCATCTACGCGAGGTTGCCTTCAATCAGCCCGAATCCTATTTCCATCAGTTCAGCCACATGCCCGAAGCCGAGATGATCGAGCGGACTTTGGGAATCTGGGATACTATCAACCGCCCGAATCTGCTAGAGAACATTGAGCCGACGAAACTACGAGCAGATATCGTGATCCGTAAGGGTCACGATCACGTGGTTGAGGAAGTACTCCTCCGTAAGCTCTAGACGCACCTAGCAGGAGCTTAGGCACACCTGGCACGAGAACGACGAGAGATCTTTGCCCTCGTCCAATACCACGGCGCTTTGCCCTCATACCGCGCTCTTTACCCCGCCACCAACGCAATGTGACGAGACCACCTCGGCACGACGATCGGGCGGGTGCCGAGAAGCTAAACGCGCAACACCTGTGCGAGACGAGATTTTTCTCCCGCACAGATCTCGCTCAGAGCGCCAGTTCGGACGCAACTACCTTCGCAAGCGAACTGGCGACCTCGTCGGCTTCCTTCTGGGTGGCGGCCTCCACCATGACGCGCACAAGAGGCTCAGTTCCTGAAGGGCGAAGGAGCACACGCCCAGTTTCACCCAGGAGCGCCTCAGCCTTTGTAATCGCCTCCTGGAGAACGTGACAGCTTTCCACCTTACGTTTGTCCACGTTCGGTACATTGATGAGGGTTTGTGGAAGCCTCGTGACCCGGCTTGCAAGTTCGGCAAGACTCTTGCCTGTCCGTGCGACTTCTTGACTCACAAGGAGCGCGGTGAGGGTACCATCGCCCGTTGTGGCATGTTCAAGAGCAATCACGTGCCCTGACTGCTCACCACCTAGTACGTAGCCTCCTGCTCTCATAGCTTCGAGGACATAACGATCTCCGACGGCTGTTTGTACAGTTTCAATGCCCGCTGCCTTCATCGCAAGCAACAGCCCAAGATTCGACATCACGGTAACGACGAGAGTGTTACCGGCAAGTTTGCCTGCTTTCTTCAGCGAGATGGCAAGAATTGCCATAATCTGATCGCCGTCAACAAGTTTGCCCTCACCATCAACAGCGAGGCAACGATCAGCATCACCATCAAAGGCCATGCCAAAATCTGCCTTGTGTTCAACAACGGCAGCCTGAAGATCTTCGATATGCGTGGAACCGCAGTTGAAGTTGATGTTATAGCCATCAGGTTGCGCGTGGATGACAACAACCTCTGCTCCGGCTCGTTCAAGAGCGACAGGAGCCACGGCTGATGTTGCACCGTTGGCACAATCGACGACGATCTTGAGGCCTTTCAGGGAGGTATCAAGCGTGCCAACGAGGTGTTCGATGTAATCAGCGTCCGCTTGTGCAGTGGCATCTGATACTCGGCCAACATCCGAACCTATAGGTCGTATCCATGGTTCGCTCAGAAGAGCCTCAATCTCATCTTCGAGCTGATCCTCAAGTTTAAAACCACCTCGGGCAAAGAACTTGATCCCGTTATCTTGCATTGGGTTGTGCGAGGCTGAAATCACCACACCCAAGTCAATGTCTGGACGAGTGGTGAGATAGGCAAGGCCAGGTGTGGGAAGTACGTTTACATGCTCAACATCTACACCTGCTCCAGCGAGTCCTGCTGCCATCGCCTGCGCCAAGAGTTCACCCGAAACTCGCGTATCACGAGCGATGATAGCCTTTGGGCGTCTGTTTTCTTTGATGTTTTTTGTGAGAGCTCTGGCGGCAGCTTCGCCGAGGGAGAGGGCTAGGCTTGCTGTGATTTCACGGTTTGCGAGGCCGCGAACACCATCTGTACCGAATAAACGTGCCATTTTGCCTACCCTTTCATGCCGTGCCGTCTATACACACGTATATCTAAGGCGAACCGGATTCTAGAATACCGCGAATCATGACGCCTGCTGAGGTGTTAATCAAGTGGAAGGGTTCGCAGGGTGTGGTTTCTCTGTTTTCTCCCCTGCGGTTCCTCTTTCTGTGGCGTGAAGGGAGGAGGGATTTTAGGGGAAAGAGGAGAAGGTGGTGGGAGGGGTTCTAAAAAAAGGGTGCGTTGCTGGTGTGTGTCCGGGGTGTGGGGGTTAAGGGGAGGAATCACACATTGGTTAGGCAAATTGAGGAGTCACACACTGGTTAGACGATAGATTAGTGGTGGTCTTCTTTTTCTTGTTTGTAGTGGTGTGTGTTTCGTTGCGTGCGTGTTGTACACGTACAGGGAAAGAAAAGGAAAGGAGGGGTGGCGGTGGTGTCCTACTCTCCCACACTCCTTCGAGTGCAGTACCATCGGCGCGTGGTGGGCTTAGCTTCCGGGTTCGGGATGGGACCGGGCGTTTCCCCACCGCTATGACCACCGCCACAACGGTTGGATTCACGTGCCTTCCTTACACACCCACCCGTATACACACACACGCGTGTGCGTGTGGGGGTGTGGGGGTTTGTTTCCGTAGAGTGGATGCAAGCATGTCAATCAACCACACCCCCACCAGAAAAAGAAGGGGGGTGTGTTGTCTTGTAGGTGATCGGCCTATTAGTACCAGTCAGCTCCAACCCTTACAGGCTGTCCACTTCTGGCCTATCAACCCTATGGTCTATAGGGGGCCTGACCTAAACCCCCAAAAAGAGGGTTTAGAAGGAGAACTCATCTTGGAGCAGGCTTCCCGCTTAGATGCTTTCAGCGGTTATCCCTCCCGAACGTAGCCAACCAGCCATGCTCCTGGCGGAACAACTGGCACACCAGAGGTTCGTCCGTCCCGGTCCTCTCGTACTAGGGACAGCCCTCCTCAATTCTCCTACGCGCGCAGCGGATAGGGACCGAACTGTCTCACGACGTTCTGAACCCAGCTCGCGTACCGCTTTAATGGGCGAACAGCCCAACCCTTGGGACCTACTCCAGCCCCAGGATGCGACGAGCCGACATCGAGGTGCCAAACCATGCCGTCGATATGAACTCTTGGGCAGGATCAGCCTGTTATCCCCGGGGTACCTTTTATCCGTTGAGCGACACCGCTTCCACAAGCCAGTGCCGGATCACTAGTTCCTACTTTCGTACCTGCTCGACCTGTCAGTCTCACAGTCAAGCCCCCTTGTGCACTTACACTCAACACCTGGTTGCCGACCAGGATGAGGGAACCTTTGAGCGCCTCCGTTACCTTTTAGGAGGCAACCGCCCCAGTTAAACTACCCACCAGGCACTGTTCCTAGCCCGGATCACGGGCCGAGGTTAGATGTGCAGCACGGCCAGAGTGGTATTTCAACAACGACTCCACGACCACTAGCGTGACCACTTCACAGTCTCCCACCTATCCTACACAAGCCGTACCGAACACCAATACCAAGCTATAGTAAAGGTCCCGGGGTCTTTCCGTCCTGCTGCGCGTAACGAGCATCTTTACTCGTAATGCAATTTCGCCGAGTTCATGGTTGAGACAGTAGAGAAGTCGTTACGCCATTCGTGCAGGTCGGAACTTACCCGACAAGGAATTTCGCTACCTTAGGATGGTTATAGTTACCACCGCCGTTTACTGGGGCTTAACTTCCCAGCTTCACCACCACAAAGAATGGCTGACCAGTCCGCTTAACCTTCCAGCACCGGGCAGGCGTCAGTCCGTATACATCGCCTTACGGCTTCGCACGGACCTGTGTTTTTGATAAACAGTCGCTTCTCCCTGGACTCTGCGACCCTCACCCCTAGCAGGCAAGCCACTTCAGGGTTCAGGCCCCCCTTCTCCCAAAGTTACGGGGGCATTTTGCCGAGTTCCTTAACCACGATTCTCTCGATCGCCTCAGTATACTCTACCTGACCACCTGTGTCGGTTTCGGGTACGGGCGGCTCAAACCTCACGTCGATGCTTTTCTCGGCAGCACAGGATCACCCTACTTCCCCCCTACACACGGGGGTCACCATCAGGCCTCGATGCTCACGCCTCCCGGATTTACCTAGAAGACCACCTGCGCCTTTAAACGTGCCAAGCCATAAGACACGCGGGGCTACCACTCTGCGTCACACCTGTTAACACGCTTGACCCATCACGCTCAGACCCCACGCCCTCACCCCACCACCACCCGAAAGTGACAGCAAAGATTGGGGATGGTTAGTATCACACAACAGACCATCGGACGGTTCTTCACCGGTACCAGAATATGAACTGGTTACCCATCGACTACGCCTGTCGGCCTCGCCTTAGGACCCGACTAACCCAGGGCGGATGAACCTAGCCCTGGAACCCTTAGTCAATCGGCGGACGGGTTTCCCACCCGTCATTCGCTACTCATGCCTGCATTCTCACTCGCATACAGTCCACGACACCATCACCAGGCCGCTTCACCCCATACACGACGCTCCCCTACCCCACCACACACACAGTGCGGAAGCCGCGGCTTCGGTGGTGTGCTTAAGCCCCGCTACATTATCGGCGCAAGACCACTTGACCAGTGAGCTATTACGCACTCTTTCAAGGATGGCTGCTTCTAAGCCAACCTCCTGGTTGTCACAGCAATCCCACATCCTTTCCCACTTAGCACACACTTAGGGACCTTAACCGGCGATCTGGGCTGTTTCCCTCTCGACTACGAAGCTTATCCCCCGCAGTCTCACTGCCACGCTCACCCTCACGGCATTCGGAGTTTAGCTGACATCAGTAACCCGGTAAGGCCCATCAACCAACCAGTAGCTCTACCTCCGCAAGGAACCACGCAACGCTGCACCTAAATGCATTTCGGGGAGAACCAGCTATCACGGAGTTTGATTGGCCTTTCACCCCTACCCACAGCTCATCCCCCAGGTTTTCAACCCTGGTGGGTTCGGGCCTCCACACGCTCTTACACGTGCTTCACCCTGGCCATGGGTAGATCACCCCGCTTCGGGTCTAGAACACGCGACTCACGCCCTCTTCAGACTCGCTTTCGCTACGACTACCCCACACGGGTTAACCTCGCCACATGCCACTAACTCGCAGGCTCATTCTTCAAAAGGCACGCCATCACCCCCACCAAGAAGGCTCTGACGGATTGTAGGCGCCCGGTTTCAGGAACTATTTCACTCCCCTCCCGGGGTACTTTTCACCATTCCCTCACGGTACTATCCACTATCGGTCATGAAGGGTATTTAGCCTTACCCAGTGGTCTGGGCAGATTCACACGAGATTCCACGAGCCCCGTGCTACTCGGGCATCATGATCACCAGCCAGCATGATTTCACCTACGGGGCTCTCACCCTCTACGACAGGCCTTCCCAGACCCTTCAGCTACCACACCGGTTTATCACTGGCACGCACCCCGTCGGAGGCACGACACACAACCCCACAACACCACGCACGCAACACCCGACGGCTCTCACACACACGCGGTTTAGGCTCCTCCGCTTTCGCTCGCCACTACTCACAGAATATCTCTTCCACAGGGTACTAAGATGTTTCACTTCCCCCACTCACCACACACACCCTATACATTCAAGCATGCGCGACCAGGCATAACCCCAGCCAGGTTCCCCCATTCGGACACCCTCGGATCACCGCTCGCTTGCCAACTCCCCGAGGCATATCGCAGGCTGCCACGTCCTTCATCGGCCCTTCACACCAAGGCATCCACCGAACGCCCTAAAACACCTACAAAAACACTTGCATTACAACCCACAACACCAACCACAAAGGCCAGCACCATGAGCCAGATGCTCGCATCCACTATACGAAAACCAACCACCACACCAACACCACACAACCAACCCCCAAACAAGAGAGCCAGCCACACAGGCAGACAGGCACAGAACCCAAGAACCTGACAGCATGTTGAACCAAAGGGCATCCCAAAAAGACCCACACACCCACACCACGCGAGCATGCACACAGGCCCCTAAAACTCCCTAGAAAGGAGGTGATCCAGCCGCACCTTCCGGTACGGCTACCTTGTTACGACTTCGTCCCAATCGCCAACCCCACCTTCGACCGCTCCCCCCAAAAAAATGGTTAAGCCACGAGCTTCGGGTGTTGCCAACTTTCATGACGTGACGGGCGGTGTGTACAAGGCCCGAGAACGTATTCACCGCAGCGTTGCTGATCTGCGATTACTAGCGACTCCGACTTCATGGGGCCGAGTTGCAGACCCCAATCCGAACTGAGACAAGCTTTAAGGGATTCGCTCCACCTCACGATATCGCCACCCTCTGTACCTGCCATTGTAGCATGCGTGAAGCCCAAGACATAAGGGGCATGATGATTTGACGTCATCCCCACCTTCCTCCGAGTTAACCCCGCAGTCTCCCGTGAGTCCCCACCACAACGCGCTGGCAACACGAGACAAGGGTTGCGCTCGTTGCGGGACTTAACCCAACATCTCACGACACGAGCTGACGACAACCATGCACCACCTGTACACCAGTCCGAAGACTCACACATCTCTGCGCAATCCCGGCGTATGTCAAGCCTTGGTAAGGTTCTTCGCGTTGCATCGAATTAATCCGCATGCTCCGCCGCTTGTGCGGGCCCCCGTCAATTCCTTTGAGTTTTAGCCTTGCGGCCGTACTCCCCAGGCGGGGCACTTAATGCGTTAGCTACGGCGCAGAAACCCGGAAAGGCCCCCACACCTAGTGCCCAACGTTTACGGCATGGACTACCAGGGTATCTAATCCTGTTCGCTCCCCATGCTTTCGCTCCTCAGCGTCAGTAACAGCCCAGTGACCTGCCTTCGCCATCGGTGTTCCTCCTGATATCTGCGCATTCCACCGCTACACCAGGAATTCCAATCACCCCTACCGCACTCTAGCCTGCCCGTACCCACTGCACGTGCGAAGTTAAGCCCCGCATTTTCACAGCAGACGCAACAAGCCGCCTACGAGCTCTTTACGCCCAATAATTCCGGACAACGCTCGCGCCCTACGTATTACCGCGGCTGCTGGCACGTAGTTAGCCGGCGCTTCTTATACACGTACCCTCAACCCAAACAAAAACCTGAGCCTTGTTCCGTGTCGAAAGAGGTTTACAACCCGAAAGCCTTCATCCCCCACGCGGCGTCGCTGCATCAGGCTTGCGCCCATTGTGCAATATCCCCCACTGCTGCCTCCCGTAGGAGTCTGGGCCGTATCTCAGTCCCAGTGTGACCGGTCACCCTCTCAGGCCGGCTACCCGTCGACGCCTTGGTAGGCCATCACCCCACCAACAAGCTGATAGGCCGCGAGCCCATCCCCCACCGAAAAAACTTTCCCCACCCAGCCATGCGACCAGACAGGAATATCCAGTATTAGACCCCGTTTCCAAGGCTTATCCCAAAGTGAAGGGCAGGTTACTCACGTATTACTCACCCGTTCGCCACTAATCCACCCAGCGCAAGCACCAAGCTTCATCGTTCGACTTGCATGTGTTAAGCACGCCGCCAGCGTTCGTCCTGAGCCAGGATCAAACTCTCCACAAAAAACAGAGAATCCAAAACAGACCCAAAAAAACAAAAACAGCCACGCAAACCAACCACAACAGCCAGCCCACGCAACCACAAAAACCACCACCACCAAACAACAGCAGCAGCTACCCAAAAATCCAACACACTATCAAGCACCCAAACACCACACCCACACCCCGAAAACCCAGCCCAACAAGCCAGACCCTCAAGAGAGGCAACCCCTCCAGCCTACACACACAACAACAACCCGTCAAACCCGACGAATCCCATCACCTGCAACCAGAGGAAATCACTCCACGACCCAAAGAAAACCCACAACAATCTTCTCCACACGCCGCACAGCAACGGATAAGAACTCTACACACCCACCAACACCAACACCAACCCAAACCAAAGTGACCCTAACCACACCCCAAAACAACCCACACACACAAAACAACCCCACACACACCAGACACACGTCAGGAAAGTCCTCCGTACGCCTCGGTATCCCTCGCGGATCCACTCTGTAAGGAACTCTTTGCTAATTTCACCAGATCCTGCACGGGTAAATGCAGTTCCCGTTCCTTCCACAACAACAACCACCGACAACGTGGTGTAGTGAATTGCATCAAATACATCACTCCTTCACTCCCTCCATCAAAGAGAGCAATACCTCCTGACTCGCTTCACAAAGTATGGGAGTTATGAAGAAAGAGACATCCACCTAAAAAAGGAGAGTGGCTCCACATAATAGGAGCCACTCTCGTGCAAAAATGCGGTGAAGAATCAGCGCTTCGAGAACTGCGAAGCCTTGCGAGCTTTCTTGAGGCCAGCCTTCTTGCGTTCAACGGCGCGAGCATCCCGAGTAAGGAAACCCGCTTTCTTCAGAGCCGGGCGATTAGCCTCGCGATCAATCTCATTGAGAGCACGCGAAATGCCAAGACGCAGAGCGCCAGCCTGACCAGAAATGCCACCACCCGAAATACGGGCAATAACATCAAAGCGACCTTCGAGATCCAGCAGGGCGAAGGGAGAGTTCACAAGCTGCTGGTGCAGCTTGTTGGGGAAGTAATCTTCGAGCGTGCGCCCGTTGACCTTCCACTCACCAGTGCCGGGGATAAGACGGACGCGGGCAATGGCTTCCTTGCGGCGGCCAAGACCTGCGCCAGGAGCGGTCACGGATGCACCCTGACCGGTTCGGGGAGCTTCACTCTCCGTAGTGTAGGAGCCGGAGAATTCTTCCAGCTCGGTATCGATGGTTGTTTCAGCCATGAGTTAGTTCCTGTTCCGGATGCTCACTGAGCAATCTTCTTGAGCTCGAACACCTGGGGCTGCTGTGCCTTGTGCGGGTGCTCGGCACCGGCATAGACCTTGAGCTTGGTGATCTGCTTGCGGCCAAGGGAGTTCTTCGGGAGCATTCCCGCAACTGCCTTCTCAATGGCCCGCTCGGGGTGAGTCGCGAGCAGCTCAGTGTAGCTGGTGGCCTTCAAACCGCCCGGATAACCAGAGTGGTGGTAAGCGTTCTTCTGTTCACGCTTACTCCCAGTCAGTGCAACCTTCTCAGCATTGATGACAATAACAAAATCGCCACCATCAGCGTTCGGTGCAAAGGACGGCTTATGCTTCCCACGGAGCAGGGTGGCAACCTGGGCTGCCAGTCGGCCAAGGACGACATCGGTAGCATCAATGAGATACCACTTAGGTTCGACATCGCCGGGCTTCGGTGAATACGTGCGCACGGGCGTAGCCTTCGTTTCTCGTGTCGGCGCTACCTTAAGAAGCGTGTAACGCCTGGGAAAATGGTCAAATTGTTGGCTTCTGTTGCGGCGAGTGGGAAAGCGCCTGACGAACAGTATGCACAACGGATACCAATGTTACTCAGCACGCACAGGCGGGTCAAAGAATCTGCGGATGTGTGAGTGAGTCCACGGGGCACCGACCTATCTTTTACTCCTGAGAGAACCCCACCAGCATCTGGCTACACATGCGCGCCTTATCTGCCAGCAGCAGGCACCATCCGCGTCAGCAGGCACAACTCCTCCGTGCCCGTGCTTGGCGCGCACGCTGCCCAAGCTCCTCGTCATGTGGATAAAAGACCTTCTCCAACGTGAGGGGATGAGCTGGAGCAACAATAACGTTCCCATCACGTGTGCGCGCCTTTAATCGCTCTTTTGGCCACGTCTCCGAGCGAGTTCCCTCTCCCACTTTCATAAGAGTGCCTACAAGCGTGCGCACCATCGAATGGCAGAAGGCGTCAGCCTGCGCATAAATCTCGATTATTCCCCCACGACGTACTGCTTCGAGACGCTGGAGCGTACGAATCGTCGTCGCACCTTCGCGAGGCTTACAGAAAGAGAGAAAATCGTGTTCACCCAGCAAAGCGACAGCACTGCGGTTCATTGCCTCCAGATCGAGCGGACGATCTAGCCAGAGCACATCGCGGGTGCGCAACGGATCCCAGGCCGCACGTTCATCACAGATGCGATAGGTGTAGGCGCGCCCAAGGGCAGAAAACCGCGCATCGAAGCCATCCGGGGCTTCACTCACAGCACGTATGAGCAGATCCGATCCACCCTTCACCCTGCCACTGCCACTGCCACTGCCAGGCGAATGGGAAGAACGACGCAATATTCCGGTGAGGCGAGAAAGGAGAGCTTCCTGCCAGGAAGCTGCACGCCCTTGTGCGGTTTCAAGTGCTGTGGGCGTAACATCCACGTGAACTACTTGTCCGCGAGCGTGAACTCCAGCATCGGTGCGTCCAGCTACAGTGAGAATAACCTTTTCCCGCAAGACTTTTTCGAGTGCCGCAGTGAGTTCACCTTCCACCGTACGAAGCCCCGGTTGACAGGCCCAACCGTGAAATTCCGTACCGTCGTAGGCTAAATCAATACGTAAGCGCAGCTTTTGCGCTACCGTCGAATCCATGAATGCAGTTTCCCACAGTCAGACTCCTCCTCCCAAGCCTGCCCTCGGAGTGCTACGCACCCTAGCCGTCGATTGCGGTGGCGGGGGAATTAAATCGAGTCTCTTAGATGAGGGCGGTTTTCCCATTGGTTCACCCTGCCGTACCGCCCTGCGTTATCCTCTTTCTCCCTCAGATCTACTCGCTATCGTCGAATCGCACGCTCGGAAGCTAGGAAGTTTTGACAGAATCACTTTGGGAATGCCAGGTATGATCCGCCGCGGGATCGTTGTGTTCACTCCACACTACATTCGCAAAGCAGGCCCTCACACGAAAGTCTCGCCCGAACTTGCCGAAGCCTGGGATCATCTTGATATTCAGCGGGCACTTCGTGAACGTTTCGGCGTTCCTTCCCTTGTTCTCAACGATGCCGAGGTGGCTGCTGCTGGAGTCGTCTCTGGAACGGGGATCGAACTCGTTATTACCTTGGGCACCGGCCTGGGCAACGCTCTCCTCGATCAAGGGCGTCTCACTCCACATCTTGAAGTTTCCCACGCCCCGCTGCGCTGGGGGCTCACCTACGACGATTTTATTGGTGAAGCCGAACGCATCCGCCTAGGTGATTCGGCGTGGTCACGCAGGGTAGCCAAGGTCATTGATACCCTTTGGCCAGTGTTTCGATGGGATCGCCTCTATGTGGGAGGTGGAAATGCTGCACGGATCAAGCCCTTTGTGCGTGAAAAACTCGATTCCAATGTCATCTTTATCCCCAACGCAGCCGGGATGAACGGAGGCGTGCGCGCATGGTCGATGATTAATGAGGATGCGGTGCGCAGCCGTGAGGTCGAAGACGATCATAGCTCCGAGATACAGTGGGACTTCCCCGACTGAGCTGCATTGATTGCTTCCGTACGCGGCTAGGTCGGCGCCCTAGAATTCAATAGTGCGCTAAATCACGAGCCCACAACGAAGCACCACCAACGACAACATCGCGGGATACCACACATACTTTTGACGCGTATGTCGTTCTCTTTTGTGGAACGTCTTATCTACCTCTCTACAAGGCACTCATCCGCCTTGTTGACCTTAAGAAGATTTGGTCTGACAGAAAGAGAGACTGGCCTTGTTTGTCGCATGGTGTCCGGATTTTTCAGGTTTAGCGTGTTGGCCTGGTCTGGCGGAAAGCAGAAAGAGGGTTTACCTAGAAAGAGAATGTGCTGGAAAAGGGGTTAAAGACCACACGTGTGTCTGCGGACTGAACCACTGTGATTAGTGTTTTTCGTTGGGATAAAAGGAAAAGAGCCTGTAAGAAAGTCTGCCGGAAAGAAAAGCGGTGGGCACGCCTCCGTGGCGTGCCCACCGCTTACGTTCTAGCGCGCTAGAGTCACTTCTCCTCGGAAGCACCCTCCGCCGACTCCGCTGAAGGAGCCGATTCCGTTGAAGGAGCCGACTCCGCAGATTCTGCCGGATCCTCAGCAAGAGCAGCGGCAGCCTTTGCGGCCTTCTCCACAGCTTTCTCAGCTTCCTTCACAACAGCCTGCTTCGGGGAAACCTTCTCCGTTACGAGCGAAATCACGGCCATCGGCGCATTGTCACCCTTGCGGTTGCCAATCTTGACGATACGGGTGTAACCACCCTCGCGCTCGGAGAAAAGCGGAGCAAGTTCCTCGAAGAGGATGTAAGCAACTTCGCGATCGCGAAGAACCTTAAGAGCTTCGCGGCGGTTAGCCGTATCACCCTTCTTGGCCTTCGTAATCAGCTTCTCCATGTAAGGCTGAACGGTCTTGGCACGAGACTCCGTCGTCGTGATCGACTGATGACGAATGAGCTCCTTGCACAGATTCGCAATAATGAGGCGCTGGTGGGCGGCGGAACCGCCAAGGCGCGCACCCTTCTTGGGCTTGGGCATGTCTGTCTAACTCCTAGTAGTGCGGGATTTATCCCTGCAGGTCGTCACTGAACTGCATCGAGTAGTTCTCATCCCCGTAGTTGGCAAGGAAGCCTGCCGGGGAATCCTTGAGACGCAGATCGAGCTTAGCAAGCTCGTCCTTGACGTCCTCGATCGACTTCGCACCAAAGTTGCGAATATCGAGGAGGTCGGCCTCAGAACGCTGGATCAGTTCGCCAATAGTATGAATACCCTCGCGCTGCAGGCAGTTCTGCGAGCGAGCCGGAAGGTTAAGAATTGTGATCGGACGCTGAAGATCCGAGGACTGAGTTTCCACAACGGGAGCCGGGCCAATCTCAATGCCCTCAGCTTCCTCATTGAGATCCACACAAAGTCCGAAAAGCTCAACGAGAGTCTTGCCTGCCGAGGCAAGAGCGTCGCGAGGATTCGTCGAAGGCTTAACTTCTACGTCCACAATCAGCTTGTCAAAATCAGTGCGCTGTTCAACACGAGTGGCTTCCACCTTGTAGGAAACCTTCACCACAGGAGAGTAGATAGAATCAATCGGAATACGACCGATCTCATCTTCCGGGTTCTTGTTCTGTGCAGCAGAAACGTAACCGCGGCCACGCTCAACCGTGAGATCCACTTCAATTTTGCCCTTCTCATTGAGAGTGGCAATGTGCAGATCGGGGTTGTGAATTTCTACACCGGCAGGTGGCGTAATGTCCGCAGCCGTCACCTCGCACGGCCCCTGCTTGCGTAGATACATGAGCACAGGTTCGTCGTTCTCCGAAGAGACAACGAGCTCCTTGAGGTTGAGGATAATCTCTGCGACGTCCTCTTTGACCCCTGGGATCGTAGAGAACTCGTGAAGAACACCATCAATGCGAACCGACGTCACTGCCGCTCCTGGAATCGAGGAGAGGAGCGTACGACGCATCGAGTTGCCGAGCGTATAGCCAAAGCCAGGCTCAAGCGGTTCAAGGATGAAACGCGAACGGAATTGCGAAACCTGCTCCTCTGAGAGGACAGGGCGCTGAGCGATGAGCACTAATTCTTTCCTTTCGGCGGGTCCCCACTATTTGAGACCCATCAAGGGCTCGCAGACCTTGTGGCTGCGAGGGGTGGCCATGAGGGCCATGCGGCTAAGGCCGCGAAGATTCACACGCGGCGACGCTTGGGCGGGCGGCAACCGTTATGAGCCTGGGGGGTGACATCCGAAATAGAGGTCACTTCGAGGCCGGAGGCAGTGAGCGAACGGATCGCAGTTTCGCGGCCAGAACCCGGACCTTTGACGAAGACATCAACCTTCTTCATTCCCTGATCCATGGCGTGACGCGCAGCATTCTCGGCTGCGAGCTGAGCGGCGTAAGGAGTGGACTTACGCGAACCCTTGAAACCCACCTGACCCGATGAGCAGGAAGCGATAACCGCACCTGTGGGATCGGTGATAGAGACGATCGTATTGTTAAATGTGGACTTGATGTGAGCCTGGCCGACGGCAATGTTCCGGCGCTCCTTGCGGCGCGGACGACGGGTGCCGGAGGCAGCTTGACGAGTCTTAGCTGGCATAATCTACTTTCTCTCTTGAACTCTCGACTGGCCTTACTTGGCCTTCTTCTTACCGGCAACAGTGCGCTTGGGACCCTTGCGGGTGCGCGCATTTGTCTTGGTGCGCTGACCGTGGACGGGCAAGCCACGGCGGTGGCGCAGACCCTGGTAGCAGCCGATTTCGATCTTGCGGCGAATATCGGCCTGAACCTCGCGGCGCAGGTCACCTTCGACCTTGTAGTTCTCGTCGATGTGGTTCTTGAGCTTGACCAGCTCCTCCTCAGTCAAATCCTTGACGCGAGTATCCGGGTTCACACCGGTTGCAGCCAGAGTTTCCGAGGCTCGGGTGCGGCCAATGCCGTAGATGTAGGTAAGCGCAATCTCAACTCGCTTTTCGCGAGGGAGGTCAACGCCAGAGAGACGTGCCAATTTCTTAGCTCCTGTAACCAATTCCGAAGGTGTTGAGCACTGACATCTCTAAGTTGTCTTAGAGCCTCGGCCTTCGGCCCGAGGGTTGCTTGCGCAGTCAGTGCGCTGGACTGCGGGCTGTGCCCGCTGCGTCAGATCAGCCCTGACGCTGCTTATGCCGCGGGTTTTCGCAGATCACCATGATGCGACCGTGGCGGCGGATAACCTTGCACTTGTCGCAGATCTTCTTAACGCTGGGCTTGACCTTCATTGTCGTACTTTCCTTGCTTCCGGCTCACACCGGGCGCCGATAGCAAATCGGGGCTCACTTATAGCGGTAGACGATTCGCCCTCGGTTCAGGTCATAGGGAGTGAGCTCCACGACAACCCGATCTTCGGGAAGAATCTTGATGTAGTGCTGACGGATCTTACCAGAGATATGGGCGAGCACAATGTGCCCATTCTCTAGCTCGACGCGGAACATCGCGTTCGGGAGAGCCTCAACGACCGTTCCCTCTACTTCGATGACGCCATCCTTCTTCGCCATAACCCTCGCTAACACTCAAACCGACCCCTCACCGGGTTGTCAGGGATCGCAGTAACCCTCCACTTGGGCAGGGCGTACCAAGGATCCATCGTACTTGGATTCTTTCGACGACGAAAGACGAGAATCCCGTGGAACTCGTCACGGCCAGACTACCTGCACGGCCATCTCATGTACACGCACACCTCGCCCTCCGGCAGACACATGTAATACACCTGGGTACTCAGTCCTCATTCAGAGGAACAGGAGTGATCCCGAAAGGCGCAAGGCCAGCCATTCCCCCATCACGTGCGGTGAGCACCCAAATCCCACCTTCGTGAATAGCGACCTCGTGTTCCCAATGGCAGGCATCTGATCCATCGAGAGTAACCACAGTCCATTCGTCCTCACGAGTCACATTCTCTTGGTTTCCTGCGGTAAGCATCGGCTCTACACACAGCACCATTCCAGGGCACAGTTTCTCACCACGTGAACGAGTACGGTAGTTCGGCACATCAGGATCCATGTGCATAGCCGTGCCAATGCCATGACCCACATACTCTTCGACGATCCCCGGTACTGGTTCTTCCAAACTCTCAACGTAATCGTCGATTGCACGTCCCACATCTCCCACACGCGAACCCGTAGCAAGGGCAGCGATCCCTCGCCACATCGCCTCGCGGGTACGTGCCGAGAGTTCCTCGCGTTGAGCGTGACGATCCTGATCTCCTCCCGGAAGTACAGCCGTGAAGCAGGCATCACCGTGCCAACCATCAATAACCGCGCCACAGTCAAAAGAGACGATATCCCCTGGTTCTAGGACACGAGAACCAGGGATACCATGAACAATCTCTTCGTTCACACTCACACATATGTGAGCCGGATAGCCGTAGTATCCCAAGAAGTTCGAGCGGGCACCGTGAGCTTCAAGTACTGAAGCTGCCACGTCATCCATATCTTTCGTCGTCACTCCGGGGCGAAGTGCATCGGCAATTGCCTCGTGAATTGCGGCGACGGCCAGACCTGCCTTTCTCATCTGGCAAATCTGGCTGTCGTTCTTGAGTTCGATATGCGTTTTCATCGTGTATGCAAGCCTCAGCGGGAGGCAGCAAAATCCTCAAGAGTAGTACGAATACGTTCGGCTACCTCTTCCACAGTGCCCACACCATCGACGTCAAGGACGATTCCGCGTTCACGGTAAAGATCGAGGAGAGGCTGAGTTGTCTCGTGATAAAGCGCGATACGATGGCGGATCACCTTTTCAGTATCGTCCTTTCGCCCTTCCGTAGCAGCACGCCCAAGAAGGCGTTCCACCACGACCTCGTCGTCGGCGTGAAGAAGCACGACGGCATCGAGAGTCCAGTTCCGCGCAGCAAGAAGTCTATCGAGCGCATGAACCTGATCCACGTTGCGGGGATAACCGTCAAGGAGGAAACCACCAGTGACATCCTCGCAATCGAGACGAACATCAACCATGCGGTTGGTGACGTCATCGGGGACAAGTTCACCGCGCGAGGTAAAGGAATCTGCCAACTGCCCAAGCTCGTCGCCCGCTGCAGTATGCTCACGGAAAATCGCACCCGTAGAAACCGCAGGGATCTCAAGATACTCGCAGAGGAGCTCAGCCTGGGTTCCTTTACCAGCACCGGGAGGGCCAACGAGAAGGAGACGATACGACACGGGAAATTCTTCTTTCTGCCAGGGCGCGAAAGCGCTTCTAGCGGTCAGCGCAGGAAGCCGTCATAGTGGCGTTGCTGGAGTTGCGCGTCAATGTCTTTGACAGTCTGGAGACCCACGCCTACAAGAATCATGATGGAAGTACCACCGAAAGATCCACCGAAGATTCCCATCTGGGAGAACATGATCGTCGGAGTTAAAGCGACGATCGCAAGATAGAGAGCCCCTACCCAAGTAATACGGCTAGAAACATACTTCAAGTAGTCCGCCGTGGGTTTGCCCGCGCGGATACCAGGAATGAAGCCACCGTAGCGCTTCATGTTGTCAGCTACTTCTTCCGTATTGAAGGTAATCGACGTGTAGAAGAAAGCAAAGAAAATAATGAGAAGTGCGTAGAGCGCAAGATAGCCTATCGAACCAGATGAGAGGTAACGGTGGATCCAGCCCACCCACACCGAGGAAGGATCGCCAAACTGGGCGACCATCGTCGGGAGAGTAAGAATAGAGGAAGCAAAGATCACTGGAATCACGTTTGCCATATTGATCTTGATAGGCAGGTAGGTGGTAGAACCGCCATATGTGCGCCGCCCGATCACCCGCTTGGCGTACTGAACCGGGATACGGCGCTGACTTTGCTCAACGAATACCACCACCACAGTGATGACGAGGAACATCGCGACAACGAGCAGAGCACCCATAACGCCCTTATCAGAGCGAATGACATTGATGAGCATTGTCGGGAAATTCGCACAGATACCTGTGAAGATAAGAATTGACATACCGTTGCCCACACCGCGCTCAGTGATAAGTTCAGCGAGCCACATGATAAGGCCGGTGCCGGCTGTCATAGCGAGTACTGCAAGGAGAATCTTCATCGGATTCGCACCAGGGATGGGATCTACCTGGCACTGCTGGAAGAGCTTCGAGTTAGCCACCGAAATAATCACGGAGGATTGAAGAACGCCGAGGCCAATCGTGAGGTAACGCGTGTACTCAGTGAGTTTCGCAGTGCCGGACTGCCCCTCCTTATGTAACTCCTCGAAACGCGGAATCACCACACGCATGAGTTGAACGATGATAGAGGCCGTGATGTAGGGCATGATGCCCAATGAGAACACGGAGAGCTGAAGCATTGCCCCGCCTGAGAACAGGTTAATCATCGAGAGGAAATCACCCGTACCCGACTGAGCCATACATTCACGCACATTCTTAATCGACACAAAAGGTGCGGGGATGTAGGTGCCAAGCCGATAGATCACCATGATAAACATCGTGAACAACAACTTGCGACGAAGGTCAGGGGTGCGGAATGCAGCCGCAAACGCCTTGATCAATGTTCCTCCAAACGGTGTGGAGTAGATACTCCACATTTTGTTCTCGTGGGAGCGGGCTCAAAACCCCAAGCGTAATAACTATACTCAAGCCGCGCGAAATAGACGAACCTTGCAGCTTGTTGTGAACTCTAAGTGACGAACTGAGTGCCACTTGAGTGCCAATGAAGGGCGATCATGAATCGTCCTTCCACGAGCTAGCGAACCCCGATCCATGGCTCGGCTCAGAGCCATCACAGTGAAAGGCTCCCACGCACAGAAAGCTGTGGGAGCCTTTCACTGTAAGATCAGCGAGCCGAAACGGTACCGCCGGCTGCCTCAATTTTGGCCTTAGCGGAGTTCGACCACGCATCAACTGTGAGATCGAACTTCACCGAGACTTCGCCAGTTCCCAGAACCTTGACGAGCTGCTTGGGGCGTACAACCCCCTTGGCTACGAGATCATCAACTGTCACAGTGCCACCCTTGGGGAAAACTTCCTCAAGAACATCGACATTGACAACCTGGTATTCAACTCGGAAGGGATTCTTGAAACCACGGAGCTTGGGCAGACGCATGTGAAGGGGCATCTGGCCGCCTTCGAAGCGTGCTGGAACCTGGTAACGAGCCTTCGTACCCTTGGTTCCACGACCGGCTGTCTTACCCTTGGACCCCTCACCACGACCAACACGGGTCTTGGCTTTCTTGGCTCCAGGAGCCGGACGCAGATCGTGAATCTTGAGAACCTGAACCTCGGTTGTTTCCTCAGCCATCAGTCCACCTCCTCCACGGTCACAAGATGCGCAACAGTACGGATTGCACCGCGCACCTCGGGACGATCCTCACGGACAACGGACTGGCCGATACGGCGCAAGCCAAGAGTCTTGAGGGTCGCTTTCTGGTTCTGCTTGCCACCCACGGTGGACTTGATCTGAGTGATCTTGAGCTGAGCCATCATGCACCAACTCCTGCAGCTGCGGCCTCATTTTCGGCCTTCGTTGCTTCGGCTTCTTTCTCTGCGCGAGCCTTTGCCTCAGCTTCGGCACGGGCGCGGAGCATGAACTCGGGAGCAACACGCTCAAGGGGCAGGCCACGTCGAGCAGCCACAGACTCGGGCGGTTCAAGAGCCTTGAGAGCCGCTACCGTAGCGTGCACGATATTGATTGCATTGGACGAACCGAGCGACTTGCTCAGAACGTCGTGAATGCCTGCGCACTCCATAAGAGCACGCACCGGGCCACCGGCGATAACACCAGTACCAGGGGCAGCCGGACGCAAGAGCACCACACCGGCAGCATCCTCACCCTGCACAAGATGCGGGATAGTGGAGCCGATGCGAGGAACACGGAAGAAGTTCTTCTTTGCTTCCTCGGTACCCTTAGCGATTGCTGCCGGCACCTCGCGTGCCTTGCCGTAACCAACACCCACGGTGCCATTTCCATCACCCACCACGACGAGCGCGGTGAAGGACATACGACGGCCACCCTTGACCGTCTTGGCGACGCGGTTGATGGTGACAACGCGCTCGATGTAAGCCGATTTCTCTTCATTGCGGCGATCGCGACGCTCGCCGCGACGCTCGCGGCGACCGCTGCGCTCGCGGTCGTTCTCTTCGGGACTGTTGCCAGCCCGTCCTCGCTGCTGTGCAGCCATCGTTCTAACCTCTTCTCGCTCTCGCGGTCTCACAGAGCCAGTCCGGACTCGCGGGCGCCTTCGGCAACCGCAGCCACTCGGCCGTGATACTTGTTGCCGCCGCGGTCAAACACGACAGCCGTAATACCAGCTTCAAGTGCGCGCTTGCCAACGAGTTCGCCGACAGTACGCGCCTTATCAACCTTGCTTCCTTCAGCTCCACGCAGGTCTGCTTCGAGAGTCGAGGCGGAAACGAGCGTGTGGCCGATGGAATCGTCGATGACCTGAGCAACCATGTGGCGGTTGGAGCGTGTAACCACGAGACGGGGGCGGAGTGCAGTACCAACGATCTTCTTGCGAAGGCGGAAATGACGGCGAGTGCGTGCGACGAACTTGCCCTTGCCCTTGACGGTGACAGTCATCACTTACCAGCCTTTCCAGCCTTGCGGCGAACAACTTCGTCGGCGTAACGCACACCCTTGCCCTTGTAAGGTTCGGGTTTGCGCAGCTTGCGAATATTTGCAGCGACTTCGCCCACGAGCTGCTTATCAATGCCCGAGACTGTGAACTTGGTGGGCGTTTCGACCGCGAAGGAAATACCCTCGCGCGCCTGGACGAGAATCGTATGCGAGTAGCCGAGGGAGAACTCAAGATCCGAACCCTTGGCGACAACACGGTAACCCGTGCCGACAATCTCCATCGCCTTCGTGTATCCCTGGGTCACACCAATCACCATATTGTTGATGAGGGTGCGCGTGAGGCCGTGGAGTGAACGCGAAGTGCGCTCGTCGTTGGGGCGAGAGACGAGAATCTTACCGTCCTCAAAAGTAGCGACAATCGGTTCCGCAACAGTGTGCGAAAGCGTACCCTTAGGGCCCTTGACCGCCACTTCCTGGCCGTTGATCGTCACTTCGACGCCTGTAGGAACCTCAACGGGAAGTTTGCCAATACGTGACATTTTCAATACCTCCCGTCACCAGACGTAGGCGAGGACTTCCCCGCCAACACCTTTGTCCTGAGCCTCACGGTCGGTGAGCAGGCCGGACGATGTAGAAAGAATCGCCACACCGAGGCCACCGAGAACGCGGGGCAGATTCGTCGACTTCGCGTACACGCGAAGACCCGGCTTGGAGACACGACGCACGCCAGCGAGGGCGCGTTCGCGGTTCGCACCGAACTTGAGCTTGAGAGTGAGGGTCTTCCCCACCTTGGCATCTTCCACGGAGAAGCCAGCAATGTAGCCCTCACGTTCGAGGATGGTTGCGATGCTCGACTTGAGCTTCGAGTACGGCATGGATACCGACTCGTGGTACGCCGAATTGGCGTTGCGCAGACGCGTGAGCATGTCTGCGATAGGGTCAGTCATAGACATTGGGCAATTGCCCTTCCTCGTCGCGGTTTCCCTTTCGGACCTACGACGTAGTGCTTACCAGCTTGACTTTGTGACACCGGGGAGTTCGCCACGATGGGCCATCTCCCGGAGGCAAATACGGCACAGACCGAACTTGCGATACACGGAATGGGGACGTCCGCAGCGGTTGCAGCGTGTGTACGCACGAACGGCGAACTTCGGCTTGCGGGCTGCCTTCTCCTTGAGAGCGGTCTTTGCCATTCTCAGGCCTCCTTGAACGGGAATCCGAGTTGACGCAGAAGGAAACGACCTTCGACATCATCCTTGGCGGTGGTGACGACCGTGATATCCATACCGCGGACGCGATCGATCTTATCTTGGTTGATCTCGTGGAACACCGTCTGCTCGGTCAGGCCGAAGGTGTAGTTGCCGTGACCGTCGAACTGCTTAGGGCTCAGACCGCGGAAGTCGCGGATACGAGGTAGAGCAGTAGAGAGAAGACGATCAAGGAACTCCCACATACGATCACCGCGAAGCGTTACGTAGCAGCCAATGGCCTGCCCCTCGCGCAGCTTGAACTGAGCGATAGACTTCTTGGCTTTGGTGATCTGTGGCTTCTGTCCGGTGATCGCAGTCATATCAGCGATGGCACCTTCAAGGATCTTGGAATCGCGTGCGGCATCACCCACACCCATATTCACAACGATCTTCTCCAGCTGAGCCACGGTATTTGGATTCGTGTAGTTGAACTCAGCTTCGAGCGCAGAGACGATCTCGGCCTTGTACTTTGCCTTGAGGCGGGGGGTAGTTTGCTCGCTCACAGCTCGATTTCCTTCCCTCCGCGGCGGCCAATGCGCTCACGAACGATCTTCTTACGGCCGTTTCGTTCAACCTCGACTTCGCGATAGCCAACGCGAATTGGCTTCTTGTCCGGGCCGACGAGCATAACGTTAGAGATGTGGATAGGAGCTTCCACAGTCTCGATGCCGCCAGTGGTGCCACCGCGCTGAGTCTGGCCAATCTTGACGTGCTTCTTCACGCGCTGTACACCCTCAACGACCACACGGTTGTTCTTGGTGTCTACGCGCAGCACACGCCCCTGCTTGCCCTTGTCGCGACCAGCGATGACCTGGACGAGGTCATCTTTCTTGATCTTCGCCATCAGATCACCTCCGGAGCCAGCGAGATGATTCGCATGAACTTCTTGTCACGCAGCTCGCGACCCACAGGGCCAAAGATGCGCGTACCGCGAGGCTCACCGTCATTTTTAAGCAGCACGGCTGCGTTCTCGTCGAAACGGATGTAGGAACCATCCGGGCGACGAGTTTCTTTCCTCGTGCGGACGACGACGGCCTTGACCACGTCGCCCTTCTTGACGTTTCCGCCAGGGATAGCATCCTTGACGGTGGCGACGATCGTGTCGCCAATTCCGGCGTAGCGTCGGCTTGAGCCGCCAAGTACACGGATGCAGAGAATTTCCTTTGCACCCGTGTTGTCGGCGACGCTCAGCCGCGTCTCCTGCTGGATCATGTGTGATTTCTCCTGTCGTCGTGCCGGTTCTCGTTAAACGAGCCTTGCCGAACGGATGGGTCTAAAAGGTGATCTCAGAGATCACTTGGCCTTCTCGATGATCTCGACCACGCGGAAGTGCTTGGTAGCACTGAGCGGGCGAGTCTCCATGATGCGGACGAGATCGCCCACATGCACTTCGTTTTTCTCATCGTGGGCCTTGACGCGACGAGTGTGAGTGATGACTTTGCCGTAAAGCGGGTGCTTACGACGATCTTCAACCTCAACGATGACAGTCTTATCCATCTTGTCGCTGACAACATATCCACGCTCCACCTTACGGTTGTTGCGTGGCTGAGTGGTCTGTTCGCTCACTTGAACCTCACTTCTGGACCGAAGGTGCCGTACGGATATTGAGCTCACGCTCACGCTTGACGGTGTAGATACGGGCAATGTCGCGACGAACCTGCTGAAGGCGACCGTTGTCCTCCAGGCGGTGTGTGACCGCCGAGAAGCGGAGATTGAAGAGTTCTTCCTTCGCTTCCTTCAGCTTGTCGAGGAGTTCGGCATCAGTCATGACGTCGAGGTCTTCTGTGGTCAATCCCTTGGCCATCATTCACCTTCCTCACGGACAACAAAGCGGGTCTTCATCGGGAGCTTGTGCATGGCGCGCAGCATAGCTTCGCGTGCGAGAGACTCGTCCACACCCGAAAGCTCAAACATAACACGACCAGGCTTAACATTGGCAACCCAAGTCTCCACCGGCCCCTTTCCGGAACCCATTCGCAAGCCAAGAGCCTTCTTGGTGAGTGGGCGATCCGGGAAGATGTTAATCCAGATCTTGCCGCCACGCTTAATGTGACGGGTCATAGCAATACGGGCTGCCTCAATCTGGCGGTTGGTTACGTAGGCATGCTCAAGAGCCTGGATGCCGTAGTCACCGAATGCCAGGCGGGTGCCGCCCTTGGCCATACCGCTGCGGGTAGGACGATGCTGCTTACGCCACTTAGTACGACGTGGGATCAGCATGGATCAGGCCTCCGTTCCTGTGGTGGCTGGCTCTGCGGCGGGTGCCTCGGCCTGGACCTGCTTGGCCTGAGCTTGGGCGTTGCCGCGACCAGGGCGATCGCCACGGCGCCCGCGACGCTCACCACCGCGGCCACGACCGCGTGGAGCTTCGGCAAGGGAGCGGTAGTACTCGGCGTCGGTAACGTCGCCACGGTAGACCCACACCTTCACGCCGATGCGCCCGAACGTGGTGCGCGCCTCGTAGAAGCCGTAATCGATATTGGCGCGAAGCGTGTGCAGCGGCACGCGACCTTCGCGGTAGAACTCAGAGCGCGACATTTCAGCCCCACCAAGACGACCCGAGCACTGGACACGAATGCCCTTGGCTCCAGCACGCTCAGCAGACTGAATACCCTTGCGCATGGCGCGGCGGAAAGATACTCGCGAAGCGAGCTGCTCTGCAATGCCCTGGGCGACGAGCTGCGCGTCGGCCTCTGGGTTCTTTACCTCAAGAATATTGAGCTGAATGGACTTTCCTGTCAGCTTTTCGAGGTCGGTGCGTAGGCGATCTGCCTCTGCGCCGCGACGACCGATGACGATACCAGGACGAGCGGTGTGGATATCCACAACCACGCGCTCAGCGCGACGCTCGATATTGACACGCGAAATACCTGCGCGCTCAAGCGTCTTTTCGATCATACGGCGGATTTGAATGTCCTCAGCAACGAAGTCAGCGTAGCGCTGGCCTGGCTTGGACGAATCAGCGAACCACTTCGAGCGGTGATCCGTGGTGATTCCGAGTCGGAACCCAGTTGGATTAACCTTCTGGCCCACTATCAGCTCCTCTTCTTCGAACTGGCAGCAACCTTTTCGTCGCTGACAACAACGGTGATGTGGCTCGTACGCTTGAGAATGCGGTTGGCACGACCCTGAGCACGCGGCTGAATGCGCTTCATGGTCGGGCCTTCATCGGCGTAAACCGCCTTAATGAAGAGATCGCCCTCATCGAAACGCTCTCCCGCCGCATCCGCGGCGTAGCGGGCATTGGCAATGGCCGACTCAACAATCTTTGCAACGGGCTCCGCAGCCCCCTGGGGTGCAAAACGGAGCACTTCGAGCGCCTCGACTGCACGCTGGCCGCGAATCACGTTCACGACACGGCGAGCCTTCTGGGGCGTGACGCGCAGGAATCGCGCTTGCGCCTTGGCTTCCATCTTCTTGCCTTACTCTCTCTGCTCGTGAGGCCGCGCCTTAGCGGCGGCGACCCTTACGGTCGTCCTTCTCGTGCCCGCGGAAAGTGCGGGTCGGGGCGAACTCCCCGAGCTTGTGGCCGACCATGGATTCGGTAACGAACACCGGAAC
The DNA here is from genome assembly GCA_015679245.1 of Actinomycetaceae bacterium zg-1166. GTDB lineage: Bacteria > Actinomycetota > Actinomycetes > Actinomycetales > Actinomycetaceae > Changpingibacter. The sequence continues at coordinate 289,899 of CP064953.1, read as the reverse complement.
ATGCTTGCGGCCGTCGTGCACGGCAAAGGTGTGACCAAGGAAGTCGGGGGTGATAACCGACCGACGTGACCAGGTCTTGATGACGTTCTTAGTACCCTTTTCGTTCTGCTCATCGACCTTCTTGAGAAGGTGATCATCAACGAAGGGACCCTTCTTGAGACTACGCGGCATTCAGCTCATCCTCTCTTAGCGCTTGTTGCCGGTCTTGCGACGGCGCACAATGAGCTTGTCGCTGGCCTTGTTGGGACGACGGGTGCGGCCTTCAGGCTTACCCCAAGGGCTGACCGGATGACGGCCACCAGAGGTCTTACCTTCACCGCCACCGTGGGGGTGATCCACCGGGTTCATCACGACACCACGCACTGTGGGACGAACACCCTTCCAGCGCATACGGCCTGCTTTACCCCAGTTGATGTTGGACTGTTCGGCGTTGCCGACCTCGCCCACACATGCACGGCAACGAGCATCGACGTTGCGAATTTCGCCTGAGGGCATACGGAGCTGGGCGTAGCGGCCTTCACGAGCGACGAGCTGGACAGAAACACCAGCCGAACGCGCGATCTTTGCTCCACCCTGGGGGCGAAGTTCCACGCAATGAACCGTGGTACCCACCGGAATATTCTTCAACGGCAGGTTGTTACCAGGCTTGATATCAGCAGCCGGGCCATTTTCCACGAGATCGCCCTGACGAAGGTTCTTCGGAGCCAGAATGTAGCGCTTCTCGCCGTCAGCGTAGTGAAGGAGAGCGATACGCGCCGTACGGTTGGGGTCGTACTCGATGTGAGCGACCTTAGCGGGCACACCGTCTTTATCCCAGCGACGGAAGTCGATGATGCGGTACTGGCGCTTGTGGCCACCGCCCTTGTGGCGAGTGGTAACGCGGCCAAGATTATTACGGCCACCAGTCTTAGAAAGCGGACGAAGCAGCGACTTCTCCGGTGTCGATCGGGTGATCTCAGCGAAGTCGGCAACGCTCGCACCGCGACGACCAGGGGTCGTCGGCTTGTACTTACGGATTCCCATGAGTTCAGATCCTCAATTTCCTCGGCGTTCGGCTTCAGCCGACGATATCGCCGTAGATGTCGATGCTGCCCTCGCGCAGCGTAATGATCGCGCGCTTGGTGTTCTTGCGCTTGCCGATGCCGTCGCGGGTGCGGCGGGTCTTGCCCTGACGATTCTGGGTATTGACCGATGCAACCTTGACACCGAAAATAGCTTCGATAGCCTGTTTGATCTCTGTCTTGTTGGCACGCGGATCCACGATGAACGTGTACTTACCCTCGTCCTCAAGACGCGCCGACTTCTCGGACGTCCCGGGCTGGATGATGACATCGTGTGGATGCTTGTTCCAGAAACTTGCCTCGCTCACTTCTCCTCCTTGCCGTTCTTCTCCACGAAGGCGGCGAAAGCCGACTCAGTGAACACGACGTCATCAGCGACGAGAACGTCGTACGTGTTGACCTGGTCAACGTAGATCACGTGGGCCTCGGGAGCATTGCGCAGCGAGAGGACGGTGACGTCATCTTCGCGGGAAGCGACGACGAGAGCAGCGCGCTCGTCGATCACCTTACGCAGCAGAGTGAGTGCAGTCTTCGTCGAAGGAACATCACCTTCGAGGAAGCCCTTAACCACGTGGACTCGACCGTTGCGGGCGCGATCCGAAAGTGCTTGGCGAAGAGCCGCGGCAATCATCTTCTTCGGGGTGCGCTGAGCGTAAGAACGCGGCTGCGGGCCGTGGACGATGCCACCACCGGTGAAGTGTGGTGCACGGATCGAACCTTGACGAGCGCGTCCAGTACCCTTCTGCTTGAACGGCTTCTTGCCGCCACCAGAAACCTGGCCGCGAGTCTTGGTGGCGTGCGTGCCGGCGCGAGCAGCGGCGAGCTGAGCCACAACAACCTGATGGATAAGGGGAATGTTGGCGTCAATGTCAAAGATCGAGGCGGGTAGTTCGACAGTGGAAACTGCCGTGCCATCCACATCGAGGACATCTACTTTGAAGGACTCCGCCATGTTCAGGCTCCCTTCACAGCGGTACGGACCACGACAGAACCACCCTTGGCGCCGGGGATAGCACCAATGATGAGAAGAACGCCGTTCTCGGCATCGACTGCGTGGATCGAAAGATTCTGAACCGTGACGCGATCATTGCCCATACGGCCAGCCATGCGCAGACCTTTGAACACGCGAGACGGAGTTGCACAAGCGCCGATCGAACCAGGCTTGCGGTGGTTGCGGTGTGCGCCGTGGGAGGCCGAAACGCCAGCGAAGCCGTGGCGCTTCATGACACCAGCGAAGCCCTTACCCTTTGAGGTACCCACGACATCGACCTTTTGGCCAGCCTCGAAAACCTCAGCGGTGAGTTCCTGACCAAGGGCGTACTCGCCAGCATCGCTGGTACGAACTTCGGCGAGTGTGCGGCGCGGCTCCACGCCAGCCTTAGCGAAGTGACCTTGAAGGGGTTTGGTGACGTTCTTCTTCTTGATCTCACCGGAGGCGAGCTGCACGGCAGAGTAACCGTCCGCCTCGGGGGTGCGGATCTGCGTCACAACATTGGTGCCCACGCGGACAACCGTAATTGGGAGGAGGCGCCCAGCCTCATCCCACAGCTGGGTCATGCCCAGCTTGGTGCCGATCAACGCCTTCACGGGCGCACCGGCAGTGACCTGCTTGGAGTTCATGATGCGTTACCTCAGAGCTTGATTTCCACGTTGACATCGGCCGGAAGATCGAGACGACGAAGCGTATCGATCGTCTTGAGCGTCGGATCCACGATGTCGATGAGCCGCTTGTGGGTGCGCATCTCGAAGTGCTCGCGGCTGTCCTTGTACTTGTGGGGCGAGCGAATGACGCAGAAAACATTTTTCTCCGTCGGCAACGGCACCGGACCCACTACTGTCGCGCCGGTACGCGTGACCTCGTCGACGAGCTTCTTCGCCGCGCTATCAATGACCTCATGGTCATATGACTTAAGCCGGATGCGGATCTTCTGTCCCGCCATGGCGTCGTCTACCTCTCTCTACCGCGGTGTTCGCCGGTACCCGCACTCGGGCGTGTCGCGCGATAACAACCACGAAAGCAAGCCCTATGCAAGGTTTCGACGAACCCTTTGTCACGTTAATGCTGATCGCACTAACGAAGTCAAACTACCCCGACCGGAGCCGGGCAACTTGTTCAGTATGCCAAAGTTGCCGGATTTCAAGCAACTTTCTGGCGAAATAGTGGCGTGCTCCTCACGGAGATTTCGCCACGCACGCCAACCTACGCTACCAGTACGTGTGGTTGCGGCGGTAGCAGCACGGGCGCGATCTTGCGCACATTTGAAGTGGGATGCCTCTGAGGCAACATTCTCTCCATGCGGGAGTGAATCTCATGCGGTGGAGACATTCCGGCTACTACGGCACGAGCTGACGGGCACGATTCACAGCCGCGTTGTGGCAGATCGTCGAAAAATCTCACGCCGTATTTCGTTCTAGGTGACGTATCTGCAGCTTCGATAGTGGTTGCGTGGTGAGCTCACGTTATATCTCGCCCGGATCAACAAGTGTTGCCCCAACCTCACCCGCCGCTGAATTGAGGAACACCTCGAATCGTGAAAGGTCACCTCGATGCGAAGCAATAAAGGTTTCAATCGGCTTTCCGTCTGAGGCAAAGAGCACTGATTCAATTCGTAGGGTTGGTGTTCCTTCGTCGGTATGAAGGAGGTGCGCAATGCTTGGGGATGCGGCCATCGCACTCACAGATCGCCAGGCTTTCCCAAAAACGAGATGGTATTCCTCCTGCAAAATTCGGTAGAGCGAATCCGTGGAGAAGTCGAATGCTTCGATACCTGGAACGAGTTCAGCTGGAATCCAACTGCGTGTATGCACCCATGCCCTACCATCAATCGCCCGCACCCGATCGAGCGCCATAACCTCAGCGCCAACGGGAAGCGCAAGTAAACCGGCGATTCTCTCAGATGCAGCTTCGAGTTCGAGCGAACGCACTTGCGAGGTCAGCGTCCCACCTTGATCCTTCACGTGCGCATGAAGACCCGAAGTTGAAAAAGCTAGGCCAAGATCTCCACGTCTCGGTGCGAGGAAAGTGCCTCTCCCCTTAATGCGCTCAACAACACCTTCGATTTCGAGTGAGGCAAGAGCCTGCCGCACAACTGATCGAGAAACTGCAAATTTTGCACAGAGATCGTTCTCGGACCAAAGGCGATCACCTGGCTCACATCTCTCTTTTTTGATCTGTGCAACAAGGGCTTCTTTGAGCTGGTGATAGTAGGGAACTGGCGATGATTTATCGACTCCAGCCATATCTCCTCTTACTGCTATTGCACGCATTTTCCGAATGCTCTCAAGCTCGGAGCTTTCTGAGTCGAAAAATTACCACACATAGGTGGACTTGAAAATGTCCGGTTGTGCGGTTGTACGTACAGGTGTAGATTGTAAGTAAGCCTAGCTCGAATGGGAACAGTACCTGACTCAGTGACGAGTACATCGAAACGGACAGCACACAGAACTGCACAGAGGTACTACCACCGGGAAAGTTCTGCACCACACGAGCAAATGGCAGTCTGCAACTGCAACGACGCACAGGGAAACAGCATGTCAACTATCACAATCGGAGTCATCGGTGCCGGACGCGCCGGCCTTATCCACGCCCGCGCATTCCTCTCTCACGTCACTGACGCAAGTCTCGTAGGTATCGCAGACCCCAGTGAGAAAGCCCGCACCGCTGCCAGTGATGAACTCGGCATTCCCACTTTCGAGGATCATCATCAACTCCTCGAACTTGCCGATGCTGCGGTCATCGTGGCACCGACGAAGTTTCATCGCGACATTGCTGTTGAAGCCGCACACGCCGGCTGTCATGTGTTATGTGAGAAGCCGCTAGCTATGACACTCCAGCAATGCCAAGAGATAATTGCGGCGGCAGCCCACAACGGCGTCAAACTCCAAGTGGGCTTTATGCGTCGATTCGACTCGGGGTTCCAACGTGCAAAGTCTATGGTTGATGCGGGAGAGATCGGCGAGATCGTCTCTATCAAGTCGCTCACGCACGGTCCTTCTACTCCACATCCGTGGATGTATGACATCGGTGCTTCCAACGGTCCTCTCGCTGAAGTCTCCAGCCACGATATCGACACAATTCGATGGTTCACAGGCTCGGAAGTCAGTTCTCTCTACGCACTTGCTGGCAACTATCGTTGCCCAGAGGCTCGTGAAAGTCACCCCGACTTCTACGATTCCGTTATCGTCAATGCGCGAATGAGTAATGGTTCGCTCGCACTCATCGACGGCGCACAAGGGGTGCGCTATGGATACGATTCCCGCGTAGAAATCCTTGGCACCCACGGCCGCATAGATATAGGCGATCTCCATGCTGACAAAGTGACGCTCCACCGAAGCGATGGACTGGCTACACGCCTGACAACTGCGAGCTGGCGCACCTTGTTTCATGAAGCCTACATCAAGGAAGATCAGGCTTTTGTCCACGCCATCCTCAACGACGAAGAACCCTCAGTCACTGGCACTGACGGCCTTGCAGCCGTCGCCGTTGTCAATGCCGGAAATGAATCAATTCGCACAGGCAAAGTCGTCACCCTCCCCTCCCACTCCCCTACCACCCTGCCTCTTTGACCTTCAACACAAACGTCACTCTCCTATCAACGACGATATGAAAGGAACACTCATGACAAAGTACGTTATCGGCATCGATATGGGTACCGGCTCAGCCCGAGCTGGTATCTTCGATCGCGACGGCAACCACGTAGGCTTTGGTACCGCACCATGGACAACCACTTATCCTCATCCTGGCTGGGCCGAACAAGACCCTGACGAATGGTGGAAACAAACAGTTGCAGCCGTACGTGAAGCTCTCGCACGCTCACAGGTCGATCCGCGCGATATTGAAGCAATATCGATGGATGCAACCTCGTGTACCGTTGTCTGTCTCGACGAAAATGATCGCATCACTCGCCCCGCAATTCTCTGGATGGATGTGCGTTCAGTCAAGGAAGCAGAAGCAATTGCCGCAACTGCAGACCCATCCCTACGCTTGTGCGGTCAAGGCCCTGTTTCAGCTGAATGGGGTCTTCCCAAAGCTATGTGGATCAAAACCCACGAACCCGAGATTTTCGCCCGCACACGCACAATCTGCGACGAAACTGATTACCTCGTTCACCGCCTTACTGGAATCTGGACGATGTCAATCTCTCACGCTGCAGGAAAGTATTTCTATGACGGCCACTATGGTGGCTGGCCGACGAGCCTCTACGAAAGCCTCAATGCTACCGATATCCTCGCCAAATACCCCTCGGATATGCGGCAGGTGGGTTCTTTTGTCGGCCCTTTGAGGCGGCAAGCCGCAGAGGAATTGGGACTCGTCGAGGGAACAAAAGTCATCGAAGGCGGCATCGATGCCTACTTTGGAGCCGTGGGCTTAGGTGTTGCCAAACCTGGTCGCCTTGCTCTCATCACCGGTTCGAGCCATGTCATTACGGGTCAACTTTCCGAGCCAATTTACACAAAAGGGCTCTGGGGTTCTTACACCGACGCGACCGTACCCGGCTACTACACCATTGACGGTGGTCAAGTCTCCACTGGCTCCCTCGTCGAATGGTTCCTGAAGAACATTGCTGGAGCCTCGCAAATCGAAGCCACAAGAACTGATGAGTCTGTGTACGATATCCTCACTCGTCGTGCCAGCGAAGTTCCTATCGGCTGTGACGGCCTGCTCAGCCTTGACCATTTCCAGGGCAATCGCGCCCCGCACTTCGATGCGCGTTCACGTGGAATGTTCTGGGGGTTGACTCTCCACCACACCGAGGCACATATGTTCCGTGCCATCCTTGAGGGTATTTGCTTTGGTACCGAAACCATCTTTGAACAAATGCGCGCCGAGGGCGTACCCGTGGAGGAAGTGGTCGTAGCAGGAGGTGCAACAAAGAATCGGCTGTGGCTCCAGATGCACGCAGACGTCTCCAATGTTCCTCTCATCCTCACGGACGTCACCGAAGGTCCCGCTCTCGGATCCGCGATGGTTGCCGCAGTTGGTGCGAGATGGTATGACGACATTCCCACAGCGTCCGAAGCCATGACACGCATTGCCGACGTCATCGAGCCCAACCAGAAAGCGCACGACGAGTACGCCTTTAACTATGCCGCCTATAAGGAGTCTTACCACGCTATGAAAGAACTCATGGCACAGGTAAGTGATCGCTACGCCAGCTAAAGACGACGAGGTGGGGGAGAAGCGCAATCTTCCACCCCACCTCCCCACCATGTATCTCCAGATCCCTTATGTGCTCTACGGCACCTTCGATCCGTGGCTGCACCCTTAAAGAAAGTCAAAGAAAGAAGTAGATGATGCCACTCTTTCACAGTGAACTCATCAACCAAGCATTACAGCGAGCTTGTGACACTCGCGATATCCGAATTGGTGAAGATATTGTGAGCCAGTGCGGTTCACTCTTCCTCACCGCCTTTACCCAGGAATTAGCCCACAACCTCTCTGAGCCGCACATCGTCCTCGTCGCTGACGAAACGACATGGAATCTTGCAGGCAAGGCTGTAGAAGAATCCTTCACCAAGGCGGGAGTTACGGTTGACGAGCGCCTCATTTTCCCAGCACAACCACCCGTTTACGCTGACTATCACACTGTGGGCGAAGTGGAAAAGTTACTCAAAGGTCATCCCCACGCTTTCGCCTGTTCCATTGGCTCGGGCACCCTCTCTGACGTGACAAAACTTGCCTCAGGAGAGTGCGCACGCCCATATATGCACGTGTGCACAGCCGCCTCGATGGATGGATATGCTGCTTATGGAGCCGCCGTAAGTAAAGATGGATTTAAGATAACCCGTTCGTGTCCCGCCCCTCGCGCTCTCGTCGCTGATCTTGCGATCATGCGCACTGCGCCGGCATTCATGAACGCTAACGGCTACGGCGACATGATCGAGAAGTTCCCAGGAGGTGCGGATTGGATTGTTGCCGATGCGGTGGGGGTTGAAAAGATCGACAGGGACGTGTGGAACCTCGTACAACCACCGCTACGCGCCAAACTTGCACACCCCGCTGGGGTTCGTCGAGGCGACGTTGATGCGCTGCGTGGACTCGTCGAACTCTCTATGCTCTCAGGTTTAGCTATTCAGGCTCATCACTCTTCACGTCCAGGTTCAGGAGCCGGGCACAACTTCTCCCACCAGTGGGAAATGGAAGGATACGGACTCGATTGGCCTCTGCCCCTCTCGCATGGAGCGAAAGTCGCAATCGGTTCTGTGGCAATGGCCGCCCTCTACGATGCTGTTCTTTCCTCTGACCTCACTGCACGAAAGGGAAGTATTGAAGAGTGGCTGAGCCCGGAAGAAAATGCTCAACGCGTGCGTTTACTCCACCCCATTCCAGCGATTCGAGAAGCCGCTGTGGAACAGTCCATGGCAAAGTATGTGCCACGCGAGGATATAGCGCAGCGTCAGCAGACAATCCTTCATGTATGGCCAGACCTCAAAGAAAAACTCCGCGCGCAGATGCCCACAGCGCTCGACATGAAAGAGATGCTCACCAAAGCGGGGAGCTTCTACCATCCAGCCCAGATTGGAATTTCCCTCACAAAACTCCATACCACCTATTACCAGGCACAGACGATTCGTTCGCGCTACACCGTGATGGACATGCTGTACGATCTGGGCAGGTTCAACGAAGTTGTGGATTCACTCTTCCAACCTGGCGGGTTTTGGTATGAACTCACCGTGCCTGAGCGGGTGATATTTCCGTGAAGAATCACTACCCACCCATCCACAGCACTCCAAACCCAAGCGATAACATCACCTCACTTCTAGGGTCAATCAGCGACACACTCAACCAGAGTCGGTACGACATCACGAAGCTATGTGCTTATCTCGCTGCCTCTTCTTCGCGAGTGTTCGTCGTTGGTGCAGGTCGTTCAGGAATCGTTCTGTGTGCCTTCGCTAACCGTCTTATGCATCTTGGTTTTACAGTTGTCGTCGTCGGGGAAACAACCTCTCCCCCAATCACTACTGGAGATACTCTCCTCGTCGTATCAGCTTCGGGGAGAACCGCATTTCCTCTCACCTGTGCGCGCAAAGCCCGAGATGTAGGCGCAACTGTGATTGCGGTTCTTTCCGATAAATCCTCACCGCTTGCAGAAGTTAGCCACCTCGTTGTTAGCCTTGACCTCGCTTCGCATGAGTATCCCCTCGGAACCCTCTTTGAAACTTCCGCTTTTCTTGCACTTGAGGGGATCCTACTCTCGCTAGCACAAACTCGTGGTGTTTGTGAAATAGATATGGCACGGCGCCACACCAATCTCGAATAAGGAGTTTCGATGTCTCTCCACAATCCATTCACCGATCCAAGCGCTCTCGCCAGTCTCATTGACCATACGAATCTTGCTCCCGATGCAACAACCGCCGATTTCGAGAAACTCTGCGATGAAGCGGCAGCTTACGGCTTCGCCATGGTGGCGATTAACCCCGCCCCTGTCGCCCTCTGCGCTCGCCTTTTAGAAGGAAGCAGTGTTCACGTGGGAGCTGCGATCGGATTTCCACTCGGGCAAATCACGCTCAAAGATAAAATAAATGAAACTCGTCATGCCATTGAAAATGGAGCCAATGAAATCGACTACGTTATCAATATCGGTGAAATGAAAAACGGGAATTTTACATACATCGAAGATGAGATGGCGCAGATTGTTGAAATATGCAGGGACAACGATGTGCTCTCTAAAGTCATCTTTGAGAACTGTTACCTCAACGAGGCAGAGAAAAAATCCCTCTGCACTCTCGCGCGAAGAGTGCGACCCGATTTCATTAAGACCTCCACGGGGTTTGGGCCAGCAGGTGCCATTCTCGACGATGTTGCGCTTATGCACAATGAAGTTAAAGGTCTTGTCCAGGTGAAGGCAGCTGGTGGGATTCGCCGCCTCGATTCGGCCTTAAGTTTCGTTGAGGCGGGAGCTAGACGCATCGGCACCTCCAGGGGAACCGATATTATCGACGAGTTCCGTAGGCACATGGAGAGCTAACCCCAGAAAAGAACGCGCGTATTGAGAGTCTGTGGTGCTAAGCATCCATCACTAAGGAGTCACCGAGCACCACAGGCAATATGTTATTTTCAGGCTGTGGCCAGAGCCGCTTTGACTGTTCCAAGCAGCGAATCCCACGAGGCGATGAACTTCTCCACACCCTCGGCCTCAAGTTTGGCTGTCACCTCATCAATATCAATACCGAGCTGGGCCACTGCGGCGAGCACCTCCTCGGATTCGGTGTAGGAGTTGCTGATCGTATCGCCCTCGAACACACCTTCATCGCCTGTAACGAGCAGTGTTTTTTCTGGGACAGTGTTCACCACGTTCGGTGCGACGAGACCCGTCACGTAGAGGTAGCCTGGTAGGCTCGGATCCTTTACTCCCGTGGAAGCCCAGAGCGGGCGCTGCACGTGCGCACCCGCGTTCGCCAAGTTTACCCAACGTTCACTCGCCAAGGAACGCTCAAATTCGCGATACGCAAGGCGTGCATTAGCTAGACCTGCCTTGGACTTGAGTGCACGAGCTTCCTCACTGGCGGCAGCTTCGAGGCGTGCATCAATCTCGGTATCTACACGCGAAACAAAGAACGAGGCCACACTGTGAATTGTCGCAAGGTCAATTCCCGCAGCCTTCGCCTTCTCCAAGCCAGCCATATACGCATCAATAACTGCACGGTAGCGCTCCAAGCTGAAGATCAGCGTGACATTCACACTGATGCCCGAGCCGATTACTTCCGTGATGGCATCGAGGCCTTCAAGGGTTGCTGGAATTTTAATCATCGCATTCGCGCGTCCGACTTTCTCCCACAGAGCCTTCGCCTGAGCCGCCGTGCCTGGGCCATCGTGGGCGAGAAGTGGGGAAACTTCAATGGACACACGGCCATCGCACCCACTCGTTGCCGCGTACGTATCAGCAAAGACATCACAGGCACGCGCCACATCTTCCGACATAATCTCAAAAGCGGCAGCTTCTGGATCCGCATCGACCCCCAACGCCGCGATTGCCGGAGTATAGGTGTTTCCACCGGAGATAGCATTGTCGAAGATCGTGGGGTTTGTTGTCACACCGACCACGCTAGCTTTCTCGCGAAGCTCCTCAAGACTCCCACTCTCAAGGCGCGCACGAGAGAGATCGTCGAGCCAGAGACTCACACCAGCCTGGGAAATCTGAGCGAGTACGTTGTCCGTCATTGCACACCTTTCAATTTGAAGCTACCCGGCAACTATGCCAGCATCACGCCCGCACTCCTTGGGAACGCTTTCCCAAGCCTACCTGTACGTTTGCATATCCTGTTGGGTCGTTCCACCTATATGTCCACAGGATAGGTACCCACAGATTCACATCTCTCGTTTACACTGCCACCTCTCTGTCCACACACGTGACCCACGTCAAGGCTCAATCCACACCACCACCCACAAGTAGCGCTAGAGCACAAGATGCCGGTGGAACCACTCTCCACCGGCATCCCATGTTCTCCCTACACCCAAGCGAAGGAAATCTCACTGTGGAGACTTCAGCGCCCGGCCTGGCCTTCGGTGTAATCCGCATCCACAGCCGAGTTCCAGGAGAACATCTTACGAATCTCCTGACCCGTCTTTTCGATCGGCGCAGCCGCATGTTCAGCACGCAGCTTCTTAAATTCGGGGGCACCAGCATCCTGATCGTCAATGAAACGCTTAGCAAAAGCACCAGACTGAATATCGGCCAGAACTGCCTTCATACCTTCCTTCGCGGCAGGTGTCACCACACGCGGACCAGAGACGTAGTCGCCATACTCAGCCGTATCCGAGCACGACCAGCGTTGCTTAGTCAGACCCCCCTCGTTGATGAGATCCACAATCAGCTTCATCTCGTGACACACCTCAAAGTAGGCCATTTCGGGCTGGTAACCAGCTTCCACGAGAGTCTCAAAGCCATAGGTAATAAGTTGGGAAATGCCGCCGCAGAGCACCGACTGCTCACCGAAGAGATCCGTCTCGGTCTCCTCACGGAAGGTTGTCTTAATGGCACCAGCGCGTGTGCCACCCACAGCCTTAGCATAAGAGAGAGCCAACTCGAAGGCGCGCCCAGAAGCGTCCTGCTCCACGCAGACGAGCACCGGCACCCCTCGCCCTTCTTCATATTGACGACGAACCGTATGGCCTGGCCCCTTGGGGGCAACCATGCAGATGTCGTGATCCGCCGAGGGTGTGATGTAACCGAAATGTACGTTGAAACCGTGCGCGAAGAAAATCGCCGCGCCTTCCTTGAGGTTGGGTTCAACGTCCTGAGTCCAGATGAGACGCTGGGACTGATCCGGGGCGAGGATCATAACCACATCAGCACCCTTGACAGCCTCAGCGACGTTGGCCACCTCAAGACCCTGCTCCTTAGCCTTGGCTACGGATGTGGAACCTTCACGAAGGCCGACGACAACCTCTACACCCGAGTCGCGAAGGTTGAGTGCGTGGGCATGACCTTGCGAGCCATAGCCGATGATCGCCACTCGCTTGGACTGGATCAACGAGAGGTCTGCATCGTCGTCGTAAAAAATCTCTGCCACTGTTCTTCTCCTTTAGAAGGTTGGCATTGTGCGTGTATCCGCACAATGCGTGTGTAACTATAAAACTGAAAACGATTGCCTCGCCTAAGCGTTCACAGCGTGAGTGACGAGGGCGGAACCTACACTGGGCTCACCTAGTCGCGACGCTGAAGCAATTCAGCCGAGACACGCTCGGACAGAGAACGCGAACCACGACTAATAGCCACAGCACCAGATTGGACAATCTCCTTGATGCCATAAGGTTCAAGAGCCGTGAGGAAAGCCTCTACCTTATGCGAGGAGCCTGTGGCCTCGATTGTCACTGCATCAGGAACCATATCCACGACATGCGCCCGGAAGAGATCAACCACCTGAAGCACATTGGCGCGATTAGCGTCATTGGCACCAACTTTGACGAGTAGGAGTTCACGCTGAACCGAGGCCTCAGGCTCTAGCTCCACAATCTTGATGACATTGACAAGTTTGTTGAGCTGTTTGGTCACCTGTTCGAGGGGAAGTTCAGCCGCATCAACGACAACGGTAATACGCGAGAGTCGTGGTTCTTCTGTTTCCCCCACAGCGAGGGAGTGAATGTTGAATGCTCGGCGCGCAAACAGACCAGCGACGCGAGTGAGGACGCCCGGCTTGTTTTCCACCAGAACCGACAGAGTATGACGAGTGTTCATGGGGTTTCCTCTTTTCAGATAACTTCGTCGGCAACCCCGAAATCAGGGCGCAGATCGCGAGCGTAGAGAATATCGTCGTTGGAAAGGCCTGCAGGTACCATCGGCCAGACTTCCGATTGGGGTGAAGTGACGAAATCAACGACAACAGGGCGGTCGTCGATCTCCATGGCAGCCTTAATTGTGCCAGCCACATCTTGTGCACTCTCACAGCGCAGACCCGCACAATCGTGAGCCTCAGCAAGTTTGACGAAATCCGGTACACGCACCGTCCCAGCCCCTGTATTCAGATGGGTGTGGGAGTAGCGTTTGCCGTAGAACAGAGTCTGCCACTGGCGCACCATCCCTAGCGATGAGTTGTTGATAACGGCCACCTTGATATTGATTCCGTTAAGACGGCACGTAGTGAGTTCTTGGTTCGTCATCTGGAAGGATCCATCGCCGTCAATGAGCCACACTGTCTTTGTGGGATTGGCGGCCTGGGCGCCCATTGCGGCTGGCACGCCATAGCCCATCGTCCCTGCTCCACCCGAAGAAAGGAATTGACGAGGTCGCTCTACCCCCAGGAACTGGGCAGCCCACATCTGGTGCTGCCCCACGCCTGTCACCCAGATGACATCGTCGGCAGGCACAGCCTTGGAGAGTTCAGAAATCACATACTGTGGGCTCATAAGGCCATCGTCAGCTTCAACCCATCCCAGGGGATAATTCTCTTGAAGGCCACGGAGGAAAGCCCACCAGCTTTGCAAGTCTGGCTTGCCGTACTGGGTATAGGCAGCAGGAATCTCTTCGACGAGTTCAGCCACAGTGGCCTTGAGATCCCCGACGATGGGCACCTGAGCTTTGCGATTCTTCGAGATTTCAGCCGGGTCGATATCGATATGAATCACAGTGGCGTTGGGGGCAAATTCGTCAAGTTTGCCGGTAACGCGATCGTCGAAGCGCGCGCCTAGAGCGAGGATGAGATCAGAGCGTTGGAGGGCTCCCACAGCCGGAACTGTGCCGTGCATACCCGGCATCCCCAGGTTATTGGGGTGAGAATCGGGTATGGCACCTCGGGCATTGAGCGTGGTCACTACGGCGGCATTCGTCGCTTCGGTCAGAGCGAGTACTTCCTCACTAGCTCCTGAACGAACTGTGCCACCACCCACATAGAGCACAGGGCGCTTAGCCGCGGCAATGAGGCGGGCAGCCTCGCGTACCTGGCGGACATTAGGTTTGACTACGGGGCGATAACCGGGGAGATCAAGTTGAGGCGGCCATACAAAATCAGCTTCCTGAACCTGGGCACTCCTCGTAATATCGACGAGAACCGGCCCTGGGCGCCCTGTGGAGGCAATATGGAAAGCCTCAGCAATGCGAGCGGGAATCTCCGCCGCATCGGTAACGAGGAAAGAATGCTTGGTAATTGGCATCGTCGTCGAGACAATATCGGCTTCCTGGAAAGCGTCCGTACCGATGAGGCTCGCTCCTACCTGCCCGGTAATTGCCACCATTGGAACCGAATCCATATTGGCGTCAAAGAGTGCGGTGACAAGGTTCGTAGCACCCGGCCCAGAGGTGGCGATACACACACCTACCCGCCCAGTGGATACAGCGTAACCTTCGGCCGCATGACCCGCACCTTGCTCATGTCGTACGAGGATGTGGTGAAGTTTCTGCGAATCGTAGATCGGATCGTAGGTGGGCAGGATCGCGCCACCAGGAAGGCCAAAGACGACATCGACACCCAGCTCCTCAAGGGAGCGGATAATCGAACGCGCACCTGTGGATTTCTCTCGGATCTGATGGGCGGGCGCCTGGGACTGTTTCCCGCTATCACGGGAGTCTGCCTCCTGACGATTGGCGACCACATCGGCGGGTGTGGGTGCCTTAGCCATGTGGACTTCTCCTTTGTATTTCTGTGGGTCGTGGGTCTGCACCGTGTCACTAGGATCGGCTCAGTTCCCTGGTAGTAAAAAACCCCTCGATTTTTCGAGGGGCGCGCGGTACCTATCGAGCGTATCGCGCGCTAGGTAAGTACCAGAATGATCGTCACGCCTCCGAGGTTATCTGGGCAGTGGGGAGCTTGCCAAGTCAATTTCAAATTATCTCGCATAGTGGGCAACGTTCTCAGTTACTGGACAACGAAGTGTGCGTGAAAGGATGCGGAAAGCCAGAAGAACAGTATGAGCAAAATAAGCGGTGGCGTGTAAGCACGCCACCAGAGACTAAAACAGTAAACATTGAGGTCAGATGGGAATATGAGGCAGAGTAGGCAGACAACAATGAGAGTGAATATTCGCAGCTATAGATAGGCGTGACGAAGCTCGCGTACTCTTTTGACCTAACAACCCATGACGAATGAAAACTTGGCTACTACAGTATTCGCGTGAATACAGAAGCAATGGACAACGAGAATCAACTAGCCGCCTACAACCGCCTTGCCCACCAATCTCGTGTGGTACTTCGACTGGGAATCATGTTGCTGTCCGCAGGAGCCTCCTCCTTCCGCGTTAAGGATGGTATGGCACGCCTCGCCAAGGCTGTAGGTATCGAAGAACATCACGCTCAAGTCACCTACACCGAAATCACTATCACGACGTACGCCAATGGCACGTTCCGCACCGAACTCGCTGAGCAGCGCGCTATGGGAGTCGATGCCTACCGGATCGACCAGCTCAATGATTTCGTTAAGAATCTTCCAGACCGTATGCTCGTCGAACAAGCCGAAGCTGAACTCGACCGCATCGCCTCGCGCGGCCCACTCTACTCCCCTTTCATCTCTTCTCTCGCCTCAGGCTTAGCCTGCGCAGGCTTCTGTTTCCTCAACAAGGGAGGAATTATCGAATGCCTCGCTGTGCTCGTCGCAGCCTTCTTTGGTCAGCGTATGCGCAAGTTCTGTATGAAGCGACGGATGAACCACTTCGGAATCTGGCTCATCTGTGGCGTTCTCGCCGTTTCTATCTATATCTTCCTGGTGTGGGCACTCCATCGTGCCGGCTGGATTGACGCCACACATTCAGGTGGTTCCGTCTCCGCCGTCCTCTTCCTCGTTCCAGGCTTCCCTCTCGTCACCTCAATCCTTGACCTTATACGTCAAGACTTCTCCGCAGGGATCTCACGAGGCGTGTATGTTGGCATGTTGCTCGTCGCCTCAGCCACAGCAGTGTGGAGCACGACAGCAATCTTCCATTGGTCCGTCCTTCCCGTGGATGATACCTACCACATCAGCGGATTCACCCTTATGTCGCTGCGCGCACTAGCCACCTTCATCGCAGCCTACGGCTTCGCCATGCTTTTTAACGCACCACAAAAAGCCTGCGCACTAGCCGCGTTTATTGGCCTCATTATTAATACAGGGCGCCTCACAGCTCAAGATATGGATCTTGCCTGGCTTGCCGCCGTGGGTCTTGCGGCTCTCGCCGCCGGTCTGCTCGCCCACCTCTTCTCCGGGCATTCAAAGTTCTCGCGCGTCACACTCTCTGTGCCGGCTGTTGTCGTGATGATCCCCGGTGTTCCGTTCTACCGAGCTGGCATCGCCATCTCCAATGGAGAGGTAAGTGATGCCCTCGCGCAAGTGGTCACTGTTATTCTCGTCATCGCTTCCATCGGTATTGGCCTTGCTGTGGCTCGCATGACCACAGACCGTAACTGGCTCATGGACGATCTTCATCCTCTTCCTTCACTTGGCGATTCCACGCGCACAATTCCCGCAGCTTTGGCTGAGCAGACGGACTTCAGCGCGGACGAGCCCCACGAGTAAATCGTTCTCACACGCAAGAGCATCACCGATGAATGTGCAGCATTGTGTGGCATGTGGCAAGGACAGGGTGGTGCTACGTGTTGCGCACGCAGGTGCATGGAGAACCGCCCAGTATGCTCGCACCAAGCCAACAGCCTAACGGTCACGTGCGCAGGTGTATGGGAAACCGCAGGCGAAGTGGAGTGCCCGCAGGTGAGGCAAGATATGCGCGGGGCACCACAAGCGAGTGGGATATGCGCGCCCGTACTACAAGGCGAGGTACAGCGTGCTGTACTGTAGGCGAGATGACACACGCCGCACCACAGGCACGGTACGCCTGAGTACCGCATCTGTGTGAGAGGAATGTGGGATGAGCTTCCGCCTCCGAGAATCGGAAGAGGCTCTGCCTCCGTCTGCGGGGGTCTCCCGCTTGTATCTAGAGCGCCGTAACACGGCTGAATCTTCCCCCATGAGACAACCCAGTTCGTGCCAAAGCACGACAATTTATGCCAGAGCACAGCGCTTCGCTCCAAGACAACACAGTCTGCGCCAGACCACGACATGCGAGGTATTAATTCTCCTTCACCACACACACTGCGAGAAGAGGAGAGTAGGTCACCGTCTTTCGTCTCCCCCTCCTTCGCAATACGTACCGCTAATGGTGCTCTTCCTTGCAGATAGCAGCACATCTCAAATTCACAGGAGACGCACGCTAACTTCTTCCCTTCCGTACATGCCCTTACAGGAGGTAGTAGCGCACTGGTAGAACGCTCAAGCCTCACGGTCACCTGTTAGTGGTGTTGATGGAACTATAACTCTGGAGTTTATCTGTGTGTATAGGGTGCGTGTGTATAAGGTGCAGGATCCCGTCATGTTCACATCACCCGCATTGAATTACCGGGAAACGACGAGGCTCTCCTTCCCTTTCCGCTTTTCGACAACACTACTAAAAATGACCCAAACGCACTTTTGGCCTTAACCCACACTGCCCTCCCCCTTTCTGATTCTCAAGGGATGGCAGGATAAAAGAAAGCGAGCCTTGAGTTTCCCCAAGACTCGCTTTCTTACAGCGACTATGCTAAGCGATCACTTGATGATCTTGGTGACTCGGCCAGAACCGACCGTGCGGCCACCCTCGCGAACCGCGAAGCCGAGGCCTTCTTCCATGGCGATGGGCTGGATGAGCTCCACCGTCATCTCGGTGTTGTCACCAGGCATAACCATCTCGGTGCCTTCGGGCAGCGTGATAACGCCGGTCACATCCGTGGTGCGGAAGTAGAACTGCGGGCGGTAGTTAGAGAAGAACGGGTTGTGACGACCGCCTTCTTCCTTCTTGAGCACGTAGAGCTGCGCCTCGAAGTTGGTGTGAGGGGTGATCGTGCCGGGGCGAGCCACAACCTGGCCACGCTCGACTTCCTCACGCTTGGTACCGCGCAGGAGAAGACCACAGTTCTCGCCAGCATCAGCGGTGTTCATCTGCTTGTGGAACATTTCGATACCGGTAACCGTCGTCTTCTGGGTAGGACGAAGGCCGATGATCTCGACTTCCTCGTTGACATTGAGCTGACCACGCTCGGCGCGGCCAGTCACCACGGTGCCGCGGCCAGTAATCGTGAAGACGTCCTCAATCGGCATGAGGAAGGGCTTGTCGAGTTCACGGACGGGATCCGGGAAGTAGTTATCCACTTCGTTCATGAGCTTCTCAACGGAAGCGCCCCACTCAGCGTCGCCCTCAAGAGCCTTGAGCGCAGAGACGCGCACAACAGGGATATTATCGCCGTCGTACTCCTGGGAGGAGAGGAGGTCACGCACTTCCATCTCCACGAGTTCAAGGAGATCCTCGTCGTCAACCATATCGGACTTGTTGAGTGCAACGATGATGTCCGGCACGCCCACCTGACGGGCGAGAAGAACGTGCTCACGAGTCTGAGCCATCGGACCGTCGGTGGCGGCAACCACGAGGATTGCACCGTCCATCTGAGCAGCGCCGGTAATCATGTTCTTGATGTAATCGGCGTGGCCAGGGGCATCGACGTGAGCGTAGTGACGCTTCTCCGTCTGATACTCAACGTGGGAAACGTTAATCGTAATACCACGCTGACGCTCTTCGGGAGCGTTATCGACCTGGTCGAAGGGGGTGAAGGAGTTGAGATCCGGGTACTTGTCCGCGAGCACCTTGGTGATAGCTGCGGTCAGGGTGGTCTTGCCGTGATCGACGTGACCGATGGTGCCGATATTCATATGCGGCTTGGACTTGTCGTAGATGGCCTTAGCCACTTGCGCCCTCCTGGGACTCTAGATTGACTTCAGCAGGTGATATGGATGCGTGTGCATCCTGACCCGGCTTAAGTGCTTAATGGATTTCGGTATCTGATTGTAACAGGAACCGAGGGGATCACTCGCCCCGGGTCTTTGCGATGATTTCGTCAGCCACAGCCTTCGGAACCTCCGCATAGGAGTCGAACTGCATCGTGTAGACCGCGCGCCCCTGCGTCTTGGAACGCAGATCGCCAACGTAGCCGAACATTTCGCTCAGCGGAACGTTCGCACGAACGATCTTCACGCCTGTCGCATCCTCCATGGACTTGATCATGCCACGACGAGAGTTAAGATCGCCGATAACATCGCCCATGTACTCCTCCGGGGTACGCACCTCAACATCCATCACTGGCTCAAGGAGCACAGGATTGGCGCGACGAGCGGCCTCCTTGAACACCTGGTTACCAGCGATCTTGAACGCCATCTCCGAAGAGTCGACGTCGTGGTATGCGCCGTCCTCGAGGGTGGCCTGAACGTCCACCACCGGGT
The DNA here is from genome assembly GCA_015679245.1 of Actinomycetaceae bacterium zg-1166. Lineage (GTDB taxonomy): Bacteria > Actinomycetota > Actinomycetes > Actinomycetales > Actinomycetaceae > Changpingibacter. The sequence goes on along the minus strand of CP064953.1, from coordinate 270,130 downwards.
ACCCCGCAAGAATACCTGTCTGCATTGCCTCTTGAATACCTGCGTCAACCGACGGAATGTATTCACGAGGCACACGACCGCCCGTAACAGCATTGACGAAGTTGTAGTTCTCAGCTTCGACATCTGCCGGGAGCGGTTCGAGTGTCACAATCACGCGGGCGAACTGGCCAGAGCCACCCGTCTGCTTCTTGTGTGTGTACTCGACGTGCTCAACGCGCTTGCGCAGCGTTTCGCGGTAAGCCACCATCGGAGCACCCACGTTGGCATCCACCTTAAATTCACGCTTCATGCGATCAACGAGAATATCGAGGTGAAGTTCGCCCATACCACCAATAACCGTCTGCCCTGTCTCGGGATCCTGACGGACAGTGAAGGTGGGATCCTCCTCAGCTAGCTTCTGGATGGCCGTGGAAAGCTTCTCCTGATCGTTCTTCGAACGCGGCTCAATCGCCACGTGAATCACGGGCTCGGGGAAGGTCATCGACTCAAGCACGATCGGCTTGTCGATGGCACAGATCGTATCGCCCGTCTGTACTTCCTTGAGGCCGACGAAGGCGTAGATGTGGCCAGCGTGCGCAATTTCCACGGGATTTTCCGTGTTCGAGTGCATCTGGAACATCTTGCCAATGCGTTCCTTCTTACCCTTGGTCGCATTGAGCACCTGAGCACCCTGCTCAATTTTGCCCGAGTAAACACGGGTGTAGATGAGTTTGCCGTAGAAAGGATGAACAGCAATCTTGAAGGCGAGAGCGGCAAAAGGCGCACTCTCCGAAGCCTCGCGCTCTTCCGTCTCACCTTCATCTTCGTGCCCAGGCCTAAAGCCGAGAGTAGCCGGAATTTCAAGGGGAGAAGGAAGGTAATTCACAACGCCGTCAAGCATGGGTTGAACACCCTTGTTCTTGTAGGCAGAACCACAGAACACGGGGTAAACCTCAGAAGCGATTGTACGGATACGCAGGCCGGCATTGATGTCCTCAATGGAGAGCTCACCTTCTTCGAGGTACTTCTCCATGAGTTCTTCGTTTGCCTCGGCTGCTGCCTCCATTGCCTCAAGGCGGTAGGCTTCGGCCTGGTCAAGAAGATCAGCGGGGATATCTTCCTCTACAACAAGGTTGCCCTTGGTCTCCTTGCCGTTCTCATCCTTATCCGGGAAGCGGATGGCCTTCATCTTCAGGACATCCACAACACCCTCAAAATCACTCTCCGCACCAATTGGGAAGGTAATAACAATCGGAGTGGCGTGAAGGCGATCCTTGATCGTCTGCACAGAGAAATCGAAGTTCGCGCCAAGTTTATCCATCTTATTGATAAAGCAGATGCGCGGAACGTTGTACTTGTCAGCCTGGCGCCACACAGTCTCAGACTGAGGCTCCACACCTTCCTTGCCGTCAAACACGGCTACGGCACCGTCGAGAACACGCAGAGAACGTTCTACCTCAACGGTGAAGTCCACGTGTCCAGGGGTGTCAATGAGGTTGAACTGAACGCCCTTCCAGAAGGCAGTAACAGCCGCGGAGGTAATGGTAATACCGCGTTCCTTTTCCTGCTCCATCCAGTCGGTGGTGGAGGCGCCATCGTGCGTCTCACCAATCTTGTAGTTGATTCCCGTGTAGTACAGGATTCGCTCGGTGACGGTGGTCTTGCCAGCGTCGATGTGGGCCATAATGCCGATATTGCGGACCTTATTAAGGTCGGTGAGCACATCAAGTGCCACGTTTGGCTCTCTTCCCGATAGAAGGTGCGCACGGTGTACGCACCCAACTGACAATTACCAGCGGTAGTGAGCGAAGGCCCTGTTGGACTCCGCCATACGGTGAGTGTCCTCGCGGCGCTTAACAGCGGCACCAAGGCCATTGGAGGCATCGAGGATTTCATTCATGAGGCGCTCGGTCATCGTCTTTTCGCGACGGTCACGTGCGTAATCGACGAGCCAGCGCAGAGCAAGAGTAGTTGCACGACCTGGCTTCACCTCGACCGGAACCTGGTAGGTGGCGCCACCCACGCGGCGCGAACGCACCTCAAGGGAGGGGCGGATGTTGTCCATGGCGCGCTTAAGCACTGCTAGGGGATCCTGACCTGCCTTCTCTGCCACACCTTCAAGAGCACCGTAAACGATACGCTGGGCGGTGGATTTCTTACCGTCAATAAGAATGCGATTGACGAGCTGGGTCACCATCGTCGAACCGTAGACGGGATCGTTGACGAGGGGACGCTTACGTGCTGGACCCTTACGTGGCATTACTTCTTCTCCCTCTTCGCGCCATAGCGGCTACGAGCCTGCTGGCGGTTCTTCACACCCTGGGTATCGAGCGCGCCACGGATGATCTTGTAACGCACACCCGGAAGGTCGCGCACACGCCCGCCGCGGACGAGGACGATGGAGTGTTCCTGGAGATTGTGGCCTTCACCGGGAATGTACGCGGTGACTTCAATCCCGGAGGAGAGGCGAACACGAGCCACCTTACGCAGAGCCGAGTTCGGCTTCTTCGGGGTGGTGGTGAACACGCGGGTACAAACGCCACGACGCTGCGGGCTCCCCTTGAGAGCCGGCGTCTTGGAGGCGCTGGCCTTGCTGGTGCGGCCTTTACGGACCAGCTGCTGAATAGTTGGCACTATTGCTCCTGAGATATGTGTATTTACTCGTCTACTGTGTTTGCGCAGTCAAGCTGATGACACCGCTCATCATGTACACGAACCGCGAAATCTCGCGGCCACGCGTGCGCCTGACCCACAAACGGGCAACCTTTACAAGAGTAGCCGCTCTCCTTTCGCAACGTCAAAGGAGATTCGGCTGCCGTGGTGGGAAACACATGCTTACTCGGCTTTCGCCATGTCGCCACATGTCTGCCCCTGCCTCACCATCTCGGTGAAGCTCACTGGGCCGGAAGTAACTCCGCCCCAGTGAGAACATCCTGTATCAGAACGGACCGTAGCCCGCACCCAGATCAAACTCCGGGAAATCTCCATAGTTGTAGTCATCGAAGGACTCAAGATCGCGATGGCTAAAACCGTTAGCCTTCTCGAACTCGATACGCGCATCGGCTGTGGGCTCTACCTTCGCCTTGCGTAGTTCCTCAAGACCCGAACCAGCCGGGATGAGCTTACCGAGGATGACATTCTCCTTCAGACCCGCAAGCGGGTCACTCTTGGAGTTGAGGGCTGCCTCAGTGAGCACCTTCGTTGTCTCCTGGAAGGAGGCAGCGGAAAGCCAGGAATCGGTGGCGAGAGAAGCCTTGGTAATACCCATGAGCTCGGGACGCCCCGAGGCGGGCTTGCCACCCTCAGACATCGCCGCGCGATTCTCTGACTCGAACACCGAGACATCCACAAGTTCGCCGGGGAGAAGTTTCGTCGTACCAGCTTCAAGAACGGTGACACGGCGCAGCATCTGGCGAACGATCACCTCGATGTGCTTGTCGTGGATCTCCACGCCCTGGGAGCGGTAAACAGCCTGAACCTCACCGACAATGTGTTCCTGCGCAGCCTTGCGACCATTGATACGCAAGACCTTCTTCGGATCCACAGAGCCCTCCACAAGCTGAACGCCCACAGCTACGTGTCCACCTTCGGAGACAAGGAGCTTTGCACGCTTAGACACCTGGTAGGAAAGTTCCTCTTCGCCATCGTCACGCGTGATGATGAGACGACGTGTGCGTTCGCCATCTTCGATGTTGAGCGTTCCAGCAGCCTCTGCGATTGGAGCTTCACCCTTGGGGGTACGCGCCTCAAAGAGTTCCTGAACACGCGGCAGACCCTGAGTGATGTCGTCAGCCGAGGCCGAACCACCGGTATGGAAGGTGCGCATCGTCAGCTGGGTTCCAGGCTCACCAATCGACTGAGCAGCGACGATACCCACAGCTTCGCCAATATCGACGAGCTTGCCGGTAGCCATCGAACGCCCATAACAACGAGCACAGGTACCAATGCGTGACTCACAGGTGAGCACAGAACGCACAGAAACTTCTGTGATACCAGCTCCAATGAGCTTTTCGATAACGATGTCTCCCAGATCGGTACCGGCGGGAACGACATCTCCACCCTCAAGCTCAATGTCGCGGGCGAGAGTACGTGCATAGACGGACGTATCCAGTGACTCGTCGGGAACGAGGTTACTTTCACCATCGCGCACAGCGATCGTCTTCTTCAAACCGCGACGTGTTCCACAGTCGAGTTCGCGCACAATGACGTCCTGCGAAACATCGACAAGACGGCGAGTGAGGTAACCCGAATCAGCAGTGCGGAGAGCCGTATCGGCAAGACCCTTACGAGCACCGTGCGTGGCAATGAAGTACTCAAGAACCGAAAGCCCCTCACGGTAGTTGGAGAGAATCGGGCGAGGAATAATATTGCCCTTCGGGTCTGCCACGAGGCCACGCATACCGGCAATCTGACGCACCTGCTCCCAGTTGCCTCGCGCACCAGAAGAAACCATGCGGTTGACGATATTCGTCGGGGCAAAGTTTTCGCGCATCTCCTTGGCGATCGTATCCGTCACATTCGACCAGAGATCAACGAGGTCGCGGCGACGATCCTCATCCTCGATACGTCCTGTGAGGAACTGCTGCTCAATACGGGCGGCATCAGCTTCAGCCTTGGCGAGGATTTCACGCTTGGAATCAGGGACGACAACATCCGAAACGGCAATCGTCACACCCGAGCGCCCAGCCCAGTAGAAACCAGTGGACTTAAGAGCATCGAGAGATGCACCAACAGCGACCTTTTCGTAACGCTCAGCCAGTTCGTTGACGATCGAACCGAGCACTTTCTTATCCACAACGCGATTGACGTAGGGGAAATCCACAGGAAGCGTCTCGTTGAAAATGGCACGGCCAAGCGTGGTTTCCAGGACGATGGGAGAACCCTCTTCCTGACCCTCAGAACGCACCCAACCACGCGGGGGAACAACATCTGCCTCGAAGCGGATCTTGCAGGGAGCGTTGAGGTGAAGCTCACCCAGATCGAAAGCCATCTGTGCCTCACCCACCGAGGCAAAAGAGCGACCTTCGCCAACAAGACCTTCACGTTCAGTGGTGAGGTGGAATAGACCGATAATCATGTCCTGCGAAGGCATCGTCACCGGACGTCCATCGGAAGGCTTGAGGATGTTGTTCGAGGAGAGCATGAGGATACGCGCCTCAGCCTGAGCTTCCACCGAAAGCGGGAGATGCACAGCCATTTGGTCACCGTCGAAGTCAGCGTTGAAGGCACCACAGACAAGTGGATGGAGGCGGATAGCCTTACCTTCGATGAGCTGAGGCTCAAACGCCTGGATACCAAGACGGTGCAGAGTCGGTGCACGGTTGAGAAGAACCGGATGCTCCTGGATAACCTCTTCAAGTACGTCCCAGACCTCTGAGTGCTGACGATCGATGAGACGCTTGGCGGCCTTAATGTTCTTGGCGATTTCGAGATCCACGAGGCGCTTCTGAACGAAAGGCTTGAAAAGTTCAAGAGCCATGACCTTGGGAAGACCACACTGGTGGAGCTTCAACGTAGGGCCGACGACGATAACCGAACGACCCGAGTAATCCACACGCTTGCCTAGGAGGTTCTGGCGGAAACGCCCCTGCTTCCCCTTGAGCATATCGGAAAGGGACTTGAGCGGACGGTTCCCCGCACCCTGGACAGGGCGGCCACGGCGGCCATTGTCGAAGAGAGCATCTACTGCTTCTTGGAGCATACGCTTTTCGTTATTGACCATGATTTCCGGTGCACCGAGATCAAGCATTCGCTTGAGGCGGTTATTCCGGTTGATGACACGGCGGTAGAGATCGTTGAGATCAGAGGTAGCGAAGCGCCCACCATCGAGCTGAACCATCGGACGCAGATCCGGTGGAATAACCGGGAGGGCATCCAAAACCATCGACTCTGGCTTCGTTCCAGAGGAAAGGAAGGCGTTAATAACGCGAATGCGCTTGAGGGCGCGAGCCTTGCGCTGGGCGGTACCCGTCTCAATCACGTCGAGGAGGTGATCGTGTTCGGCCTGTAGATCGAAAGTCTTTAGACGCTTTTGGATCGCCTCAGCTCCGCGGCACGCAGAGAAGTAATCCGAGTAGCGCGCTTCCATCTCGCGGTAAAGATCTTCGTCGCCTTCAAGATCGCCCACACGCAGTTTAGTGAAACGATCCCACACCTCGTCGAGACGGGAAATCTCAGCCTCAGCCTGCTTGCGGATACGTCCGAGGTCTCCTTCAGCAGCACGCTTGATCTTATTGCGCACGTCGGCCTTGGCACCCTCAGCTTCGGCAGCTGCAAGATCAGCCTCAAGTTTCTGCTGACGTTCCTCAAGAGCCGCATCGCGGGATTTTTCCATCGCGTTGCGCTCAAGTTCATACTCAGCAGTAAGAGTGGACATATCCTCGCGACGAGCTTCAGCATCTACATCGGTGACCATGTAGGCCGCGAAGTAGATGACCTTCTCCAGATCCTTGGGAGCCACGTCAAGGAGGTAACCCAGGCGCGAGGGCACACCCTTGAAGTACCAGATGTGGGTGACAGGGGCAGCAAGTTCGATATGCCCCATGCGTTCGCGGCGCACGCGCGAACGAGTTACTTCCACGCCACAGCGTTCACACACAATACCCTTGAAGCGCGGGCGCTTGTACTTGCCGCACGAGCACTCCCAATCGCGAGTAGGGCCAAAGATGCGCTCACAGAAAAGGCCATCCTTTTCTGGCTTGAGCGTACGGTAATTGATAGTTTCCGGCTTCTTGACCTCGCCGTGAGACCATTCACGGATATTTTCCGAGGTAGCCAGGGCGATGTGGAGCTGGTCGAAGCGATTGACGTCGAGCACGATTCCTACTTCCGTGTTGCACCGATAAGTTCGAGAGGGCTGAGCACGATGGGGAGGCGGCGATGCCTCGTCTCCCCACTGTGTTAGAGCTCAGCGCCGGACGTCAGATCCTCCAGGCCGGTTGTCATGGCAATCGGCTCGGCGGTATGGAACTGATCCTCTTCAGCATCTTGCAAGTTGATTGCCTCGCCGCCTGCGTCGAGAGCTTCGACGTTCAGGCACAAGGAGCGCATCTCCTGAATGAGAACCTTAAAGGATTCGGGAATACCCGGTTCGGGGATGTTATCGCCCTTGACGATTGCCTCGTAGACCTTAACTCGACCCACAGTGTCGTCAGACTTGATCGTGAGCATCTCCTGGAGAGTATGGGAGGCACCATAGGCTTCAAGAGCCCACACCTCCATCTCGCCAAAGCGCTGGCCACCGAACTGAGCCTTACCACCAAGGGGCTGCTGGGTCACCATCGAGTACGGGCCAGTTGAGCGAGCGTGGATCTTGTCATCGACAAGGTGGTGGAGCTTGAGCATGTACATGTAGCCCACTGACACCGGATCCGGGAAGGGATCTCCCGTGCGCCCGTCGAAGAGCTGCGCCTTACCTTGAGCATTGATAAGCACGTCACCATCGCGGTTGGGGAGCGTAGAGCGCAAAAGACCGTCGATTTCGTCGGCCTGAACACCGTCGAATACGGGAGTGGCAACACGCTGACCAGGCATACCCGTGAGAGTATCCTCAGAAAGACGCTGTGCCCAGGCCTCTCCTGCCTCGCGTGCGGCAGTAGCATCCCAGCCTTGACTTGCAACCCAGCCCAGATGGAGTTCGTAGACCTGGCCAAGATTCATTCGGCCAGGAACGCCAAGCGGGTTGAGGATGATGTCCAACGGAGTGCCGTCTGCCATAAAGGGCATATCTTCCACAGGAAGAATACGTGAAATAACGCCTTTATTTCCGTGGCGGCCAGCCATCTTATCGCCAATAGTGATCTTACGACGCTGAGCGATGTACACACGCACCGTCTCATTGACATCGGCAGCAAGTTCGTCGTTGTTGTCCTTGGTGAATTGGCGGACACCGATGACGATACCGGACTCACCGTGAGGCACACGCAGCGAGGTATCGCGCACTTCCTTCGCCTTCTCACCGAAGATGGCACGCAGGAGGCGCTCTTCGGAAGTCAGCTCGGTTTCACCCTTCGGAGTGATCTTACCGACGAGAATATCGCCTGCCTGAACTTCGGCACCGATACGAATGATGCCATGTTCATCGAGGTGCGAGAGCATTTCCTCAGAAACATTGGGGATGTCGCGAGTAATCTCTTCAGGACCGAGCTTCGTATCGCGAGCGTCAACCTCATGCTCTTCAATGTGGATCGAGGTGAGGAGATCGTCGCGCACACAACGTTCGGAAAGAATAATGGCGTCCTCGTAGTTGTAGCCATTCCACGACATGAAGGCCACAAGGAGGTTCTGCCCAAGAGCGAGTTCGCCACCCTCGGTAGCAGGGCCATCCGCGATGAGCGTTCCGGCCTCCACACGGTCACCTTCGCAGACAACCACCTTCTGGTTTGTACAGTTACCAGGATTGGAACGGTCGAACTTCGTCATCTTGTAGATCACGTGGCGGCCATCGTCCTGCTCGACATGCACCGCATCAGCATCCACTTCAGTGACGACACCACCGGCCTTGGCCACTGTAGCATCACCCGTGTCCACCGCGGCACGCATCTCCATACCGGTACCCACGAACGGAGCCACCGGGCGGATAAGCGGCACGGCCTGGCGTTGCATATTCGCGCCCATGAGAGCTCGATTCGCATCGTCGTGTTCGAGAAAAGGAATCATAGCCGTACCTACCGAGCACATCTGGCGGGCAGAAACGTCCATGTAATCCACCTCGTCCACGGGAACGAGAGCAGGCTCACCACCAGGCATACGGCACAGAGCTTCTTCTTCGAGGAAGTGGCCTTCGCCATCGAGTGGAGCCTCAGCCTGGGCGATGACGCACTTATCTTCGTCATCAGCTTGAAGATAGATGATCTCGTCAGTCACCTTGCCGTCTACGACCTTACGGTAAGGCGTTTCGATGAAGCCGAACTGGTTGATACGTGCGAAAGAAGCCAACGAACCAATCAGACCGATATTCGGCCCTTCAGGGGTTTCGATGGGGCACATACGCCCATAGTGGGAAGGGTGAACATCTCGCACTTCCATGCCCGCGCGATCACGGGAAAGGCCGCCAGGACCAAGAGCTGAGAGGCGGCGCTTATGGGTGAGACCTGCAAGGGGGTTGTTCTGATCCATGAACTGCGAGAGCTGAGAGGTTCCGAAGAACTCCTTAATCGCAGCCACAATCGGACGGATGTTGATGAGGGAGGACGGCGTGATTGCTTCCGTCTCCTGGGTGGTCATGCGCTCACGCACCATACGGTCAAGGCGGGCAAGACCCGTGCGAACCTGGTTCTGGATAAGCTCGCCCACGGGGCGGATGCGGCGGTTACCGAAGTGATCGATGTCGTCAGTTTCCACCGACACGGCAGTGGCGTTTGGTGCGCACGTCACTTCCTCCAGGCCTGCGTGAAGTGCCAGCATGTAGCGCAGAGAGGCCGTGATATCCACAATCGTGAGCTGGCGGGAATCGTCGGCGCTGCCAAGACCTAGCTTCTTGTTGATCTTGTAGCGACCCACTTTGGCAGTGTCGTAGCGCTTGGTATTGAAGTAGAAGTTATTGAGGAGGGTACGCCCAGCTTCGGCCGTAGGTGGTTCGCCCGGACGAAGTTTGCGGTAGAGATCCTGAAGAGCCTCTTCCTGGGTATGTACGGTGTCCTTTTCGAGTGTCTCGATGAGGATGGGGAAATCAGCGAAGGTAGCGCGGATTTCAGCTTCGGAGAGCCCCAGCGCCTTGAGGAATACCGTCACCGACTGCTTGCGTTTGCGATCCACACGCACGCCCACTGCGTCGCGCTTGTCGATCTCAAACTCAAGCCAAGCGCCTCGCGAAGGGATGAAACGGGTGGAGAAGATGTCCTTATCGGAAGTCTTGTCGGCCACTCGTTCGAAATAGACTCCGGGAGAGCGGACGAGCTGGGAAACAACCACGCGCTCGGATCCATTAATGATGAAGTTGCCGCGCTCAGTCATGAGGGGGAAGTCACCGATGAAAGTAGTCTGCGACTTAATTTCGCCAGTCTCGTAGTTCTGGAACTCAGCCGTAACGTAGAGCGGAGCGGCGTAGGTAAGGTCGCGTTCGCGGCACTCCTGGATGGTGTACTTAGGATCTTCCAGGTGCGGGGACGAGAGGACAAGACCCATCGTCTGCGCCGCGTTCTCAATAGGAGAGACTTCTTCGAAAATCTCCTCAAGGCCGGACTGTTCGCCGGGGTGAGCCTCAGCCCACTCGGGAGAGCCGATCAGCCATCCGAAACTATCGGTCTGCACACCCAAGAGATCGGGGACTTGCAGTGGCTCATGAATCTTGGCGAATGAAACTCGATCAACAACCGGCTTCCCACCCGAAGCGGAAAGCGTGTAGGTGCGCGAAGCAGCCAAAGGGGGTTCCTTCCCTGACGTTGGTAAGGCGTTCGACCGACGCTCCCGGCACTGCATTCGTGAGGGAAAGCACATATATCGCTGAAATCACGGGGAAAACCCTGGTGGTTACAGCTGCGTTTCCGCATCTGGACACAGTTCGAGATATGCCGGCGCAAGTATCCAATATACACGGAAGGGATAGGGCAATCTACCCCGAACTCTGTGAGAGGGGGCATATGAGCCTCGCAGCTACACTTCACTTTCCCACATCGGGAAGGGCGATGCAATGTGAAGCGCCGGGCGAGAGAGCGTCAATGTATCGGATGCGTAGTAGCTTCCCCTCGTACGAAGCTACGAGATCGCCACCATGCGAAGCTGTGTCCTCATCATATCTGACACGCAGATCTCGTAAGCTCACCACAGCAGATCTCGTAGGCTCACCACATTAGCCATCCGTACCCAACTACACACAACAATGTGGGGTGCACACCGGAAAAGTGTGCACCCCACATCGACGTAACTGTGAGTAGCGCCGCCGCTTTCACAAGCATTGACACCGCTTCACAAGCGCGGCGTGAGCCGCAAAACTCACTTGAGCGTGACAGTCGCGCCAGCGCCTTCGAGAGCTTCCTTAGCCTTGTCGGCGGTCTCCTTGTTGACACCTTCAAGCACAGCCTTAGGAGCGGAATCGACGAGATCCTTGGCTTCCTTCAGGCCGAGCGAGGTGAGGCCACGCACTTCCTTAATGACAGCAACCTTCTTGTCGCCAACCGACTCAAGGACAACGTCGAAGGAGTCCTTCTCCTCAGCGGCGGCAGCGGCCTCGCCACCAGCAGCGGGGGCGGCGGCAACAGCGGCGACGGGAGCAGCGGCAGTAACCTCGAACTCCTCTTCGAATGCCTTAACGAAATCGTTGAGCTCGACGAGGGTGAGCTCCTTGAAAGCTGCGATGAGCTCTTCGGTGGTGAGCTTAGCCATGATGGCCTTCCTTCCTGATGCCTGCTACGCGAGCAGATTAATGTGATGATATGGGCGCCGCCGAGAATCAGGCAGCAGCCTCTTCTTTCGCGCGCAGCGCGTCGATGGTGCGCACCGTCTTGGAAACGGGCGCCTGGAAAACGTAAGCCGCCTGGAACAGGGCAGCCTTGAGCACTCCCGCAGCCTTGGCGAGGAGAACCTCGCGAGACTCAAGATCAGCAAGTTTCTTGACATCCTCAGTTGAGAGCACATTGCCCTCTAAGATGCCACCCTTGACGATCAGCGCCGGGTTGTCCTTGGCAAAATCACGCAGAGCTTTAGCCGCATCCGCAATTTCTCCAGTGACAAAAGCAATCGCAGTGGGACCAGCGAGGAGATCATCAAGACCTTCAATTCCCGCTTCCTTGGCCGCAATGTTTGCCAGCGTGTTCTTGGCGACCTTGTACTCCGCATTGGCACCGAACGCACGACGCAGTTTCTGAAGCTGCGCCACGGTCAGGCCGCGGTACTCAGTGAGCAGGACGGCATTAGAGGACTCAAACTTTTCTTTGAGCTCGGCAATCGCTGCAGACTTGTCGGTCCGTGCCATTGGGCCTCCTTCCGGTCGTTGTCCGCAGAACTCATAGAAAAAGCCCCGCGTAGGCACGCAGGGCTCAGCCGAACTTCCGGCTAAAACTCGTTTACCTACGCTGGCCTTCACTGAAGTTTCATTCGGGATACCCGAAACCTGCGGTCTTTGGCAACGAACAGACTACCGGGATTCGCCACCATTACCAAGCCTGAACCCCCTTTGGTGAGCGAGATCGCATTGTTAGAAGCACAGTGTCACGACACACCTCATGCCTCTACTCGCAGCTTCCCGTGCGTTGCCCCACTCCCTACAGAGTTCTCCCGATCTAGGTATGTCCGTATGTCCGCCCTAGCTTTCCTCTATAGAGCATGTGCAAAGAGAATTAATAGAGACACATGCACGTAAGGTACCGTTCCGCGCAAGAGAATTATTCTTCCCCGATCGCACCGCGCACACGATGAATGAGCATGTCGAGAGCTACAAGGTTGCGCCCACCCTCGGGAACAATAATGTCCGCGTTGTGTTTCGAAGGCTGAACATAGATTTCGTGCATCGGTTTGACCGTTTCGAGATACTGGCGTTCCACTGATTCAAGTGTGCGGCCACGTTCGATGACATCGCGCTTAATACGACGCAAGATACGGACGTCAGCATCGGTATCCACAAAAATCTTGATATCCAGGAGATCGCATATCTGTGGTTCAGCGAAGATGAGGATTCCCTCGACGATCACCACGGGTTTTGGCTCGACTCGCTCAACGTACCCAGAAGGGTTGTAGATTGCGTAATCGTAAATCGGACAGTCGATAGCACTTCCTCTGATAAGGCGCGAGAGATCGCGCACCATAGTGGCATTGTCGAAAGCCTCAGGTGAGTCCCAGTTGAGAGCTTTGCGCTCCTCGTAGGTGAGATCAGGGAAGGCACGGTAGTAATTATCGTGGTAGATCACGGAAGTCTGGCCGGGAAAAGCATCGCGAAGAGCCTGAGTGAGGGTGGTTTTACCGCTTCCCGTACCCCCAGCAACTCCAATGACGAGCGACTTCTTCACACTGCCTCCTTCGGATTTTTCATCAGATTACCCTACGCGCAGCAGCAAATTTGGCGAAGTTAAGAGGAGTCTCCTGTACCCAATGCGCATCGCCAGGCCTATCCTGCGAGGCATAGGGTTATGCCTCGATAACATGGCACGCCAGATTCACAGAAAACCCAGCCTCGACGCCACCCTCCACCACAGGTAGTCAAAACCACAAGTATCGACGAAATCACCCCCTCCTTCCTCCTCAAAACTCACGTCTCCTCATACACCATGAGGAGACGGAACGAAGGCTGAGTTATGAGGTGAATTTCGGTGCGCCTCTTCGTACAGCACGAGGAGGGTGGCCAGAGGAATCCGGCATCCAGCGTAAATCCTCAGCGCCATCCTGCAACAGACCAACGAGACATATGGGTGGCCTCGCAGCTCTGCGAGGCCACCCATATGTGCACAATGCGCATTAGCGCATGTTTATCTCAGCTTAGGAGGCATTCTCCGAAGTGAGATTACGCGTTTTGGTGGTATCGAGCGGAATGCCCGGTCCCATCGTCGTCGAAACCGTACCCTTGAGCACATAGCGCCCCTTCGAGCTGGACGGCTTGAGGCGCAGGATCTCCTCCTGAGCGGCAGCATAGTTCTCCACAAGCTGCTCAGCCGTGAAGGACGTCTTGCCGATGATGAAACCGAGGTTGCCGTTGCGATCCACACGGAACTCGATACGGCCACCCTTGATGTCAGATACGGCCTTGGCCACGTCCATCGTCACGGTACCCGTCTTGGGGTTGGGCATGAGTCCACGCGGGCCAAGGACGCGACCGAGACGGCCAACCTTGCCCATCATGTCCGGGGTAGCCACAGCGGCATCAAAATCGGTGTAGCCTGCGGCAACCTTCTCGATGAGTTCGTCGCCGCCAACTTCGTCGGCGCCAGCATCGAGAGCTTCCTGAGCGCGCGGGCCGACGGCAAAGACGATGACCCTAGCAGTCTTGCCAGTTCCGTGCGGGAGATTCACCGTGCCACGAACCATCTGGTCAGCCTTACGGGGATCAACGCCAAGGCGGAACATCACTTCCACTGTGGCGTCGAACTTCACGGTGGAAGTCTCCTTGGCGAGGCGCATGGCCTCAAGGGGGCTGTAGAGAACGCCTTCAGCGATCTTTTCAGCCGAATTGCGGTAGTTCTTTGAGCGCTTAGCCATTCTGCTTTTCTCCTTTATGAGCAGTTGTGGTCAGCGGGCCTGCGCAGGCCCTTCCACATGCCATACGGCATTTGAGGTAATCGGCGATTAGATCGCGTCGGACGTGATGCCCATCGAGCGAGCAGTACCGGCAATGATGCGCGCGGCATTGTCGATGTCGTTGGCGTTGAGGTCAGGCTCCTTGATCTTGGCAATTTCACGGAGCTGATCTGCAGTGAGATGACCCACCTTCGCAGTGTGGGGCGTGGATGAGCCCTTGGCCACACCAGCGGCCTTCTTGATGAGCTCAGCAGCCGGAGGAGTCTTGAGGACGAAATCGAATGAACGATCCTCGTAGACGGTGATCTCAACGGGAACAACATTTCCGCGCTGAGATTCCGTAGCGGCGTTGTAAGCCTTGCAGAACTCCATGATATTGACGCCGTGCTGACCAAGAGCCGGGCCAATCGGCGGAGCCGGCGTGGCAGCACCAGCAGAGATCTGGAGCTTGATGTATCCCGAAATCTTCTTCTTCGGTGGCATGTAGGGTCCTTTTTCTTGTTCTGACACTGCCGCAATGGCATCGACGGCAGTGGTGGGGCCTTCACCCGCCCCAGGGCAAGCTGACGCCACTGGCGACAGCCAACTATCAACCATACGCGATAAGAGAGCCTCAGGGAAGCCAGTAAAGGAGGCGAAACCTTCGCTCAGTCTTCCTTGCGCACTTGGTTGAAGGAAAGCTCCACAGGTGTTTCCTGGCCGACGAGCGTCATAAGCACTGTCAAGCGCTGATTGACCAGGTCAATCTCCGAAACCGTCGCTGGCATTCCTGCCCATGGTTCAGAGGTCAAGGTCACAGCTTCACCCTTGACGAATGGAGCGACGAATACAGGTTTCTTGCCTGTAGGCCGTCCGGCAGCCTGAGCCTCGGCAGCAGCCTCAGCTTCAATCACCGGAGTGAGCATCTTCACCACTTCGTTCTCCGTAAGAGCCACAGGTGTGCGACCGTTACCCACGAAGCCCGTCACTCCGTTCGTCGATTGAACAACACGCCAGGCATCATCGGTCATCTCCATACGAATGAGGACATAGCCAGGCATACGCACGCGGGAAACGAGCTTGCGCTGGCCACGGCGGATCTCAAAGACCTCTTCCATCGGCACTTCAAGCTGGAAGATGTAATCTTCCATGTTCATCGTCTGGCGGCGGACTTCAAGATCCTGGGTAACACGCTTCTCATAACCAGAGTAGGTATGAAGCACGTACCAGCGCCCAGGCAAACCTTTGAGTTTGGCGCGCACCTCTTCCTCAGTGACGAGGCCAGAGGCCTCCTCAGCAGGATTTTCCTCAGCAGGAGTTTCCTCGGCTGGTGCTTCAGCCGATTCCACAGCAGCGCTGTCCTCAAGTGTGGCTTCCTCCGCATTGCCAGCGTGAGTAACCTCCTCGGGTGCACGCCCCTCGCCGGATTCGAAGATGTCAGGCACGATATTCCTGCTTTCCTATTTTACGTTCGTTCTCGGTTCTCGGTAACTTCACCAGGGGCTACACGACTATCCGAAGATGAGAAGGGTGAGGCGACCAAATGCTGCGTCGAGAATCCCGACGAAAATCATGATCGCGGCAACGAAGAGGATAACTGTGAGAAACATTTGCCCCAGTTCCTCGCGGCTAGGGCGCTGAACTTTCTTGAGTTCAGCGAAGACTTGGCGGAAGAAGAGTGCGATGCGTGAAAACAGCCCCGCCTTCTGCACGCTGGACTTCTTGGCGCCACCTCGTGCGCTCACTGCCTCTGTCACGTCGTGTCCTATCCGTTGATGTGTTTAATAAGAAAGCGGCTCATGCCTACATGAGCCGCCCTTGCAGGGTAGGAGGGACTCGAACCCCCAACCGCCGGTTTTGGAGACCGATGCGCTACCAATTGCGCCACTACCCTTTAATGGCTGAACCTTTAGCATTATGCCGTATCTACGGCACATAAGCTAGTGAGCTCGGCACAACGGCTACAACCCTACCTTATGGAGGGCAGACTCGTCGAATGAAAAATTCACAGAATAACGAGGTATGCACACTGAAGCCACTGGAGTCAACAGCCAGGTCGACGTAGTACACAGGGCACAAGGAACGTCACGAACGTCACGAACACAGGGAGAGACACCTTCACTATTCGGAAACACTCCACCTTTTTCTTCCCACCATGCGACGATAGAGGAGTGAGTCACACAACACCAGCTCGCCGAGTTTCTGCTCGGCTCGCAGCTATCCAGGAATCTGCAACCCTTGCGGTCGATGCCAAAGCCAAAGCACTCAAGGCAGCTGGCCGCCCCGTCATCGGTTTCGGCGCTGGAGAGCCAGACTTCCCCACGCCGGATTTCGTCGTCGAAGCAGCTGTGGAAGCCGCACGCGACCCAAAGAACCACAAGTACACCCCTGCCAAAGGACTTCCCGAATTACGTCAGGCGATCGCAGAAAAGACGAAACGCGATTCGGGGATCGACGTGGATCCAAATAATATCCTCGTCACCAATGGCGGCAAGCAGGCTGTGTTTCAAGCCTTCGCAGCGATCGTCGACGAAGGTGACGATGTTCTCTTACCCGCACCATATTGGACTACATACCCCGAGGTAATTCGCCTATGCGGTGGACAGCCGATTGAGGTATTCGCCGGAGCTGACCAGGAGTACAAAGTGAATGTGGAGCAGCTTGACGCCGCTCTCACCCCCGCCACCAAGGCTCTTCTGCTCTGCTCACCTTCCAATCCCACCGGCGCCGTCTACTCCCCCGAAGAAATCCGCGAAATCGGACAGTGGGCTCTTGCCCACGGCCTCTGGGTGATTACCGACGAGATCTACGAACACCTCACCTACGGCGCTCCGATGAGCTACATCCTCGCTGAAGTTCCTGAACTCACCGACCAGACAATTGTCCTCAACGGTGTGGCTAAAACCTACGCTATGACCGGCTGGCGTGTGGGTTGGATGTACGGTCCAACCGATGTCATCAAGGCGGCCACAAATATGCAGTCGCACGCCACCTCGAATGTGGCCAATGTGACTCAGCGCGCGGCGATTGCTGCTCTTTCTGGGTCGCAGGAGATCGTGGCGCACATGCGTGAAGCCTTCGATCGCCGCCGCAAAAAAATTGTGGAGATGCTGCGCGAGATCCCAGGTCTCCTGGTGCCCGAACCTCAGGGAGCCTTCTATGTCTACCCGAATGTGGAAGCACTTTTAGGCAAGGAAATCAACGGACAGGTCGCCCACACCAGTGGCGAACTTGCAGCATTGATCCTCGATCAGGCCGAGGTAGCCGTCGTGCCCGGTGAGGCTTTCGGCTCCCCTGGTTATATCCGCCTCTCCTATGCTCTGAGCGACAAAGATCTTGTCGAGGGTATCACCAGGCTCCAAAAACTCCTGAGCTGAGACTGTGCGGAATACTGCACATAGGTATATGCCAAGAGAGGCGGTCAATTCGGGTGCTACCCGGATGGCCGCCTCTCCTCATGCCGCTCATCCCCTCGTATTGCTCAACTCTCGCTCTACCCAGTTTTCCCGCTACTCAACTTACCTGCTGCTCAACTCTCACCCTCGATGCCGTGTTCAATCGTGCACAACGGCGCCCTTACCGTACAGCTCCACACCTGCCATGTGAAGTGGTGACTCTCCGAAAAGTGGGGAGAGAACGTCTGTCTGCCGTGGATCTATTAGCTATCACACTCATCTCTCCACGAGGTAAGGAGAGAACTACTAAGACGTTCGTGCAGATGAGCGCTGCCAAGATCGCGCTCGCGCCACCCACGCCTGGGCGGTAGCCAGACGGGCACATGCATCCTCCCGCCACACGGCATCACCCTGGCGCTTGGCACCTGCGACGAGGGAGAGCACCACTCCAGCACAACGTGCATTCAAGGCCACAGGATCCGTTTTCTTTTCTGCCAACCGAATCCACACCGGGAGTTCCTCACGCACATGCGGATATGAGGTAGGAGCCAAGTGCGGTAGCACGCTGATATGGCCGAGCATACAGGCGAGATCATCAACGCGATATCCCGGCCCAATGGAATCGACATCGATAACCCCACTCACTCGCCCCTGATGAGGAGAAACAAAGACATTAGCTTCATAAAAATCCCCATGGACGGGCACCAACATGCCTGGGTCTGAATCTTCCATAAGTTCGGCTACATCGCGAGCGATACCTTCACATTCGGCTGCATACTCAGGAAGAACCGTCGCCGCAGCATAGGCATAATGCTCTACCCGTTCAGACCAGGCCGGGCGGCGACGAAAGGCCATGAGATCGTCCGGGAGAGCTTCGAGAATATGCCACAAGGCACGAAAATAAGCTGAAGTTTGATTCCCCATCCCCCGCGAGATCACATTAGCCAGAGAAATCCCCTTCACCGACGTTGTAACAAGAAGTCCATCCTCCTCACAGTGAAGGAGAGAAGGAGCCGGGATCGAAGCCTTAGCGAGACTTCGATATCTCTGTGCGAGGTCGGCAAGTTGAGACGGGCGCACTACCTTGGCAAAGGCAATCCCCTCGGAACGCCCCACACGCACCACAGCGCGGCGGGTAGGGCGGTAACCCAGCAACTCCACTCCCACATGCTCACCGAGAAGTGCGGACAGACGCAGAGGAGAACACGCCGTAGCAAGGGCTGGAAGCTCAGGATCAAAGGGGAACTCCCAAATGCCCACTTCGCCACCATTCATGTAGACGCGGCGGATGGGAGTATCTTCACTTAAGCGTGCTGTTGAGGCGCACATGTACGCCTCACGTAGGCGGATTCCTCCTCCTACCTGTGGTTCTTCCAGGGTCACAGCGTAGCCAACACTCACTCCAGCGCCAGGTCGGTGGTGCTGAGAATGGACACGACATGAGCGCAAAGCAACACCAGGATCAAGAGCGTGGCGAAGAACAGCAGCTCCCATCTCTCCAGTGAGAAGCGACAGATCCTCGCCTTCTCGAACTGATACGGACGGGAGAGTCATAGAACAGTTGTATCAAACTCTGCGCTCCCGTGCCCCTTTCGTTAACGATCACGAGCAGTGACGTACCGCCAGTTCCACCAACGAACTTATCTCACATCTGCCCGTAGCCATATGCGAAAATGGGCACGTGCGCGATCTGAGCAAACTCCCCAAAGCACATCTGCATCTTCACTTCACAGGATCGATGCGCGTGGACACCCTCAAAGACATGGCGGTAGACCACCATATCCGCCTTCCCGATACCCTCACGGATAATGTTGCACTCCATGTACGCCCTGACCAGCGCGGATGGTTTCGTTTCCAACGCGCCTACGACGCTGCGCGCAAAGTTGTACGCAGTGAAGAAGCAATGCGCCGCATCGTGCGCGAAGCTGCCGAAGACGACGCCAGGGAAGGCTCTCGTCGCTTAGAAATCCAAATCGACCCCACCTCCTACGCCCCCTTCGTCGGCGGCATTACCCCTGCTTTGGAAATTGTGCGCGATGAAGCCCGCACTGCTAGCAAACGCATAGGAATCGAGGTAGGTATTATCGTGGCGGCCTCGCGTATCCGCCATCCCCTTGAAGCGCGCACTCTCGCCCGCCTGGCCTCAAAGTTTGCTGGGGATGGCGCGGGTGATGTGGTAGGGTTCGGGCTTTCTAACGACGAACGCCGTGGAACTACTTCTCAATGGGCACCAGCCTTCAATATAGCCCGACGTGCTGGAATCCCAACTGTACCCCACGGTGGTGAGCTCTTGGGACCTGAACACGTACGCGATGTCCTCATCCACCTTGGCCCCACACGTATCGGTCACGGAGTGCGCGCAAGCGAGGATCCACGCCTGTTAGAGCAGATCGCTCGATCCGGAATCAGTCTTGAGGTGTGTCCCGAATCGAATGTGGCACTTGGTGTATATGCCGACAAAACTGCCGTTCCCGTACGCACACTGATGGAAGCTGGCGTGCAGATCGCCCTCGGGGCTGACGATCCCCTCATCTTCCTTTCCCGCCTCACCCGCCAATACGAAGTTCTGCGCGAGTGTGGTTTCAGTGATGAGGAACTCGCACGCCTTGCCGCGGATTCAGTGCGTGCCTCCTTCGCTAGTGAGAGCTCAAAGCGCACATGGCTAGGACATATTAAGAATTGGTTGGATGGAGAAGCTCAAGCGTGATACTGCGCGATCTCGCAGTGAGTTCACCTGCTTTTCGAGCGATTTTCTACAGCCCGTCGAGGATAACGGGTTCAGGTTCAAGATGAACCCCATAACGTTCCTCCACCCCAGTTTGGATATGGCGCGCAAGTTCACGCAGCTCTCTACCACTAGCTCCCCCACGGTTGGTGAGAGCTAAACAGTGTGCCGATGAAAGTGCCGCCCGCGAGCCCTTGAGGGCAAAACCTGCGGGGAATCCCGCATGGTCGATAAGCCAGGCCGCTGATGTCTTGATTCGTCCTTCTTTACTTGGAGCCGCTGCTCCCAAGACGGCACGCGATTCGTCGGACACACCAAAGCGGGGTGCGCTCTCAGGAAGCCCCTCAGCTTCTTCTTGTGAAAGCACAGGGTTTGTGAAGAAAGAACCACAGGAGAAAGTGTCACGGTTTGTATCGTCAAGCACCATACCTTTAGAGCGACGCAGTTCCACGACAGCTGCGCGCACTTGAGACATCGGCACACGCTCCCCTGCCTCTACATCGAGAAGGGCGGCAAGCTGACTGTATCGCACGGGGGCAGAGAGAGAGGCATGGCGAAGCTGAAAATCCACGGAAACAACGGCGTAGCGCGGAGAGGGGGAACCCTCACTCATCGTCGTTTTGAGAAGCGAGTGACGGTAACCGAAATCCAGCTCAGAAAGGGTAAAGGTATGGAATTCGCCTCTGAGGCGATCCCAAGTTCGCACACGTGCAATCACAGCAGCCACTTCTTGACCGTAGGCACCGATATTCTGCACGGGTGCTGCGCCTACTGAGCCTGGGATGCCAGAGAGAAATTCGAGTCCCATCCACTCGTGTTCAATCGCATGGACAACGAGTTCATCCCAGGCAGTTCCAGCAAGCACACGAATATGTGCTCCCTCGCAGCCACCTTCCTGGAGGAGTTCTATGCCCGAACGAGTGTCTCGCACAACAATGCCGGGGAAAGAATCATCAGAGGGAAGAATATTGGAACCACCCCCAAGGATGAGGAGTGGAACACCAGTGTCATCCGCTTCGCGGATTGCGTCCACAAATTCAGCTTCTGTGCTGGCCTCAACGTAGGTAGCAACAGAGCCACCTACACCGATTGTTGTCAGTTCCGCGAGGGTGGTAGCTCCGGTGTGCTGGCGCGAAGACGGCAGAGGTGGAAGGACATCCACCTGTGAACCATTGTGGTCTGGGATCGTGCAACTCACTCTTCGTAGAGTAACAGGCCTGGCACTGGTGAGGACTCCTTGAGAAGTGGATAACACGTACTCACGGCTCGCGACCTGAGTCTGATGCGAGTTATTCCCAGTGTTGCGTGTGGAGTTGCCCTAACGCACCCACTAAGCGAGTGAGAACGCAAAACTACACAGGAAGAAAACACGCCCGCATTAGCAACTAATTTTGAGCATTAACCCTTAACTCCAGAACACACGCCCCCAGACCTACTTTTGGGCTTATAAGCCTAATCCCCTCCCTTTGCTCTAAGTCCCTCACCAGGAAATAAAAACAGGGTCTACCTTACGGTAGACCCTGGACTAGCGCTGGAAGATCAGCGGGTCTCGCGATGCGTGGTGGACTTATTGCAGCGCGGGCAGAACTTTGCCAATTCGAGACGATCCGGCGTGTTACGACGGTTCTTCTTCGTGATGTAGTTGCGCTCCTTGCACGCTTCACAAGCGAGAGTGATCTTGGGGCGTACATCCTGAGACTTGCTTGCCACTTCTTGCTCCTCTGGTCGTTTATGGAAGCGCGAAACGCTTCAACGTAGCGGGGGCGGGGTTTGAACCCGCGACCTCACGATTATGAGTCGTGCGCTCTGACCAACTGAGCTACCCCGCCTCATCTCGCCGCCCTCTATCTTAAGCAGCGATGGAGCCCCGAAAGGGAATCGAACCCTTGACCTTCTCCTTACCATGGAGACGCTCTGCCGACTGAGCTATCGGGGCAACGCGGACAAGCCTAACAAAATGAGCTACTACCGCCAAGTGGCAGTAGCAACTTTTTCGTGAAGCTAATCACGCCCGCCATGAGGCGGAGACGCGGCTAAGCCGAGCCAGTGGCGGGTGCAGGATTCGAACCTGCGAAGCACGAAGCGACTGATTTACAGTCAGTTCCCTTTGGCCGCTCGGGAAACCCGCCGTTGCTACGAGACGCATTGCGCATCGCTGCCAGATGAGATTAGCAGCTAACACCCGTAGAATGTCAAACTGTCCGGCACACGTGTGACGTACATGGCTTTTCCGGCACACACCGCCGTGGCCTCAGGCCACCATACACACGTGATTACGCCGCCCACATCGTCAATGAAAGGACACTCATGGCAGATTCTTCATTCGACGTCGTTTCTGAATACGACCGTCAAGAAGTCGATAACGCCGTCAATCAGTGCGCCAAGGAAATCGCTCAGCGCTACGATTTCAAAAACGTCGGTGCCTCCGTTGAGCTGGCCGGAGAGACGATCACGATGGTGGCTAACTCCCCAGAGCGGTGCCTTGCCGTGTACGACGTCCTCCAGTCCAAGCTCGTACGACGAGGAGTCTCCCTCAAGTCCCTCGATGTGGGAGATGGTGAGCCCAAAGCCTCCGGCAAAGAATTCCGCCTCGTAGGAACCTTGAAGAAGGGACTCTCTCAGGAGAACGCAAAAAAGCTCTCGAAACTCGTGCGCGAGGAAGGCCCCAAGGGAGTCAAAGTGCAGATCCAGGGTGATGAGCTGCGTGTCTCCTCAAAGTCACGTGACGATTTGCAGGCCACGATCGCTCTGCTCAAAGAAGCCGATGTCGATTGCGCTCTCCAATTCCAGAACTACCGCTAACACTTTCTAGGCGTTCTGGACAGGAAACTTTTTAAGTGTTCGTGTTCCAGGCCAGAAACCCTGGATAAACATGGGGATCATCGAGGATCACGGCGACTTAGAAAAGCAGACTCTGAGATGAATGTGGGGTGGAGAGCACGACGCTCTCCACCCCACATCGTTCTTGCGCGAAGAGATTGCCTTTATCCACACGCAGAGGAACTGGGATTAGAAGATCCTGCCATCGTGTTCTTCACCGCGCGAGATCGCCGTCATCGTCGCACGCTCCACAACCTTAATACGGATACGACCTTCTTTATCTCCTAGCGCCTTTTCGTAGGCCTCAAGCAATTCCCACCCTTTCCAGGTCGTGTAGCGTACTCCGCGCTGGTCGAGGAGATGGAACAAGCCGTCAGCTCCCGTGCCCGCTCCCGTGGGGTGCAAGATTCCTGCTTTGGCATCCTCAACCAGGTGCGAAATCGTCTCCTGGGCATCAGACTTCGTTGAGCCGATAAGACCGATTGGGCCACGCTTGATCCAACCTGTTGCGTAGAGTCCATCTACAGTCTTACCGTTGGATTCCACACGCCCGCCCTGGTTCGGGATGATGTGACGCTCTTTGTCGAAGGGAGCACCGGGAAGTGGTGAGGATGCGTAACCTACAGCGCGATAGACGGCTTGTACGGGATAGTCGATAAACTCTCCCGTTCCTCGCACGTTACCCTCCCCAGTCAGTTCAGTGCGCTCCATGCGGATCCCCTCCACACGGTCAGTACCAAGGATTTCCACAGGGCGCTGGAGCATATGAATGTGAATACGGTGGGAAGCCGTAAGATCTTCAGGTTCTTGGAACACCCAGTTGGTCAGTTGCTCAACCACTTGCTTCGTCATCTTGGACGAGGCGATAGCAGCCTCAGAGCCTTCGTCGTACTGGAAATCTTCCGGATCGACGATGATATCCACGTCTCGAACATGGCCAAGTTCGCGCAACTCCATCGGAGTGAACTTCACTTGTGCAGGGCCACGGCGGCCAAAAACGTGAACGTCGGTAACCTTAGATTCGCGTAAACCGGCTTCCACATTCGGTGGAATCTCCGTAACCATGAGGTCATCAACATGTTTGGCGAGGATGCGTGACACATCGAGAGCC
Organism: Actinomycetaceae bacterium zg-1166; assembly: GCA_015679245.1. Taxonomy (GTDB): domain Bacteria; phylum Actinomycetota; class Actinomycetes; order Actinomycetales; family Actinomycetaceae; genus Changpingibacter. The sequence goes on along the minus strand of CP064953.1, from coordinate 245,958 downwards.
ACATTCCCCATGCCGATCACAGCCACCTCCTGGGCTTGCAGTGGCCATGTGCGCGGATAATCCGGGTGACCGTCATACCAGGAAACAAAATCGGCAGCCCCGTAAGATCCAGGAAGGTCGATACCGGGGATGTCGAGATCAGCGTCTCGATCAGCACCCGTAGCGAGAATCACAGCATCGTAGTACTCGTGAAGCTCAGCCAACGTGACATCCGTGCCGATATTCACGTTGCCATGGAGCTGAATTTCACCCTTCTGAAGGATGTTATAGAGGGCATCGATAATCGCCTTGATGCGTGGGTGGTCGGGAGCCACACCGTAGCGCACAAGGCCATAGGGTGCAGGAAGGCGCTCAAATAAGTCGATTGAGACATCGAGGCTGGACTTTGAGAGGATATCCGAGGCGTAAATTCCTGCGGGGCCGGCGCCGACTACGGCGACATTGTAATGACGATCTGCCACATTCTTCCCTTCATAGGCGTAAGCGGGAACAATCATAACTGGCTCAGGGGAAGGAACGAGCGAACATGGGGGAGGGCACGCCTCTGGCGTGCCCTCCCCCATGTTGTGTGAATTTTAGAGCGTCTGCGCATCCAACCGGATTACGCCATACGTCCAGCCATGACGGTGATACACCGCGCAGGGTTGCTTCGTCTCCTCGTCAATGAAGAGATAGAAGGGATGACCCACGAGTTCCATCTCGTAGAGTGCCTGATCCACAGACATCGGTTTGGCTTCGTAGAGCTTTTGGCGCACAATCACCGGCGAATCACCGAGCTGCGTCTCCAACGCTTCGCCAGGCTCAGTAGGCACCTTAGGTGCGAGGCGTTCTTCTTTTGCCTTGGGGAGATTGACATCCTCAGGTGTGAGACGAAGCGGCTCAGCTACATTCTCACGGCGCGGGTGCCCCTTACGCCGATCACGTGCCCGGCGCAGGCGCTCAATCAGCTTACCCATCGCTACATCGAGTGCTCCATAACGATCAGAGGCCGCGGCTTCAGCACGGATCACGGGGCCTTTGTCGATAACCGTGATCTCAATACGTTCTGATGTTTCAGCTTGGGCTGGGTTAGGCTCATGCGTCACTTCAACGTCAACGCGCTGAGCGCGAGGAGCAAACTGCTCGATTTTTTGTAGCTTATCTTCAACGTGCTCGCGGAAACGATCAGAAACCTCAGCGTTACGACCTTTAACAATAATCTCCACGATGCCCTCCTTGGGATCTAAGAATTCACAACACGGTGCTTCTCACGCATCTGAGAGAGGATCACCCCCTTAGGCTCCGGCAATGATTGCCGATTGGAGTTGTCTATTTCCATGTTAGCCCAATCACAGGACACTAGAGACCACTTGCGTCTTCACATTCAGCGAACACCCAGCTTTTCTTCTATTTTTCTTCCCACAACACATCTTCCTCACTTTCACGTTGCCGACGTAGCCACGTTGCCGACGTAGCCACGTTCTTGTTCACAGTAGGGCAAAGAAAATATGCCATAAGTGCAGCATCGGTATACGCGTGCATTGCCTATCCGCACCTATCCCTCTCTTCCTTTGCGAGGATCGGGAGCAGCGAGGAGAGCAACTGCTGCCACAACAGGCACACCCACACTAGAGAGGGCATCCGCTGCACCTGCGAGAGTGGCACCCGTGGTAACAACATCGTCGACGAGAATTACGGGCCTCTCAAGATGAAAACGCGAACGTAGGCGTATCCGCCTCGTCTTTGTACGCCGCCCGTTGAGATTGCTTGAGGAAAATCGTGAGGGAAGCACAAGGGCGTTTTCTACGCTGACCTGCTCCAGCCCCTGCGATTCAGAAAGGGCAGCGGCAACCGCGCCGGCGAGATGCCCGGTGACAAATCTTCCATCATGGCTGCGCCACCATCGCGAAGGAGCCGGAACGACATGGAGAGAGGTAAGCTCTCCTTCCCTGTTGTATACAAGAGAATCTAGAAGCTCGAACTCGCGCATCCATCTGTACATAAGGTTGCTCATGGCATGGGTGAGGGACACATCTACAGTGTTTTTCCAATGCACAACCGCTCGGCGCCTCTCCCCTTTATATTCACCAAGGGTATAGACAGGGAAACGAGAAAATTCGTCGCCAGGAAACGCAAGACCCCTGCGGCTTTTTCCTCGCACATGACAAAGGTAGGGCAGACGCATGGAGATCTCACTCCACGGGCCAAACGCTGCGGCGCAGTTCGGGCAAAGTGAGACATCCCAGGTGCCACAGCCAGCACATGTGCGAGGAAATATGAGGTCAAGGGCAGATTCGACTGCAGAGAAAATCCCCCCAGCGTTTCTCACGGGCACTCTCTCCCTCGAACTACCAGGCATAGAAGGACGTGTAGGATTCATACTCCTCATCGTGTCTCCCAACCGCACATGAGGCTCACGCCGAGCCTATCGTGTGGATAAATACCCGCGTATCCCAACTGTGGGGAACTTTTCGAATAAGAGAACAAAATAAGGGAACAACGGCGGAAAGAAATGACAGGTCACTCAACCTGCCACAAGACCACCCCCGCCTCACCCTGGATAGGCCGCAGAGCTCACCCCGGTAGCTATCGAACGCCAAGCTCCACCTGAACGCCCCATAACAGTGCCGTTACCTGTAAGTACCGCGATCGACTGTTCGTTGCGCCCAGCTGTGACAGAGACGATTCCGCCTGAAGGAGGAGAGATCTTCGTCATCGGCCCACCAGTTTGAATGTTGTACAAACTGTAATCTCCACCAGCCCCTGTGGAGCCAGAAACTACAAGATCAGTGGCAGATATCCAGGCGATATCACTCACATCGTTCAAACGCTGGGCGATCTGTACAGGATCACTCAAAGTCACAGGTTTTCCTGCACTATCGCGCCCTACACCGGCAAGATAGACAGCCACAGCGCCGCCCGTCTCCCCCACAACCGCAATCCTTGCCCCGTCGCGGCTCACTGCGAGAGAACGAATTGACATCCCGGTGAGCCACGGCGCCGTCACCTCACCACTGGCACCTGTTCGAGGTTCAGCTACGAGGAGCTTGCCTTGCGCCAGGGTTTCTCCTGTCCACACCCATCCAGCTGTATCAAAGGAAGGTGCAAGAAGCGTGGTACCAGAAACTACCTGTGCAGGATCACTCGTTGCGTTGAGCGTGTAGAGCTTGTTGCGATCACCTGAGAGAGCAGCATAGATAGGTGACGTATCTGAATACGTCACTGCTAAATCCCGAAGCCCGAGGCTCACCACGGAGTGATTCTCCGTCACAGGTGTTGTAGAACCATCACTTGCCGAAACTACAGCTGGCACCCCCTGGGATATCACCGCGAGAGGGTAAGAACCGAAAGGGTAAGGGGTAAGATTATCTACCGAATCTTCCTCAAGCGCCACACCTTCCACGCTCACATGCACATCTTGGATTGTCACTAAGGAGGTGAGGGTGCGTCTAAGTTGCGCCATGAGATGCGCCTGCCCGTTGGAGCTGGCTCCCAGCACTTCTTTGGAAAGATTGACCAAAGCCACGCCATCTTTTACATCCACTGATCCCACAAGAGCGGTATTAGCAGGAAAAGCGGTAGTGACAGCTGAGGCGAGGGGATCCGTCGGACCGCTGAGGAGGGCGCGCACTGCCTGAGTGGGAAATGTTTTGCGTGGATACCAGTGCAGATCCGCTACAAGGAAATCGGCACTCGAAGCCAGATAGTAGACCGGAGCCTTCACATAGAGCTGACTGAAAAGATGCTCAGAGAGGAAGATACCGTCCTCAAGACTGGCGATACGCCACTCCCCCTCAGCGTTGCGGGCAAGCGAAAAATCCGTGGTAATCGTCGCCTCATTTGAGGATTCGGAATACACGCCTTCGTGTGAAACAGTGCCGAGGGATCCCACCGATACGCGAATTGCTCCGCTTGACGTAGTTGAAGCCTGCACGTTTTGCGTATCCGAATACACACGCACCTGCGCCAGAGGATCCCAGGAGGAAGCCACACTTCCTTGGAGGTATTGGCGGGCGACGACGAAATCGTCGTCAAACCCCGCAGCGGTTGCGTCGAGGAACCCAGCTACAACCTGTTCGGGAGTTGCGCCTCTGGCAGGAGGACGGGCGACGAACCCGATCTCGCCTTCTGCCACCGGTGAGGGTTTGACAACGTGAACTTCACCCTCACGTGGCAATCCTGCACAGGCACTCAGGGCAAGCAGACCAGCACACGCAAATGCGGCAAGGCGGTGCCAACGTAGACGTAGGGAGGTGCCTTCGGGAAACTCTGCTCCCATTGGGAGATGCTCAACTGAAGAGATATTCCTCATGACTTCTCCTCACCGATCGAGCTGCCACGAGGATCTCGAATCTCCGAGGGGTTCTGGCTCACCGAAACTACCTGGTGATCTGCACTCACCCTCATAATCGTCCCTGTATTGACTTGTTTATCGAGGTCAGTCTGTGCCGTGGAACTTGATTCACGCTCTACCTCGCCACAATTCATATCAGAGCCGGCTTCGTTTTCACCCTGGAGAGAATCGCCCTCATCTTCGGAATCGAAAACCCACTCCTCCTCGGCTGCCACTACTCGCAGAGGCAAAGGTGGAGTGGGCACACGCCCTGGTTCACGCGGCAGCGTGAGCAGGAAAGTAGATCCCACTGCGAGTTCGCCAGCGCACTGGAGTTTGCCACCGTGGAGTAGGGCATCTTCACGGGCGATTGTAAGGCCTAGACCCGTGCCACCAGATTTGCGTACGCGGGCACTATCGGCACGCCAGAATCGATCAAAAACGTGGCTCGCCTGCTCAGGGCTAAGCCCCATTCCGTGATCGGACACCTCTACGGCCACCGCATTCTCTCCGCCCACGACACGCACCAACACATCATGTCCTTCAGCATGTTCAAGAGCATTGACCACAAGATTGCGTACGATCCTCTCAATACGTCGCGGCTCAACTTGCGCTTTCGTTCCTCCTTCAACGCGCATATGCACGCTCACACCATTAGCCTGAGCAAGCAGCTCCTGTGCTTCGATAGCGCGGGTAACGACCCCCTCCACTTCGACGTTTTCAGTAGCCAAGCTCATCGCTCCAGCATCAAAGCGCGAAATTTCCAGAAGGTCAGAAAGCGTAGTGTCGAGGTTAATGAGCTGGTCGTGCTGGAGTTCGGCACTGCGACGGATGAGGGACGGGAGTTCTTCACGCTTGTCGTAGATAAGCTGCCCAGCCATACGAATCGTTGTCACAGGAGTGCGAAGTTCGTGGGAGACAGCCGAGACAAACTCCTGCTGCACCTTCGACATGCGTTCGAGGCGAGTGAATTGATCTTCAAGAGAGGAAGCCATCTGGTTGAAGGAAGCGGCAAGCTGGGCAAGTTCGTCCTCCCCACGGACCTTCATCCGAGCTTTGAAACTGCCTTCGGCAAGCTGTCCGGCATTGCGGGAAGCCTCCTTGATCGGACGTAAAACAAGCCCAACGACGATCCACGTGATGATCGCTAGAAGTCCTACCAAGATGACTGCGCCCACCGTGAGAGTAGCTCCAATGAGGCGAATCACAGATTCCTGGTTGGACAGGGAGAATGCCACGTAGAGTTCGTAGGAGCCGGCTCCTGGGATAGTGAGTGGAGCGCCGACGATAATGCCAGGTTTGCTTCCTTGAGTTTCGTTGGGAAGCTCCACAGATTGCCAATGCAGCGCTTCAGCTCCTGCGGTAGATTCGCGCAGTTGCGGAGAAATGAGTTCGCGGATTTGAGTAGCTGAGCGTGTAAAAGGTTCAACAATCTGAAAAGCTGTGTTCTCTTGACCAGGAGTACGTAAGAGTGCGGCACCGATAATTGAGCGCACCGGATCGTTGAGAGAGACAATCACTGAGGCCGCGATCTGCTGCATATAGCCAGCAGTGGGAGAGTGTGCGGAATTGAATTGAGACTGTGCACTTTCGCGCGCGGATTCGAACTGGTCAATCGCCTGGGTGACGGCGCGATCAAAGAGTTGGGAACGAATCTGAGAGACAATGACACCGCCAGCAATAAGCATCGAGGCGATTCCAGTTACCATAATGAGGCTCACCACGCGCACAGTGAGGGATGACCGCCACCAATGAGTAAGTGAGGCGATTCGAGTGGCGAGAAGTTGAGAAAAATTGCGGCGTGAACGCGAACGAGGGTGCTTTGGACTCACTCCTGCACAGCTCCCGCACGATAGCCCACGCCACGCACGGTGACGATGACTTCGGGGTGGTCAGGATCCTTCTCTACTTTCGCGCGAAGCCGCTGGATATGAACATTGACGAGGCGCGTATCAGCAGAAGTATGGCGGTATCCCCACACAAGATCGAGGAGCTCCTCGCGAGAGAACACTTGCCAGGGTTTGCGGGCAAGCACAGAAATAAGATCGAACTCCAGCGGGGTAACGTGGAGATCGTGGCCTCCACGGAGAACCTGGTGACCTTTGAGATCCACACTGAGATCGGCAATGCGAAGCGTCTCAGTTCCTTGATCTTGTCGGCGCAAGCGAGCCTTGACACGAGCCAAGAGCACCGAATTCTCAAAGGGCTTAGTAACGTAATCGTCGGCTCCTGCCTCCAAGCCTGCGATCACATCCACTGAATCAGTGCGCGCACTCATCATGACGATGGGAACATCGCTCTCTTCACGTAACTGTGCACACACCTGAACACCATCGAGTCCAGGAAGCATGACATCAAGGAGCACAAGATCAGGTCGTTCGGCGCGGAAAAGCGGCAGAACGTGAAGGCCATTCGCACACACAGTGACGTCATACCCTTCAGATTCCAAGAGAATGGCAACCATCTCGGAGATACCGGGATCGTCGTCGACAACAAGGATTCGCAGGCTCATGCTTCCATTGTGGCACGTGGACAAGCCTGGTGGGCGAGGACGCGGCAGGGCGGGGTCTTCCCTAGAATCACGTGGCAGCAGTGGGGAGGAAGAAGGAAAGAAGTGGACTCACTGCCACCTCACTCCCCATCATTGCGCAGGATCCTGCTCATGATTGCCTCACCTACATGGCACTATATCCTCTGCATTCACTCGCCTTATTACACATTTCTTCATATCAGTATCAATTTGTTTCGTCTATCCTAAACATCGCAGTCTTTCTTTACTTTTTCTTCGCATATATATGGATGTCATACCATGCTTCCATGGGCTATGATCGTGAATGCCAGCACCCGTCACGCTCATCTCAGAGCACTCGTAAGAGGCGAGTTCTCTACACACATGAAGGAGTCTTCAAGGATGAAGATACGCACCCGAAGTATCGCTCTCGCGAGCGTGCTTTCTCTTAGCTGTGCGCTCGCCGGCCCATTATCCTGGGCCGATGACGAAGCAACTGACCCGCCCGCACCCGCACCCACTGCGAGCGAGATCGTCACACTCAACCTCTACAACCTCACCGACGTGCATGGGCACATTGAAAAGGTCATCGACAAGAAAAAGGGGAAGGTCAAGGAAGCAGGTCTCGCGGCTGTGGGATGCTACCTCGATAAGGCTCGCGCATCAGGTGAAGAAGCCTCGTTTACCCTGCTTGGCGATAACATTGGCGCTTCCCCTTACCTCTCTGGTTCGCTTGAGGACAACCCAACAATCGCAGCTCTCAACGAACTTTCCCCTCTTGCCTCTACGATTGGCAACCACGAACTCGACCTCGGTGTCCAGAAATTCAAAGATCGCATCGACGGTGTGGGTGGCATGACAAAGGTTGGATTCCCCTACCTAGGTGCAAATATCGACGGCATGGGAAACTACCTTGGCTCCCACAAGATCTGGACGTCTCCTTCAGGAGTGAAGGTGGCCTTCATCGGAGCAATCGCCCAGGATGTGCCCTACAAACTTCATCCTGGTGCCACTGCTGGCCTCACTTTCAACGACCCGATCTCCAAGATCAACACCCTGGCAAAACAGTTGAAGGAAGCGAAAGAAGCGAACATCGTCATTGCCATGCTTGACGACGATGTCAAGAACAACTACCCCAAGATGGGTGCCTACGTTGATGGCATTATGGGCGGCGATACCCATGTGCCTTACAGTTTCTCGATGGTCAAGGGAGCCGAAGGCACCACCCTTTCGGGGATCGCCTCCGGTTCCTACACAGACAATCTCGCAAACCTCCGTTTCAGCTACAATACAAAGACAGGCAAAGTTGTCTCCTCCGAGGCGATTCTTATTCCTGCCGATGAAATCGCGAAGTGCGGTGAAAAGACGGAGATCACCTCGATCATCACCGATGCGAAGGCCAAGGCTGAAGAAGCTGGAAAGAGCGTCGTCGCAAGCGGAATTTTCGATTCGTTTGGCCGTGGCGTCTTCACCGATCCGAATACCGACGGCGAGGCAACCACACCTGGTTCAAATCGCGGTATCGAATCCTCGCTGGGCGATCTCGTTGCCGATTCTCTACGTGAAACTATCACCACGACAAACGGCACACCCGTCGATATCGGAATGATTAATGCTGGCGGACTGCGCGCCGACCTCACCCCGAATGCTGATGGGACGATCACCTATAAGCAAACCTACGATGTTGCACCATTTTCTAACGAGCTTGGCTACGTCACGATCACAGGTGCCAAGGTGAAGGAAGCTCTTGAACAGCAGTGGAAGACGGATCTCAATTCGCAGAATTCCCGACCAATGCTCAAGCTCGGATTGTCAAAGAATGTGCGCTACACCTATGATCCTTCGCTCCCGTATGGTGAACGTATCACGTCCGTCATGATTAATGACAAACCTCTTGATCCTCAGCGCATGTATACCGTCGGCTCGGTGACCTTCCTTCTGGCCGGAGGCGATAGCTTTGACGCTCTCACCTCGGGCGGCCCCTACACAAACCTCGGCGGACTCGACCGTGATGGTTTCAACACTTATCTCAAGAAGAATCCGGGAGTGAAGCCGCGTATGGCAAAGTCGTCGATCGGCATAAGCGTGCCGAAAAACGTGTTTGCTCCGGGAGATTCAGCGACCGTGAAGCTGCGTGGCCTTTCGTTCTCTGAGGGTTCCGCTATCACGTCGAAAGTGCGCGTGAAGGTTGGCAGTGCCGTCGCGAGTGCCGCCGTGAATAACGACCTCACAGATATGAATGCGAACAACGAAAAGGCCATCATTACTACCGATGGGGCTGGCCAGGCGGAAGTGACTGTACCGCTAGGGAATCAGTGCACGAACGCAGATGCAGGTAAGGAGATCATCCTTCCCGTCAGCGTCTCAACTGACTTTGCAGAGGTAGTGACAGCCAGCCAAGGCCTAAGCGTGAAGCTCTCCTGCCCGATGCTTGCTCCGAGTCCTTCCGAGGGCACAACAGCGACCATGCCGCATTCGGATGAGATGACTCAGACGACAGGCGCAGCCGCCTCCCATCGCGTGACGAAGTCTGGTAAGAAGATGCTCGCTCACACGGGTGCGGATGCGTCCGTCCTCTTGCTCGCCGCAGGTCTCTTTGCCGCAGTTGGGGCAGGAGCGCTCGTAGTTCGCCGCCACGAGGCGAGAAAGACGTGCTGACGCAAGAGAGTGCTATTGAGTGAAGTACCGCCTCGCGTAGGGAAGATGCTCCCGACGTTGAATATCTAGAGCGGTGGCAGTGAGACATAGCATGACACTCTGCCGCTACGATGCGAATGCTTCCGGCGCACGGCAGCGCTCCTCAACGAAGCGTCACCATGATGCGCCATTCACTTGAAAAAAGGTGTGGGGTGGTTGTTCTGCAACCACCCCACACCTGTGTGTTTAGGCATAGTGGCAGACAGAGGCACACTGTGGTTAGTGGTATCGCTTTGTGTGTGCGGGCATGGCTGGCCGTGCCCGCTTGGAAGAAAGGTTTGCAGCTACAAGTTTCGTCGTTGTGGGATAGCCTGACTTCGAGGGTACCGAGGCAGGAGAGGAATTTCGTCGTTGTGGGATACGTGCTCCACTTTGTGCGGCGCATCCATACCAGTGAACATGGCTGGTCTATAAAGCCACGTATCGCGTGGGGAATTCTCACGTTGGTCGTATCCCCCTATGCGAGGTAGTTTTGTCCTCGGTGCATGTATTATTTTGACGATTCGCACGCACGGCTTTGAGTGAATTCATGCTTGCCGTTGGTTCACCCTCACCTCATGATTGGGCACAGTTGGGAGAAGAGAAGTACATGTCCACGTCATATTCGCATTCGAATCAGCGCTCTCACTCCCCTTCGCGTGGTCGTCGCAGCAATCGCGGCCAACAGCACAGACGCAGCGGGGAGCTTCGTCGTGCTCCTCGTCCCTTTACCGAAGATCAGCTCGCGGCCAGACGCGCCGCATACCCGACGATCACGTATCCCGAACACCTACCTGTGAGCGCACGGCGTGACGAGATCGCACGTGCGATCTCGGAAAATCAAGTGGTCATCATTGCAGGAGAAACTGGTTCAGGAAAAACTACCCAACTTCCCAAGATCTGTATGGAATTAGGACGCGGCATAACGGGTCTTATCGGCCACACTCAGCCTCGACGAATCGCGGCGCGCTCAGTGGCCGAACGTATCTGCACTGAACTTGGCATCACACTTGGTGGAGCGGTGGGCTACCAGGTGCGATTCACTGAAGAAGTAGGTCCTACCACTCTCGTCAAGCTCATGACCGACGGAATCCTCTTGGCGGAAATTCAGTCTGACCCGAACCTGTTGAGGTACGACACTCTTATCATTGACGAGGCACATGAGCGTTCTCTCAACATCGATTTTATCCTTGGCTACCTCGCGCGCCTGCTGCCCCATCGCCCCGATCTCAAGATCATCATCACCTCAGCGACAATCGACACCGAACGCTTTGCGTCCCATTTCGCCACAGATATGGCCACGCCTGTCTCCACACGCACACCAGCCCCAATTATCGAGGTTTCCGGGCGCACATATCCGGTGGAGATTCGCTACCGTCCTCTCGTAGAAAATGTGGTGAGTGAGGCTGGCACATCCGACTCCCGCCCTCACAAGGATCTCGATTCTCATACTGACACCGAGGAAGCGAATCGAATCCCTCGCCCCGAGGCTATCGACCAAGTTAGTGGCATTATCCAGGCCTGTGAAGAACTTATGAGTGAAGGCCCTGGCGATATCCTCGTCTTTCTCTCCGGAGAAGGGGAGATCCGCGACACTCAGCAGGCTTTCCAAGAAGAACTTGGGGCGCGCTATATTGCTCCTGGTGGGCGTTCCTCAGTTCCACGTGCAGTAGAGGTTCTCCCTCTTTTCGCACGCCTCTCAGCTACCGAACAGCACCGTATTTTCGAAGCACATCAGCATCGCCGTATCATTCTGGCCACAAATATTGCTGAAACTTCACTCACTGTGCCGGGAATTCGTTTCGTCGTTGACCCAGGTACAGCACGAATTTCGCGCTATTCCAATAAGACAAAAGTGCAACGTCTACCTATCGAAACTATCTCACAGGCGAGTGCAAACCAACGCGCTGGACGCTGTGGCCGTGTGGCCGAAGGTATTTGTATTCGCCTCTATTCCGAGGAAGATTTCCTCGCGCGCGAAGAATTCACACAGCCCGAAATTCAGCGCACTTCTCTGGCCTCGGTGATCCTTCAGATGATTTCACTGGGTTTGGGAGATGTGGCAGATTTTCCCTTCATTGACCCACCAGATGAGCGTGCCGTGCGCTCGGGTACTCAGCTTCTTGAGGAAATCGGGGCGATCGACACCCGAACAGTGCGTGGCCGCTCCACTGGTCCACGTCTCACACGAATCGGTACCCAATTGGCACATCTGCCTATCGATCCGCGCTTAGGGCGTATGCTCATCGAAGCCGACCGTAACGGTTGTGCGAGTGAGGTGTTGGTTCTTGTGGCCGCACTCTCCGTGCAAGATGTGCGTGAACGCCCAGTTGAGAAGCGTCCCCAGGCCGATCAACTCCACGCGCGCTTCATCGCACGCTCCTCAGATTTCCTCGCCTATCTCACCTTGTGGCGCTACCTCCATACGCTTCAGCGTGAACTCTCCAGTTCAGCCTTCCGCCGTACATGCCGCACTGAATTCCTCAACTACTTGCGTTACCGCGAATGGGTGGATGTGGTGCTTCAGCTCTCGCAGATGGCCAAGGCCATCGGTCTGAACGTTCATCCTCTCTCGATGCCCTCACGCGAGCAAATCTTCCACGCCAACACGGATAGTGTGCCAGTTCTGGGAGGGTCAGAAATTTCTAGTGCTGTGGCTGTGGCGTGCCGCGATTTCGGACGCTCGGCTGATACCCCTGAGGCGGGAGCAATCCACCGTTCGATGCTCGTCGGGCTTCTATCCAACCTTGGATCGTATTCAGAAAAGACCCACGATTACGAGGGTGCCCGCAATTCCCACTTTGTTATCTGGCCTGGCTCAGGACTCCACCGCCGCACCCCCGGATGGGTGATGGCGGCAGAGTTGGTAGAAACGTCACGCCTCTTTGCTCGCACTGTGGCGGCAATCGAGCCTTCGTGGATTGAACCTCTCGCCCGCCACCTCGTCACACACTCTTATTCTGAGCCTATATGGAGCTCGCGAAATGGTGCGGCGATGTGTACCGAACGAGTCACACTCTACGGCCTCACGCTGGTGGCTGACCGCCAGATCCTTCTCTCTTCCATCGGCACAGAGAGTTCTCGCGAACTAGCTCGCGAGATGTTTATTCGCCACGCCCTCGTAGAAGGCAAATGGCGCACGCACCACGAATTCCTTCGCGCCAACGCCGCTGCTCTTGAGGAAGCTCGCGAAACCGAGAATAAACTTCGTCGGCATGGAATTCTTGCCGACGACGATGCGATCTTCGCCTTCTACGATGAACGCCTCCCTATTCAGATTACCTCGGGGCGGCACTTTGATTCCTGGTGGAAAAAGGAAAAACACCGCACTCCGCATCTCCTGGACTTTTCACAGGAGTTCTTGCTGGGGGATGAGGGTGCCAGTGTCGGTGATTTTCCCGACGAATGGGTGCAGGGTGATCTCACACTCCCCATTTCCTACGCTTTCACTCCTGGCTCCTATAGAGACGGCATGACCATCACAATCCCCGTCACTCTCCTTCCCCAAGTGGAACCGGTGGGCTTCGATTGGCTCGTTCCTGGAATGCGGCAAGAACTGGTGCAGGGAACAATCCGTGCCCTACCTAAACGTGTGCGGCGCCAGCTTGTACCCGCCCCCGATGTAGCACGTGAGATTCTTCCTCTCCTTCCTGCCGAGCCGAATGAAGATTCACCTTCCTTCCGCGAGGCGTTTGCACAGGCTGTACACCAATTGCGCAGCGTGGAGATCACTGACGAGGATTGGAAGGAGACTGAGATTCCCCCTCATCTTCGGGTGTGGTACCGCGTGCGTAGTGAGCGTGGGGCTGTGCTCGACGAAGGAGAGAGCCTTGAATATCTCCAGGCTCAGCTTGCCCCGCGTGCAAAGAAGGCCGTTGAGGCAGTGGTCAAGGGTGCGGTTGCGTTGGCACTCGACGAAGCTCGTCGTGGCCTTCTTGCCAACATGCACACCGGCGAGGACTCCCGCAGTCCAGGTATTGCAGCTCAGAGCGGAGCGAATACTGAGGCGGCCAAAGCCAGCGGAACCACCACCGAAAAACCAACACCACCCCGCGCAATGCTCGCTCGCGCTTTCACTCAAGTTAAAGACACGCAAGCCGAGGATCCCCTTATCTCTTGGCCGAGTCTGCCTGAGGGGCGAATCCCTGCTTCGGTGGAAACTACTGGACCGCACGGGATGATTGTTCGTGGTTATCCGGCACTCGTCGCCGAGGCTGGAAGTAGGTTCGGGTCAAGGCCGGTACACCTTGAGCTACTCACCGAGCCAGCTATACAGTCCCGTGAACATATTCAAGGTCTCGTTCATCTGCTCGCCCAGCGCCTAGCCTTACCTGAAGCGCGTATCACCTCACGCTGGAATGGCGATATGTCCCTCGCGCTGGCGGCAAGCCCGTACCCGAATACAGAAGCTCTTACGGCTGATCTTCAACTAGCAAGTGCCGCCTCCGTAGTCCAAGCGTGGGAGGAGGCCGGATGTCCAGGAAGTTCGCCACAACTCGCGCATCTGGGTGAGTTGCGCGAGGAGAGCCAATGGGAAGCTCTTGCTGCATGGTCACGCAATTCTTATGAGGACGAGGTATATACACTCGCTGGGCGTATAGCCAAGGTTGTTTCAGTGTGGTCTGAACTCAGCCGCGCAATTACTCACGCATCGTCTGTGACATTACTGGCCACGTGTGCAGATGTGCGCACACAAATTGGCGAACTCGTCTATCCAGGATTCCTTGCCCAGACTCCTCCTAAACGTTTGGGTCATCTTGTGCGTTACCTGCGCGCCGGGTTGATTCGCCTAGAAAAAGCACGTGTTAATCCCACAGCCGACGATTCTCTTGCGTGGCAAATTCAGAGCGTGAGCGAGAAGGTGGAAGCTGCACGGGAACGTGCTCGTGAACTTCCGTGGGATCCCGCCACCGCGAGCGCTTTAGAGGAGGCACGATGGGCTCTCGAAGAGTTCCGGGTCTCTCTCTTTGCGCAGCAGTTGGGTACGAATGGGAAGGTGAGTGCGAAACGAATCGAGAAACTCATCAGCCACATCTAGGGGATACCAATTCTGGGGTGGCAAGGTCATCGATAACAAGTGACCTCCATTCTCATGCGCAAGATGATTTTCTTTAGTACTTGCAAGCACCCGCTAGGTGGTTATGAATGCCTTCTAGCAACGGTGATTCCTGGACATGGCCTTTATCCCATTTTCTTCATGTAGCGAAGTGCAGAGGTTTACTTTCACAACTTAGGACTCAAGCCCTAAAACTTTCCTCTCCGGGGCGATTTTCACATCTACGAATCCGTGATGTGCCTGGGAAAGCGTCATCTATACCACTTTCGTGCGATTCTTCCTCAGGCACTCCCCACCTTAGTAAAGACAGAACAGGGGACTTTCACCCTCGTCGGAAAGAATGCTGATAACACTTTGACGGATAAGGTGATCTCACATGAACTCCTCGGCGGACGCCACGGATGCCACTAAAGTGTGAGAATCTGAACGAAGTTTTCCTCCACGCCCCAATCGGTTCTTATAAGACTTATAGGGGCTTATAGGCTCCTTTCTTCTCCGCCTCTAACCCCAAAGAAAAGGCTGGGTCGGACAGTATCGAGAATAACCCCGACACATCCAACCCAGACACACTTTTTGGTCTAACCCTTTTATACGTGGAGTTAGGCTGCTTCTTTAATCGCCGCAGCGAGTGCCGTATTCCAGTTCAGGAGCTGGCGGCCATTGACAATCACCGCAGGCGTACCTGTAAGGCCATCGTTCGCGAATTGCTTGGAGGCTTGTTCCACAAGGGAGGTGAGACTCTCCGAATTCAGTGCTTTCTCCAAGCGAGAGGCAACGTCATCATTGACTCCCACATCCTTGGCAACCTTGATGAGATCCTCAGTGGTAGGCAGAGATGCTTGCTCCTTAAAGACAGGATTCGAGAGGTCGGAAAACACCTTGTTATGGAATTCGATGTACTTATCAGGCGCATTTTGGGCAACAAAGAAATCAGCTGCCGCACTGTGAGTGGAAAATGCCTGGTGCATAATTTCTACAGGATGATATACAAGGGTGATCTCACCCTCCTTCGCCATCTCGGTGAGAGCTTCACCGAACTGTGCTTCGAGATCGTTGCAATGCACACAGAGGTAATCAAAATAGATATCGACAGTTGGCTTACCCTCATTCTTCGAACCAGCGGTGAGAGATGCCCCAACCGAAATTCCACCATTTTTTTCCACATTCGCCGGAAGTGAACCTGTGAATGCGCTCTCACCGGCTGTGAATTTCGCGTACTGGGGAGTTCCGTCCGCCCCTTTGAGAATCGCACTTTGCTTTGACTTCGAGTTCACAATAACAAACACTGCCGTCGCCACAAGTGCTACCACCACAAGCGAGGCGATAATAGCGAGGATTCGATTGCGCTTGGCGCGCTTAGCCTCCTCAATCCGGAGCTTGCGAGCTGCCTCACGCGCAGCTTCGCGACGCTCATCTTTCGTCAATGAGGAACTGGAGGTTCCAGGAGTATTCCGTGATGCCATAGGAGAATAATAACTTGCACTTCCAAAAAGTTTGCTGTGAGGTTGAGATTCTTTCCATACTCAACCTCACCCCAACACATTGAAAAACTCACCTCAACACGAAAAATATCTCCCCTAGGAATCCTGGTTCACTCAAAGGTGACCATTGGGGGGAAATCCCTCCACCCACCGCATAAAGCGCACATCCAAGCGCAGCTACGAGGAGTACAAGGCACCAGAAGGCACGATAGGGCACACTAGGAGCGAGAGAACGCGCGATCACTCGTGCTCCTATCCGCGCTGGGGAATTCGTGGGACATACCCACGAAATAAAGAAAAAGACAGCCACAACGAGGGCAAAAATACTCTGTACGTGGCCTACTGAGAGCGCCCCACCCAGGCGAGTGACCATCCAGAGGAGAGTCGCAGCCAAGCTACCTCCCAAAGCGCAACTCACGGCGCAGCTTATGAGGGCGACAAGCACCAACCAAGGTGCACGTAGAGTCATATACACTCCCTCGGCACGGAGGCGCCGACCGTGTTCTCTCCTCTTTCTCATAAGTGAGGAATACCCTGCCCCCACATTTGCGGCAAGAAAAGAAAGAAGAATATAGATGAAACTCGCCCAAGTGGGGCGCACGAGTGCAAGACTCACAAGGAGCGCACCCACACTGACAATAAGGAAACGTGAACGTGGCAGGGGGCGCATCCACTCCTCATATGGCGTTACCTGACCAGGCTCATCAAAGTCAGTATCCCCACCACTCTCCTCACTCCACACTCGCGAAGATTCTCCCAGAGAGGTAACCCCCACTCTCGTCGGCACAGAATCCTCGGAGGTCTGCACATGCTCAGTACTCTCAACGCGGGCCTCCCCGTTAAGGTAGGTATGCTGAATCGTCAGTGGAGAATCGACGAACGTACCATCACAGGTACGGAGAGTGCGAGTCTGCCATTCATGTGGAAGGGAATCTGGATCGCGAAGGATGCGCAGAAGAGCGAAGAAACTGAGCCGGTCGACAGGTCGTGGGGCTAGAGCTTGCGAAAAAGCCATCGCGAGCGCTGGGGGAAGATCCGGCAAAGTTGGCTTGCCTGTGAGAACGCGATTCATCACCGCAGGTGAAGAACCCGTACCGAAAGGATGCTCACCCGTTGCCGCGAAAGCGAGAATAGCTGCAAGCGCCCACCAATCCGCGTCTTCGTCGGGGCTGGCTCCGTTGATAATGCGTGGGTCACAGTAACCGGGAGTATGAGAGAGGAAACCCGTCTGTGTAAGGCGGGAATCTTCGTCGAGCTGAGCGATCCCAAAATCGATGAGTACAGGACCACGCTCACTCATCATGACGTTTGAGGGTTTAAGGTCACGGTGAAGCACACCAGCCGCGTGGATCTGCCTCACAGCCTCGGCAAGTTGCTCACCTAGCTCTGCGAGATCTTCCTCTGTGAAGATCCCTCCCCGGCGCACATCCTCTTCAAGGGTAGGACCCTCGATGAGTTCAGTGACAATGAAAGCCTCGTTCTCTTCTGTTTCGGCATCGAGAACCTCAGCGACGAAGGGCCCCCTGACCTTCTGGAGCATGTGAACTTCCCGCTGAAGGCGCTCGCGACCACGTTCGGTAGATACCATGGCGGGATTGAGGAGCTTAAGAGCTACACGGTTGCCCGCTTCATCTTCGGCAGCAAAGACAGTGGACATGCCTCCATAGCCGATCTGAGCGACCAGCCGGTACCCACCAACGATTCTCTCCTGCACGTCTCTACGCTACCCGAGGTAGAGTGAGAGATGCAGGTTGATATGGCGAGTAGGCAGGAAATGAGGCCACATACGCAGGAATCCGAATTGAGGTTTACAAGGAAAATAGATAGATCTTTAGAGGAAAAGTGGGCAGATATACACGAGGAATACCCTGAGTTCGTTTCCTCTTGAGCAAGATAGCGTGCCACAATAGACGAGGTTCGCTCTCCGGCGAGCTGTGTCAGAGTTGACACGAACTCGGGCACCTTTCACTCGGATCGTCCGGCACGTACCTGTCGGTGAAGGAACCAATACAATATGGCATCCGTAACCTTCGATAAGGCAACACGCATCTATCCCGGAAGCGACGAGCCGGCAGTCAATCGTCTCTCTCTCGATATCGCAGACGGAGAGTTCCTCGTCCTCGTCGGCCCCTCAGGATGCGGGAAATCTACCTCCTTGCGTATGGTAGCTGGCCTGGAAGAACTTACCTCCGGGCGAATTTTCATCGGAGAGCACGATGTCACCGATGTCTCCCCCAAGGATCGCGACATCGCGATGGTGTTCCAGAACTACGCGCTCTACCCTCATATGACAGTGGCAGACAATATGGGATTCGCCCTCAAAATCGCCGGAGAACGCCCCGAAGTGATTCGCACACGTGTAGAAGAGGCAGCACGAATCCTCGATCTTGAGCCTTATCTTGATCGCGAGCCGAAGGCTCTCTCTGGCGGGCAACGCCAGCGTGTGGCAATGGGGCGTGCTATCGTGCGTGAACCGCACGTTTTCCTCATGGATGAGCCTCTCTCCAACCTTGACGCAAAGCTGCGTACCCAGACGCGCACACAAATCTCCTCATTACAGAAGCGTCTGGGAATCACCACGATCTACGTCACTCACGACCAAACTGAAGCCCTATCGATGGGCGACCGTATCGCTGTGCTCAATAACGGCGTACTTCAGCAGGTAGCCACCCCCAGGCAGATGTACGAGAAGCCAGCAAATGCCTTCGTGGCTGGATTCGTTGGCTCACCTGCCATGAATCTCGGCAGGTGGCGTGTGGAGGGAGAAGAAGCAAGGTATGCCTCAGCTCATCTTCGCCTTCCTCGTGAGGTAAGCTCCGTCCTCAACGGGAGTGAGATAATTCTTGGTTTTCGTCCCGAAGGAGCGAGGATTGTGGGCGAAGGCGAGGATGCCACCTTTGAGATACAGGTTGACCTCACTGAATCAATAGGATCAGACGCTTATATCCACGGACGCCTCATGGGGGCAGAATGTGAAAAGGCGCCCTTCGGTTCCGGGGAAGACTCACGCCAGATAACCTTGCGTGTAGAGCCTCGCTCAATTCCAGTCGGAGGTACCGTGGTGAGGGTTCATGTACCCATGGAGGCCTTCCATTTCTTCTCTGCGACCACCGGGGAGTGCCTGGGATCGTGAGATCAATAAACCAGAGTCTTTCCATCACTACCACTCGCCACGACAGCGCAATTGATTCTCTTCCTTGGCATCTTCCACTCGAAAATTGGCCCGAGGAATTGGTAGCTGCACTTCCCCGTGGAATCTCTCGCCATATCGTACGTTTCATCTCTTTGGACGACGAGCGCATTATCGCTGTCAAAGAAATCGACGAACGCTTTGCTCACCGCGAATACCAGGCACTTCGCGGGCTTGCCCGCCTTGAAGCTCCTGCGGTAGAACCTATTGCAGTGGTCAGTGGCCGCATGGGTGAGGACGGAGAACCCATGGGTGCGGCTCTCATCACTGCGCATCTTCCCTACTCTCTGCCTTACCGCGCCGTATTCGGAAATCATCAACGCCCCGAAACGGTACGCCGTCTTATTGATGCTCTCTCCGTGCTCATGGTTCGCTTGCACCTTATCGGCTTCTTTTGGGGAGATGTCTCCCTCTCCAACACTTTGTTCCGCCGTGATGCTGGAGCCTTTGCTGCTTATCTCGTTGATGCGGAGACAGGTGAGATCTATGAGAGTCTCACGCGCGGGCGGCGCGAATACGATATCGACGTGGCGCGGACAAATATCATTGGTGAACTTATGGATTTACAGGCTGGTGGAATTCTTCCTCCTACCTACGATGCGGTGTCGATTGGAGATTCTTTCGCCAAACGCTACGAGGAACTCTGGGTTGAACTCACGCGCCAGAGCTTGGTTGGAACGAATGAGCGATGGAAGGTGGCCGAACGTATCGAGCGCCTAAATGAACTCGGCTTCGATGTGGGCGAGCTTTCCATGAGCACAACTGAGGACGGTACCCATCTTCTCATTACACCCAAGGTAGTAGATGCCGGGCACTATTCACGTCTCATCATGCGCCTGACGGGTATGGATGTCGAAGAGAACCAGGCTCGTCGCATGATGAACGATCTTGAGCAGTACCGTGCCACTCGGGGAATGATCGACGAGAGTCTGACGCTCGTTGCCCGCGCCTGGATGGCGAACGTTTTTGAACCCACTGTAAGCGGGGTGCCGTTGGAGCTTCGCGGCAAGCTCCAGCCTGCTGAGATCTTTCACCAGTTCCTTGAGCACAGGTGGTACATCTCTGAGCAGGCTGGCCACGACATCCCCTTCAAGGAAGCTCTCAATTCCTTTATCGAGAATGTCCTTCGTCTCAAGCGCGATGAACGTTCCTTCCTCGGAAGTTGAGGATACGCCTTCCTTGAAGGGGGCGAGTAAGGACGATCCCAGAGAACTAGTGGGTCTAATTCGGTGAGAAAAACCGGAAAATACAAGCTCCCGATCCCAGCGCCCACTGCAAGGCAAGGCGTGTGTGCTTGACAGCTGGGCTTTAGTCAGCAAGTTCGTGGGCGAGCTTTTGTGGGCGAGCTTTAGCCAGCAAGTTCTTCGATGACGAGTTCAGCGAGCTGGATAGCGTTGAGTGCTGCACCCTTGCGCAGGTTGTCTGCCACGATGAACATGGCGAGGCCACGCCCGCCCTCCACACTCTGATCGGTGCGGATACGGCCAACGAAAGAGGGATCTTTTCCTGTCGCGGCAAGCGGAGTAGGGACGTCAGTTACTTCCACACCCGGTGCGGAACTAAGAAGTTCTGTAGCTTCTTCCGGAGTGAGGGGTTTGTTGAATTCCGCGTTGACGGATAATCCGTGTGCGCTGAACACAGGAACACGCACACAGGTACCCGAGACGAGGAGATCGGGGATGTGGAGAATCTTGCGTGATTCGTTGCGCAGTTTCTGTTCTTCGTCTGTCTCCAAGGAACCGTCATCGACGAGAGCACCAGCATAGGCAACTACGTCAAAAGCGATAGGAGCCACATAGGTGGAGGGCTCGGGGAGATTCACTGCACTACCGTCGGTGACAAGTTTCGTAAGATCTTGGGTAACTCCAGCACGAATTTGCGATTCGAGTTCCTTGACACCTTTGAGTCCCGAACCTGAAACTGCCTGATATGAGGAAACGACGAGACGTGTGAGCCCGTACTTCTCATGTAGCGGCTTGAGCACGGGCATCGCGGCCATCGTCGTGCAGTTTGGATTAGCAATAATCCCCTTAGGACGGTCTTTTATGGCGTGTGGATTGACTTCTGAAACAACGAGGGGAACCTCGGGATCCTTGCGCCAGGCCGAGGAATTATCTACGACGACGGCACCGGCAGCTGCAAACTTCGGTGCATATTCACGCGAAGTGCCAGCACCAGCGGAAAATACGGCCACGTCGATCCCTGAGAGATCAGCAGTAGCTACATCTTCTACGGTGATCTCCTCGCCACGGAAGGCGAGTTTCTGACCAGCAGAGCGGTGAGAGGCGAAGAAACGCACCTTATCAGCGCGAACATTCCGCTCCTCAAGGAGAGTGCGCATAACGCGACCCACTTGGCCGGTTGCACCTACGACTGCCAGGGTAATACTCATCGTCCTGTACCTCCATATACGATTGCTTCAGTATCTGCGTCGAGGCCGAAAGCTGTATGAACGGCTCGCGCAGCTTCGTCGAGAGATTCGGGGGGAAGAACCACCGAAATGCGGATCTCCGAGGTGGAAATAATGTCGATATTGAGGCCAAGGCTCGCGAGAGTTTCAAAGAGTTTAGCGGAGACACCCGTATGCGAGCGCATCCCGGCACCCACCACAGAGAGAATACCGATCTGCTCTGAGATGCGGATGGAGACGAAACCGATCTCCTCTTTCTTTGCTTCCAGGGCATCCACGACCTCGGTGAGTTGCTCTTGCGGAACTGTGAAGGAGATCGTAGAGCGCCCAGGATTTGAGATCGAGGTATTTTGGACGATCATGTCGATATTGCCATCTACTGCACTCACGGTAGCGAAGATCTTTGAAGCGGCACCGGGGATATCTGGCACACCCGACACGGAGATCTTGGCTTGGCTTCGATCGTGGGCAACGCCCGCGATCACGGGAGCTTCCATGGCCTTCTGTTCACTGAGGTGATCGCTCACGATCCACGTTCCTTCCTGGTGTGAGAATGACGAACGCACATGAATGGCGACGCCAAATTTGCGCGCGAACTCCACAGCGCGCAGATGAAGAACCTTCGCGCCATGCGCAGCAAGTTCAAGAGTTTCCTCATAGGTCATGATTTTGAGCTGGCGAGCAGCTGGGACAATACGCGGATCCGCAGAGAATACGCCGTCAACATCCGTGTAGATCTCGCAGACATCAGCGTGAAGTGCTGCCGCAAAAGCCACAGCCGTAGTATCCGAACCGCCACGGCCAAGGGTGGTGACATCGTTATGCACATTGACACCTTGGAATCCGGCGACGATCGCCACAGCATTGGATTGAATCGTTCGCAAAATTCGTTCAGGAACCACGCCTAGGATAGAGGCTTTGCCGTAGCGATCATCCGTCATGAGACCCGCCTGACGGCCTGTATAGGCGTGGGCTTCAACTCCAAGGTCGTTTACAGCCATTGCGAGAAGTGCCATTGAAATTCGTTCACCGGCGGTGAGGAGAATATCCATCTCACGTGCTGGCGGCGTTCGGGTGATCTCGTTGGCTAGGTCAATGAGATCGTCGGTGGTATCTCCCATTGCTGAGACGATGACGACGACATCATGCCCGGCACGTTTTGTTTCGGCAATACGAGCCGCAACACGTTTGATCCCCTCGGCATCAGCTACCGAGGAACCGCCGAATTTCTGGACGATAAGTGCCACGTATTCACTCCTTTAGATCTACGCCTTCATAGTAGGCGGCGCCCGATAGATGAACTTCTAGATCTCAAAAGGTGGACATGGTTCAGTCAAGAGAAAGTAAAGGCAGATCCTGCAGGATACTCGTGCATTCCACCGACGGCGCTCACTTACCGTTCCTCTCTTCGCCTCTTCCTCTCGCTTCTCTCGCTCAGCCCCTGCCCTCGTCTCTCCTGCTCACCCCTCATGCCTCACGTGTTTCTCCAGAATCTTCCTATCCCCGCTTCCTCTTCTCCAGAAAGATACGGTTGACCTTGGTGAGGCATCAGGTGCATCGGAAGCTAGTGTGCACGAGGAGGGAGTGGTAGTGGTGATGCGTCAACAGTGGGTACTGGTGGCGTATCAAGAACAGACGAAGGCGTAGGTACTTCTCGTGGGGCTACAGGTGTGGGCTGAGCTACCTGGATTTGCTGACGCCCCTCAAAAGCACGCGAGAGAGTGATTTCGTCGGCGTACTCAAGATCTCCACCCACAGGCAAGCCGGAAGCCAAACGGGAGACGGTGATACCGAGCGTGGAAAGGAGGCGAATGAGATAGGTGGCTGTAGCTTCACCTTCAATATTCGGGTCTGTGGCGAGAATGACTTCACTAACAGTGCCATCTGAAAGACGTGCCAAAAGCTCACGGATGTGCAGGTCATCCGGCCCGATACCCCGAATAGGGTTAATTGCTCCACCGAGTACGTGGTAGCGGCCATGGTATTCGCGTGTGCGTTCGATGGCCACGATATCTTTCGCTTCTTCCACCACACAGATCACCGAGTCGAGACGGCGTGGATCAGCGCAGATAATACAGAGCGCGGATTCGGTGACATTTCCGCAGGTCTCACAGAAGTGAACACGTTCCTTCACTCGGGTAATTGCCTCGATCAGGGCTGTGATATCACTGGGATCGGCTTCAAGGATATGGAAGGCGATACGCTGGGCACTTTTCGGCCCGATCCCTGGGAGACGGTTGAATTCGTCGATGAGCTCTTGGACGGCACCGTCGTAGACTCCCGCCATTTATATCTCCTCCCTCTTGACTGGAATTTCTTCAAGAACCGTGGCATCGAAGGTGTCAAGGACAACTTCGAGACCCACCACGTTCGACTGCTCGATGGTGGGATCGTCCGCGCTCACCTCATCTTCCTCTGTGTAAGGCTGAATCGAGGTCGAGTTACCTGGCAAGGGATGTGCTGCTCCCATGCGTTCTCTCGCAAGTTCACCTGCTCCCGATCGGCGTGGCATATACATACCCGCAATAGGTGCAGACTCGGCGGCTCTAGCTGCAGAAGAGGCCGCGGGTGAGGAACCCGGATGGATTGCACCCTTGCCATGGTGAGCGCGAATACGCTCAACAAGCGAAGAGGTAGTAGTGGATTCACGAGTGAGTGACTGTGAAGCATAGTTGGCAGCGCCTTGAGCAATGCTCGCCAGGCTCGGAAGTGTCGGCATGTTCTGCTTATAGAAGGGTTCGGAGGCAGCCGAAGTGGGCGTTCCTAAATCTGGCTCTACCTCTGGTTCTGGTTCTAGTTCTGGCGCAGATTCTGTGTGCGAAAGAGGTTCCCCAGACTCGAATTCAGAGCGGGGACGCAGCTCTGTTTCACGTACGGGCTCTGCCATGAGCCTCGACGTTGGGTTGGACTCAGATTCCACCTCAGGCGGAGTGTGAATCTGCGAAGGTATTCCACGTTCTGGCGCCGAGCCATCAGGCACAAAAGTTGAGGATGAAACAGAATCTCTCGTGTGTGGCTCAGGAGCTACCTCTGCGATAGAGGGGGCAACTGTGAACTCCGTGGAAGCCGCTGTAGAGGCAGCCTCAGCTTGTGGGAGCTGATCGACTTGTGGGAGCTGATCGACCACCACAACATCCACCGAGATACCTTCACCGAGGAATTCGACGAGGGCTACGGCAAGCTCCTGGCTTCGTTTACCTTGGAAATTCTCTGCGATATTCCGACGGTCTTGCCCAAAGGCAAGGGTAAGGCGGGAATCAGCGAAGGCGACAGGACGTGCCATCTGTGCCTGGGTACATGTAGAAACTGAGAGTACGAGACGCTTCTTCGACTCAAGTATTTCTTCCCACCGCTCTTGGAGTTCCTTGAGCGGGAGAGGTGAGCCATGTGCTTGCTCCGATGTGGGCTGAGGCTGAACTTGAGACCGAGATCCACCTTCATCTTGAGGCTGAGGTTGGACTCCGGGATTAACCGCCGCGTGAGCTGAAGACTCCGGTTGAACATGTGCCTCAGCTGAGGAAGGATGCCACGCCTGATCCTGTGATTCACGTGTGGATTGAGTCGAAGGTTCTACCTCAGAACGCTGCTCGGCTGAAGAGGCTTCATTTGAAGAAGTTTCGGCTGAAGAAACTGTAGGCAACTGAAATTGAGCTTCGGGTGGAGCCATTCGTTGAGCTTCAGCAGGAGCTGCGGCAGCAGCCCACTGTGGTGAGACTACCCGCCGAGCCGACACCGACCGCTGAACTGGAACAGCACCCCGCCCATCCCCGTTTATCTGAGAATCTCCTGTCGCTCCCTCTGGCTTGGGTATCGCGACACTCGGACGCGGACGAGCAAGTCGCCGCCCTTCTCCCGCGCTTGCTCCTTCCAAGGGTTTAACTACAGTTTCCTTCGACGAAGTTGCATCGTCGCCAGAAGCATGGACAAGCAGACGCGCACACAAGAGTTCAAGTTGAAGGCGTGGAGACGTAGCTCCCATCATCTGTGAGAGAGCTTCATTGACGATATCTGCGCTGCGCGAAGCTCGCCGGGCGCCAAGACGTTCTGCCTGGGCGCAAATCTGCTCAAAACGATCACGCGGCACGGAGATAAAAGCATCGTTGCCACCTTCACCCATAAGTGAAAGAAGGACGATATCACGAAGTCGTTGGAGAAGATCTTCTACAAAACGTCGAGGTTCCTGCCCCGCATTGATAACCCTATCGACCACCGAGAAGAGCGCGGCACCCTCACTGGCTGCGATAGCTACTACCGCTTCGTCGAGCAAGGAACCATCGGTGTAGCCCAAGAGGCCAGCAGCCGTATCGTATTCCAGGTAATTATCACTAGAGCAGCCAATGAGCTGATCCAGGACAGAGAGAGAATCACGCACCGATCCCCCGCCGGCTCGCACAACAAGAGAGAGCACTCCCTCTCCTACCTCCACAGATTCTTCACGAGCCACTCCAGCCAGGTACGATTCGAGGATTTCCGGGGGAACAAGACGGAAAGGGTAGTGGTGCGTGCGCGAACGAATCGTACCAATAACCTTTTCCGGTTCGGTGGTAGCAAAGATGAATTTGATATGTGCCGGTGGTTCCTCCACGAGTTTGAGAAGCGCATTGAAGCCGTGAATAGAGACCATATGAGCCTCGTCAATAATGAAAATTTTGTAGCGATCACGAGCTGGCGCAATCGCTGCACGCTCCACAAGATCACGGGCATCATCGACACCACCGTGGCTCGCTGCATCCAACTCAATCACATCGAGGGAGCCTGAGCCATCGAGAGCGAGTTCACGGCAGGATTCACACTCGCCACATGGCGTGTCAGTGGGAGCTTGAGCACAGTTGAGGCAACGAGCAAAAATTCGAGCTGATGTGGTTTTCCCACAACCACGCGGCCCAGAAAAGAGGTAGGCATGGGCAGACTTGCCCGCTCTCAACGCCGCCATCAGCGGCTTGACCGCATGATCCTGGCCGATGACCTCTTGAAACTTCTGCGGACGATAACGCCGGTATAGTGCCATACTCACCCCTTAAGCATACGGGGGGATCTGGACAAAATTGGCACGTGCAGAAGGCCGCCACATAAACCTGACGCAAGCTAAGGCACAGAGCATAAGCATCGAAGCTCAGGTAAGAAAAGACTCCCCACGCACCCATCAGAGCCCGCATACCCTTGCTGCCTTCCAGCCCTGGGGGAGTTTTGCGCGATGATGCCGCGTGAGGAGTCGGCATCCAGCATACGCCAGGGCAATCAACGGGAGCAACGCGAGGGCTGGCAGGCCGAATCGACACGAGAAGAATCTGTTCTCGATGTGAGAGCACGGAAAGCTCACACGGTGATACCGCCAGCAGTTTCCGAGATTCCCACCCTAAGATGTCAGCGTGAAAACGACACGTAGCAAGATTCCGCAGATGGGCAACCTAAACTGGGTCAATGCCTTCGACAACCTCAATCTCCTCGGCACTGGCACGGCCAAGGCTCTCGCAGACCTCGCCGCAAGTGACGACACAGAGTTAAGCACTCTTGCGCATGAGGCTCTCGTCGCTCCGATTGATCCAGAACTTTCTGATACCGAAATTCTTACTGAGTATTACGGACTGGATCTTGCACTGTCGTGCAACTGCGTACTTGTAGCCGGCAAACGTGAAGGTAACGAACGCTCAGCAGCAGTAGTGATTCGCGCCACAACACGTGCTGATATCAACCATTCCATTCGACAACTCCTCGACGTGCGCAAATGTTCCTTCTGGCCACAGTCACGAGCTGTGGAAGAGTCAGGAATGGAATACGGCGGTATAACTCCGATAGGTCTGCCACACAGCTGGCGCTTGCTACTCGACGAACGCGTAAGCGAAGGATGGTGCATCATCGGCTCAGGCGTGCGCGCCTCAAAACTCGCTGTACCTGGCGCTCTCCTCACTCGCCTACCTGGCGCCGAGGTTATTCACGGACTTGCTTTCGAGTAGTTTTAGAGACGAGGCTGGAGATATCCCTAGAGGATCATTCGACTTAACCACCTCGTGCCACTTGAGGATCGGTGCCCCAAGGCGACATACCAGCGAGGCTAAGGTTCCGATGTGGCCGAGGTAATAGAGCAATCTATTTCGCCCTAGCCTCACCTTTCAGCTATGCTAGACGGGCGCGTTCGCGCACCAGGAGGATTCGCCTAGTGGCCTATGGCGCACGCTTGGAAAGCGTGTTGGGTGCAAGCCCTCGGGGGTTCGAATCCCCCATCCTCCGCCATGTGATGTCTCGCGACATAGTTCCGGCTGTGTCGCGAGATGTTTTTTTATTTTGTGTTGGTATGTCTCGCGTCATCGTTCCGTTTTTTGGGTTGGTGTGTTCGGGTTTTGTCGATGGTGTGTTCGGCAATGATGGTGCCTGTTTCGCGTTCGATGGTGATGGTGTTATTGGCGTGGATGAGCGTGATGACTCGTTGTTCTCGGTAGTTGTATCCGATGTGGAGTTTGCGTAGTTCTCCGGCGTATCTGATGGTTATTTTTCCTCCTTTATCGACTTTGTCGTAGCGGATTCGCCAGAAGGTGTGTGGTTCTTTTTCTAGGGTGGGTTGCGCTTTGGGTAGTGCGTTGTAGGCCTCGTGGGGGGTTGTGTTTGCGAGGGCTCGGTGGGGGGCGTTGGGTGTTGTAGAGGTTTTGGAAGTGGCTTAGTTGTGTGTTGAGTTCGTTTATGGTGGCAGCTGGTGGTTGGGCGCGTAGCCATTTTTTGAGGGTTTGGTGGTATCGCTCGATTTTGCCTTGTGTGGTGGGGTGGTTTGGTCGGCCGTTCTTTTGTGTAATGCATAGGTCGCAGAGGAGTTGTTCGAAGCCGTTGGGTTGGGTGTTAGTGCGGTTTCCGCGGGCGAGTTTGGTGGTGTAGACCATGCCATTGTCGGTCAGTGTTGATGCTGGTAGTGCGTGGATATCGCTGGTATGAGTGAAGGTTTCGATGACGATGGGTGTGGTGATGCGTGGGTGGGCTGAGACATGCAGGAGGTAGCGGGAGTGGTCGTCGAGCCAGGTGATGATTTCGGTGTCGGTTCCGTCTGCTAGTGGCCAGTGGGTGAAGTCTGATTGCCAGCATTCGTTGGGGAGGTCGGCTTGGAATCGGATCCATGATGAGCGTGGTCGTTTTTGGGGTTGGGGTGTGATCAGGTTGTGGCGTTTGAGGATGCGCCAGATTGTTGTTACTGATGGGCGGTTGGCTTGGGGTAATTGAAGCCAGATGGAATGTGGTCCGTTGTCTAGTCCTTGATTGGTGAGTTGGTCTCGGATGCTCAGTATCTGGGTGATGGTTGTATCGGTGTATTGATGCGGGTTTGATCGGGGTGCCTTTGATTGTGGATCAACGGCTGCTAAGCCTCCTTCGTGGTAGCGCTGGAGAAGTTTTCGTACCCATCTGGTTGAGACTTTGAAACGGTGAGCAGCTTCAGTGGTGCTCATGTTTCCTTCGATAATGGCCATGACGATGACCCGGTTCTTTTGTGTGTTGTTCATGATCGCACGATGCCGACTAAAGCGGAACGATCACGTGAGACACCCCGGAACGATCACGTGAGACAACAATGCTGTCAGAGTGATCAGTCAAGACGGAACGATGTCCTGAAACCAGACACCCCATCCTCCGCCACGCCCGTTTTCCCAGCGAAGACGGATCTTTGTCCTTTAACCGGGCTTTTTCGTGCCCGAAACGCTGAATATGGAGCTTAAGGGTTAATAATCGAAAATCGTGGGTTAATGGTCAAAATCGTTACCATAAACCTCACTTTTTGTTAGTAAACCAGCGAAAACCATAGGGATTATTAATCCTTGAACATGGCTAATAAAATGGTTACTAATAAACGTTTCTATACCCAATAAATGCCGAAATTCCAACGAAAACTACATATTTGTTCTGAAGCCCCATGATCTTTGGCCTTTACCCATTTTCCTACAATCCTGATCTTTCCCTCTATATGCGCTTGACGCACTTAATGATTTTTCGGGCGAGAAGTTCGCTAATGGCTCTCCCTCAACACGGACGGATTCTCGTGACATCAACAGCCGGAGTCATATAGTGAGCTTATTCCCGCTGACGTGGGCGGACATACCTCACCATCACACCCTCACGCCTCTAACAACGGCTCAACCCCGCTGACGCAGGGAACATGCCCCGATTAAGAACAAAGGTTTACCCCTGACAGGCAGAGCATTATGGCAGCTGCAGCCAAAATGCTACCCCGTACAAGGCTAAGCAAACTACCTGACAGAACTACTCACTGCTTGCCCACACTCATATACACGCCGTAAAGGTTCGCACCTGCCCTACACACTATCCGACGCACCTGCCCTACACATTCATCCTACGTACTCACCCTCTACACTCACACCGATAAGATGCCCGATTCCCCACGTCACAGCCATTGCCAAAGCACCACCAGCTATATTGCGCACGATCGCAGGAATAATGGGGGCTTCTCCTAGACGAGCTGCAATCCCGCCTGTAAGCGCCAAACCAAGAAGCACCGCACCGAAGGTGAGGGGTATCTTCACCGAAACGGGCAGCAAGACGATCGCAAATATCGGAAGAAGTGACCCAAGGACAAAGGAGACTGCACTCGAAAAGGCAGCATGCCAGGCGTTCGTGTATTCATCTTCATGGAGGCCGAACTCCGCTTCCACGTGTGCGCCCACGGCATCGCCCACGGTGAGTTCTCGGGCGACAAGGAGTGCAGTGTCGCGGGTGAGTCCCTTGGCACGATAGTGTTCGGTAAGTTTGTCGATACCGGCCTCGGGGTCACGAGTAAGCTGATCGCGCACACGTTCAACCATCGCGCGCTCGGTGTCGGACTGGGTGGAAACGGAAACGTATTCGCCAGCTGCCATCGAGACAGCTCCGGCGACGACACCTGCGACACCCGCAGTGAGTATGGCTGCAGTATTCGTGGGAGTTGCTGCGGCAACGCCGATGACGAGGCCAGCGACCGAGACAATTCCGTCGTTTGCACCTAGTACGCCAGCACGTAGCCAGTTCAGGCGTGAGGCGAGAGAAGTAGCGTTGGCACGTTCTGAATCTTTGACGAGGTGGGAGGAATATCCAGAACTGGCAAAGGATTCGTGCAGCACATGCAAAGGGGCACAGCACGCGGCAGAAGTTTCCTCCAGATCCTCGGAAAGCTCTCCGAATTCTTCACTCACTCCGCAGTCTCCGTAAGAGATGTCAGAGTTTTCAACAAATCCCTGGCAGAGTTCACCACATAGTTCAGCCGGGTCAATGTGTGCAGGCAACGGAATACGCGCATCCAAGCGTGGAAGAGGGTTCGTCGCCGCATTGTTAGAGTCAGTGTTCGGGGTGGTTTGAAGCCTTGTCATGCCCCAAGCCTAAGGTGGTATTTGCACGCCGTATAGAACCGTAATACTTACCTAACCTGGCTTTTCACATGAGTGTGCACCTTCATGTTCTAGCCGGACAAACTCCTCGTGGACATATTTTTCTATCGACGAAGCCCATATTCACGCGGAGCATTTTCTCTCACCTTAGAGCCTGTACAGTGCGTAGATACTCTGCCACATTGCACTCATAATTCCTTGTTCTCCACCAAAAAAACTACCTTCAATTCTTGGAGCGCTACTTCCTCAACAGGAGGCAAGCTCAACTCCCGTCTTGCTCAATACCAGAAAGATACGGGGATTTCTCCCTCATCTGTCTTGTTCAGTTACCTTGAAAGGATTGTCATCACAGCAATCTGACTTGAATCCATCCACACGTCAGACCACTCCACAGGAGTTCCATCATCGAAGAACGTCACTTGACGAATAAATAAAAGAGGAGCCAAAGATGATAGTGAAAGGGATTCCGCCACATCCTCTGGCGCGGTGACGGCCTCGAAACTCCGCTGACCTGACGCAACAGGACGAATCGAACATACGTCAAGAGCATTGAACAGCGACGTACTCTCAAAGTCGATATTGCAGATCCCCGGCGTGAGCTTTGTGCGCACCCAATTCCGCAATCGTGCAACTGGAATTTCATCAAGATAGCGGACACGGTCAAGCAGCAACACCTCCTCATCAGCTTCCAGTTCACAGGGCGCGTTGTTTACTTGTGTAGCTATGACCTTCGACTTGCTTATAACATGGGTCTTCATATTCTTTTCTGAATACGAAAGAGCTTCACCCAAACCAACAAGTGCTTGTCCGATGGAAGGAATCGAGCGCCCAGCGCGAACAAAAGTCCCCTTACCGTGGAATGTCTGAGCATATCCTGCCTCATTCAATGTCCTGAGAGATCTACGTACCGTACCTCGTGACACACCGAAGATCCGCATGAGCTCAGCTTCCCCTGGAAGTCTGCTTCCGACGGGGAACTCACCTGAGCGGATCTTGTCCGAGATCGCGTTCGAGACTTGTTCGTGTAGGGGGCTTGATTCACTGAGCATATGTTCTCTTTATAAGACAAGAAGGAGGTGCGGGACTCTCCCCGCACCTCCTTGATTTTAGTACGAGCTAGTTGCGTTTTCGCCAGAAACAAGTTTGATTCCAGCACTCGTCCCAAGTGCCTGAGCACCTGCTTCAACTAGTGCCACAGCCTGCTCAAAGTCGGTGATCGCGCCGGAAGCCTTGACTTTTACGCCCTCGCGTACACGATCTGCCAAGAACCGGATCGACGCCGGATGCGCGGTCTCAATCTGACCTGAGGAGGCATTCTTGAGCCACTTTGCGCCGGCTTCCATCGAGAGTTCGACTGCGATCTCCTTTTCTTCATCCGTCAATAGCGGAAGTTCAAGCATGACTTTGATCGGTACGCCTGCGGCATCAACCACGCCACGAATATCATCACGGAAACGATCGAAGAGTCCTGACTTCAACCAGCCGATTTGAACACCAATATCGATCTGTTGAGCACCGAGCTTCACAAGTGACTCTGCTTCCCGCGCCTTACCTAATGACGTTGTCACGCCGACTGTGGGGAAGTCGAGAGCCGATGCGACCGCGACATCCGTTCCCTTCAGCACCTCGGCAACTTCCGCCACCCAGGAGCCAGGAACCATTGCTGCTGCAAAACCGTATCGAACAGCTTCTTCCGCGTGAGTCACAATCTGATTTCTTGTGATTCCCACTTTAATCAAAGTGTGCTGAATATAAGGAGCTAGATCTTTTGCGTTAGAAATCATCATTACTTTCCATTCTCTGACATGAGCGCAACACGAGCTTGATAGTTTTCAGGAACTACCACTCCAGGCTTATTGAAAAACTTCGGTGCATCAACACCACTCACAAGAGCAATATTTCCCCATGGATTAAATGCCCCTGTCCTCACAATTACTTTGGCACGGTGTCCAAAATCTACAAGTAGCTCTTCATGAGTCGCAAACTTATGTTCGGCTTCAGTGAAGATCTCATTGACGAGATTATTGAGAGGTGCGTTGTATTCTGGGACATCTTCAGCAAGATACGTTTCCTCAACAAACATTTCTTCACTGATGAGCTTGAGAACTTGCGCTGTTGTGGGAAGGTCTTCCGAGATGGCTAGATCCACTCTCCACGCATTTCGTGGAATAGGATATCCCGCATCGACCACCATCATGATGTCAGTGTGCCCCATCGACGCAACTGCCTTGGAAAGCTCAGCATTGAGTATTCCGCGCTTCTTCATTGTTCCTCCTCGATTTTTTGACCCAACGTTGCGTAGGCCATGATTTCTTCTTCTGACGTTTCGTTGGCGTTTAACTGTGCAACAATTTGGCCTCTGAACATCACTAAAATTTGATGACACTGGCTCAGTAGTTCTGGTAAATCTGACGAGGAGAGCAGAACTGCCATTCCCGTATCAGTGAGAGCATTTATGACTGAGTAGACCTCTGCCTTCGCTCCCACATCCACCCCGCGTGTGGGCTCATCCAGGAGCATGATCTTCGGCTTAGTTGCGAGTAAGCGTGCGAGAAGTGCCTTCTGTTGATTACCTCCCGATAAACTTGTGATCGGCAAATCCAATGAAGGAGCTCTGACATTCACAACATCTGCGTATGTCTGTGCACTATCGGACATACGCTTCCTCGTGATGAGACCGAAGCGCGTATGTTGCTTTGTAACAAGAACCGAGATGTTATCTTTGACCGACATGGCAGGAAAGATTCCCGCAGTTCGACGCTCACCCGGAAGATAGGCAACACCGTTCCTGACAGAGTAATCAACAGATCGTCCATCAATCCGTTTTCCATCTACCGTGACAGAGCCATCCTGTTTCGAAGCAGCGCCATAAATCGTCTTTAACAACTCCTCACGACCCGAATCAGGTAAGCCAGCCACTCCGAGGACTTGGCCAGGTTGTACGGTAAGACTCACCGGACCAAATCTGCTACCTTTTAACCCCTCGACGACCAGTTGTGGAGCTGTTGCGGCTTCTCGTGGTTGCAGACGAGCTGATAGATCCAAATCTCTGCCAACCATCGAATTTATGACTTGTTCAGCTGTTGTGGAAGAAGTGTGCCAACTCCCTGTGCGAACACCATCACGAAGAACCTCGATCCTATCCGAGAGTTCCATAACTTCTGGGATCCTGTGCGAGACATAAAGGATTCCCACTCCCTTGGCCTTGAGACTCGAAATCACGGCAAAGAGTGATTCTGATTCCCTAGGTGAGAGGTTTGCCGTCGGTTCGTCGAAGATAACTACCTTCGCTTTCCGCGCGAGAGCACGTGCGATCAGCACCATCTGCTGTGAAGCCGAGTCCATATCTCCGGCACGCCACCGAGGATTAATCGTCGATCCGATCTTTGTCAGAATTTCTTGCGCAGCTTCAATGATCTTTCGTGGTGCGGGAAAGAATCTATTTCCCGGTTCAATCCCCATGAAGATGTTCTGTGCAACGCTACGATCGTCGGCAAGATCAATTTCTTGTGGCACTATCGCAACGTAATGCTCCAATTGACGCTGGCTGAGAGGTTCCATCGAGTCTGAGCGAAGAGACCCGTGGATAGTTCCACTCGACGGGGCTTCTATTCCAGCCAGAATCTTCATAAGAGTCGATTTACCTGCACCGTTCTCTCCCATCACCGCAACCAATTCGCCAGCATGAAGCGAAAGCGATACATCGCGGAGGGCATAGAAGGCACCATAGTGTTTCGAGATTGACTCAGCTGAAAGTAGCGCGGAAGACTCGACTGGAGTGGGAGGTGATTCTTGTGATCCACTCATCGGCTCTCACCCTTCAGCGGGTGCATCATTGATGTTGGCCTTTGTGAAGATCTCTGCACCTGTATCGACGTCTGAAATCGTCTTTCCGTGAACAACAAAATCGAAAAGTAGTTTCACTGCCTGGTAGCCCTGAGCTTCGGGGGCTTGTCCGATAGTGAACGCCGCAACGTCATTCTTCACGTTGTCGATGGTTTGGGCTTGAAGATCGAACCCCACCAGCGCGATCTTTCCAACCATGTCATGTTGCTTCACCCATGTGCCACCAGCAGTAAATGAGCAACAGTCCATCGAAACCAATGCAACTGCATCCTTCTTTCCTGCCATTGTCGATTCAATCGTGTTATAAGCACCAGTTGGTTCATTTCCAGTATTGACTGGTCCAAAAATCGTGTTACCAGACCCTTTCAGAGCCTCTTCAAAACCAGAGAAACGGTCATTTGACCAACCTGCACCAGTGTCGACCGAGACAACGACGATCTCGCCCTTTTTATCACCGAGCACTTCTAGGAGCTTTTCGCCTTCGGTCTTTCCAGAAGCTCTGAGATCCTGCCCAACAAATCCCAGCTGCCGAGAATCAGGATTGTTTGTATTGAATGAGATCACAGGAATGCCTGCATCGAAAGCCTGCTGGATCACTGGCTTAAGCGCGTCGTTCGAGGCCGAGGAAACCGCAAGACCATCAATTTTTCCCTGTGTAATCAACGTCTGAATTTCCGAGACTTGCGCGGCAGGATCGCCTCCGGCAGGACCGATGAGTTGAACGTCAACACCGAGTTCGTCTCCTGCTCGCTTCATGCCTTTTTCGATTGGTGCAGCGAATGCCAACGAAGGATCGTGGTAGGATAGCTTAATGACGAGCTTTTCGCCGTTTTTAGCTTTCTTGGCGATACGGTCAGCTAACTTAAATTCCGAACTATCGTTGTTGGCTGCGCTATTTTCGCTGCTTCCATTTGTGTTACTAGCACCGCAACCAGCAAGTGTTAAAGCACAAGCTGCGATCGCAGCAACAATACTTACTCGTTTTTTAGACTTTATTTTCTTCATCATACTTCCTTATATGAGAGTAATAAATTTCTATTTCTTACCTTTTGACAGAGCGGCATCGGCGGCGACAGCAATGATGATGACTGCGCCTGTAGCCACTGTCTGCCAAAATGATGAGATTCCCTGAAGGTTGAGAATATTTTGGAGAACACCAATGAAAAATACTCCAACAACAGTTCCCCATATCGTTCCTGATCCTCCAGTGAGAGCTGCACCGCCGATAATAACGGCAGAGATGACCGTGAGTTCCATTCCTGTACCCGTGACACCTTGAACATACGAGAGAAATGCAATTCCAAGTGCACCTGCAAGCCCAGCCGTTGCTCCTGTAATAACAAATGCGGTAATTTTAATTCGATTCGTATTGATTCCAGAGAGCTTGGCCGCATTGACAGAACCACCAACCGCATAAGTTTCATACCCTAAACGTGCACGGTGTAGTAGAAGCCATCCCAACAGTGCAATGACAACAAAAACAACGAATTGCATCGGAATAATTCCTGCAATTTTCCCTTGTCCTAAAAAGTTGAAGGAGCGCACATTCGCATCACTGGAGTTCAACGAGATAGGTGTTCCACCAGAGATAATTAGAGCCGCTCCTCTGAAGATCGAAAGAGTCCCCAGTGTGACGATAAAGGAGGGAATTCTCAAACCAACGGTCATTATTCCGTTGAGAATTCCACACGCTCCTCCGACGCAGATCGCCATGAGAACCGCTACAGGCCATGGGACATTATTATTCGCAATAAGAAGTCCGCAGCATACTGCCGATAACCCATAGATCGATCCCACTGATAGATCGATCTCTCCATTGATGAGCACAAACGTCATTCCAATCGACATGATTCCGATTTGAGCGACCTGCTGGCTTACACCAAAGATGTTTGCGCCCGATCCGTAGCCATCGACAAATGCGAATCCGTATATAACGAGAGCCATCAATCCTGCAAGCGTCGAGAACTTGCGTATCCTGTCATTCCAATCTGATGTGTGGCTTGGACGTACACCGTGTGTATCTACGCCAGGTTTCTCTCGAAGTTTCTGATGTAACCCACCAACTGGAGAAGCAGTTTCAATCTCACTCATCAGCCCATTCCTCCTTCGCTGCTTTCGTAGATCCTCAAAGCCTCATCGACTTCCGCAAGTCGTGGAATTGCGGGAATAACCTCATTCCTCGTAACGGAAATTGCGGAAGAGACGATTGCTCTCTTCACTGCTTCATCAAGATCAAGTCCACGAGCGATACCTGCCGCAAATGTGCCAACAAAGGTGTCACCTGCGCCCGTTGTATCTACCACCTTCTCCTGTACGTATGGACGATATTCACGCTCTCCTGTTTCGTCGGCGACCAATACTCCTTCTTCACCACGAGTGACAATTAGTGTTTGCCCGGTGGTGCGTGAGTACCCTTCGCGTTTGTAGAATTCGTACTCTGTCTCGTTCGGAATGAAGTAGGTTGCGAGTGCGATGGTCTCCTTGGTTAATTTTTTGGCTGGTGCCGGATTTAAGATCACCGGAATTTTTCTTTCTGCAGCCATCTGGACTGTTTGAGTTACGACATCATCGGGACATTCGAGGCAGAGTACTACGAGCGATGCTTGATCGAAAATGTCTGCTTTTTCCTCTATCCACACGGGTGTCATCTCGTCCAATGCTCCCGAAGCGATTGCGATGCGATTATCACCTGAAGGCTCAACCAAAATCGCACCTGCCATCGTTGCTCGTTCTTTCGAGATCGCGACGTTGGATGATCCGATTCCTTCGCGCTTCCACAGTTCGAAAGCGTCATGACCAAAGGAATCATCACCAACAGTGGTGATGAGTTCGACTTCTACGCCTTGCCGACGAGCAGCAACGGCTTGATTCGAGGATTTTCCTCCATAGCCAATCGAAAGAGTTGCTCCGGCAAGTGTTTCACCGCGTTCAGGAACTCGTGGGACCTGCAGTGTGATGCCGGTTCCATAGCTGCCAACTACAAGAATCACAACTACCCCCTTGTTTGTGCAGTCTTGCTATCTACGTCGTCGTCAATAGCACTTGTATGTGTACATCTACGTACAACTAGAAAGTATAGAGGAAGGCACGTCACACATGTCAAGAGATTTCACTAGATCAACGTGTCAGCTTTGCAGAATGAGAACTTCAGCCTCTACGAGATTCCACCATCGCTTACCAGAGCACACCGCCCACAGCATCTCTTCTGGAGATCTAAGAGGTCTAGCAGTAAATTTACACGTAGTTATCGACTGGGATCTTGGGGTCTTTAAGGGGTTGTACATCCTTGAAGCACATTACACTCAAGTCATGGATAAGCCCCGGCCTTCCCTACTTGAGAGTGTTTCCACCCAGGTAGACCTCGCCCCTATCTCTCGAACGCTCTTCGTTCAGTGTGGACTAAATCAGGCGATGAAACTGGTTTCTTTCACTCCCACAACACTGCGCCGATTCAGCATGTGTCGCAGGATGGTTACGGTGCTTTTGGCTCAGCTCCTCACACAGAGCGCAGTTAGCCACACTCACACAACTCACCGAAGAGGAGATTGGACGCCTCTTTGTATTCCTCACCGCTGCACACGACGCCGGCAAAGGCAGTGTTGATTTTCAAACTCTCATATCCGATCGCCTCGACTATGCTCATCTCGTCGATCACCTCCACGAAGCGGGAATTGATATCGATTCACTCATACCCGCCGTCAAAAACAGCACTTTTACCACAGCGAGATGTCTCGCGCGATCCTCGATAGGTAGCTCAGTGACCGTGGAATGAAGAAGTCACGTCTCTACCCTTATGCGAGGTTGTCGGTGCCCACCACGGTTTTCCCTGCAATCCTGCCCCTTTCGCACCTGCACGATCACGCCTTGAGGCTCACCCCACGCAGTGGAAATGCCTACAGAAAGAACTCTTGATTTTTGCGCGCACATTGCTGGCTTAGATCAACCCTCTCGTGCAAACCCAGATAACTCTCCTCAGATTTTCAACAAAGTTACCTCTACCAGGCTCAACGCCAATGCCACAATGCTGCTCACAGGACTCGTCATCATGGCAGATTAGATTGCTCCAAACGCCAATTTCTACGATCTGCACCCCATATCCCCACAGATCGACCACGTGATACTTCGACATTTAGGCCTAGCTGGCAAAGTAACTATTATCGAGACTTTGACGGCCTTACACTCATGGTGCGCCCTACGCCAGAGAAACGACAATGGCCTCCCTCGGCTCACGTCAACAAGGTTGGGCAACGGCACGATACCGTCGAAGATAAAATAACGTGCTGCTAAGGTGATCTGAGCTTTAGATAGCTTATAGCAGGAAGTAGCTTACGTGGGTCAAAGACTAAGCGCACTGATCCAGCTAGCGCGTTGCGGTAGTTACCGCGTTCACGCATTATCTCCAGCGTCCCCACTACCCGAGCGGTGCGTGATCGAGGATATCGTCAAGACCGGCAGCGGCACATGCCCGAGCTGTGTCTTCTTGGATCTGCTGCCAGGTGTGCGGGTCGATGATGGGTGGGTTTGCTCCCTCCACCCAGTACTTGGGCAGAGCCCCATCGTTGACGACAAGCGCCTGACACATGCCCAGTAGTTTGACCGCCAACAACGAGAAAATCCTCGGCAGTCATCGCGGTATCCTCCCATAGAGGTGGATATTGTTAGATTAGCGTTGCTAGTCGAGTAATGGTCTGCGCTGCGGGTTCCGAGCGGGCCTGTCTCCATCCTGTTCCAGCCCACAGCGCGATTCGGTGGGCGTCACCTGCCTTAGCCGCAGCCTTTCTCATGCTGAGAGTCAGATGATTAATCGCTGGATACGCACACGGAGCTTGTGGGTGGCGATCAATAAATCCATTGCGCAGTGAGCGTGCAGGGCGACCACTGAAAGCTCTCGTTATCAGGGTTTCGGTGAAAGCCGGGTCAGCGAGTGCGCGGCGATATGTGGATGATGTTCCCGCTTCAGTGGTGCGTAGTAGCAGCGTTCCCACCGCCACGGCGTGAGCTCCAGCATCGAGGAGGGTACGAACCGCATGTGGCCCGTCAACACCTCCTGCGGCAATGACCGGGAGCGCTGTGACGGGAAGGATTGAGCGTACAACCTCAACCGTGCTGCACTCATAGATCTCTCGTTCGGGAGTGAATGTGGCGCTATGGCCTCCTGCTCGCGGCCCTTGGACGACAAGGCCATCTACTCCACGTGTTTCTGCTTGCTTAGCTTCTTCGGCGGTTGTTACGGTGGCGAGTGTTGTGCTTCCGACGTTATGGAGGGCGTGAATGATGCTGCTATCTGGGAGTCCGAAGGTGAAGGAGACAACTGGAACCGGATTAGCGAGCAAGAGTTCAATCTTCTCGTGCCAATAATCCTCATCCGATCCGGCACTGAGATCGGCTTGGAGACCGTACTCGTCAAGATCAGGTTGCAGCTCGCGCGCATAATCGGCGAGCTCGTCGTTTCTGATAGTGGTTGTTGCCGGCACGAAAACATTAACTCCAAAGTTTTCTGCGAACGAGCGAACACGAGTGATCTGTTCGTCTAACGCGTCTGGTTTTTGGTAACCGGCAGCAAGAAAAGGGAAAGCTCCAGCATTGGATACTGCGCGTACGAGTTCGATGCTTGAGAGTCCACCCGCCATAGGTGCTGCGACGAGAGGTAAGCGCGAGTTGAGAAGTTGCCGTGATGCCACCGATATGTCTCCCTTATGTTGACACGGAAAAGAGTGCGGTACGTACATATAAGGTCTTTTCTTCAAGAATAGATGGGCGTCGATCAGCACAGAAATGCCGAATGAGTATGGCCTATGATTTCCAGGTATGGAGCTAGAACTCAGGCATATGCGCGCATTTACTGCTCTTGTACAGGCAGAGTCTTTCACGGCAGCAAGTGTCCAGATGCATCTCACCCAGCCAGCTCTTACCCGAACAATTCAACAACTTGAACGAGCATTGGGAGTTCCATTAGTTATCCGCTCCTCTACTCGATTTGAGCTTACAGAAGCCGGGGTACGATTTTATGAGCGCTCTCAACGTGTTCTAGCTGAGGTGGATGCCAGCATTACTGAGGCGCGTGGATACCGGAAGCTGACGATTGGGTTTTCATGGATTCTCCCACACCCCTGGATACTGTCAGTGACGGATACATATGAAAAGAAGTCAGGGGTGGGAATCCATCTTAAGCGCTACGACGATCTCGCGAGTGCTCTCATTCATCGGGATATTGATGTAGCGATCGCACGTCATGAATTGTGCAGTGGAGAAATAATCTCTATTTGCCTACACAGCGAACCTCGGGTTGTGGCGGTAGGTAAACGCCTGGAACTTTCTCAACGCACGAGTATGGAATGGAACGAACTGAGTAATTATCCAGTCGTTATTAACACTACAAATGGGAGCACAAATCTTGACCAGTGGGACACGAACTCACGACCGCAAGTGGTTCTGACCTGCGAGAATTACGACGAGTGGGCAGCTCTCGTTGCAACAGGTAAAGGAATCGGTACGCTTGCTAAATCAGCCGCTGACATAGCTCAATTTCCAGGAATAACTTTTCTTCCTCTGGAAAATGGGCCATTAGCACAGCTTTTCCTAGCTATTCGTAGAGGAGAAAAATCGAGTTTAGTGAATACCTTTATCGAGGTAGCCAGCTCAATACCGATGGATGAGTCCGGGCGGAGTAACTGATGCCAGTATGAAATCGCCGGGTGCGACCCTCACGTTATGTCGTAGCTCAAAGTTAAGGCCGTGGACGTTTTGCAACGAGAAGAGGGAACTAAGAACATCAGGGCGAATTGACCGCCAGGCGGGTTTCTCGTCGTGTCGGAACCTCGGTTCGCACGCTCTCTCATGAGGATGCGATTAGACTCGTGGCTCCCTTGGGGCTGTTGTCATTTATGCGATCATGGTTCGCCTACCGCATAGCGGGAGTGCTGACTTAGCGGGAATGTATGAATTACCGCAGTGCGAACACTGGGTAGGATTTAGCGATCTCAAGCTCGGCATTGTCGTCCTTAAATAGGATAACCTGCGTATTTACGCTCGTCGTCTCCATGGAGAAATTCTGTAACGCAACTATTTCTCCAAAAACCTTGACGTCAAGATATTTAGTTCTAGAATCAGCTTAAGGCCAAAAGCCCTAAGCGTACTGATCGCCCCGACACATCGCGGTGATCCGAGCTGAACGAACCGGAAAGACAGATAGCTGCGGAACCAACCCGTACAACCTCCACTCTGTGATGTGCCGTCGCATCACACACCCACGTGAAAGAGGTCAGCCAATGAGCATCCCCGCAATCCACCAGTCCACCGCCGAACCAGAAGTCAACAACTACGTCCCGCCCTCACGCACCGTCTGGCACGTGCGCGTTGCGGGTCTCTTCGGAGGGATACTCCTCGCTCTCCTCGTCTACTTCCTCATCCCCGACAATGCGAGCGACGTTGCCTCCCAAGGGATCGCCCCCAAAACCCTCGCCACGATGAACCTCGACGGCTTGCCGATCGTCGCCGCTGTGGCCGTCCTCATGGGTGTATGGTGGATGACCGAAGCCATCCCGCTCGCCGCCACGGCTCTCATCCCCATGGTGATCTTCCCACTCCTTCAAGTCGATACCTTCAAGGGCGCCGCAGGCTCCTACGCCTCCGACACGATCTATCTCTTCATGGGCGGATTCGTACTGGCGCTCGCTATGCAACGCTGGAATCTTCACCGACGAATCGCACTGAGCGTCGTCATGCTTGTGGGTACCAAGCCTCGGCAATTAGTGCTCGGCTTCATGATCGCAACAGGCTTCATTTCCATGTGGGTATCAAACACCGCGACGGCAGTCATGATGCTGCCAATCGGCATGTCGGTGCTACAACTAGTTTCCCAACTTCAAGGAACATCGAACGAATCCGAAGAAGACTGGGCTGAGGAAGTTGCTGAGATTGACGACGTTGCTCGCGACGCTATGAAAGGTGGCGTCGTTGCGGCAGTCGTCCAGAGAGGTCGCGACACAGCCATCCCTAAAGAAGAGCGCACCCACCTTGGCCAATCAAAGTTCGGTATCTCCCTCATGCTTGGGATCGCCTACTCGGCTTCAATCGGTTCGCTCGGAACGATCATCGGCACCCCGCCCAACACGCTCATGGTTGCCTACCTGAAAGAAAACCACGACATCACAATCGGCTTCGGGCAATGGATGCTGGTAGGTGTACCACTTGCTGTCGTCTTTCTGCTCCTCGGCTGGTTCCTCCTCACCTTTGTGCTTTTCAAACCAGAGATCGACGAAATTCCCGGAGGGCGCGCACTTATTCGCAACGAACTCCACAAGCTGGGGAAAATGAGCACAGGCGAACTCCTTGTTGCGAT
Organism: Actinomycetaceae bacterium zg-1166; assembly: GCA_015679245.1. Taxonomy (GTDB): domain Bacteria; phylum Actinomycetota; class Actinomycetes; order Actinomycetales; family Actinomycetaceae; genus Changpingibacter. The sequence continues at coordinate 202,784 of CP064953.1, read as the reverse complement.
TCTCTTTGCCACGGCTGCGGTGCTCTGGATATTCCTCCCGTTCGTCCTCCAAAGCCAAGGAATCACTATCAAGGGAATCGACACAATCGTCGGAATGGGAATTGCCCTCCTCCTCTTCATCATCCCAGCCGACGCAAAGAATGGTGTGCGCCTCATCAACTGGGAAACAATGAAAGATTTGCCGTGGGACATTCTTCTTCTCTTCGGTGGCGGCCTCGCCCTATCCGGGCAGTTCTCCCACACTGGCCTCTCAAACTGGGTTGGACACTCAGTGGAAGGCCTACGCTCCTTGCCAGCTATCCTCATCATCATAGTGATTGCGGCACTCGTCCTCGGCCTCACGGAGCTTACATCCAACACCGCCACAGCAGCAGCATTCCTCCCTATCATCGGCGGTGTAGCGCTTGGTCTAGGTTATGAGGGCAACAATGTTCTCCTCTTCATCATCCCTACAGCATTGGCAGCAACCTGCGCCTTCATGCTCCCCGTAGCGACACCACCAAACGCTATCGCCTACGGCTCTGGATACGTGCGAATCATCGACATGATAAAAGCCGGATTCTGGTTTAACGTCGCTGGCCTCATTCTCGTAGTACTCACAGTAGTGGCGCTCGCGATCCCCGTGTTTGGTTTGTCCTTATTCCCCGCGTAGGGCAGTTCCCCCGCGTAGGGCAGTGAAGAAAATCGGATATAAATAAATCGGATATCAAGTTGTGTGAGTAGCGGTGTAGGTGTTCGTGTCATCTCGAACACCTACACCGCCTGTGTGTATCCGGGAGCACGCTCCCGTAAAATTGGAGAGTGACTAGCGCATCCCGTAATGTCAGTTCTCCAGAGCTAACGCAGACGCAGACTTCGTCCTACCCACACATTCGTCGTCATAAGCCTGAAGTACTTGCCCCCGCAGGAAATCTCCACACTCTTAAAACCGCTGTAGATTTTGGTGCAGATGCCGTCTACGCTGGCGGCAAAGAATTTGGGATGCGCACCGCTCCGAAGAATTTCACTCTTGAGGAGTTCGCTCAAGGGCTGGAGTACGCCCACGCACGAGGCGCAAAGCTCTTTGTGACGTGCAATATCTTGCCCAACTCCGACGAGGTTGACGAGATGAACCGCTACATGGCGCAGCTGGGTGAGATTGGTGTGGATGCCCTTATCGTGTCAGATATCGGCGTGCTCATGTCGGCACGGAAGATCGCGCCAAACTGCGAAATTCACGTATCCACACAAGCAGGAGTGACGAACTATCAAGCCGCAAACGCCCTCGCTCAGCTCGGAGCATCCCGCGTGGTACTTGCCCGTGAAGTAGATCTTGAATCAATCCGCCATATCCGCGCCCATATTCCATCCGAGCTTGAGATTGAGGCTTTCGTGCACGGCTCCATGTGCATGGCCTTTTCGGGGCGCTGCCTAATTTCACAACATACAACAGGCCGCGATGCGAACCACGGAGACTGTGCGCAATCCTGCCGCTGGAAGTACCACGTTGTCGAAGAAAAACGACCCGGTGAATTCTTCCCTGTTGAGGTGAGGGATGGGGGAACCTTCCTCTTTAATTCACAGGACATGAATCTCATCGAGCATGTTGACGACATTCTCGATGCCGGCGTCACAAGCCTCAAGATTGAAGGCCGTGCGAAGAGTTCCTACTATGTGGCGGCAATGGCAAACGCCTACAAGAGCGCCACAACCGAATACATGCGTCAACGTGGCTTTGAGGACGACGAAGGCCACCCGCTCAAACCGTATTCGTATGCACTGGGAGAGCAAACAGACAGCGACGAAACTGTACGTCCTCGTGTAGAGCTACCACAGTGGCTCATCGACGAACCCTATAAAGTCACACACCGCGAATACTGCACCGGCTTCTATTTCCCAGAGACAAAGGCAACGCAGGAGATTCAGCGCGGCGGCTACATCAACGATTGGCGTTGGCTTGGAACCGTAAGCGGCTACGACGACGAGCGTGGATGCGTTGAACTTCTGGCTAAGAACAAGATCACGCCCGGTATGGAAATTGAATTCCTCGCACCATTTGCCGAACCGACGTCGATGGTTGTGCCCGAATCTGGGCTTGTTGACGAGGAAGGCCGTGCCGTTGCTGAGATTAACAATCCCGCACACCATTTTGGGATTCCGTGCGCGCAGAGGATTCCGAAGGGTGCGATGATTCGCGCGAAGGCTGGTAAGAACTAGAGCGCAGGCTCTGGTGGCGTGCACATAAAGCCACCATGCACATAAAGCCACACCGCATTTCTCCCCTCAACTCATCTGAGGAATCGAGCGTGCCCTCTTGGCAACGACGTTGCTCAGCTTCGCTTCTTTGCACGCTGCCCGTAGGCCACACCTTCAAGTTCGGTGCCCGCAGGTGCCGAGGCAGGGGAAACCTGCTCAAGATTGGTTCCGCGCACTTTCGAGATCCAGCGCATGAGGTGATAGATGAGGATTGCAGCCACAGACCCCAGTGCAATTCCACTGAATGTCATCTCTCCAGCCACAAGGGTGTAATCCGCAATCGCCACCACCATGGCTACAGCAGCGGTATTGAGGTTCACCGGGTCAGAGAAATCTACCCGGTTTTGTACCCAAATGCGCACGCCTAGCATACCGATCATGCCGTAGAGAATCGTGGCAGCTCCACCGAGAACACCTGCAGGAATGGTCGCGATAATAACACCGAACTTCGGAAGCATGGCAAGGCCTAAAGAAGTCAGAGCTGCCACTACGTAAGCGGCAGTGGAGTACACACGAGTAGCCGCCATGACACCAATGTTCTCTGCGTATGTGGTGGTGCCTGAACCACCGCCGCTTCCGGCGAGCATCGTAGAGAGACCGTCAGCCATGAGTGCGCGCCCTGTCACAGAATCGAGGTTGTCTCCCGTCATCGCAGCTACAGACTTCACGTGCCCGATGTTTTCAGCGACGAGCACGAGCACCACCGGTACGAACAAGCCTAGAAGTGAGAGTTCAAAAGCAGGGGCTCGTAAGTGCGGTGTTCCCACCCAGCTGGCTGTGGCAATTGCGGAAAAATCTACTTCGCCACGCAGACAGGCAGTGGCATAGCCGATGAGAACACCAATGAGGATAGCAAGGCGACCGATGATCCCTTTGAAAAGCACTGTGATAATGAGGATGGAAACGATCGTCACGACGGCTGTCACTGGTGCCGATTTCACATTGTTCCACGCCGAAGGGGCAAGGTTGAAACCGATAAGGGAAACAATCGCACCGGTGACGATGGGAGGCATGAGGCGGTCAATCCACCCGGCTCCTGCCACATGCACGATGAGGCCAACAATTACTAAGGCGGCACCGGCGCTGATAACTCCTCCTTGAGCGAGAGCAGCCTTATGTGCGTCGATCGCTTCACCTCCACCAGACATGTAGCCTGTCACAGCACCGATAGGAGCAATGAGTGCGAAGGATGAACCGAGATAACTCGGCAGACGCCCAGCGGTGATGGCGAGGAAGAGAAGGGTTCCCACACCGGTGAAAAAGAGAGTGGTGGAGGGATCGAACCCTGTGAGAAGAGGTACGAGGAAGGTGGCTCCAAACATCGCCACCACATGCTGTACACCAATACCAATGGTGCGCGGCCAGGTGAGGCGCTCTCCTGGGGCGACAACTTCACCTGGAGCAATAGAACGACCGTTGCCGTGCAGACGCCATCCGCACGAGGTTTGTGAAGTAGCGGAAGTGGGCACAGTTTCTCCTGTCGCTGGAAGGGAGGGAGCCGGGCGAGAAACGGAATAGGATCCGCTGCACCGGCGCAACAGGATCCGGCAGAATCCTGCCGGATCTCCAGTATAGGCGAACACGACGTGCACACCCTGGCGCACAGGTACATGTGAGACAGATACGACACGACAGATATGTGCCTGATCGAGAGCTTTACTACTTCTCCTGCGAAGAGCTTTGCTGTATAAGATCTCAGCCCATGGGGTTGACTGTGCGTACATCACACATTAAATTTATTTATGTAAAATTTGAGTTTCATATAGCGAAACACTGAACAATGTCGTTCCACACACGAGGTTCTCATCATGGCATCTCCTACCGCGAAGAACTACCCACAGATTGGCGCCTCCGCCGAGGATAATATCGGTATCGTCCACTTGGGTATCGGAAATTTTCATCGTGCCCATTTTGCCGTCTACACAGCATTGGCCATGCAAGCCACAGGCGATACATCCTGGGGAATCCACGCATTCTCCATGCGCCGCCACGATATCGTTGACCCTCTGCGCGCCCAGAACGGGCGCTACTCCATCCTCGAACTCTCCAGTGAAGGCACACGCGCCGATACGATCGACGTTCACCGCAAGTTCGACGTTGCCGTGGAGAACCCCCAGGCTTTCATCGCAGCCGTGGCAGACTCCGCTTGCAAAATTCTCTCCATCACAGTCTCCGAGCTCGGCTACCACTACTCCCCCACCACGGGGCACCTCGACCTCACCGATCCGAAGATCCAAGCTGACCTCGCCTCTCCAGATCACCCCGCCACCCCGGTAGGCCTCATCGCTGCCGCCCTGCGCGCCCGTGCCGACAAAGGGGAACCATTCACCGTCCTCTCGTGCGATAACGTCCACGCCTGCGGCGATATGACGCACCGCGTCGTTGTCGAATATCTCACCGAACTCGGTGTGGAGGAATCCGTCCTCACCTACATTAATGAACGCGTCGGATTTCCCAACGCAATGGTGGATCGTATTGTCCCCTCCACCACACCTGAAACCGCACCAGCTATCAAGGAACTTATTGGTTTCGACGATGGAGCACCCGTACGTGCAGAAAAGTTCACCATGTGGGTGCTTGAGGATAAGTTCCCTGGCGGACGTCCCGCCTGGGAGAAAGTCGGTGCCATTTTCACTGACGAGGTTCAGCTTTACGAGGACATCAAACTCCGTCTCGTCAATGGCACACACTCCCTCATGGCCTACCTCGGTGGCCTCGACGGCAAAGCCACAATCCCCGATTCGTGGGCAACTCCCTATATCCAGGAAGCCGTCCGTTGCGCGATTGACAACGATTACATCCCATCGATCACCTCGCCACAGGGGTGGACACCCGAACTGTACGTGCGTGACCTCGACCTTCGTTGGCGCAACTTCGAGCTAGCGGATCTCACGAGCCGGATCGGTTGCCTCGGTGCGGCTCGACTTCGCCAGCGCATCCCCGTACCAGTCGCCTTCCATAAGGCTCATGGACGTATGCCACATGCTCTTGCCCTCACAGCAGCCGCATGGATTGCCGCAATCCTTCCACCCGAAGGATTCGACCCCGGCTCAGTATGCGCACTCATGGACGATCCCGCTGCACCCAAACTTTGTCGCTCCCTTGGAGGAGTGACAAATATGCACGACTACGCGAAGATTATCCTCGCCTCCGGCATCCTCTCCGAATCAATCGCTAAAGATGAGGCATTCATCGCACGAGTTGGCGAACTGCTCACCCTTCTCGTCATCCGTGGCGTCGAAGCTGCGGTGGCAAACGTGCGCGAGGCTACCGCACAGGAAGGAGCTACGCGCTCGGCATAGCACACCTCGCCCACCATTTGTCCATACCTCTGGAGAAGCATGGGATTCAGTGTTTCACAACCCTATGCTCCGTGCGGGATGGTGCGTCCATCGCACAGTTCTCTATCCCCCTTACTGCACACAGACACACACCGTTTCCCGTGAAACAGCCTTTCACCACACGTCACCTCACTTACCAGATACCCCGCTCACGTGTTGCTCAACTGCAACCATGACTCATAGGAAAAACCCATGCCATCTCACACAACACCACTCGTCGAACGAACAATGGGTGACCTCGTCAAAGCAGCCGTTTCCGGGTGGCTCGGAACCGCACTAGAATTCATGGATTTCCAGCTCTACTCCCTCGCTGCAGCACTTGTTTTCGGACAACTCTTCTTTGCCGGAGAATCGCCACAACTCGCCGTGATCTCCGCGATGGCAACCTACGGAGTCGGCTACATTGCTCGCCCCATCGGCGCTTGGTACTTCGGGCGTCTGGGAGACAAAATTGGACGCACAAAAGTGCTCTACTACACGATCATCATTATGGGTTTGTCCACCACACTCATCGGAGCACTTCCCACTTACCACACGATCGGACTCGGCGCCCCTGCATTGCTCGTACTTCTGCGCCTCCTCCAAGGCTTTGGTGCTGGAGCAGAGATTTCTGGAGCAGGCGTCATGCTCGCCGAATACGCTCCAACGAAAAAACGCGGCCTCGTCGCTTCGCTCGTTGCACTGGGCACCAACTGTGGAACTCTTGGAGCATCGGTGATCTGGGGTGTCCTCGTCGCCCTCCTCACCGAAGAACAGCTCCTGAGCTGGGGCTGGCGAATTCCCTTCCTCGCTTCAGCACTCATCATGGCCTTCGCCGTATGGATCCGTATCCACCTCAAGGAAACTCCCGTATTTGAAGAGCGTGGCGATGTCGTTGACGGTAAGGCTCTAAGTACCGAGGATGTGCGCGCTCAGGCCGAAGCCACAAACGACACCCGTATGCTCGAAGCTCTTGCGCAAAACCCAGTCAAAGCTGTGGCCGTTGCCTTCGCCTTGCGTTTCGGACAGGCAGGAAACTCTGGCCTTATTCAGACTTTCCTCATCTCCTACATTGCGCAGTATCTGCTCATGGAGAAAGTTGTCGCAACCAACGCTGTCACGATTTCCTCGATCGTCGCCTTCGCCACGGTGCCACTATGCGGGTGGCTTGGAGATACATTCGGGCGAAAGCGCATGTATCAGATCTTCGCTGTCGCCTCGTTGATCGTCGCTATTCCTGCCCTCATTCTCCTGAACCACAAAACCGTGGCGACAACTCTTCTCGCCTACGTACTCATCCACAACGTTTGCGTGATGAGCATGGCGTCGCTGGAAAACCTCACGCTTCCCGAGATCTTCGGCGCGCGCAATCGCTACTCCTTCACTGCGGTCACTCGCGAAATTGCCGCCATGGTCGCCACAGGTGCTCTACCTGTTATTGCCGGCGCGCTCGTCGCCGCAGCCACAGGCTCATGGATTCCGATCGCCGCCATGATCCTCGTTGACGGTATCGTCGTCCTTATCGCAGCAACATATATGCCCGAAGTTGCTGGGCGCGACCTCACCGATCCACGTGCAGCCCTCTAATCCTTACTCATCTTCACTCCCACTAATCCTCAAAGGAATGCTCTATGACTATCACTCGCGTTGATGTCATTATCACCTGCCCCGGTCGTAACTTCGTCACCGTAAAAATCACGACGAAGGACGGGCTTGTTGGCTACGGCGACGCTACTCTCAACGGTCGCGAGCTTGCCGTCGCCTCCTACCTGCGAGACCACCTTGCTCCACTCCTTCGCGAGCGCGACGAGTCACGCATTGAAGACATCTGGCAATACCTCTATCGCGGTTCGTATTGGCGGCGAGGGCCGGTAACAATGGCAGCTATTGCAGCGGTAGACATGGCATTGTGGGATATCAAAGCCAAACGCGCCCAGATGCCGCTCTACGAACTCCTTGGGGGTGCCTCACGTAAAGGTGTACGAGCCTATGTGCACGCTTCCGGGTGGGATTACGAGGCTCTCAAGGTGGCTGTAGAAGGATATCGCACCCAAGGTTTTACAGCAGTGCGCGTGCAGACAGGTGTTCCTGGCCTTGGACAGATCTACGGTATCGCTCCGGCGAAGGCAGGAGAAAAATACAACTACGAACCCGCCAAACCTGCTGTCAATTCACTCGGTGAGCCTTGTCCGGTAGAAGAAGAGTGGGATTCGCGCGCGTATCTTAATTTTGTCCCAGAAATTTTCGATAACCTGCGGCGCGATTTCGGATCTAGTCTCGCCCTCTTGCACGATGCCCACCACCGCCTCACCCCGATCGAAGCCGCGCGCTTGGGCAAAGAGCTTGAACCCTACGATCTTTTCTGGCTTGAGGACGCGACACCCGGTGAAGATCAGGAGGCATTCCGCCTAATTCGCTCGCACACAACAACACCCCTAGCCACAGGTGAAGTGTTCAACACGGTTTTCGATTATCGGACCCTCATCAGCGAACGGCTTATTGATTACGTGCGTTCGTCGGTAACTCACGCTGGTGGTATCACAGGAATAAAGAAGATTCTTTCCTTTGCCGAGATCTATGGTGTCAAATCGGGCATCCACGGCCCCACTGATGTCTCTCCTGTAGGGATGGCAGCAGCCCTGCACCTCGATATGACAATCCACAACTTCGGCATCCAGGAGTTCATGCCACATAGCGAGGAAACACTCTCAGTTTTCCGCACGTCTTATACCGTTGCCGATGGATATCTCCATCCAGGTGATACTCCAGGTTTGGGTGTGGATCTTGATGAGGAACTCGCAGCAGCCTCTCCCTACACGCCGGCTTATCTTCCGACTAACCGCCTTGAGGATGGCACCGTCCACGATTGGTAAGGAATCCATACACACGCCGTCACAGTTCTGAGTATTTCTTTTCCTCAGTGGTGAAGTTGAAAGAGTCCATGCGCGAGCCGCATAGTACAGAGTTATGCGCGCATGGACTTCCTCAGCTACCGTTGGATACGTGAGTAATCTTTCTGCCCGCGCCGAGTATAAGCGGAGAATTCAGCAGCGCCAAACAGTTATCTTCGGATCGATCGCAGCCGTCATGTCTTTCCTCCTTGTGCTTGCAATGCTCACGTGGACTGGCGTTCTCCCTTTCCCTTTCAATCGGGAATTCTCCGCGAAACCTGACCCAAACACAGTGGTCACACCTTGCCTTCCCGCAGGTGCCGCAGCCTTGGATCTCTCGGCAATCTCCGCCAATGTCTACAACTCCACCTCGCGTACCGGCATTGCTGGTGAAGCGGCAGGGAAACTTCAGAGCCTCGGAGTGGCAGTGGCCTCTACCGGCAACTGGAGTGGGCAGTCGCTCGCTGAATCAGCGAGGATCCAGACCGGAACTCAGGGTGTGACTGCGGCCTACACTCTGGCTCAGTACATCCCTGGCGCGGTGATTCAGTACAACCCTGAACTCAACGGTGAAACTCTCAATGTCATTCTTGGTTCGGAATGGAACGACTTCGCCACGGCAGAATCGGTGTCCGCTGCAAACCCTCAAGGAACACTCACCTCGGCTGCGCAGTGCACAACCCTCGACGACAGTGCTGGGCAGTAAGTCGAGGCTCAGATCTCCCACACCCAGCTTTCCGGCCTCCCGGAGAGCGTCGTCAGTGCTTGTAGAGCACCTCAAAGAATTCTGTGACTACGTCTTCCTGCGGGTCAAACTCAATCCCTATCTCACTGCATTCAGCCCGGAAAACTTCCTCATGCTCACGCACCCACTGGCTGAGCGGACCTTCCCCTTCAGCTAGCGCAATATCCTCACCCACACGGGAAAAAGGTGTGAGGCGAACCTCTGTATTACGCAGCAAAGCACGCGGATTTCCCTGCCCATCGCACAGAATCGAAAGCTCACCTACACTCGGCAGTTCCTCTTCTTCAAGAGCATACAGTGGTTTCCACGACGAGGTTGCCTTTTTCTTTCCTTCAAGGATCAGTGCGCACAGGGATTGTGCGCTTGCCTTATCGAACCCACAGCACCACGCTGCCGGACGCAGTGAGGCGGTAGTATCCTGACCCACGATGATCTCAAGTGGGTTAAGTTTGGCCACAGTGCGAGCACGCTGCCAAAAAGCCTCTATATCTGCCTCGTGTAACTCAGGCATCTGCCCAAGAATACTGTTGTCACTCATAGTGATCTTCTTTCTTCTCACCGCTTTTCACGACGAACTGGTTCTCCTGCTCGCCCTATCGATCATATGTATGAATATGACGAGCTTCCCCCAAAACTGAAACCTTGCATATGAGCCTCCATGTGAGCCTCACGTATCGCTCCGCACAGGCTCGGCTCTGCGCAGCACGGCATATGGCATATGCCAATGCGTTCCTTCTACACGCTCGTCACGTGCATACACAAAACCCACGTCTACTCTCTGATGAACACTCCCCGTACCGCTCTCTACTTTTGTCTGCTAGAGCCGATCGGAAACCGAGGTGGACTCGTTAGAGCGGGTCGTAGGCAGATCCTCATGCTCCCTGAAAGTACTGCTGTGTTCTCCGGCAAGTCCTTCTGCCTCAAGAGCTGCTTGTACCCACTGTGTGACGAGGATTCTCATGCCAGCGTTCACCGCGAGGCCTGCTCCAAGAATCGTAAGCACCTTTCCGCCGGTGCGGCTCCAGCGGCGCAATCCCGCTACCATCACCAGACCGCCAATTCCTGCCTGTGCCGTAGCCACGGCCTCCATGAGGCACGGGCGTTCGAGGTAGAGTTTTCGATATAGCCGCCAGAAACTCGGTGTAGTGAGCCCCTGGCCTGCAACTTCGTAAGCAACTGCCGTCTGAATACGCTCGCTGAAGGGCTTAGGCTCAAATACTGTTGCTCCCGGAATAAGGCGCGCCTCAAGCAAACCCTCCAAGCAGTCAGCAACTTCGGGAGCCAGCCCCAAGGCCGCTGTAAGCAGGCGTGGAGCCTCCTCTGCGCGCCCCAGCAAGGCTTCGCGCACGCCAACTTCGCTCACCTGTGCAAGCGATTCGCAAATCCGAGAAACAAAAGCACCTGCTCCAAGTTCACGTCCGGCAAAATCAGTGGCAACTTCGTTCTCGCGCACCCAGGTAACCACAGGGAGTTCTCCCTCCCATGCCCACGTACGCCGTACATGATGGTGATGCACAGAGAGCACAGGTGAATCCACCCCTGAGGGATCAGTGGAGAGGATAAGTACGAAATTCGGGCTTTTACCGAACTTACGCTCAGGAATCTCGCAGTCACAGATCACTGCATTCGCACTCCCAAGGGAGAGCGCCGCCACCGGCTGCTCAATCGTTTTCGCTACATCAGGAAGTTCCGCATAGGAGACATCAGAAATCGTGAGCATAGGCCCGGAAGTAAACTCCGGCAACTCACCTTCAACGAATTCACCGAATTCGTCGCGAACGTACTGCTCCTCACCTCCTAGAGCTTGTTCAACAGTCACATCGACTTCGCCAAGATCGATATTTCCCCAAGCCATCTGCCCGGCAATGTCGATCTGAACTTTACGGAGTTCCTTATCCATCATCTCGACGAGATCGCCGAGGCTTGGACCGGGCACCACCTCGCCACTCTCGGAGAGCACAGCAACGCGCCGACGTCGCCCCGTTACCGCAAGCTCAATACGGAAGGTTCCTTCATCGTCGGCTCCACGAGCGATGACACTGTGCCGTTCAAGGCTTGCCTCAATGGACTCGATCGTGGCAAGCGCGGGATCAAAGCGGACAATCTCACCTGAGATGGGACGCCATGCGACCATGGTGGCCTCCTTGTACTGTACGGGCGGCGGAAGGTGGGAAAACGAGGCAACAGTGGCAGCCTACATCTCTCCTCGACATTTCTCTTATGCCTAGTCTTACGCGTGAACGCGTAGGCGATCAATCTGGTAGAGAGCGATTCCCGTGGCTACCGAGGCGTTGAGAGATTCGAGTTCAGCGGCAATAGGAATCGAGGCAATAACATCGCAGGTCTCACGTGTGAGGCGAGAGAGTCCACTTCCCTCAGCTCCTGTGACCACCACGAGTGGTACATCAGCCAAAGTAAGAGTATCCACGCTCACCGAGCCGCCTCCATCGAGCCCCACAACGAAGTAGCCCAATGTTTTGAGTTTTTCCAGTGTGCGTACAAGGTTTGTCACTTTGGCCACGGGTACACGAGCCGCAGCCCCAGCCGAAACCTTCCACACCGTCACATTCACTGAAGCAGAGCGGCGTTCAGGAATCACCACACCATCCACGCCGAAAGCTGAAGCTGATCGGATCGCCGCACCTAAGTTATGCGGATCGGTGACCGAATCCAGAGCGACAATGAGGCCAGGGCGCGAAGTAGTCTCAGTGCGCGCGATGAGATCTTCCACGTCGGCATAGTGGAAGGGGGGCACCTCAATTGCCACACCTTGATGCACTGCTTCGTGAGTCATTTTGTCCAGCTCAGTGCGCGAAACTTCGATGAGTGGAGCACCCAGAGCGGTGGCAGTGCGAACCACTTCTCCAACGCGTTCGTCGGAGATCGCTGCACCCGCCATAAACACTCTCGTAAGCGGAACGCCTGCACGCACAGCCTCCACCACAGGGTTGCGTCCAGCGATAAGTTCGTAGCCTTCTTCTAAGTGAAGTGAAGCGCGCAATTTCGAACGCGCACTCTCGCGGGCAGCCTGGGCAGCTACAGCAGCTTCGACAGCCTTCTTACGCTTGTAGGCCGGATGGTATGTGCGATCTTCCGCCTTGGGAGTAGGGCCTTTCCCTTCAAGGCGCCGACGATTCTGCCCACCTGATCCAACTGCGGGGCGCTTCTTGTGTTTGGGGCGCGCGGAGCGCTGATTTCCGGGCATCTATCGTCCTTCCACGTGCCAGGTTGCACCGGTTGGAGAATCTTCGACGGCGATTCCAGCACCGGTGAGGGTGTCGCGGAGCGCGTCGGCACGCGCCCAGTCTTTCTCAGCTCGTGCCTGTGCGCGCAAAGCGAGCGTGGCTTCAACGAGAGTTTCGAGGGCTGCACGTTCTCCTGTGGAAGAGGCACCACGCTTCCACTGCGGGGAGAGAGGGTCGAGGCCAAGCACGTCAAGCATGGTGCGCACATCGCGCTGAAGGCGGTATACGGCCTCGTTATCTGAGGCTGCCAGGGCGTTATTACCTTCAGTTACCGCTTCATGAATAGCAGCTAGAGCTGCAGAAACGCCCAGATCGTCGTCCATAGCAGCAGTAAAAGCAGCCGGGAGTTCGGCAGGGGTGAGCGAAGCAATCTCGTCAAGAGATACTTCACCAACAGCACTGGCTGCACGCACAAGGAAACCGGAGAGACGCTCCCACACAGCGCCTGCCTCAGCAAGAGTAGCAGGAGAGTACGCCACTGTGGAGCGGTAGTGGACAGTACCCAAAGCGAAGCGCAGTACAACAGGATCCACGTCTTTGACGATGTTCTCCACCGTGAGGGAGTTGCCAAGCGACTTGCTCATCTTCTCCCCTTCGATCGTCACCCACGCATTGTGCATCCAGTAGCGCGCGAAGCCTCTCCCGGCTGCTCGTGACTGGGCAAGTTCATTTTCGTGATGAGGGAAGCGAAGATCGATCCCACCGCCATGAATATCGAAGGTATCACCGAGGTAACGCCCAGACATTGCCGAGCATTCGAGGTGCCAGCCTGGGCGGCCGCGTCCCCACGGAGTTTCCCACGACGAATCTGCCGGCTCACCTGCTTTCGGCGCCTTCCAGAGGGCAAAATCGTGAGGGTTACGCTTATCGGGTTCGCCACCAGTTTCTTCAACACTCATGTTCTCAAGCGCCTGATGGGTAAGCGAACCGTAGTCTGGTAGCGATGTGACATCGAAGTAGACATTTCCCGGGTTGCCCACATAGGCGTGGCCTGCTTTAACGATCTGTGAAATGAGTTCGACCATCTGAGGAATATGGCCAGTAGCACGAGGTTCGTAGGTGGGAGGAAGGATACCAAGTGTGCGGTAAGCAGAGGCAAATTCATTCTCAAAACGGTAGGCCCACGCCCACCACGGTGCGTCTGCTTCACGAGATTTCGCGAGGATTTTATCGTCGATATCGGTGACGTTGCGCACCATCGTTACCTCGTAGCCTGAGCGCTTAAGCCAGCGAACAAGCACATCAAAAGCGAGCGCTGAGCGGATATGCCCGATATGTGGAGAGCCTTGCACAGTTGCCCCGCACAGATAGATTCCAACCTTTCCTGGATGGAGAGGCTGAAACTCGCGCAGCGAGTGGCTTGCTGAATCGTAAATTTTAAGGCTCACCCTTCAAGAGTAGTTGATCGTACCGCTGCTGGCACGGCAGCTACCTTGACGCGATTCAGCACACAGGGCGACGAGGGCTTTGGGCACCGTCTCTCTTACCCACAGAGTATTCCCTGGAGCCTCGTTATAGAGGAAGACAGGATTGTCACTATTGCTCCTGCGCAAGGACGAGAGCCGTTGCTATCGCAGCCACGCCCTCGTGCCGACCAGTGAAGCCTAAGTGATCGCTCGTCGTCGCACTCACACTCACCGGAGCACCAACAATCTCGCTCATTACAGCTTCGGCCTCGCTTTTTCGGGGAAGAAAGCGCGGACGCTGAGCCACAATCTGCACGGAGATATTCGAAATTTCCCACCCAGCTTCACGCACCTGACGGCAAGCCTCGCTCAGTAGTGTGGAACCGCTCGCTCCAGCCCATTCGGGGCGATCTGTGCCGAATGTGGTGCCGAGATCGCCCACTCCAGCGGCAATAAGCAGGGCATCACAAGCAGCATGTGCAGCGACGTCCGCATCCGAGTGACCCTCTAGGGCACGCTCACCCGGCCAGGGCAAGCAGGCAAGGTAGAGTAGTCGTTCCGAGTCCTCACTGTAGGCATGGATATCCACACCTGTGCCGACGCGAATTTTTGTCATTACCCACCCCCTTTGTAGGCCTCGTACTCCTCGCGCGGTTCACAAACATTCTCGCGCGGTTCACAAACATTCTCGCGCGGTTCACAAATATCGTGAGCTTCGTCGGCAGGCATAGCGGCAAAAAGTTCAGCAATGCGTAAGTCGAGAGGACGCGTGATCTTGAGCGCACGCTCACTCCCCTCCACGAGTACGACCTCGTAACCAGCACGTTCGGCAAGGAAAGCATCGTCAGGGGCGGCAGTGGTTTCAGAAGTAGCGAGGGCAGCATCTGCTTTGTGAGCAGCACGAATGACGTCGAGAGTGAAACCTTGCGGGGTCTGCATGGCGCGCAGACGTCCACGATTAAGTGTGGCACACACAGGTTCGGTGCCATCTGGCAGAGCCGAACCTACTTCCTTCACGGTATCGACCACGCGCAGAGCTGGCACCACCGCCACATGTCCAGCTTTGAGTGCTGCCACAACACGCCGAATCTGGGAAGGGGGCGTGAGAGCACGTGCGGCATCATGAATGAGCACAAAATCAGCTTGACCAACTGCAGCAAGCCCCGAAGCAACAGAGGCCTGACGAGTGATACCTCCGGGAACCACCCTTGCCTCGAATCCTGCTTCACTGATGATGCGGGCAAATTGGGAGCATGCGTCTTCTGGAGCAATAACGACCACTCGATCAACCACAGCGGAGGCGTACATGGAACGCACAGCGTGAACAACGAGCGGCTGTCCAGCAAGAGTGACAAGAGCTTTCGGATCACGTGAACCCAGGCGTGTTCCGAGCCCTGCGGCAGCAATAACGGCGACAACGCTCATGAACTCAGCTCGCTTCCTCGCGATTGATGCGATCACGCGGTAAGAGGTGTGGCAGGTGGAATGTCTCCAGATTATTCAGTGCTTGAGGCCGATACTTCTACTTCAGCAGCAGCTTCTGCTGCCTTAGCAATCGCCACAGATTCGACAAGAATCTCGTCAAGAATCCCCATGGCTTCCTCGTCGCTCACGTTGCGTGCGAGTGCCACTTCGGATCCAAGGATTTGACGCGCCTGGGAGAGCATACGCTTTTCACCAGCAGAAAGGCCTCGACCGTTATCACGACGGGTGAGATCACGCACTACCTCAGCTACCTTGACAACATCGCCAGAAGTGAGTTTTTCGGAGTTAGCTTTGTAGCGGCGCGACCAGTTAGACGGCTCTTCCACATCCTCGGCACGAAGAACACTAAAGACATGTTCGAGCTGGGAATCATTGGAGACATCACGCACACCCACTTCCTCTACCTTATCGGCGGGAACTTGGATGACGAGATCCCCCTGCATCACGCGAAGTGTGAGGTAGAGCTTCTCTTCGCCGCGAATCTTCTTCGTGGAAACATCCTCAATGTAAGCGGCGCCGTGGTGAGGATAGACGACTGTCTCACCGACTGTGAAACCCATACCTTTATACCCTCCGTGAAGTCCTTTTCGGCTCACCTATTCTACCACGGCCCCATAAGAGGCCGATTCTCGCGGATTCTTCTGGCGGAAAAGAAAGGGTTAAGGGACAAAAGAAAACTTTCCCTTGCACTATCCCTTCTCAGAAAGCTCCCCACCGTGAGACTCCAGGTGGCGCAAACCCCACCCGCGAGTGACCACAGAAACACAGACGAGGTGGGATAGACTCACCTATCTCACCTCGTCTCGTCTACCTCAACACCTAGCAAAGGCAACAGACCGGCAGTTCTGAAATCACTTACCCTGGTTGGCTACTGCGGCAATCTTGGCCTCAGCTTCGGGATCCAGATAGGTTCCGCCTTTCTTCACAGGTTTGAGAGTTTCCTCGTCAAGTTCGTAGACAAGTGGAATACCCGTAGGAATATTCACTCCTGCAATGTCGTCGTCAGAAATCTCGTCAAGGTGCTTGACGATGGCGCGCAGCGAGTTGCCGTGGGCGGCAATCATGATCGTCTTTCCGGTCTTAATATCCGGGACGATAACCTCGTTCCAATAAGGCAGAAGGCGCTCAAGAACGTCCTTAAGGCACTCGGTTGCAGGGATCGGTTCACCAGCGTAGCGCGGGTCGGAATCCTGAGAGAACTCGGAACCAGCTTCGATAGCGGGCGGTGGCACATCATAGGAACGGCGCCACTGCATGAACTGATCCTCGCCGTATTCGTCGCGGATCTCTTTCTTGTTCTTGCCTTGGAGAGCACCGTAATGGCGCTCATTGAGGCGCCAGTTACGCTCGACAGGGATCCAGTGGCGGTCAGCCGAATCGAGGGCGAGGTTCGCCGTCATGATGGCACGACGAAGCATCGACGTGTAGAGCTTTTCGGGGAGCACACCGGCTTCCTTGAGTAGCTCACCACCGTGGCGTGCCTCGGCCTGGCCTTTCTCCGAAAGGGGCACATCAACCCAGCCAGTGAAGAGATTCTTTGCATTCCATTCGCTCTCGCCGTGGCGGAGCAGTACAAGGGTATAACTCATAGGGTTATTCTCCCACGCCCGCGCTAGGACCTTCCACTAGCGATGCGTGGGATACGTTCGCTCGCTTTCCCTACGTACCAACCTCTCACACTTCATCAGCTCTCACATTCCGCCAGCCCCTTCACGATCCCCCCTCACGATCCATCATTTCCTAGCTCTCACCGAGAAGTTACAGACCTCACACGACTTGCACTTCGTGCATTTTTGCACTGAGTGTAATCTTGGGGGAGTGAGTCAGATACGTGAAGATTCCGAGCGAAAGCCGCTCAAAGAACGCCGCACAGAAATCATCCGCCGTGCCGCCTTCGAACTCATCACCGAACGCGGTTACTCGGCAGTAACCGTCGAGGACATCGCTGAGCGTGCCGGAGTCTCGCGCCGCACAATCTTCAACTATTTTCCTTCCAAGTCCGACATGCTCGGCGTGCTACCTCAGCCACTTTCCCCCACTGAAGCCGCCCTCATCGAGGACTCCTCACTCCCTTTCTTTGAAGGGCTTAACCAGACACTACGAATACGCTTCGCTCACACGCCCCTCAACATGCGCTACTTCCGCGCTTTCAAGGACATCCTCGCTCACAACCCAGAAGTACGCTCTGTGCTTGACGATTACCTCCACCGCAACACAGCAGACCTCCGCCACAGCTATGCACGCCGATTCAACACTGAGGAAACAGATCCCCGCGTTACCGCTGCAGTCCAACTAGCTCAGGCTGTTGAGCGTGCTGCAATCGCAGATTGGATGCGCAACTCTGCCACACCTGGCATCTGCCCGTTCCTTCCCGACGAAGCCCACACAACTAGAGAATCCACCACCAGCTCCTTCCATGGCCTCAACACTGAAAACGATGAAGAAAAGAACACCTTAGATCTCTACGCTGCTCTCGATCGAGTAATCGCAGCCTTCAGCGAGATCACCACACATACTCATCCGCATGAGGTTTCCTCACGAAGAAGTTCGCAGCCCATAAGCACCCGCAAGGCGGACTAAATTCCTTACTTACTCACGTCTACACGTCCAGCGCTACCACCCTAACCACTGTGGCACCTCCCTCTGTGGAGTAGCCAGACATGAGGCACGAAGAAATAGAAAAGAAAAGATAACACCATGACTCAGCATCTCAATGAAGCATCCGAGCGCTTCACTCCCAACCGGCGATTTTGGGCAGTCTACGCCTCCCTTATGATCGTCATGTTCCTTGCAGCAATGGATCAAACGATCGTCGGCACAGCACTTCCCACGATCGTCGGCAGTCTCGGTGGAGCAGAGCATATGGCCTGGATCATCACTGCCTACACGCTCGCTATCACCGTAGTTATGCCGATCTATGGCAAGTTCGGTGACCTCATCGGACGCAAGCGTCTCTTTCTGGGAGCCATCGCCATCTTCCTTCTTGGCTCCGCACTCTCCGGATTCGCCACCTCAATGACACAGCTCATCATTTTCCGAGCCATTCAGGGAATCGGCGGCGGTGGCCTCATGATCTCCTCGCAAGCAATCATGGGTGATCTCATCCCTCCACGTGTGCGCGGCACCTATTCGGCTCCTATCGGAGGTATGTTCGGCATCGCCTCAGTGCTTGGCCCAATTGTCGGTGGTTGGCTCACGGATTCAATATCCTGGCGCTGGACATTCTGGATCAACCTCCCCTTGGGGATCGTCGCCTTCCTCGCCGTAGCTGCCACTCTACGCCTACCCAAACACAAGCTCTCGGCACCCGTGGATTGGCTTGGCCTTCTCCTTATGGATCTCGGTGCCGTCACCATCGTGCTCGCCGCAACCTGGGGTGGAGGCGAATACGCCTGGTCCTCACCCACAATTATTGGCCTGTTTGCCGTGGGACTCCTCGCGTGGGCTTTCCTCGGATTCGTCGAACGTCGTGCAACTGAGCCAATCCTTCCCTTTACAGTACTCACCAACCGCACCTTTGTTGTAGCTACCCTCTCCGGGATGCTCACGATGGGTGCGATGATGGGCGCAACCATCTACCTGCCCACCTACCTTCAGATGGCCTACGGCTACTCGGCAACAGGTTCGGGACTCCTCCTCGTACCGATGACGGTAGGTATGATTACGGGCGGTCTCCTCTCGGGTATCATCATGAGCCGCACTGGGCGTTACCGAATCTTCCCCATCCTTGGCCCCCTCATCGGAGCTTTCAGCGTCTATGGTCTAGGCCGCATGACCACCTCCACTCCCGCCTGGGCAATCTCAGGACTCTGCCTCATTATGGGTTTCGGTACCGGCATTTTCTTCCAACTCCTCGTCACCCTCGTTCAGAACGACGTGCCCCACAAATACATGGGAACAGCTACCTCAGGCAACAATTTCTTCCGTGAGATCGCAGTGTCACTGGGAGCCTCACTCATCGGCACCGCCTTTGCTTCCGGCCTCACCTCGCATATGGAGCAGGAAATGACGAAGCTCGCCACGTCCTCCGATCCGACAGTTCTTGGCGCGATATCTCACGCAGGCGGGAATATGGATTTCTCAAATCTCACCCCAGCCATGGTTCATGAACTTCCAGAAGTATTCCAGGAGGCCATTGCGGGTGCCTACTCTCAATCACTCGTGCCGATTTTCCTTGCGATGGTACCGATCTTCCTCCTTACTGCAGTAATAGGATTCTTCTTCACAAGTTCTACGCTTTCCACAAAGTCTGGCCTCGCCCAGCTCGCTGAGGAAGAGGCTGCCAAAGCCGCCCGTGTAGGAAGTACTTCTACACTCGACAGTGAGGGAACTACAGATTCTTCTCACGCCATGTACACACCTCACACCTGGTCTCCCAGCAAGGAAACTGCTGATGTGACAAGCTGAGCTACGAAGGTATAGTGCGAGGTAGGAGGCAGTGCAGTGAGAAAAAATACTGAAGAGGCACTCCGCTACCTGCGCGAAGGAGCAGCTGCCGATACCTATCTCATCGGTGCTGCTGTTGGCTCCGGGCTCACTGCCAAGTTCGCGCGCATGGCTGGGATCGATATGATTCTTGCCCTCTCAGCTGGTCGCTTTCGCCAGGCGGGGCTCGGCTCCCTCGCCTCCTACCTGGGGTACGGGAACTCCAACGCCCTCGTCGAAGAATTTGCCACGCCGGAAATTCTTCCGATGGCTGGAGAGATTCCCGTATTCTTTGGACTTTTTGCTTCTGATCCGACAATCGAACTCTCAACCTATATCCCCCACCTGCGTGAACTCGGCTTTGCCGGGGTGGTCAATTACCCCACCTTGAGTCTTGTGGATGGTAAGTTTCGCATGGCTCTTGAGGAAGAAGGTACCTCCTACAGTCGGGAAGTAGAAGCCATTCGCCTGGCACGCAAGAACGGTATGCTTACCCTCGCTTTTGCGAGCAATCCCGACGAGGCAAGAGCGATGGTGAAAGCAGGTGCGCACATACTTTGTGCACACTTGGGTCTCACTCGCGGCGGTTTCATTGGGCGTGGGCGAGGAATCTCTATCTCGCGAGGGGTGGACATTGCGCGCGGAATATTCACTGCTTGCGAGGAGCATGAAGTTATCCGCATGATCTATTCGGGGCCAGCCGCCACCCCGGAAGCAATGCGCTACCTTTATGCGCACACAGCCTGTCAGGGATATATCGGTGGTTCTGTGTTCGACCGAATTCCTTCCGAGAATGCCATTCTTCAGGCAGCTATTGATTTTAAGAGCGGCGGTGACAACATCACCGAAAAGGTACTCTCACGCATGGCAGGGAAAGCTATGAGTGCTGCGGATCATGCGGATGTGGTGACGAGTTATATCGCAGAGAATTACGCCCTCGATATTCGCCTCGGTGATATAGCCGATCTCCTCCACATCTCTTCCTCGCGTCTATCCACGATTTTCTCCGCAGAGATGGGAACCACTTTCACACGCTACCTCATCCAGGTGAGGATGGAGATTGCGAAAAGACTTCTAGGCGGCACAACCTACCCGATAAAAAGTATCGCTGAATCTGTGGGATACCCTGATCCAGCGCAGTTCTCGCGCACATTCAAGAAGACAGTGGGCGAGACTCCCACAGCTTTTCGTTTCCGTGCAACGTCTACGGCACACGCCTAACGCGACGAGTACTTCTGCCAGCGACAGTTGCCGATCCAGATTTCCACCTGGACGTGGAGGTGTGGGGCACATGATGAATCCATCTTCCCCGCACCTCCACGTTGATACCTCTAGAGCAAAGTCACGCCTACACAGTCACGTTGTACTCGACTCGTCGCATATCGGATTCTTCGTGAGGCGGCGCAACTTTAACTAAATCTCACTTCGAAATTGCTTTGAAGGCCGCTGCCTGCGTCGTCATTCCACGCTCGGATGCCAGGCGTTCAATCGACGAAGCACCGAAGAAGCCATCGAGTTCAGGCACCTTTCCGATCACGTAGGCCGCATCCTCTGGATCCGCAATCGGTCCGCCGTGGCAGATCACCATAATGTCGGGGCGCACCTCGCGCCCAGCAGCGATGATCTCACGGATACGCTCGCAACAATCGTCAAGAGTGAGAGCCGTTTCCGCACCGATGGAACCCTTCGTCGTCAAGCCCATATGGGCGACGAGAATATCAGCACCAGCCTCAGCCATATCGCGGGCTTGCTGAGGATCGAAAACGTAAGGGCAGGTGAGCATATCAAGCTTATGCGCCTCACGAATCATCTCCACTTCGAGGCCGTATCCCATCCCAGTTTCCTCAAGGTTTGCGCGGAAAACACCGTCGATAAGGCCAACGGTTGGGAAGTTCTGAACACCGTTAAAGCCCTGATCCTTGAGTTGCTTGAGGAAAATATCCATGATTCGGAAGGGATCCGTGCCACAGACACCAGCAAGCACGGGTGTCTTTTGCACAATTGGGAGTACTTCCTGACCCATCTCCTGCACGATCTTGTTGGCATCGCCATAGGAGAGGATTCCAGAGAGCGATCCGCGCCCA
The DNA here is from genome assembly GCA_015679245.1 of Actinomycetaceae bacterium zg-1166. Classification (GTDB taxonomy): domain Bacteria; phylum Actinomycetota; class Actinomycetes; order Actinomycetales; family Actinomycetaceae; genus Changpingibacter. Next base: position 180,948 of record CP064953.1, on the reverse strand, counting down.
GCCATGCGGAAGCGACCTGAGTTGTAGATGATGAGCATATCGACGTCGGCCTTCTCCGAGCACTTAGCAGTAATGCCTGTGCCTGCGCCCACACCGACGAGGATCTTGCCAGCTTCGGTCTGCTTCTTAAAGTCAGCGAGAATTTCGGAACGAGTCTTACGCAGCATTGCGCTGTCCTTTCTTATATGTGTCTTATATGTGCGGCTTGTGCCGCTGTACTGTTCTGTTGTTTTCTTCGGCGGGTGCCGCACATTTTGTGTACGGTGAGCCCGCACCTGAGTTGTCAATTTTTCCGATCCGCAGGTTCACATAGAGATCACGTCCTCCACTTTCCCGCGTGATCGTTGTTTCTTCATTTCTGCTCTATAAAATCGACCAGACGCTTCGCAGCCGTGAGGGCGAATTCGTCGTCGTTAATGTGTGCATCGAGGAATTCCATCGGCACACGTGCGGGATCAAGTCTGGTGCTCAATTCCTCAACGAGGCTGGCTTGTGCCTCTGGATCCCAGAATGCTCCACCCTCACAGTCGAGCATAGAGACACCGAAATGTGGAATGAGCATGAGCGTAGGGCCAGTGGCAGTGTTGAGATTGGCGGCGATACGCCGAGCGATCTCACGCAGCTCCTCGCCTGTGGTGCGCATGAGCGTCACTGTGGGATTGTGCTGGTAAAAGTTTCGCCCCTCAAACTGCGTTGGCACCGATTCACGCGGGCCGAAGTTCACCATATCGAGTGCACCCACAGATACAACCTGCGGAATTCCCGCCCGTCCAGCTGCACTGCAACGCTCGGAGCCAGCCGCAAGTACTCCGCCCACGACTTCGTCGCACCACTCGGTTGTGGTGATATCGAGGACTCCGGCGAAGAAACCGTTGTCGATAAGATCCTCCATTGTGCGCCCGCCTATGCCAGTGGCATGGAATACCATGACGTCGTAACCGGCGTTCTCAAGGTATTCCTTTGCTTTCGTAATGCATGGGGTTGTTACACCAAACATCGTTGCGGCAATGAGGGGACGTTCCTCGGACTGGCTGGTGGAGGCATCGCCGCCAGCTTCACCCGTACCTACGTACGAATGGCCTGGTGCCAGATGTGCTCCGAGCATTCCAGCCACTGCGGACACAGCATTGGTAAAGACGAGGCGCGAGATCTTATTGAGGCCAGCAACATCGACGATCGAAGGGATCATCACAATATCGCTCGTACCCACATACTGCGCCACCATCCCGGAGGCCATTGTTGAAACCATGACCTTTGGAACGCCCAGGGGAAGTTTGCGCATACCGGCTGTAGCAATCGACGTGCCACCCGAGCCACCCAAAGAAATGACGCCGTCAAAACGCCCTTCCTTGTAAAGCTGTGGAAGTAACGTCGCAATCCCTGTCGCAAGGGTATGTGTTCCTTCAGATCGATCACCCTTGGCGACGATCTCTTCAATGCGTGCACCTGCGGCCTCGGCCACCTGCGCGTTCGTAATATCGGGAGTAAAGGTTGGCTCAAAGACGCCAGTATCGATCATCAGTGTATCGAGGCCACGCTCATGTGCGAGGCTCTGAATAAAGCGGAACTCTTCGCCTTTCGTGTCGAAGGTTCCAACTATGGCAAGTGTGGTCATATATCCTCCTGTACGACGATGTACACCCGCAGGCATCGATGCCTACGCTTTCAATCCTCGCTGCTATGAGAGGAGATGTGAATGGGTTTATCTTCGTCCTTCTTGTGCTTATGTTCAGATATAGGAAAGGGAAGAGGGAATGAGGAGGAACCATCGACGCACCTAGACCGGATGAGCCGTGTTACCACTCTCGCAACTGTGAAGTAGCAAGGTAGGCGCAGGGGCTACACGCCACGGAGCAGATCAGCGCGCACCAGGGAGAGAACCCTACACTGCACCATGAAATACTGAGTGGGTGAGTCTCAACACCCCCAATACCACCCTCTCTCTTCCCCGGAAGCTCGTTGTGGGAGCTGCGATCGTCGATTCTCTCATTCACCCTCATGTTCTCCTCGCTGCCCAGCGAGCCTATCCACCACACCTTCGCGGGAAATGGGAGTTCCCTGGCGGAAAAGTCGAAGCTAAAGAGCTGCCTGAAGATGCACTTCATCGCGAAATCTGGGAAGAACTCGGTGTACGCATTCGGATCGGTTCGCGTGTGCGGGCAGATCTCACCCCGCCCGCACACTCCACCAACACGAGCATTCCTACAGGAAGTCAGATTCGCCACCGCATGAACCTCCCGAGTAGGGCAAGTGAGCAGACGAAAACAGCCCTAGGGAAGGGCGACGAGGATGCACAAATCTGTTTGGGTGGATCCACACAAAGACACACTCATGCGGCCTCCCAGCCATTTGTGGATGAGGGAGATTGGCTCCTTCCCAACGGGTACTACATGCGCCTCTGGCTCGCACAGCTTATCCCTCACTCTCACGACGTGAGTAGCTCCCGATATGAGGATGTCGTCAATCACTACGGCCACGATACCCATGACTCTGCAACAAATACAGTAGAAATCTCACCACAAGGGAACGACGACTACGCCGGGCTTCCCACACTCCTTCCCGGTTCGAGCCACGATGCTCTCACCTGGCTCACATGGGAGGAAGCAAGATGCCTCGAATGGCTCCCTGGGGACTTCCAGATGCTCCCTGCCCTCGCGGCATTTTTCTCACAGTAAAAGAAAGAATCCAGCCCATGGCATTCCGATAATAAGAGAGCTTCATCATTAAATACGTGGGAGAATCCAACCATGGACAAAGGCGAATCCGATCACTCATGAAAGAGAATCCCACCACTGTTCAGATTGGCGCAAAATATCAAATTATGAACATTTGGTAACAATTTGGTTGCTCTTTCATTATTTTCCGCGATCTCGCTCGCCCATTTTCACCAAGTCCGGTAGCGTGGAGGGGGTTATGCCCATACCATGTGCGAGGAGAAAAGGCTGCAACCTGCACAGCCTCCCGTGACAGCGCTCATCGGAGTTCGCTATCCCACATGCCAGATCGGTTCAGTGGTGGCCGATGAGACGAGAGGACACACATGTCCGAGCAGAATTCCTCAAAGGGGTTCCAGCCTCGTAAATCTGAGGCCGGACAAGCCCAGCCCCTCGGCGAATCTCACGTAACGAGCTTCGAGGAATCACACTTTGCTGAAGGAAGTTTCGGCACAGATCAAGGCAACTTTGCCTCCCTGTCGTCTCTTCCAGGAACCACTCCTTCCTCACGCGGCCCCCTCTATTTCCTTATCGGTGCCGCTATTTTTCTCCTCGCTGTCATCCTCGTCATCTTTATGGTGCGCTCCTTCCAGGTAGGGCGCTCTCTCGTAGGCGGGAATACGAAATCTTTCCCAGCGACGCCATCGGCTCAGAGTTCAACTCCTACACCGAATGTACACGTTGAACCTGACGAGGAGACACGTGCACGCAACGCGGTAACCGACCTTCTCTCCTCTCCCAACTGCAACGAAGCCACCACAGCGGCAAACACTCTCATCTCCTTTGCTTCACGTGCAGACTTCACCGCCTCCGACGAAGATCTTTTCCTCTCCACACTCACCCAACTCTCAGCTCAGTGCGGCGCAGACTACACCGTGGCAATAGAGAAGGCTCTACACACATCCACGAATCCCACAGCTTCACGCATCTCCCTCAGCCCCACATGGAAACATATTGTGCGCGCAATCCCAGAAAATGCGATCAACTCAACCGAATTCACCACAGAAGCAAATAACATCCGCTGCCAGTTCGGCGATTCCTCAGTGGCCTGCTCGATCTACACCTACGATTACGTTTCTCCACCAGGCTGTGAGGGCTACACCGCTACTTACCATCTAGAGCGTGCCGGAGACGTACGCGCCGATTGCGACGTGGAATACAACTCCTCAGTAATTGCTCCGTATGGGGCGACGATTACGCATGGAGACTTCGCCTGTACCGCTGATCGTACTCGTGGAGTTGAATGTTGGAGCGCCCTGTCTGGGCACGGCTTCACGATCCGCCGCGCCGAAGCGCACACATTCTAAATTCCAGATCAGGTAGATCGGGTGGCAGAAATGGCGAGGATACCCTCCCCCTTAGGGTGAGCGCTGACCTCGCACACGCTAGTCTTGTGGGCTTGTCTTCTCAACCACGCTAGGAAAAAACGTTAACCTATGCGCGCCCCTAGCCTTGACGCTCAGCGCGTAGACGTGCCAAAGCGCGAAGTAAGCGCAGTGAGCCTTCAGGCTCTGCAACAGTGACACGCACACCTTCGTCAGCAAAACGTCGCACTATCACGCCCTCGTCCCTACACAACTCCTCCATACGCCTGCTGAGCTTGCCCAACTCAAACCAGAGAAAGTTTGCATTCGAGGCGGGAAGGTGCCAATCCTGCGCAGCCAATGCTGAAGTAAGTCTTTCACGTTCAGCGATAACTATCTCCACCTGTTCCTTCACTGCATCCTGAGCGCGAAGTGCGGCTACTGCCGCCACCTGGGCAAGGGAATTAACACCAAAAGGTGTGGCAATCGCACGTAAGCCTTGAGCCATAGTGGGAGAGCAGAGAGCGAAACCACAGCGCAACCCAGCAAGCCCATAAGCCTTGGAAAAAGTACGCAACACGATGAGATTCTCATGGAGAGTGAGAAGTTCAAGAGAGCGCACAGGGTCATCCATCCGAACAAAGTGAATATAGGCCTCGTCGAGCACAACAGGGATAGAAGCAGGAATCTGCGCAAGAAAGGCTGCGAGTGCCTCGTGAGTGAAGGCGACACCGGTGGGATTATTGGGGGAACAGAGGAGGATTGCGCGGGTGTGTGGGGTAACAGCTTTAGCCATAGCTCGCAGATCATGAGATCCATCGCGCAAGAGAGGCACCTTCACCGCCACACCTCCGGCTGCCTGAATAGCAATAGGGTAAGCCTCAAAGGAACGCCAGGCGAGTATCGCTTCGCTCCCTGGGAGCAGGGTGGCGTGGAGAATCTTCTCGATAAGTGCCGTGGAGCCGTTACCGAGCACCACTCCATCGTCGGGCCAACCAAAGGAAGAAGCAAGAGCACTCGTCAACTCGTGGGCAGCCATATCCGGATAGCGGGCCAGTTTCCCCAACGCGCCCGCCACAGCCGCCTGAACAGGGGAAAGAGTGGGGAAGGGAACTTCGTTCGAGGCGAGCTTGATAGTGCCCAGCGCAGCAGGTTTTCCCGGCACATACGAAGGCAAGGAAAAAACTTCCGGGCGGAACCAGGCGTGGCTAGGATGCAGATCACGATGAGAACTGGTGTGGCTGGCATTATCCATACCCTCAAGTGTGCCCTGCCAGAGGCGATCCGTGCAGGACACACCACTGCACGGACTCCCACTCAACGCAAGCGATGAGCCTTCACCACAGACGAACACCACTCCACGCTTCGTACGCGTGGCTGAGTCAAGCTGCACGCTGCCGCCCCGCCGCGCGCCCTACACCGAACACTTCACACACGCGGCTGGGTCAAGCTCACAGCCCCTTTTTACTGCAGCCACCTATAGTGGGTTTATGAGATTCCTCCTTCGCATTGCGGCAAACGCCGCCGTACTCTGGCTGTGCGTGCAGCTTCTAGCTGGAGTCACACTCACCAGCCCGGAGTCCCTCCACACTCCTCTCCTCTACTATCTGGGTGCAGGCACTGTTTTCGCCATGGCAAATATAATCCTCCGCCCAATCGTCGTTATTCTCTCCATCCCAGCGATAGTCGTTACCCTGGGTTTGTTCTATTTCCTTATCAATGCCTTTGTGCTCCTAGCTGCCGCACCCTTGAGCCACGCTATCGGCTTCGGTATCGGCTTTACGAGCCTATGGTGGGCAGTTCTCGCCAGCATTATCTTCGCCGTGGTCAATCGAGTATGTGACGCCGTTAGCACCCTCGTAAGGTAAAGCCGTCATGAGGAAAATTTCCTCACACCCACACGTAAGTGCTTCGTAGAACATAAGGTGTGGAGCTTCCCTAGTGCCCGGATAACTTGCCGCCCAGGGTGACATGCCACAATGTTCTTATGGTTTCACTTGCCTCTCTCACCCCCGCGATTACCCTCGGGCCACTCGACGGACGTTATCGCCACCAGGTAGCACCCCTCGTCGATTTTTTCTCTGAAGCTGCCCTTAACCGTGCGCGCATTCGTGTGGAAGTGGAGTGGCTTATTTTCCTTACCCAGGCGAGAATTCTCCCCGGAGCACCTGTTCTTTCCGACGACGAAGATGCCTACCTCCGTTCAATCCCCGAGACTTTCGGTGCCTGTGAGATCGCTGAACTTTCTCAGATCGAAGCCGAAACCCGCCACGATGTCAAGGCTGTTGAATACTTCCTCAAACGTCGCCTCCGTGAGGCTCCCACACATCTGGGTGAAGCCACTATCCTTCCCACAATTGGCGAGCTTGTGCATATCTTCGCCACCAGCGAGGACATCAACAATCTCGCATATGCCATCAATATCAAAGGTGGTATCACCCACGTGTGGCTTCCCGCCGCACGTGCTCTAGCCGATCAACTTGCCAGCCTCGCTCACACCCATGCCAAGCTCCCCATGCTCGCACGCACACATGGACAAACTGCCACACCTACTACACTCGGTAAGGAAATGGCCGTCTTTGCCTCGCGTTTCAACCGGCAACTTCGCCGCATTGAAAGTGCAGAATATTTGGGGAAATTCTCCGGAGCCACGGGAACCTTTGGCGCTCATTCTTTTTCTGTACCCGAGGCGGACTGGATAGCAATCTCGCGTGAGTTCGTCGAGCATATGGGTTTGACATGGAACCCGCTCACTACCCAGATCGAGCCGCACGATTGGCAGGCTGACCTCTACGCCGATATCGCCCACGCTGGACGAATCGCGCATAACCTCGCCACCGACATGTGGTTCTACATTTCGTTAGATTATTTCCACCAGAACCTCACAGCTCAAGGTTCCACGGGATCTTCCACAATGCCGCACAAGGTCAATCCGATCCGCTTCGAGAACGCCGAGGCAAATCTTGAAGTTTCAGGGGCACTCCTCGATTCTCTCGCCACTACACTTGTCACTTCGCGATTCCAGCGCGACCTCACCGATTCCTCCACACAGCGCAATATCGGCGTAGCACTAGGCCATTCACTGCTTGCTCTAGAGAATCTACATGCAGGAATGGCGGGCGTAGATCCCAACCCTCAGCGTCTAGCCGCTGATCTCGACACGGCATGGGAAGTACTGGGTGAAGCTGTACAGCAAGCAATGCGTGCAGCTCACGTAGCAGGTGCCACGGGAATGGCTGAACCTTACGAACGCCTCAAGAAGCTCACACGGGGAAGGAAGATCGACGAAGCCGCCATGCGTGAGTTCATTGCTGGGCTTGGTATTCCCTCTGACGTGGAAGCGAGGTTGCTCTCCCTCACTCCGGCAACCTACACGGGTCTAGCTGCCGACCTCGTCACTTACGTGGATCGGAAGTAACGTGGGAGAACTTGTCTATCAGCTTCTCCTTCCTCGCTCACTCGTCGATTCTTACCGCACAGGTTTTGACATCGGCGGTGGCTTTGCCGTCGATGCACACGAATTACAAGGGGTAGAGGATTTTGCCGGACTGGTGCGCCTAAGTGGCGGCGGCATGGAAGGTACTCCTTACCCCGAGCACGAGCTCTTCATCCTTCGCCTGCCAGCTTCTCCCTTCGTTCGAGCACGCAAAGCAGTGGGGCCTCTCCACCCGCATTCTCTCCTTGGTGGGATCGTAGAGACAGGAGATTTTGATGGATCGGGGCTCACGCACTGGGGTGAGAGCCATGTCGCGCATCTTCTGTGGATTGAACCGACACGCCTGGTTCCTGGATCAGAACTCTGGCAACTTCGCCCCAAAGCACAGGAATCACAGGGATATGTTTCACATCACCTCGCCACATATCACGGCCTCGCATGGGGGTGGGAATTCGGAGCCACACATGGTGGTGAGACGTATGGAACCGAGGGAGACGCCCCCACTCAAACCGACGATTCCACTCCAGCAGAGGATCAAACCTCCAAGAGAAATTTTATTGCTGCACCGCCATCCATCTTCACCGGCCCTGTACTTCGCCGCCCGTGGGGAATCGTCGCCGCAGACGTACATACGCGAGGAAATCAACTCCATGCCGCCACGCTCGTCGCCCCACAATTACCGCAAAATGAAGAAGGTTTCGAACTTCTTGCTTCGGGACTCTGGGCCAAGCGTATTGAACCTAAACGTGCCTGCGTAAGCGAAGCTGCCACCGAATCTGAGAATGAGGCGGCAGCCGCCGGTGAACGTGCGGGCGAATCTGAAATTTTCGAATATTCCCTCTTTGCCCGCGACCGTGGCATTCCCGTACGGATTCTCCGTATCCTCAACATGGGCACACCCTCCCAGAGCACACAGAGGGATGGAAACGGGGATGTGAAGGAACCTCGCAGGGTGAACGTCAGTATGGAGCCAAGCACGCAGGGTTCGTCCTCACAACTCATGGCCTACGTGACGCCTCTACTTGTGGATGCTCCGTTAGCTCAGGCGCTCGGTTACACACGCCTCACACAGGGAGTTTTCACTGCTCTACGCCCACTTGCAGAGCTTGCCGAGCAATCCGTATGCAAGTGGATACCGCAGCGTTGGGATGTACACGATCTCGTGAGTGTGGAAAGCGAGAAGGAACTTTCCACTTCTACTCCAGATCTCCTCTCTACTCTCGCTCTTCTTCTTGCTCATGTAGCGCCGACGGGATGGGAAGAGATTGACCTGCACATCCATATGAAAGGTGAGCGCCGTATTCGCTTCGCTGCGCGTGCGCGAGTGGGCAAGGGAGGTGCACATGCCACACCCGCAGACACACAAGCTGCGCAAACATTGACGGGTGAGGATGCTTATATCCCAATCCCACGTCTACCTACAGCAGCTTTCCATGTGCTCGAAGCTCTGCGCCAGAATCTTACGCAGCCTGAACGCGGGGCACCTACAGATCTCAGCTTCGAATTCGGCACAACCGGACATGTGGATGTGAACCTGCGCTTCGATGAGGAGAAGTGACGAATAGAGGAATAAGGGAGCAGACCTTTCCTCTCACGCCCTCTCAGCGATAACGACTGCGAGCCTCCCCTACATCTTGGCACACATCTTGGCACCAAGACCTTCACCCGCCCGCGCTATTGTCTCCCCGCTGTCTCCCTGCAGCAAGGTTCTCCCTCACATCTTGGCACCAAGGGGGGCACATCCACGTAAGATTTAGCATGTGAGTGAGGAGATGGAGATGAGTAACGGTGCTGATGAGATGCCCGTCTCTCCCTCGTCTCCTGAAGAAGAACCCAGCTGCCTCCCACTCGTAGAAAACGTGGACGACACAGCAGAACCGGAAAACATCCGCGAAGTCTTACTTGTCGATGAGATCGCACGGTGGATGCACCTACCACGTGATCTTTACCTTGCCGCACTTACGATCATCGCCATCGGATTCGTCCTTCTGCTCGCGGCCTACGCCTCGGCCACTACGCTCGCACTCACCACCGACGTGCGCACAGCCACACAGGATATCCTAGAAACCCTCCTCTTTATCCCTATTAATGTCGTGGAAGGTGCCCTCAGTTTCTTCCTCCCCATCCTCATCGCCGCCGACCTCATGTGGCACCGCCAGTGGCGTAAGTTATTCGCCTCCTTATGTGCAGCACTCGCAGCCATCGCCTCAGCACACATTTTCTTGTGGATCTGTGAAAAGAGCTTCCCGCTGGCACAAATTACCCGCCAACTCTCCGATTCCATCGCAGAACAATCCTTCGTACTCCTTATCCCCTACGTGGCTGTTATCGCGGCACTTCTCACTGTCACGAGCACCGGGCACACATGGAAGGCAACTTCGTGGGGCTGGCTCCTCCTCCTCGTGGCCATCGTTGGTTCTATATTGAAGGGAAACCAAACCCTACCGGGTGCTCTCATCACGATTCTTCTTGGAATCCTCTGCGGAACGCTCGCACGTTATATTGCTGGCGACATTCCTGAACGCGCCACCGGAACTCACCTTATCGCCACAATTCGTCGCGCCGGAATTGACGCCACTTCCATCGTGCGTCTTGATGCTCATGGCGAAAGCCCCCTCTATGCCTGGCGCACCTTCACGAAACTTCCTTTGGGATACACCGATCGCTTCGACCTTGCCCAGCTCCGTGAACTCCTCGCTGAACCTGGGGAGGAATCTCTCGACGAACTCTTCGCCCCCGTAGAGGATTCAACTCCCATCATCGGTAAGATGACGATCGATGCGAGCGTGGATCCAGGGCGCCTCTGTGCACAGTTACGCGAGAAGTTTCATCCCCCTCTGGCAGCGGATATCTCCCGAAACTACCTTGTCACAGCAGCCGACGGCACCCATTTCCACGTGAGTCTCCTCGATACGGATCGCCAGATCCTCGATGCTCTTTCCTCGGCGTGGAAACGTTTCATTTTGACCACAACCACGTGGCGTTCTCAACGTTCGGTGGATAGTGCTGCTGATCGCCATGTTCTCATGGAACTCGTCGCAGCAAATGCGAATCTCATGCCAGAACGCTCCATGCGTGTGGCTCGTGGGCACAAATCCATGCTCATCGCCGGCGAAGTAACGGGAGAATACTCCCTGGAAAACCTCGCTAACCCGGAAATTCTCACCGACGAGAACCTCGACAACTTGTGGGCAATCCTCGGTCGGGCACACGCCCGCGGAATATCTCACGGAAATATCACTGCACGTTCAATCGTGGTACGTGAAGGAATTGTCGGTCTTATTCATTGGGGTAAAGGAGCTCTTGCCTCCTCAGAAATGAGCCGCCGCATCGACCTAGCGCAGGCGATTGCAGCCCTTGCTGCACATCTTGGAATTGAGCGTGCTCTCACTTCAGCTAGGCGCAATCTCTCCACCGATCAGCTCCTCACTCTCGCCCCTGTACTTCAAAAGGCGATCGTCCCTTCCTCTACTCTCGCCCAATTCGCCGATCGCAAGGATATGCAGCACCTACGCGAAGCACTCGCTGAATCAGTTCCACAAGCTCGCGAAGTCTCCCCTGTGGAACTGCGCCGTTTCTCCCCGCGCACCGTGGTCACTCTCTCGATTGGCGTGGTAGCGGTCTATCTCCTTCTCGCCTCAATCAATATGGAAGATCTCATCCTCACAATCAAGGGTGCCCAGCCCGTGTGGATGGTGGCGAGTTTCCTAGCCTCGATGGCCTCATTCTTCGGAGCAGCCGTGGTGCTCCAGGCCTACACGGCAGAGAAACTTATGCTACGCGAAGCGACGACTGTACAGCTTGCTGCCTCAGTAGTGGCGCTTGTTGCTCCTGCGGGAATCGGACCGGCTGCCCTCAATTTGCGCTACCTTCACAAGAAAAAAGTTCCCACTGCAGTGGCAGTAGCCACCGTTTCTCTAGTTCAAGTTGCGCAGTTTGTCACAACTATTCTTTTACTCCTTGTATTGAGTCTCATCACGGGAGATGTGGGATCCTTCGCAGTTCCCTCCAATGCCGTACTTATATCCCTTGCGATTATCGCCCTCGTCTTGGCAGTGTGTTTCGCTGTACCACAGGTACGTCGTTGGGTACTGGCCAAACTTCGCCCCATCGGGGAACAGATATGGCCACGCCTCGTTTGGCTAGGAACACATCCCATTCGCCTCGTCTACGGCTTCCTCGGCTCCCTCATTCAGACGGCCGGTTACGTCACGGCCTTTGGTTTTGCGCTCGGAGCCTTCGGCTACCAACTACCGATAGTCACCCTCACCGTCACCTATCTTGTCTCGAATTCCGTGGGTTCAATCGTTCCTTCCCCCGGCGGAATCGGCCCCGTGGAAGCGGCTCTCACCGTGGGGCTTACCGCAGCGGGCGTGCCCTATTCGATTGCCTTCTCCACAGCGCTCCTTTTCCGCCTCCTCACCTTCTGGATACGTATCCCGTTAGGGTGGTTCGCCCTGCGCCGTAGCCAGAAGAAGGAGATTATTTAATCCCAGTAGGTAAGTTGCCACATGGTCTCCTCTCCCTCCACCGCCACCTCCTCTGCCATCTCTACCTTCCCTCCGCCATAAAGAACATCACACCTCTCGCCTGCGTGGCCCCAGGATTAACTTCGACGTATGCGACTCTGCTCTATCGATCACGAGTCGGATGCACGTCAGGCAGGATTCGTAAGATTTCTACACAACCCTAAAATTGAGATGTGTGTGACTCTTTTACTCGCAACTTCACTGGCCTTGCCCTTATTTTCTGTGGCGGTGGGGCAGGAAGTGCCCTTCGCTATCTCCTCACTCAGATCCTCCCCGTTTCGGGGTATCACTTTTCCTGGGCGAGTCTCGCGGTCAATCTTCTGGGCGCGTTCGCTCTAGGGATCCTCGCTGGCCTCACCTCACGTCGTGTATCTTCTGCGAACAAACTGCTCTACTGTGGCCTGGGAACTGGATTTCTCGGTGGCTTTACCACCTACTCCACCCTCGTAGCTGAAACTCTCGGAACTCACGGACTCGCCTACCTCCTCTATCCGGGGGCGAATCTCTTTCTTGGACTCCTTTTCGCCTTCGTAGGTCTTGCCATAGGAACGCGTGCACGTTGGGCTTCTCCTTGTCGTGAGGTTGAGAACCCGAGGTTAGGAAGGGAAACAGCATGATCCTCCTTTGCGTTACCCTCGCAGGAGGCTTTGGCTCCCTTATCCGTGCTCGCGTTGATTCGGGAGTAAATGCACGTGTATCTTCCTGGCCTGCGGGTATCTTCACAGTCAATGTTCTTGGCAGTTGTATTTTCGGTGCGATCAGCACCGCCGCGCTCAATTCCACCGCTCTCTCCCCTGAACTCGTCACCGTCATACTCACAGGCTTCTGCGGAGGCTTCACCACTTTCTCCTCAGCAATGCTCGATGCAGCACGTATGCTCGCACAAAAACGCATCATCGCTGCTTTTTCTCTCCTCCTGGGCAACTTTGCTTCCGCTGCCGCCTTTTTCTTTATTGGCAGTTACTTCACTCGTGTGTTTCTCGACGTGTAAACTCGGCAGCTTTAACCCAGCAGGTAGCGTCGTCGTCGCCAATCGAAAAGTTGTTTTTCGTTGACGCTGCTGAGAGGGAGAAAACTCCTCTTCTCCCGCTCCCTGGCTTTCTTCCCCCAGATTCCATCTACTTCCCCATCCATGCTGCGTTCGTGGAAGAATGGGAGACATGAACGAACGCGCAGGAATGCCCGCAGGCCCTGAGGATCTCATCGATGTCGATGCCCTCATCGCTGCCTACTACTCCCTCACTCCCGATCCTTCCAACCCTGCTCAGCAAGTTATGTTCGGTACCTCTGGTCACCGCGGTTCAGCTTTTGACGCAGCCTTTAACGAGGCTCATATTGCTGCTACTACGCAAGCAATCGTCGAATACCGCCGGGCTCAGGGCTTTGACGGCCCTCTCTTCATTGGTCGTGACACACATGCTCTCTCCGAACCAGCTGAACGCACAGCCGTCGAAGTACTCGTAGCCAACGGCGTAGATGTGCGCGTCGATTCGCGCGGTTCCTACACTCCCACGCCCGCGATTTCCCTGGCGATACTCGTCGCAAATGGAGCTGGTAGCCCTGAGGGTGTGCGCCCCGACGCAGTCGCCCTTGCTTCTGGCACAACGGAAAGTTGCACCTGTGTACGCTCCGGCCTTGCCGATGGTATCGTCATCACTCCCTCTCACAATCCACCGCGAGATGGTGGCTTCAAGTACAACCCTCCCACGGGTGGTCCTGCTGGTACGGAAGCCACGTCAGTGATCGCTGCTCGCGCGAATGAGCTCTTGGCGCAAGGATGGGAGAAAATTGCACGAGTGCCCTATGAGGAAGCCAAAACACAAGTCACAAGTTTTGATTTCCGCGCACTCTATGTGGAATCCCTCGCGCAGATGATTGACTTTGAGGCGATCCGTCGTGCTGGTGTGCGCATCGGTGCGGATCCTATGGGGGGTGCCTCAGCCGAATACTGGAGTGAGATCGCCAGCTACTACAATATTGACCTCACCGTGGTGAATCCAAAGGTCGATCCCCGCTGGCCCTTTATGACCTTGGATTGGGATGGCAAGATCCGTATGGACTGCTCCTCCCCTTACGCTATGGCTTCCCTACGCGAGCGTATGCTGCCCACGTGCGATGGAAGCGTCCCCTTCGACATTGCTACCGGTAATGATGCTGATTCGGATCGACATGGAATCGTCACTCCAGACGGCGGCCTCATGAACCCGAATCACTACCTCGCTGTTGCTATCGAATATCTCTTCACTCACCGCCCCGGTTGGGCAAAGGACGCCGGAGTGGGAAAAACCCTCGTCTCCTCCTCTCTTATCGACCGTGTTGTAGCGGGAATATGCCGTGAGATTGTGGAAGTTCCCGTAGGGTTCAAGTGGTTCGTTCCCGGTCTGCTCTCGGGTTCTCTCGGCTTCGGCGGCGAGGAGTCAGCAGGAGGCTCCTTCCTACGCATGGATGGGAGCGTATGGACCACAGATAAAGATGGTCTCGTTATGGATCTCCTTGCTGCTGAAATCCTTGCCGTAACAGGAAAGAGTCCTTCTCAGCTTCACCGCGAGCAAGTGGAGCGTTACGGAGATTCTTCCTACGCCCGTATCGACGCTGCTGCCTCGAAAGAGGAGAAGGTGAAACTTTCCAAGCTCTCTCCCGCCGATATCACCGCCACGCACCTGGCCGGTGAAGCAATCACAGCGGCACTCACTGCCGCTCCCGGTAATGGTGCGGCAATCGGTGGCCTCAAGGTCACCACGGAGAACGCATGGTTTGCCGCGCGCCCCTCGGGAACCGAAGACGTGTACAAGATCTATGCCGAATCCTTCCTCAGCTCAGAGCATCTGGCCGACGTCCAGGATTCTGCAAAAACACTCGTCACCGCCGCGCTCGGCAAGTAGGAACCACGACGATATATCCGATGGTTTCGCTCAGAGCCTTGAGCGAATCTCGTCGAAAATCCAGATTTCACCCACATACATGTGTGGCATGTCAGACTTCTTCCGCAGCACAACTAAACATAAGGAGTTCATGTGAACATCCCCGCACCTGGGCGTGGCATCGCTGATATTGGTGTCACTGGAATGGCCGTGATGGGTTCCAACCTTGCACGTAACCTCGCCCACAAGGGTTTCAAGGTAGCGATCCACAACCGCACAGCCACCAAGACGCAAGCCGTCATGGCCTCTCACGGTAGTGAAGGAGAGTTCTTCCCTTGCGAATCGATGGCGGATTTCGTCGCCTCACTCTCTGTGCCCCGCGTGGCAATCATTATGGTCAAGGCTGGAGCTGCCACCGACGCTGTGATCGACGAACTTGCAGATCTCATGGAACCAGGCGACATTATCGTTGATTGCGGAAACGCGAACTACCACGATACACGCCGTCGGGAAGAGGCGATCCGCGCCCGCGGCCTACACTTCGTCGGTGCTGGCGTTTCCGGCGGGGAAGAAGGTGCCCTCAAAGGTCCTTCAATCATGCCTGGTGGGACGGAAGATTCCTACCGTCGCCTCGGCCCCATGTTCGAGAAGATTTCAGCGCATGTGGATGGGGTTCCCTGCTGTACACATGTGGGTCCTGACGGTGCAGGCCATTTCGTCAAAATGGTACATAACGGCATCGAATACTCGGATATGCAGCTCATCGCAGAGGCCTATGATCTCATGCGCAAGGCACTAGGCATGAGCGCTCCAGAGATAGGGAAGGTTTTCGAGGAGTGGAATAAGACTGAACTAGGTTCCTACCTCATCGAGATCACAGCTGATGTGCTCCAGCATGTCGATCCTGATACGGGCAAACCACTCGTGGATGTCATTCTCGATCGCGCTTCACAAAAGGGCACAGGTGCCTGGACAGTTCAGAACGCCGCCGAATTGGGCGTTCCCGTGACGGGTATCGCTGAGGCCACTTTCGCGCGCTCACTCTCTGGTGGCCTAGCTCAGCGTGAGGCTGCTCGCGACATGCTTGAGGCACACACTATCGATACGCCACTTGATGATTCCACAGCCTTCATTGAGGCGATCCGCCAGGCACTCTACGCCTCGAAGATGGTGGCCTACTCTCAGGGGTTCGAACTTATCCGTTCAGCCTCAGCCGAATACGGATGGAACGTAGATATGGGCGCGATGGCACGGATCTGGCGTGGTGGATGCATCATTCGTGCAGTGTTCCTCAACCGCATCACAGAAGCCTTCGAGCGCGATGCCAGACTCCCGCTTCTCCTAGCTGATCCTTACTTTGCTGGTGAGGCTTCCAATGCCGTCCAATCCTGGCGTTGGGTAGTCTCCTATGCGGCACTCAATGGGATCCCTGTTCCGGCTTTCGCTTCTTCCCTTTCCTACTACGACGGCGTTCGTGCGGAGAACCTCCCAGCGAACCTTATCCAGGGTCAGCGCGACTTTTTTGGCGCTCACACTTATCTGCGCACTGATAAGCCCGGCATTTACCACACTCTCTGGAGTGGAGATCGATCCCAGGAGAAACAGGGGTAAAACTCGCTTTCACAGGTAATTTTCCACGTCTACTTACTGCAGGGAACGCGACTCGGTTCAGTCAAGTACGAGGAATGCTCGTCTTTTCTGGCCGAGTCGCATTCGTTGTGTCCATACAAGTCACACTGCCCTACGCGTGTTGACGAAGCTAGGTCGATACTCCTACCCCGTAGGCCGATATCCCCTACTCAGCCGTGTATTTTGTCTCCCCGGATTCCTTTATGTGCCTTGGTAAAGTGACCGTTCGCACCAGGATCCCCGTTGTTGGGACACTCAGAGTCTCGTCAGCTTCACCAGCTAACCTAGGAGTGTGGCACTGGCAGATATTGCACGCGCGATCGAGAACTCAGCAAATAAACGCGGTATTGTGCGCCTTCGCGCCCGTGGATGGCTTCCCCAGATCCTCCCATATACAGGATATGGCTCATCCTCAACCCTGCACGTCATCGGGCGAGCAGTCATGGCACCTCCGGATGCTGAGAAGCCCTTTTCTTTCACGTTTCTGCCGCACGCAGCCTCAGGT
The DNA here is from genome assembly GCA_015679245.1 of Actinomycetaceae bacterium zg-1166. Lineage (GTDB taxonomy): Bacteria > Actinomycetota > Actinomycetes > Actinomycetales > Actinomycetaceae > Changpingibacter. The sequence goes on along the minus strand of CP064953.1, from coordinate 163,970 downwards.
AAACCAATCACGCGCCCCGTCACTCATCTTTTCGACACGCATTCCAAAGCCGCACAAGCTATGGATGACTTTGTGGAGATCGCTACAGATGCCGCCACAAAGGCTCAGCGTGGTTGGCGTCAATTTTTCACCACTCAGATCGGCAATCTCCCCGTCACGGTGAAGATCGCCGGGCGTGAATTTACTACTCGTACAGATTCCAACGGATACGTCGATGTCATAGTGACGAACCATGGCCTCACTCCCGGCTGGCACACTGCCCAGATTGTCCCAGCGGCTGGCACATCTGCTGAGGCACCTGTCCTCGTCGTAGATCCTCAGGCTCAACGCGGCGTGATCTGCGATATCGACGACACCATCGTCGTGACGTGGCTTCCTCGCATGTTCATCGCCGCATGGAATGCTTTCGTACTGCGCACTGACGCGCGCATACCCGTTCCTGGCATGACGGAATTCTTCGACGAAGTACTCAAAGGGCACCCAGAGGCACCTGTGTTCTACCTCTCCACCGGCGCTTGGAATACACTTCCCGCAATGCAGGCCTTTATCCAGGCTAATCGCCTTCCGCTCGGCCCGCTCCTCCTCACTGATTGGGGGCCAACTCCCACGGGTCTTTTCCGTTCAGGTCAGGAGCACAAACGCACTCAGTTGCGCAACCTCCTCATCACTTTCCCTGGGATCGAGTGGGTTCTCGTGGGTGATGATGGTCAACACGATCCGATGATCTACGACGAACTTGCCCGCGAACATCCCTCAGCTGTGGCGGCGATCGCCCTACGGCGCCTCAATTCGGTGGAGCAGGTACTCTCATCAGGAATGACTTCGACCTTTGAAGCGATGCATCCCATGCTCCCTCGCCGTCCCGAACACATTCCTCTCATCAGTGGTCACGATGGCTTCGAACTCCTTACTCGCTGGCGCGAAACTGTGCGGAGAAAGAGCCGCCGTTAAGTATGGGGGCAGACCTCACGTTAGGCTAGTGCCGTGAATGATTCTCAGCGCAAGCGCCTCATTGAGCTTATCGACGAACTCGCCATCCAGCGTGGCACCTTCACCCTCGCCTCGGGTCGCACCTCCTCGTATTACGTGGATATGCGTCGAGCCACACTACACCATGAAGCAGGCCCACTTATCGGCCATGTCATGCTTGATGTCCTGGAAGAAGCCGGATGTGGTGCCGGTGTAGCCGATGCCGTGGGCGGCCTCACGATGGGTGCCGATCCTGTATCCACTGCGATTCTTCACGCCGCAGCTTCACGCGGGTTAGATATCGACGCTTTCGTCGTGCGCAAGGAAGCGAAAGACCACGGGATGAAGCGCCAGATCGAAGGCCCTGATATTGCCGAACGCAATGTCGTCATCCTCGAGGACACGTCCACCACTGGAGGTTCACCCATTCAAGCTCTCGAAGCTGCACGGGCAGCAGGTGCGAATGTGCTGGCAGTGGCCGTAGTGGTGGATCGTAACACCGGCGCGAAGGAGAAGATCGAGGCTTACGGCGTGCCTTACCTCGCAGCCGTGCACCTTGAGGATCTCGGCCTCGAACCGCAGGTGTGAGGACATGATTCCTTCTCCCGACGATGGCGCCTGCACACATGAAAGAGAGCTCCCGTCCGAGATCTCCACGTTCACAACTGAGGACAACATTACGGCAATGCTTACCCAAGACGCACCTACCGAGGTCGCATCTCTTGCCCAGGAAGCACCACCTACCCAGGAAGCACTTGTGCAAGTCCGTCGTGCTTCCACAGACGTGGATGATCCAGCTTACGAACGCCGCCCTGGCGCTCGCGAAATTGGCGTGGGTCCCATGCCTGAACCTTGGCCAGAAGATCCACGCCTCGACCGTGAACTTCTTGCCTTTGGCGATCACCGAAATGTCCTCGACAAGTATCGTTATTGGAGTGTCGAGGCGATTCATGCTGACCTGGCCACAGACCGAAGTGCGCTCCACATCGCAATCGAAAACCTCGAACATGACCTCAATATTGGTTCCATTGTGCGCTCAGGTAATGCCTTCAATGTGGGCGGAGTGCACATTGTGGGGCGACGACGCTGGAACAAGCGCGGGGCTATGGTGACCGATCGTTACATCGACATCCACTATCACCCTACCCCCGAGAGTCTAGCTGCCTGGACTCACGAGCATGGATACATCCTCGTCGCCGTCGATAATCCTCCCCAATCGCAGCCCCTTGAGTACGCCGAACTTCCAGAAAAGTGCCTTCTTGTGTTCGGTCAGGAGTCGGCAGGGATTTCACCCCAACTCCAAGCTGTGTGTGAGCAGGCTGTGCGCATTGAACAGTATGGCTCCACTCGCTCACTCAACGTAGCCGCCGCAGCCGCGATAGCAATGCACTCGTGGATGGTGCGCCATCGCCCTGCCCCTCGCTCCATGGCTTCCTAAATCGCTACTCATCCACAACGACAAAACCACGCCTTCGCTTCAATGCGCGAAATTTCTGAAACTCAGGAGCTTCGTCTCACTCGCACCTTTGAGACTCACGTCGGCGTGCCGATTTTCTGAAACAGGGCATACCTCTCGGATATTCCACACTTCTAGCTTTTTGTCGGTGGTGCGGGAGTTGCGTTGGTGGTGTGGGAATTTTGGCGGGCGGACGAGAAAGAAAAAGTGGAAGTGGTGAGCGATGAGAAGGGCATGAGTGTTCTATAAATAGGAAGCAGGGAAGGGAAATGTGAAAGTGCGCAGAATCCTTGCCTCACAGGAAAATTATGTGGTTCGCACCACGCTAGCTGGCAGAAATTCAGGGTCAAAAGGCTTTTCGTCAATCGGGGCGAAAGTGAGAGAATGGGAAAGTCCTGGTCTCAATCAAAGGAGAGTTCCTGTGCCTATCGCAACCCCCGAGGTTTACGCTGAGATGCTCGACCGCGCAAAGGCTGGCAAGTTTGCCTACCCCGCGATCAATGTAACATCCTCCCAAACTCTGACCGCAGCAATCCGCGGTTTCGCCGATGCCGAATCCGATGGCATCATCCAGGTCTCCGTTGGTGGAGCCGAATACTGGTCTGGCTCCACAATCAAGGATCGTATCGCCGGCACACTCGCTATGGCTGCCTATGCTCGCGAGATTGCTAAGAACTACAACGTCACCGTGGCTCTCCACACCGATCACTGCGCTAAGCAGAATCTTGAGTCGTGGACCGAAGCCATCATGGAGATGGAAGCTGAAGAGGTAAAGGCTGGCCGCCTCCCCTGGTACCAGTCGCACATGTGGGATGGCTCAGCCATTCCGCTCGACGAAAACCTTGAGATCGCCAAGCGTCTCCTGGATAAGGCGGTTGCCGCACGCACCATCCTTGAGATTGAGGTTGGTGCCGTAGGCGGCGAAGAAGACGGCGTTGTAGGCGAAATCAACGAGAAACTTTACACCACTACCGCTGATGCCATTAAGACAGTCGAAGCTCTTGGCCTGGGTGAGAAGGGTCGCTACCTCACGGCTCTCACCTTCGGCAACGTGCACGGCGCTTACAAGCCTGGCCACGTTAAGCTCCGTCCCGAACTCCTTGGCACAATCCAGACGGAAGTCGCAGCTCACTACGGCCTCGATACAGATCGTCCATTCGACCTCGTCATGCACGGCGGTTCGGGTTCCACTGAAGAAGAAATCGCTCTGGCTGTGGCTAACGGTGTCATCAAGATGAACGTGGATACAGATACTCAGTATGCCTACACCCGCCCAGTGGCTGACTGGATGTACAAGAACTACGACGGCGTGCTCAAGATCGACGGCGAAGTAGGCAACAAGAAGACCTACGATCCTCGCGCTTGGGGTAAGGTCGCCGAAGCAGGCATGGCTGCCCGTGTGGTTGAAGCATGTGAACGCCTCGGCTCTGCCGGTACGAAGATGAAGTGAGCCTACACGTAAAGCTACCTACTTTAATGTAGCTCTTGCCTGCGCAGATACCGCTATGCACTGAATGTCACGGTGATATGGAGAGGGGTGTGCGTACTGAGTGTAGTACGCACACCCCTCTCCATGCACTGGAATACGGCTGCCATGGAAGTAAGGGCATACACATTAGGGGAATATACGACCCTTTTATGGAGGTGAGAGTAGCGATGAGGGAGGTGTCACAAACACCAGCTTGCGGGTTCCTGTTCTGCTTCGGTAGAGTATCCGACGTTGTGGAAACGCAACGACGCCACCTTAGCTCAGTCGGCAGAGCGATTCACTCGTAATGAATAGGTCGAGAGTTCGATTCTCTCAGGTGGCTCGCAATTGAACAGAGAGATTTCCCTGGAATCTAGCCGATTCCGGGGGTTTTACTTTACCTGGGCGCGGCGAGCAATGTTGGGTTTAATAGGCAAAATGTGGGTCTGATGCTGGCGTGTCGTTAGTTTTGGGTCCATCTTTTCGGGTGGTCAGGCTGCTTTCCTGGGGGCGTGTTTGCGTCAGTGGTGGGGTCGAGGTAGGTGAAGAGCACCCCGGTCTTGATATACCCGTCTAAGGATCGCATTAAGCGTCTTGTTGCGTGGTGGGTGTACCACCAGGACTTGTTGTTCTGGGCAAAACGTGGGATCTGGGAGAGTGGCACGCTGTTTTTGTAGGTGCGCCCGTACAAGCCATTCGTCGTAGAGATCGTGGAAGGCAGCCAAGGCTTTTTGCCAAGTGATGGCTTGCTCGGGAGTGGTGACTTTGGTGAGGTTCAGACCAAGTTTGTACAGGGCTTTGTGCGCCCGGGTTTTGGGTCGGGCGGTGGTTATGGTGCGGATATTGCGTTGGATGTGGACCATGCAGCGTTGGATGCGGGTAGTTGGCCAGCAGGTTTTGATGGCAGCTAGTGCCCCACGCTCTCCGTCGGTGGTGACTACTAGTGGGGGTGGGATCTTCCCTACGCGAGGCGGTGTAGGCAGCTTTGGTCTCTTTGTTGCATAGCTGATAAGCGATCAGTGCATCGGTGGTGGCGGCGGTGAGGGTGCACCAGCCGTAGCCGATGTAGGTCCCGTCGATGAAGACCTGGTTAGACCTCTCCGGTGACTTCCCAGATCGGGGCTGTCTGCCAGCACCAGGCCTGGTCTCGATCCCAGGTGTGATTCGAACCGGTCAAGCGGTGTTTAGGGACAGTGTCGGTGACGTAGCCTTGGAAGTGACGAAATTGTGTGATCCGTGCTTGGTGAGCCTGGCCGGCAGTGAAGCCATGCCGGCACTCCTTGCACTACCAGCGTCGTTTACCGGCACTTGTGTAGCCCTTCGTCTTCCATGGCTGAGCACAGATGGGGCAGGTACGGGCACACGGGCTGAGATCCTTCACCCCATACACGTAATCCCGGAGATATCAACGAAGCAAGCACACTAACCGCCTTAACCTCAATAACAACAACTTTCCACCGTCATACCAACGAAAAACCCGATCACCAGACCCATACTTTATCTATTAACCCGGTCATAGGGTCAGCGCGAGTGTCTTCCCATGACTTCCAGAGAGCTTCTGTCCGTTGTATATCGGTGATAGAATGAACGCAACAGGTCAGCCCGCCCCGGCATTCGTCGGGAGTGGGCTGATCCTCTTTTACGGCGAAGGGGGCGGTGGTGCGAACGCTGAAGCCAGGAACAATGTTGCAGGAGCAAATTGACTTGATGCAGCAACGTGGTATGGAAGTCAATGAAGACGAGGCCATACAGTGGCTCTCTAGCGTGGGTTATTACCGTTTGTCAGCATACTCGTATCCAGCACGGATGAGTGTTGATGGGCAGCGTCGTGACACATACGTCCCAGGAACACGGTTTAGTGACGTTACAGCACTTTATGAGGCGGATCGAAAACTTCGTACCCTCCTACATGATGGGATTGAACGGGTCGAAGTAGGCTTACGTGCTCACATATGCCAACAGTTATGTGTCCCAGACCCGCTCAGATATCTGAATAAAGACGTATTTCGTCCCTCGTTTGGATACGACGAATGGAAGAAGCGAATTAGCCGACGCATCCGGCGCAGCGAAAGTAGCAATTCTGCAATTAAACATTATTCGGATCACTATGAATCCCAGTTCCCTTTATGGGTTTTGTCTGAAGTCCTTGACTTCCGTGATATCTCACTAATGTTTCAAGGTCTACGCCGGTCAGATCAACGAGCTATCGATGAGCGTCTCGGCATAGTCGTTGATCTTGATGATCTGACGCACTCCACCCGTCGCAATTTTCTAAAAGAATCACCAAGCGTGAGATGGTATGAACAACTAACCGTTGTAAGAAACACTGAAGCTCATCATGCTCGATGCTGGAACCGCTCGTTTACTACTGCACCAACTGAACCAGTACGGCAAATCTCAGGAATGGACGACCTGCCTGAACGAGAAAGCATGAGAATTTTCGGTTCCCTGGTTTTCATCAACCATCTCCTCAAGACCTACTCGCCAGATTCATCTTGGCCTGAGAAAGTTGCTGCACTTATCAATAACGAGTTTCTTCCCAACCCACTCGTCACCCGTCAAGCTCTTGGTCTACCGTTGCAATGGAGATCATTTAACTAAAGAGACACTGCCCAAGAAAAATAGGTTACCAACTTCATCAAATGAAGTTGATGTTGGGATGAACAGCAGTTGGCGCGATAGTGAAAGTGTAGTGAAAACTATGAAAAGAAAGAATTTTTGTTTTGTTGTAGCAGATAGTGCCTATGTTAATTTTATTGTTTGCTAGCGTGGTACAGGGTGAAGCTGATACATTTTCTCTCATTGTTGTTCCAGCATTTGTAGTGGGGTGCTTCGCTAAAAGAAGTCCTTACCTTGATCTTCCGCAACACCAAGAGGCTAAGAGGAACATCGTAGACCATGTGGTCGCACCGGCGATTCTATTTTTGCTTGTTATACATGTTCTCTTGTGAGTTCCGAGTTTAACAAATGATTAGAAGAGGATAGAGGGTACTTTTATTGTTCTCGTTTCATTATATCCATGGCTTGGTCTGATTCGGGCAGCTTTTTGTTTTCGTTAGTCAGAATTATTTTCTAATGTGAAAGATAGTCCGTTCAATTTGACAGAAGAGGGGAGAAAAAGATGAATATGTCATCTAATCCATCCCCATCCGAATCTCAAACTCTTCACATTTCGATCCAAGAAAACGTAAATAGCCAAGTTGAACCACAACAACGACGACTACGTGACGTAGCCGGTGCGGTGTTCATGTGGATTGGGTGCCGCCTCACCGTCACAGAAACAGACCGAGCGCTGCCATCCTGATGAGACTCGACCGTTTACAGTACGCGAGTATGCGCGTATCCAAATTTTCCTGATGAGTGGGAGTTCGTGAGAAGCCGTAGTGAACAATACAAACAGATAGGCAACGCTGTGCCTATTGAACTCGCTCAACGTGTGGGTGTAGAGATTTTTCATGCCTTACAACGTTGTGAACAAAATTGAGAAAGGATGTGGGCATGGAATGGATTATAGATTTCATCTCGTATGATGATTTTAAGGAACACGTACGCAAGACAATTGCACATTAGGGGGAGAAATTAGAACCATACAACATCGATAAGTTCAACACTAATCTTATCGATCCCATAAAGATGATTTTCGACAAAGCCGTTTATGGTGAAGACTGGACGACAATTATTTCGAATGAGATCTTCCACCAACGAGATAAGTCAAATACAAATGAGATTGGCTACTTTCATCAGCGTTTATTTGAGTTTATGAAAGACTACCATGTACCGCTCAACGGGAAAGAAGGCGGATGGGATGTGATTTATGACGTACCTTCTGGTTGTGTACTAGACGAGAATAATACACTTCACAAGATTTATGTAGAGATGAAGAATAAGCATAATACAATGATTCTTCTGCTACCAGCAAGACGTACATTAAAATGCAGGATCAACTCCTGAAAGATGATGATTGTGCTTGCTTCTTGGTAGAGGCAATAGCACGTCGCTCACAAAATATCCTATGGGAGACTACGGTCGATAAACGAAAAACGTCCCATGCACAGATAAGGAGAGTGAACATTGATGAGTTTTATACGAGTGTCACAGGGCAAACCGACGCATTTTTCAACATCTGTATGGCTTTACCTCATGTCGTAGAGGAAGTTAAACGAAAGGAATATCGCCACATATCGCCACTAAAACACCACATGATACCGTCTATGGCCACATAAAGGAAAGAGCTGCAGCTTATAAAGACATGTCAGAAAATATGTCGATGATTGTATCTATATACATGCTCGGTTTTAGTGCATATCGTGGTTTTGACATAATTCTTAAAAAGTTGAGCCAAAATAATAGGAATCTTTCCATCAATGAACTAACCTCAGCTTTCCAGATGAATAATTAGTGTTTCCAGCCTTCCCATCAACAGAACTGAGATACTTACTGTTTTACAGAAGGACACAATATGAGGAAACCCACTTCATTAGCTCAAACTTCCGAAACCCATACTCAAACTTCAGAAACTATATATCACCTTGTGTGAATCGATTAGCTAGATAACTGTGCATTCATTGGCTAAAATTTTCGGCATGGTAGCGCGATGAATGCCTCGATATTCCAGCATCACAACACATGCCCTGATATGCCCGACTGTAGCCATTACTGTAGCCAGTTATAGATCACATACGTGGATCAGGCTAGCTAGGTCAGGTGCGAGCCCAGAGCGGGAAACCTCCGTGGGTGTCCATCAGGCCTGCATCGTGTGCCCTTGGATCACTTTCTACACTCATGTAACAGTGAGTGGTTCTTCTTTTCCTTCTACTTTGAACACGTCATACGGGAGATAGAGAGCATAGGGTTGCGTGGGTTCGACGACGAGGGCGCCTCCCCTACCTTCGCCTATTTCACTCTGAGAACCATGGGAGTCAACGAGTCCCTTGTCTGTTGCGAGTAGGGCGGCAGCCTCCCTGAGCTTCAGTGTAGATACATTCCCGCTTCCTCCGGCGTGAATGAGGTGTAGTGGCGAGAGGTAAAGGGGAAAGTGATGTTGTTCTCCCTCGTGTGAATCCCAAGCTCCAGCGCAGAAGAAACTCCGATCCCGCAGTTCCTCGTAGGCCTGAGCCGGTGAAAGTACACCTGCGTGGGCGCGCGCTAGCACGAGCAGTGAATTGAGAAGTTCACCCATAGGTTCAAGGTCAGCTTTCGGGAGAAAATATGGGCGCTCCTCGCTGAGTCCAAATATCCAGGTTCCTATAAAGTCTGAAGTTTCCAGGCTCTCGCTCAGTAGTGTAAGTAGGCGCACCTTCGTCATGCGAATCCCCACAGCCGCAGGATTGGGAAGAGCTGCCGCGAGTGCTTGCGGCGTAAGAAAAATATAAGCCACGCCGTTGAGCAGTCGTATTATTTGACCAGGAGATTCCTCATAGGTTGCACATGCGACAACCCGATCCCAGTTACCCACCAAATCGAGGCGCTGACGTACCGTGCGCCCCTCACCCGCAAGAACAGTTAGGCTCTTCCTGGGTATCGTTGAGAAATCTGCCCCTGGGACTGCTGGGAGCACGGCCTCCCATGGGTGGGGCGTGGGAGTGAACTTAGGGGTAGGTGTAAAAGAATTTTTTTCCTGCCTGGCACTACTGTTCATATTGGTAGCAACGAGTTTCGTCTGGCTAGGTTCCCCATCCGTCTGCTCCTCGGCAGTGGAGTTCGCGAGCGGCGCTTTCGCTAGGGAGGCAATATTATCACCGTGTGTAAATGCTCCGATCCCGACGATTTCCACGAGATCAACATCGAGCCGAGCTGATTCAGGGGTGAGAAGGGAATCATCGCCAGAAATGCCACGATCGTGAGACATGCTTTCTGTGCTAAAAACCTCCCTCATATCACTCACTTTATGCTCATGCCGGGCGCCCGGACATCTCGGGGCCGGCCACGGCACGGACAAGTGCACGCGGTGCTACCTTGAGAAGTGCCGCCAATGTCTTATAGCGCAGGGTTGGTGTGACGATCACGCGACCGTGGCGTAGAGCGTTCAAGCTGACACGTGCCACGTGAGCCGGGGTGGTGAAGAAGTATTCCGGCCACTGGCCAGCATCAACACCTGCACTTGAGTGAAAATCTGTGTGAACGAGCCCTGGACAGATAGCTGCCACTGCTACGCCACTTCCCTTGAGATCCACTGCTAGACCTTCGGTGAAAGTACGCACCCATGCTTTATGTGCCGAATACGTGCCCTGTGCGGTGAGCGAAGCCATGGAGGAAATGTTGAGAATTGCTCCATAGCCACGTCGTGCCATTACTTCAGCAGCAGCATGGCAGGTGATGAGTGTTGCGCGTACCATCGCATCGAGTCCGTACAGTTCACGCTCCAGATCTCCCCCCACGAATTCTTGACTCAGCCCGAATCCAACATTATTGACGAGGATTCCTATTGGCTTATTCTCTGCATATAGGCGCGCAGCCACAGCGCGCGCACCTTCTTCAGTGGCAAGGTCGGCAGGGAGGAGTTCTACCTGCACGCCAGCTTTCTGGCGAATCTGTTCAGCTACGGATTCGAGGCGTTCGAGCCCACGCGCGACGAGGACAAGATCATTGCGTTCGGCAGCCAACTCCCAGGCGAGTTCAAGCCCAATCCCTGAAGTGGCGCCCGTGATAAGTGCGCTTCCCATGCCTCCAAGCCTAACGCCTGAAGTCTCTAGAACAACGAATTCGTCGACGAAGCCAGGCTCAATACTCCACTTAACTCGCTAGCAAAGCCAGGGTCAACACTCACACACATGTATCTACAAAGCCAAAGCCTGCACCCCACACGCAAACTCGTCGGCAGAGATTCAGGAAGATTCGGGAAGGAAAGAGACGATAAGCCCAGAGTGACACTCTGACAAGGCGACGAGAAAGCTCTGATGAATCTCACGTGCACTCCCACACGCTAGGCTGGCACCATGAAGATCGCAACGTGGAACATCAACTCCATCCGGGCACGTAGCGAGCGTGCCCTCGGCGTACTCAAGCGCTGGGATCTGGACGTGCTCCTTCTCCAGGAGACGAAGTGCACACCAGAGCAGTTCCCCACTGCTCCTTTCGAGGAGGCCGGTTATGAGGTAGCAGCTGTAGGACTCAATCAGTGGAACGGCGTGGCAATTCTCTCTCGTGTGGGAATTGAGAATCTGCGTACCTCTTTCCCTGGCCAACCTGGTTTCTCGAAGAAGAGCGCCCCCGTAGTGGAGCCACGTGCACTGGGTGCCGTCTGTGGAGGAGTGGAAGTGTGGAGCCTCTATGTGCCCAATGGCCGTGCTATCGGAGATCCGCACTATATCTACAAGCTGGACTTCCTCAATCGCCTTCGAGAAGTTAGCGCACAGTGGTTAGTTCAGCAGCCAAATGCACCAATCCTGTTGGCTGGTGACTGGAACGTTGCTCCACGCGATAGTGATGTCTGGGATATCAAAGCATTTGCTGACAATATCTATGTGACCGCCGAAGAACGTGCCGCTTTCGAGGCTTTCGCAGAAGCAGGATTTATTGAGGTAACCAGAAAAGCAGAAGGTGCCACATACACATTCTGGGATTACCAACGAATGCGTTTCCCTAAAAATGAGGGAATGCGTATCGACTTCGCCTGGGCCTCTCCCACTCTCGCCGGGCGCGTGCGCAGTGCACATATCGACCGTGAGGAACGCAAAGGCCAAGGAGCCTCAGATCACGTACCTGTTATTGTCAACCTGGAGTAGGCGGGGTGATCCCAGCAGAGAACCCTTCCCTTAAGTTGGACTGGTTTATTCAGTTCCTTCTTCTGGGAAGCACTTCACAGAGAACCACCCCACCTACATTGTGCAAAACTATACGGCTTACTCTGCCACGTGTTTTGCGACCTCTTGTGAAATCGGTGCGAGAGCCGAATAGAGATCCACATAGCGGCGATAGTAGAAGTCGTATGCTTCGTAGGCCTCCATATTCGGTTCGATGATTCGCGCCACGCTTGTCATCTCCTTGGCAGCTTCACCGATACTTGAATGTAAACCGGCGCCAACAGTTGCCAGAATCGCACTACCCATAAGTGGCCCTTCAGTATTAGCCGGAATACGCAGCGCCACACCTGTCACATCGGCGTGCATCTGCATCCAGAATTCAGCCTTCGTTGGTCCGCCGGAAACGACAACGGTTGTCGGATTCATTCCCTTTTCACGGAATGTATCGAAGATGATGCGCGTACCAAAACATACACCTTCAAGAATCGCACGATAAATGTGGTTCTCCGTATGGGAGAGCGTGAGTCCTGTAATTGCTCCGCGGGAGAACGGATCGGAGAAAGGCGAACGATTCCCCTGGAAATGGTCAAGCACAATCACGCCATCAGAACCAATCGGAATTTCCTTGGCTCCGCGATTGAGAATCTCATAGAGCTCAACACCTTCACGAGCAGCTTCCTCGTGAGCTTTGAGCGTGTAGTTCTTCACCCACCAACTATTGACAGAGCCAGAGGAAATCTGGCCAGCCTCCACCGTATATTGACCCGGAATAATAGCGTCGAAATACGAACCCCAAATTCCCTTGGAATAGATCGCTTGATCCGTCTGTCCCAACATCACATGCGAAGAACCTGTAATGAGTGCAAGCGAACCCGGCTCTACCACACCAAGTCCAATGGCTCCCACATGGGCATCAATGCCGCCCATGGCTACAGTGATTCCAGGGGTGAGGCCAAGTTCTTTCGCAGCACTCGCCGTGAGTGTACCCGCAACTTCACCCATGTTCAGAACGGTTGACGGAAGTTTTCCGAGAGCCTCGCCAACACCTGCTTTCGTATAGAGATTCGTCGGCCAACCCGACCAATTTGAGTCATAGAAGAACTTACACGTCGCTGAACACACCGACATCGCCCATTCGCCTGTAAGGCGGTGGGTGAGCCAATCCATCGAATCGGCAAAGACTTCTGCTTTTTCGTACACGTCTGGCTCATGGCGCTTGAGCCACATAAGTTTGGGTAAACCCCATTCAGCCGAAACGGTGTTTTGCCCCGCATACTTAAGCGCAGGATCGCCAGTATTCGTCAGCTCCACAGCTTCTTCAGCCGCACGTACATCCATCCAGAGCAGAGCGGGGCGCAAGGGTTTACCATTGCGATCGCAGGCAACAACGGTGGCGGAAGTACCATCAACGCTCATGCCAACGATTCGCTTTGCATCCACCTTCGTCAAAACCTGAGAGAGTGCCTCTCTAAGGCCATTCCACCAGTCCATCGGTTCTTGCTCCGCCCATGCTGGGCGTGGGGTCGCTGTTGCCACCGCGACAGAAGCGGTAGCCTCCATGTGTCCCTTCGGATCGACGAGCGCCACACGCACGCCACCCGTACCGACATCTACTCCAAGAACAAGTTTTTCTGCCATTGCTACTCCTCAAACAACGTTGTTTGTGTTCGTTTCACCCGGCGCCAACTGTCATTGTCACCGCCGTCTCAATTTTTCTCTAGCCACCAGCACCAGGCCAGTAGCTCCGTTTTTCTTACTTTTTCCGACGACGCTCACGCATTCGCCCTACCGAGAACTCGCGGTAAAGCGAATACAGATTGGCATACCCCACTAAAGGTGAGCATCTTCGTCGTCGGCAAGGACATCACGCGCCGTAGACGCGCTTGTTACCAAAATTTTCGCGTAAGAACCCAAGAGTGCTGCCCGTGTAATTGCTCCCTTCTGTCTCCCTACAGCCACAGCGATCGAATGAGGAATCGCACGTAGATCCGAAAGATGAATTCCGATAGTGCGTGCCTCAATCCCCTCGTCGACGATCTCTCCCACCCCGTTGATAAAATGGCCAAGGATATCGCCCACGCCACCTGAGGCTCGCAAGCGGCTCACATCAGCCTGAGTGAGGCAACCTGACTCAACAAGAACGGAATCACTGCGCAGCGCACCAAGAGAGAAAAGCGCCACCTGGGCACACTGCCCAGCCTCTAGCACATCCTTGACTGTGCGATCCTCCCGCAGTGCCATAGCTAGTTCTTGTGAGCCGACGATCGCCGGGCAAGGAACAATGTACGCCCTACCGTGAGCCTTACGTGCAAATGTGGTGACCGTGTGCATCGAGGTGGCTTTATTCATGTTGGCTACTCCGCCGTTAAGCTGGACGATCTGGGGATGTTCTGCCCAGCTTTCACCAAGTTGGGCAGAGACTTCAGCAAGCGTGCGTCCCCACGAAATTCCCACAATTTCTGGATTTGGGCGGATCTGCTCAAGTAGGCGTGCTGCTTGGGCACTCACCGCTTCGATGGTGAGTTCCACCGTGGAACGCTCACGCACCACTACGGCTTCGTCAAGGCCGTAGCGGCGCGTGAGCTTTGCTTCTAGATCGGCGTCGCGAGCGAAGGGATCCTGGATACGGATATGAACGTAACCTTCCTCTAGTCCGGCGGCAAGGAGGCGTGCTACCTTCCAACGGGAAAACCCAGTATGAGAAGCGATACGCTGCTGCGTCCATCCACGCAGGTAGCTCAATTCGCATACACGTAGGATTTCATCCCGGCGCTGGGTTCGCCCAGATACCATCGTCTCCCCCACCTTCTTAGAACTTTCCGTTAAGACGAGCCTGGCTGTGGCCTGCATGTACACCAGTAGTGGGCGCCGGCTTATTCCACTCGTACATATGCGCCGCCACAGCCTAGCAACCTTTGTAAACGCGTAAGCCCACCTATGTGGACACACCTACTTCGTTGTCTTCTCCGGCATAAAGATGACCTTTGACGAATGAATGGTGCGTTCACTCATAGCGCGGATTGTTTGCGCAACCTTTTCTAGCCCGAGTTCGTGAGTAATCATGAACTCCCACTTGAGTTCTCCTGAATGCATCTTCTCCACGCTCACACGCCATTCCTTGCCAGGGAAAGGAGCCGAGAAGGAATTCCACGATCCAAGGACTCCAGCCTCAAGGCGCATGAGGCGAGCCCAGCTCTTGTCTGAGATCGTAATGTCGGCATTGGGAATACCGATCAACACAAGCTCTCCATGTCGGGCAATCATTCCCACTGAGGAATCCGGAACGGACTTCGCACCTGTTGTATCCACAATGACGTCGAATCCAAGGCCGACGATCTCTGCCTTTTCTTCGTCGGTAAGAGGAGCAGCCGTGGCACCAGCTTCGAGGGCGAGGCGCTTCTTTTCCTCTGAGACATCGAAGGAAACGACTTCGCTGGCACCCATGATCTTTGCCCACTGAATCGCGAAGAGGCCAATAGGACCACCACCACCCATAACGGCTACACGTGAACCTACTGTGAGCTTCGTACGCAAAATACCGTGCAGGGCAATCGCTGACGGGTCTACCATCGCTGCGGCACGCAAATCCAAATCCTCAGGAACCTTGAGGAGAAGATCAGCTGGGCCAGCCACATAATCGGCGTATGCGCCGTTGCAGCGCGAACCGTAGTAATCGTAGTCCTCACAGAGTGAGTAATGACCAGCGGTACAAGGGCCACACTTAAAGCAGGGGATCATCGGAGGGACAGTGACGTGGTCGCCGGGAGCCACGCTCGTGACACCTTCGCCAACTTCCTCTACTACAGCAGAAAATTCGTGGCCGCAGATAAGGGGCAGCTTATGTGGTCCCTTCTTAAACATACGTGCCATATCTGAACCACAGACACCGCAGGCTGCTACCTTGAGCAACGCTTCACCAGGACCAGCAACAGGTTTCTCAACTTCTTCAAGCCGGATATCTCCCGGCGCATACATGACAACTGCCGTCATTTTCGTCATGGGTACTCACCTCCCTGTGTCGTCCGCATGACTTCTCTCAGAATAGGTCAGCGCAAGGGCGAACGATCCCCTCTCGTATTTCCCACGCAAATGTGGCAACTAGATGCGATGAGATAGACCCACTCCTCTCTTTCAGCTGAAATTTGAGTGTTTCAAAGTTGCCGAGGAAGTGGCAAGAAAGCTGATGAAAAGTGAACACGATGCACGAAAGTAGAGACGGAGTTTGTGCGGTTTCACTGATATATCTACGTCAGAAGGAGTGGATGCTTCGCCCCACATATGTTGATAGAGCCACAACACCGCTCACGTAGAAATTGGGTGTATTTCGTATGAAAATGCTTGTCAAAAGGTGGTCATAACGTCGCCTATATAGGGTTGAAGCAGTGTTGTGGCACAAACGTTTAGAGGATGCAGTTAGTGCACAAATGGGGATGCGGCAGCCCATCGCCGAGAGAGTAAGAAAGTAAGGTTCAGATACACCCCTGGGCGACAAGCAGACAACCATCGTCGGGAGAGTACAGGGAATGAAGAGGAGCTTATAGGGCAAGAAGAGAGGCACAAGCACGATAAAGATGCAAGGGAGGGGTACTGATTTCTCTAGCCATATAGCAGTCGAAAATAACAAATAACTAAAAGATTTTCCCCGGCACATAAGTTTTTATGCTTAATACCGGGGAAAGTCTGGCGGTAGCGGCGGGATTTGAACCCGCGGTGGCTATTAACCACACAGCATTTCGAGTGCTGCACCTTCGGCCGCTCGGACACGCTACCGCCGCCAATCGTACAACCAGATGCCATACGAGCGCGAATTTAGCTCCGGTGAGATGAATTACTGGCCCCATCCCACTCACACGTCACCTAGACGTTCCGCCATCCCAAGCCACCCACACGTTACCCCGAGCCACCCAGACTCATTGAGACAGCATCATCGTCGTGAAGAGAAAAACTCCGCAAGCTGGGCAGCACACTCCTCCTCACAGATACCACCCACCACCTCAACATGATGGTTGAGGCGTGAATCACGGAGCACATCGCGAAGAGATCCCGCCGCACCCGCTTTCGCATCCCAAGCTCCAAATACCACGCGCCGTACCCTCGCCGCGACGATAGCTCCCGCACACATCGTGCAAGGTTCAAGCGTCACGTAGAGGTCACAGCCAGGAAGGCGCCAACTTCCCACGCGTTGTGCCGCCTCACGAAGAGCCATGATCTCAGCATGTCCCACCGGATCCTGTGCCACCTCGCGCGTATTCCAGCCCTTGCCCAGAACTTCACCCGAGCGCACAACAAGTGCTCCCACGGGAACATCTCCACTCTGAGCCGCGTACTCAGCGAGTTCCCTGGCACGCCAGATCCACTGCCGTTCCTCGTCGTACACCCTCGCCACCCTACTTTCTTCCACATTCGCCTCAACCACCGACTGTCTGAGCTAACTTCACATCCAGCTTCTCCAGCACTAGTAAACCAGTTGAACACTGGTAAATTGGAGCCATGCGCACTCAGGTTATTGAACATCCCCTCGTTGCCCACAAACTTACCCTTCTCCGCGATTCCCGTACTCCCTCCCCTGTTTTCCGTCAGCTTGTCGACGAACTCGTCACACTCCTGGCTTACGAAGCCACACATGATGTGCGTACAGAGACTGTGGAGATCACCACCCCCGTGGCAAAAGCCACCGGCACTAAGCTCACCGAACCTCGCCCAATCGTCGTTCCAATCCTGCGTGCTGGCCTTGGGATGCTCGAAGGCATGTCGAAGCTCCTCCCCTCCGCTGAAATTGGCTTCCTCGGGATGAAACGCGATGAAACAACCTTCGAAGCAGTCACCTACGCCAACCGTTTACCCGAAGATCTCTCCGGGCGCCAGTGCTACGTACTCGATCCCATGCTCGCCACAGGACACACACTTATTGCCTCGATTGAATATCTTCTTGAACGAGGGGCACGGGACGTTACCTGTGTCTGCATCCTCGCTGCTCCTGAAGGTCTGGAAAATATTCACAAGGCTGTGGGCGATCGTGCCGAAGTTACGATCGTCGTAGCTGCCGTGGACGATCATCTCAACGAAAATGGCTACATCGTTCCTGGCCTTGGTGATGCCGGAGACCGTCTCTACGGCGTGGTTGATTGATGAGTCGTGTAAGGAATACCCAGGAGAAGCCTTCCCACCCGTGGATTAGCTCTCCTCACCCAGATTATTTGGGTTCCACATGGCAGGCTCGCACTATCTTCCTCACTACTGACGATGGCGGCGCTCCAGCCGGACGGCCAGATGTAGCTGTGATTGTCCACGAGTCTGATGCTGCCGACCTTATCTCCACATCACACACCGCAGCCCTTTACCTTCCTGGTTTCCAAGACACCTTCTTCCACACCGAGCAAGCCGCAGCCTGGCGTTCCGTAGGTGTCCCCCTCGTTGGCCTGGATTTCCGACGCGGCGGACGCGCCCTTCGCCTCGAAGCCTCACGCGACGATATACGCGACCTTGGCGTGCGCGAGGAGGAAATTTCTACTGCTCTCGGTTACCTGCGCAATCTCGGCGCTCGCCGTATTATTCTCATCGGTCATTCCACTGGGGGTTTGCAGGCTGCACTGTGGGCTTCTCACCACCCTGGGAGCATCGATGCCCTCATCCTCAACTCACCCTGGCTTGACCAGGGTGGTAGCCAGTTCGTACGCACAGTACTTACCAAGACTCTCGACCATATTGGAAAATATGCCCCACGCTTGAAAATCGCCCGGCTCTTACCTTCGTATGCGCGATCTCTCCATCGTGATTTCGGTGGAGAGTTCTACTTTAACCCCGTACACAAGGTGCTCTATCCAGCTCCTGTGTACGCTGGTTTCTTCCGCACAGTGCGACATGCTCACGCTGAAATTGCGCGCGCAAACGTGCGGATCAGCTGCCCAGTACTTGTGGCTCATTCCTCGCACTCGGGAAATTTCCGCCATCCTAGCTCTGATGAACTTGCTTCCTCAGATGTCGTGCTGAATGTGGAAGATATGAAGCGCCTAGCACCCTTGCTCTCCGAGAATGTGGAACTTCTTGAGATCCCCCACGGGCGCCACGATCTTGCTCTCTCGCGTAAACCGAGCCGCGAGATCTACACGCGCGAGACAGTAACATGGGCCATGCGTCACATTCGCGAGTGTGAAAAGCTACGCGAGAATCCTGAAATTTCGTGAAACGAAAGGATCTTCATGTCGAAGAAGAATCGTCGTGCCAAAAATGCGACACCAAAAGTCAAACGCCAGGAGGTTCCCTTCGTTGAGCGTCCTTTCGAAGGAATGCGCGTGGAGCCTGATCTCGTTGCAATGCGCGAGATTCTTCCTCTTGCCACAATGAAGGTGCGCACGAGTAAGGAATATGGCGAAGCCGAGGTCACTCTCGCCACAATTCTTCCTCAGATGTCCGCGGGAATACGACGCGAGGACGGCGAAGTGCTCGTCGCCCTCCAGACAATTATGAGTTCCGGAGATGCCTCACGTGATGTGGCCAATTCGATTCTCCTCGCTCTCGAACTCGAACCCGGCCAAGCACTCTCACTCTCTGAGCTACCCGAGCCTGGCCCACGCCTCCAGGACATTCTCGACCCGGAGAACTTCAGCGAACTTGACCTTCATGAGGAACCAACTTTCTGGATGACTCCCGAGGAAGCCGAGAAGCCCACAAACCAAGAGGCACTGCACAACGCCCGCGAACAGCTCATTCCCACACGAGAGGTTCCTGGGCAGAAGGGCGCATACTGGTGCCGGATGTCACGTGAGTTCCTGCGCTGGGTGCGCCCCGAACCTCGCGATACCGTGCTCGACGCGCTTGCTCGCCTGCGCGCAAAGGGAGAAGAAGCCTTCACCGATGCCAAGTTCGTGGGAGCTTTCCGCGCCCAGGGTCTCTCCATCCCCGTATGGGAACTCGATCGTGGAACCGAAGCCGACGAACTCAATGACCCACTCGCGCAGTTCCTTCCAAAGTTTGAGGAAGCTCTCGCATCAACCCAGGCACTCACCCCAGAACAGAAGCGCGCCCGTGCAGGAATCGTCTCGCGCCAGGTAACACTGCGTTGAGATGGGTAACCACCCGATAATCACGATAGCGACTTGAGTCAACGTGTCCGTAGTGAGGAGGTGACTCCCCTTCCAGAGAGGTCACCTCTCCACTGCGAAAGACGCGGATTGTTACCTCTTCCAAGGGATTTCCGTTACGTGAACAACCACAGAATTCTCAATTGCGGTTCCTAATACTGGCAAAGATGTGAAACTCTCCTCGCATTTTTGAAACTCTGCCAAGATTTTCCGAGAGTTGGTTATAGGCTAGGTACGTGAGCGTACAGGGTCAACGGGTTGCCGTCATTATTCCTGCCAAAGATGAGGAAGATCGTATCAGTGCGACGATTCGTGCTGCTCGGGCGATTCCGCACGTTGACCTCGTCGTCGTCGTGGATGATGGATCCACCGACGAGACTGCCAACGCTGCGCGCCATGCCGGAGCTACGGTGGTACGCCACTCCGTCAATCGTGGCAAAGCCTCGGCTATGGAAACAGGTGCCTCAGTTGTGGCAATGCGTGATGTTGCAGGTATTCCCTCACGCCTTCTACTCTTTCTCGATGCTGACCTCGGTGAATCAGCCGTAGAGACGGCACCTCTCGTCACTCCTGTGGCTGCGGGAATCGCTGATTGCGCAATCGCTGCACTTCCCCCTCAGGCGGGAGCCGGTGGATTCGGATTTGTCACAGGCCTGGGACGAAAGGCAATTGAGAAGGCAACGGGGTGGCACCCGCGCCAGCCCCTCTCAGGCCAGCGTTGTCTCACCCGCGAAGCGTTCGACACTGCACGCCCTCTCGCTACAGGCTGGGGAGTGGAAGTGGGTATGACGATTGATCTCCTCGTCGCTGGCCTCACTATCCAAGAGGTTCCCTGCGCCCTGCGCCACCGCCCTACGGCAAATAATATTGTCGGTTACCTTCACCGTGTCGGGCAGTATAAAGATGTACGCTTGGCAGTGATATCGCGAGCGCTTCGTCGTGTCCGTGTCCCACGCTCAAAGAGGAAAGGGACAAGCGTGGATTTCGAACCCTATACGGCTTTCTAATTTGCGCACACCGATCCCTCAACCTGAGCTGAAAGCTCCGGAATAACCGCAGGATTTCTCCTCGTACGTGCAACAGAGATAACCCAGAGTGGGAAAGCAAGAACAAGGCCAACGAAGAGAATCACCACGCCAGAGTCGTTGAGAACCATACCTACTGCGAGTGCGCACAGCACGCTCGTCGCACTCATCCGAAATTCTGGAACATCCTTCCACGCTGCCCGCACGTGGATGAAAGAGTTTCTAGAATCGCTGTGACAGCGTAGGAACCAGAAGGCACAGCCGATCAGTGCACACGCCAGGGCGAGAAGCACAACTGCAAGGGGCAGAGGCAAGCCGAATACAAGATCGGAGAGCTTTCGAGAGACAGTATTGAGTGCCTCACCGTTGTTCAGCGATTCAACAAAACGTCCCAGATGGGAACGTTGAGTTGGAGGTTTGAGGTAGTCAATGTAGCAGAACACACCCACCCCAGCGATCCCAAGGGCACACACAAACACAAAACGGGAAAACGCGAGGCGCACGCCCCACACAAGGAAGGCGAGGATAAGAAAACCGACGACAAGTGCAGGAGGTCCACCGAAGTCGGCACCAAGGGATGGGGCACCATCGACATACGCTCCCACTCCAGCGATAAAAACGAGGCTAAGGAGAGCAGCGATACGCCCACATCGTATGCGCAGAGCTTGAGCCATAGGTGTAGCCATTATGAGGAGTGCCGCAGTAAAGAGAGCAAAAGGGGCATTCGAGAAGCCATAGAAACGACCACCCACCTGCGGCTGACTCCCTAAGAGGGAAGAAAACTGAAGTGGATATTTGGAATCTGTGCCGCACAGGACATCGACGAGGAGAGTGAGGGCAGAAATTCCTCCGATGAGAATATACGGTGCTGCGGGGAGGAAACGAGCAAGGGCAAGAGCACATCCAGCGATAATGCAAGAAATTACCGCGATTCCAGCAAAGAGCCCGGCACCTGGGCGCTCGAAGCGCCACCACGGCATGAGATTAACAAGGAAAGAAGCCACCGGCAGGCTGGCAACCCATGCACTCATGTGAGTCAATAGGCGAAGCCGCCTATGTGTACGAGCTTTACCTTCTTTGGTATCTTGATCCGCTTGCGGCTTCCACCATTCCTTCATCGCCACAGAGAAGAGAATAATGACTAGGATTCCCAATCCCAGATAAAAGGAACCAATGAGAGGACGCACCGCTTGGGATCGTGCAGCTTCATCAGTGAGCCTGGATACTACTTCGTCGGCACTGGCAACTCTCGCTTCTTCAATCCTCGCTCCGAGCGAGGAGGTCAATGCCTGCGAATCTTGAGCCGTATGGGCGAGGATATGGGCACTCACATCAAAGATTTGGATGAGACCCATGTGGCGGGTGGATTCAGTTGTGGCAAAACCAGATGTGCCTAAAGCCGTAGCATTTCCCATAGCAAAAAATCCAAGTGCTGCTGTATCTGTGGCATCTGCCAGGGATGTCACAATCACTTTGGCCTCAGGGTTAGCCTGCATAACAGCATTGAGTAGCGAGGAAAAACGCGCATCAGCCGCACGCACTTGAGCGAGAACACTTTGAGGTGTGGGTTCCGGTGTAGCAAAGGAAGCGGCAAGACGGTCGAAAGTGGAAAGTGGACTTCGCCGCACCTGTTCCTCTGGGGAGACAAGAGCGTAATTCGGGTAACGGATTGAGCCAAGATCAGCCACGACGAGATCTGCGTTCGCACCGACTCGCGTATATGCTTCGCTGGCCTCAGTCCGGCCTGGATCATCTGGAACATCAGCAGCAGGATCCATAAGAGCAGCATTGGGCAGAGGTGCAACATCCGCATAAGAAGAGGCAAGATGCCCCGTAGAATCAGCTAAAGCAAGAGCTGCTCCTGGCCCGAGGGCAGCGGATGTTACCCCAGCCTGTGTGAGTGTTTCACCGAGCACACCAAGGTGTGGGCTATAAGGGTTTGAGGAGTTCGAGCGAGAAATCGCCGCCCACTCTGAGAGGTTCTCACCTTTGGGGGCGGCGAGTTCACGGCAATGCACAAAATCCTGGACACGTTGACTTGCCCCTAGTGTGAGCCAGCCTTCGGCTGGGCAGGTGGAGTCGCCCACTGTGCGTACCACGCTATTCGCAGCAGTTGCCGAACGTGCCCATACCGTAAGCGCGGGTGCATTCTCCTGTGTCACCCATTCCCAGCGAAGCCCCGAGATTCCCATGATAACGAGCTGCCCACGTGGGCTTCCTTCACCCGCATCTTTCAACTGTGTTGCACTAGAAGCAGAGTGAACTCCACCGAGCGCCTTTCCAGGCGTAGCCAAGGTGCACACCCATATCAGAACGAGGATGAGACTCGTGATGGTGAGGGTGAGCGATCGCCGTTGGAACATGTCTTTAGCCTAACCGGTTCCATGCTTCGGTATGCTTCTAGGAGCTGAGAGCCGACCCGGTAGGGTATGCGTGGTAGCTTGCAATACTCGTAGTACTCGCGCATGTGGAGAGTTCTCACGCAGAGTAATGATTCTACGCTGGGTATGAAGAGCTTTCACTGGATCATAAACCACGCGCATAGAGTCCGTATGAAGCCATAAAGCCAGCGATTCACACTGGAGAAGAGGGGGACACGTGAGTATGAACGACGAGGGGAAGTTGCGGTTCTCCTTTCTCGGCCCACACGGCACCTTCTGCCATGCAGCTCTTCTCCAAGTAGCTGACGAGAGCGCAGAGCTCGTCCCTGCTCTTGATGTTCCCTCCGCTCTGCGCAAAGTGCGTGAGGGAAGCGTGGATTACGCTGTGGTTCCGATTGAGAACTCTGTGGAAGGCGGAGTGAACGCTACACTCGACTCGCTCACGCACGGGCGACGTCTGGAAATCAAGGCAGAGATGCTGGTGCCAATCCGTTTTGCTCTCGCCGTGCGCCCTGGTACAACAACGATTCGCCGGATCTCTACACATCCACATGCCTGGGCGCAGTGCCGTGGGTGGATCGCGGAGAATCTTGGGGATGTCGTGCATGTTCCTGCTACTTCCACCGCTGCCGGTGCCGCTGTGCTCGCCTCCGATATTGCTGACCCCGGTTTTGAGGCGGCGCTGTGCCCCGTGCCCACTGCACACGAATATGGCCTTGAGGTGCGCAGTGATAATGTTGCCGATAACCCCAATGCCGTTACGCGTTTTATTCTCTGTGCCCTTCCAGGGCGCCAACCCGAACGCACAGGTGCGGATAAGACCACTCTTATGGTGCAGCTTGCTTCAGATGCTGCTGGCTCACTTCTCTCCATGCTTGAACAGTTCTCTGCACGTGGGGTAAATCTCTCACGAATTGAATCTCGCCCTGTAGGAGATGCTTTGGGGCGCTACGCATTCTCCATTGATGCTGAAGGGCATCTCGATGACGAACGTATGCAGGCAGTTCTCATCGGCTTGCACCGCGTGTGCCCCTCGGTGACCTTCCTCGGCTCGTATCCGGCTTCGAATGGAAAGAAAATCCGCCCGCTTCCCGGCACCTCTGATTCTGACTTTATCTCGGCTCGCCGCTGGGTAGCAGGCCTGCGCAGTGAGGAGAGTTAAACTCACCTCACGAGAATCCACCAAGATTCCGCGCACAACCTTACACTCGTGCCCTCTCATCTGAGCCTTTCCCTATAAAAGTAGGCGGCTCTTTCCTCTTCAATCCTACGAATAAACACAGCATTTCACCCTCCCTCGTCCCATCTCGCCACACGATTCTCCCCCACAGGCCAATCCCTCGTACCATAGAAGGCATGATTGACATCCGATTTGTCCGCGAAAACCCTGACCTCGTGCGCGAATCCCAGCGTCGTCGCGGAAACGATGAAACCACCGTTGATGCACTTCTCGCTGCCGACGATGCTCGTCGCCGCGCGCTTCAAACCTTCGAGAATGCCCGTGCTTCCCAGAAGGAGATTTCGCGCTCAATCGGAAAAGCAAGCCCCGACGAGCGCCCTGCTATCCTCGCTAAAGCAAAGGAACTCTCCGAGCAGGTCAAGCAGCTTGAAGCCGCAGCAGACCAGGCAGAAGTAGAATACGAAGCGGCCAATCGCGCTATCCAAAACATCGTCCTCGACAGCGTTCCTGCTGGTGGTGAGAACGATTACGAGGTTCTTCGCCACGTTGGAGAGATCCGTAACTTCGCAGCTGAAGGCTTTGAACCCAAAGATCATCTCGACATCGCCGAAGGACTCGGTGCCCTCGATATGGCACGCGGAACGAAAGTCTCCGGCTCACGCTTCTACTACCTCACCGGCATTGGTGCACGCCTGGAGTTAGCTCTACTTACAATGGCAGCAGACCAGGCAGAAGCCAACGGCTTCACATTGATGGTCACTCCCACCCTCGTCAACCCCGAGATCATGGCCGGAACCGGATTCCTCGGCGCACACTCCGACGAAATCTACTACCTCCCAGCCGACGACCAGTACCTCGTCGGCACCTCAGAAGTGGCTCTTGCTGGCTTCCATAAGGACGAGATCATCGATCTCTCCACCGGGCCAAAACGCTATTCGGGATGGTCCTCGTGCTACCGCCGCGAGGCAGGCTCATATGGCAAGGACACCCGTGGGATCATCCGCGTCCACCAGTTCAACAAAGTGGAGATGTTCTCCTACTGCCGCCCAGAGGATTCAATAGACGAGCACAAACGCCTCCTCGCCTGGGAAGAGGAAATGCTCGCCAAGGTCGAACTTCCCTACCGTGTGATTAATACTGCCGCTGGAGATCTGGGCTCCTCCGCCGCCCAGAAATTTGACTGCGAAGCCTGGCTTCCCACACAGAACCGCTTCATGGAAGTCACCTCCACCTCGAATTGCACTACCTATCAGGCACGCCGCCTCAACGTGCGCGAACGATTCGAAGGTGAGAATAGGATCGTCGCCACCCTCAACGGCACACTAGCCACCACACGCTGGCTCGTCGCCCTCTTCGAAAATCACCAGCAAGCCGACGGCTCGCTCTATGTGCCCGAAGCTATGCGCCCCTACCTGGGTGGGCGTGAGGTGATCGAACCCGTATCGCGCTGATTTTCACCCCACATGAGCCTCTTTCTTGACGAACTCCGAGCTCGGCTTCCTCTCGCCGGATCCGAGCTCCTCCTCGCTCTAGATATTGATGGGACGATCCTCCACCACGACACCTCTCTTACGCCACGCGTAGCACAGGCAATCCATGCCCATCAGGCGCGCGGTACCCAGATCGTGCTCGCCACCGGACGCGGTACCTACGCCACACTTGTAGCCCTGAACCAGCTCGGGATTGAATCCGGGGTAGCTGTCTGCTCCAACGGTGCGCTCACCATCACCTTTGGTGAATACGAACTCCCTTCCTTCACCTCCACCACTGCATCATTTTCCGACAATGAAGACCTCACTTTCCCCTCACGCGAGGGCTTTCCCGCTTATACAGTGATCGATGTCCATACCTTTGATCCATCAAAGGAAGTGATGAGTGTTCATGCCGCTTTGCCGGAGGCTTTGCTGGCAGTCGAAGCGATTGATGGCCCGCGCCGAGTGACCCAAGAGTTCCCTCCCGGCGAACTGACCGGTCCGAACCTCGTACTCCCCGCCAGCGAGATTGCGATTACTGACGCTACACGCTTCACCGTGCGCGCCCCAGAGATGAGCTCCCAAGAGTTGCTTGACGCAATCGCTAAGCTAGGACTTCGCGGCGTGGACTATGCGGTGGGATGGACGGCATGGTTGGATATCACTCCAGCAGGTGTTACCAAGGCCGCAGCATTGGAGCGTATACGCAAAGCTCTTGGAATGGGAGCTGAAGCCACTCTTGCCGTAGGTGACGGTGGCAACGACATCGACATGCTCATGTGGGCACACGTGGGTGTAGCGATGGGTGGCTCATCAGCTGATGTTCAGGCAAGTGCAGATTTCGTCGGAGCTAGTGTGGATGAAGACGGCCTCGCCGAAATTCTTGAAGCACTACTGTAGAAGCTGAGGAGCTGGAAAAATCACTTAAGTTCGAGGTTCATGCCGCAAGGTGAACATATGTGGCGTGAAGCTCCTGGCGCCACCGAATTACAATCGATTAGACTATGGTGATTGTGTGAGCATTTCGCTCGCCAAAGGAAGGTTGACAGAGCGGCCGAATGTGACGGTCTTGAAAACCGTTGTGCGGCAACCCCGCACCAAGGGTTCGAATCCCTTACCTTCCGCACCAGAACCCCAGAAACCTAATGTTTCTGGGGTTTTTCGCTCCTTAGTCTTCTGACTCATGACACTCCCTTCGCATCAGAACTGTTCAACCACAGGGGTTCAGACTTATTGGCCATTTCGCGTTGGTTTTTGGGGCTGTTTGTCGTTGTTGTGAAGCCTAAAAGTGGATATTGAACTCGTTTGAGGCGAGTTTTTGGTTGGTCATTTTAGCCTATGAGCCTAACCTATCCCGATCACAAGAAAGAGGCTCGGAGTTACGCATTGAACTCCGAGCCTCCTGGTGCTGACACACCATTTCTTCGACATCTATTGATATGTGTTGACCTGCGCTGGCAGCTATTCTCATTTGACGAGCAAATGTCCTTGAAGCCACTCGGTAAGATCTAGCTTTCCTGATTCTCCATGGATCACCCATGCGTCACCTTCAGGTTCCACTTGCACTTGTTTACCTGCGAGGATCCCTGCTTTCTCAAACTTCCGAAGCAGATCTGTATCTGTCTGAAGGACTTCACCGATCCGCTCAAGTTGGCACTTTCCCCCTTCGGGATGTGCCGCCACGAAATCCACCAGGCGTTGAAGCCCAGATGGTTTGGATGCGAGCTTCCCAGGGCCTGCTTCCCCGTCCTTGGGAATGGGGTTACCGAAGGGATCTACCTCGACCTTTCCAAGAAGTTCGGCGATCTTGACTTCAACGTTGTCTGAAATTACGTGCTCCCAGCGGCAGGCTTCTTCGTGGATATCGGACCATTCCACTCGGAGAACCTCAAGGAGGAGACGCTCTGCGAGGCGGTGTTTGCGCATAACTTTTGTTGCCTGCGCACGCCCCTCTTCCGAAAGCTCAATAGTGCGCGAACCGACGATCGTGAGGAGGCCATCGCGTTGAAGTCGAGCCACAGTCTCTGAGACAGTGGGTTTGGATTGTCCAAGGCGCTCCACCAAGCGTGCCCGCAAAGGTGGCACGCCTTCTTCTTCGAGCTCGTAGATCGCCTTGAGGTACATTTCGGTGGTGTCGACGAGATCGCCGCTCATGCCATTCCTCCTGTTGCCTGTAGCTTCGCTGCGAGCGAGTTGATAGCCCCGCAGATCGCGAAGCACTTTCCACCCTAGAGCAGGACGTTCACCAACAACACCTACACGATATATACACGAAGAAATTGTTTGCTATTTCCGATACCGCATGTCTGAGAAAACCCACGACACAGAGCTGACTCCACAGGAGAAAGGTAAGGCGGGTTCCATCAGGAAAAAGTCGTAGGTTCCAGGGGTGATGATGGACGCTCGAACCGCTTCCCTACTGGGAGCGGCACAATGGGAGCATGTCCACTCCACATCACCCGTCCGTCCCCCACCTGCCTCTGAGTATTCTTCCTGTCGATGGGCGCTTTGGCTCAGGTCCTTCGAAGGTGCGCCCTGAGCAGGCTCATGCTCTTGTCGCTCCACTTGCTCCACTCGGCCAGTCTCATCGCAAACCGAATGTCATAAGCCTCGTCGGGGAGATTCGCCGTGGACTTACCGAACTCTTCAGTCTTCCCGACGGCTACGAGGTGCTTCTCGGCAATGGTGGAGCAAGCCTATTGTGGGACGCAATCGCCTGGAACTTAGCCGAAGTCCACGTCCAAGCCGCCGTTTGTGGTGCATTTTCCGAGAAAGCTGCCACTGCCTGCATACGCTCGCCCTGGGTTCGTCGTGTGGATATCCATCGTGCCGAGCCAGGCAGCCTTGCTGTGTGCAGTTTCGACGAGACCGACGATCCTTGTGTGCCCACCCGCCCTGATGTCTACCTCTACCCACACAATGAAACCTCAACCGGCGTTATCTCCCCCGTACGGAGAATCGACGAAGGTAGAGTCGACGGAGGCGAGAAAGGAACAGAGGCAGGCACGCCTGTACCACCTCATGGAGGAGGTAAGGAAGGGCTGAGTTCTGTTCCTGGCGCTCCTCTCACTATCGTTGACGCCACCTCAGCCGCAGGTGGCGTTCTCGTGGATATCTCGCAGACAGATTTCTATTATTTTTCACCGCAGAAGTGTTTCGGAGCCGATGGCGGCCTGTGGATAGCGATTGCCTCACCACAAGCACTCGAACGTATTGCTCGTCTCAGTGCCGAGCGTACTATTCCTGCAATCCTTGATCTCAATCTCGCCGTAACTGCCTCACGCAAAGACCAGACCTACAACACTCCGGCAATTTCTTCCCTCATTTTGCTCGCCAACCAGGTGGAGTGGATGCTGGAAAACGGCGGACTCGCCGCCATGGCCGAACGCTGTGTTCGCTCTTCGGCTGCTATCTATTCCTGGGCAGAAGCGCGACCGGAAGCTAGACCCTTCGTCGTGAATCCGGAATATCGTTCACCGGTGGTGGCAACAATCGATATGAAGGTAGATTCTGTGGCGATCTCGCAGTTCTTGCGCGGAGAGGGGATCATGGATATCGAGCCGTACCGTTCCCTCGGACGTTCACAATTGAGGATCGGCACCTTCCCTAATGTGGATTATGCCGATATAGAGGCTCTCCTCGCTTGCCTCGATTGGTGTCTGGACAACAAGGTCGGTGCGAAAAGCTAGGCGTTGTCGGCCTTAACGAGGTTGATCGCTGAGGGATGCACAAGGCGAACCGCACCTCGGCTTCAGCGAGGTTGATCGCCGGGGGTGCGTAAGGTGGGCTGAACTTCCGCCTCAGCACGTTCACGTGGGCCAATGATCTCCACGTGAGGTCGCGAGCGAACATGGTAGTGTACCTCCACATGCCAGTGGCGCCGTCCCCACAGGAATACTCCAAGCGCTACAAGAAGTGAGGCGATTGCGCCAATACCAATCCCCCAGCGCGGGCTGAACGTTTGGCTGATCCACCCCACAAGGAAAGCTCCCAGCGGTGCGCTTCCCATCATCACTGTCTGATAGAGAGCCATAACGCGCCCACGCATGAGCGGCTCAGTGGACATCTGCACCGCAGTATTCGCCGCTGTGAGAAGAATAAGCATCGCCAAACCGCACAGGATAAGCGAAAGTGCATAGGTGAGGTAGGTGGGCATGAGGGCGTTGATACCTTCAGCTAGGCCGAACACTGCGGTCATTCCGACGACGAGCCTCACCCGCGGTTGGTTTCGACGCCGAGCAGCGAGGAGAGCCCCCACAACCGATCCGATGGCGAGGATTGACCCGAGCATACCGTATTCACCAGCTTGCTTATCGAATACCGTCCTAGCCATCGAAGCAGTGGTGAGTTGGAAGTTGAGACCCAGGCAGGAGACGGTTCCCGTGACGAGGAAAATCATGAGGATATCCGCACGTCCGCGCACATACACGAAGCCTTCCCACACGCCGCCACGCTTAGCTCGTTTGCTTGCGGCATCTGCGAGTGGATAGAGCTGATCGGTTTTAATGAGAGCAAGAGCGATGATCGTGGCTACGAAGGAAACGCCGTTAATTATGAACACCCAACCGGCACCTACCCAGGCGATGAGAATTCCAGAAAGTCCAGGGCCGATGAGGCGTGCGATATTAAAACTCGTCGAGTTTAAGCCCACAGCGTTGGGGAGAGACTGCGAGGGTACAAGTTCAGAGACGAATACTTGGCGTGGTGGTGCGTCGAATGCGGCTGCTGTGCCAAGGAGGAGGGCAAAGATGCAGACGTGAGCCACGGTGGCGTGCCCAAGGAGCACAAGTACCCCGAGTCCGAAAGCTAGGAGAGCTTGAGTGCTCTGTGTGGCGTAGAGGATCTTGCGTTTGTCGAAGCGGTCAGCAAACGTGCCGGCAAAGGGCGTGATGAAGAGGAGGGGGAGGAATTGGAGCGCGGTCACCACCCCTACAGCAAAAGAATTATCGTGAGTGAGCACGGCAAGCACCAGCCAATCCTGAGCCACACGCTGCATCCATGTGCCGGTATTAGCTACAAGTGCCGAGAAAAACCAGATGCGATAGTTATAGAAACGTAGGCTGGCAAAGGTGCGTCCCACGAGCTTATTCATCCCCCATTACGCATGTGTGCGGCTACGTTATCCACATGGCCGCGAAAATATCCGTTCCCACCCTATCCTTGACTCTTATGAGGTGCCATGAGCCATACAACAATCCTTTGAGCTGCCGC
Organism: Actinomycetaceae bacterium zg-1166; assembly: GCA_015679245.1. Classification (GTDB taxonomy): domain Bacteria; phylum Actinomycetota; class Actinomycetes; order Actinomycetales; family Actinomycetaceae; genus Changpingibacter. The sequence continues at coordinate 132,985 of CP064953.1, read as the reverse complement.
GTCTATCCCCTCACATCTTTCCTCACAGCACAACTTTTCCTATGTGAAGAGAGTGGCACGATACCTAGGAGGCAAAGTGTGCGATGTCCAGAAAGCATAAACGAAACTCAACGAAGGAAAGAAAGGAGAGGCTCCACTATTGGCAGTGGAGCCTCTCCTTGTACGTAATTGTGTCGTAGAAACTAATCTCAACTCAGCAGATTCTGAATCGGACCAAGGAGGAAGTACACCACGAAGAGCAGCGCAACAGCCCACATGAGCGGGTGTACCTTGCGGGAACGCCCGGTGGCAGCTTCCATCACCACATAGGAGATGAAGCCCACACCAATCCCCACGGTAATCGAGTATCCAAAGGGCATAAGAGCGATGGCAAGGAAAGCGGGGATAGCAGTGGAGAGTTCGTTCCACTTAATATCGCCAACCTGCTGGATCATAAGGAAGCCCACGGCCACGAGTGCAGGAGCTGCAGCTTCGTTCGGTACGAGAGCCACAATTGGAGCGAGGAACATGGAGGCGAGGAAGGCAAGTCCTGTGACGATGGAGGCCAGGCCGGTACGGGCACCATCTGCAACGCCTGTGGAGGATTCAACGAAAGAGGTGTTGGAGGAGACGCCACCAGCACCGCCAGCGATAGCAGCAAGGGAATCGACGAGGAGGATCCGGCCAGTGTTGTAGGGGTTGCCATCCTCATCTAGTAGGTTACCTTCACTACCTACTGCCACCATCGTGCCCATCGTATCGAAGAAGTCAGCGAGCATGACGGAGAAGGCGAGCACCACCACGGAGATGACGCCGAGCTTCTGGAAGGGTCCAATGAGGGAAAAGTGGCCGAGAGTAGCCAGGTCTGGCAAGGCTACTGGAGCACCGGAAAGGGAGGGAACCGTCAGACCCCAACCTCCCACATTCTCAGCACCAGCTGGGCCGAGTTTTGCCACTGCTTCAATAACGACGGCGAGCACTGTAGAGGTGAGGATTCCGATGAGGATGGCACCTTTAATGTGCTTGACCATGAGGATCGCAGTGACAAAAAGTCCCACGATGAAGACGAGGAGGGGGAGAGTAGAAATTGAACCATTGACGGCAAAGCTCAGCGGAGTTCCAACGCCGGGGCGGACGATACCGGCATTGACAAGGCCGATGAGGGTGATGAAGAGGCCAATACCTACTGAAATCGCGGTGCGCATGAACTTGGGGACGGCGCGGAAGATGGCTTCTCGCAGTCCAGTCACCACGAGGAGGACGACGACGATACCTTCGAGAACGATAATGCCCATGCCGTCAGCCCATGTCATGCCCGGCAGTTGAACAATCGTGGAGGCTACCATCGAGTTGAGTCCAAGGCCGGCGGCCAAAGCAATCGGGTAGTTGGCGTAGGCACCCATGAGGATTGTCATGATTCCAGCAACGAGCGCTGTTCCTGCGGCGATGGCGGGAATGTTAGCTCCGGAGCCTCCGCCGAGGAATGCGCCAGTGGAATCGGGGCCAGAAAGAATAATGGGGTTGAGGACGAGGATGTAGGTCATCGCGAAGAAGGTAACGAATCCTCCGCGAATTTCCTGAGCAACGGTGGAACCGCGTTTGCTCAGGTGGAAGAAGGAGTCAAGAAAACTAGGATGTTCTGCGTGTGCCGGCGCTGTGTCTACCGGCTTTACCAGTGTTTCACTCACTCTATAAGTCTCATTAAATGGACAGCTATTCGTCCATACTGTTTCACAATTTGGACACCGTTCGTTCGGTAGGTGAGCCTGCCGACAGTAATTTCACCCAACAATTCACGGAAAAGTACTGGTCAGATCGCCACCTCAGTCAACATGTGACTATGCACACACGAAAGTTTGTGGAGTAAGTGAGAACCCACATTCCCCATCAGGGCACGGAAGCGAGAATAAGCCGCCCAAATCCACGCACCGAAATTGAGCCATCGGTATCGCTAACAAAAAGTGCCTGACCGGCATGGAGACGAAGATCCTCTTTCTCCGAACGCACATAGCAAGCCCCATCGATACACACCAGTGTGCGCGGCCCTTCTTTGGCGCGTAGGCGCTCCCATGATTCCGTATCGCGAACCTTGATAATTGAGAGTTCAAAATCATCCACTGGCACATAAAAGGTGGACGTTGAAGCAGAGATTCGTTCAGCGGCAATGCGTGTAGGAGGAGCGGCCACAGGCGTAATGATATTGAGAAGCTCACTGACATCCATATGCTTAGGTGTCAGACCTGCACGCAGCACATTATCCGAAGATGCCATGATCTCCACCGCCAGGCCTGAGAGATAGGCATGGATCGTTCCAGCAGGAATGAAGAGTGCCTCACCCGGACGCAAGGAGACAGGATTAAGGAGAAGTGAGGCAATAACTCCCGGATCTCCCGGATACTTTTCCGCGATACGTAGAAGGAAAGAATCTGCGCGGCGCGAAGGGGACTCCTCAGGATCACGCGCAGCACAGGCTTCCACCACCGCATGAACCTCACTCGGCTTCGGGCGTGTTTCTTTGTCGACGAGGTAGCGGAAGGCCTCGCAAACCCCCTGCCCACGAACGATCTGATCGACGATACGAATCACAGGCACATTGAGGCCGCGGAGCACCTCGCAAATCTTGCGGGGTGCTCGAAAACCAGCAAGTGCCTCGAAAGGGGCAAGTGCGTAAGTAAGCTCCGGCTTATGGTTGCGATCTTTGTAATTGCGCTGCGCAGATTCGCGAGGGATCCCCGCAGCATCCTCACGCGCATAACCTTCTCTAGCCTGTGCTCGCGAAGGATGAACTTGAAGAGAGAGCGGTTCGTTCGGCGCAATGATTTTGAGGAGATAGGGGAGTTCACCGCCATAGCGTGAGGCCACAGCCTCGCCCAGCTCTCCCACAGGGTCAGCCGCAATAACGTCGAGGAGGCGCTCACGTGCCAGGGGTGTGCTGTGAGAAGCTAGCTCATGAACCTCCCGCGTAGCGAGAAATTTGTGCACCGCACGCCTCACGCCACGTTTGTGCACCGCCTTGTCCAGCGCACCCAGTTCGGAGCGATCAAAAAGTGGGGAATCAGGTTCGTGGACGAGACATGCGGAATCGTCAGGATGCGCCCCGAGCCACACCTCAGCCACGGGTTGTTCGGCTCCCGGATAGCCGAAATACTCCGGGATTGCACGAGACGAACCCCACGGATAATGGCGGATCTGACCTTGGAGGCGGCGCATGGAGCCTACCGATCACCACTGGAGTGAGCGAGGCCGTCTGGAAGTACTTCGAGGTCAGCTTCATTCATCACCGGCGCACTCGGATCCCACATTTTCGTCGAAGGAGGAGTATCCGTTTCCGAATGTGCCCCGCACCCATGATCGAAAGAGACCACCTTTCCATCGAAAGGCGACCATTCATTCGCGCACACGCCGAACAGGCTACGCGCTGAACCTGCCATTAACATGAGGAAACCGCAGGTGGAACACGTCGCTTTAGCCACACGAGTACCGTGATTCTCCGGTCCGTGATCCGAAGAGTACCAACGTTCAAAGGCTTCGTTGCGCCCTTCCGGGGAGAGGACGCGCTTACGCCCTAAACCCAGCTCAAAACTCTCTATCTGATCGGCATCCTCACCAGTAACCTCGAAGGATTCGAGAAGGCGTGGATCGTCAGCCTGGTAGGGAAGACGATCGTGAGGTTGAACGTCGGAGGGAGTTAGACGCGAAGCCCAGGGTATCCACGCGGGAGCGAGGAGGGAATCCTCACCAGGACGTAGCGCCATCTCATTAATCGTTACCTTTGAGGAACGCGGGATACGTGCCAACGTGACCGTCCAGAACCAGCCGAGATAGCCAGGCATGAGGCAAGTGAAGCAGTGTGTGAGTACACGCTCGCCTTCTATGACGATACCGGCGTGATCTCCCACACACTCAGGATGGGTGAATTCGGAAAGGGCGTCACGTGCCAAATCGATAGCCCCAGCGAGGATCTTCTCCTTGCTTCCAGGCTTTACGGGCTGAATTCGAGGAGTATCAGGCATCGAAATCATCAGCTAACGTACGCAGAGCTTGGGCGATACGCGATCCACCTTCGGGGTAGCGCCCACGGCGAAGCTGCGTGGAAGAATTATCGAGAATCTTGATGAGATCTTCAATAAGAGGAACAAGATCTTCAGGGGAACGACGATTCTTTCGCGCCAGAGATTCCACCTTCTGAATCACCGAGAGGGAGAGAACCTGAGGGCCGCGGCGCGTTTCTGCAAGTCCGTACTCTACTCTCATTCCCGCCCTGAGTTTGGTTCCCAGAGGCAGGGCTGAGGAAGGAAGGTAGGCTTCCACACCATCGTCGCCGGCGACGAAACCGAATCCCTTACTCTCGTCGAAAAACTTCACTTTACCCGTAGGCACGGCAGTTCTCCTTTTGGCCGCATAGGGCGGCATTACACAACATGACCTCGCCTGACGTGCGACAAGCACCCCAGAAACATACTGGACCACAGTCTACCCGTTCACTGTGCCTTCTATCGAAGCACGAAGATGGAAGCCCAGAGTTATCCGCTCTCAGCGCACACGTCACTTCACCAGTTCTCATGCAGTTTTTCTTGGTAACGTTGTGCCAGATGCTGCGGCGATCTCATCTCAAGAGACGCGAGAGCTAGCGGCGCTGTGTAAGCGCTATCTGCTCGCACTCTTTTTGCAGCATGATCTATTTCGAGGTTGTACTCATGATTTCTTCCTCCCTAGTACGTCGGGACTCGTGGCTGGGTCGAGACTTGTGGGTGGCTACACGCACATCCGGTATGCGAGCAGCCTGTAGTTTGCTCCTTGTCTTCCTCCTTATGGGCGCCTTCCTCACAATTCCCAGCTCAGCGAAAGCCGAGGAACCTTCGCGCCTGAGCGGTCTCGCGAGTGATTCCACCGCAAGCGTGGCTGACATTACGGATATCTCTAATGAACTTTCCTCGCTCCAGAATGCGAGCGGGAAGGCTCTCCATGTAGCCTTCGTTCGCGATTTCGGTTCCACTTCTTCCGATGATTGGGCGAAGAAGAGTGCGCGTCTTTCTGGTTTCTCCCGCTCCGATTCCCTTCTCGCCATCGCGATCGACACAAAGCAGTTCTCCGTATGGGCAGGAGGAGAAGGGTTCACCACATCCGAACTTAAATCTGCCATCAACTCCTCCGTAACAAGCCCGTGGCACGAAGGGAAGTGGCTCGCAGGAATCAGTGCGCTTACCAAAAATCTGCGTGGCACTTCTTCCTCTATTGAAGGCGCTTCCTGGCTTAATCCTGCCGCAATAATCGCGATAGTTGCTGCAATCCTCGTCCTCGTTGTGCTGATCTCGCGACGGCGCCAGGTCAAAGTTGGCGCACAGCGAGCCGCGTCAACACAAGAGAACCTCGCCGATCTCGAACGCCGCGCATCAGCAGCTCTTCTCGATACCGACAACGGTGTGCGAGCTGCGGCAAGTGAAGTGGAATTCGCGAAGGCGCAGTTCGGAGTCGAAGCAACACGCCCTTTCACTGCTGCCCTCGCTCAAGCTCAAGAAGCACTCCAGAAGGCTTTTGAAATCCGTAAGCGTCTCGACGACGATATCCCTGAGACTCCAGCTCAGCGCCAGGAGATGAATACCCAGATTCTCACTTTGACGGCAAAGGCGCACGAGGCCGTGAGTTCACAGGAAGCGGCTTTTGCGAAGTTGCGCGATTTCGCTGCTCATCTGCCCACACTTCTCAATGAACTTGAGGGGCATATGGATGAGCTTTCACACAGGATTGAACCAGCGCGCGCACTCCTAGATTCCTTAGCACTCACTTATCCCGGTGAGGCACTTGAGACTCTCTGGGCAATCCCCTCTCAGATCTCTACGTTGCTTCAGGCAGCACAGAAGAATGTGAGGAAGGCGCGCGAGGTTGCGGGATCTGGAAGTACTTCAGAAACAGCGGCAGCTGCACCTTATGCACGCCTGTCTGAGGAAGCCGTGGAACAGGCACGCTCTCTGCTCTCTCAGCTTGAAAACGCGAGAAGCGTCCTCGAAGAAGCAATGGAAAAACTCCCCACAGCTCTCGCCTCCCTCGGATCCGATGTGAAGGATGCAGCACGCTTAGGCAAGGGTGATCCTGTGGTGTCCGCGCGTAGCCGCGATGCTCAGGCGGCTATCGCCTACGCCACGGGCGAGCGCGTGGATCCAGTTCGCGCCCTCGCTAAGCTCACCGAAGCGGAGAATGCTCTCGACGCAGCTCTTGCCCCTGCGCGCTCAGCTGAGGAGCGTGAATCCAAGGCGGTGAAGATGCGCGACGTGAACCGAGAACTTGCACGCACCGCAATCTCCGAAGCTGACGCTGCAATCAACCGCTACTCGCGCTACGCCTCCACTCGTGGTCGTACACTCCTAGCTGATGCCCGAGCACTCTTCACAAAGGCCGAACACAGCAACAATGCTTTCGATCAAGCTCAACTCTACGAACAAGCACGGCAGCAGGCTCTTACGGCAAAGGCAGAATCTGAACGTGATATCACCCGACCCCGCGATAGTGATTCTTCCAATTTCGGAACGATGCTCGGTGGGATGATTTTGGGTTCTATCCTTTCGGGAGGCAATAACCGTGGTGGTTTCTCCTCTGCATCCTTCGGTGGTTTTGGTGGCGGAGGTTTCGGCGGAGGCAGCTCTAGCAGCGGAGGTGGTAGTTTCGGTGGTTCCTTCTAAGAGGAGAGCTGGAGCTACTCTCTCCTCGCGAAGCTGTGCCCCTATGGGTCTCCACTCCTCTGTAGTACTTGTAGTACTCTCAAAGAACTTACGTGTTCCTCCTTCCAGTTTTAAGATAAAATCCCTGGTTATTCGCTCTTTAACGACATAACGAAAGAAAGGCTCACTCATGGCTGAGAAGCAGACAATTCTTGGGCGCATGGCCCAGCTCGCCAAAGCAAATATCAACGCCCTGCTTGACCGCGCCGAAGATCCACAGAAGATGCTCGATCAAATGGTTCGCGATTACACGAACTCCATTGCCGAAGCTCAGGATGCGGTGGCAGTGACCGTGGGGAACCTCCGCCTTGCTCAAGCTGATTACGCCGATGACGTCAAAACTGCTGCTGAGTGGGGGCAGAAGGCGCTTTCTGCTTCTCAGATGGCCGACAAGATGCGTTCTTCTGGTAAGGAAGAAGACGCCTTGAAGTTCGATAACCTCGCCAAGGTTGCCATCTCCAAGCAGCTCCAGTTCGAAAAGGAAGCTAAGGACGCTGAGCCGCTGATTCATTCGCAGGAAGAAGTCGTCGCTAAGCTCAAGTCCGGCCTCGAACAGATGCGTGGCAAACTTGAGGAGTTGAAGTCCAAGCGCGATCAGCTCGTGGCTCGCCAAAAGACGGCTGCTGCTCAAATGCAGGTTCAGGACGCGATCTCCTCGATCAACGTTCTCGATCCCACAAGCGAACTCGGGCGTTACGAGGAGCAGATCCGCCGTCAGGAAGCTCTTGCAGCAGGGAAAGCCGAGATTGCTGCCTCCTCCCTCGATGAGCAGTTCGCCGCCCTAGAAGATCACACTCAGGATGTGGAGATCGAGGCGCGCCTGGCCGCACTCAAGGCAGGTAATCCACCTGCTCAGCTCGAAGGGCGTGATTTCACTTCGTACTGATCTCCTGGGTGATCGCGTAAGAATACTTCCTTCCTCAGGTTAAGTTTTTGAGTAGAGGAGAGGGGTACGGGTACTGCTCGTACCCCTCTCCTCTACGTTGTTCCACGTATTTTTCTTCACTGTCACCATCTCGATGTGTACACATCACGAGGCGTGGCAGGCTCTCGCAAGCTCCTTACACGCGGCCATCACACGCATAGGGAAGCTACTATCATATTCGGCTCACTCCTAGACAACTCCCAGGTTTCCTTCGTTGAATATGGACATGAGTATTCAGAACGCAACTCCCGAAGCAACTTTGCTAGTTGTGGATGACGAACCCTCAATCCGCGAACTCCTCTCGGCCTCGCTGCGTTTTGCGGGCTTCAAAGTCCTCACTGCTGCCGACGGGCACGAAGCCCTCGATCACCAAGCAATTGGGCATATTGATCTCGCCGTCCTCGACGTCATGCTCCCAGATATGGATGGTTTTGAGGTTCTGCGCCGTCTGCGTGAGCGCGACCCGGAACTTCCCGTACTTTTTCTCACCGCCCGCGACGATGTTAAGGATAAAATCCAAGGTCTCACTGTTGGCGGCGACGATTACATCACCAAGCCTTTCTCCCTCGAAGAAGTGGTTGCCCGAATCCGCGCTGTGCTGCGCCGCACTCAACCTGCGGAAGAAAATGCAGCTGTGTTGCGCTACATGGATCTTGAACTCAACGAGGATTCTTACGAAGTGCGTAGAGCCGGCCACGAGATTGACCTCTCCCCCACCGAATTTAAGCTGCTGCGCTACCTCATGATTAACTCCGAACGTGTCGTCTCGAAAATGCAGATCCTCGATCACGTATGGGATTACAACTGGGAAGGTGAGATCTCGATCGTCGAATCCTACATCTCCTATCTGCGCCGCAAAGTGGATTCACCTGAAGCACTCGGGATCACTAACCCCACTGAAGCTGCCGCAATTGTCCCGCTCATTCATACCAAGCGGGGAATCGGATACGTGCTGCGCAGCGCAAAGTAGTTTCCTCCGTGTCTGTGCACACACCCTCCTCTGTACCATCTGCTACTGTTGCCCCCACGGTTGACTCAGCACCCGAGCAACAACGAGCACACCGTACAGGAAAAAGAAGGACAGGGCGGATCAAACTCACGCGCACGCTCTCCTTCCGCCTCACGGTGATCTTTACCGTACTCATGCTTGTAGTAGTCACAAGCCTGAGTGCCCTCACCGTGACAATGCTTCAACGTGTGCTCGTAAAGAATCTTGACGAAGAACTCATCTCCTCCGGAACTGTGGTGGCTAACCAGATTCTCAAGGATTCTCAGTGGCCGCATATGAATGACGGTTCAACAGCCGTCTCCGATTACTACATTGATCTTTACTGGTGGGATGGCCAGGTAATGCAGTACCAGGAGAATCGTCAAGTCTCCACGAGTGTGAGTGAACGCTACGGCGTACCGCGCAACACTGACACCTTGCTCACTACGCTCACAGCAGCTCCCACCTCGGTGGCTGGGACAGGCCGTAGCGCCTGGCGTGCCGTCGTCTTTGATATCACTAACCAAACCAACGGCGCGAGAGAAGTAGTGGGGAAAGTTCTCATCGCCAAACCCCTACAGCCTATTTCCCATATCATTAGCCTGGTCACTCAGACACTTATCTTTATCTCAGTGGCTGTCGTGGCTTTGGGTGCCGCAATCACTGCAGCTTTCGTGCGCCGTTCACTCGGAACTTTGCGCTCAATCGAACATGTCACCCACGATATCGCCGCAGGCGACCTCTCTCAACGCGTGCCGCGTGGCAAAGATGGCTCTGAAGTGGCCAACCTCGCTGATTCGATCAACACAATGTTGAGCCAAATCGAGCAGGCTTTCGTCGTGCGTTTGGAATCAGAGAAGAAAATGCGGCGCTTCATCTCCGACGCCTCCCATGAACTTCGCACGCCGCTGGCCACGGTGCGTGGCTACTCTGAGCTTTACCGCATAGGTGGCGTACCTCCGGAAAATTTGCCGCAAACAATGGAGCGTATCGAATCTGAAGCCAACCGTATGAGTGGTCTCGTCGAAGATCTCCTTCAGTTGGCGAGGCTCGACGAAGGACGTCCACTCATGATCTCGAAAGTCAATCTCACCGAGGTGGCTGAGAATGCGGTGGCGGATTTCCATGTGCGCGATTCGCAGCGGCAGGCTCAAGTTGTGGCTCTCGGGGAGATCACCCCTGCTGAACTAATTCAGCACGAAGACACCTTCCCTCACGCACCCCACACGAGGTACAACGACCCTCCTAAAGATCTCCACATATCCCCTCCTTCTCTTGTTCTTCCTCATGTAGCAGAACAAGAGGAAGATTCCCCTCGAATCCCTGACGTCTTTGTGCAGGCTGATGTCGATAAAGTCACGCAGGTAGTGGCGAATCTACTCTCCAATGTGCTCACACACACTCCTGAAGGTACCGCCTGTGAGGTGGCTGTAGGGCAGGAAGGATCGTGGGGAATCATCGAAGTACGCGATCATGGCTCTGGAGTGAGCCAGGATGATGCCCAGCGCATTTTTGAGCGCTTCTATCGCGCTGACTCTTCGCGTTCACGCGCCTCGGGTGGTTCAGGCCTGGGAATGGCAATTGTTGCAGCAATTATGGCCTCTCACGGAGGACATGCCCGTGTGGGGCGCACTCCAGGTGGTGGACTCACGGTACGCCTCACTTTCCCCTTGTAGGTTCTCCCTTGCAGGATCCGCGCCCTCACACCTCATCTCTCACGAGAGCGGTAAAGCTGTTGAGTTCTCACATTCTCAGAAAGCGAAGAGTTAAAGAAACGATCTCAAAGAAGAGTTTTTAGAGAGCAATATCAGCAGGAAACTCCCCTCCCGATACAGAAATACACAAGGGCGCCAATTACCTACTACTCGAATAGTGAGGATCCAGATTCGTCGATTGGCTGGGCAGAACTCTGCTCCAGCATGGCGGTGATTGCACGAAAGACGCGGGCCATAAACTCTTCAGAAGTTTCGTCCTGGCGCGCATACATCGGTTTACCGATGAAGAGGAATACCTCACTGCCCACCTTTGGGAAGGCGGCACCAACTGGCATCGCCTCATGGCCTCCCTTCATAGCGATGGGCACCAGAGGGATCTCATAGCGAATCGCGAGTGCAGCAGCTCCAGGTTTCGGTGTGCCTATCTCACCTGTGCGTGAACGTGTCCCCTCAGGGAAAACGAGGATTGGTACTCCGGCTTCAAGGAGTCTTCCTGTCATACCATGTGCGCGTCCCCGCGCAGGTGGGGACGTATGAGTATGAGTGGATTTTGCCGATCTCGTAGGTGCCCCTTGTGTGCTGCGTCCACCGCCATGGCTACTTCGTCCTTCGCGCTCGCGGGTGCGGATCTCACGATTTTTTCCGCCTCCCGAACGTTCGATTGGATAGGTATTAAAAAAGAGCGAGGTGAGAGTGGAGATAAAGCGACGACGATAGAAGTAGTCCGCAGCCGCACCCGTGGCCAAGCGTTCGGTGAGCGAACGAGGCAAGAGGGAGAACACCATCGGTGCATCCAGGTGTGAGGAGTGGTTGGGGATGAGGATGTAGGCTCCCTCAAGGCCTTCCACATTTTCTTCACCGAGCACAGTGGGACGCACGAGTGTGGAGATCACTGGACGGGTAATGAGTGTGCGTACGAGATGTCTCTTGTGGCGGTGTCCGGCATCGAGATAGCGGTCGAGGGGTTCGAGATCAGGTGCACCCACCGGAACCACGGAAGAGTGCACATGTTGTGAGTTCTCCTCGTCAGAATTTTGAGAGAGATTTCTACCTGTGCTCATGTTGTGAGTGGATGCGTTCTCGGATGTGTTCTCACCGCAAGGTGCACTCTCGTAGGCTAGTCGGTTCGTCTGTTTCGTCTTGGCGGCCTTCTTGTGGGTATCCGACGACTCTTCCTTGCTCACGAGCGCCCCTTATTGATTTTTTCCGCTGCTGCCCACACAAGTTTCTTAGGTGCGTGTTCAGCGAGGAAAGCGATGACTTTGAAGCGGCGTGAGGGTACACAGTAACGCTTACCTGCTTCCACTGCGCGCAGGCACTGCGCCACTACATCTGAAGCTGAAAGCCAGACGAAGCTGGGGAGGTTAGATCGTGAGACACCAGCGCGTGAGTGGAATTCTGTGCGCACCCATCCCGGCATGAACGTCATCACATGTACACCGCGTGAAGCTACTTCAATTCCAAGTGAGAGCGACCACTGCCGCACCATCGCTTTGATTCCTGAATAGAGTCCCATCGGGACGAGGCCAGAAACAGAAGCCGTGTTGATAATCACTCCCTCGCCACGGCGTACCATCGCATCGGCTGCTACTGCCCCCAGGGTAACAACCACTGTTCCCATGAGAGTAATCCCCGCTTCCAGTGGAGCTGTCTGCGTGGTAGCTAGGTTGTGGTAGAGGCCTTGTCCAGCGTTATTGACGAAAATCGTGATAGGTTTCTCGTTCTCTTTCAGGCGTTGGGCGACGAGTTCGTATCCTTCGCTTGTGCAGAGATCAGCTTGGCGTATTTCGCAGTCAATCCCGTAGCGATGCGTGAGTTCCTCGGCGGTGGCCTTCAGGCGTTCAGATGAACGCGCAACGAGCACAAGGTCGATACCTTGTGCGGCAAGCGCGTAGGCAAATTCACGGCCAATGCCAGAGGTTCCGCCGGTGATGAGCGCACAGCCGCGCAACTGGATCTTCGTCTTCCTCACACCCCTACGTTAGTTCACTTTCTAGGTAGAGAGAGACAAGGGGACCCATCGTTCTCTTTCACGGAAACGCAGAAGCTCCATGATGACAAGTTCAGAACTCACACTAAGTGGAAACTGCACGTAGGTAGCTCCGCACGGGGATTCTCAAACTCTCTGTCCGAGCATTGAGTGAGAGGTGGTACTAGAATCGCCTGCATCGGCAAGGTGGGAATCGCGCACACGCCGTCTCTAAGGCGCGTATTGTTAGACGGGTCGAAAGGGGGTCAGGGTTTGGGTGAGGTACCTGGATGGCTTGTTCCTGCCTATGTGCGCTCGGTTCAGAGCGCCGGCTCTCCACAGAGCAAAGAGGATCTCTCTGCCGCGTGTCGCAGCCTCATCGTACGCTGGGTCAGCCCTGATCGGGCTTATCACGGGCTCCACCACGTCATTGAGCTCCTCACTCGCCTCGAAACTCTCCTACCAGAAACGCATGAGCCTAGCCTGGTGCGCCTGGCCGCGTGGTATCACGGAATTGTTTTCTCCACCGCTAAAGAAGATACCTACACCAGGCGTGGCGGTGAAAATATCGCTGCCTCGGCAACAGCCGCTCAAACGCATCTCCTTGAACTTGGCGTGGATCCCACAAAGGCGTACCGTGTGAGCGAACTCATCCGCGGTATGAAACCTTCTGAAACGAAATCCGTTACGGAAACAGGGCAGTTTCAGGGTTTCGATGTGGATGAACTCGCCCTGCGTGATGCGCATCTAGGGACTTTAGCTGTAGACCCTCAGCGCTATAAACGCTACCTCGAACTCGTGAGTCAGGAGTATGCCCACATTCCCCGTTTGGCTTTTCTCCATGCACGACGAGACATCGTGACTCGCCTTCTTGCTAGACGCCAGCTCTTCCTCACGCCTCTGGCACGCCAATGGGATGGGCGTGCTCGTGAGAATCTCGAAGCGGAACAGGAACGCCTTACTCGTCTCATTGCCCAAGAGGAAGCTACCGTTACAGAGGCTTCTTCTCCTCACGAATCCACCACGTCACCCCGGGTAGAGGAACGTGAACTTTCTCATTCCCAACCGTGCGCAGTGCTCAACTCCGAACATTCGTCTCCCACACCCTCAGAAATAGGAAGGCCTCACGCGCTTACGCAGGTTCAGGAATCCAAAGTGCACCCTGCCACTCAGCCTTTCCCCACGGGCACACGTGATGACGAGATTCTTCCGCCCACTTCGGAAGAATTAGCCACACATGTGCCTTCTCTCTCTGATGTGCCCGCACATATTTCCCCCACAGAATCCGAGAAAATCCCCTTGACTGCTCGCATAGAGGAGCCCTCCACAGGCACTTTCCCTGCGCTTAGTGATACTCAGATCTTCCCAGCCGTGCGCAGTGCTCAGAGTACTTCCGAAACTCCAGATTCCTCCACACCTCGCAGCCGCTCTATCACAGCTTCCTTTCTCGCCGCCTCCGCACAGGCCAATGAAGCGGAGCGTATTGAGGAGGAGCGTGAGGCGGTACGTATTAGTCAGATCGACCTTCCTGTCACCCCGGCAATACGCAAATCAGATCTTGTTTCGGGGATGGAATCCTGCCATAACCTCGTTGATCCTGGAGTACCCAAACGCGAGGCTATTACGGCGGAAGAACGCAAGAAGAAGCACCGTGAAGAAGTGGCTGAGGAGCTACGTCGGCGTATTCATGAACGTCATATGGCAGCCTGTGCAGCAAAAGAAGCCCGTACTAGTACACATGAACGCAGCACACATGCGGCTACATCGATTCCTCCTCAGCAGAGCTATTCTCCTCTCCCTCCACCTCCGCCAGGATCTCCAGTAAGTGCAGCTGAAAATTCTGTATCTTCACCAAGCGCGCTCTCGCCTACGGGGAACTTCGAAAGTACTTTCGATGCCGCTGACTTCGTTCCTGCACAAGCTGTAGGTGCTGAATCCGATTTTGTTGAGGAGTCTGGAACCGAACTGGCTGGCTTCCCTTCCCAGGAGCAGGTTTCTTTCTTCACCCATTTCTCTACCGATGATCTCGGTGCACCTGAAATGATCGCTCTGTCTAGTTCGGAAGGACGAGTTCACCAATTCGACGTGTCAGAGATAGCAGGAGAGCTATCTGACGAAGAAAAACCACGACAATCCGGTACCGATACGGTGGATTACGTAGGTCGTCTTGCGCCAGCACCGGGAATTGTGCCAGATCGCGCACAGGATGAAGCTCAAAGTGAGTCGGGTGCAAAGACGGTTGACGACGAAACTTCCCCTCCACTTACGAGTATTGAGAGAGAGCCGAATCTCTAGCGCTCGGCTTGCGACTTACTCTTCGTCGATTTCCCTTATTTTTGCCCTGTAAAGCTCCGCGGTGCATGTAAACGGCTCGTTCTGTCCTCATGATTCATTCTTGTGTCCTGATGATTCACCACAGTTATAGACGCAGATTGCACTGCTTGTTGGATAAGTACCTCAACCTAGGGAAGTGGGTGCGGAGCTAAGCTCCGCACCCACTTCCCTAACACCTCTATGAGTGATTAACTCTCGCGGCGGCGTCCACGTGCAAGGAATCTCACCAGCCCGCCCATAAAAAGCAGAGCGAGGGCGAGAGCTACCGGAGCGGACGCACCCGTGGAAGCAAGTAGGCCTTTCTTGGTGGATGTGGAGTGAGTACCCCGGTCAACACGGCCATGTCCCTTCTGACCCGCAGATGGAGTTGAGGCATCAACATACGGTTTGTACGCCGCAATCACAGCGGTGCCATTGACATCCACGCGTTTGACGAGGACACCGGAGGCTTGGCCCACGAAGTTCGGTTCCGGTGTGAATGTCACCGTGCCATCAGGCGATACCGTGTAGGTTCCCTCGCCAGGAACCTTCTTCGTGGTTGAGCCGTCGTCAAAGGTTGCCGGTACGGTCTCGTCAATCAGAACATCCGGATCACCGGGGGTAAAGGTCGGCTTGCCCGACTGCGCCTGCCCCTGTTGACCGGAGGATTCTGCAGGAGAAGTCGCAGGAATCACCGCTTCAACGGTGGCTGTGTACAGCCCAAGAACCTCAGTGCCATTGGTATCTACCCTCTTGACCGCAACCGACGGAGCTTTTCCACTAAAGGACTTCTCCGGCGTGAAGGTCACCGTGCCATCGGGAGCCACCGTGAAAATACCAACACCTTTGAGCATCTTCTCGGTGGTGCCATCGTCGAAGGTCGCGGGTACGGCCTCGTCAATCGGGGCAGAATCCGCACCGGGGGTAAAGGTCGGCTGACCCGACTGCTTCTGACCCTGCTTACCGGAGGTCTCAACAGGAGTAGCTGCAGGAATCACTGGTTCAACGGTGGCTGTGTACAGCCCAAGAACCTCAGTGCCATTGGTGTCTACCCTCTTGACCGCAACCGACGGAGCTTTCCCTCTAAAGGCCTTTACCGGCGTAAAGGTCACCGTGCCATCGGGAGCCACCGTAAAGGTACCGACACCGTCCACTGTCTTCGTGGTTGTACCATCGTCGAAGGTCGCGGGTACGGCCTCGTCAATCGGGGCAGAATCAGCGCCGGGCGTAAAGGTTGGCTGACCCGACTGCTTCTGACCCTGCTTACCGGAGGTCTCAACAGGAGTAGCCGCGGGGGTCACAGCCGTCACGGTAGGCGTGTACGTGGCGGTCACAGCGGTGCCATTCTGATCCACGCGCTTAATGGTGACGCCAGTTGCCGTGCCTGTGAAGGACTTCTCTGGAGTAAAGGTCACCGTGCCATCGGCAGTAACCGTGTAGGTTCCCTCACCAGGAACTATCTTCGTGGTCGAGCCATCCTCAAAGGTTGCTGGAACCGTGTCATCCATCGGAACACTCGGATCACCGGGAGTGAACGTTGGCTGACCTGACTGTTCCTGGCCTTGTTCACCTGACGTCGACGCGGCTTCACCCTTCGGCGTCACAGCTGTCACGGTGGGTGTGTACGTGGCGGTCACCGCAGTGCCGTTCTTATCAACACGTTTAACAGTCACACCAGTTGCGGTACCGGTGAAAGACTTCACCGGCGTGAAGGTCACTGTTCCGTCAGTAGCCACTGTAAAGGTACCAACACCGTCCACTGTCTTCGTGGTTGTACCGTCGTCAAAGGTCGCGGGTACGGCCTCGTCAATCGGAACACTCGGATCACCGGGAGTAAAGGTCGGCTTGCCCGACTGCGCCTGACCCTGGACACCCGTGGTAGATACAGCTTCACCCCTCGGCGTCACCGGCTCCACCGTAGGCTTATACGTCGCGGTGACGGCAGTGCCATTCTGATCCACGCGTTTGACGGTGACACCTGTCTTTGCCCCACCGACGAAGTTTGGCTCCGGAGTAAAGGTCACCGTGCCGTCGGCAGCCACCGTGTACGTTCCCTCACCAGGAACTTTCTTCGTGGTCGAGCCATCCTCGAAGGTTGCTGGGACCGTGTCATCCATCGGCACACTCGGATCGCCCGGAGTAAAGCGCGGAGTCCCACTTTGGGTAAGCCCCTGCTTCCCAACGCTCGTCTGATCCTCTGCCGTGGGGGTCACCGGTTGGACGGTGGGTGTGTACGTGCCGGTCACGGCAGTGCCGTTCTGATCCACGCGCTTAACAGTGACCCCGGTCGCGGTACCGGTGAAAGACTTCACCGGCGTGAACGTCACTGTGCCATCGGCAGCAACCGTGTAGGTACCAACACCGTCCACTGTCTTCTTGGTGGTGCCATCCTCGAAGGTCGCTGGCACAGTGTCATCCATCGGAACATCCGGATCGCCGGGAGTGAACGTCGGTTTACCTGACTGTTCCTGACCTTGCTTACCAGAACTCTCAGCAGGAGAACCCTCAGGGATCACAGCCGTCACAGTCGGTGTGTACGTCGCGGTGACAGCAGTGCCGTTCTTATCAACACGCTTGACAGTCACACCGGTTGCAGTACCGGTGAAAGACTTCACCGGCGTGAACGTCACTGTGCCATCGGCAGCAACCGTGTATGTTCCCTCATCAGGAACTTTCTTCGTGGTTGTGCCGTCGTCAAAGGTGGCGGGTACGGCCTCGTTGATCGGAACACTCGGATCACCGGGAGTGAACGTCGGCTGACCTGACTGTGCCTTCCCCTGGATACCCGTGGTAGATACAGCTTCACCCCTCGGGGTCACAGCTGTGACAGTGGGCGTGTAGAGAGCCTGCGCCGATGTTCCATTGACATCCACCCGTTGAACCGTCACCGGAACTGGCGTCCCCACAAAACCCTTGTGAGGCGTAAAGGTCACGACACCGCTAGCACCATCAATCGTATAGGTCCCAACAGTCTTCCCTTGAGCATCCTTGGCATCAATGGACGAATCATCAACAACATGCCCGTCAACAACAAACTTCGCAGGCACATTCTCGTCAATCGGAACGCTCGGATCACCAGGCGTAAATATCGGCGTACCCGACTGTGTCTTCCCCTGAAGACCTGACGTCGACACGGCCTCACCCCTCGGGGTCACAGCCGTCACAGTCGGTGTGTACGTGGCAGTGACAGCAGTGCCGTTCTTATCAACACGCTTGACAGTCACACCGGTCGCAGTACCGGTGAAAGACTTCACCGGCGTGAACGTCACCGTGCCATCAGCAGCAACCGTGTATGTTCCCTCATCAGGAACTTTCTTCGTGGTCTTTCCATCCTCAAAGGTAGGTGCCACAGCCTCGTCAATCGGCACACTCGGATCACCAGGAGTGAACGTCGGCTGACCTGACTGCGCTTTCCCTTGCACACCCGTGGTGGTCACCGAGGTGGAGGTGGGGACAACCGCTTCAACGGTCGCTGTGTAAAGCCCAAGGACCCCAGTGCCGTTCGTATCCACACGCTTGACTGCAACCGACGGAGCTTTCCCCTTAAAGGACTTCACCGGAGTGAACGTCACGGTGCCATCAGCCGCAACCGTAAAGGTACCGACACCTTCTACTGTCTTCGTGGTTGTGCCATCCTCAAAGGTCGCCGGCACAGTGTCATCCATTGGAGCAGAATCCGCGCCGGGCGTAAACGTCGGGGTACCCGACTGCGCCTGACCCTGCTTACCAGAACTCTCAGCAGGAGAAGCCGTAGGAGTCACAGCCGTGACGGTCGGCGTGTAGAGAGCCCGTGCCAACGTTCCATTGACATCTACGCGTTGAACCGTCACCGGAACAGGCGTCCCAACAAAACTCTTGTGAGGCGTAAAGGTCACAACACCGCTAGCACCATCAATCGCATAGGTACCGACAGTCTTCCCCTGAGCATCCTTGGCATCAATTGACGAATCATCAACAACATGCCCGTCAACAACAAACTTCGCAGGAACGCTCTGATCAATCGGAACAGAATCCACTCCGGGGGTAAATGTCGGCGTACCTGACTGCGCCTTCCCCTGCACACCCGTGGTAGATGCAGCTTCACCCCTCGGCGTCACAGCTGTCACGGTCGGCGTGTACGCCGCGGTCACAGCAGTGCCGTTCGTATCAACACGTTTAACAGTGACCCCAGTTGCGGTACCGGTGAAAGACTTCAGCGGAGTAAAGGTCACCGTCCCATCGGCAGCAACCGTGTAGGTCCCTTCACCAGGAACTGTCTTCGTGGTTGTGCCGTCGTCAAAGGTAGGTGCCACGGCCTCGTCAATCGGCACACTCGGATCGCCGGGAGTGAACGTCGGTGTACCCGACTGTGCCTTCCCCTGCACACCCGTGGTAGATACAGCTTCACCCCTCGGCGTCACAGCCGTCACCGTCGGCGTGTACGTGGCAGTGACGGCAGTGCCATTCTGATCCACGCGCTTGACAGTGACACCAGTTGCGGTACCGGTGAAAGACTTCAGCGGAGTAAAGGTCACCGTCCCATCGGCAGCAACCGTGTAGGTACCAACACCGTCCACTGTCTTCTCGGTGGTGCCGTCGTCAAAAGTTGCCGCCACGGCCTCGTTAATCGGCACACTCGGATCACCAGGAGTGAACGTCGGCGTACCCGACTGCGCCTTCCCCTGCACACCCGTGGTGGTCACCGAAGTGGAGGTGGGGACAACCGCTTCAACCGTAGCCGTGTACAGCCCGAAATACCCAGTGCCGTTCGTATCCACACGCTTGATCACAACCGACGGAGCTTTCCCAATAAAGGACTTCACCGGCGTAAAGGTCACCGTGCCGTCAGCGGCCACCGTAAAGGTACCGACACCTTCTACTGTCTTCGTGGTTGTGCCATCCTCAAAGGTTGCCGGCACATTCTCGTCAATCGGAACATCCGGATCAGCGGCTGTAAACGTCGGCTGACCCGACTGCGCCTGACCCTGCTTACCAGAACTCTCAGCAGGAGCCGCAGTCGTCACAGTAGGCGTGTAGCTTCCAACGGCAGGAATGTCGTTAGCGTCACGAAGCACCACAGTCACCGGATCAGGAGTACCGATAAAGTCTGCGTTGGGAGTGAAGGTCACCTTCCCTGACAAAGGATCAAGAGTGTAGGTACCAACTTTCTTGCCGTTCTTCATGGCGTCGATCGTTGTATCAGAAAGATCAGACACCGTAACAGTTCCATCGTCTGCCGTGGTCACTGTGGCAAAAGTGGCCTGATGTTCCTGCGAGGGCGTGAATGCAGTCTTTCGTCCGTCCTCGTCATACCCATAGAAAGGAACCGTTGCGCTCTGGGGTATTCCCCTGGACCCTTGTGACTTCTGAGGGATGGATCCGGGAACCGGGATGCGGAAATCTTCAACCTCACCGGAGAATGCGGTACCAGTGGGTTTGATGACGCCGACCTCGTCAGCCGCAATGCGCACACGGGCACCCAGGTGCTGAGGAGTAAAACTCGGAGCCGGAGCATTCGGGAAGGTGATTGTTGCCAGGCCGGCAGAATTCACGCTCACGATGTTCGATGCTTCAGCTTCGTCGAACTGTCCGTTCTCGTTGAAGTCAATCCACGCGCGCGCCTTCGCTGTGTTTCCCTCAGCTGGGGAAAGCAGCACCTTCATGCTCTGCGTCACTGGATCGTATTGGAGCGGAGCACCACCATCGGGGACGAGTTGGCCAACGCCTTCATCAGCTGTGGGTTCACCAATGTTTCCTTCACCATTCGTATAGGCGAGGCTATCGAGATCGTCCGTCTTCCAATCCACGGACGTGACACCACGAGATTCACGTTCAAGATCTACGTCGGCCTTGACCCGGCCAATCTGGGGTTGCGTCGGATTGTTGTTGATCAGATGACGCGCCTCCCCGTAGGACTCAGGAGCATCACCGTAATCCGCAGCGAGGATACCGATCATGGCAGCCTGGTTCCAGTGGGTGCGCACATAGACACCCAGGTTGGAAGCATCACGGGTCACGACGAGGGGTGAGGAGCGGTGTTCTTTCTTCGTATCCTGAGTGGGACCATACAGCTTGGTGCCGATACCGTCGATGTACCAGCCTTCGCGTCCGTTGATGTCCACACCAGGCTTTTTGCGGATTGCCCGCGAAGCTACCTCAGGATCAGTGGTGA
The DNA here is from genome assembly GCA_015679245.1 of Actinomycetaceae bacterium zg-1166. GTDB lineage: Bacteria > Actinomycetota > Actinomycetes > Actinomycetales > Actinomycetaceae > Changpingibacter. Next base: position 112,229 of record CP064953.1, on the reverse strand, counting down.
AGTTGGAAAAGAGCATCGACTCGGCATCGCCGACCGAATCCCCCCTGAGGGTACTAATAGCTCTCGGAGCCTTCTTGTAGTCTTCCCACGAGAGAACTTCGTAACTTGAGGTCGTCCGATTCGCTCCTGACTTCGAGGAAATTTCGGTAAGAAGCTCAAAAGGGGAACCATCAGTGCTCGCAAGGATGTACTCTAAGTTCGCTTCTTCCGAATCAGCGACTACGGCATCCACCGGGAAAGTTCGATCACCGTACATACCGGTGAGCTTCAACTGAACACCCCAGTTTGCGCGACGACGCCCACCAGGACCGTTGTAGTTCACCGCGAGGGAAACCTTACCTGGTGGGTTGAAACCGAGGGAGACGAGATTGGAATCCCGGGCGGGCATCGGCGAGGCAATGATTCCCACGGGACTGATCGCTTCGGCATTCGCCGTGTTCACCGCGGTGTCATCATAGGACGCAGATGCCGGGAGCTGATCGGCGAGCCCATATTCATCGATACGTTCTTTGTAGGTGTCTGTGGCGCGGAAGGGTTGAAGACCAACCACTTCCACCTTCACCTTGTAGCCTGGGGTGATCTCCTGTTCCAGGTAGCTCCCAACCCTGAGGGTTTGATCCGTGTTGAGATCCTTAAACTTCCCAAAGTCGAGCCAATTAATAGAATCACGAACCGTGGCATTGTTCTGATCAGCGTAACGCTCATAGTGCTGCGGATCATCCGGAGTTACTGCTGAGGAGCTACCTTCCCCAGCCAGCGCAATAGTTGCATAACCCCCCCCCGCCAGGGTCAGCGGGAGAACAATAGAGGTTACAACCAGTGTCTTGAAGCGCGAGGAGTGTTTCGTGTTCCTCATCTTTCCTCTCCTCTGAAAAAACAGAGTACCCAAAGTACATATTCGTCCCACTTAGGATACTGGAAGAAACGGGGAGAAACATTATGTTTCTCTCTCCCCCCCCCCGCAAAACCAAGTGAGAAATCCTACAAAAGCTCTGCACTAGGATCTACACTAAGAATTTCAACGAAAGTGAATTTACGGAAAATAAGGCCTAGAAAATGTTATACATTTTGAATAATTCTCGACATATATCGACAGGCGAAAAATCTGTCACTAGGTCACTAGGTCACTAGCACGTTAGATATGTAAGAAACTGTGAGTCACTTCATCTCAAAGAAGTAAATAAAGTTCCACTCGAAAAAAGTCCACACCAGGAACAGCATCACGTGGAAGCGTGGGGATCGTCAGGAAGAAAAATTCTACCTATAGGCAAGGAAGATAAAGCCTACAAGGCTCACCAATGCGAGGAGGAAGGTGAGTACGTCACGCCAGGGACGAAGGCGAATGGGAGTCTGGGCGCGGCCAATAAGAAGCACCGCCATGAGCACGCCCCCCGCAAGAAGCCCACCCACATGTGACTCCCAGGAAATATTCATTCCTGGGAGAAAACCGAGTACAAGGTTCGCAACGATAACGATAAAGAGGCTGCGCGCATTCGCATCAAACTGCCGCATGAGCACAAAGAGTGCACCAAACACACCAAATACTGCACCTGAAGCCCCCACAGTGGCCGTAACCCAGGACTGTGAATAAGGATCGGAGATAAGTGCCACAGCAGTATTCCCAGCCACAGCACTCAGGAGATAGATCCCCGCAAAACGCGTACGTCCAATCGCTGGCTCCAGTGCCGAACCCGCAAGATAGAGGGCGTACATATTGAGAACCAGATGCCAGATTCCCGCGTGAACAAAAGCTGAGGCAAGAAAACGGTAGGGCTGAAGATCCCCAAGGATGGGCGCAAACACAAGATTGAGACGCACCTGCTGGATAAACTGCCCGGCAATATAAACGAGGAAACAAACTGCGATAAGGCTCAGCGTCACAATCGGCTGAGACCCTGGGCGCAGGCCGAACCATTGCGCGAATTTTTGGGACTTCCTTGGCGAAGCCTCAGCGGGTAAGGCTTTCCCCGGAGCAGTTTCTGACGAACCTAACCGTGCACCAGTGGATCTGTGGGAAGCATATCCTTGCCGATCCACACGATTCTCCGACCATTCACCGTTACCCAGATACCCTGAGGAAAACACAGAGGGCGAATCCTCCCATGACTCACGGGAATGCTCGGAGGAATCGGAGGTGCCGGTGTTCATCAATCTCTCACTAATCTCTCACTCCGTGACAGTCACTGAGGTAATGACAACATCTTCCACAGGACGATCAGCAGCACCAGTGGGGACGAGCGCGATCTTATCGACAACAGCTTGTGAAGCTGCGTCAGTCACCTTGCCAAAAATCGTGTGGTTTCCCATGAGCCAGGGAGTTGGTGCCACAGTAATGAAGAACTGCGAACCGTTGGTACCGTGACCAAAACGCTTACCTGCATTAGCCATGGCGAGTACGTAAGGTTCATTAAAGTTGAGTTCGGGATGAATTTCGTCGTCGAACTGATAACCAGGACCACCTGTGCCGGTGCCCAACGGGTCACCGCCTTGGATCATGAAACCTGAGATAACACGATGGAAAATGACACCATCGTAAAGCGGATCTGTACTCTTTTCGCCAGTGGCAGGGTGGGTCCATTCGCGCTTACCGGTAGCCAGCTCAACAAAGTTTGCCACCGTCTTTGGTGCATGGTTGGGATACAGTTCAACGACGATGTCGCCAAGATTCGTATGAAGTGTTGCTTCCATAAGTTCCATCATGGCACAGCGCAAGGGTGCTCGTCTGCCTGAGACGAGTTAGACGAGTTCACAATTGACCTCTCTCATTGACTCACCTTCTCCTCGTAAAAACCTCACCAACTCTAGATTCGCCTCAATCCGCGCCAAGCTCTCAACTCTCGCACTCATCAATCTTCAACTTCAGATCGTGCGAATGATTACGGACGATTTGGCGGTGAGCGAACTTCGTCGATCCAGCTGACATAGTGCCCTCTCTCAGAGACAATAGAAGGGTGCCCTGCATGAGCGGGGTCTGATCTCGACGCCACGCGCGCAGCGTAGCCAGTATCGAGGACCGCCAAGGAGGTCACCATGTTTGATCGAAAGAAACTCACAGATCAGGCGAGTGACGAGGCATATCGCGCCGCAAGCCAGGCCTCTCAACTCGCCAGTCAGCTCGCTGTCCAAGCTCAAGAGCTGGCCAAGCAGGGAATCGAATGGGCAGCCCCCAGGGCGCAGGAAGCAGCAGAAAAACTTCGTCCCACGCTCAGCGAAGCAAAGGAGAAGGCCGTAGCTTTAGCAGGCCAGGCTCAGGAACTTGCTCATCAAGGAATTGAATGGGCTACTCCCAAGGCTCAGGAAGCAGCAGAGAAGCTCCGCCCTGCATTGGAAGAAGCAAAGGAAACCGCCATCGACAAAGCCTCAGAGGCTAGAGAAAAGGCTCTCGAAGCAAAGGAGAAAGTTGTGACTGATTACGTACCTCGCGCCAAGCGCGTAGCTGAAGCTGCCGTAACCGCTGCACGCGAAAGTGAGGGTGACCTAGCCACTCGCGTCAAAGATGTAGAGAAAGCAGCCACCAAGGCACTCAAGGTTAAGCCAAAGAAGAAACGCTGCCGCAAAATTCTGGGTTCCTTTGCCCTCTTTGGTGGCCTCTGCGCTGCAGCTTACTATCTGTGGACACGCAGCCAGCCCACCGAGGATCCCTGGGCTGAAGCCTACTGGGAGGATGTCAAGGATGGAGCCGCCACTGACGAAGCTCCAGCTGACGATGAGGAAAACACGAACGAATAATGTGGCTACCGTGCTGTAAGCCTGGGTGAGATCCTCCACCTGAACGAGTGAGAGCAGCACGCGATGCCACATAAGAGGGCAGTGGCTCTGACGCCCCGGCACGACCGGAGAGTTAGAGCCACTGCTGTATTTTGAGGAGCTTTCCCATTCCAGGGTGCCGAGGCTCTGTGGCACTCATGCTTTGAGGAGCTTCACGCGCTAGGGCACCTATGTCCCGGTTCCGGAGTGCTCACATTCTGGTTCTAAGGTGCTCACATCCTGATCCTAGGGTGCTCGCATCCTGGTACTCATATTCCGTTAGATTCATAGTGGTGGCGTTTACCCTCGGAGAATCCTCTCTTCCCTACCACGCCCTCTACACTCTTCCCTCAGGTAGGAAATGGCAGAGTATCGTAGAGGTAGGATTTTCCCCGCACGAGGCAAAGGAGCGTCATGTCACTTCCCACCCATATGCGCGCGTACGTGCTCCGCGAGACTCCCGAGGGTGTGCGTGGATCCCTCGGAACCACCACTGCGAAAGACCTCGGTGAAGGCGACGTTCTTATTCGCGTCACACATTCCTCCATCAATTTCAAAGATGGACTCGCTGCCACCGGACGCGCCCCCATTGCTCGTACACTCCCCCTTATCGGTGGCTGTAACGCTTCGGGAGTGATCGTCGATCCTGGGTCAAGCGGCCTTAGCGAAGGAAGCCCCGTCACTGTAATCGGTGCCAGTCTCTCAGAGAAACATCCCGGCGGCTACTGCGAATACGTGCGCGTTCCCGCCAGCTGGGTGACGCCACTTCCCCAGGGTGTGAGCCTGTGGGGATCGATGGCTGTAGGGACGGCTGGCCTCACCTCCGCAATGGCAATCCGCAAACTCGAAGCCGTAGGCCTCACCCCACATGCCGGCCCCGTGGCCGTAACAGGCGCGAGTGGCGGGGCAGGAACTCTTGCAGTGGCTATGCTTGCTTCTCGCGGCTACAGCGTCACGGCGATTACCGGTACACCGAAAGCAGAAGCCCTTCTTCGCGAGCTTGGAGCCGATGACGTTATCGAACGCCCAGACTTATCTGGTACGCCCCGCCCGCTGGATCACGCGCACTGGGCCGCAGCCATCGACACAGTTGGTGGCGATACCCTCGCATGGCTTCTACGCACTGCCCTACCTGGCGCGAGTGTTGCAGCTTTCGGCAACGCCGGCGGCAATGCCGTTTCGACCACGGTAATGCCCTTTATCCTTCGCGGCGTCAACCTCTTGGGGGTCACGGTGTCCTTCCCCAGCGACGACGTTCGCACGCAGTCGTGGGAAATCGTTCGCTCTTCCCTACCCGACGATATCCTTGGCCGCCTCACTCGCACAGTGAGCTGGGAGGACATGGATCGTGAACTCCACGCTATCGTTGAGAACCAGATTATCGGACGCGTCGTGGTGGATCTCAGTTAGAAGTGGAGCCGTGCGTGAGGCCACTGGAATAGAGGCGAAACTACCCGTGCGGAGTACTTTCACTCTGCGGAGTGCCTTCGCTCTGTTCAGGCACTGTGATGAGTAGCAGCATAGTAAGCCCCACCCACGAAACCTGCCTTGTTCTGCAAGAGCGCCGGAACAATTCTGGTGCGAAGTTTGAGTGGCGGAAGGAACTTCATATGGTTTTCACTCACGCCACCGCCCACCACAAGAAGATCTGGTGAGAAGAGCATGTCGATATGGGAGTAGTAGCGCTGCAAACGTGCAGAGAATTCTTCCCAGGTAAGGTTCTCTTGAGTCTTTACACGTGCTGAAGCTCGGCTCTCCGCATCAACTCCCTCTAGTTCAAGGTGCCCCAATTCGGTGTTGGGGACGAGCTTTCCATCGTAGATCATTCCCGAACCAATTCCGGTGCCGAGAGTAGTGACAATCACAAGACCTTTCACTCCCGCAGCTGCGCCGAAGATAGCTTCACCGATTGCTGCCGCATCGGCATCATTGAGAGAAAATACAGGCTGACGCACATGCTCACTCATAACCTCATTGAGGTTAAGCCCCACCCAAGCCTGATCGAGGTTTGCCATAAAAGGAATAACACCGCGTTTGATAGGAGCAGGAAAGCAAATCCCCACAGGGGTATGTTCGGGGACATTAAGTTCAGTGAGAATCTCAGCACAGGCGGCGATCACGGCATCCGGTGTAGCCGGATGCGGGGTTTCCACACTGACGATGGGAGTAAGAAGATCACCGGTGAGGACATCGACGAGTGCGCCCTTAACACCCGAACCCCCGATGTCGATTCCGCACCCTACGTTCACGTCGGTTCCTCTCGATCCGGCTTGATGACGTGCCGGGTTCAACACCCCGGCGTGATTTCCGCACTCTATCCTAGTAGATCATTCTTCGAGTAAAGGAACCCTAATCCTACATTCATTCGATAGCGCACTATTCCTCATCAGGCATCACCGTGCAGCTATATCCCAGGGGTGAATGTAGGAGTGACACAACGAGATATACCGTTGTGCCACCCCTACACTTTCCATGAACCAAAGTTATTGCTTACTACTATTCACTTACTCACTACTACTCAAAGCCGAGGATCGACTCCCTCACCTACAGGATCTACCACAGGCTCTCAGTCTTGTATCGCACCGGCGAACTGCGACATGTAAAGCCTGTGGTAAGCCCCTTCGGCTGCCATGAGTTCGCGATGGTCACCTTGCTCCACAATGCGACCGCCTTCCATAACGAGGATGACATCAGCATCACGAATAGTAGAGAGGCGATGAGCAATAACGAAGGACGTGCGATTCTTGCGAAGCGCCGCCATACCCTTCTGAATGAGCAATTCGGTACGAGTATCCACTGACGAGGTTGCCTCGTCGAGAATAAGGAGCGCGGGATTGGAGACGAAAGCTCGTGCAATCGTAATAAGTTGGCGTTCTCCTGCCGAAATATTGGCGGCATCTTCTTCTACAACTGTCTGGTATCCCTCGGGAAGGGAACGGACAAAGCGATCCACATATGTGGCTTTTGCCGCAGTAATGACCTCCTCATCTGTGGCATCGAGACGCCCGTAACGGATGTTCTCCATAATCGTGCCCTTGAAAAGCACGGCATCCTGGAGCACCATCCCAATGTTCTCACGCAAGTCCCCACGCTTAATCTTCGAGGTATCCACACCATCAAGAGTGATACATCCAGAGTTAATCTCATAGAAGCGCATAACGAGATTGACCAGAGTCGTCTTTCCGGCACCTGTAGGGCCAACAATCGCAATCGTGTGGCCAGGTTGAGCACTAAAGGAAAGAGTGGTGATGAGCGGCTTGTGCGGAGAATAGGAGAAATCCACATCAGTGAAAGCAATCTCCCCGCGCATTGGCGTAGGAAGTTCACGTAGATCCTCAGGATCGGGCATCTGTTCCTCAGCATCAAGAAGCTCGAAGATGCGTTCAGCCGAAGCCACACCTGAAATGAGCATATTTGCCATTGAGGCGATTCCACCCAGAGGCTGGTTGAATTCGCGCGAGTATTGGATGAAAGCTGTCACCCCACCCAAGGTCATATTTCCTGAGGCCACACGCAAGGCACCAACAACGGCAATACCGACGTAACCGAGATAGCTCACCCACTGCATAATCGGCATAATCATGCCGGAGTAGTACTGAGCATTAAAGGCAGAATCGAAGAGTTCCTCATTACGCTCGTCGAAGTGTTCCCCCATCACCTTTTGTTGCCCAAAGACGGTAATAACCTCATGCCCAGTGAATGATTCCTCCACGTGCGCATTCACTCGCCCAGTGTTGCGCCACTGGGCAGCGAAGAGCTTCTGAGATTTCGAACCGATTCCCGCCACAACAATCCCCGAGATGGGCAGTGCGACAAGTGCAATGAGTGCGAGCTGCCACGAGAGGTAGAACATCATAGCGGTAATACCGATGATTGTGAGGATATCGCGGATAACGCTAGCGAAGGCCTGCTGGAGTGCTTGTTGAACGTTATCGACGTCATTCGTCGTGCGGGAAAGGAGGTCTCCCCGCTGGTTGCGATCAAAGTAGGAAAGTGGGAGGCGGTTCACCTTGGCGGTGATGTCCTCGCGCAAACGGTAAACGATACGCATGACGACATCGTTAAGAAGGCGACCTTGCAGCCACATAAAAAGCTGAGAAACCGCGTACATCGCCAGAACAATAAGGATAATTCGTCCCAGTTCAGTGAAGTCCACTCCTGAACCAGGGGTGAAATCCATACCAGAGAGCATATCCGCAAAACGATTTTCACCGCTGGCTTTAAGCCCTTCAATCACCTGCTCTCGCGTGACCCCCGCCGGCATATTGCGTGCAATCAAGCCAGCAAAGATAACGTTCATCGCATTGCCAAGGATGTGTGGTGCCCACACAGTGAGCACCACACCGCCGAGGATGAGGGCGAGAATGAAAGTTATCACCACGCGTTCGGAGCCGAACATGGCAAAGAGGCGCAGAGCTGAAGGCCAAAAATTCTTCGCCTTACGAGGCGCAGATGAATTTCCCCACTCATCACTGCCCACAGCATCCTGGAGTTCAGCGATCTCTTCCTCAGAAATTAGGACTTTCGCCTTCTCTTCTTCAGCTTTGCGCTGCTTTTTTGAGCTTCGAGACATTCTTATGCCACCTCCTCGGCACTCATCTGGGAGGACACAATTTCCTTATATGTGGGCGAACTCTCCAAGAGTTCACTGTGTGTACCTCGCGCCACGATCTTCCCTTCGTCGAGTACAAGGATCTGATCGGCACCCGTGATTGTGGAAACTCGCTGGGCAACAACAATCACTGTGGCTCCCTCCGTGTATTGAGGAAGTGCTGCACGCAGGCGCGCGTCAGTGGTCACGTCCAAGGCAGAGAAGGAATCATCGAACAGGTAGATCCGCGGGCGGCGCACGAGAGCGCGTGCAATGCACAGGCGTTGGCGCTGACCGCCAGAAACGTTCGTTCCACCTTGAGAAACAGAAGAATCAAGACCCGTGGCCTCACCTGCCCCGCGCTCACGCACGAAATCCTCGGCCTGAGCCACTCTGAGAGCCTCCCACATGTCTTCCTCACTCGCCTCGGAGTTGCCAAAACGAAGGTTGGAGGTAATCGTCCCGGAAAAAAGATACGGCTTCTGAGGAACGTAACCGATAATGGTGGTCAAGCTCTCGCGAGCAAGATTCTCCACAGGAACGCCGTCAATGAGAACCTTCCCTGAAGTGGCGTCGTAGAGGCGGGGAATAAGACCTAAGAGTGTGGACTTTCCTGAACCCGTGGAACCGATGATTGCGGTTGTCTTTCCGGCGGGGGCAGTGAAAGTAACTTCTTCGAGAACACCCTCATGCGCGCCAGGGTAAGCAAAGGAAACGTTTGCAAACTCCACCTCACCGCGCGGGTTCTCCAAAACAATTGGCTCCTGGGGTTCACGGATCGAAGGTTCGCATTTGAGTACCTCACCAATTCTCCCAGCGCACACGATGGCACGTGGAAAGATCATGAACATGAAGGTGCCCATCATAACAGCCACCAAAATCTGCAAGAGGTACTGCATAAAGGCCGTAAGAGAGCCAACATCAACAAGACCCAGATCCACACGCTTGCCACCAAACCAAAGTACGGCAGCGGTAGCGATATGAAGGATAAGGGTGATGATCGGCCCCATGAGGATGAAGAGACGCCCGATTCTTACAGAAGTGTCAGTGAGAACCGCGTTGGCCTCACGGAAGCGAGTGGCCTCGTATTCTTCCCTCACAAAGGCGCGCACAACACGGATTCCCATAATCTGTTCACGCATGATGGAGTTAATTGAGTCGATGTTACCCTGCATCTTCTTAAAGAGAGGGAGCAAAAGAAAGACGAGGATCCCGACAACAACAAGAAGAAGTGGAACGCTCACCCACACGAGCCAGGAAAGCCCCGCATCCTCCTGAACTGCCATGATGACACCACCCACCGACATGATCGGTACCATCACCATGTAGTTGAGACCCATGAGCACAACCAACTGCACTTGTTGGACATCGTTGGTAGCACGAGTAATGAGCGTGGGGGCACCAAACTTGCCAACATCCTGAGCAGAGAAAGAATCCACACGGCGGTAAACGGCAGCACGCAGATCGCGGCCAACCCCCATCGAGACTCGCGCTCCGAACCACACTGCGGCGACCGAGGCGAGGAGCTGGATGAAGGAGACACCCAGCATGAGGCCACCGATCCTCCAAATATAGGAGGTATCACCTCTGGCAATGCCCTTGTCGATAATTTTGGCATTGAGGCTGGGCAGGTACAAGGTTGCCATCGTCGTAATAAACTGCAAGATCACTGCGGCCACGACGAGAGGTAGATATGGTCGACTGTAACGTCGGATGAGCTTCCAGAGCATACGCATCCTAAAATTCTGCGCGAGTGCGCGGGGCGAATATGTACCAGATCTACGTGCCGAGCAACCGAGCAGTCAAGAAACCGAGCAACGCACACGAGGGGATGCGGAGCACGCCGTCAATAAATTTTGGAACTACCTTGACGTATATCCAGGATGTCCCCACCAGTACACAAGCCAACGGTATCAGAAACCGTCGATGCGTCCTATAACATCCATTCCGCAGTACGCTAAATACCGCATATTTTCTGTTCGTTCTCGATCTTCTACTTCATTACTATGAGATCTTCCTCCCTACACGGCAAGACTCATAACAGGAAGTCTCCTCACGCCAAGGCTTCGAGGAAAAGCAGGAATTCGAGGAAAGTAGGATCAGATCACACGCATACCTCCACGCATGGTCAAAGCGAGGCGGCAGAAGAAAAAATAGGGGTCAAACCGCATCCTACATTTTCACTGGGCGCCCAGCAATCAGACCGAGGCCAAGAAGTACAGCATTGACCACAAGTGCCATCGCAAGTACAGCATTCCAACTCACAGATTCAGCAAGCATACCGGCAAGGGTCGGCCCCACTGCCGCAATGAAGTATCCCACCGACTGCGACATCCCTGAGACAGCAGAAGCCTCAGCCGTGGTGCTTGTCCGTGTGGAAATGAAGGAGAGTGCCGTATAGAAGGAAGCACCCGAACCACCGCCCATGAGAATGACCCACATAAGCACAGCACCAGGAGCTAGAAGCATACCGGCCAGACCAACACCCCAGGCGAGAGCCGTCCCCACTGTGACAACACGTTGATCGGCACGCTCACCCTGCACAGCCGTGATAATGAGGGTGGCTGCTAAGCCTGCCATTTGGAAAAACATCATGTGCACACCGGCAACTTCTGCCAAGACACCCGTAGATTTCTCTAGGTCAGGAAGCCATTGCACCATGGTGTAGAAAAGGAAGCTCTGCAATCCCATGAAGGACGTCATAGCCCAGGCAAGACCCACTTTCCACACCGGGCGCGTGAGTGTAGCCTCGTCGTGAATAATCCGGTTTTCCTGCCTACCAGACGTGCCATAAGCGCCCTGCCATACAAGGCTCGAACGTACACGCATCGACCACGCCCAAGCCACAACTCCGATAACGACGAGCAACACCCAGATCCCCGTCGCTATGCGCCAGGAAGAAGCTCCGGCAATCGGCACGGAAACACCTGCCGAAACGGCTGAACTCAAAGTCAAAGCCGCGGAATAGAGGCCTGTGAGGCCGGTGGCGCGTTGAGGGAAGTCGCGCTTAATGATCGGGGGAAGTACCGCATTGAGCAGGCCGATCATGAGACCTACTCCCACTGTTCCCACCCAGAGGCCGACCCCAGGGATGAAGGAACGCACCACGATCGTCACTCCAAGACCCACGAGCGCGCAGGTGACCGTTGTATCCATACCGATGCGCTTTATTAAAGCTGGGGTGAGGAGAGCACCGATACCCATGCAGAATACGGGGATCGAGGCGAGCATACCCATCGCTGATGTGGACAAACCCGTGCTCGCTTGAATGAGATCAGAGATAGGGCCCACACCGGTAATAGCAGGGCGCAAGTTGAGCGAGACAAGAATGACGATGCCTGCAAGCACACCGACGAGCGCTCCAGTACGCTGGGGTGCAGAGGTAGAGACGGAAGTTTCGGAAGTGGACACAGCGAGCCTTCACGACGAGGGCAGCACAAGGCTGGGTTACCTCCAAGCCGGAGGGAACTCCTCATTGTGACATACTTTTGCACTGCGTGGGAGATCAAAGTGGCAGGCACCACGCTTGAAACATAGCCAGATCTAGGGATTCACCATACCTCGGCCACATACGTCTCGGTACCCACTTTTTATGTGGTGCTCACGCCTCACTTTCGAGAATGCTGTTCCTCTCCTCTTTCCTTCCTATCGCTCTACACACATCGAAAGTATCGCCATAGCTGAATAAACCCGAAGCGAGATAGAATGAGCTGGCGCTCAGGCACCCGCGGATCACCGCGCTCCATGTGAGAGAAAGGTTGGACAATGCCGTATTCGAGGGCCACTGATATCCCGCCCCAACTCACGCGGATGGCCGACGGCACGATTAAACAGCGCAATCCCTTCTCTGACACCGAGGTGTGGACAGTGCCTGATCGAGCCAATCGCCCAATCGGCCAGGCTCCTCTCAACCCGAAACCTATCAACGATCACGAAGCTCACTGTGCCTTCTGTGCGGATCGTATTCTTGAGACTCCTCCCGAAAAGGCACGCATTACTCGCGAAGGTGAGGATGCCCGTATCACCTACGGCACTCGTGTAGATGACCTTGCCGAACCGTGGGAATTTCGCAGGGTGGGCAATCTCTTCGAGATCGTCTCCTATTCCTACTGGCAGAAAAACTACGGCTACGCAATGCCTGTATCTGCACAAAAGCGGATGGAGAATTACCTCGCCGACCCAGCCGGACGCGCGCATGTCCTTGCCGTCGCACGCGCGAAAGCCCTCGCTGCCCACACCAGTGACGAACAGTGGGAAACAATGGAGGAATTTGACCGCCTCCAGATGGCGCAACCCTTCTTCGGCGGCTGTCATGATCTCATCCTCGCCCGCCGCCACTTCATCGACGGTGCCACCGACGATTCTCAACTCGCTTCAGCCGGTACTCTCACTCCCACAGAACACGAGTGGTACACACGCCTGACAGTAGACGCCATGCGCGACCTCTACGACCAGAACCGCTACGCCAAGTACGTCCAAGTCTTCCAAAACTGGCTACGCCCAGCCGGTGCCTCCTTTGACCACCTTCACAAGCAGCTTGTGGCTATCGACGAACGTTCCGTCAATGCTCGGCTTGAGGCGCACAAGGTTCGTGCCAACCCAAACTACTACAACGAAGCAGCCGTAGATTACGCAGGCTACCAAAACCTCGTCGTCGCTGAAAACAAGAATGCCGTGGCAATCGCAGGATTTGGACATCGCTACCCAACTCTTGAGGTGTGGAGTCGTTCCTCTGCCTGCCAACCGTGGGAGCATACGCCCGACGAGCTTCGTGATATGTCCGATCTTCTCCACGCCATGCATGCAGCCACCGGCGTCCATGTACCGACGAACGAGGAATGGTACTGCCGACCTATCGATATGGATGTACCGATGCCCTGGCGTGTTCTCCTCAAATGGCGCGTCTCGACACTAGCCGGATTCGAGGGTGGTACGAAGATTTACGTCAATACGATCGACCCGTGGTCACTGCGAGATAGAGTGGTGCCGCAGCTGCTTGAACTGCGTGCTGAAGGGAAGATTTCGCAGAATATCCATATCGCCACCGAGTGCTCTTGCCGGGTGAATTCCTTGCGCTACAACCCTAATCTCGCCTGAGTAGAGCCGATGCAGGAGCGTGTTTAAGAAGCGTAGGCGCGAAACGTAAAAGAGTTGAGTAGCTTTGGACGTTACGGTATGTAAACGTATTGGGATGCACCGATGCGCATCACACAAACCTGTACCAGCCAAAGTCAACACACACCGCGAGTACGTCGGATGTGCAGCCGAGCAGAAGAAGGAATCGTAAAGAAAAGGAAGGTCAAAGGAGAAGCTACCTGCGCGAGCTTTACTGTCTGCGTGCAAACTCAGCCCATTATCTGCACGCGTACTCAGCTCGTTATCTGCGCACAAACTCGGGATGAGCGAGCACAAGTTCCTTCACCACATCAAAACCTAGGCTGCGGAAAATTTCAATCGTAGGTGCATTATCGGCAGCAATTGTGAGGCCGAGATGGCGCACGTGCTCGCCCCGCATTCGATCCAAGAAGGCCGCAAGTGCCTCAGCGAAGAAGCCTTTTCCTCGGTTGCCGTGATAGATACAGACACGCCAGATCGTAGCCTTGGCTCCGTCAACCTCGCACCAGATTCCGCCAATCACCTCAGTGCCAGCGACGATCGCCAATACTTCGTGGCCAGGGGTGGACACACCATCTTCGAGCATACGTTCAAGTGGGACGTGATACGCCGTGCCTGTGGTGAGTGCAGAATGCCGCCCGACGATTCGATCAACATGCTCAATGTCCTCGGCTCCTACACCCCTACCTGGGATAAGGTCAGCCGCACAGTTCGCTTCACCCAGCGCTACGCCAACAGAACCTTCAGCCCCACCCTCAGCTCCGCAGGAAGCATCTCGTGCACCAGCAATACGAGAAACGAAATCTCCCAATTCGTCCATGCGCATCGGGCGTAGCTCCACACGCGCCACACGCCCCACCTTTGCTGTTGCTTTTTCACGCAGGCAAACGTGCATAGTCACTTCGATAGGTTCCGAACGCACATATCCGAGGAATGTGCGCGAGGAATCGCCTGGATATAGTTCAACGAGAGTGCTCTCACCCTCACACATGTTGACGAATACCTCAGCCCACGCCTGTGGGTCTTCCTGGGTCATTGCATCAACAAGACGACGAGGCTGAGAGGTATCCATCCAGAGCCAATGGTCGAGATCTCCTGAGACGACGATGCGCGCATAGCGCGGCATACCAGCCTTAAAAGCAGCACGACCCTGAGCGAGAAAACTCTCCACAGAAGAGGGAGCCAACACTTTCGATTCACAACGAATCTCTACCATGTGGGAAAGGGCATGAGGAACCCAGTGAGCGACTTCGTGAGCACGAATCTCTCGCACCTGTCCCCTCCTCACTGAGCCGACGCGGCTTCCTTGGCTCCAACAAGTTCCACACGAATCTTCACAGGCATACCAGCTCCGGCATGTCGAGCAAGCGGAGTGGGTATGGGAAAATCTACCTCCGCTTCCATTTCCACGCGCAGCGTGTTTCTTGGAAGCACGCTGATAATCCTACCGTCCACATATACGCCCTGCTCACTGGGAGAGCTTTTCCAGTCAGATTGCACAAAGTCGCCATCAACACTCACCCAGCGTGAAATTTGTCCCTCAGCGATGAAAGCCACTCGATCAGCCACAACACGTGCTTCTTCATGGTCGTGAGTCACGTACACGGCAGCCGTCCCCGCCTGAGTGAGGATCCTTCGCAACTCTTGGGAGAGTTCTTCACGAAGGCGACGATCCAAGGCAGAGAGGGGCTCGTCGAGCAAAAGAATGCGCGGACGTGTGGCAAGAGCACGCGCAAGAGCGCAGCGTTGAGCCTGCCCGCCTGAGAGAGTCTGGACAGGTCGCTCCTCAAATCCAGAAAGCCCAACAAGGTCAAGGAGGCACGAGACTTCCGCTTTTACGTGCGCGCGGGACATCTGGCGTTCAATTCCGTAGGCGATATTTCCACCCACACTGCGATGGGGGAAAAGCTGAGGCTGCTGGAATACCATCCCCACACTACGTTTATGGATAGGAGTATGCGAGATATCCTTCCCATCCACACGCACGATGCCACGCGTCTTTTCCAAGCCAGCAACACCGCGCAAGATCGACGATTTCCCTGAACCTGAAGCTCCCAGAAGGCCAATGATTTCGCCATCGTCAACGTGCATGGAGATCCCGCGCACAGCTTCGTATCCATCTGGGTAGGTGACATGGACATCCTCAAGAGCGAGAGCCGGTGCAGCTTCCTGCCCAGATGCACGATTGGGAGAGGATATGTGCTCCAGAACCGGCGCACGGTTCTTCTCACGCGCATCTTCCCTCACAGATAAGCGAGAACTCCACATAGTCATTGAGTTATTCCTTTCGGTCGGCACGCCTCACAGATCGCCATAACCCCTGCCGTGAGGAGAGCCAGCACCACAGCACCTGCCATTGCCATGCCGTAGTTGTCGGAGCCAGGGCGCGAGAGCAGTCGCACAATGAGTACCGGCACCGTGATATAGCCCGGAGTAGAGACGAAACTCGTCGCCCCAAATTCACCGAGTGACATCGCAAAAGCGAAACCTACTGCCAAACCAACCCCGCGGAGGAAATAAGAACCGTCGATCGTTGTGAGCACTCGACTAGGACTCGCTCCTAGGAGTCCGGCGGCCTCACGCATCTTCGGGTCAATAGCACGAAGAAGTGGAACAAGTGCGCGTATCACGAGAGGAAGAGCCACAACAGCTTGAGCAATCGGAACGAGTACTGGGTCAAATACCCCTCCTTTGAGGGCGACGAACAAGCCGCAACCTACTGTCACTGACGATATACCCAGCGGTAGCATGATCGCTGAGTCGAGGAAAGCTTGGGCACGCGCAAGCCCACCGCGAACTCGGCGTGAGAGAACAAAGGCCAGCGGCACACCCACAACGAGAGCGATAGTGGAAGATTCCAGGGCGATCCAAAGAGAGTGTTCAATCGCTTCAATCACTGTAGCACCGCCACTGAAACCCTTTCCCGAGGTGGCAAGGAGGCTGAAGTTGATAAGACTCCATTCTCCCTTGTACCTGAAAGCGCGCACAAGGAGCGCAGCGAGTGGAGCCACTACAAGGAAAATAGTGAAGAAAAGAGTCCACACCAGGGCGGGGAGATCTCCTAGACGCAATGAGTGCCCACCGCCGGTAAGGGCAAGTGAGGTTTCGGTGCGCGAACTTGCCCAGCGCGAGAAGGCCAAAGCTACCCCTACGAGGACGAGCTGGAGGAGGGAGAGTACTGCTGCGGCAGGAAGATCGAGGTAGGCGGTGGTCTGAATCCAGATCTCTGTTTCTAAGGTTCCATAGCCAGGGCGGCCAAGGGTTTGGACAATACCGTACGCAGTGGAACAAAAGAGAAAAACAATCGCACAGGCTCCCACGATTGCCGGGCCAAGTGCCGGAAGAGTAAGCGTGAGAAAGGCGCGCAACGAGCCTGCTCCCAGCGTGCGGCCAGCTTCCGTGATGTGTGGATCGAGGCTCACCCACATGGAACCTACAGTGCGTACCACCACCGAAAAGTTAAAAAAGACCATCGCAAGCACCACGGCAGAGGTACTTCCATCCAGGCCAAGAAACTCATAGGCGCCTCCGCGTCCAAGGAGGGCTCGGAAAGCCACACCTACTACCACAGTGGGAAGTACGAAAGGCATCGAGACAATGCCACGCACAATTCCACGCCCAGGGAAGCGACATACGTAAAGAATGTAGGCACTTGGGAGGCCGATCAGAGCAGAGAAGGCCGTTCCTGCCAGTGCCATCCAGAGTGTCTGCCATGCGATCTTCCACGTGCGTCCTGCCCATAGCACCTCGTGGGCTGCACCGAGATCGACCCCTCCACCCGGAGTAACACATCCCTTGGAGAACATAATGAGCACAGGCCAAGCAAAAAAGAGTGCGAGGAAGGCCAACGGAATCACCGCACAGATTCCCCACGCTAGATTCTTTTTCATCGTGTGCCTTCCTTACGAAGGTGTGGAGATGACCCGTGCGGACTCAGGTCATCTCCACACCCAAAAAATTACTTTGTCGCGTACTCCTCCACAAGAACATTCCAATCTTTGATCCATTCTTGACGCTTCGCAGAAATAGTCTGTGGATCGACAGTAAGAGTAGTTTCGGGAGCCTTTGCATATTTCTCCCAGGCTTCAGGCAACTCCACGTTCGTGATGGGGTACATGTACATTGAGCTAGGAATCGCCTTCTGTACTTTCTCCGAGAGCATGAAATCGACGAAAGCCTTGGCACCCTCAACATTCTTTGCCCCCTTGAGAATGCCAGCGTACTCTACCTGCCGTGTGCACGAACTCTCCATCACTCCGGTGGCACCTTCAGATTCCACGGGTGACGAAGCATAGGAGACGACGAGAGGATATGCGCCCTTGCCTTCAGATCCTGAGAAGTCTGTGTAGTAGGCTTCAGACCAGCCGCTATCCACACGAGTGCCACCTTTGAGGAGATCAGTCCAGTAGCTGAGGTAGCCATCTTCGCCACGGTCAGCGATTGAGGCGACGAGATAGGCGAAGCCTGGAGAGGAGGTAGCGGCATTTTCCACGACGAGGAGCTTGGCGTACTCAGGTTTGGCTAGCTGTTCAAGGCTCGTAGGTTCTGCCATGGCATTGTTTTTGAACCAGGCATGGTCGATATTCACGCAGACGTATCCCTTATCTATAGGAGTGAGGGAGTTAGCGAGAACGTCAGCTTGCGCCTGTGTAGGTAGAGTCTTCGAGACGTAGGAATCGAAAATGCCTTCGTTAATCACCTGGTAAGCATTGTAATTATCGAGGCCATAGACAGCATCGTAGCTTCCCTTACCCTTGGCCAAACGCAGACTGTTGGCCACACCAGCATCTCCTGACGAACTCGTGACTACCTTGTAGCCGCTCTCTTTCTCGAAGTCGGCAAGGAGTTCGTCGGGAAGATTAAAGGAATCGTGGACGAGTACGTTGATCGTACCGTTCTTCTCTGCCTGGGCAGAGGAGGAATCGCTCGCGGATTTTCCTGAATTGGATGCACCGCAGGCGGTGAGTGAAACTGCAAGCATTCCGGTGAGTACAACTGCGCCGACACACTGGCGCAGCATCTGTGTGTGAGTCATTTTTCCTCCATCGTACGTGGAGGGCATGAGGATTCCACGGTGGAATCCTCATGGAGAGAACTCGACTCCCTTCGCCGGTATGACCCGGATCAGGTTCGAGGGTCTGCATCGAATGCACTCTCAGCGCCTGGTGGCGCTCCCCTGTCGCGCTCTTAAGCATACTGCGTTTCATGCGGCTACGGTTCAGCTACTACCAACTGCGGCGAGGTTGTAAGAGATCCTGGAATCTCCTGGCTACGGTATGGGGCGGCTTGACGAAACCTCGTCTATCTCACGCTTATGCCACGTATTCCGAGGCCTGCTTAAGGTGTGAAGGTTCGGAGTGATCCTTCTTCACTTCAGCCATCACGCGCTCAACGCCATACCACTGAGCAGTGCGGCGCATGACGAGCTGATTGACCACGGCACCCACTGAGGCGGAGACAATCGAAAAGACAATAGCATCGCGTAGAGGCTCGGTGACATCTTCAGCGTTGGGGTGATCGCGGCGGAGGATAGCGCGCCAAACCACATCTACCAGCTTATTTGCCACGATTCCCGAGAGGATCCCGGCTCCAGCGCTCACGACTTTCCACCCGATATCCATATCTTTCTCCTTAGCCCTGGATAACTTCTCTAGCTCTCCCGCTCGCTGCGGGATTCCCTTGCCATTATCCCGCCTTACTCCGGCCTTTGCGACCCTACATGCCTAGACCTTACGCATCGCATTCGTCATACCCGCGACCTGTGGCTCTCCGTCCTCGCTACGCATCGTCGTGCCTTACGTACTTTCTTACGTACTTTCTTACGTGCCTTCCTGTGAAGTTTTCATCTCAAGATCCTCTCCAAGTTCATCCACGTCAAGTAGCCCGCGATCTATCACCCCGGTGCGGTAGGCCGCACGGGAGAGCATATGTGCACTAATAGGCGATGTGATGAGCATAAAGCCAATGACGAGAAGGAGTGTCCACGTCATCGCGGCTTCACGCACAAGTAGTGCCGTGCCCGCAAGATTGAGAATGAGCGAGAGAATCTGTGGCTTTGTGGCCACGTGCTGACGCGAGATTGCGTCAGGGTAACGTGCGATCCCGATTGAAGCGATAAGAGTGAGGAGACAGCCACCGACGAGGAGTGTTCCACCCAGGACATCGAGAGCAAGCATCCAGGAAAAAGTAAAGTTCATTCCTCCTCCTTCACACCAGAGGAATCGGCACGGTGTGCCGCTGCTTCTTCTCGCTCTTCAGCGGCTTCTCTCTCCTCTGCTTCTCTGGCAAGACGTGCTTCTTCGCGTGTAAGAATGCGCCGTGTGGACGGATCCAATCGTCGAGCTGAACGCGCCACTGCCACCGATCCGAGGAACCCCACCACAGAAACGACGACGAACACAACAAGGAGATCTGAGCGCCGTGTCATAGCAGCAATGAGAGCTAAAGCACCCAAAAGAATGGAGGTCATGACATCCACGGAAACCATTCGGTCAATCGTCGTGGGACCTTTTTCAATTCGATAGAGCACAAGGATGGAAGAAACAAGGAGCATAGCACCGCAGAGACAGACAAGGTGGATCACGATGCCACCTCCGTGCAAATGCAGGGAACAGGGAGGCGACCAGCGCGAGTAGACCAGTCGGGAACAAAGCCTGCGGCGACGAGATCGGCTCGTGAGGCAAAGGCTCGCAAAATTCGTTCTTCCTGCGCCAAGATCGAAGCGTGAGCAGCGTCGAGGCCACCGGCCAGTGCTACGTCGAATATGTGGACGTAGAGCGTGCCGCTAGATTGTTCTACATCCACGACAACAGTGCCGGGAATAAGGGCGGACATCCCAGCCGTCATTGTGAGGTAGGAATCGGACGTTGAACGCAGGCGAACACGGATGATCGCCCCGCGTGGGCGACGTGTGCTGACAACAAATTTTGCTTGTTGCCACGAGGCTTTCAGAAGATCAGTGAGAAAAACGAAGATAAGGAGAGCTAGGGCACGCGGGCGGAATCGTCCGTCAAAGGGTGCCATCGGGAAAGGAGCCACCGTGGTGAGGAGAAGAGCAAGGAGAAATCCAGAGACGATGTTCGCCGTGGTGACCTCACCCCACAGGAGCACCCAGACGAGGGCGATCCATACGAGGACACCAAGAGAAGCATGAGGAAATCGTCCTGGCCTTTGTGTGGCCAGACGAATAGCGGTGCTCGCTTTACTCATCGCACGCTCCTTTCTCCAGAACTAATTTCAGTAAGGGAAACAACACCAGGTGTAGAAATGACATGAGGAACATGTGGGGAACCATGAACAGATGAAGTATCGAGGGAATACCCTTCTCCACGATCCTTCTCACCCAGGACGGCCTCAATATAGGGTGTACGCACCCGCAGCAGTGTGGCTGCCGAATCGGTATAGGTGCGCAGGGGGCTGGCCACCACGGTAAGTCCCACAGTGAGAGCCACGAGCGTACCGGCCGCCCCGATCATGCGGCGCGGGCAAGGAGCGGGAGTGAGAGGCTTGGGAGCTTCCTGCCAAAAAGCCATATTCCACACCCGAATCACTGCGTAGAGAGTGAGGAGGGAAGTGAGGATTCCAGTGCCGATAAGGGCCCAATCCATCGGGGTACCCCGTGCAGCCGAGGCTTCCATAAGGCCAATTTTCCCAAGAAAACCTGACAGAGGTGGAATCCCAGCGAGATTGAGAGCAGGAACGAGGTAGAGCACAGCGATGAGAGGAGCTACCTTGCCGAGAGAACCTAGTTTGACGAGTGACGTGGTGCCGCCAATTCTCTCAATGAGGCCGACAACAAGGAAAAGTCCCGTCTGCACCATAATGTGATGGACGGCGTAGAAGATCGTGGAGGAAAGTCCTGCTACATCAGACATGGAAATTCCCCACACCATGTAGCCCATATGCGAAACGAGGGTGAAAGAGAGTAGACGCTTGATATCTTGCTGAGCCACAGCGCCAAGAATGCCCATAATCATTGTCGCGATAGCTACCGCCGCAAGGTAGGAATCAAGTCGCCCGCCGGGAAAGAGCAGAGTCTGAGTGCGAATGTAGCCATAAATTCCCACTTTTGTGAGAAGGCCAGCAAACACGGCTGTCACCGGAGCCGAAGCCGTGGGGTAGGAATCGGGAAGCCACGCCGAAAGTGGGAAAATTGCGGCTTTGATCCCGAATGCGATGAGAAGCATGACTTCGAGAACAAGGCGCATCCCTGGGTCGATTTCAGGAAGGCGTTGGGCGAGCTGAGCGAAGTTCACAGTGCCGGTGGCTGCATAGATAAAACCGATGGAGGCGAGGAAGATGGCTGAAGAGACGAGGGAGACAACCACGTACACTGTGCCCGTGCGCATACGTTCATTCGTGCCTCCCATGGTAATAAGCACGAAAGAAGCGGCAAGAAGAATCTCGAAGCCCACATAGAGATTGAAGAGGTCACCAGAGAGGAAGGCGTTGGAAACTCCAGCTGAGAGAATGAGAAAGGCTGGGAAGTAGATGGCCGACGGAGCGCCGCGATCCCCATCTGCCACTCCTTGAGCAATGGAGTAGAGCAGCACGAGGAAGGTGACGGTCACCGACGTGACAAGCATAAGGATAGAAAGACGATCAGCGACGAGGACGATCCCCACCGGAGCCGCCCAATTTCCCACATTGAGCACGATCGGGCCGTGGAACATGACCCCCACAGCTAACACAATTGCCGCAGCGAGGACAAATGCAAAGACAACTGCGGTGAGGAGCGACTGAAGTTTGCGGCTGCGCAGGGCGAGAATAATCCCTGCGCCCAGGAGTGGTAGGGCGATAGGGACGACGAGAAGTGCAGCAAGCATCATTCACTTTCCTTCCCTGCGGTAATTTCCTGAGGCGATATTTTCTTGATAACTGAGCTTGGCTCTACGGAAGTTGCCACGGGAGAGCGTGAGATTGCGTTCTTGACGGCTCTGCTCTTGGCGGTTCTTTCGTGAAGTTCCTCCTCAGATTCGTCGTCAACGTCGTCGTGGAACTGTGCTGCCACTTCGCTCAGATCGGTTTCACGTTCCTCGCGAGCCTCAGCTTGAGCTGCACGCAAGGCGACGAGGCGATCCTCAAGATCGTCACGCACTTCGTCGTTATCACGAAGCTGCCAGGAACGATAAGCCATCGCAAGAAGGAATCCTGTGAGTGCCAGAGTAATGACGATTGATGTGAGCATCATTGCCTGAGCGAGGGGATCAGCCATGTCGTCTGTTTCTGCTGAGCCGACAAAAGATGGCTCGCCCGAGTGGCCGCCCGCGATGAGAAATACGATGTTAATGCCGTTGGAGAGGGAGGCAATTCCGAGCACAATGCGCGAGAGTGAACGTTCGAGGATAAGGTACACGCCTACGGCTACAAGCACGGCGCAGAGCAGAATGAGCGCAAGGGAACTTATCATCAGAACTTCCCTTCTTCAGGCCGTGAAGCACCGATGGGGAGAGGTTCACCTTCCTGGGTATGCGCCACCCCGGTGTGCACGTCGTAAGTGCGCACTTCTCGGGTATGCGCGATGTCAACGTTCTTATGAAGTAGTGCAGGTTTCTCGGTGAGATCTTCCTCCTCGTCAAGAAGTGCCGTCATCTGGGCTTGATCGCGGAGATTGCGACGTTCGTCGTCCGAAGGAGAAAGGGTGAAGGTGAAGCTCTCTCCACCTTCGATTTCTCTGTGGCGATCAATCTCCCCACCAAGTGAACGCAAAATTTCAAGTATGAGGCCGACCACGGCGAAATACACTCCGATGTCGAAGATGAGGGCAGTCGCAAAATGCACGTGGCCGAAAGGCGGGAGGGTAAAGTCAATGAGGATGGTTTGCATGGGGCGTCCGCCAAAGATGAGGGGCGCGAACACTGTGCTGGTAGCGATAATCATTCCTCCGCCCATGAGGTGAGCAGGAAGGATGGGGAGAGCGGCACCCAGCTCAAAGCGCCCACCTGCCAGGTAGCGCAAGGCAAGAGCGATTCCTGCGAGGAGTCCACCCGCAAAACCACCGCCGGGGGCATTGTGGCCAGAAAAGAGGAAGAAGAAAGAGGCAATCACAATGGAATAAAAGACGAGGCGCGTTCCTACTGCCAGGATCACCGGCACTGAATCCACACCTTTTGTAATCACAGAAGAAAGCCACGGCTGACGTTCCTGGGAATCCTTGCCCTCATGAGCCACGTGGCGAGAGAGTGCCTGGGGGGTGATTGCCTCGGTCAGGCGCACACGCAAATCAGAATCCACTTTCCCGAGAACATTACGCAGGCGATCCATTCGACCTTGCGAATCCCGGACGAAGAGGAGTGAGGCGATCCCTATGGCACAGACAACGAGAACTGATGTCTCCCCCAAGGTGTCCCAGGCGCGTATGTCCACGAGCGTGACGTTGACGATATTCTTCCCAAAACCGAAGGTATAGGCTTCCTCGGGGAAGAGCTTCCAGATCGGGGAATGTTCACGCACTCCCGCAGCGAAGGCAGCTAGGAGAGCTACTGCTATACCGACGAAGCCTGCGAGGATCACGCGAAGCCAGCGTGTGGCACGAAGCGGACGATTTGAGAAGTAGGGAGGGAAGCGGCGCAACACGAGAACAAAGATGACGAGTGTACCCGTTTCGGAGAGCACCTGGGTGAGGGCGAGATCCGCAGCTCCATAAAGTTCATAGATGAGAGCTACCCCGTAACCAGCTACTCCCATGAGGAGTACTGCTTTGAGGCGGTGGCGAGCCCTCGCGGCGAGGAGGGCAGCGAGAATCGTCACGCTCACAACTAACCCCTGAGCGGGGGAATCCCAGAAGCGAATCCCTTGCGGTGCCTGTGCACCTGCCGCGAGTGCTGCGGCAGTGACGGACACAAGAGTAAAGACGAAAACAAGAGTGAGGTAGGAGGGCAAGGAGCCACGTTGTGTGGAGCGAGTGACGAAGCGCGAAAGTGCATCGAGGCGTTCAAGGCTGTGGGCAAAGAGCGAATCGGCGCGGAGGGGAAAAGAGGGAAGCGTGCTGGCGCGCACCCTCGTCGCACCGAAGATCACAGCACCAAGAAGAAGGACGAGGGCACTGATTCCTAGTGGAGCAGTAAAGCCGTGCCAGAGGGAGAGGTGCCCGGCTTGTCCAGGAAAAAGATGTGCGTAGTGCTCAAAGAAGGGACTAAGAACATTGACTCCCACACCCACAGCGACCGTTGCGAGAGAAAGAATTGCCACGGGTAGAGAGGTGAGGGCTGAACCTCGGCGGAGCTTAGGTGCCACCACAGCAGGTTTTGTGGCGAAGGCTCCCCACCACAGGCGAAGCCCGTATGCCGTGGTGAAAGCAGAACCAACTGCGATGGCCACCCATGTGAGGGTTGCGTGCCAACCCTCACCGATGAGGGCTTCTAGCACAGCTTCTTTGGCGACGAAGGCACCTAGAGGAGGCAGACCAATCATTGAGGCTACTGCAATCCCGCCCAAAGTAGCGAGGAAGGGCATGGCGTGCCCAGCTCCGGAGAGTTCGCGCAGGTCACGAGTGCCGTAGCGAGTATCGATAATACCCACAGTGAGGAAAAGTGTGGACTTGAAAAGAGCGTGAGAAACGATGAGGAGGAGTCCTGCCAAGGCCATCGGGGCGCTTCCGTAGCCGAGAACAAGAATGATAAGCCCTAGCTGAGAAACCGTACCGAAGGCAAGGATGAGTTTAAGGTCGTCCTGTTTGAGGGCACGATAACCACCGATGAGAAGTGTGGCGATTCCCCCACTCGTGATGAGGATCTGCCACACCGGGAGTGAGGAGAACCCTGGAGCGAGACGCCCGACTAGGTAGACACCAGCCTTCACCATCGCGGCAGCATGGAGATATGCCGAGACGGGAGTAGGGGCTGCCATTGCCGCAGGGAGCCAGAAATGGAAGGGGAAGAGTGCGGATTTGGAGAAGGCTCCGATGAGGAGAAGTACTACCGCACTGGTGGTGAGGGGGCTTGTGAGCGAGAGTTCACCTGAGGTGGCGTTCGCGAGGAGACGTGCGAAGGAAAAGGAGCCTCCTTCCATCACACCAAGAATAACGATCCCTGCGAGCATGGCGAGGCCGCCAGCTGTGGTGACGAAAATTGCCTGGCGCGCAGCCAGACGCGAACTTCCTCGATCGGAGTAATGCCCAATAAGGAGAAAGGAGAACACCGTGGTCAATTCCCAGAAGGTGTACATCGCTAGGGTGTTATCTGTGGTGACAAGCCCAAACATGGCTCCTGCGAAGGCGAGGAATACGCCAGCAAAGCGCCCTAAATACGCTGCTCCTACGCGGAAGTAGCGCGAGGAGTAGATGAGGACGAGAGTGCCTACTGCACTAACAAGGAGAGCCATAACAAGGCTGAGAGAATCGATGCGCACATCGAAGGAGAAACCGAGTCTCCCGATCCAGGGGAGATGCTCTGTGTAGAGGCCACCGTGTCCGATAGCAGGTAGATGAGTGAGACTCCAAAGGAAAGCCACAGCGGGGATGAGGGCGAGGATCGCGAAGCCGCCACGTCCCTTCTTCAGGACGAGAGGAGCGCAGAGGGCACCAAGGAAGAAGAGGGACAAGAGGGCGGGCATTCATCACTCCTTGCAGCGGGCTTACACAGGAAGGGGTGGACGATGCGCTCTCGGGTGGGGAGGCTACGGGGCTTGAAGAAGCATCCGGCTTCCACCTGGACACTGAGGTACGCACGCGGAACACCTATTTTATCAGGGGTGTGACCTGCACATCTGCATCTTCTGCTCTGAGGGAAACTTCTTCCCTCCACAAAAATTCCTCCATAGCCCAAGTGAGTGTTGTGCAAGGTTCCAACGTACTCTTCTTCTCACTTTCCTCACTCCATAGCCCAAGTGAGTGTTGAGTGGATAAGGCGGTGTGCCCCACGGTGTAGATATTTCTGTGGTGAATGCTCAAGTGAGTGTTGTGCGGATGAGGCGTGCCCACTTCGCGTGGGAGTGTATCGCTATAGCCGAGAAAGCCACACCCGCACAGGATTTCCTTTTCGCGTTCCTCCCTCACCGCCTAACGCACATCGGTACGCACTCAGGGAACCGGCTCGGCAGGAAGAAATTCACAGGTAGGGGCACCACGTATGCGCTTAGAGCAGTGGCCTATTCCCCACGTCGATCCGATGAAAGTTGTGGTGAGAACGCGAGGCTGTCGGCCCGCGCTGCCCTTGGTAGCGTGAACCACTCGCACCCTGGCCGTAGGGGTGAAGAGCTGGGGAGGAAAGCTGGAAGAAGCACAGCTGGCCTACCTTCATCCCTGGGTAGAGCTTAATGGGAAGCGTCGCCGTATTTGAGAGTTCGAGAGTGACGTGCCCAGAGAACCCAGGGTCGATGAAACCAGCCGTGGAATGCGTAAGTAACCCGAGGCGTCCCAGGCTTGACTTACCTTCAAGGCGTGCAGCGACATCGTCGCCCAGACTCACTTTCTCAAAGGTGGAGCCCAACACGAATTCACCGGGGTGGAGCACGAATTTACCAGAAGCCTCGACCTCGATAAGGCGAGTGAGTTCACTCTGGTCGACTGCCGGGTCGATCACAGGGTACTTGTGGTTGTTGAAGAGACGGAAGAATCGATCCAGGTGGATATCCACGGAAGAAGGCTGGATCATCTGCGGATCCCAGGGGTCAAGCGTGATACGGCCTGATTCGACAGAGTTGAGGATGTCACGATCTGAAAGAAGCACGTGTCAATTCTCCCAGGTTTTCCCGCCCGGCGCTTCTTCCCACATGGATTCTCCTTTTCACATGGGTGTTCTTCACTCTCGGAGTTTTCTTGGATCCGATATTCTCTTAACTCCTAGGGTTTTCTTTGCTCCCGATATCTTTATTCTTTCCTCGGTCTCAGGCTTCGCATTCTTTCCTCAATCTTGGGGTTTGCGTTTTGTTCGACGAGGAAAGTGCAGGCCAGTGGATAGGCAGATCTTACGCGAGCCTCCCACCAGGCGTAACGCTCTGGCGAAACAGCACGATCACGCAGAGCAACAGGATCGGGTTCCACCCATCCCGCCGCGGTGAGAAATCGGCAGATACGGCCTGGTTCCACTTCTCTAGTCTCTGGTGAACTGGTGGGTGCAGGTGGATCCCCAATGACGTCGTGCGTTAAGAGTGCTCCTGTTGCAAGGCCGCAAGCGTAAGGAAGCTCAGGTAGGCAAGCCGCAGCGCGAGCGCCAAAGGCAATTCCCACTGCTGAATCAAGTGCCGAACTCACCACGGCGGGAAGTCCCGTTGCCTTCACGATGTGGAGTAGGCGTGTGATTCCTCCC
This sequence comes from Actinomycetaceae bacterium zg-1166, assembly GCA_015679245.1. Lineage (GTDB taxonomy): Bacteria > Actinomycetota > Actinomycetes > Actinomycetales > Actinomycetaceae > Changpingibacter. The sequence goes on along the minus strand of CP064953.1, from coordinate 84,530 downwards.
AGAGGTTGGGCTTTCACGACGATGATGCTGGCCGCACCAAGTTCTGCCACACGGAAGGGATCACGGGCTTTGCGGATTGATTCATCAGCTGCCAGGGGAATATCAATACGTCTGCGTGCGAGTATTTCCCGTAGGCGAGCCATGTCCTCAACGCTTGCGACAGGTTGTTCGGCGTATTCGAGTTGGAGATCTGCGAGGTAGGCGAGGTGAGCTTCGGCCTCAGTGAGGCTCCAGGCGCCATTGACATCGATACGGATACGGACATCACTCCCTACGAGGGAACGCAGCATACGCAGGCGGGCTTCGTCGCGCTCAAAGGTGGAAGTGGCACCTCCCACTTTCACCTTGACGGTATGGAGATAATCGAGGTTACCGTAGCGCGACATGACGGTAGGGATGCAGGAAGGATCCACGTCAGGAAGAGTGGCATTCACGGGGATTGTGTGGCGCAGTGGGGTTGGCTCACAGTTCCAGCCGCTTTCAAGGGCGGAGGCAAGCCAGGTGGCAGCTTCGTCGGGATCGTATTCGAGGAATGGAGAGAATTCCACCCAGCCGTTAGGAGCAGAAAAAAGTGCAACTTCGCGCTGAGTGATACTGCGGAACGTTGTGTTCATGGGGAGGCAGAGCACGTGCATTGAGGAGAGAAGTTCCTCAATGGAGGGAAGGCGGTAGGAAAGGGGAAAGTCACCAGGGATATGGGGCTCGCCGGGAAGATCACGCACGTGTTAAGGCTAACGCAGCTGCACGAGAAGAAGGTAGATGGGTTGAAGGATTATGCGAGTGACTCCACGTGCCGTGATCGCGTTTGGTTAGCACGCCATAAGTTTGGTTAGCACGCCATAAGGAGATCTTTTGGTGGCGAACCCAAGGCACGTAATTGCACGTGTGTTCTTGTGAGTGACGAGTGGGAGGGTGCGATGTGTTTTCGCACCCTCCCAGAACTTTTCCTTATGAGCAAGAGATGGGCTACTTCCGCATACAGATAGGCTATTTCCGCATACAGGGTTACTTCCTCATATGTGTAGAAGCGGGTCAGCTATCTCTGCACATGCTGGAATTAGGCTTCAAGGTTCAGGCTTTTAGGCTTCCTGATCCTTCCTACGGCGGGCAGCGACGAAGGCTGCACCACCGACGAGGGAGACAAGCGAAAGGCTCAAAGCACCATCGGCAGCCGCACCGGAGTAGGCGAGCTTATGCTTGCCAACCTTTGCCTTCTTCACTTTCTCAGCCTTGGCTTTTTCAGTAGCCTGGAATTCAACCTCAGCCTTGGCTTTAGCTTCTTGCTCTCGAAGCACGGCAAGCACCATCTGAGCCTTCTCCACCTCCACTTTGGCCACAACGACAGATTCCGTTGCTGTGGCGCGCCTGGCCTGAGCCTCAGCATAAGCCGGAGCCACGGCACCAAGTGCCGACGTAGCCTGATCGACTGCCGTATTAGCCTCCCTTACCGCAGTGTAGGCGGCAAGGAGAACCGGGGGGAGTTCCTTGCCCTCAGGATTGGCGAGCCATGCCTTCACATCGGGCAAATCTGTGACAGCAGCGAGCTTGTTGTGTGCCACTTCAGCAGCAGTCACAACTTCCCTCTGTTTTGCCTCAGCTTCAGCTATGGCTTTCGCAGCAGCTTCAACAGCACTTGATGTCTCGGTTTTGGCATTCGTGGCCGCCTCATTCTCCGCTTTTGCAGCTTCGTAATCGGCCTGTGCTTTAGTAAGCAGGGCAAGAGCCTCTGAAGCCTGCCTGTGCGTTTCGGCGGCTTCGGCAGCTGCCTGTATGGCTGCCATCTTCGCAGTGGTCTTCTCACCAAGAGCTGCGGTTGCATCTGTTACTGCCCGAGCCTTCATCTGCTGATCTGCGGCGGCATCAGTAACTACTTTATCGGCAGCTTCCTTAGCAGCAGTAGCAATATCGAGGTTCTTCTGTGCTGCCTCAACAGCGGCCTTTGCATCCTTAAGCGCCTTCTGTGTATCCCCACGAATCGCGAGAATCTCATCGAGCGTCGTCTGCGCTGCAACCTGGTCGGCTTTCATTAGGTTAACGCGAGACTGCTTTTGAGCCACAGCCTCATCCGCTTGAGCTTTAGCTTCACGAGCGGGAGCTGCGTTGGCATCTGCATCAGCGGTTGCTCTCGCGGCGTCTGCGCACGCCTCATCTTGCGTAGTCTTGGCCGTTTCGGCCTTTTCACGTGCTGCCGTGGCATCTTCTGCGGCCTGGCGCGCCGCAGCCTCAGCTTGCTCGGCTTGCGCAACAGTTGTCGTATCAGCATTGAGTGCATCGAGCTTCGCCTGTGCCTGAGCAACCTCCCTTGCTGCCGCATCGGCACTGGCTTGCAAAGTATTTAGCGTGTCACGCTTCTCGTTGGCACCATGAGCAATGACATTCTTGAGATCGTCAACATACGACCTCAGTTTTGCTCGATACTCCGCTACCGTGTAGGAATCTCCATTCCCATTACTACTAAAGAACTGTTCGACCACGAATGGATCTGTTCTATAAGCAAAGCCTGTGAAGGAGTAGCTCTCATTCATCAGATTCGTGTAATGACTCGTTACATACGCCTTAAAAGAACCGTGGGTTGTCGGATTATCCGTAGAGGATATCACAGGGCGACCTTCGCGATCGTAGAGTTTCTTTTCAGCGTGATACCAGCCGTCAAAAGGCATCTCATTCCAGGCCAAATTCTCGCTCCGTGAGCCACCTGCACCCCCCAGTTACCAGAGTGGCTAAAAGTAGTATTCCTCGAATAATTGGCATTAATCTGGGCGATAGCCATCAACTGATCAGTCACTCTCAGTTCCGGCAACGGCCCTGGGAAGTGATCGTCGCCATTTTTACGGAACGCATTCGCCTCATCGATGTAATCCAAGGCTTTGAGCATATTGTCAAGGTTTGTTGCATCACCGGGTGCACCCACATTCGTGAACGCCATAATTGGAGTATCGACATCCTCTCCTTGAGGATTCTTTTTCACTCTGACGACTGTCTTGAACTCCTCAAGGGCTTCAGTTGAACCGTTCTTCTCAAAAAAGCCGGACGAACCCTTATTCCATTGAGCCTGAGCCGCAGCCTTGGAAGCCTCAAGATCGTTCCGGGCAGCGGCAACCTGAGCTTCTGCAGTATTCTTTGCTTCCGTGGCAGTTGCAAGTTCTCGTTCAGCATTCTCAATTTCCGTCTGCCTGTTACGAACGGCTTCTGTTGCGGCCTTCGCTTGTTCGTGAGCCTTCTTCGCTGCCGTCTCTACTGCCTGAGCGTTTGTGAGAGCAGTGGCTGCTGCTTCACATTTCTTCTGCTCCTCGGCTTCCTTCGCTCTCGCCTCCGCAAGTGCTCTTTCCTTCGTCGCAAGCTCAACCTCAGCCGCTGCCTGGGTTTCCTTCGCCTCTTGAAGGGCTGCCTCCGATGTCTTTACACCCTCAGCGGCAGCTTCCAAGGCCGCCCTAGCCTCGTTGAGCCTTGTCTCATTCTCGATGATCGCGTTAATCTCGGCTTGCCTTTCCTGAGCTGCCGTGAGATCAACAGTCTTAGCATCTACTTCTCTCGCAGCAGCCTCGGCCGCCTTGTCGGCCTCTACCTTTGTTTTCTCAGCAGCGGCGAGACTCTTCTCAGCAGTCTCCTTGGCAGCTGTTGCCGCAGCCAGATCTTCATCGGTCTTCGCTAGTGCTTGAGCTGCCTTATCGGAGGCTTCTTTTGCCGTGGCCTCATTGGAGGTGGCCTCCGCAAGAGCTTTCTCGTCAGGCTTCTTCGCTTCGGCCTCCGTCAAGGCCTTTGCCGCATCCTCAGCGCGCTTTTCGGCATCAACTTTCGCGGTATTTGCCTCAGCCTGAGCCTTCTTCGCTGCTGCTAGAGCTTCGTCGGCTGCCTTCTTTGCAGCTTCAGCTTGTTCGACTTCGCCCTTAGCTTTATCTGCCTCTGCCTTGAGCGCCTCACTCGCACTTTCGCCAGCTGCCTTGGCTTTCTCTTCTGCTTCTTTGAGGGCAGCAGCGGCCTTCTGATAGGCCTCTACTGCACCAGCAGTGTCCTTTTCCACGGCCGCCAGCTCAGCTTCTGCCTTCGCTAGATCTTCCTTTGCCTTAGCTACAGCTTCTTCGGCACTTTCTACCGACGAGGAACCATCAGATTCGGTGGTCATAGGCGCGTTATCTTCGGGGGCTGCCATTACCACTGATGCAGGCATCACAGCAGCGACGCTGGCCACAAGTGCGACGAGTGCACGATTCTTCTTCGAACGCATATACATTGCTTCCTCTTATTCGTGGATGGGACACAAAATTCCTCCCCAATTCTATAAGTCATATGACATATATGTCTCCCCCCCCCCACTTTGTATAGTTTCCATTTAGAGACATCGTACTGCTATCCTCACTTGTAGCTATAGCACGCAATCAACTTCTATGATTCTAAGGTTTCATCCTAGTTCCACATAAAGTTCCAGCTTAAAAAATAAAACCTTATGCACACTCTTCTCTATAATATCAATACTTGAACTCATAGATACTCCCCACATACTTACCAGTAAATAAGACTAACGAGAGGTAGCTGAAGAGGAGTTATTCATAAGAATCTCTTCTACCATGGGTCTTACGACCTAAAATATTGAGGAAGTTATTTTCTTCCCTCAATCTCTTTGCCCCAATAACTCCCCATCACGCCACAATGACTCTTTGAAATCCACGTCGTGAGGAACCTCCACTTTCTCTCACCACGGCACGATAGGGCATTGCATATGAGTTTGCCACAACCTCCTGGGGAAAATATGCTCACACTCGCCATCTGACTCACGTTCAGCTTCATCTTCGGCAATCTCCTTGGGCAAATGTGCTCGTATCCTCACCTCACGCGATAGGGCATTACTGACTGAATTACTCCACACGCCACACACTCCCGCCCAGCACGATCACGCCCACCCACCCTTGCCCGACACGACCACACCCACACACTCCCGCCCAGCGCAATAGTGCACAAGGCTCCCGCCACCACCCTCGTTCCTTATCGACGCAACAAACACGGAGAAGAGTCATACACCCCTGTTACGCCTGTCGTGTCGTAGTGGATTAGTGCCCCGGTTTAAGTACCCCACTTTGATCCTAGAGTGATGTGGCAATTGCTGGCGATTGCGGCGGTGTTTTCAGGGGTGGCTGTGGGGATGGTTTGCGTGTGGGATCCAGCTTGAAGAATGGCTAAGCGTACGAATTTTAGTGCCAAGAGAACCTTTTTGATGCTCATCCTGGTTGTTTCCTACCGATAGGGCTTATAGGCCACCGATAGCACAAGCCAGCTAACACAGCAAAGATAAGGCTTATTGGCCAATAAGCCTCAAAGACAAGGGTCAAGCGCGCCTTGACCGTAACAACAAAAAGACGGCTGGGAACATCCACAAGATATTCCCAGCCGCCAAAAAGGGCCACTAATGCAGCCACATGCAGCTTTACAGGAGAGTAGGCGGTTACACAACCCTACCTACTCTCACTGCGATTAGTTCTCGCGCCTACGCATAGCCAGGCCAATACCACCCACCGCGATAAGCAGGAACGCTGCGCTAAAACCAGCAACTGCGTTTGCGCCTGTGTAGGAGAGCTTCTTCACCTTAGTAGCCTTAGCCTTCGGCTGAGAAACCACAAGAGCGTCACCACCAGTAGACACTTGCGGCGAGGACTGTGGTGAGGCCTCTGGCGAAGGTTCCGGTGAGGGCTCTGGAGCAGGCTGCTCAGTCGGAGCTGAAGCAACAACCTCAAACTCCATGCTTGTAGCAGTGGCACGATCACCAAAGGCAGCTTCCACTGTGTGCATACCCGCCTCGAAATCAGCAGGAATGCTCCACGTCAAAGTGGCAACACCTTCGTCATTTGCAACAGCACTACCAGCAGAAGTAGGTTCAGAGTGAACCGTGAAGGTCACTTTCTCCCCCACAACAGCACCCGTAGCAGTGAAAGTGATTTCGCCACCCTGAGTCACCTGACCAAGATTACGAGTAACAGCACTAGGCTTGACGAAGCTATTGATACGGCACTCGTGACCTTGGATTACATTGGAATAGATGTCCTTTGTCTCTCGCTCAGGTCCAGATTCCGTACCGTCAGCTGGCACAGCGCCCGTCATGAAGTAGTTATTCACAATCTCGTTCGCACACTCGGAGGAACCGTAGGAGGTGTGGCGAGCGCCAGCCACCGTGAGAAGTGTTCCAGAGAGGCCTTCAGCTGCCACAACACCGTTGGGGTAGGGGGTAGCCGAATCGTGTGTGGTGGAGAGCACGAGCACGTTCGGAGCAGCATTCACTTCCACTCCAGTGGGCAGATCTCCGTGGCTCTTGTAGTAGTGGCACCAGCCGTAGGACGGCTCAGCTTCACGCTGAGAACCGTCGGCATTTTTGCCTGGATCAGTGAAGGGAGCAGCCGCGTAGACTTCGAGAGCTTCCCTGGCAGTTGCCTCACGATCGTCGGAATCCTCGTGGCTATCCACACAGCTAATTGTGCGGAAGGCAGCCTGAGACTGCTCGTAGTGCCCCTCATCATCGCGACCCATGTACCAATCGGCGAGGCGCATCATCATATCCGCACTATGCAGAAGCGACATTTCAAGAAGGCCATAGTTGAGGTAGCCCCACAAACTGTCGGAGTACATCGCCTGAATTGCACCCTGGTTCACGTCTGCCCAGCTCACATGGCGCCCATCAGCCTCATATGTGTAGGCGGGGCTGTTGTAAGCCGAACGCACAATCTCAAGGTATTTTGCTTGGAGCTGGTCAAGAGAATCTGCACTTGTACCCAACGCACACGGGAACTTTTTCCCTTGGAGGGTGAAGCCCTCAGTCGCACACTTCTTCGCAAACTGCTCGAAGGTACCCTGGAAACCTTGACGCTGAGCCACTACAGCCGAACCAGACTGCTTCGGGAAATACTTCGCGTACTTCATCTTGAGGACAGGGTTGTTCTCGAAGGGGTTGACCACGCCATCGAGGAGGAGAGCACGAGCATTACTCTTGAAGGCCATCATGTACTGGTAGCCAATCGACGTGCCGTAGGAGTAGCCAATGTAGTTGAGCTTCTCATCGCCCACAACGGAACGAAGGATATCGAGATCCTTGACCACATTCCGGGTGCCGATATTAGCGATGTAGTTTGTGGAATCGAAGTTCTTGAAGCCCTTACCGGTGTTCTGGTAGCACTGGTTGGTGTTGTACTCAAGAATCTTATCGAGATCGTCTCCCTTGAGGCCGTCTGCGCCTTCGCGCTGTACGTCCATAGCTGCATTAGATTCGCAGCGAATCTGCGGGAGTGAAGCACCTGTGCCGCGAGGATCAAACCCGATGAAATCGAAGTTCTCATTGAGCTTGCCAGTAAATTCCGAAGCTCCTTGATCGGCCAGACCCATACCTCCTGAACCTGGCCCCCCCGGATCGAGGAAGATCGAACCCTTGTGCTCACCTGTGGAAGGGAGTCGACGCAGGGCGATTGCGGCGCGCTGACCGTTCGGGTTCGAGTAATCCACGGGGACGATCACATAAGCACAGAGGTACTTTCCATTCTCGCCATCCTGCCCGAAGGGTTCACATTGCCCCCATGTCACCTTCTGGTTGTAGTAGGACTCTAGGCCAGAAGCAATGACACCAGCACCATTACCACCTGCTTCAGGAGCACCAATGACCATCTCGCCTACGCGGCCAAAGCGGGAAGCCGCAGTCGGAAGAGCGTAATCGTCGGGATCCTGGGCGATATTCGCAAAGTCGAGAGGGTTAGGGATCTCTCCAATGCCGTCCCCATCATCTCCATCGTCATCTCCATCGTCATCGCCCGTGGCATCGTCGGTGGAATCGGAGGCGTCATCGGTGGAGTCGGAAGAGGTGTCGTCAGTGGCACCATCGGAGGGCGCAGACGAGGCATCATCGGTGCTCGTATCGCCTCCCTCAGTTGTAGAGGCATCGACGGTATCGCCGTCGCCAGAATCTTCGGTGGCAGCAACACCGAGTGCAGAGCTGAACTCTGATACATCGGTGGTAACGATAGGGCTTGCAGCCTCGTCGTCAGCAAAAGCCACCGGTGCGCTCAAAAGCCCAGCCGAGGCGAGGGCAAAAGCCGCACCACCTGCGGAGAGCTTGAAGAAGTTGCCTTTCATATGCACCGCTTTCTATGGATAAATGTGTCGTTCTGATTCGACACATTAACCTTACTGTTTGCTGAAAATTCACTCTACAATGTCTCACCGACATAAACGGCAGAATTTCGCGGTTTTCCAAAAGGCTTCACTATGGCGTGTGTCACATTTTTATATGTAAGTAGCACGTTTCTCGGTAACACAAAGTCACGGAAGCACCAAGAGGAACTCTGTTCAGCAAAAAGCACCTAAAGCCCCAGAGAGGAACTTAGTTATACACACTTGTACAAGCGCACAGCGTGATACACAACGAAACTAGACGAGAACCTCACAGCACCACCTATAAACTCGGCATTGAGAGGTGTCGAAACTCGCTCAGCACATACCTTAGGAAGATAAGATGATAGTCAATTCAAGTTCCACATTCTTACATTTTCCTGGTAGTAGCTGTATTAGCTTCATCAACGATGCCCGGTAGTATTGAATTCCACCAAAGAGGCCATGCCACACAAGAAAAGCACTAATTCTTTGCACGCTTGATATCACGCGAACGAGCCTTCAAGCCTTTATCCACGCGCTTATCGTCCTCCACCTCGCTCACACCATCGCGAATGTCCTCACCATGATCGAGCCCCAAAGAAGACCCAGCTCCACGTGGAATAGCGCGCTTCTTCAGTGCCTCACGCGCATTCATATACTCCGAGAAACTCATACGAACTTTGCCATAGACCTCAGTGAGTGGATAGCGCGAATGTTGCGGGAGACGCCAGCGATACCAGCGTGCAGCAATGCAGAGTCCCCCACCCAGAAGCGCAGAAGAAATCGTAGCCAATGTGGGATAACCCAAGTGCCAGAGCGTGATTGCGGGGATCGTACCAAAGAAAGCAGCCGTAGCGTACAGTGTATTACCACCAAAAACAGCGGGAGTGCGCCCCACGGCAATATCACGAATTGCACCCCCACCCACGGCTGTGATGACTCCTAGCAACATCGCCGGGAGAATACCAAGGCCAGCAGCCAAAGTTTTGAGAGCACCGGTCGCAGCCCACGAACCGATGACGAAGGCGTCGGCCACAATGAAGAAACGGTTCCACCACTTGCCCGTCATACGCAGGAGAAAAGCAATGACCGCACCAGTGAGAGCAGCGGCGAGATAATACGGATCGGTGAAAGCTACGGGGACCCCCTGCTGGAGCAGGACATCGCGTAACATCCCACCACCCAGAGCCGCCATGACAGCCAGAGCAAAGAACCCTGTAATATCAAAACGCTTTTCGCGGGCAACCATCCCACCGATAATGCCGGAGACAAGCACTCCACCTACGTCGAGAACCCGCACCACATCGGGGAAAAAATCCGCAAAATTCACGCCTAAAATTCTACGGGTTCCACGCGAAGCGTGGAGAGTTCATCACCGGCGCGGACATTCGTCACTGCATCACTGACTTTAGATTTTGCCTCACGGTAGGCGGCAGAAGCTGCTTCGGAGGCTCTATCTGTGGCTGAACGTACAGGACGTGAATTCCACAGCTTCTTCCCGAGCGTAGAAAGCTGCTCGTAACGTTCACGCCCGGCGCGCGCCCCGAGAACGTAACCAATGAATCCTCCCAGAAGAACCGTTTTTTTGCTCATGGTGTACTCCCTTTTATCGTGGCTGTATGCCAGCCGTATAACCTAACATGCGCACGACGAACATGCTGCGCACCTAATATGCTCGTGCCCACTCTATCGCGGGAGCTGCACAACTTTCTTGCACGTCTTGCACGTCAAATTTCGTGCACCCCGCCTACGTGTTATGCACAACTCCCACCACGTGTTGTGTGCACCTCTCCGTGTGCCCTTCTCTTCGTGCACCCCGCCTACGTGTTACATACACGTAGTACCTTCCAGATGCCTCCCACACCACGCATGAGCGAGATCGTGCCTTATTCCCGTACCGCGAGGCTAGGTACACAAGTACTCCGCTTATTCCCGCACCACAGGAGTGAGGCGCACAAGTACCCCGCGATGATCCGAACCACCCAGATCCACAATCGCCGCAGAAGATCCCTTGTATTGAGAAGGTGCAAGTACACGATCAATTGGAGCCCCAAGGAGTGAAGGCACATTCGTCGGCCAGGTTCCACGGCCACCAGCCCCTGCCTGTGCTACTGCATCACGGCACCCCACCGGCATACGCAAAGCCTGCTCGTGATCGGTAGTGGAGTTGAAATCACCGGCAATGACAGCATCGGGATAGGTTTCACACAATGAGTAAATTGCACGAATTTCCCTCTTCCACCCATCCGTCCGCAGCGTCTTAGGGGCCACGGGATGCACTGCGATAAACTCTGGTCCTTGCCCCTTGGCAGGGGCTACCCAAATCGCGATCGTGCGCGAGTACTTCACATCCTTCCCTACCATCTGTGCAACCTGGGATATGCTCACACCTGCCTTATTCTCGCCTTTTACTTCACCTACACCTGTGAGAGTGCCTTCCTCGCTGGAAAATTCGACAGCAGACTGCCGATACTCCCCAAGGGTTCGCGCCACGAGCATAACGGTGGAATCGTAGTCTGCTTCTGTCGCTGGTGTATCTGTGTCAAAACGCTGGAAGCCCAAGCCACGCTCAGAGAGTTCAGCCTGTAACTCCTTCCCACCAGCCGTAGATGTTTCCGGCAATGTAACAACATCGGCACCACTGGATTCAATGAGGTCGGCCAGCTTCTCCATGGGTACCTCACCACCGCGTGTATTGTATTCAAGCACCGTAATTGATCCATCTCCGCTACTCACTTCAGTGATCCCAGGATCGGGTCCAAGCTCGGATTTCGCCGTGATTCCACGGCTCACCAAAGTTGCGGCATGTGCACCAGCCACGAGAGTAAAAACAAGTGCAAGAGTGAGGGCTATACGGCCACGACCAAGGAGAATACGGCGAGTGATCCCAAGGATAAGAAGAAAGATCGCCGCAAGAACCAGACCGACGACGAGCCACCCTCGCAGTGCAAGAAGTTGCGCATAAGGGCCAACAAGGGCAAAGCGAGCCACAGGTCCACTAACATTCGGACGCACGCTTGTGATCGCGCACACTGCTATCACAAGCGCAAGAACCCCCCAGAGCAGCGCCATCGGCCGGAACTTCACGTCATTCTCCTTCATCTCGTGGTGCCTTCTGGTTGGGCAGGCCGCAAAGGGCGCCAGCATAGTGACAGCTACGGCAACATACCTCAGGCTCGGGACATCATTGTGCCCACATTCTTCCTCTTCTAGGTGGGAGCACGCTGAACGTGAACACATACAGGAATTATCCCTGTATGCCCTGCACTGTAGTGCTGCTATTTATACACGACACCTCAGTGCTGCCACATGAGCTTCCAGGCCAGCCTAATATCACATGGAGCAAATTCACCGTTCTCAAAGCCACGCTGACGTATGTATAACCAACCCAATATCACATAGCTACCCATGCTTTGACTTGGGGACGGTGTATCAGTTATATCGCGAAATTCTGCGAGTCAGCGCGACGCAAATAAACAGTGTGAAGCGAGTGAACTGGAGCAAACCGCGCAAAATGTATAAACCACACAGGTAGCACAGCAGAATACAAGAGAGATAGACACGTAAGGGCGGAGAAGTGTGTACTTCCCCACCCTTACGTGTGAACCTACCTCTCAACGTTAAGCGCGCTATATAAGCGATGAACCTCATGAGATCCTTGTGCACTCACGTTGTGCACCTTCACTCAGGAGAGTTTGAGCATCACCTTCGACGAACCTGTGGAACGATCAGCAGCCGTCTGGAAAGCCTCCAGAGCATCGTCGATGTCGAAGGTATGAGTGAGCAGAGGTTCCACATTAAGACCCTCAGCCATAGCTGCCACTGCGTCTGTGATTTCGTCGGAGAACCTGTAGGAACCCACATACTCGATCTCACGAGTAACAAGCTGTCCAAGAGCTACCGGAACTTCCCCAGCAGGGAGGTTACCCACCTGGACGAAACGCCCGCCACGCTCAAGAGCAAGGAAGATATCACCAAAGGCACGCGAAGCGCCAGAAGCATCGAAAGCGATCTCCACATTCTTTGGAAGTTCTTCACCCTTGGAACGATCAACTACGTGGTCAGCTCCCATCGCCTTGGCCACATCCAAAGCAGGAGCAGCAATATCGGCTACCCACACCTCACCTGCACCTGCATGTTTAGCAGCGGCAACAACAAGAGCACCAATCGGGCCAGCACCATTGACGAGCACACGCTTGCCGCAAAGGTCACCAGCTCGCTTGACAGCGTGGATCGCCACACCAAGTGGCTCAGCAACAGCACCCTCACGAGTAGAAAGACCTTCGGGGAGTACACGAATCTGATCCGCACGTACCACACGATAGGTGGAGAAGCCACCCTGCTCGTGGGGCACGAAAGCCGCCGAACCGAAATAGCGCACCTGCGGCCATAGGTTGTCACGCCCCTTAAGAGCTTCGGGAACTTCGTAGTCTCCCACGAGGGTGGCTGGGTGAATGGTCACGGCCTGCCCTCTCTCAAAACCCTCTGCGCCCTCACCGATTTCGTCAATCCTGCCAGCAACTTCGTGGCCAAGGATGAGCGGCTCACGCAAAATCGCGGTACCGGAAGCACCGTACTTCCAGTAGGCAAGATCCGAGCCACAGATCCCACCCCACTCCATTGCCACACGAACCTCACCTGCACCGGCATGAGGTTCAGCAATGTCCTCAACACGCAGGTCATCTGCACCTGCAACTACTACAGCTTTCACATTGCGTCCTTTGGATCAGTGAGATCGCGCCCTGCGACCTCGGGCATGAAAATCGACGTTACGAACGTAGCGCCCGTGTAAACAAACATGAGCAGCGCCAGGGGAATCCACGAACCAGAGAAGGCCGTGACAAGAGCAGCAGCAATCATCGGACCGAAACCAGCAGTGACCATGTTCGGAATTTCCTTGGACAGAGCAAGCGCTTCATAACGGCGCTTGGAACCAAAAAGTTCAGCCATAGTGATGTTTTCCAGGGAGAACATTGCCAGCACTGTGATGTTATGAAGCACGATATAGGAGACGTAGAACATGATTGTCGGTTGATCGAAGAAGTGCTCAACTTTGTCATTGACGACACTCTCAACCGTGTGCGCACCCATCGAATTCACAAGGAAGTAGAAGCACGGAATGAGGATAACCATGCCGATGAACGTGATACACATGTACATCTTGCGCCGGCCAAAGCGATCGCCAAGCAGACCGATAATCGGCACGGTCACAAAACCAACGATCGAAGAGAGAACGACGATATTCGAAGCAACCGAACGAGAGAACATGAGGTTAGTCGCAAGGAAAGAAATGAGGTAGGTCTGAACCATACCTGAATTTCCAGACTGACCGAAACGCAGGAAGAATGCAGCAAAGAATGCCTTTGCGGAGATGCGCTGCTTGGGTTCGATAGAAACCTTAACCGCCTTATCAGCCTTGGGTAGTGGCGTGTCATAGGCTTCCTCGATCTCCTCCTGCGTGGCCTCAAAGACAGGAGTTTCCTTGAGGTGGAGACGGATGTAGACGGCGAACGCCATAATGAGAACCGAGCCGAGGAACGGGAGACGCCATCCCCACTCAAGGAGGGCTTCGTCAGACATCACATGGGCGAGAATCGCCCAGATGAGACCCGCGAAGAGAGTTCCTGAGTTCGTTCCGAGGGCGACGAGGGAGGAAATAATACCGCGGCGGTTATCTGGAGCATACTCAGCGAGCATAACAGCAGCACCAGAGATCTCTGCGCCAGCACCAAAGCCCTGAATCAAACGCAGGAGCGTGAGGAGAATGGGGGCGAGCACGCCGACCTGATGATAGGTGGGCAGGGCACCGATAAGAGTGGTAGAGACACCCATCATCGCAATCGTGATGAAGAGAACCTTCTTACGGCCAAGGCGATCACCCATGCGACCGAAGTACCAGGCACCGATCGGGCGAGCTACGTAACCCACACCATAGATAGCCATCGCAGAGATAACGGCAATACCCGGCGAGGCCGAGTTAAAGAAGAGATCCTTGAAGACCAGGGCAGCTGCGAGCGAGTAGAGCTGGAAGTCCATGAACTCAAGAGCAGTGCCGAGCCAGCCGGACATAGCAGCTTTGACGAGATCACCCGTCGTCCTTTCAGCGAGCTTGGGCAAAGCCCCAACTTTTTCAGACATAGTCGTTCTTTCGTCAGGTCTAAGGCACAGCGTTAGTGCTGCTTTACCTTAGAGAGTGGAAGGGCACCCGCCACAGTGTGGTAGGCGGAAACCACCGCACCGCATACAGAAACTCCCACGGCAGTTGTGGAGCGTAGTGACACTGGCCGACGGTGGTGAAGTATGAACATGTGAAAAGGAATAGCGGACGACGATCGCCTCCGTACTCGACGCGGCGAGAGCACAACACGGAAGGCGCGCGTCTCCGTGTGGGGCGACAACATTCACTCCACACCGAGAACCACGATCGTTTATCGGATCACGCGAGCGCCCATTCCCTTCACCAGGCGCTCAACCTCCTCAAGGCTTGCCATTGAGGTATCACCCGGAGTAGTCATAGCAAGGGCACCGTGAGCAGCACCGAAATTCACTGCCGTTTCCACGTCGCCATATTCCATGAGTCCGTAGATGAGGCCAGAGGCGAAGGAATCACCACCGCCCACACGGTCGAGAATCTCAAGTTCATCGCGCTGAGTAGCGTGAGCAAATCCGCTTCCCCGCATCCATGCAATGGCGCCCCAATCATTGATGGAGGCACTCCTAACTTGCCGGAGTGTGGTTGCAATAACCTGGAAGTTTTCGTACTCCACCTGAACTTTCTCGATCATCGCCGTGAAGGAGTCAATCGGGAGATTGCTGAGGTTCTCGTCGGTACCTTCAACTTCAAATCCGAGGCTGGCAGTGAAATCTTCCTCGTTTCCGATCATGACATCGACAAATGTGGCCAGTTCACGGTTCACTTCTTGGGCGCGAGGCTTGCCACCGATCCCATTCCACAGGGAGGGACGGTAGTTGAGATCGTAA
The DNA here is from genome assembly GCA_015679245.1 of Actinomycetaceae bacterium zg-1166. Taxonomy (GTDB): domain Bacteria; phylum Actinomycetota; class Actinomycetes; order Actinomycetales; family Actinomycetaceae; genus Changpingibacter. Next base: position 69,428 of record CP064953.1, on the reverse strand, counting down.
GAGACGATAGTGCCGTGGCGACGGGCTGCTTGCATCGCAGCCTTAGCTACATCGGCTGAACGCTCAGAGAGAGCAGCGAAAATTCCACCCGTATGGAACCAACGCACACCCACGTTACCAAAGAGATCGTCCCAATCCACGTCTTTAGGTTTCATCTGCGAGATGGCAGTATTACCTCGGTCAGAGGTGCCAACTGCTCCGCGCACACCAAAGCCACGCTCAGTGAAGTTGAGGCCATTACGCACGGAACGTCCCACACCGTCGGAAGCAACCCACTGGATGTAACGGGTATCAAGGCCACCTTGAAGGATGAAATCTTCGATGAGACGGCCAACGTCGTCGTGCACAAGAGCTGTGACAATCCCGCCGCGTTTACCGAAGCAACGGCGCAGGCCACGAGCCACATTGTATTCGCCGCCACCTTCGTAGGCGTTAAAACTGCGTGCCGTGCGCACACGTCCTTCGCCTGGATCCAGACGAAGCATGACTTCACTTAGGGAGATGATGTCGTAGGTTGTCTCCTCGGCAGATTTGATTGCCAGGCTCATCGACGAGCCTCCCGCACAATCTCCATCGCCTGCGCCGAGAGTTCGGTGATCGCAGAGAAGTTACGCTCAGCAACATCCTTGCGAGTAATCATCCAGGAACCACCGACCGAAGCGAGAGCTGGGTTGGAGATCCATTCAGCGAGATTTGCCGGGCCGATACCGCCGGTGGCCACAAACTTCACTGATGGGAAGGGAGCCGAAAGTGCCTTGACCACAGGGAGGCCACCAGAGGCTACAGCTGGGAAAAACTTGAGCGTCTCGAAGCCAAGATCGAGGGCAGCCATGATCGTTGTCGAGTTATTGACACCTGGAACGAAGGGGACACCATTCTCCAGAGCGAACTTGGCGACCGAAGGTGAGAAACCTGGCGAGACGAGGAAGGTTGCGCCAGAATCAACCGCGCGGCGAGCCTGCTCGGGGTTAATAACGGTTCCGGCACCAACCGTAAGGCCTTCCACCTTCGTCATCTCCGCGATAACTTCGGCCGCCGCACGTGTGCGGAAAGTGACTTCAGCACTCGTAATACCACCAGCGAGAAGAGCCTTGCCGGCCTCAACGGCGTTGGCAGGATCATCGATGACGACGACAGGGATGATGGGATTTGCGGCGCACAGTTCACGTGCGGCTTCATGGATGTTTGCCATTATGCTCGTTCCTTCATTGTGGAGATTGCTTCGTAAAGGCCGTTGAGGTAGGTGGCGCCGAGGGCGCGGTCGTAGAGCGGGTAGCCAGGACGTCCTTTTTCACCCCAGATCATGCGTCCGTGGTCAGGGCGCACATAAACATCCGGGCAAGTGTCGTAAATGGCTTCTATGATCGCGGACATGTCGAGGTTGCCATCGGAGGAAAGATGAGCGGCTTCCTGGAAATGTTTCTCGCCAAGATACTTGACATTACGTACATGAGCAGCGGCGATGCGGCCACGCTCACCAAATTCGCGGAAGATCGCAGGGACATCGTTGGCTGGGTTGGATCCAAGGGAACCAGAGCACACACACAGCGAATTGGCTTGCGAATCCACCATGCGCACAATTGTGTCGAGATCGTCGCGACTGTTGCAGATACGTGGAATACCAAAGAGTTCCCAGGCTGGATCGTCGGGGTGAACAGCCATACGAATACCTATTTTTTCGCAGGTAGGGATAATACCTTCGAGGAAATATTTGTAGTTCTCACGCAGCTGGTCGGCAGAGATCCCCTTGTAGAGGTTGAGGACTTCTTCCAGGAGTGAGAGGCGTTCAGGTTCCCAACCGGGAAGAGTGAAACCACCCGAATCTTTGGCGGTGCGTTCAACAATCTCCAGTGGTGTCATACCTTCAACATCGGCATGGTTGTAGTAGAGGCAAGTTGAGCCATCTTCGTTCTCGTGATAGAGCTCGGTGCGCAGCCAGTCAAAGACGGGCATGAAGTTGTAGATGACGACTTTAATGCCGTACTTGGCCAGGTTCTCAAGCGTCGCGCAGTAGTTCTTGATGTATTGATCGCGTGTGGGAAGGCCGAGCTTAATGTCCTCGTGGACATTCACAGACTCAATCACTTCACATTCAAGGCCAGCAGCATTAACCTGCTCGACAAGAGCCTTGATTTCCTCTTCGGGCCAGATCACACCAGCGGCGTAGTGGTCGAGCACACCCATGATTCCTGTCATTCCGGGAATCTGGCGGATGTACTGCAAGGGGATCGGATCGGAGTTTTCACCGTACCAACGGAATGTCATCTTCATGAAAGAACCTCCTTGAGGGTGTTACGCACAGCTCCGGAGCCGGCGATGAGCTTGGGGAAGAGTGCTTCGACCTTGGCTGCCAGCGGCGTCTGGTAGAGATCGACGGCGAAGATCGTCGGGTTGGAGAGGATTGGAGCGAGGGCGGTATGCACCTCGTTAGGCGAAAGCTCCTGTCCGAGGCTGATGTGGGCGACGTGCACCTGTAGTTCGCTGAGGAGAGGATCAGGAGAGGGAGTAAATTCCCTGCCATCGTCGGCGACTCCCATGAGGTAGCGGCACCACAGTGCAAAAACAAGCGGCATCGCCGTGAGGCTAGAGAGATCGAGACCGCGTGCAAGGTATGCCTTGATCGTTTCACCGAAGCGGATGGGTAACTTCTGAGAAGTGTCCATCGCAATGCGCGCAGGATCATCGGGAAGGTAGCGGTTGGGGAAACGAACTTCGAGGACTTCACGGAGGAAATCTTCGGGAGCCACAATCCCTGGATCAACAACAACGGGTAGGGATTCTTTCCATCCCAGGCGCTCGACGAAGGCAGAAAGCTCCGGATCGCGCATCTCGGCGTCAATTGTGGGCATACGCAGGAGGCAGCCAGCCACTGCGAGTGCGGTGTGAAGTGGGTTGAGGCATGTGGTGACTTTCATATGCTCGAAGTTGTCGCACACCTCGCGGCTTGCGAGCTTCACTCCGAAATTCTCGAAAGGTGGGCGTTCACCGGCGAAGGAATCCTCGACGATGAGGTATTCGGTTGGTTCGGAATTGACGAAACCGGCCAGCGGAGTTTGTTGGGGAGTGTGGATTGCCATGTCTTCAAAACCGAGAGCGACAAGTTCTTCGGCAATCTGGGCGTTGGGACGCGGAGTGATCTTGTCGATTACGGAGATGGGGAAGGCGACGCAGGTTGGATCCTTAACCCAAGCGACGAATTGTGCAGGAATGCTTCCAGCTTCGAGCCAACCGTCAACGATGGTGAGTACGGATTCGCGAAGTTTATCTCCATTGTGGGAGAAGTTGTCGCAACTCATGAGTGTGATTGGTGCAGCTCCAGCTTCAAAACGGTGGAGAAGGAGGCTGGCGACGAGAGCCATTGAGTGAACGTGGTAATCACGCGGGTTGGAGGCAATAGCTTCGGTAACTGTAGGAAGGAGCCGCCCCGCCGAATCACGAGTAGCGTAGCCCTTTTCTGTAATTGTGAAGCTCATGAGTGAAACCTGGCTCTGCCTGGCAATCTCGACGAGGCGAGCACAATCCTCTGCACGGCGCGGGGCTAGGCCTTCACTCATTCCAGCGATGATTTCAAGGTGGCGGTGGCCATCCTCGTGAAGGGTGACGCCGAGGGTCATCATGTCGTGTTCGGCAAGCTGAATGTCAAGCTCACTCGGGTCAAGGGGAACTACCGCAGTGATGGGCCAGGAATGTCCGGCAGTGATGAGATCGTGAGCGATGCGCGCAATAAAGACACGGAAGATGTTGCCTGGTCCTATATGGATCCAACGAGGAGTGTTCCGGCCAGATTCCTGCATCTGAGCAACATCGAAGGATGGGAGGGTAACACCGGCGGCTAGGAATTCTTGCTTTGCCGCAAGGCCATCAATGCTGAGTTTCATTAGATCCCCGTCGAACCAATCTCATATCGAAGTTTCGCTATGTAAAACTTCCGTTTATGTCTGTGAGACAAATGTAGCGCGGTATGCTAGGCACAGGGAATCACACAAAGCAATTGTGGTGCATCACACATTTAGAGTTTTCTGTTGTCAACACAACTAGGAGCACTGAATTTCACATAACGGAGTGAGGAATTCGATTTCTCTACACACTTCCCTAGTGAAACTCCAGCCAAGCCGCCTCAAAAGTAGAAATCCAGCAAAAATGAGGCATCGTCATCAGATATGTCACCGCCATGCTCCATAAGATAGATTCATCTCAAAAAGTTCGTATCACCTTACTACGTAGGTACATGTCGTTCCCCCGTCATACATTGTGGATATGCGCGGCACTAAAATGAAAGCTATGGGAACACCGAAGCCTCTGGCCAGCGTCGCCCGCGCTCTGACGATCCTCGAATTCCTCGCACAACATTCCAGCGAGGGCGTGCCGCTCACCTTCATCGCGAAAAGTCTCGATATCAACAAGGCCACCATCTACAACACCCTTGCCACACTGCGCGAATACACCTGGGTGGAGCAAGACGAATCAAGCGGACTCTATCGCCTTGGTGATGGAATTGCGCCACTGGCTACCTATCGCACAAATACCGCACGAATTGTAGAAGAACTCCACAGCGCACTCGTGGCGATCAGCCATCGTTTCAATGAACTCGTTCACCTGGGCAAACTCTCCGGTTCCCACATCATCTACCTCGACAAAGTAGAGCCAGATCGCCCAATTCGAGTGGTCTCCAAGATCGGACGCGAAGCTGTGGCTGCGCGCACAAGCCTGGGACGGGCTCTCATTGCAAGCCTGCCAGAATCCGAACGCCATCTCGAACGTTTTCTTGCAGAGGCAAGTATTTCTGGAGCAATCCCTGCCGTGCGTCGGGAAATTTCAGCTTCCCTTGAAGAAAACATTCGAAAATTCCCCGAACGCGGCTGGACGGAGGAAGTGGAGGAAAACGAGGCTGGGATCGCTTGCGTGGCCGTGCCGATTACTTTGCCCTCCGGAGGGCATATGGCCGTCTCGATCTCTACACCTGTAGAGCGTTTACCTAAGGAACAGCGCCCCATCTTCGCCCGCGGTATTGCTGAAGAAATCCTACATCTACCCAAAGAGGCAGGATTCTCTGTACCTGAAACTGTGCTGCGATAGGATCGCACATTGCACGAGTTACTCAAAGATTTGAGTGCCTCGGAACGATGGGATAAGCTGGTACGGCTTGGAGACGTCGCATAGTCCGGTCGAGTGCGCCTTCCTGCTAAGAAGGTAGGGGTCGAAAGGTCCCTCGCGGGTTCAAATCCCGCCGTCTCCGCTGAAAATCCCGACTCCTCAAGAGGAGCCGGGATTTTTCATTGTGGTTCCCCCACTATTCTGACTGAACAGCGCCGGCTATAGGCCGACAGCACCGGAAGGAGCAGTATGAAACTGTCACTATTTTTAACCTCAAGTTTCACACGCGTTGCACCCTTCCTCCCCTACTTCCTCGCCGATTCACTAGACTCCTCACTTCATCACTTTTCCGACGACGAACCCGCCGCGCACCCCACACTTACCCCTACTTACACGCCTCATCTCTCCCGTTCACATGCCGCTCGTCGTGCACAGACATCGTCGGGAAAAATCAAGATGGCACATGCACGTTCCCTCATCTCAGGAATGCTTGTGTGCTACATTCCCTCTGCCTCAGCCTTTCGCACGAGTACCGGCAAACGAATTACTACAGCCTATCTTGAGCGCATGGGACTCATCGTGAGAGAACTAGACGTTGTGCGCGCCGATCGAGCCACCGTTGACCACGAGATTTCCCACGCCGATCTCATCTTTATCGATGGTGGAAACACCTTCTTCCTTCTCCAGGAACTTCGCCGTTCTGGCGCAGATCACGCAATCAAGAAAGCTGTGCGTGCGGGTGTTCCGTACGTGGGAGTCTCCGCAGGTGCCGTCATAGCCGGCCCCACAATCACCCCAATTGGGCTCATGGATGACGAAAGAAAAGCTGGAGGACTTGAGGATCACCGTGGGCTTAACCTCGTTGATTTCATGGTGGTTCCCCACCTTAGTTTGAGTCCTCTACGCAGCGCTGCTGCACGGATTCAACGCCGTTATGTCGGCGACGTGAAACTTGCAGGAATCTCAGATCGCGCAGCCATCGTTGTCATGGCTGGGCGCGCACGTATCCTTCACGCCAGACGCAGCGTTCAAGCCCGCCTTGCCGCCCGTGCCTGGCTCTCACCACGTAACTAACCCACACAACTACCAGCCACTACCAGCCAAAGCCACGCCTTTCTATTCGCGCGTCGCAGAGGGATCAATCCACGCAGCTGGGCGCTTTTCCCCTGCACGCACAGCCACCGGCAAGGTATTTCCATCAATTGGTTTGGGACATGTACCAAAGGGCGTAAAAGCGCAGGGAAAGTTGTGCGTGCGGTTGAAGTCAATAACCACACGAGACTCCTGGATATCAGGATCCCTCTCTACAGATGTGCCACCTGCACTTTCGTTCCCCTCGCAAGCGAGTGGTCCAGGGAAAGTAACCTGGCGCCATCTGGCACTCTCCTTGCCATTGGTTTCGTCGTAAAAAATAGCGGTGAGTTCACCAGCAGGGTCACCGCTCACAGCGAGGCGACACTCACGTCCTTTGTAGGAAAAAAGGATGTCACCCACCATGACGAGCGTGGCACTTACGCCGGTGCGTGCACTCGCTCCGATATACACAAGGGGTTCACCATAGGATTCAAAATGCCCTTTCACAATTGCTGCAGGATCGAAGGGGAACATTGGAGCACCAGTAAAAGAGGTGAGTGTAGGAGCTGACGAATCCCGCACACGGACACAGTAACGCCCGCCACGCATAGCCACCTCCGCCTGGCGGGTTCCAGCTTCGAGGGAGAAATCAGAATCGCCATCGGAAAGCTGAAAGACTACCTCACCTGAATAAGGTTCCCCATCACGACGAACGAGGGAGGAGTTGGAGAGAGTTGAGGTGCCGTTTTGGAAGGAGACTGACGCCGTATCTCCAGAAACAAGCCAGAGTCCTGGAAAATCTGCAATATGGCTACGTTCCTCGGAGAGCCAGGTGAAGGAGATGAGGCTGAGCCAACCGTGAGGTTGGGAGAGTGTGCGCGTACGTTCCTCACGCCACTCATTCCACGCCATGCGTGCACGCTCACTTTCTGCCGTGGAGAGAGGCAAGGCGAAGGCGTGTGTGGCGGCGGGCGCATTGCCAGAGGTAGCCGCCGAGCCAGAACCGAAATCACGGGCTGTGTTGTGGTCACTCATGTATTTAAGTCTACGCAATGACTATTCATAGTTAAAGGTAAAGACCTATTTCCTTCTTATAAAATTGAGTATAATGTAAGTGTTGAGTAAATTTTAGGGGAATAAAGTTAGGAAATAAGAAAAGTGCAACTCTCAACCCTGTGACTGGTGCCATTCCCCCTCAACTTGGAAGGGAACTGTGGTGCGTTGTAAGCTAGTACCCGTCCTTACAGGACATGCGCTCATAGCTCAATGGATAGAGCATCTGACTACGGATCAGAAGGTTGGGGGTTCGAGTCCCTTTGAGCGCGCCGAGGCTCCTCGTCAGTGATTAGCTCCTGGCGGGGAGTTCTTGCCATCCACATCCTTTCCCTGTTACCCCAACGAAAACCTAATCACAGACACAGTTTGTGGCTTGTAACCCGAAATATACGTAGGGCACCACATATGTGTGGCACCGTACACTCGTGGCACCCGGTAAGGATCGCAAGCCCTCAGAAGGCTACGTCGCCTCGATAGCTAAGCCACCACAAAGCTACTCCACAGATCAACTCAACGCGGCAAGAACTCCTCGCGCTCCAGCCTCCACCACCTCGATCGTTGCGAGGAAATCACCCGTGTACCAGGGATCAGGAACATCCCATTTACCATCCGAGGAGTAAAAATCGGAGTAGGTCATCCCCGGAGAAACTTCACTCCTACCACCCCACTCCATCTTCCCGCGAACACCCATACCGTCCTTTGGCTCAAGTGCACCTCCAGAGCCGAAGCATCCCTGCGGTGCAATATCCACAGTGCCATCAAATTCTCTCCACAGATGCAGGCGAGTAAGGCTCACACCAGCAGCTTCACACATAGGACGGAGCCTGCGTGCATGGCCTACGGTCATGGCAAGAATGAGGCCAGCATTGCGTAGTTCTACAGCCGTGACTTTGTGTGCGCGGCGCACGGGCACGGAATAACCGTATTCACGGAGTACTTGTGCGGCAGGCGGATAGATCGGTTCTCCTTCTTCTTCGGAAGAGACGCCACTAGAACCTACCGAAATCCCTGCGAGGAAATCTGCTTCCTCATCGCAAACCTCACGAGCGGAAACAGCCTCCTCAATTTTGGCACGAAGTACTACTTCCCCCATCGGAGAACGACAGATATTTCCAGTGCAAACAACGAGGATATGTGGCTTTTCTACCAGCGCTTCGCGAATCATATGCTCACTCATGACCGCTCCTGTGCCCCTGTGCGGATCTGCATTTCCCTAACCCTATCGGCTTATTCATATGTGCCTACCTCACCTTTAAGTGCGTGCGTCGCAAGCACGTGCACCGCGAGTGCACCTCACTACGCTTACGATCCCTCAACAGTTCATGTTGGCCTTGCGCACCCCGAGAACTCAGGACACGGTAGTTATGCGGTATCTATACGTGGATCCGCAACACCGGCTCACTATCAACCTGGCTCACCGTCTGAGAGAGAGCTATCTGATCTCCACCTCGTGAACCAATCGTTTGCCCCGGCAACAGCCGTACACCCGAGGAAATAATGTAATCGGCTGTTCCCGCAAGTAGGGCATAAAGCTCCTCTTGCGACTTCGTCGACTCCGTAATCTCAAGATCAAGATGCCCGAAAAGTGGAAGGCCAAAAGTACGCCCGTGCGAGAGATCAGGCTGAGCCGTACGCACAGCAACCCATAAGGGAAGAGGCGCCTGTCCGTGGGCAAGGGAATCGGCAAGCTCAATTATCATCTGTGGCGGCTGAACCACACCGAACTCGTGACGAAACACTCCTACCGAGGCCTCCTCACGCATAAGTGCGTCAAGAATCTGAGTCATGATCGTGTGGGCAGTGAGCATTCCACGCCGCCGTGCATCTGCCTGGGCATCCAGATCCTCCGGTCTTGATTCCTGTGCCTGCCCCACCTTACTCTTTTCCACACTCCTCGCCTCAGGAGTGACGAAGCAGGTCACAGCCACATGGAAGGAGTGCTCGGGAAGCTGGCCTCGCTCCGGCAGAGCCGGCATATTCACTGCGGTGAACATAGCAAGGATGCCTTCGTGGACGAAGTGAAGAATGCGCCCAGAATTCGTCGTGGAAGCCCCCAGGGAATCCACACCTGCGGCAGATGAATCTGGAGAGGCGAGACGAACCTCATCCCACTCAGGTTTAACCGCAAGATTCCACAAGGGTGTGAGGCGTGCGAGCGCCGCCTCAACATCGATCGGCGCGCGGTAGAGGCAGGTGAGGGAAAGGAACTCTGGAGCGCGAGGATGAATCATGCTCGTCGCAAATTGCTCTGTCACAGTACATGCCTCCCTAAAGTGTGCGCAGCGAGCTGAGCTACTGAGCATCCAGCGATTCTTCGAGTAGACCAACGAATCCGGTGGGCACACCCGTAGTCTCTCTACGCTAGCAAGGAGATTCCCGGTATGCGCGAGGATTCGCATCGGGCGTATATGGAAGGTATCACGTGAATGAGATGGAAATTAGGCAAGATCATGGATTGTGTGGAGTTTAGGAGTTGCGCGAAGTTTAAGGATTCTGCGGATTCTGTTCCTCTCCTTCAGTGTTGAGATCACCGTGAGATTTTCCTTGGGAAGAATCGTGGTTTTCTCCCACCGCTCTAGAATCTACCGAGTGTGAATCTCCACCCGCGAGCACTGCGTCAAGCACCGCCGGGTTGATCGCAGCGTCAAGTACTGAAGTATCGACTCCCATATGTACCGGCTTTGATCTGTCATTAGTACCGGAATAACGCTGGTATGAGCGATCTGCATTCTCTGCAGTGCCCTGTCTCTGTGCGGCGGTATCCTCGTGCGAGCCCTCTTCAGCCAAAGGATGCTCGCCCTTCCCTTCTTCTACCGACGATATCGCCGGCTCACCTTCACTAGGAGTCATTGATTCTTTTACTCCCTCTGCACTATCACAGGATGAGAGTGCCACGAGAGTAACTGCCGCGAGGGCTGTATGACGTTTCTTCATGTCTCCTCCTCACACTTCACTTTTCCACATGGCAAAGGCCAGGAAGGTGATTACCTCACCCTTTACTCTAGCTACTCCCCGTGACGTGAGTAGGGCGTGTTCATGCGCGACGTCAGCCCACATAAGTGTGTGGCAGAACCAACTCGGTAAAGAACGTGTTCGTAAAGAACGTGTTCGCGCGTGACGTCAGCCCGTTTACTTGACAGGTTTGTGGGAACTAAGAACCGAGATGAAATGCCGAGATTTAGATAAAATATCTGGTCATTCAGTATGGCCACACAGCCTCCCCCAGATCTTTATACGAGCACTTACACTTTTATGTGTGTCCGCGTGGGCATCTGCAGGTTTAGCAGGTTTACTGATTCGGGTTCCCCACCAAGATTCACGGGAACCTGGAATCGAAAGACAGCAACAACCTCGTCGGCAACTTTGACCTGCACATATCCACATAGGCATATCCACATAGGCATCTATGCCTCGGTACAGGCATTGACTGACAATGAGATTCTGAGATAAAAGGAAGGCGATGAGAATGAGCGCTCAACACACAGACCTCAATCTCCAGGAGCGAGCCATCCCCCTCCATACGGACGATACCTCCGCACCGCTGGCAAGCTGGTACGAAGCACACGCCGTTCTCATTTCCACCTTTACAACTATCGACTCCGCCCCCGAACACGCCCGCCTCTCAGTGGCTACCCCTCACGGCGATCACCCCCTCATGTTCTGGCATGGTATCTCCGGCTCCACAGGCCGTGAAATACTCCACTTCGCCTCCCCTATCCGTGTGAGTGAGGCAAACCTACGTAAGATCGCCACCGATATCGCAGAATTCCCCGTAGGAGGACTCCGAGTACTCGGAACGTATCCCCACATCCACGAGGCGCTTCCCGTGGGTGTGTACTCGCAGGCGAACCTCGTCGCCCTAGTAAAACTCCTCGCCACTCAAGCAGCGAGCTTGGAAAAGGAAGTCACCGCCTGATGTTTAGACGTTCAAGCCGCACACGCATCCTCACCGATGAAGCCAGTCTGAGCGATGCCCTTATTGCCTTCTTCGATGCCCAACCGCGCTCCTTTGGTATGGAACTCTACGTCTCTTGGCGTGGCCATACGCGAAAACAATACATGCGTGTGGCCTGGGCTCCTGTGAACGAACTCGGCCTTGTCGCTTACCTCGACGCACCAATCTGCCCCGTGCGTGAGGACGCCTTGAATGTGATTATTCCGCAAGTTTCCAAGCTCCTCGTCGGCGCACTCGTCATTGAAGGTGACGAACTCGTGCTACGCTCCACGCTACCGATCGAAGGTGTGGATTTCGCACAGGTGCGCACACGGATTGAGCAGATCGCCACGAATGCTGATGCTCTCGCAAAGTCGGTGGAGCCGTAGGGTTTCTCTGGCTCTTCCCGCTATCCTTTCGGCTCTACCACCAGCTCTCTTTGGCTCTGCCACTATCCTTTCCGAAGGTGCCGGACAATCTCTAGGATGTGCCTACCACACTCAGCGCTTCTCAATGGCAGTGAGGTAGGCCAGTACAGCGCGCACACGGCGATTATCTTCTCCGGGTGCCATCCCGAGCTTTGTGAAAACACTGGCTACATGTTTAGACACGGCTGCCGTTGAAAGATAGAGCTTCTCGCAGATTTGCCCGTTGGATAGCCCCTGCGCCATGAGTTCAAGTACTTCTACTTCGCGTGCCGTGAGAGAATCGAGCACACTTGACCGCCCTTTCACGAGCGAAGCGGCAACCTCAGGATCCACTACGACACCACCCACAGCTACCACCTGGAGAGAACGCACAAAATCTGCCACCCGCGCCACGCGATCCTTAAGGAGATAACCGAGGCCACCCACGCCTTCAGTAGGAGCAGCCGGTTCAAACAGCGTCGTGGCATAGGCAGGAGCCACATACTGCGAAAGCACCATGATTCCTACCGTGGGTGCCTTCTGGCGAATCTGCACCGCTGCACGCAGACCATCGTCGCTCATTCCTGGCGGCATCCGCACATCCGTAATCACTACCTCAGGTTCGGTGTTTCTCACCTGCGCTAGAAGCTCTGGGGCTGAAGAAGCCTGTGCAAGAACTTCGTGACCTTGGCGTTCGAGGAGGCCGGTAAGACCTTCACGAAAGAGTGCTGAATCATCTGCAACGACGAGTTTCATAGAGATCTTTCTTCACGAGAAGTGAAATTCGTGGGAATGTTAAGAACTGCGGGAGTAGCGTGAGGGCTGGAAGTAGCCCCTTGGTGAGAATCTTTGTGAGGATCTTGGGCTATCCCGAACTCCCCTGAGCGTAGCAAGAGTGGAATCCTCCCTACTACACTCGTAGGCCCACCATGCGGACTCACCACCACGAGCGAACCTCCGAAAGCTGCCAGACGCTCACGTAGCCCAGCTAGGCCATGATCTGGACGAATCTCCGCCCCACCTGGCCCATTATCTACCACTGTGATACGAAGATCATCATCAGCAGCAAGTAGTACCGAGACGACCGCATCCCCCGCATACTTCGCCACATTCGTGAGCGCCTCAGCAACAAGAAAGTATCCGGCAGCAATCACACCTTCTGGCATGGGCGGGAGCACGTGCGGGACACGCACATTCACCTCAAGAGGGCTATCGGCCGCAAGCCCTCGCACAGCGGCCTCCAACCCCAGATCTGAGAGTACCTTCGGATGGATACCCGCAACGGTATGGCGCAAGGCCGCGAGTGCCGCTTCTGAATCATCCTGAGCCTTCGCTAGGAGTTGACGGGCCGTGGCGAGGCGACGAGATTCGGATTCGTCGGCTCCCATTATCGAATCGAGTACAAGAGCTACTTCGCCCACTCCCATCGAAGCTGTGACGAGATACTGCTGCGCACCATCGTGAAGATCGCGTTCGATACGCCTACGCTCGATTTCGAAAGCTGCCACAATCTCCCGGCGCGATTCAGTTAATTCAGCCACGCGCACAGGTTCGGGGTATTTGTAAAGTGAATAAATTTTTCGCGCTACGCGGCGGCGCACCTGAATGAGCACGAGGGGAGCACTCGCCGCCACCAGAATCCACAGAATAAAGAGAAAGGAAGGATTGACATCCTCCATCACAATCATGAGCATAAGGAAGATACCGATAAGAGCTACCGTATAACCCACCGTGGTGAAGACAACTGGGCGCATGGCAGCGTAGGCCTCAAGCTCCTCTGGGTCGAGATCACCTTCGCTGACGAAGAACCTCTCTTGGGATGTGGATGTGGACATGTCTCCATCCTAATTCTGGGATCGGACAGAATCAGGGCTGCACAAATAATCTGGGGGTGTGAGGCGTAAATTGTAGAGCTAGCTCTACCTCTGAGCGAGAGATAGGGAGATTCCCTCTTCCGCCCAATCGCGATGAAATGGAAACATGACAAGAACACCAGGCGATCTCAGTGCCGTTCAACTGACAAAGAACTTCGGCGCCGTTCACGCTCTATCAGGCCTCACTATCACGATCCCCGCAGGGGAGAGCCTTGCAATCATGGGGCCTTCTGGTTCGGGAAAATCCACTCTCTTGCACTGTCTCTCTGGGATTCTCTCACCTACCTCCGGCGCAGTGCGGTACGGATCTCACCTTATCTCCGAATTCTCCGAAAAAGGCCGTTCTCGCCTCCGGTTGCGCGATTTCGGTTTCGTCTTTCAAGATGGGCAACTTATCCCTGAACTCAATGCGCGGGAGAACATCGCTTTACCCCTTATGCTTGCAGGAATGGGGCGGCGCCGTGCCCTTGCCCATGCCGACCGTTGGCTTGCCAAGTTGGGTCTTGTGGTCGAATCTAGGCGGCGACCCGGTGATATGTCTGGTGGCCAGGCTCAGCGCGTGGCCATCGCTCGCGCCCTAGCTGGGGAACCTGGTGTGATTTTTGCCGACGAACCCACCGGCGCGTTAGATCAAGCCACCGGTCACGAAGTCATGCAGATTCTTACGATGAGTGCAGCGACGACGGGAGCCACCCTTGTTGTCGTCACGCACGATACAGCCGTCGCCTCCTGGTGTTCACGCCTTGTAGAAATCCGTGACGGGCGGATCCATGCTGATTCTGCGGACGCACCGGCTCAAACTTTAGGTACCGACCAGTCAAACACAGTGGTGCAGGAGAGGCCACATACCGCTCCTGAAGCCACCACCTACGCTGAAAATACACGAGGTGAGAACCGATGAACTCACTTCGTCTTGCTCCTCTCCTCACTGTTGCTCGCTTGCGCAGGCGACGTGGAGATGCCTGGTTGGATCTGCTCGCGGTAGCCTCATTCGCTCTCGGTGCCCTGCTTGCTCTCACCGTAGCTGGAGGGATCTGGATGTTCTATACCTGGGAATCGAATCCCAGCTCAGAGATGATCTCTCACGTCCGCAATGCTCTCGGAGACTATGTTGCCGATGGTTCGGAGATATTCATTCTCGGAGGATACCTGGATCTTGCACTCCTCGCCGGAGCACTCCTCGTCCTTCCAATCTTCTCGCTCGGCGCTTCAGCTGCCCGCCTCGGTGCCCACGGGCGTGCAGCCCGTCTCGCATCGTTGCGACTCGTCGGTGCTAGTGGCGGAGAAGTTGTGTCCATCTCCGTACTTGAGACAGCGATCCAGTGGATCGTGGGCGCACTTATTGGCACAGCCACCTATTTCCTCTCTCTACCTGCCTGGGCGAATGTGCAATTCGTCGGACGACATATCGACCCTACCCAGATGGTTCTACCTCCTTCCATACTCTTTGTAGTTCTAGGAATGGCACTCGTAATTTCGCTCATTTCGACAATTGCAGGGCTACGCCGCGTGAGAATTTCACCTCTCGGAGTGGCTCACAACGAAGCTGGTCCGATCATGCGCCATTGGCGTCCACTCGTCTTTGCCACCACTATTGTGGTGATCGTCCTCTGGTTCAGCTACGGCGGTGGCGTAGATATCACTTTGCGCTCGCGAGTGATGGTGACAGCCTTCCTCGTTATGTTCGTCATGGGAACTATCTCCTTGGTAGGGCCGTGGGTGCTTCAACTTGTCGCACTTGCGCTCACACGCACACGCTTTCCTTCTCTCCTTATCGCTGTGCGGCGCATACTCGACAATCCGCGTACTGCGTGGAATACGGTGAGTGCCATCACTTTGCTTTCTTTCATTACCGGGGCGGTAGCGCTCATCCCTTCAGTCACTAGCATCAGTGCGGGTGAGATGATAACTCGCGATGTTTCAACTGGCCTTCTTATCACCCTAGGTTTCGGATTCACGGTTGCCGCGCTCTCCGCACTTATGAATCAGGCTTCACTTGTCTTTGATCGTGCTGCTCAAACAGCAGCACTTTCGCAGGTGGGGTTCCCTATCTCTTTTTTCGGGCGCACACGTTTCATTCAGTCAATTGGCCCACTTGTTCTCACTGTGGCGTTCTCTCTTGGCACTGGCTTCTTTCTCAGTTTCTCGATTATGAAGGGTGGAGGCATGGAAGCTGAACTCATGGATTCAAGTGTGATTCGCACCGGGATCGTCGTGGGGGCTGGAATCCTCACCTGTATGGGGGCAATTGCCCTGTGCGAGCCTCTAGAACGGCACGTCCTGGCTAATATGCGTCGCATGAACGACTAGATTGAGGGATATCTTTTCGCCTGTGACTCATCGCATCTCATTCCACACTATGTGTGGGTGGGAGTGAGCCACCTCGTTTCCCACATTCTCAAATTCGCTAATCTGGCAGCATGAACTGTGACGATGGCTCCGAGAACTCACCTTTTTCCACACCCCGTGATGTTCTCATAGAGGGGGATACATCTTTGCTGCATATCCGCTCAGCCACACCTGAGGATGCCGAACTTCTCCACCATCTCTCACGCCTGACTTTCATCCAAACCTTCACGGGGGCAACAAGTGACGAAGACATGTACGCCTATCTTGACGAGGCCTACGCGATCCCTGTGCTTGAACAGGAACTGGCCTGCCCAGAAAGTGAGTTCTACATCTGCGAATACTCCGATCCCAATGGAATTCTCCCGAGAAAGATCGCAGGCTATCTCAAGATCAATGTGGGCAGTGCTCAGACTGAGCCGATGGAGAACGACGATCTCGAAATTCAGCGTATTTACGTACTTGAGGAGTTCAAGGGAATTCGTATTGGTAGCGAGTTTATGCGTATCGTGCAGGAGCGTGCCCGTGCCCTGGGGAAAAGGCGCATATGGCTGGGGGTGTGGGAATTTAATGAGTCGGCGCAGCGCTTCTACGCCCATTGCGGCTTCACACGTATTGGCGAACATACCTTCACTACTGGCAAAGAAGTCCAGACGGATTGGATTCTTGCGAAAGTTCAAAGCGACGAGGGAGCCTGAACGACCTGTGTGCTCACGAACTACTCGCACACTCACGTGCTCACGAACTAGCGCTACGCTCACCTAGCCGCACACAGATACCTCTCACCAGGCATTACTCATATCGGCTTGGGCTAGGCAAAGTCCCATACTCCACCTCATAAGCTGCGCATTTTCCCGCTTTCGCCTCTGGGTGAATATCCCATCTGGCGCGCAGCTACACCCTGACATAGGCTTGAATGCATGATGAATATTGCGATTCCTGTGACGAACGAAGGCCTCGTGGATCTGAAATGGGGCAAAGCTCGCACCGTGGCAATTGCCGAGGTGGAAGGCGAGGACATCCTCTCGTGGACTGAGCACGAAGTGAAGTGGGACGAGCACCACGATGCCGTGACTGAAGGTGCCCACCACGCGGCCATCGTCTCCTTCCTCAAAGAGCAGGATGTGGAAGCCGTGATCCTCAATCGTTGCGGGGCACCAATGCTCAACACTATGACGAAGATGGGGCTCGTCATCGCAACCGACGCTGAAGGTGATGCCAAGGATATCGTCGCCGGCACTGCCCCTCTGATCGTTGAGGCGATGGGCGGAGTACCGATGAGCAGCAATGGTGGTGGTTGTGGCTGCGGTGGTTGTGGCTGCGGCGCACGCTAAAACTAAAACAAATATCTCGAAGGTAGAGCGTGGGTAGTCAGAGCACCCAGGCTCTACTTTTCTATGAGTATCCAACCTCTTCCCTTTCTGAGGATTTCTGAGAACGAACTGGATCGCACATGCCTCCTTCTCAGCCCAACGCACTCATCACTCGGGTAACCTCCTTGGCTCAGCTCTATATCCTTCCGCTTCCTTCTTCCAGAATCTCGCTCTTGACCTCGACTAGACGCGAGGTACTACATTCGAAGGGAAGTAACCTGAGCGCCGTAAGGCATACGAGGAGGAACTGTGCCACAGGTCTATGCTTACGCTTGCGACGACGAGCGTTCTCTCTTCCATCGGATCACGATTGACCTGCGCGAACCTGCGCCAAAGGAAATCTATTTCGAGGTCATGTACGCCGGAATTTGCCACTCTGATATCCACACCGCACGCGGAGAGTGGGGGCCAGTAGCCTACCCACTCGTTCCTGGGCACGAACTTGTAGGGATCGTCGCCGCAGTGGGAAGTGAGGTGACGAAGTTCAAGGTTGGCGACAAGGTTGGAGTTGGCTGCATGTTCGCTTCCTGCAAGGAATGTGAGTACTGCACAGCCGGTGAAGAGCAATTCTGCAACAACCCGCACGCCTACTTCACTTACGGAGTCGATGCTGAAGGAAAATCCACCACTGGTGGCTACTCTCAAGGATTTACTGTGCGTGAAGATTTTGCGCTACGGATCCCAGAAGAGATTCCCTTTCACACTGCTGCGCCATTACTGTGTGCCGGTATCACCACGTACTCACCGCTCAAATTCTGGGGTGCAGGTCCTGACACGAAGGTGGCTGTGCTGGGTATGGGAGGTTTGGGGCATATGGCTGTCCAGATCGCATCTGCGATGGGTGCCCAGGTACATGTCATCTCCCATACGCGTTCTAAGGAGAAAGATGGCAAGCGTTTGGGCGCCAGTTACTATCATGCTTCTGGTGAGGCTGGCACGCTTGAAGCTCTGCGTTCCACTTTCGATCTCATCATTTGTACGGTGAGTGCGAACGATCTCGACTACGGAGCCTACCTCGACACTCTTAAGCCTCACGGCGCCTTCGTGGATGTGGGGCTTCCCGAAGCTCCCGCACGTATCAATTTGAGCAAAATTATCCTGGGCAACAAGATCCTGGCTGGTTCGAACATTGGAGGCATCGAGGAAACACAGGAAATGCTTGATTTCTGTGCCGAGCACAGTATCCATCCTGTCGTAGAGATGATCGGCGGCGAGGATATCACCGAAGCCTACAACAAGGTCACAGCTTCACAGGTGCGCTACCACTACGTCATCGATACATCCACTTTCAACGACAAACCTGCTGCTTGACCACGTGTAGCTTTGCCTTTTTCGGTATTCGCTCGATCCGGCATATGCCTGGATGCTCTCGTTCATGCGGAGCATTCAGGCAATCATGGGAGGTGCGAAGATTCTGTTGCCCAGCTTCTCGCACCTCCTCATCTCACAGCTCACACGGCATTCAGGGATTGCTAGGTGCCACCATGAGCGGAAAACTTATCTTCGTGAGAGAACGGTATCCACCCATGTCGCTATGAGAGCTTCGTTATCCACGCCAGTGACAAGATCCACCTCCACACCAGCTTTCTGGCGCACAAGTTTCCCAGTAGTTTCCACACGAACACGCACAGATTCCTGTGTGAGGATTCCCGGTTGTACTAGCCCTGCCACAGTTACGAGATCGTGTATCCACATGCCATTAACAGGGCGCGTAGCCTGCGAATATGCGATCCACGGTTCGAGCCAGCGCCCGATTGTCTCGTAGCGAGTGCGCAGGAGGGAATCACCTGGTGCGAGTTCGCGCCCGATTCCACGCCATCGCTCCAACGAAAGTTCCGTCGTACGAGTAACATCAAGGGGCACCACTGTCAGTGGAATACCAGATTCTACGACGAGGCG
Source organism: Actinomycetaceae bacterium zg-1166 (assembly GCA_015679245.1). GTDB lineage: Bacteria > Actinomycetota > Actinomycetes > Actinomycetales > Actinomycetaceae > Changpingibacter. The sequence goes on along the minus strand of CP064953.1, from coordinate 50,371 downwards.
CGCAGCTACAGGATCGACAGCAAAATTAGTATCGACAACCTCACCAAAACCTAGGCAGCCTCCCATGAGGGCGATACGTTCCACTCCCGCAAGTGCTGCTGCCTTGTCGTGCGTGAGAAGTAGTGCCACATTGGTGAGAGGGCCGATGCACACAAGAGTCACTCCCTTGCCTGCCTTGGCTAAACTTTGGGCGAGAAGAGCAGCAGTGCCGGTACCTCCTTCACCACCCGCGTTGTTCATCTCGCCTGTCCATCCTCTACGCTGAGGTGCTTTATTTACACCCCAAAGGGGATAGACTGCGTGATCTTGGCTTGGAGAATCGAGCTTGTCACGCCACTTCTTTCCTCCAGGTGTACATGGTGCACAGGCACCTTCAATTACCGGGATCTCACTTCTTCCCGCACCAAGGCTCGCGATAAGAGCGCGAGCAGAGGCTGCGCCTTCCGAAGCTGCTGTATTTCCAAAAACCGTCCACACAGCCTTAAGGTCAATGGCGGGCGAACATAGCGCATAGGCCAGAGCCACGGCATCGTCCACATTGACGCCCGGAATTCCGTTTCCCGGGTCGCAGTCAAGTACAACTTTCACATTACGTTATCCCCTCCGCAGCTCGCTCTCTCCGCAAGACGAACATGTGTGAGGATAACGTCTGCATCCGCATGGGTATCTTCACTTCTCTCTTCACGCGCATCGATGTTCGAGCTGTGTTCTGAGTCAATAAGAGCTTTGGCAATGTCGGAAGCCAGGCGCTCAACGTCCAGATGGATCGCACTGAGGGAAGGAACCGTATATTCCGCGTTCTCAGTACCGTTGAGCGCAATCACGGCGATCTCCTCACCTACGCTAACTCCGGCTGCAGTCAACCCTGCAAGGAGGCCAATAGCCTGCATCTCGTTACTCACAACCACACCATCGCACCCCGATCGCGCAAGTGTCGCTGCTGCCTCAAAGCCTCCCTCGCGAGTGAAGGGTGCCGTCACATGCACGCCAGGCTGGAGGTGAGCGTTCGCGAGTGCGTCTTTCCACCCTCGCGAACGCTCACGGGAGTTTAAGCGTCCACTGGGACCACCCACATGGGCGATTACCCTACAGCCGTGAGTGATGAGATGTTCCGTGGCCATTGTCGAGTGGCGACGTTCGTCGGTCGTCACACAGATGAGGTGTTCGTTTCCTTGTCCTACAGTCCGTTCGCGTTGCTCCACGGTGGCGTTGAGGATCACCACCGGTATATTTGCTGCTGCAATCACGTCGAGAGGTGGGGGTTGATCCACCGAATACCAGACAAGGCCATCAACTTGATGGCGCAACATCGTCTCCACCACTGCCACTTCTCGGCCTGTATCGTCTTGGGAATCACCCACGAGGAGGCAACGTCCACCCTCGAAAAACTCCCGTTCGAGACACTGAGCTAGCTGGGCAAGAAAGGGGTTGGCGAGGTCAGGAACGATAAGACCGAGAGCTGAACTCTTCCCAGATACGAGAGCACGTGCCACATTGTTTGGGCGATACCCCGTCTGTGCAATCGCTGCAAGCACACGCTCGCGAGTAGCGGCGGAGACGGGGCGCGGCCCGTTATTGAGTACGTAGCTCACTACCGCCGTCGAGGTTCCGGCAATCCGTGCCACTTCAGCTTGAGTCGGACGACGATAGACCACTGGCACTCCTTTCCTTTAGATACGAAGTCTAGATCGCATCCTCAAGGAGAGAGAGGTCGCGCCCGCGAGTTTCGGGAGCGAAGAAGGTTGTGACGAGTCCGATTCCTGCTGTCACGACGAAATAGAGAGCTAGCGGAATCCAGGATCCTGTGGCTGCCAGAAGAGCCGACGCTACCATTGGAGCCGTACCTCCGGAGAGAATTGACCCAAGTTCCTTGGCTACAGCCATCTTTGAGTAACGGTGGGCAACTCCAAAGAGTTCGACTCCATAAGCTGCTTGAACACCAAAAATTCCGAGAGAGGCAAGGCACATTCCCACTACGATGACAGCTCCCACAATGAGAGGGTCGCGCGATTCGAGGAGGGCGAAAGCCGGGAAACCGTAGAGAACAAGGAGGAGGCAGTAGACGCGGTAAAGTGGGCGGCGCCCAAAACGGTCGGAGAGCCAGCCTGAAAGCGGAATTACTGCGAAGCCGAGAATTGAGGCGATTAGTACAGCGGTGGTGGGCACGGACTTGTCTACACTGAGAGCTTTGGCAACATAACCGATGAGGAACCCTTGAGCCATATAGGAAGGGCCATTCTCTCCGATGCGCAGGCCGAGCATGATGATGAAAGCCTTCCACCCCGAGTTCTTCTCAGTTTGGGCAGTGGATGTAGACATGTCGGTAGCAACAGAGCTGTCAGATGGCTTTTTCGTCGTTGCCGATTCCTTTTCAAGGGCAGTGATCTTTTCTGCCTTGGCCTTTTGGAAGGCTTGGAATACCGGGCTTTCCTTCATTGTTCGACGAAGAACAAGGGCGAGAATTGCCACGAGAATTGAGCAGAGGAAGGGGATGCGCCATCCCCAGGCGATGACATCTTCTTTCGGCATTCGCAAAACGAGAAGCCAGAGGATAGAGGCGAGGAGCGTGCCAGAATTTGAACCCACGCCGATGAGAGAAGCAACGAGGCCACGGTGTTTCGTCGGTGCACTCTCAGCTAGCATCACGGCGCCACCTGAGAGTTCTGCACCTGCGCCGAATCCTTGGCAGATACGTAGGAATACAAGGAGTAGTGGCGCCCAGAATCCGATCGAGGAGTAGGAAGGGATGAGTCCGATGCCTGTGGTGGCAAGACCCATGAGGGATACCGTGATAACAAGGACGAACTTGCGTCCGTACATGTCACCCACCTTCCCCAGAATAATGGCTCCAATGGGTCGCGCAATGAAACCCACCGCCCAGGTGGCAAAGGAGGAGAGTAGGGCGAGGATGGGAGTTTGTTCGGGGAAGAAGACGTCACCAAAAACGAGTCCTGCGGCCAGGCCGTAGAGGGCGAAGTCTACGTATTCCATCGTAGTGCCGAGCCAGATCGAGATGATCGTGGACCAGAAATTCTTGCGGCCTTCGGGTGTATCGAAGTGAAGGTCTGCCTCTTGTGGGCGAGTCATCTCCTGAGAGTTCTCTGGGGAGATGGAGGTGTCAGTGCTGTTCATCGTTGAAATGCTTCCTGTGAGAAGTAGTGACAAGAGGTAATCTATACGCTTAGATTCCAAGCTGCAAGAGACTTTATGCCAACACTTATGCAGCGTATGCCGTGTAGGCTCACATGTGCCCTACCATCACATCAGCCCACGCCACTGAGTCAGTACGGGGCAAGAGAAACGCCACCGAGGTATCTCTCTTGCGTGCCAGAGAAAGATTCAGTCCGCGTACAAACTTTATCGTCGAGCATACTGAACCGAAGAATCGCACACCCAGACGGAAGGAGCTTCGCATCATGGCACTGACATGGATCTCTCCCACCACACTCACCGAACTCACCCTGCTGGGACTCGCCTTCCTGTTCACCGCACTCATCGGCCTTGAACGTCAACATCGCCTCAAAGCTGCCGGATTCCGAACACATGCCCTTGTGGGTATCGGCTCAGCTCTCTTTACGCTCGTCTCCGCATACGGATTCGGGGCAACAACAAGTGCTGACATTCCCATCGACCCCTCGCGCGTGGCTGCACAAGTCGTTTCTGGAGTCGGCTTCCTTGGTGCCGGTGTCATCTTCGTCAAGCGCTCCTCAATTTCAGGGCTCACCACTGCAGCTTCAATCTGGGTGACCGCTGCCGTTGGCATGGCCTGCGGGGCGAATCTCCCAACCCTCGCTGCTGCCACCACCACGCTTTATCTCCTCGCCGTCGGGCCGCTGGGTCGCCTCATGCACACCTTCTTCGCCATGCCGAAAGAAGAGCAGCTCATCCTCCACTACTCCGAAGGTTCAGGTGCCCTGCGCTCAACACTCGGCCTCGCTGTGGAACTTGGGTTCAATGCAGTGCTTTCCACAACAGCGAGCCTGGGTCGCGAAGGTGAGACTTCCTATCACGAAGCGACGATCTTACTCACGAGTCCACCTAAGACACCGACGAAGCCGCTGCTCGATAAGATCGCCACCCTCACAGGTGTTCTTGCTGTGCGTGTTGCCGGATTGGAGATGGATTAAGCCGGGTTAGAGATGGATCAAAGTGCACCCCACCAAAGTGAGGGGGAGAATAAGGGGTTAAAGGCCAGCTTATAGGCTAAAAATAAACGTCGGAGGCCGACGTACGTCAGCCTCCGACATGAAACCATGCACAGTGTTTCCCAGACTACGAGATTGTCACCACTCTCGTAGCACCAGTGGCATATCGCTGGTCACTTATCACCGTCAAAGATATCCTTAATGCGCTCACCGGCAGCCTTAATACCGGCCTTGGCGTCTTCAGCGATCTCCTTCGCCTTACCTTCAAGAGCCTCAAGTTTGCCTTCAGCTTCGAGATCCTTATCGCCGGTGACTTTCCCAGCAACTTCCTTTGCTTTACCTTCGATCTTGTCGAAGAGACCTCCATCAGCCATGACTGCTCCTTTCTCTAGGGTGGTGATGATTGGCAGTTCCAATCACCCAGTTCAATGCTATATGCAGCATCAATACTTGCTTCGTGGGTTCAGACACAACTCCGTGAGAACGATCACGGCCCAGATAATCAGATACTCCCCTGCGTCACATGCGTGGATCAGCAACATGGCTCAATCAGAACTTGTCAACAGATTGAAACCGACGAAGCGCACCGGAAGAAGATGCGCGTACCACTTTCTGTAAAAGCGGAATCAGCACGGCATATCCGACAATCTGGCTATCATATGTCCGACGATGTGGCTCTCCAGGAATACTGGGATTCACGCGTGGCACCTTTTCTCCTCATTCGTTATATCGAGGATGACAATACCGACTACGCGCCGATATCACACGCGTTACACCTTGCCTGACCCACGCAAATCCATGAAATGCGGGCCACGAGCAGAGAGTTCTACCTCCCACATGTGGCTCCATTGCCGCCATGGTTCTTTAGAGAGGTAATCATTTGTGAATCGCAAATCTTCCGTCACTTCCGTAGCGCAAAAATCCGGGATACGCAGATTGACCACTGGGGCTAGACGCTCACATTCAGCTACGATCAGACCAGAATTCTGCCCGCCAAACTCGTCGAACACCCAACCGTCTTCGTCGTACCACAGGTGGTAGCGGTTCTTGAGAATGAGCTGAGGTGAGCGGCGCAAAATCTGGACAGCAACATCCACATCTACTGGAGATTCCATCTCATAACGCTCTCCAGCAATACCAGGGGACTTGACGGCGATTGTCGCACTTACCTCGCTTTCTTCAGCCATAAGCGCAGCAATGACCCGGCGTTCGTAGGCACCCACGAGATCTACTTCGTCATTAAAGGAAGGAAAGTCCACGCTACGCCCAGGGAAAGTGAGGCGTACGCGCACTGCATATCCCTCACTGGCGAAGATGTACGCCTGGGCAATAACAGTGCGCTCAGCGTGAGCAAACACATCAGAGGGAAGAGTTCGCACAAAAAACTTACGTTCAAACTCGAAGGCAAGCTCCTCACCCTCGGGATGGTCAGAGGAACTTTCGCGGTAGGAATCGCTCATAGCCCCACCCTACGGATCGCCTAGTTGAGTGCGGCAAAGGCGCGCCCACTCCCACGAATTAACACGTATGCGCTCACTAACACAAATATCACACGGACGCACCAGGCTCTCGCACCAACAAAAAGGCAGACTAGAGATATGGAACGCACACTGCCCACAGGTGTCGATGTCGTCGTCGCCGCTCAAACACTTGGAAACACCGTGCGGCATACGCCGCTTGACCTCTCACTACGCCTTTCAGGGATTCGCAAACAGAGCGTGTACCTCAAACGTGAAGACGTTCAGGTAGGCCGCTCTTACAAAGTGCGCGGCGCTTTCAACTTCATTTCCTCCCTCACTGAAGGCGAACGTGAAGCTGGTGTCGTGTGCGCTTCTGCCGGCAACCACGCCCAGGGTGTCGCTTTCGCCTGCCGTCAGCTACGCATCCATGGCAAAGTTTTCCTTCCCTCTACTACCCCGCGCCAAAAACGTGCACGTATCCACGATATCGGCGGGAAGTGGATCGAACAGGTGATCGGGGGAGCCACTTTCGACGAAGCCTCGCGTGCCGCCCAAGAATACGCCGCCGCGCACAAAGCCACCTACGTTCATCCCTTCGACGATCCACGCACCATCGCCGGACAAGGCACGGTGGTCAAAGAAATTTTTGAGCAAGCCTCCGAACTGCCAGCCACCGTCGTGGTACCGGTGGGGGGCGGCGGCCTTCTCTCGGGCACCGCGATCTGGCTGCGCACGTTCCATCCCGAGGTAAAAATCATCGGTGTTGAACCTGAAGGTGCTGCCTCACTGCGCGCTGCATTAGATAAGGGTGAGCCTGTCACTCTGCCGAAAATTGACGGTTTTGCTGACGGCACCGCCGTCGCTCGCGTTGGAGACCTCACCTTCCAGATTGCCCGCGATTTCGTCGATGAGATCCTCACCATCCCCGAAGGTGCTATCTGCACGGAAATGCTTGACCTCTACCAAGTTGAGGGGATTATTGCTGAACCTTCGGGAGCTATCGCGAGTGCAGCTGTGGCGCGTATCCTTCCCGATCTTCCCGATGGTCCCATTGCCTGTATCGTCTCGGGTGGAAATAACGATGTGTCACGTTACGACGATATCGTTGAGCGCTCACTTGTCTACGAAGGTCTGCGCCACTACTTCCTCGTCACTTTCCCGCAAGAACCCGGTGCTTTGCGTGGATTCCTTGACCAGGTACTTGGGGAAGGCGACGATATCGTACTCTTTGAGTACACAAAGAAGAACAACCGTGAAACTGGTCCGGCACTTGTCGGCATTGAAATCGATGCGCCAGAAAATCTGGGTGGGCTTCTCCAGCGGATGGAGTCCTCCCCACTCACGGTGGAGAAACTTGAGCCGCATTCACCAGCTTTCTCTTTCCTGCTCTAGTTTTTCAGTGCTGGGAGAGGTGGTGGTTTGCCGTCGAGAGGATGTGTAATTCCACCGGCCACGCAGGAGGTTTCTCCTCTCTTCTGTCCAAAGCGGCCATACGCACACGCCACGGCGGTCGCGCCCCTCGCGCATTCAGCGTGACACAATTACTCTCACCCCTAACCCACCGAGGAGACACCATGAAAATCACAAAAGCGATCGCCTCGATCTTTATGGCGTGCTCACGCTGGACTTTTGTTCACGAGGAGATTCCACAGAAGGTAGTGCTGATCGGAGCACCACACACCTCAAATTGGGATTCGATCCTCATGCTCATGGCCTTCTGGAAGGTGGAGCGTCCAATACGCTGGCTCGTTAAGGATTCTGCTGCTTCGGCACCATTCCTTGGCCGGATTGTGCGCGCCCTCGGAGGAATTTCCACTGACCGTTCCTCTCACCACGGCCTTGTGAGTTCCTTGGTGGAGAATGCCGAGAAAGCCCAGACTTTTACCCTCATCATCGCACCGAAGGGTACGCGCTCACCACGCACATACTGGAAGTCAGGTTTCTATCGGATTTGCCTCGAAACTGGAATGCCTGTGCAGTTCGGTTTCATTGATCGAACAACGATGACCTACGGCTGGGGCGAAGCAATCCACCTCACCGGCGATGTTGAAGCCGACATGACTCATATCCGCTCCTTTTATGAGGGCAAGACGGGCTTCCATCCGAAGAAGGCTTCCGTGCCACGCTTGCGTGCCGAGGATGATGATTCTGCACGTCAGTGGCTCTTAAAAGGCTTAGATGGCAAGGAAGGGAATAAAAAGTGAGATCAGAAATCTCAGATTTTGAGCAGAATACTTCGCCGGCATCTGCCCCCACTTTTACTCTTCCTGGTCATACGATGATCGAACACGAGATCACCGTTCCCCTCGATTACTTCGGTGCACTTACCCACCTCAGTGAAGATGAGCGTGCCACTCTTGCATCCCGTATCACCATCTTCGCTCGTGAATATGTACGCCACGGTAAGGAAGATGCCCCACGCCTCATCTTTTTCCAGGGAGGTCCCGGCTCTGCCGGCCCGCGCATGGCTCCCATCGGTTCGTGGCTTGACACTGCCTTGGATTACTTCCGTGTAGTTCTCCTTGACGAACGGAGTACTGGAGGCAGCCATCCCCTCGAATACCTCGCTGTAACATCCGTGGGTTCACCTCGTGTCCAAGCCGCCTATCTCGCATGTTTCCGCCAAGATTCCATCGTGGCCGACGCTGAAGCCCTACGTCATCATCTCCAAGATGAGAAGCCGTGGGCAGCCCTCGGCCAGAGTTTTGGAGGTTTCTGCGTCACCCACTATCTCAGTGCACATCCCGAAGGGTTGAGCGAAGCCTTCATTACAGCAGGTCTTCCTTCTACCCACCTTCACGCCGACGAAGTCTACCGCCGCACCTTCGCATCCACAGCCTCGCGCAATCTCGAATACTTTGCGCAGTATCCTGACGACGAAGCTGCAGCCTGGAAAATAACTACTCACCTTGCCGAGGTGGAGGAATTCCTCCCAAGCGGAGAGCGGCTCACTCCTGCGCGTTTCCGTGAACTCGGGATTGTGTTGGGCATGTCGTATGGGCCAGATACTCTCCACTTCCTTCTCGAAGATCCTTTCTGGAGCTTGGGTGGAGTTCGGCGCCTACGCCCACAGTTCCTTCAGCGTGTGGGATCGCGTCTTTCTTTTGCTGAAAACCCACTCTATGCGATGATCCATGAGGCAATTTATGGGCAACATTCCACGGGAGCAACAAACTGGAGTGCGCACAGAATTCGTGAGGAGTTCCCCGAATTTTATCTTCCTCACGTGGAAGAAGGAGCAGAGGGAGAACTCGCACTCTCCCACGAATACAGCTTCCGATTCTCCGGCGAACATATCTTCCCTTGGCAGGTGAACTCAGATCCAGCCCTTGCACCTATGGCCGAGGCTGCGGGGCTCGTCGCTGAAAAATCTAACTGGCCTCAGCTCTACTCACAGGAAGCCCTGGCTGAGAATACTGTGCCCTCCGCGGCATGGATCTATGTGGATGACATGTTCGTTCCCTACGATCTCTCGCTGGCCACCGCTAAGGAGATCCGTGGGATGCGCCCACTCATTACGAACGATTTCCACCATGATGGGCTGCGCACAGGTGGGCCGAAGATGATTGAACGCCTCCTTGAAAAAGTGCGTTCCTAGCCCTAGAAGCTAGGTAAAGAGCCTGCAGTGGGATCGTCGGATCGCCTTTCGTGTAAATACCAGATGCAGAATGTTCGGCTCGGCGCTCCCTCATATGTGTGTGGCGAGAGGAGAATAGATACATGACTTATGTATCACTACCGCTGCGTAGCGGCTATTCCATCCCGCAGATCGGCCTCGGCACCTACAAGATGGCGGGTGAAGATACCTACAATTCTGTGCGTTATGCCCTTGACCTGGGTTATCGTCATATCGACACTGCTCAAATGTACGGTAATGAGGCTGAAGTTGGCCGTGCACTTGCCGATTCAGCAGTGGCGCGTGAGGATATCTTCCTCACCACAAAGCTCGATAACCCCAACCACCTTCCTGAGGACGTGCAGCGAAGTTTCGCTGAATCCCTCACGCGCCTGGGAACAGACTACGTGGATCTCTTCCTTATCCACTGGCCACTTCCCGCTCAGTATGGCGGCGATTTCCTCTCCACGTGGAAGGCGATGGAGGAACTTGTGGCTGATGGGCGCTCGCGTTCTATTGGTGTCTCGAATTTCGAGCCGAATCATCTCGATATTCTCATCGAAGGCTCGCAGACGGTGCCCGCAGTCAATCAGATCGAGGTTCATCCCTATTTCCACAATGCTGAGGTAGTGGACTACTGTCATGAGCACGAGATTGCAGTAGAAGCCTGGGCGCCACTCGTGCGCGGGGCAATTATGGAGGAGGCTGCTCTCGTTGAGATAGCTCACTCCCACGGTTGTACACCAGCTCAAGCGGTGCTTGCCTGGCATGTGGCCTGTGGAAATATCATCTTCCCGAAATCGGTGACACCCGCTCGTCTTCGCGAGAATTTCGAGGCTACCGCAGTCGAGCTCAGTGCGCAGGAGATAGCACTCATTGGTTCTCTTGACCGTGGTGAGGCTGGGCGCACAGGCTACCATCCCGAGACGATGAAACGTTACGGAGAGTAAACACATAGGATCAATAATGCCTATTAACCTTTCAGGAAAGAGGACAACATGGTGACTTTTGCTTACACAATCGCTGGCTCAGAAGCCACAGGAGGTGCGGGCTTCCAAGTGGATCTCAAAACCTTCCAGCAGCTCGGTGTCTACGGCTCAGGCGCACTCACATGCATCGTCTCCTTCGATCCGAAGAACAACTGGGGGCACCGCTTCGTCCCCGTGGATCCACAAGTAATTCACGATCAGATTGAAGCAGCTCTTTCCGCCCAAGATATCGACACCGTGAAGATTGGTATGCTCGGCACACCGGCGACGATTGCTACGGTTGCTGAAGCTCTCTCTTCGCAGAAGTGGAAAAACATCGTTCTCGATCCTGTGCTTATCTGCAAGGGGCAAGAACCAGGAGCTGCTCTCGATACCGATACTGCTCTGCGTGAGAAAATTCTTCCTCTTGCCACCGTTGCTACTCCGAATTACTTCGAGGCCTGCACACTTTCTGGTATTGAAAAACTTGAGAGTGTGGAGGATTTAGCTGAGGCTGCACGCCGCGTCAGTGAGCTTGGCCCACGTTACGTTATCGTCAAAGGCGGTATTGATTTCCCGGGCGACGAGGCTGTGGATGTGCTGTGGGATGGAGAGAAGATTACCGTCTACTCTGAACCGAAAATCGGGCAGGAGCGCGTCTCCGGTGCTGGTTGTACCCTAGCTGCTGCAATCACAGCAGAGCTGGCCAAGGGCACTGATATCCACGAAGCTGTACATGTGGCTAAGGCAATGGTCACTTCGGGAATCAAAGCGCGTGTGGAGGCGCATACTCCGTTTGCTACCGTCTGGCAGGGTGCGTATCAAAGCTAAACCTTGCAGCTAAGCCTCGCAGTGGGTGTGAAGTATCACGGTAGGTACAAGCTCTGCCAGGTTGAAGCGTTGAATACAGTTAAGGATCTATACTCTTTCGTCGTGCATAGCCTGCGGCGTGCATAGCCTGGGCGCACAGGCGCTATGTGAAGTGAGAGTTAGAAATCAACTCTCACTTCACATAGCGCCTCTTTCGCGCGACTCAGTGCGTACGCGCTTTAGCGGGTGCACTTTAGCGTGGGCGCACCGAGAAGGCGTAATCCGCAGTGGACGTAGAGGTGACCATCGGCGGGTGAAGGTCACGCATCCGGAAAATTCGTCGGCGGTGTACAAGAAGTCCGATGAGTCCTAGAGAAACGACGAAAATCACTGCAAGCACACCCAGTGATCCCCAGAATACTGCCATGTTGCCACCTGAAATCACCACACGGAAGGCGTCCACCGAATAGCGCATGGGAGAAACTACAGCTATCGCCTGGTAGAAGGGGTCAAGCATGGCGATCGGGAAGGTGCCGCCACAGGCGGGAAGCTGGAGAATGAGAGCGATAAGAAACACCGCCGTTTGCGGAGACCCCATCCCCAGGCGCACCCAGTAGGCCAAGGCGGAGAAAGAGAGCGCACATACGGCTAAGAGCAGGCAAAAGAGAGCCGGATGCACTGGATCTAAGCCAAGGAAAAGCCACACTCCAAAACCCATAATGAGGGAAGAGATAAGGGTGATTGAGGCAACTGGCCCATAGCCCATGAAGGCCGCACGCAATGTTCCACCGCGAGCAGTAAGGGCACGCCCAGAGATCGTCCGCACAACGAGGAAGATTGAAACGCAGGCCACCCACAGCGCGATCGAGAAGAACATGGGAGCTAAGCCACGTCCATAAAACTGCGCATCGTGATCGATCACCTGCCTGATCTCTACCGGCGAACTCATCACCGAAGCGAGATTATCTCGCTGTGACTCAGAGAGTGAGGGAACCTGATCGGCTCCATTTTTGAGTGCTGTAGCCAGGGTGTATGCGCCGTTGGAGATCTGCGGCATTGCCGTGTTGAGCTGCCCAATTCCGTTGGAGAGGGCGAGTACACCACTGACCAACTTCGGTGCTTCGGAGAGCATGTCATGAGTACTCGAACGCAACGTTCCCATTCCAGAACTCAGCGATGCCATCCCAGAATCAGCTTGTGTCAGGCCGTCATCAACTTGTGTAAGCCCGTTCTGGATCTTCCCTGCCGCATCCTGGAGTGAGGAAGTAACGGACATGGCTGCACTCACAAGCGACTTCGCAATCGTCGGATTGAGACTCAACTTAAGGGAGGCGTTGAGCTGAGTCTGTGTACTCAGCTTCGTACTCACTTCCGTGTGTGATTCGAGGGAGGAGGAGAGATCCTTCTTCAGTTCACTAACTAGTGCGCGATCCTCGGCGCTGAGATTCGAAGAATTTTCCAGCTTGAGGATTTTCTCGTTGGCGGCAGAGAGCTTCGCCGTGGTGTTACCGACGAGTCCGCCCTCAGTACCACCCATGAGCTGGGCGTCGATCGTGCTGATTTCCACGGCCTTATCCTGCAGATTCGCCAATGTGTTACTCACGTAGTACTCAAGAGGTGCCAGAGCAAGTTTGACCGAGGAGATTCCCGAACCAATCGTCTGAGAAATTCCCGCAATATCACCAGTTCCCTGGCGCACCGTAGAGGCTGCACGTCCAATCATGGACAGACCTTCGTTGAGCGAGTCGAGTCCTCCAGAAACAGTTGCAATGTTCGATTCGAGAACTGAGGTATCCACACCCGTAATACCGTCGTTGAGTTGTGCGACACCCTTAGTAACCTGGATAAGGGCATTGTCGAGTGTTCTCGCACCCGCGGCTGCCTCGGTGAGTTTCTCTTTGATCGTATCCACGTTTGCCAGTAGCGCCTCGAAATACGTCTGCGAAACTGCCGAGTCTAAGGCCGTGGAGAGGGCATCGTCAGCCTTCCCCACGAGTGAACCGATGATAAATCCGTTGGCATCATCGCGATGGAGAGTGAGAGTGGCGCGTGCAGGCTGATAATTCCCAGCGCTAACAAGGTTCGTAGAAAAGTCCTGCGGCACAGAGATCACCATGTAGTATTCGCCGCGCTTGAGCCTCTCTTTGGCTGTGGACTCGTTGGAGACTTCTGTCCAATCGAAAGTGGGTTCCTCTTTGAGTTTATCGACGAGCATCTGCCCACCAGCCACGGTTTTTCCTTTGTATTCGGCAGGCTTATCGTGATTGACCACAGCGACCTTCACCTTGTCGAGGTGGCCGTAAAGATCCCAATTTGCATGGAGATAGATACCACCGTAAAGCAGTGGGATGAGAAGAACGAAGATAAGAGCGAGTTTAGAGAGCCCTTTGAAGCGGCGAAACTCGTAACGCAGTAGGCGCGATCCTGGTTGGATATTCATGCCTTCTCCTGGGGTTTCTCAATGGTCGTTTCAGCCTTGTACGAATCCGGGCTCACACATTTTTCACTTTGGTAAGAAACGTTTATCGCCTCGGGATCTTTTCCTGGCGTAGTGTGTGGCATCGGCAGCTCAGCTACCACGCTTACCTGTCCACCAGATTCACCGGAGGGGTGGACATGCAGCCTCTTGTGACTAGATAGGGTGAGGCACACCGAGCCTGATGGAGCCGTATCGCCATCGATTGCTGAGGCAATAATGATGCAACCTTCACTATGTGCGAACTTAGCCAAGAGTTGATACATGAGTGCTTGATCGTGGTGAGGCACCATAATGTCCACATCATCGACGACGATCACCGACGCAGGTTTGAGCGCCACGAGGACTACTGAGCCAACTGCACGCGAGAGAGGATCAAGCTCTTCGATTTCCACCGAACGCTCTACGCGGATACCAGCGATCTCTTCGAAGTGGCGCAGGCGCATTTCAGCCTGATCTAGGGAAATAGCATCGAGGTAGGCACGTTCAGAGATCGATTCGGCCACAGTAAGGCGATCTTCTGGAGCTACAAAGTTGCCCAAGCGAGCCACCGCTGTATGCTCCATCGCCTTATAGGGGGTGGACAAAGCATCGATCCCATTAATGGTGAGCTCGCCTTGGACTGCGCGGAAGCGCGCAGCGAGCGCCATGAGGAAAGCGGATTTTCCAGCTCCACGTTCCCCTCTAACTACCATGAGGTCGCCAGGATACAGATCGAGGTCAATTGGCCCAAAAATCGTTCCGTGCTTGCCCTCTGCCATGAGGGAGCGTGCCTTTAGTAGAGGCTCAGCGGGCTCGGAAGGCTTCCTCGTCGTACCTGGGGAGACTGGGGAGACTGGGGAAAGATTCGTGAATTCATCTGGAAAGGAATCAGCGGCCATGAAGAACTCCTTGCAGGGCTAGGCGAAGGATCTCCTCATGGGAGCGAAGGTGAGCAGGCGTGCCTGGGCGTGCCGCTAATTCTAGGCAGAAGGTGTTCACAAGTCCGAGAAGTGTGAGAGTGAATAGGCGCAGCCTCTCCTCCGAGATTCGTGCGGTGGCATGATGGCCTCGACACAGAGAGAGGATGGCTTGGACGCGGTTCTCGTACAGTTCAGCGTAAGCTTCTTGTACTTCTACCTCACTGGCCGCATGTGAGCGGAACTGGGCAAGAGCCACTTGTAGGGGAATGAACGTGTCGAGATGGGCAACAATTTCGCTGGCAAGGTGGGCGACAATAGTCTCAATTTTATTTGCGTTTGCAAGTTCGACCGAGAGAAGTTCAACGATTCCACCCGATTCACTATCGAAGCGCTGTTGGATAACCTCGACAAAGAGAGTCAGTTTGGATCCAAAATTCGAGTAGATTGCACCTTTGGTGAAGCCAGCCTCAGCTGCGATTCGTTCGAGACTGGCACCGTCGTAACCCTCACGCGAAAATACTGAGATCGCAGCGCGCAGAATCGCTTCGCGAACATCTCGGCGTTTAGGGCGAACGGTGGAGGTGTGTGTGCCTAGCGAGTCGGGCGATAGTGGCGTAGAAGTTACCAGTGTTGGGGATGACGCCGTGGATACACCTTGAGTTGAGGAAATAGATTCTGCTGGCACAGGTAGTTCTGATGCAGGTAGTTCTGGCACAGCCGATGTTGTGGAGTTCTTCCTCATCGAGGCCTCCTTTTCTTCTTCTGAACTACGTGAAGCTGCTTAAAGCTGGCGGTATCGGAGCCGCATTTATCTTCCACTTGTCATACGGGAAAGCCGCATGAATGCAGGCAGTGTTGCGTTGTGCACACTGACGAGTGGAAGGACGAACCATACGAATAATGAACGCAGGCTCACAACCAAGGGGCGCAAGTTCACAACTCACAACTGCGTTCACAATTCACAACGAACCACCCGCATGTGTGTTTTCGTCCCCCAGTTCAATACCGCCAGTATTGAATACCGACGGTATTTAGAATGCTCCTAGGACGATCACGCCTGCAAGTAACGGTAGGGAGATTCTTCTCACGCCCACTCGGTGTGAAGTGCTGACGGCACTCTCCACGATTGAGCAGCCTCCCGCTTCGCGCAGAGCTTCACATAAAACTCAATTACCCTCACACCTCTGCGCGAAAAATCTCAGTGAAGAGTTCAGGAAGCCGTCTCGGCAAATCGGGTGAAATGCCCCTGGAAAGCGAGTTCTACAGAACCTGTGGGGCCAGAACGCTGCTTGCCAATAATGATCTCAGCAAGGCCTTGGCGGTCGGAGTTCTGGTCATACATATCGTCGCGGTGAATGAGGAGTACCACGTCTGCATCCTGTTCAAGAGAGCCCGATTCGCGCAGATCAGCTACTTGTGGGCGCTTATCGTTGCGCTTTTCAGGATCACGGTTGAGCTGTGCTACGGCAATAATCGGGATCTCTAACTCCTTAGCCAGGAGCTTGATTGAACGCGAGAACTCTGAAACTTCCTGCTGGCGCGACTCCGCAGATCTCGCCCCCGAAGTGAGGAGCTGAAGATAGTCAATAACAATGAGCTGGATATCGTGTTGTTGCTTCATCCGCCGAGCCTTTGCCCGAATTTCACCCATTGTGAGGTTGGGAGAATCATCGATCACAAACGGGGCTGTGGAGATTCTTTCGAGAGTCTGAACCACACGATCCCAATCATCCTGCTTCATCTCACCTTTAATCATGCGATCAAGGAACACTCGGGATTCAGCGGCAAGCAGCCGCATGGAAAGTTCCGTGCGGCTCATTTCAAGGGAAAAATATGCGGCACCAAGATTGTTGTGGATCGCAGCCGAGCGGCAGAAGTCCATAGCGAGTGTAGATTTCCCAGCCCCAGGACGTGCGGCAACAATAATCATCTGACCTGGCCGCAGACCGTTGAGCTTGGAGTCAAGTTCGGAGAATCCCGTAGGAACACCCTGGAGCCTACCGTCACGATTCTCGTTGCGTTCAAGTTCCTCGCAGAGTCCAGGAACAACGTCCTGAAGCATCACATACTCATTACCTTGGCGGCGTTCAGATATCGCAAACACTTCGGACTGAGCCATGTTGATTAATCCAGCCACATCCGCACCATCGGTGGTATAGCCAAGCTGGACAACTCGTGTCCCCACCTCGACAAGAGCACGAAGCTGACCTTGCTCGCGCACGATATGGGCATAGTAAGCAGCATTAGCTGCAGTGGGCACAGTGGAGACGAGGGTGTGGAGATAGGGAAGGCCGCCGATGCGTTCAAGTTCACCGATTTTCTTCAGTTCGGCACCTACGGTCACAGCATCGGCTGGATCACCACGGCCAAATAGCTCAAGAATTACCTGAAAAATTATGGCATGGGCAGGTCGGTAAAAGTCAGCGCTTTGGAGGATTTCCAGCACATCTGCGATGGCTTCCTTCGAGAGCATCATTCCCCCCAGAACCGACATTTCAGCTTCGATATTCTGCGGCGGTGTGCGTTCGAACGACGATCCTTCGCTCACGTCTGCCCCCTTCCGTAATTCGGCACTTTGGGCTTCCTTCGGCTCGATCATTACACGTCACACCTGTGCGTGTGCAAGTCGTTCACACACTTGTTCTGTGGAAACACGCCGAAGGAGTTGTGGACACACGGCGCGTCATTTGTGGATAAACACCTCCAAATATCCACAGAAGTGCGAGCATTTATCCACAACTGGGGATATTTTTGGGGAAAGGTTGTGTTTTCACCCTCAACTCTTTCCACATCAGTGGAAAACTCTGTGCACAAACTTCGACTGTGTCACATTTGGGAAAACTTCGGAACCTCAACTTCAACTTGAACGATTTGCACTCTCAAATCACAACGTACTCATAGTTGAAATCCCTGGAGTGAAGTCCGCTGACCTCACAATCACCATGCACAGTCGCGCAACTAAGTAGGATTAGAACAGTGAAATCCGCACATCCTTCCCGTTTTCTTCACGCACTCCGCTCCCACCCCACACAAGGAGCACTCACACCAGAGATCACCTCCACAACACCCAGCATGATCGATAGCGAGATTCGTCGGCTCGCTTTGCCTGCCCTTGGCTCGCTTCTGGCTGAACCGCTACTCGTAGCAATCGATGCCGCGATGGTGGGGAATCTGGGAACCGCACAACTTGCAGGACTCTCTCTTGCCTCGACCGTTCTCACCACTCTCGTCGGCCTCTGTATTTTTCTTGCCTACGCCACCACGGCCACAACCGCACGCCTTGTGGGTGCTGGGCGCATACGCGAAGCTCTTGGTCAAGGAGTTGAAGGGATGTGGCTCGCAGCAGGGCTTGGCCTCCTCCTCGGAACGGGAATCTCTGCTCTGGCTGAACCCACCCTCACCATCTTTCACCCTGACGTAGACGTTCTCTCTCATGCCACTGCGTATCTCCACGCCTCCGCTTTCGGACTTCCAGGAATGCTCCTCGTACTCGCCGCCACTGGCACTCTACGAGGCTTAGGAAATACCACCACTGCCCTCTGCACCACCACAGCCGGGGCACTGCTGAATATTCCACTCAATTTCTTCCTCATCTATGTGACTCACCTCGGGGTGGCCGGAGCAGGTTACGGCACCGCAACTGCGCAGACACTCATGGCCATAAGTCTCTGTTTCGCCGTTATCCGCCGAGCACGTAAGGCCGGCTCACACCTAAGACCCAGTGGCGGAGGGCTCCTCGCTTCTCTCCGTTCAGCTGGGCCACTCATTGTGCGTACTCTTTGCCTTCGTGTAGCAATTCTTCTGCAGATCTGGGTCGCCACCGAGATGGGAACAGTGGCCTTGGCCTCTAACCAGATCACAATGAGCATATGGAACTTCGCCGCCTACGGGCTAGATGCGCTGGCTACAGCCGCTCAGATTCTCGTCGGACAAGGCCTCGGATCCGCAGATCAGGCTCGTGTGCGCCAGATTCTCGCACGCTGCTTGAACCGGGGTCTCTGGTATGGCATGTGGTTAGGCCTTGCGATTGCTGCCGCCTCCCCCTTCATTCCTCGTCTCATGTCCGCTGACGCTAACGTAGCGAACCTGGCGATGTGGACACTGTGGATTGCGGCTGCCGCACTCCCCCTTTCCTCACTGGCCTACATGCTTGACGGCGTGCTTATCGGTGCAGGAGATGCCCGCAAGCTCGCCCTTTACATGCTCCTTTCTCTCCTCATCTTCGCCCCCTGTGCACTCGCACTTCACACCTGGGCTTCCGGGATAGCTGGCCACATACTTCTCTGGGCTGCCTACGCTGTGGTATTCATGGCAGCCCGCTCTGCCACGATGTACCACCGTATTCGCACCGACACGTGGATGCGGATCGAGAAAGAATCCTCCGCACAGGTACAGTGACCCTCATTTCTCTCTTCGGGTGGGCAGTGCGCGTGTAAAACATGTGTGGCTTCTTTGTGGAACGCTTCCTTGTGCGGCACACAGCTCTCTGTGCGGCACACACTTGTTCGCGGGATACATATTTTCGTGAGGCGTACAACTCTTCGTAGCGCACGACGAGAAGGCCCCCAGGAGGCATCCAGGAGGGAACCCAGCTTCTTCCCACAGGAGCAACATTGAGGAACATTCCCACAAAGGCGAACGAGCGGCGATCCACACATCGCCGCTCGTTCCCACCAGGTAGCTAGAAGGAGGGAAGGGAACCTCCGATCCAGCGACATCTTCGATGGTTTCTCATTCGATTATCTCTGGGGCTGACACCACTCAACCTTCGCCGGTAAGGTACTGGCACCGCCCACACTCAGGAGATTCGTTTCTTGACGATGCCGGTTTGTCCTACCAACACTCCCATAGAACCAGTTCTACCTCCAGAACACATGGAACTTTCCTGGGAATTTTCTGAAATTTTGATATTTCTTCTCGCTCTTGTGGAGCCTTGTAACGCTCTTTGTATTCCTTAACAACCTCTATGCTTCCAGCACTCACTCATACTCACGCCACTCATCTTCAACCTTACGGCGAAGTTTCCACACAATCACTACGAAGGCGACAAAGAAGATAAAAAAGACAAGGAGCGCAAGCCAGGCTACAGGGAAAGTAAGGATCTCTGAGATGTCGTGGAAAACACCCGATGAACCAGCACCTCCCCGTGACGAATCCGCCTGATTTTCCACTGAGATGTGCTTATCGGCAAGAGTGAGATACCCATCGGGAGAAACTTTCGGTGTTGCCGCGAGTGCTGCTGCAAGATTGATGCGCCCCCAATCCTTATCCGCCAAAGTGCTCACAGCTCCAGCCAGATCATAAGGTGTTCCAGCTGGCAATGCCGTCAGTGTGAGAAGCTGACGTAACTGTGGCGGTGAAAGATCAGGAAAACTCTCAGCGAGAATAGCACTAGCTGCACCCGCATTCGCCACTGAGGAATCGAAGGTGGTTGAGGATGGAAAGTCAAAAGTCATTGCATGTTGAGCGACGACGAGCCCTTGGTTCACTTCCAGATTCAGCCCAGATTCCACAGATGCGTCCAAGCATCGAGAAAGTGAACTGTGTCCAAGATTCTCCATACAGATCGCCTCAAGAACTCCGCGTACCTCCTTGCGTGCGGCGCGAAGTTGGGCACGAACATCGTCGTCGTTGAAATGGAAGGCGAGGATACGCACCGCGAGTGCGCGCCCAGCCATCACGTCGAGAGGAGAATCAAGCCCCGCAATGATCGCTGATTCGGCCACAAAAGCGCCGCTCGCCGCAATCTGTGCAGCAATCTCAGGAACAAACGAGGCGAAGGTGTAGGCTGTAACGAATTCACGGAGGGCAATATCACTCGGGAAAGTGAGTGCACCCACAGCCTCGTAGTTCACCCCTGCGATCTGGGTGATAGAGCTAGGTTCAACAAAGACGGGTCGCGAGATGGCAAATTCGTTGCGAACCTCACTCACCGAAGGTATCTCGGGGATGAGAGTAGGAAGAAGAGCTGAGGTGAGAGGAAGTTTCCCAGAAGAGGCTGCCTCTTCGATGTAACCTGCAAGCTCTTGACCTGCACCACGGATGAGTGGGCGGAGGGATGGGTCGAGGGTGGCGAGGTCACGTGCAGCTTGAGTACGACGCTCAACTGAAGCCCTGGCCTGCGCACGCACAACATATGCGAGGTTCTCTGCACGTACCTCCTGCGAGAGGGAAGGATATGCCTCGAACATGCCGGAAATATCCGGGAAATTCGAGGGGGAGTCACGTGCGGGCAGATCTGCAGCTTCGGCTGAAATTGAGGGAGCTACTGTAGGAGCAAGAGTAGAGGCACAAGCACAAACCGCTATCGCGAGCGCTGAAAAAAGGCGTCGTGCGCGCACATTTCCACCACCTTTGTCTTGCTCACTGTGCTTATGAGCGAGAGCACCCCGAGCGTGAATCGGATCCTTTCCGAGCCTACCCCACAAGCGTCAGCACCTAAATCTGCAACTCACCTGTAAGTGTGAGCCATCGGGTAGAGCTGCGCGATCACGATGAGCCGAACCTGCAACCTCCATAAGTGCAGGCTAGGTGGGATATCACGTACCACCACGTGATCTCACGCGAAAGAGCGCAGTGAAAGCAGTGTAAAACTACCTGCACCTCTTCCGCTCGGGCATCTCACACACGTAAGAAAACTCATCAAAGAGGTGAAACCGTGCATACACGGTGGTCAAAGCCGTGAATACCCCTCACGCTGAACAGTATGGCGAATGAATCACGAGCGGAAGCGGATCTGGCTCGCGTGCTAGCCCGTACTCTCCGCTCGCAACGCCTGGAGAAGGGACTCACTCAAGAAGACGTAGCCGCACGCGCGGGAATAGATAAAAACCACTATCAATTGATGGAATCCGCACTCTCTGACCGCAAATCAAACTCTCCCCTCAATCCGCGCCTTGCTACGCTCGTCAAGGTTGCCGATGCTCTTAATACAGATATTGTCACCCTTCTTGTCCCGATGGCAGAGGCTTACGCCTTTGTTCGTGCCCAAGGCGGTGGACTCACAGCTACCTCATCCCTCCCACCTCGTTCACAAGAGAAAACCCTCCTGGACGAGGAAGAATCCCACGCACAGAGCTTCGTCGAAGCGCAGCTTGAAAAACAGCTCACACTCCAGAGTTCGCACAGTGCAGAAACAGATGTGGGTTCCCACCAACGGCAAGAACCCACATCTTCCTCTACTTCCTCTGAGCCTCACTCAGTGCGTTGAGGGAAAGCGCTTAAGAACTCTTAAAAGTCCCAATCCTCGTCGGTAGTAGCCTCGGCGGTGCCGATGACGTAGGAGGAGCCTGAGCCGGAGAAGAAATCGTGATTCTCATCAGCATTGGGAGAAAGAGCAGCGAGAATTGCAGGATTCACCTGCGTCTGATCCGGGCCGAAAAGAGCCTCATAGCCAAGGTTCATGAGCGCCTTATTCGCGTTGTAACGCAAGAACATCTTGACGTCCTCAGTCAGCCCCATTTCGTCATAGAGGGACTCCGTGTAAAGCTCCTCATTATCGTAGAGATCCATGAGTAGCGAGTACGTGTAGTCCTTGAGTTCTTCACGCCGCTCCTCACTGGCCTTATTGACGGCTAGCTGGTACTTGTAGCCGATGTAGTAGCCGTGCACGGCTTCGTCGCGAATAATGAGGCGGATAAGATCAGCTGTGTTCGTGAGCTTGGCATGAGCCGACCAGTACATCGGTGCATAGAAGCCGGAGTAGAAGAGGAAAGATTCAAGCATGGTGGAGGCCACCTTGCGCTTCTCTGGATCGTCGCCACGGTAATAATCGAGGACGATTTTCGCCTTCTTTTGGAGGAATTCATTCTCCTCAGACCATCGAAAAGTTTCGTCGATTTCTTCAGTGGAGATAAGAGTGGAGAAAATCGAAGAGTACGACTTGGCGTGTACCGACTCCATGAATGCGATATTTGTGTACACCGCTTCCTCATGCGGCGTGATTGCATCCGGGATAAGCGAAACAGCACCCACTGTTCCCTGCACCGTGTCGAGCAAGGTGAGGCCAGTAAAAACACGTGTAGTCATCGTCTGCTCGTGCGGCTTGAGGGTATTCCATGACTGAATATCGTTGGAGAGCGGAATTTTCTCCGGCAGCCAGAAGTTTCCAGTGAGGCGATCCCAGACTTCCAGATCTTTATCATCCTCAAGACGATTCCAATTAATAGCCTGAACTCGATCGACGAGCTTGAGCTTGGGTGGCGTCATACTTTCCTCCGGTCTTTACCGCCTTGTAGCTTTCACCTGGAACAACACTAAGTCCAGCCATCGGGAATCCTGCCGAGCCAGGTGGCACACACCATGTGGTGACTTTACAAGCCGCTTCTATTCTCCCACAGCGAGGGCAGAGCCGGTGTGAGGTGTGAGACGAGAGATGAGGAACCTTGGCAGTGCTCATTCGATGGGCTTGAAGCTCGCACTCACACGCATCTATGCCTGTTGTCACGTAAACTCAACCGCGGTGGCCAAAGTTAGAATCGCGCCCGACTAATCGATCGAGTTCACGACGTTCCTTCTTTGTAGGTCGCCCCGTTCCACGTTCACGCTGCATAACGGGAAAGTAAACCTTGGGACGTTCGGGAGTGAGATCCTCGTAGCAGGCCTGCGCCAAGGGTGCGCTTGTACGTTTTGAGATGAGAGCCTTAACTCGGAGGATACGGTCGAATCCAGCGACGCGATAACGTACTTCATCGCCAACCTTGACAGGGGTTGCCGCCTTGACGGGTTCGCCGTTAAGGCGCACATGCCCAGCACGGCATTCAGCCGTGGCAAGCGAACGAGTTTTGCACTGGCGAACGCTCCACAGCCACACATCGATTCGTACGGAGTCCATAGGAATAGTCTGCGTGATCTTTAGCGTCTATGGTGAATGATGAAGCTGCCACATACTACACTGCCTTCACAGGCGTGCACTTCACCACCGTGAGAACCTCACTGTCGCCGCACTTGCGGGCGAAACTCAACCAAGGATATACCGACATAGAGCTCTTCTATGCGAACCTCAGTGATGGAGGGGTAATGCCGCCTCCATCACCGAAGCTACTGATCGAAGATCAGCACGGGAGTGCCTGAGTCCGCATCACACTCCCATATACCAGACTACGCATGTTTGCAAGAAATATTCCGGGGACACAGGGATGTAACTTCATAAAACTGCAGGCCAGGGACTCAAATAGGGGAGCCTCCGCAGAGGGAGAGGCTCCGCAGCCCTCATAAGGCCATCAAAAACGGCTTAAGTTAGCCATATTGTGAGGTGGTAGTACGAAGTGGTGCTCGCGATCTCATACTCACATGAGATCGCCCACACCTTACATACCATGCCCTAGAGCATACAAGACACGCAGCCCTCTACTTCCGTGCCTTCGAGTGCGGCTTGGCGGATACGCATGTAGTAAAGCGTCTTGATTCCCTTGCGCCAGGCGTAGATGTAATTCTTATTCACATCACGTGTTGTCACTGTATCTGGATAGAACAAGGTGAGAGAAAGGCCTTGATCCACATGCTGGGTGGCAACCGCATACGTATCGATGATCGCCTGTGGGCCGATTTCGTAGGCATCCTGGTAGTACTCAAGGTTGTCGTTCGTCATGTACGGTGCCGGGTAGTAGACGCGCCCGATTTTGCCTTCCTTGCGGATCTCGATCTTGGAGACGATCGGGTGGATTGAGGACGTGGAGTGGTTGATGTAGGAGATAGAGCCGGTGGGTGGCACAGCCTGAAGGTTCTGGTTGTACATGCCGTGTTCAGCCACCAGAGCTGCCAACTCCTTCCAATCCTCGGAGGTGGGAATGTGGATATTCACGAAGAGCTCGCGCACACGTTCAGTTGTCGGTACCCACTCCTGCTCAATGTACTTGCGGAAAAACTCTCCATTCGCATAAGTCGAATCCTCGAAACCTTCAAAGCGTACGCCGCGTTCACGTGCCAACTTCATAGATGCACGAATTGCGTGGTAGCACACGGTATAGAAGTACATATTTGTGAAGTCGAGAGCTTCCTCCGAACCGTAGAAGATCCTCTCACGCCCAAGAAAACCGTGAAGATTCATCTGCCCTAAACCGATGGAGTGCGACATATCGTTGCCACGACGCACCGAGGGGACTGATTCAATACTCGTCTGGTCAGAGACAGCAGTGAGCGCACGCACCGCCACTTCCACCGACTGCCCAAAGTCGGGAGAATCCATCGCCTTGGCAATATTCATCGAACCAAGGTTGCAGGAAATATCCTTGCCTATGTACTCATAGGAGAGGTCATCAGCTAGAACAGAAGGCTCGGAAACTTGGAGAATCTCCGAGCACAGGTTCGACATCGTAATCTTCCCCTTGATCGGGTTCGCACGATTGGCGGTATCCTCAAAGAGGATATAAGGGTAGCCAGATTCAAACTGGATTTCAGCGAGAGTTTGGAAGAAGGTACGCGCGCTGATC
Source organism: Actinomycetaceae bacterium zg-1166 (assembly GCA_015679245.1). GTDB lineage: Bacteria > Actinomycetota > Actinomycetes > Actinomycetales > Actinomycetaceae > Changpingibacter. The sequence goes on along the minus strand of CP064953.1, from coordinate 25,564 downwards.
TTAGACTTACGGATACGTTTGTCGTCAACCATCTCGTAGTACTTCTCCGTCACAGAAATCTCCGTGAAGGGCACCCCGTACACGCGCTCCACGTCATAGGGGGAGAAAAGGTACATATCCTCGTTATTTTTCGCCAGTTCAAAGGTGATATCTGGGACGATAACGCCCAAGGAGAGAGTCTTAATACGGATTTTTTCATCCGCATTCTCACGTTTAGTATCGAGGAATCGCATGATGTCGGGGTGGTGAGCATGGAGATACACCGCACCTGCACCTTGACGCGCTCCCAACTGGTTTGCGTAGGAAAAAGCATCTTCAAGCAGCTTCATCACAGGATTGACACCTGAAGATTGATTTTCAATCTTCTTGATCGGGGCACCAAGTTCACGCAGATTCGAGAGGTTAAGAGCCACACCACCCCCGCGTTTGGAGAGTTGAAGAGCTGAGTTAATACCGCGGGCGATGGACTCCATATTGTCCTCGATGCGCAGGAGGAAGCAGGAGACAAGTTCACCACGCGCCTTCTTTCCGGCGTTGAGGAACGTGGGGGTAGCCGGCTGGAAACGCCCAGAGAGGATCTCCTCGACAAGTTGAAGAGCAAGGCCTTCGTCACCATGAGCGAGGGTCAAGGCCACCATACATACGCGATCCTCGTAGCGTTCGAGGTAACGGCTCCCGTCAAAGGTCTTTAGAGTGTAAGACGTGTAGTACTTGAAAGCACCGAGGAAAGTTGGGAAACGGAACTTGAAGGCATAGGCCTTCTTGTAGAGCGACTTAATGAAGTCGAAAGAATAGAGATCCAGCACTTCTTTTTCGTAGTAGCCCTCAGAAATGAGGTAATCCATTTTCTCTTCGAGATCGTGGAAATACACCGTGTTCTTGTTGACGTGCTGGAGGAAGTACTGGCGTGCAGCAGCGCGGTCAGCCTCAAACTGAATTTTGCCGTCAGCACTATAGAGGTTGAGCTGAGCGTTGAGCGCGTGGTAATCGAGCGAAGGATCCCGAAGATTTTCCTCGCCGGTATCTGTCAACGTGGTTGCTGCCAAAACTTCTCCAACCCTTCACGAACTCGTTGCGCATCTTCTGGCGTCCCGAGTAACTCAAATTTGTACATATGTGGCACGTGACATTTGGCGGAGATAATGTCCCCAGCCAAGCAGTAGGCCGTGCCAAAGTTAGTGTTGCCCCCCGAGATCACTCCCCGAATGAGCGAACGGTTGTGTTCGTCGTTGAGGAACTTAATCACCTGTTTGGGAACGGCACCGCGCACGTTGCCACCTCCGTATGTTGGAACGACGAGGACGTACTCCTCGTCCACATGCAACGGAGCTTCCCGTGGGTGGAGTGGAATTCGTTGTGCCTTCATTCCAAGTTTCTGGACGAATCTATGCGTGTTATTCGTCGTCGAAGAGAAGTAGACAATGTGCGACATAGAATGCCTCGTGATTCTGGGGCGCATGGCGCTCCCGGCGTGGTGTTCGTGGCCACGCCGGTGCGCTCACGCAGATACGGCTGCGTTCTTCAGGGCTGCGACCTGAGCAAGCGCTTTGATCTTGTCCGGGCGGAAACCCGCCCAGTGATCGCCGTCAGCAAAGACGACAGGAGCCTGCTGGTAGCCAAGAGCCTTGACTGCCTCAAGAGCCTCGGCATCCTGAGTTAGATCAACTTCGTCGTAAGCCAACCCAGCTTTAGTCAGTGCCCTCTTTGTCGCATTGCACTGAACGCAGGAGGGCTTGGTGTAAACGGTGATGCTCATAGAGCCTCCCCCTTCTGAGTCGCATTCAGCGGTGGTGCCTTCGTGCGCAAGAGCTGCATATGCACATGGATTGTGCCACTGCTCTCTTGAGAAGAAACACCACACCGAACAGTTTCATTCCGTGCCATTTCCGCTTCGAGCGGTACAGCTAGAGACACTACACCTTGTGGCGTAATCGTGGTTTGACCACTAGGTGTTGTGTTTCGGCGTGTTGCTAGGGGATGACTCACACTGGACCATCTCGACTGTGGATGCAGAGTCGAAAATGGTGAATATTGCTGTGAATAGCGCAGATGTCATCCGAGAATCTATCCCCCGCATTATCCACTGATCTCTTCATGGTGAGCCTCCTCCTCTCCTTGTGCATGTTGGTATGAATCTGCCGTCCTTGACGATCATCTCAAAGCCTCCAGACAAAACACGGAGGTAGAACACGGGAGTTATCCACAAGGTGTGAGGGAGCTTGTGCACAGATGTGGAGCTTTTCCCCACCTTTATCCACAGATGTGGAAAATGACCTGGATATGCGCGTGTAGGGCACTTTAATCCCCTCGGCGTGTCACCTTTCTCGGCGTGTCGCAAGGTTGAGTGAAGTTAAGTGCAAGGCTAGGAACGCCGCTACAGAATCATGCACACCAACGTGCCGCCCTATGTACTTCTGTCCCACGCGCGAACATCACGGCGAACATCACCAGCTGCACACGAACATGCCCCTTAGAGAAAAGATCGCATGTATCTCCATGTATCCCTAGAGGCGAAGAGCCACCTCCGCTGTAAAACTATGCCAAGGCCACACCAAAGCCGTAAGGTGTAGGGAGGACTCCCGCACAGGGCGTCTCTTGTGTGCGCCCGCACTCGCGAGCGCGAACTATCCAAGGCGGAAAGGAACGCGAGATGGGTGCTTTCGACAAGTTCGAAAAGGGTGTCGAAAATGCGGTGGCTAACGCATTCTCACGTGCTTTCCGATCTGAGCTCAAGCCCGTAGAAATTGCTTCAGCCTTGAAGAAAGCTATGGATGAACACACGTCCACTCTCACACGTGAACGCAGCGTGAGCCCTAATGAATTCACCGTTGCCTTAGCTCCCTCTGATTATGCGAATATGGAACAGTGGGGGAAGGAAGCCTTAGCTGAGGAAATGATCTCAACGATCACCTCCTACGCTGACGAACAGGAATATGCCTTCGTTGGCCCGGTGCGTGTGCGCTTTTCTGAATCGCACGAAATGAAAGTGGGAACGGTTCACGTGGATGCGAGCCATGTGCGCGGAGCAATCGCTCCTGCCACCTCATCAGCCGCAGCCGCACATTATCCACTCATCGAAATCGGTACGAGTCGCTACCTCCTCACTGGGGCGGTGACGGTAATCGGGCGCGGCTCTGAGTGCGATATCAGCGTGGAGGATTCGGGAGTCTCCCGCCGTCACCTGGAACTTCGCGTCACTCCTGCAGGAGTTATTGCCACAGATCTTGGATCGACGAACGGCACCTTCGTCGAAAGTCACCGTATTAGTGCTGCCACACTTGTCGATGGCAATACACTCACGTTGGGACGCACACACATCATGTTCTGGAATGCCGCGGAGGGTGCATGAGCGCTTTCGGTTTCTCCCTCCTCCGCCTCGCTTTTCTTGCCCTCCTCTGGGTCTTTGTCCTTGCCCTGGCGATGACGTTGCGCCGTGACATCAATGGCACACAAGTGCGCAATCGCCGCTTCGCCCGTGGTGGGAAATCCTCACAATCACCTTCTTCCATCCCACTCTCCCCCGCTCTAGCTGCTGTAGATTCCCCTCGTCCAGCACTCTCACCGAATCATCCTGCACCCTCAACTTCCCACCCAGCCTCACTCAACCTTGTTGTCACAGATGGTGCAATGGCTGGAACGACAATCCCACTGGGTAGTTCGCCCATCGTCGTCGGACGCTCCCCCGATTGCGCTCTTGTCCTGGCAGATCACTACTCCTCCTCACGCCACGCGCGCATTTTTCCAGCCCACGGAAACTGGTGGGTTGAAGATCTCGACTCAACGAATGGCACCTTCGTTGAGAGGCAACGCATCAGCACACCCACACAACTCTCCCCCGGTATGCCGGTAACGATTGGCCGTACCACGTTGGAGCTACGCTCATGAGCATTAGCCTTCGTTTCGCCGCCTTTTCCGATATCGGCCTCGTGCGTTCAATTAACCAAGATGCCGGCTATGCTTCCTCCCATCTGCTCGTTCTTGCCGATGGTATGGGCGGAGCCGCAGCAGGAGATATCGCTTCCTCCGTCACGGTGGGTCACCTCGCCCAGATTGACGACGATATTCACACCGCCGACGAGCTTCTACCCACCTTGCGCACTGCGATCGAAGAAGCTCATGCTGATCTCATGTCCAGGGCACACACCGATCCGGAGATCTCTGGCCTAGGTACTACGTGTATCGCTATCTTGCGTTCAAACAACAAACTTGCGATGGTGCACATCGGAGATTCACGTGCCTATCTTTTCCGTACAGGTACCCTCACACAGGTAACGAAAGATCACACCCTCGTCCAGTACCTTGTGGATCAGGGTCAGCTCACTCCCGAAGAAGCCGAACACCACCCCAAGCGTAACGTCATCACTCGTGCCTTGGGAGACACTCCTGGCCGTGTAGATCTTGATGAATCGGCACGTGAGGCTATTATCGGAGATCGGTGGCTCCTCTCCTCCGACGGCCTCTTTGGAGTGGTTGCCCACGATACGATCGAGCACACCCTCGCCACTTACACCGACCTCACCGAGTGCGGGAACCACCTCATAGAGCTAGCCTTAGCAGCTGGCGCTCCAGATAACGTCACTGTGGTTCTGGCTGACATCGTGGACGGTACAGATTCAAGCGTGGGTCTGCAGAGTCAAGCACCAATCGTCGTCGGCTCTGCTGCTGTGGATCCAGGCTGGCATTCGCGCGGTGGAGGTTCAGCTGCCGCAGCCGCAGCTCAGCTCTTCACTCGCCCCGAGGTACCTAAAGAAATTCTCACCGAACCTGAGAGTAAACCTTCACACCGCACCTCGCGTGTGGGTGCGAAGCTCGCAGTCACTGCGGCAGTGCTAGCACTCGTGGGAAGTGGGATCTTCTGGGGTTATTCGTGGAGTCAACATCAGTACTACATCTCCACCAAAGGTGGATACGTGACAATTTTCCAGGGTCTTCCACACAAGTTCGGCCCCCTGAATCTCTCCTCAGTGCGTGAGCGCACAACGACGAAAGTCACAGACTTATTGCCAGTTGCTCAAGAGCGCTTGGCCACGCCGATTATGCGCTCCAGTCTGGCTGATGCACGTGCTGTGGTGGAGAATCTACGCGAGCTGTCCATGATGGAACCTCAGAACACAGCTCCTTCATACACTCCTCCAGATGACCCCACAGCAGGCAGCACAACTGCTCCTTCATTCATTCCCTTTACGAATCCCACCCAGGAACCCTCTGCTGGAGCTGGTGCATGAGCGTCGTCGCCCCCACTACCCCACGCAAGGGCCGCCTCCCCGAGTTCGGCCTTCTCATTCTCGCCCTCACCCTAACTACAGGTGCCTGGGTGTTGGTAAATGCGGGTGTGGGCAACCCAGAATTCCCGGCCTCTATAACAAAAATAATTGGTGGAGCAGGGTTCCTCACCCTCCTTGCTCATGTCCTCATCCGCACGTGGGCTCCCTACGCTGACCCTGTGTTCTTCCCCGCTGCTGTAGCTCTCAACGGCCTCGGCTTAGCCATGATTCACCGCCTGGATATCCCACGAGAAACGAGCCTCGTACACGGCCAATTTGTCCTTACAGTGGCCGGAATTGTTTTTATGGTTCTCACTGTCGTGATTCTGCGTGACCACCGCTGGCTGCGCCGATTCACATGGTCCTCTCTTATCGTCGGCATTGCGTTACTTCTTGCTCCGATGATCCCTGGACTCGGTCGCACTTTCCAGGGTGCGCGCATCTGGATCATGGTAGGAGGTTTCTCCTATCAGCCTGCCGAGATGGCGAAAATTTTCCTCGCCATCTTCTTTGCAGGCTACCTTGTATCTGAGCGAGATAATCTCTCTCTCGCCGGCCCAAAAATTCTGGGGATTCACCTTCCCAAAGCTCGCCACTTCGTGCCGATCCTCATTGCTTGGCTTGCCTGCATGGGCGTGCTCGTCATGGAAAAAGATTTCGGCACAGCTCTCCTCTTCTTCGGACTCTTCGTGGCTATGCTCTATGTGGCCACCGAACGAACTTCCTGGCTGTTGATCGGCAGCTTCCTCTCTATGGGTGGAATTGCGGTAATCGTGAAGATGGTTCCACATATCCACGCCCGATTCGACATCTGGCTTCACGCCCTCGACCCTGAGGTTTACAACGCGAAGTTCGGTTCCTATCAGATCGTCCAAGGCCTCTTTGGGATGGCTTCGGGAGGGCTTCTCGGCACCGGCTTCGGCAAGGGGTATGCGTACAAAACCTACGCCTCGAATTCAGACCTCATTATCGCTTCTTTCGGTGAGGAGATCGGCCTAGCAGGCCTCCTCGCACTGCTCTCGATCTACCTCATTATCGTTATGCGCGGCCTACGCACAGCAGTGCTCCTCAAAGATGGGATGGGTAAACTCCTCGCCGCAGGACTCTCCTTCACGATTGCCTGGCAGTCCTTCCTCGTGGTAGGTGGTGTAACCCGGCTGATCCCACTCACTGGCCTTGCTATGCCCTTCCTCGCCCACGGCGGTTCAGCCCTGCTGACAAACTGGATTATTGTCGGCCTCCTTATCCGCATGTCTGATATTGCACGCCGCCCACCCTCTACGGATCCTCTTCCACCTTCCCTCCTGGCAAACTTCACCTCCAAGGAGAAGGGCGACGAGGAAGCTGTAGGCTCACCTTCACAGGATTCTTCCGAAATTGCGGGCGAGGATTCCCACAACCTCAAAGATCGCCAACCTACCGAGGTGGTGAGACTCCCATGAATCGTCCTATTCGTCATCTCGCTGCACTCGTCACAGTTATCTTCGTGGCACTTATGGCAGCAGCTACCTCAATACAGTATTTCCAAGCTCCGAATCTGAATGCCGATGGACGCAACGTGCGCACGCTCTATCGTGAATTCGGAGTCAATCGTGGGCAGATCATCGTCTCGGGTTCAGCGATCGCATCCTCCCAACCTTCGGAGGACGTCTACAAGTACCAGCGTGTCTACACCGAAAGCACTACGTACTCAAACGTGACGGGTTATTTTTCTACAGCTTTCAATTCGATGACAGGAATTGAGCGTGCGATGAACCCTGTGCTGGGAGGAACCGACGATTCTCTCACAGGCCAGCGTCTGCGTGAAATGTTCTCTGGAGTGGATCCGGCTGGCGGTTCAGTGGAACTGACCTTGGATGCGAAAGTTCAGCAAGCAGCCATAGAAGCTATGGCCGGGCGGCGTGGTGCTGTTGTGGCTCTCGATCCGACAACTGGAGCGATTCTTGCGCAGGTGAGTATTCCTGGATACGATGCCAATACTTTGGCCTCTCACGATAGCGCAGTAGCTCAGAAAGCCTGGGAGGATCTCAATACCGATGAAGCAAAGCCTCTAGTGAATCGTGCTATCGCCGGAGATCAGTACCCCCCTGGCTCCACTTTCAAAATGCTTACGGCAGCGGCAATGTTGGAGAACAACGAGAGTCTCACCCCTGATACTCTCGTCGATGCTCCAACGAGTTGGCAACTTCCGCAGTCTCATCACCTTATCTATAACCCTGGGAGAGCCCCCTGCGGAGATGGATCGGGTCAGGTGAGCCTACGCCAAGCATTCATCCAGTCCTGCAACACAACCTTCGCTATCGGCGGTGTTGGGGTTGGTGGAGAGAAGATGATTTCCCTCGCTAAAGAGTTTGGCTTCGAACAGACGATCCAGACTCCTCTCACTGTTACTGCCTCACGTTTCCCCCTACCGGCTTCGCAGGCCGCCCTTGCAATGGACTCCTTTGGACAGCAGGATGTACGTGTTACACCAATGCAGATGGCAATGATTACCTCAGCGATTGCGCATAAGGGAAAGCTCATGAAGCCCTATCTTGTTGCACGAACCTTGAATGCAGATCTTGAGGAGATCACTCGTACCACCCCCACCACGTTCTCCACTCCGATCAGCACGCAGACAGCCGCAGCTCTCACTGACATGATGGTCGCCGATGTCACGTCAGGAACAGGGCACCGTGCGGCGATTTCCGGTATCTCGGTAGCAGGAAAAACGGGCACTGCGGAATTTGGGGAAAGTGACGGTCGAACCCACTCGTGGTTCACAGCTTTTGCTCCAGCAGATAATCCGACGATTGCTCTGGCAATTGTCCTCGAAGATGATCCGGGCGACGGTGGCTCCTCGGCAGCACCCATCGCCAAAGCAATTATACAAGCGCGGCTCAGCGGCTAGGCCTAGGTTCAGCGGTGAGAACCGCATGAACCAGAGGAATGGAGAGGCATCTTCATCGGGAAGAATCCCAAGGTGAGTGAGCTGGGCAGATGGAAGAATACGCCAGAGATGATGGAAGAAGAAAGGTGACACGATGACGGACACACCCCGCGTTCTTGGCAAACGCTACGAGGTAGGCGAACTCATCGGCCGCGGCGGAATGGCGCAGGTCCACCTGGGCTACGATACGCGGCTTTCACGGAAGGTGGCTATCAAGATCCTTCGCACCGATCTGGCGCGAGATCAGATGTTCCTCGCCCGCTTCCGCCGCGAGGCGCAGAGTGCCGCTGCGCTCAATCATCCCTCAATTGTCTCGGTGTACGACACAGGTGAAGAAAAAATCACCTACGAGGATGGGCGCGAGCTTCACCTGCCTTACATCATTATGGAGTTTGTGCAGGGGCGCACAGTCTCCTCCCTTCTCTCCGATGGGGATCCTGTACCGATTGGGGAGGCTGTACAAATCACGGTAGGAGTGCTCAATGCTCTTGAGTATTCACACCACGAAGGGATCATCCACCGCGACATTAAGCCTGGCAATGTCATGCTCACTCCAAGTGGCAAAGTCAAGGTAATGGACTTCGGAATTGCCCGTGCCATCGCTGATTCGGCAGCGACGATGACGCAAACCAATTCCGTCGTGGGAACAGCCCAGTACCTCTCACCTGAACAGGCACGTGGCGAAGTCGTCGATGCGCGTTCAGATCTGTATTCGGCTGGCTGCCTCCTCTATGAACTCCTCACAGGCAAACCTCCCTTCACGGGCGATAGTGCAGTGGCTGTGGCCTACCAGCACGTTTCCGAGACACCTCACCCAGCTTCACTTGTGGCGTCCGATATTCCTGATTCGATCGACCGTGTGGTAATGAAGTCGCTGGCCAAGCAGCGCGAGGAACGTTACCAGTCGGCTGCAGATTTCCGAAATGATCTCATCTCTGCAGCACAAGGAGAGGGCGTAGATGCTCCCTCAGTCACATCCTGGCGCCTCAAACCTGTGACATCATTCCCGCCTACAGGCACAGGAGTAGCTACAGATATGATGCCAACCGGCAGAGCTACCACGGCAATGCCTGCAGGAGTGACAACTCTTAGTGTTTCCCAGAGTGATCCTACGTCTACTGGAGTGATGAGTACTCAGAATGCGAAGAAGCGCAACCGAATAATGATTGCTCTCGGTATTCTTCTTATCATTCTCGCTGGGGTAGGGATCGTCTATGGAATAAAGATGGCGGGTGACACCCCTATTGAACCTACAGAAACAGCAACGACGATTGATCGCGTTTCCGTCCCCAATATCACGGGCTTGGATGAGCGAGAGGCAAAACTTGCAATTGAGAGCGCCGGTCTTGAGTTCAAGAATGGCGGAACGAAAGATTCGGACACAATTAAGCAGGGAGAATTCGTCGAATCTCATCCGCAGATGGGTGAGCGTGTGGAAAAAGGAAGCACTGTGACAGTGTATTTCTCCTCTGGTCCTTCCGTGATTACGGTGCCAAAACTCGATGGTATGACGACGAGCGAGGCGGCGAAGGAACTTGCAGCCAAAGGTCTTACTTTGGGCAATGCCACCACTGTGGATGACCCAAGCCAAGAGAAGGATCGCATTGTGGCTCAGGATCCAGCTGCTGGGGCTTCCGCGACAAAGGGTACTGCAGTTAATGTTTCTATCGCTTCGGGGAATGTGCAGTTGCCCAATGTGGCAGGAAAGAACCTTGACGATGCGAAGGTAACGCTGGAGAGCTTGGGACTTGTCGTTGATGAGACGATCAATTACCAGGAGACAAAACAGTACACCCCAGGCACTGTTATTGCCCAATCAAAGAGCCCAGGATTAGTTCCCAGAGGTACAGTTGTGGGACTCACTGTGGCAGAAGCACCTTCGGAAAAGCCCAGTGCAACGCCTTCAGCTACCTCAAGTTCGGGTAGTTCAGGTTCGGGTAGTTCCGCTTCAGGAAGCACCGGAAATAACGGTTAAGGCAGGAGCTGCACGCAAGCAATCCTCATATGTTTTTGGGTTCTGGCAGGATATTCTGCCAGAACCCAAAAACATTATTTTCATCTGCACGTAGAGAAATCTAGAAGCGTCACACGCACGTACCAAAACCAAGTTCACGTGCCAACAAAGTTAGGCTCTCGTACCAAAACTAAGCTCTAGAGCGCTGCTTCAATTCCATTAACAAGGGGTGCTTTGCCCTCGGCAAGGAGGAGAGCCTCACTGCTCCCGCAGAGAACAAGCCAGTTGGCAAACATACGGTGCCCGCCCTCGGTGAGTACTGATTCGGGATGGAACTGCACCCCCCACAGAGGAAGATTTCGGTGCGCAAGTCCCATAATGACACCATCAACACTGGCTGTAACCTCAAGAGACTCGGGCATCGTCGGCGAATCCACAGCAAGGGAATGATAACGACATACTCGCAAGGAATCGGGTAGACCTTCGAAAACTCCCTGAGCAGTGTGAGTGATGATCGAGGTCTTGCCGTGACGTAGCTGTGGAGCGTGCCCTACCCTGGCCCCAGCCCACTGCGCGAGAGCCTGGTGACCAAGGCAGACTCCGAGCATTGGAGTAACGGTTCGTGCACACTCGTCAATTACCTCGATTGACGCACCTGCTTCAATCGGGGCACCAGGACCAGGGGAAATGAGGACACCGTCGTAGGAGGACACGGAGTCGAGGTCTACCTCGTCGTTGCGCACCACATGCGTGTGCGCCCCAAGGAGGCGAAGGTAATCGACGATTGTGTAGACAAAACTGTCGTAGTTATCTACGACGAGGATACGTGGATTACTGGGCATTTCAGCCACCTACGCGGTTATCGAATAAGGGAAGAGTGTTCGCCATCCACGGGTAGACCCAGGTGAAGAGGGCAGCAACAATGGCAAAAATGAGAATGAGTGCTTCGATTGCCTTGAGCCAACGCGGGCCGGGGAGGTGACGCCAAATGAATCCGTACACGTGTAACTCCTAGAGATAAGTCTGTGGAAAGTGCTTAGTTTTCTGAGAGAGGCAACTCGGCTGGGCGGCCTTCGCTCTTAGATACCCAATGGTCATATTTCGCGTTGATAACCCAGCGCTGGTTGGAGACGAAGGGCGGGTGACATGTTGTGATCGTGAGGTAGCGTTCGGTAGGTATCTGTTCTGGCTGGCGCGGAACAGGACCGATCACATCAACATCATCGGGACTCACAATATAGGAATCGGAAACCTTGTAGACGTAATAGGCATCAGGGGTTTCGACGATAAGTGGGTCACCTATCTGTAGATCGGCAACTTTCTTCATAGGCGCACCGAAAGTCTGACGATGAGCAGCTGTTGCAAAGTTGCCAACTTCCCCTAGCCGCTGGGTATCAAGGTAATGTCCGAAGGAGCCTTTATCAAGGACTTCTTCGAGGTCGGTACCTTCCTGGACGAGGTAGTGCCAATCTGCACCAAAGCGCGGAATGTACATGACACCGATCGTTGTGCCTTGCTGGCCGTCTGTGGTGACGATAGGTGGGTCACCGGCTGAGGCTGTTACGGGTTCGGTGGGTTTAGCCCAACCAAGGTTTGAGATCTGTTCTTCCTGAGCTCGGTTGGCACCAATATCCGTCCACCAGACCTGCCACACGATGAACAGCAGGAGGAAGAGGCCAGTGGTAATCATGAGCTCACCGATCACACCGATGATCGCATAGAAGAGAGAACGCTTCTTCTTTGGCTTTTTTGCGGTGGGCGTAGACGCACTATAGGCATTCTGGTGGGGTGGCTGACCCTGGTTCTGTGCTGCTACAGAGGCAGCAATTGCTTGACCTTGTTCCGTGGAGGCGAGTGTCTCCCACATGTCCTCAAGCGATGCGTTCCCTCGCTCGTTTTTCACCGACGGCTCCTTTGGATTCTCCTGTGGGTTTGCCTGCTGATCGAAATTCGTCTCTTCTGGCACTGATGCTGATATATCGGTGCCACTGAGAGTCGTATTGAGAGGATGTGGCTGAGATTTACCTATATTGGCCTCGCGTGCCCTGGTTGCCGCAGCAAGTTCGTCGGCAAGGCTTCCCCTGGCAGATGAGGAAATCACATTCTCCAAGGAGGCGGGGGTATGTGCTATCTGGGCAGGAGGAACCTCTGCTACCTGCGCGGCTTCTCCTGCGTGGGCGATTTCCTCTGCTTGGGCAGCCTCCTCTGCCTGGGTGGCTGCGCGTTCAGCAAGGCGTGCAGCACGACGGCGCCCAAGGCCTTGAACAGTGGAAAATCGCACGGCGAGTTCATTGGCCTCTTCCTCGGATCCATGCGTATGACGACCTGACATACCCACCTCCTTAAATTGATTCACTTCGCACAAGGATAGTCGCATGGGAGTGTTACAGTCATGATTCCCGTCATACACACGAATCAGGATCTTGCTAAGACCGGGATTTCTTCACCTGTATCACGGCATAATCGGCGCAGTGTCGCACCACAGCGCATTTGCAGATATCCTTGATTTTGGTTGTTTCGAGGAAGGAAGAACATGGCGGATACAGAGAACGTCACCTCGCACCCCAAAGGGGCAAAGGGCACGAAACGTTCAATTGAAGAGAGCGAACGCGCCAAGCGCTCAGCGGCACAAGCTAAACCTGCACCTAAGAGAGTCGGTTCACCGCGTTGGTGGGCTCCGCTTATGGTGGCTCTTATGATCGCTGGCCTCCTCATCGTTGTTCTCGCTTATGTTTTTAGTGGCAACCTTCCAGTTCCTGGTTGGGGTAACTACAACCTTTTCCTCGGGATTGGACTCATGCTCGTAGGTATGCTCATGACAATGGGATGGAAATAACAAGAAATACCGGAGCATAGGGCACCAGATCCCTTATAGATGTGTTCGCGCAGCCTCGCAATCCGTGCGGGGCTGCACTTTTTGGCCTTTCACCTCGTTTTGGCCTCTAAGCCGCCTTTAACCCCACTTCTAAGCTGAGCGATATTGAGTATTTCGTCGCCTCCCAGGATCTTCAGGATCGTCTTTCCCTTTCAGTGCTGCTCAGTGCTCAATCCGCACGAGCTTCCCGACAGAGTGAAGATGCTGCTTAAAAGCAGGATCTCTCCGCTTGGATTCTCTGCTCTCATCCACATCTGGGGATAAAACTGTGGATAATTACACCAATGTAATTCCACTACCTACTCAGGATAGGCCGTATTCGTAAGGAGTATGTGTGCACGCTGGCATGAAGATGATCCTCAAGATACATACAGTCATGTTGGCCATCTTGAGTTATCTCTGTTCACGTACGTATTCATTTCATAGGTGCGTATTCAGAGGTTGGTAATTCACGTGAATCTCACAAAAGCAAGAAGAGTACCTGTACCGCGTCGCATGGAAAACCCGCCTCCGGCTCCACTGCTCAAGTGGCACCGCACAAATTTCAGAAAATCTGGGTGTCACTGAGCCTGATTGTGCATGAGTCGTTGAATTGGACAGAAATGCACTATGAATCGCCACACCGACGCGGAAGATCAGAAATGAAGAACTCCGGTACCACTTTTCTTTCTGGTATCGGAGTTTCCATAGGTGGAGCTAGTGGGACTCGAACCCACGACCCCCTGCTTGCAAAGCAGGTGCGCTACCAGCTGCGCCATAGCCCCATATTCAGTTAAGTGGATCAGGAACCTGATGCCAGGACGCATGTGCATGAAGATTCTTAAGAATCTGAAGCCATGCGGCATAACCAACCACAGCGATAGCCGTGATGACGAGGACTTTCTTCATATTTCCTCCTCTGGTTACGTGGGCCTAGATGGACTCGAACCATCGACCTCATCCTTATCAGGGATGCGCTCTAACCAACTGAGCTATAGGCCCAAACCGCACCCTTATGGGGTGCCGAATTAGATTACAACATCGCGATTCACGTTGTCCAAACAGAAGTCACGATCGCGAGATGAATCACGTTTCTGATCCGATTACTCGTACTCGTCCCGATCACTCGTCAGTCACCGTCATTCGCATACCCCCCACGAGGGCAGCCACAAGATTGTAGACAAGTGCACCCACAGCAGAGAGCGCGGTGAGAAGCACAATGTCGAGAATTGCAACGATCACTGCGAAGCTCATCCAACGCCCAAACTGCAGATATTGCACAAATTCCAGGAGCGTATCTGAGTTGAGATTGGTAAGGAGACCCTCGATTTGGGAAAAGACATGCATACCATCGAGAACAAACCACAGGAATGCCATCGCCACCACAATCATGAGGCCGATAGCCACCGAAATAAGAAAGCCCAGTTTGAGTGCAGCCAACGGATCTAGTCGCGCGATAGTCATATGAATACGACGAATACCCACAGACTTACGATCACCGGGAGTGGCGTTTCCCACCCCAACCGTAGATCTAACCGACTCACCGTCACCAACGCTCACTCCTGCTTTAACGCCAGCCTGTACATCGTGAACACCCACCGTGGTTCCCACCGCACGCACCTGGCGAGTCTGCTGTGTCGTAGTGCCTTCAGCCATGCGTTCAGAAGCGGATCGGCGCACCGGAAACTGGGGAGTTGTGCCCTGCGTATTCTCGCTCATTCCTTACGCACCTCTCAATTTGTTTCGGGAGACGAGGTGTCACTCTCGCCCTCGGCACCTTCGGTGCCATTTTCTTCCTCAAAGGCTACCGCTTCGGAGCTGACCTCGGGAGTACTATTCGATTTACCAGTAGAAATAGACTCACTTTCAGCCTCCATCTCACCTTCGAGTTCCTCATCCAACTCGGATTCGACGTTGCGAGCAATGGCAATAATTCGATCGCCATTGTCGGGTCGGGAGAAAGTGACACCTTGCGTATTGCGCCCAGTCAAGGAGACTTCATCCACTGAGGAACGCATGACTTTGCCGGATTCCATAATGACGAGCACCTCCTCGCCTTCGTGAGTGATGAGGGCACCGACGAGATCACCGCGTGTCTCGGTAATCTTCGCCACCTTAATACCAAATCCAGAACGACCCTGGCGGCGGTATTCCTCCACACTCGTTCGCTTAGCAAACCCAGCCTCTGTAACGACGAATACTTCGCCTTCCTCGCGCACAACTTCCATCGCGAGGAGAGAATCACCCTCGCGGAACTTCATGCCTATAACACCCGAAGCTGCGCGGCTCATCGCACGCAGTGCATCGTTGTCGGCTGTAAATCGCAGCGACTGACCCTTGCGTGAGACAAGCAAAAGGTCCTCGCCTTCGTTGACAAGAGCAGCGGCAACCACCTGATCCGTCGTTCCGTCGCCATGTTCGCGCAGCTTAATCGCAATAAGACCGCCGGTTCGTGCGGAATCGTATTCAGTGAGGCGAGTCTTCTTCACCAAGCCATCGGCAGTAGCCAAGACGAGATAATCTGCCGCCTGGTAGTTCTTCAACGTAATAACTGAAGCGATCGTCTCCCCCGGCTGGAAGGCGAGGAGATTTGCCACATGCTGCCCACGTGCGTCACGTCCACCTTCAGGAAGCTCATAGCCTTTAATTCGGTAGACGCGCCCGAAGTTGGTGAAAAGTAGTTGCCAGTCATGCGTGGAGGAGACACCAAAGTGCTCCACCACGTCGTCCCCGCGCAGAGCCGTACCCTTGATCCCTTTGCCACCGCGATGTTGTGCACGATACTCGCTCACCTTCGTACGTTTGACGAAGCCGCCTCGCGTAATCGTCACCACCACGTCTTCTTCGGGAATGAGATCCTCCACACTCATTTCACCATTGAAGGGAAGAATCGTCGTGCGGCGTTCGTCGCCGTATTTATCAACGATTGCCTGCAACTCTTGCGAAATAATCTGACGTTGGCGCTCGGGTCGAGCAAGAATATCGCGGTAGTCAGTGACAAGACGCATCTTATCCTCGTACTCGTCGAGAATCTTCTGACGCTCAAGGGCAGCTAAACGGCGCAGCTGCATCTCAAGAATGGCGTTCGCCTGGTCAATATCAATCTCCAGGAGCTGCATGAGGCCTTCACGTGCCTCACCCACAGTTGGAGAGCGACGAATCAGCGCGATAACTTCGTCAAGCTGATCGAGAGCCTTGAGGTAACCTTCCAAAATGTGCAAACGCTTGAGAGCCTCGTTGAGGCGGTAGTGTGTGCGGCGCTGAACGACGACCATCTGGTGCGTGACCCAGTGACGCACAAAGCCGTCGAGAGAAAGAGTGCGCGGCACGCCATCTACTAGCGCAAGCATATTAGCCGGGAAGTTGTTCTGTAGCTGAGTGTGCTTGTAGAGATTATTGAGCACAACCTTCGCCACTGCGTCTTTCTTGAGAACAACGACGATGCGCTGGCCAGCACGCCCGGAAGTTTCGTCGCGAATATCGGCAATACCTGGCAGGCGTCCATCCTTAATCCCCTCCACCATTTTGTCGAGAAGGCGATCGGGATTTACCTGGTAGGGAAGATCAGAAATGACGAGGCACTGGCGACCTTGGATCTCATCAACCTCAACAATCGCGCGCTGAGTGATGGAACCGTGTCCCGTCCGATACATCTCCTCAATACCCTTAGTACCCAAAATTGTGGCACCCGTGGGGAAATCTGGTCCTTTAATCCGCTTCATGAGAGCTGCAAGGAGCTCTTCTTTCGAAGCCTCAGGGTTGGCGAGATACCACTGCACACCCTCATTAACTTCGCGCAGGTTATGCGGAGGAATGCGCGTAGCCATACCCACGGCGATACCTTCAGAGCCATTGACCAAAAGGTTCGGGAAACGCGCAGTCAGTACGGTAGGTTCCATGAGTGAACCATCGTAATTTGGCTCAAAATCTACGGTATCTTCCTTGATATCGCGCACCATTTCCATGGCTAACGGTGCCATTTTTGCCTCGGTGTAACGCGGGGCGGCTGCTCCTAGATCGCCAGGTGTGCCGAAGTTTCCCTGCCCGGCAACAAGCGGATAGCGTAGCGACCAGGGCTGAACCAGGCGCACGAGTGTATCGTAAATCGCTGCATCGCCGTGGGGGTGGTAATGGCCCATAACATCGCCGACGATTTTCGCTGACTTTGAGAAGGAATTATCGGGGCGGTAGCCGCCGTCGTACATCGCGTAGAGTACACGACGATGCACAGGCTTCATACCGTCACGCACATCGGGAAGAGCTCGTCCAACAATTACCGACATCGCATAGTCGAGATACGACTTTTCCATCTCGCGCTGGAGATCGACATCCATAATGGCGCCGTGGTGGAACGCCTCGTCGGGATTCATTGCCTCATTATTCATTTCGTCACTCACGACAGATCAACCTTTTCTTCGGGCGGACTCAGATATCAAGGAATCGCACGTCGTGCGCATTTCGCTGAATGAATGAGCGGCGAGATTCCACATCCTCACCCATGAGCACCGAAAATGTTTCGTCGGTGGCAGCAGCTTCGCCGATAGAAACTTGCTTGAGAGTGCGACGAGAAGGATCCATCGTCGTCTCCCATAGCTCGCTGGCATTCATTTCACCAAGGCCTTTATAACGCTGAATACGCTGACTTTCGTCCTTGGGTAGTGTCCACCCCTTCACCTTGCCCTCAATAAGTTTCTCGTCGCGTTCCTTATCGGAAAAGACGTAATCGTGAGGGGCATTCGTCCACTTAATGCGGTAGAGCGGCGGCATGGCGAGATACACGTGACCGTTCTCTACAAGTGGGCGCATGTAGCGGTAGACGAGAGTGAGAAGGAGTGTTGCAATATGGGAACCGTCAACATCAGCATCAGCCATAAAGACGATCTTGTGGTAGCGCAGTTTGGCTATATCAAATTCTTCGCCAATTCCCGTACCGAAAGCTGTGATAAGTCCCTGAATCGTATCGGAGGAGAGAGCGCGATCCAGGCGCGCCTTCTCCACATTGAGGATCTTTCCACGGATCGGCATGATTGCCTGGTGCTTGGGATCACGCCCATTCACAGCAGAGCCACCAGCAGAGTCACCCTCGACGATAAAAACTTCGCATTCTTCAGGGTTACGCGAAGTGCAGTCCTTGAGCTTGCCTGGCATCGAGGCTGATTCAAGAACGCTCTTACGGCGAGTAGCTTCACGAGCCTTGCGAGCAGCAGCACGGGCAGCAAAAGCCTGTGTGGCCTTTCGGATGATGTCCTTTGCCTCACTGGGATGCATGTCGAGCCAGTCAGTGAGGTTGGCATAGACCTGTTGCTGGACGAAAGTGCGCGCTTCAGTGTTACCAAGTTTCGTCTTGGTCTGTCCCTCAAACTGTGGATTACCGAGCTTCACAGAGATAATCGCCGTCAAACCTTCGCGGATATCGTCACCCGACAGGTTTGGATCTTTATCTTTAAGTAGGCCTTTATCTCGGGCGTACTTATTAATCACCGAAGTGAGAGCAGCACGGAATCCTTCTTCATGTGTGCCACCTTCAGTGGTGTTAATCGTATTGGCGAAAGTATTTACCGATTCGGAGTAGGCGGAAGTCCACTGCATTGCCACTTCACACTGGATCTTCTTCTCTGTATCCTCGGCCTCGAAGTAGATAACCTCGGGATGAACAACCTCTACCTTCTTCGTCGTGTTGAGGTAGGTCACGTAATCAAGCAAACCACCGGAGTAGCAGTAGGAGATCTCGCGATGTCCGGCTTTAGGATCGTCAGCTACACCTTTCTCATCGCCAGTGACTTCATCACCATCGGCAATAGCAGTGGGGCGTTCATCCACAAGGGTGATCCGCAGATCCTTATTGAGGAAGGACATCTGGTGGAAACGCTTGCGCAGAGTTTCGAAATCGTAGAGGGTCGTCTCAAAAATCTTCGGGTTGGCCCAGAACGTCTGCTTAGTTCCGGTTTCCTCAGTGCGCTCTCCACGTTCAAGTGGAGCAACCGGCACGCCGTTTTCAAAGGCGATACGCCAGACGTAACCGTCTCGGCACACTTCGGTTTCCATCCTCGTGGACAGAGCATTCACCACAGAAACACCCACACCGTGCAGTCCACCCGAAACAGCGTAACCGCCCTGTCCAAACTTGCCACCGGCGTGCAAAATCGTCATGACGACTTCAACAGCAGGGCGGTGTTCAGTAGGATGATCGTCCACAGGAATACCGCGCCCGTTGTCGATCACAGTGATGGCACCGTCGGCACGGATAATGACTTCGATATGATCGCAGTAGCCAGCCAGAGCCTCATCAACGGCATTATCCACCACTTCGTAGACGAGGTGATGCAAGCCGCGTTCACCCGTGGAGCCGATATACATGCCGGGGCGTTTACGCACAGCTTCGAGGCCTTCGAGGACAGTAATATTCGAAGCATCGTATGATTGATCTTTGGAGACTTCGCCGACATGCTGCGCTTTCGCGCCCTCGGGGGAATGAGGAGTAACCTCGTCACTACCTTCCTGGGCGTTGGATGCATTCTGCGCGTTCTCTGCCACCTTTGAGCTTCTCCTTCATGCGGATGCGGACTCCGCTTGCCTTGGCCGTGTTTTCTCCACGTCGGCTCTCGTCACAACAAAGGCCATTCGTGTAGGGACCTACGTAAATAGCCACAACGTCTATTCTAGCGCAAAATAACGCGGATTCTGTGGTTGTGTGACGTATTTTCACTTCCCGACGAGGGAACTAAGTCACGTTCATGTCCAACAGCCATCGTTGGTAGTTAGCGATCAAAGATATTCCCTCCACAGAGATTGCCGCCCACCAAGGTGAAGAAAAATATGTGAATGATGTAGCTCGTGCGGCATAGGCGTGCAAACTCAGCCATAAGTATCGCGAGGGCCACGCCCTGGAACTGACCACGGCCCATGTTTCCATGAAGGGCGAGGCGGACCAAGCACCACAATCTCCTTGACCGCCTCGGATCCTACTTCTGTGGCAATCTTCGCTTCAAGTACGGCTAAGAGTGAACGAATCTGCACTTCCCATGCTGTTGAGGAGGTACGCAAGGTGAGCACACTCCCGTCATAGCTCTCCACTTTCACATGCTTAGCTACATCCTCACCCACGATCTGTGGCCACCGCGTACTCACCGAAGCCACCTCAAGGTGTGAACCCCACCCTTTGTCGCGTACGAGCCTCACAAGAATTTCCCCAAGAGGGTGCGGGTCACGGCATGAAGGTCGCGAACCAGAACCCACATCAGCCCACCCTGGACCAGGACTTGCCACAGGATCACCAAGAATCGACTGTTCACTCTGGCGTGAGAGTTCGCGAGCTTTACGCGCTGCACTCGGCACTCTCGTACGCGTAAAACCGCGGGAATAAGCGTATTCACGAGCGCGGTCAAGAGCACGCAAAGCCAGGATATCGCCGTTCTCTTGCGCTGCCTTGAGCCGCGCGGCCTCCACTTTCGTGTTCATGAGTGCTGCACCTCCTCAGCTTTATCCGCAAGTGGCATGCTCGTGGCTTCCTTGCCGTTATCTTCTTGCTCTAGAACTTCTTCCACTAGTCCACCATGCACACGGAAGCGCGCACCTACAAGATTAGTTGGCACTTCGCTACCTACAGCAGCAGTCACGAACACTTGGTCCGCTCTGGCGACAATCTCCGCTAAACGTTCACGCCGGCGTGAATCAAGTTCAGCAAAAACATCGTCGAGAATGAGAATTGGCTCGCCATCTCCAGCCCATTCTCCTGAATCATCGGCTCGCATGAGTTCCCATGATCCCAAACGTAGAGCGAGAGCATAACTCCACGATTCGCCGTGCGAAGCAAAACCTTTAGCTGGTAAGGATCCGAGGGAAAGGACGAGGTCGTCGCGGTGGGGGCCGACAAGATTGACTCCACGCTCAATCTCCTCATCACGTCTAGTAGAGAGCACCTCACGCAGATGTGCTTCCACCCAGGAAGAATCAGTAAGACGATTTTCATTCTGGGCGACGCTTTCTGCCGGATCGCTTTGCGAGGCAGGCGACATTGCTGATACATCATCCTCGTTCCCAGATGATGTGCTGGTGATCGGATGCTTGAGCGCGACGTTCGTGGAATTGTCCTCGTTCCCAGATGATGTGACCAAAGTTAGCGGTGAAGGAAGGGTGAAGAAATCACGAGTGGCGCTGGCAAGATAGTCGATACGTGCCGAGCTGCGCCCACCCGAAACGAGATGGTAGGCCGAATCTACATACGGACGAAGAGTGCTAATGATCCGGGCGCGAGCTGCCGTGATTTGGGCACCTAGGCGTGCCAATTGTTCATCCCAGACGTCAATAGCGCCATGATCCACACTCCCGCCTCGCCGGCGTTGCGTTTTCGCTGACTTGAGTAGAGCTGCGCGCTGGCGCAACACTTTCTCATATTCAGCAAGAATGTTCGCCATCATCGGACGCAACTGAATAGCAATGGAATCGAGATAGCGTCGCCGCGCAGAAGGATCACCACGCACAAGTTCGAGATCTTCAGGGGCAAAAAGCACCACACGAATTGTTCCAAGTACACCGCTAGGGCGGACAGGAGCGCGATTAAGGCGTGCGCGATTGGCGCGTCCGGCGTAGATCTCCACTTCGACGGTAGAGGGATGATCCCCGCGCATTACTCGTGCACGAATTACTCCAGCTGTAGCACCCTGGCGAATAAGCGCATTGTCGGAGGAAATACGGTGTGAGGAAAGAGTGGCAAGGTAGGCGATTGCTTCTACAATATTCGTTTTTCCTTGCCCATTTTCTCCGACAAAGACTGTCACTCCTGGGCGTAGAGAGACAAGAGCAGACTCGTAGGAGCGAACGTCGTTGAGTGCGAGATCTGTGAGATACACGCGAAGGAGAACCTACCTAGGATTTAGGCACCATAGAGGCGCACGGGCATCAAAAGAAGACGGAAATCCTCAGTATCCACACCATCGAAGGACTCCTGTCCAGTGAGAATGGCCGGTTTAGTGGCCTGTGTAAAGGAGAAGCGCACGTACTCCTCATTCACAGCTCCCAAAGCATCCTGGAGGAAGCTCGGGTTGTAGGCCTGGGTGATGTCGTCGCCATTGAGGTGGGCATCCAAGGTTTCGCTCGTTTGAGCATTATCACCTTGCCCTGCTTCAAGCACCACATGACCAGAGGTGAAAGAGAGGCGCACTGAGGAGTTCTTGTCCACTACAAGGCGGGCTCGTTTGATGGCATCAGCGAGTTCCTGACGATTGACCACGGCGTAACCGTTTGTTTGTTCTGGGAAAAGTCCGCGTACTGCCGGGTATTCTCCTTCGATGAGACGAGCCACGTTTTCTCGTCCGGCTGCGGAGAATCCAATAAGTCCTGCACGACCTGAATTCTCGATGGAGATTTCTACCTCGCCCACAGAACCGAGAGCTTTTGCAATATCCGAGAGGCGTGAAGCCCGCACAAGAAGGCGTTCATTGACCGCAGAGTCCGAAGGATTCCACGTGATGTCGCGGATTGCCAGGCGGTAACGATCGGTCGCCATAAGTGACATATTTTCCCCGTTGATTTCCAGACACACTGAAACGAGGAGTGGAAGGGTGTCATCGTGCGAGGCAGCACTGACAACTTGGCTCACAGCTTCCTGGAATACTGCGCCATTCACACTACCGGCAATATTCGGCTTGGCAGGAGCTTCAGGATAGTCCTCAAGTGGCATGGATTGCATGGAGATATGCGAGGAAGCGCAGGTGATGTCGAGTTTGGAGCCTACCTGCTCCATAAGAATGTCTCGCGATGGCAGAACTTTAGCGAATTCAGAAAGGAGACGCCCGTTGACGAGAATCTCGCCAGGTTCATCCACGCTTGCTTCGATGAGAGCTTCGGAGGTGATATCAGGATCGTAGGAACTTAGAGCGATGAAACCTTCAGCAGTGGCTACGATCTTGATTCCTGCGAGAATAGGGAGTGAGGGGCGCGAGGGAATCGTGCGTGCCACCCACGAAATAGCGTCGGCAAAAACGTCGCGTTCAACCCGGAGTTTCACATGCGCACCTTTCTTGACATTCACATAACCAGAACCTAACTCTACGCGAGTTGTCCGCACCGTAACAGCGCAATAACAAGTTTCGTGACTTCACGAGTTCGCGTGCGTGCCAATGTGCGCTTGAGCTGCACGTGGTCTGCGCCTCGGCGATCGTGGAGTTTGTCGGTTCTTGTTATTTAGGTAGTGGTAGTAGTGGCTCCTGTGCACACTGTGGAAAAGTGTTCGAATCCCTGGTGGGACGTGCCATTGTAGTGTGCATACTTTCGGGACAATCTTGTGGATAACAATCCTGTTCTGTGGATGGCACATTTTCATCTGTCTCTCATCCACTAGTTGAGGCAACGGATCCCAAATTTTTTGTCATCTATGCACATGAAGCCCACAGGTCATGTTGAAAAGTGAGAAATGGGAAGAGCTCGTGCCAGCAGAAAGACATGTGCACTTTGACAGCAGGGCACTGACACTGTAAGGCGAAGAAGAAGGATCTGCGCATAAGTAGCACAGATCCCTCGAAGCAATACGGAGTATGCGAGAAAATGTCACTCTCGATAGCGCGCCGCCTGGTGGATCCGGCTCGTGAGTTCTGAAACTTGATTGAAGGTTGTCTGGTGCTCAGACATCTGTTTCTCGATCTTTTGATAGGCATGAAGAACAGTGGAGTGATCGCGCCCACCGAAGATCTTGCCGATTTTAGGAAGAGAGAGTTCAGTCATTGTGCGGCAAATATACATTGCTACCTGGCGTGCTGTTGCTACTGAACGTGTGCGATCTGCTGCCGTGAGATCCTCAATATTGATACCGAAGTAATCGGCTACCTGACCCATGATGAGACTTGCTGGGATATCGCGATCGTCGGGATTATCAATAAGATCTTTCAGTGTGACTTCGGCGAGGGCGAGATCCACAGGCTGGCGGTTGAGGCCAGCAAAAGCAGTCACTCTTGTGAGAGCACCTTCCATTTCTCGGATATTCGTCGTGATATTCGAGGCGATGTATTCCTGAACATCGCGCGGCACAGAGATTCCTGCAGCAACTGCCTTCTTATCAAGAATGGCGATTCGTGTTTCGAGATTTGGATGGTCGATACTTGCAGAGATTCCGGAGATGAAACGTGAGACTAGGCGATCCTGGAAGCCGTTGAGAAGGTTTGGTGCCACATCGGAGGTAATAACAATCTGCTTGTTTGCGTTCGTCAGAGCGTTAAAAGTATGGAAGAACTCCTCCATAATTTTATCTCCGCCAATGAACTGGATATCGTCGATGAGGAGGATATCCGCACCGCGGTAGTGGTTTTTGAATTCGGCCTGTTTACCGTCGCGGATAGCATTAATGAAAGCATTCGTGAATTCTTCGGCGGAAGTGTAGTGCACCTTGATGTCAGGGAAAAGACGCAGTGCATAGTTGCCGATGGCGTGCATGAGATGAGTCTTGCCCATCCCTGAATCCGAATAAAGGAAAAGAGGATTGTAGGTGGTTCCTGGGGATTCAGCCACGGCCAGCGAGGTGGCAGTGGCAAACTGATTAGACTGGCCAATGACGAAGTTGTCGAAGGTATAGCGGATATTTAGCCGTGCTTTCCTGGCTCTCTCTTTGAGTTCAGGTGAAGGTTCGGCACTTTCCAGATCGACGAGTGCTGCCTCGTCCAGAAAGGCAAAGGCTTCGTCAGCCTCACCAAAAGGAGAGAGGATTTCCCTCGTATTGTCCGCTTCCACGGCTCTGCGCACATACTGAGCAGAAAAAGTTTCTACAGCTGAGGTATTTTCTGATGGCAAAGTTGGCGAAGGCGGCAATGATGAGGCGACGAGATCGCGAAGGGTATCCGAATATTCAGATGAGTTTGCTCCATAGGTTGGGGTGGCAGCAGAAGTGAAGGATAGTGACGAAGGCACTGTTCCTGGAGCACTTGCTGCTGAAGGAGTCGTTTGGGGTACATGCTGTTGGGATGTGGGGTAATGGGCACCGTAGTGAGGAATTGGGGTATCTCCAGAGAGTGTGCTGGAGGCTGGCGTACTCTGAGTGGATTTTTGGGCGGATGTAGCAGGATTGGTGGGAGGCTGTGAGGTTTCGGTCAAACTTGGGTCGATCGAGGTAATAAGGCGCACCTCACGCCCCAGAATCGCTACGAGCTTTTCACGCATGGGATCGGCAGCATTTTCTTCGATCCAGTTCTTCACATATTCCGATCCCACGGCGATCATGAAAATATCATCAACTGTGGCCAAGGGATGCGCCATACGCAGGAAGGCGAATTGAGGAGCAGAGAGGTTGCCCTCGGCGCGCAACAACTCAATGGCTGCAGCCCAAGCATCGCGGGCGGGATTGCCCTCGTTCATCTCTACTCCTCACAAGATCATGCGTACAAGGATGTGTACTTGTACACATTCGTCAGCTCACACTCACTAGGTTTGATGCTGGAGCTTTCCCGCTGCAGCGTAGCTATTCTAGGAACTTGTGAGAGGGTCTGCACGCGATTTATCCACAGACTTCTCCACAGGTGTGGAAATTACACGAATGTCATTTTTGAGCTGATGGTGAGCTTTTTCAACACTGGCGCGAA